>NZ_JBWQOK010000001.1:0-1033524 GCF_056591635.1 Maritimimonas sp. 2304DJ26-3
TTTACTCAATGAACACACCTTATCGTTTTCGAAAAAAGGAGCTGCAAATTTACATCAAAAATGTACTTTACCAAAGTTTTTTGAAATGAAAGTTATTAACAAGTTAAATTAAAATCTTAATTAGTTTGCATCTAATTGATTTTTAAAGTATTGCAACCGCTCTTTAAATGAAAATAGTGGGAAGTCTAGTAGCTTATGAGACCTTGTGAGATCGAATCCTGTCTTTACAGGTCGAGGAGCACGCTGATTTAACTCTTTAGTAGACACTTTTTTTATATAATTTTTATCCAAACCATAAGCATCAGCAACTTCAATAGCAATATCGTATATACTCAACAACTGATTACTTGATACATTATATATACCTATTGCTTTCTTTTGTATTGCTAATAAACAAGCATATGCTAAATCATCGACTAAAGTTGGCATGCGAAATTGATCATCAATAATAGTCACTTCTTTTTTTTCTGAAACGGTATCTCGAATCCATAATACAATATTATTACGGCTCATTCCTTTTACATAGCCGTATACAAGAATTGTTCTTAGTATAGTATAATCGATTGTTGAACTGGTAAGCACTTCTTCTGATTTTAATTTTGATAAACCGTAATAGTTCAACGGATTTGGCACATCATCTTCCCGATAAGGTCCATCTTTACCATCAAAAATAAAATCTGTAGATATATGTATAAGGTGTGCATTAATTTTTTTGCAAATTACCTCCAACTGCTTAACAAGCTCTACATTTATAATATCACAAGCCTCTTTATTATCTTCACATACATCAACATGCGTCATTGCTGCAGTATTAACAATAAAATCTGGCTCAACTCTTTTTAAAATTGTCTTTACTTCGGAAAAGTCTGTTAGATCTACATTATAATATGTATAGTTTTCAGTAGTTATATTTCTATTATCTCCTCGTGAAAACGCAAAAATTTCAAAATTATATTTACTCAATAAATTAACAAGCGTTTGCCCCAATAAACCATTACTGCCGGTTACAACAATCTTTGACATTATAATATGGTATTGAGTTTTGCAATTTGCTCAGCTCTACCAAGAACAATAAGCTTAGAATCTGGCACCAACTGTGTATCTGACTCTGGATTTACAATGTATTCATTCTGAGGTGTTTTAAATCCTATAATAGTACAACCCGTTTGCTTTCTAAAATCGAGATCTCGAATAGATTTTAATTTATATTCGCTAGGCAATTCTTCGGTAGCAATTTCTTTTAAACAAGTAGAATCATGAGCGTCTACTGTTAGCATATCTACGAACTCAATAATATCTGGAGTGACTAATAATGATGCCATATGGTCTCCACCTAACTTATCTGGCATAATTACATTATTTGCGCCAGCTATTCGAAGCTTAGAGTCTGAAGAATCATTTGAAGCTCTACTTACAATTGTTAAATCTTTATTTAATTGTCTTGAAGATAAGACCACATATAAATTATCTGCATCTGAGGGTAAAGTTGAAATGAGGCTTTTTGCTTGTTTTATACCCGCCTTCTCTAAAATATCATCTTTAGTAGCATCTCCTTTAATATATAACAATTGTTTTGCTTCTATTTCGGCAATGAGATCTTCATTATTTTCAATAATAACTAATGGTTTATCAAATTTTTTGAGCTTTGTTACTGCCTGTTTTCCATTACGCCCATAGCCACACACGACAGCATGATCATTTAATTTCTGAATCTTCTTTTGCACTTTTTTAAATTTTAGTTTTTGAAATAACTCACCACTAGCAATATATTCTGTTAAAACAGAAGCTACATATCCAAGTGTAATAACACTCATTAAAATTAAGAAAATTGTAAATAATCGTTCCTCCTCACTTAGGGGATGTACCTCGCCAAAACCGACTGTGGTTATAGTAATAACTGTCATATATAAGGCATTGATAAACGTATCGCTAGACAGATACATATAACCAGCAACACCAACAACAATTACTACGATAAATAATATTATTGCTTTATATAATTTCGATTGAAAAACATTCATATAATTATAAATCGAACACTGAGCTTCTTTTTGTATAAATCATATCTTTTAGCTTTAACAAAAAAGCCAGGGTAAGGTAGATACCAAACCAAAAACCTAAAGTAACAAAAGAAATATAAATAAAAAACAAACGAACGTTAGTAACTCTCATCCCTAATTTATCAGCAAATCTTGAGGAAACATCGAAGCCTCTTTGTTCAAAAAAATGACGTATAGAATGAATTACTTTCACTACTTAATGAATTACTTTCACTACTTAAAAATTATTGTGCAAGTTAACCAAATATTAAAATAATACTTTGTTGTTTATAATCAAATTTTCATAGCAATTCTCTACCTTTGTGGTTTGTCAATTTTTTAATGAATTTATGATCGCCGCGCAGGAATATATTGAGGTACAAGGAGCTAGAGTTCACAATCTAAAAAACATTGATGTAAAAATACCACGAGAAAAATTAGTAGTAATAACGGGGCTAAGCGGAAGTGGAAAATCTTCGTTAGCTTTTGACACAATTTATGCTGAAGGTCAACGCCGCTATATTGAAACTTTTTCGGCCTACGCAAGGCAATTTTTAGGTGGATTAGAACGCCCAGATGTCGATAAAATTGATGGACTATCTCCTGTAATCGCTATTGAACAAAAGACAACAAGTAAAAACCCAAGATCTACAGTTGGTACAATCACGGAAATTTATGATTTTTTAAGATTGCTTTTTGCTCGCGCTGCTGATGCTTTTTCATACAATACAGGTGAAAAAATGATTAGCTATTCTGATGAGCAAATTCAAGAATTGATTTTAAAAGATTTTGATGAGAAAAAGGTCATTATTCTTGCTCCTGTTATCAAATCTAGAAAAGGGCATTATCGTGAACTTTTCGAGCAAATATCTAAACAGGGATTTTTACGCGTTAGAGTAGATGGAGAATTACGAGAAATAGAAAAAGGCATGCGTTTAGATCGTTATAAAACGCATGATATAGAAATTGTAATTGATCGGTTAAAAATTGATAATTCTTCTGAAAAACGATTAAATGAAACCATCAAAACTGCCATGTATCACGGTGATGGAGTATTATTAGTTCTAGACCCTGATACACAAAAGGCGCGTTATTTTAGTAGAAATTTAATGTGTCCTTCAAGTGGAATTTCATATCCATTACCTGAACCCAATACCTTTTCCTTCAATTCTCCCAAAGGAGCTTGTCTTAACTGTAATGGTTTAGGGAAAGTTAATGAAGTGAATATTGATAAAATAATTCCAAATAAAACGAACACTATTTTAAATGGCGGTATCGCTCCTTTGGGTGATTATAAAAGCTCATGGATTTTTAAACAAATTGAAACTATTGCTGAACGCTATAAATTCAACATGACTACGCCAATAGAAAATATAAAAAAGGAAGCATTAGATATAATTCTTTATGGAGGTAATGAAAAGTTTGATGTAATTTCAAAAGATGTTGGTATTACCAGAAATTATGAAATAGATTTTGAAGGAATTATAAACTTTATTTCAAATCAATATCATAATACAGAGTCAACATCTATTAAACGTTGGGCCAAAGAATTTATGGATGAAAACATCTGTTCTGAATGTAATGGTGCTCGTCTAAGAAAAGAAGCTTTAAACTTTAAAATTGACGGTCATAATATTGCAGATATGGTGAGCATGGATATTATTCAGCTAGCTAATTGGTTTGCAACTATTAAGGAAAAACTATCTGAAAAACAATTACATATAGCTTCAGAAATTTTAAAAGAAATACAATCTAGAATTCAGTTTTTGTTGGATGTTGGATTAGATTATTTAACATTAAATAGAAGTTCTAAAACGCTTTCTGGAGGTGAAGCTCAACGAATTCGTCTGGCAACACAAATAGGTTCTCAATTAGTTGGTGTCTTATATATTTTAGACGAACCAAGCATAGGCTTACATCAGCGCGATAACCAAAAATTAATTGATTCGCTTCAGAAGTTACGAGACATTGGAAATTCTGTTTTAGTTGTTGAACATGATAAAGACATGATCGAACATGCTGATTTTGTAATTGATATTGGTCCCAAAGCTGGTAGACATGGTGGTGAAATAATCAGCAATGGTACATCTAAAGAATTGCTATCTAGTGATACATTAACTGCCAATTATCTAAACGGGAAATTAGAAATTGAAGTTCCTAAAAAAAGAAGAAACGGAAACGGTAAAAATATAATGCTCACTGGAGCAGCTGGAAATAATCTTAAAGATGTAACTGCAAAGTTTCCTTTAGGGAAAATGATTTGCGTTACCGGAGTTTCTGGCAGCGGAAAATCTACCCTAATAAATGAAACATTATATCCAATTCTAAATCAACATATTTACAAATCGGTAAAAAAGCCATTACCATATAAAACAATTAAAGGATTAGAACATATTGATAAAATCATAGAGATAAATCAATCTCCAATAGGCAGAACGCCACGTTCAAACCCAGCAACTTATACCGGTGTTTTTAGCGAAATACGAAATCTATTTTCTAAAACTCCAGAAGCAATGATTCGTGGTTATAAACCAGGGCGATTTTCGTTTAATGTAAAAACAGGAAGGTGTGAAACCTGTGAAGGTGGTGGTGTACGCGTAATTGAAATGAACTTTTTACCTGATGTTTATGTAGAATGTGAAACGTGTCAAGGAAAACGCTTTAATAGAGAAACATTAGAGATTCGATATAAAGGAAAATCAATTTCTGATGTCTTAAACATGACCATTAATGAAAGTGTTGCTTTCTTTGAGCATATACCAAAAATCTACAGAAAACTAAAAACAATACAAGATGTAGGGCTGGGCTATATTACATTAGGACAGCAATCTACTACCCTTTCGGGAGGAGAAGCGCAGCGTATAAAATTAGCAGCCGAATTATCTAAAAAAGATACAGGAAACACTTTTTATATTCTTGATGAGCCAACTACGGGTTTACATTTTGAAGATATAAGAGTGTTAATGGAAGTACTTAATAAATTAACTGATAAAGGAAACACTGTTCTTATTATAGAACACAATCTAGATGTTATTAAGTTAACCGATCACATAATTGATATCGGTCCAGAAGGTGGAAAAAACGGCGGCGAAGTTTTATGTACAGGCACTCCAGAGGAAATCATAAAGAATAAAAAGAGCTATACAGCCAAATTTCTTAAAAAAGAACTAAATTAGTCGGTTGTTTAACATTAAAAAAAGAAGAAATGACGAATGCAACGAATAACAAAGAGGAACGAAAAATTTTAGACAAACTTCAACAAAAAACTTGGAATGAAATAAAGACGAACGACTCATGGGCAATCTTTAAGATTATGTCTGAGTTTGTAGATGGTTACGAAAAACTAAGTAAAATAGGACCTTGTGTTTCTATTTTTGGATCAGCCAGAACAAAACCAGATCACGAATATTACAAACTTGCTGAAGAAATTGCTTATAAACTTACTCAAAATGGATTTGGGGTTATCACTGGAGGTGGACCAGGTATTATGGAAGCAGGTAATAAAGGTGCACATAGAGGTAAAGGTACTTCAGTAGGTTTAAATATAGAATTACCTTTTGAACAACATGATAATCCATGGATTGATAGAGATAAAAATTTAGAGTTTGATTACTTTTTTGTTCGTAAAGTAATGTTTGTAAAATACTCCCAAGGCTTTGTAGTAATGCCAGGTGGTTTTGGCACATTAGATGAATTATTTGAAGCAATGACGCTTATTCAAACTAAAAAAATTGGACGTTTTCCGATTATTCTAGTTGGGAAAGAGTTCTGGAGTGGTATTTTAGATTGGATAAAAAATGTGTTAATAGACAAATATGCTAATGTCAGTCCAGAAGATTTAAATTTATTTAGAGTTGTTGACACAGCCGATGAAACTGTTGAGCATTTTAATAGATTCTATGCTAAATATAGTTTAAAGCCAAACTTCTAATAGCAAAATTTTCTAATGAGTTTCAAGAAAAAATTAACCATCATTTTGATGGTTTTTCTTTATACAGCTGTTTATTCGCAAGAGAACATAAAAGTAATGTTCTATAACTTGTTACAGTATCCTGAAGCTCCACCATCAGATCGCGATCAAATTTTAAAAACTATTATTGATGAAACCATACCAGATATTTTCTTGGTTTGTGAATTACAATCAAATATTGGAGCCCTAACAATACTAAACAACTCACTAAAAACCATTGACGAAAATTATGAAATGGCCAAATTTGTAGACAATCAATCAAGTGGTGCCGACTTACAACAATTGGTTTTTTATAATTCAAAAAAACTCTCTTTAGAAAGTCAATCTGAAGTTATTACTTCTGTACGAGATATAAACCATTATATTTTTAAATTACTTACCCCTGATGCGGAAACAAACCCAATTTATATAGATACGTTTGTTACACATTTAAAGGCAAGTCAAGGATCTAGCAACGAACAACTGCGTTTAAATATGGTACTCGATTTTACAACGGCTTTAGCACAAGTACCTAAAGATCATTTTGTATTGTTTGCTGGCGATTTTAATTTTTATACTTCAAATGAACCTGGTTACCAAGAAATTATTGACCCAACAAATTTTATTCTACTTAAAGATCCGATAAATAGGCCTGGGAATTGGCACACTAATTCTTCTTTTGCCGATATTCATACGCAATCAACTAGAACATCTTCAAGCTCTTTTGGTGGATTCGGAGCTGGTGGAGGGTTAGACGATCGTTTCGATTTTATTATGATTTCAGAAAATCTACTTGGTAATGAATCTTTGAGGTATGTAGATCAATCTTACACAGCTTTTGGGAATAATGGTAATTGTTATAATGGCAATATTAACAATAGTAGTTGCTCTGGTAAATACTCACAATCTATCAGAAATGCATTGTACAATATGAGTGATCATTTACCTGTTATATTAGAATTGCAAACAGATAAAGTACTTAGTGTTGAAAATGAAGATTTATTGACTAATTTCATCCGATTCACGGAAGGAAATATTATTAAAAATAAACTTTCTTTAAGAATAGATGTCAAACTGTTAGGCGAAAAGTTGATTATTTATAATAGTTTAGGTCAGAAAATAAAAATTATTAGTATCACCAATTCAATGATTAGTAATGATATAACTTTAGATGCAACTAATCTAACAAGTGGCATCTATTACTTAGCCATTAATAATTCTTCTAAACCAAGCCATTTGAAATTTATAAAAGCTATTGATTAGAATAAGGTTCATCATATTATTTTTTATATTTTTTTATTTGAAATCATTTACACAAAATGATCAGATAAAAATAGATGCTTTTTTAAAAATAAAAACGCATGAATTAGAAATAGCACAAGACATCATTTATTTTAATAAAAGTAATGTCTCTCTCGATACTATTTATTTACTGAACTGGCCTAATAGCTATACCGGTAGAAAATCTCCATTGGCCAAACGTCTTGTAGAAGACTACGACAAAAGCTTATATTTTGCCAAACGTAAAGATAGAGGTAATACACGTATTAAAGAGTTTACAGGCGATGCTCTACCTCTTAAATGGTTTATTCCAGAACATTCAAAAGATATTATAATAGTAGCATTGAATGAAAAATTAAAAGCCCATGATTCAATTGAAATAAAAATCAAATATACCATAAAAATACCTAGCGATGGTTTTACAAAATATGGTGTTAAAAATAATACGTTTAACTTAAGACATTGGCACATTGTGCCAGTTGTATTTAATGGGCAATGGCAGTTAATGAGCAATTTAAATATGGATGATCTGTATATGCATCCAACCGATTATGCTATTAACTTAAAATTATTTGAAGGCATTATATTAAATACAGATTTGGACCAAGTAAAAACTGCTTCGCCTCCACTCACAATCCACACGTTAAAAGGTAAAAATCGTGTGAATCCTGAGCTTAATATTTCCATTTTAAACGATTTTAAAAAATTCAAAACAGACGATCTTGATGTTATCACCAATCTTAATGGAACTTTATTACAAGATACTATTAAGAGAGATGTTCTTAATCGCCAATTACTTTTCATTAAAGAGCATTTAGGTAAATACCCACATAAAAAACTATTTATCAATAAAATCTCTTACGAAAAAAATCCTATTTATGGGTTAAATCAATTGCCGAAAATATTCAATCCATTTACAGGTGTATTTGAATGGGATATTAAAATGTTTAAAGTATTAACTAGAAAATATCTAGAGAACACTTTACTTGTTAATAGACGAAAAGATGTTTGGTTACTAGACGGTATACAAACTTATTTGATGATGCAATACGTTGAAAAATATTATCCAGAAATTAAAGCCATGGGTAATATTTCTAAAATATGGGGCGTAAGAAGTTATAATATTGCAAAACTAGATTTTAACGAAAAATATCCTTTTGTATACCAATTTTCAGCTCGTAAAAACTTTGATCAGGCTTTAACAACAAGCCAGGATTCTCTATCAAATTTTAATAGAAAAATTGTAAACAAATATAAAGCTGGTATTGGATTACGCTATTTAGATGAGTATTTACAAAATAATATTGTTCAAAAAAGTATTAAAAAATATTATCAAGAAAATCTATTAAGAGAAACTCCAAGTATTACTTTTAAAGAACTCTTAACAGCTAAAACCTCTAAGAATTTAAGTTGGTTTTTTGGTGATTATATTAATTCTAAAAAGAAAATAGACTATACCATTTCTAAAGTGAAAAAGTCAGCGGATTCAATTGAAATTACAATCAAGAATAAGCGAAATTTTTCAGCTCCAATTGCGCTCTATGGAGTCAAAGACAAAGAAACAGTTTTTAAAAAATGGCTAGAACCAATCGATACTACAAGCATTATTAAAATTGCTAAAGGAGACTATACAAAACTCGCCTTAAATTATGATTACCAATATCCTGAATTAAACTTAAGAGACAACTGGAAAAACTTAAACGGAATCTTCAACAAGCCCATTCAACTTCGTTTTTTTAAAGACATAGAGAACCCATTTTACAATCAAGCATTCTACAATGTTTTTGTAGATTATAATTTTTATGATGGTTTATTAATTGGTCCTCGTCTATATAATGAAGCATTATTCAAGAAAAAGTGGTTATATAAGATTACACCAACATATGGATTAAAAAGTAATCAATTATCTGGCTCTTTTTCTTTGGTTTATGAAACTTTGCCTGAAAAAACACAAGTGTACAGATATCGAATTGGTTTTGGAGGTAGTACTTTTCAATATGCTCCTGAGCTTTCATATACTAGATTCACACCTTTTATAGCTATAGAGTTTAAAAGAAAAAGTTTGAGAGATGTTGGTAGTAAATCTTTTTTTGCAAGATATGTATTAGTAGATCGAGAAACCGAACCTAATTCCCCAGATTTAGAATCTGATAGCTACAATGTGCTAAACTTACGATTTGGAGCTTTTAAACCTGATATCATAAAAGGAATTGGTTATTCAACAGATTTTCAGTTATCTAAGAACTTTAGTAGAGTTTCATTTAACTTTCGTTATCGAAAGCTTTTAAATTCTAATAGACAATATGACCTACGCTTATTTGTCGGAACCTTCTTACATAATGAAACACAAGGTGACTTCTTTAGCTTTTCATTAGATAGACCTTCAGATTACTTATTTGATTATAATTATTTAGGAAGATCTGAGCAGTCTGGTTTTTTAAGCCAACAAATTATTATTGCTGAAGGAGGTTTTAAATCACAGTTTGAAAATAGCTTTGCAAATCAATGGATGGTAACAGCTAACGGAAGCATTGGTATTTGGAGGTGGATTGAAGCCTATGCCGATGCAGGTTTTTATAAAAACAGAAATCAAGATGTGCAATTTAAATACGACAGTGGTATCCGTTTAAATCTTGTACAAGATTTTTTTGAAATATACTTTCCATTACAGTCAAGTTTAGGTTTTGAGCCTTCTTTAGATAATTATGATACTAAAATTAGATTTGTAATCACCTTAGAGCCTGGGAAAATTTACAATTTTATTAAGAGAGGATTTTTCTAAAGTTAAGTATCCAATTATTTTTCAGTAAAAGACAGAAAATCAATTAATTATTTTACAAAGATTTTGAATTTTTGATAAAAAAATAACTGTTTTTTTATATAATTTATCAATTTCTCAATTCTAAGGCTTTATTTTTAGTTTTCTTATAAATAAGCTACCTTTGCAAAACTGTTAAAAATCCAAATTCATGTCAGAAAAATTAATTGATTCTCAAGAAAAGCTATCATACGAAGAGTTTAAAAGAGAAATCATAGAAGATTATAAAACTGCTGTAATTAGTAGAGAATGTAGTCTTTTAGGTAGACGTGAAGTTTTAACTGGCAAAGCTAAGTTTGGAATTTTTGGTGATGGTAAAGAAGTTCCTCAATTGGCAATGGCCAAAGCTTTTAAAAATGGTGATTGGCGTTCTGGTTATTATAGAGATCAAACTTTTATGATGGCTATTGGCGAATTAACACCTCGACAATTTTTTGCTGGACTCTATGCACATACTAACATAAAAGCGGACCCTCAATCTGCGGGTAGGCAAATGGGTGGTCACTTTATGACGCATACCATTAACAAAGATGGTAGTTGGAAAAATTTAATGCAACAAAAAAATGTAAGTGCGGATATTTCTCCTACTGCTGGGCAAATGCCTCGTTTACTAGGTTTGGCTCAAGCTTCAAAAATGTTTAGAAATATAGACGGCTTAAAAAACAAAACTACACTATCAGACAATGGTAATGAAATTGCATGGGGTACAATAGGTAATGCCAGTACTTCTGAAGGTTTATTCTTTGAAACTTTTAATGCAGCTGGTGTTTTACAAGTGCCAATGGTGATTAGCATATGGGATGATGAATACGGAATTTCTGTACCAGCAAAATATCAAACTACCAAAGAAAATATTTCCGAAATATTAAAAGGATTTAAACGTGACGAGAATAATCTTGGCTATGAAATCTTTGTTGTAAACGGATGGGATTACTCTAAATTAATAGATGTTTACAATCAAGCTTCAGATGTAGCAAGAAAAGAACATGTTCCTGTGCTCATACATGTAAAAGAATTAACGCAACCTCAAGGTCACTCTACTTCTGGATCTCATGAACGTTACAAAACATCGGAAAGATTACAATGGGAAAAAGAACATGATTGCAATGCTAAAATGCGAGAATGGATTGTTAGTGTTTTTGAAAACGAAGAGGAAATTATTACTTTAGAAAAAGCGGCAAAAAAAGAAGTAAGTCAAGCCAAAAGAGAAGCTTGGACAGCTTATCTAAAGCCAATTAGAGATAAACAACAAGAACTTAAACAACTAGTAGATCGTGTTCATTCTAAAAGCTCAAATGCTGTTTTTATAACAAAACTAAAGAACCAATTAGAATCAATTAATGAACCATCTAAAAAAGATGTTCTTTCTATAGCAAGAAGAATTCTAATTTACCTTAGAGAAGAGCAATTTGAAGAGAAGCAACAACTTCAAAGATGGATACAAGACTACCTACGCATAGGTTTTGAGCAGTATAGCACACATCTATTTAGTGAAAACGAAAATAAGGCAACTGCGGTTAAAGAAGTATTACCAAAATATACCGATACAGATGAAACTGTAGACGCTAGAGTTATTTTAAGAGATAATTTTGATACACTACTCAATAAAAACGAAGATATTGTCATTTTTGGTGAAGATGCTGGATATATTGGTGATGTAAATCAAGGTTTAGAAGGGTTACAAGAAAAACATGGCGAGTTAAGAGTGGCAGATACAGGCATCCGTGAAGCTACAATTATGGGGCAAGGTATCGGAATGGCCATGAGAGGCCTAAGACCTATTGCCGAAATTCAATATTTAGATTATTTACTTTACGGAATACAAATTTTAAGTGATGATCTAGCAACCTTACGATATCGCACTTTAGGAAAACAAAAAGCACCATTAATTGTTCGAACAAGAGGGCATCGCTTAGAAGGTATTTGGCATGCAGGTTCTCATATGGGAGCCGTGCTTCATCTCTTAAGAGGTATGTATATTTTGACACCGAGAAATATGACCAAAGCCGCAGGGTTTTACAATACATTATTAGAAAGTGACGAACCTGCCCTTATTGTAGAAAACCTTAACGGATATCGTTTAAAAGAAAGGCTGCCAACTAATTTAGGTGAATTTAGAACCCCAATTGGTGTTGTAGAAACAATAAAAGAAGGTGCTGATGTTACCGTAATATCTTATGGTTCTACCTTGAAATTAGTTGAAGAAGCGGCAAAAGAGCTAGCCCAGGTTGAAATAGATATTGAAATTATTGACGCTCAAAGTTTACTTCCTTTTGATCTTAATAATGATGTCGTTAAAAGTTTAGAAAAAACGAATAGACTCGCTATAGTGGATGAAGATGTTCCTGGAGGTGCTTCGGCATATTTGCTAGATCAAGTACTAAATAAACAAAAAGGATATCAATATCTAGATAGTCAACCTATAACTATAACAGCTAAAGATCACAGAACCGCTTATGGAACAGATGGTGATTACTTTTCTAAACCTTCTATTGAGGATATTTTTGAAGGAATTTATAATTTAATGCATGAGTTAAATCCTATAAAGTATAAGAATCTATATTAAAAATCTTTTTTTAATATAATAGTAATCTAATTTAGAATTAATTACTTTTGTCATCTGAAAAATAATCCAAATTTTAATTAAATGATGCGAGCTAAGTTAATAATCTCAGTTCTTACCCTACTTTTCATTTCATTAACCTTAAGCGCTCAAAGTGACCAAACTCAAGAAGTTAAAGCTTCATTGAATTCAGGTACCTTAGAGAGTCAATTTGATTATATGTTTAAAAAGTCATTTAGATGGACTGATCCTAAAACAGGATTAAGATATAAAACCATTAAAGTAAATGACCTTTATAAATTTAAAGGAAACGTTGTTGACTCGTTAAAAAATGCAAGAGCAAAATTTGTTCAAGCTAATACCACAATTGCGACTCAAAAAAATGAGATTGAGACTTTAAAAACAGATCTTGGTAAAACAAATGAAAATCTCAGTTCTGTAACTCAAGAGAAAGATAGTATTAAATTTGTAGGGATACCTATGAGTAAAGCCGGCTATAACACTTTACTATGGTCAATTATTGCTGCATTATCTGTTCTACTGGCGATTTTTATAGGGAGATTTAAACGAAGTAATGCCATCACTATCGATGCAAATAAAGCTAAAGTTGAGATCGAAGAAGAGTACGAAAGTCACAGGCAACGTGCTTTAGAACGTGAGCAAAAACTACGACGCGAACTGCAAGATGAGCTTAACAAGCAAAAATATGCAAAGCAAGAAACTAAAAAGGGTAGTAAATAAACTATCCTTTTTTTATGCTTTCATTAATTAAATGCAATAAATTAAAAATTAAACTGTTATTAGTCTTTGTGTGCAAAACACAAACTCCCTTTTGAAATTATGAATCGATTGAAACCTTATGTAGAATGAAAGGTAAAGGACTATTTTTAGCAGTTATATTCTTATTAATATCACCTACTTATGCCTGGATAGAGATTCCAGCAAAGGAAATTCCTGTAACTAAACAGGTGAAAACTGAAATCTCTTTTGAAGATCATACATCTATTTTTTACAATAACCTTAAAACAGATGAGCTTAACTTTGAAGTTTTTAAGTTTGCGTTGAAAGGATTTATGAAGTTACAGAAAGGCGATAAGTTAAGTAATTTGAAATATTTAACTATTATTGATTTTAGTAAATCGTCTAAAGAACAGCGCCTTTTTATTGTTGATACAGAGAACCAGCAACTAGTTCATAAAAGCTTGGTGGCACATGGCAGAAATTCTGGTTTAGAATTTGCAAAAAAATTCTCAAACAAGATCAACAGCCATCAAAGTAGTTTAGGTTTTTATAAAACCGCTGAAACTTATAATGGTAAGCATGGATTTTCTCTTCGTTTAGACGGATTAGAATACTCTAACAGTAATGCTAGAAAACGTGCTATCGTTATACATGCTGCAGATTATGCTGGTAAGGACTTCGTGAAAAAACAAGGACGATTAGGTAGAAGTTATGGATGTCCTTCATTACCAAAAGAAGGATATCTAGAAATCATTGAAAAAATAAAAAAAGGTAGTTGTTTATTTATTTATTACCCTCAAAAAACCTACTTAGCAAAATCTAAATTAGTAAATGCCAACATTAGCATTTTACAAAACGTCTAGTTTAGCCTACTAGCGTATTCATTTTTTATATTTTCCATTTGTTCTACAATTAGCTTATCAGTATTATAAACATCTTGATAGAAAATTAGTTGACCATCTTCATCTACTTTAGCTGTAAAGTAATATAATAAAACTGGCAATCTCTTATTTAATTTAATAGTCTTTTCCTTTTTACCCTTAATGTATTGTTTTACGCTATCAATAGTTCTTTCATTCTCGTCATATTCTAAAATATAATCAGCTAATTTCATAGCATTATGCACTCTAACGCATCCATGACTATAATCTCTTTTCTCTTTATAAAATAATCCTTTG
Organism: Maritimimonas sp. 2304DJ26-3; assembly: GCF_056591635.1. Lineage (NCBI taxonomy): Bacteria > Pseudomonadati > Bacteroidota > Flavobacteriia > Flavobacteriales > Flavobacteriaceae > Maritimimonas > Maritimimonas sp. 2304DJ26-3. The sequence continues at coordinate 14,570 of NZ_JBWQOK010000001.1, forward strand.
GCAGGAGTATCGTGTAAATAGATCGCGTGTTTATTCGGAAAAATAAATTTCACCAATCCTAGAGAATTTGAACCTCCACCTTTTTGCCTGACTAAGTAATTAAACTTCCCTTGATTTATTTCATCCCAGTTTAAACTATTGAAATCTACAGAATCTTTTCTGTAGGTAATTACTTCAAAATTATTTCGCTCAAAATAGGTTGAATCTTTTTGCGTCTTTACTAGAACTTCTTCTAACGATATCTTTTTTGGAACATACCAATACGGATAAGCTACAATAACCTTTAAAGAATCTCGAATCTCTGGTGTTTGTGATTCATACTTACCAATTACTGTATTATGTTTGTACCTAAGAATATTATTCTCATAAATTTCTAACTGATATGCCGGTATGTTAGCAAATAAATAGTCTTTTGGTAGTTTCTCTTTCCAACGCCAGCGTTCTAAATTTGCTGACATGGTTTGGTAATAATGATACGGGCTTTTTGATAAAGCCTTAGCTGTGTTATTACCAATCTTGCCATCTGCTTTTAAACCGTGTTCTTTTTGAAATTTTTTTAATGAAATCATAAAAACCGAATCATTAGATATAGAGTCTAAATATCTATGATGCAACAGTGCTTTTTTAGCCTGATTTATTGACTTAATTGAATCTATTCTAAAGTTTACAACTTTAATATTTTTATCACTTAATGAAGAATTTTTTAGAAAATTACTTAATTGCACTTGCAATTCTTTATAGGCTTTTTCTTTAGGCTGTAGCTCCAAAAGCCCCCCTATCAAATTATTCTTTTTCTGAGACTCTATCATATGATCAGAAAGATCAATTTTAAATTGTTTTCTAGGTAAAACAGTAATAGAATCTATTGTATCTAAAAAGCCATAATTTAAATGTTTTCCAAAAAGCATATATGAGTTAGTAAGCAATAACTCTAATTCTGAAGCAATTCTATAACGTTCTTTCTTACTTTTTTCGCTAGATAATTCACCTTTAATTTTATTCAATAGATCGGTGGCATATAACGCAGAAAATAGCCCATATTCTTTGGCATCAGCTAGTTTTTTTAGTAAAATTGACCCTTTATTACTTAACTCAATCGAGTCATTTATCCAAATAGGCTCATGAGATACTTCTCTGTAAAAATCATTGATTTCACTTATGTTTTCTAGAGCTACTTTTTGAATAATTTGAGCACTATCTAAAACATTAAAATTTGTTTTAAAAAAAGCTTGTAATTCTTTCTTATAGTCAACTTTTTCTACAAAAGGAGCTTCTTTTTTCAAATCTTTTGCACAAGAAAATAGTAACAACAAAACATAGCTATAGAGTAGAGTATTCTTCATAGCTTTCATTCTTTTTCAATTTTCGGTTATTTTAAATATACAAAAAAGCTGCCAAAAGGCAGCTTTCATGAAAATATTTCAAATATAGAGTGCTTTTTAGTATAAAACGTTTAAAGCAGTTCTATCATTATTATTAAAAGTAATTGCTGGACCACAAGATTGCATTAATGAATTTGTGTCAGACCCTGTTGGAGTTCCGGCAATATGAATTGCACCAACACCTGCACTACCTTCATTTACGTTAGACCCACAGCTTTCTCTCGTTTGATAGTCAGTATGACGGAAACCTATACAGTGTCCAACTTCATGAGCCATTGTTCCTGCCAATTCTGCTACATCTGGAGCAATTGAAAGTTCAAACCATCTACTATTTATACCAAATCCTTTTGCAGGATCACCTTTTCTCGTTGGGAAGCCAGCGGCTCTACCCAAAGTAATGAACCCACCAGATTCTAATTCATAGAATTCTGTTACTTCAATATTTGCTTTTCTTTTTCCTTTTAATCCAAAAGCAACTCTACTAAAAGTTATATCTAAGTTTTCAGCATTATACATCGCAATAGTTGCATCTAAAGCATCAGACCCCAGTTGTCCTAGGTCAGGATCTACACTCATAGTAATATTTCTAGAACCACCTCTAACTCTTACAATATTAGTTGTTCTATACTGTTTTGTAAATGGAGTCATCTCATCAATCTGTTCTAAAGTAAAGAACATGTCTTCTACTGCTATTCCATCTTCATCCATAAAATTCATTGCTTTCGCATTTGACACATCGAAATGCATCTTTTCAAGTTTGGCTAAAGCATCTTTAGGAATTTCCGTTTCGATAGAGGTACTATCTGTGTTACAAGCGACAATTACTGTTAAACAAGATAAAATCAATAGGGAGAAAATCTTGGTAAATAAATTCGTTTTTTTCATTTTAAATTTTGAATTTTTGTTAATATTAAGTTAAAAATTTGACGAATATACATTTTTATTTAAAAAAATACATACTTAAATCAATAAAATATTCAAAATATTATTATTTCTTTAATATTCCATTACCAATATTGCATTTTAGACAATTTTGCCTATCGCAGTATTGATCCTTTAGCTGTAGTAATGCCTGTGACTTTAAAGCGGAAGGAGCTTTTATTTTAAGCTTTGAAAACTTTTCTATAATCGAATTCTTTTCGGCTTTAATACTTTTAACTAATTGAAAAAGAATATTATCATTTAATTTCCCAATATGTTTTAGGTAAACAAATTTTAAAGGAATAATAGTGTTTATTAATAACAAATCAATTAGTGATCTTGAAACCCGCTTGACTCTTTTCTTCGACGTTGCATCGAAGGAGTAATGTGTGTCCCAAAAAGTTGAAGCCGTAACTGAAAATAAATCGTAATAATCTTCAATAGTGTTAATTTGAATCACTCTAGAAAACAAACTTTGATTGTTATTGTATAAGCTTGCTAATTGCGATAATCGAATTGTAGGAAAATTATTAGGTCTTAGCCGAAAAAATTGAACACCATTGTTGTTAATGATTTTAACTGATGCTTCTTTACTAAATAATGATACTCTGTTTTTAGTTTTTTATAATACGTATCTTCTATTTCTTTATCTAGTAATTTAGACTGACCATAAAACAGTGCTTCTAGACTTATCTGATCATTCCATTCTTTTCTCAATACAGAAAACTCAAAGCTTCTAGCTAAGTCGAAGAAAGCTTCACCATTCACCTTTAAGCCAAAATTCTTTGCTAGTAATTGAAATAAGACAGCTTCCCAATCATAATTAGATTTTTCTAATAATTCTACAATTATCAAAGACTTTTGCTCTAGCCGTTCTAAATACAATCGTTCCAGCCAATTAGTAATCAAAAAATGATCTACGTTAGCAATATCATCCTGACAGTTAATCCATTTTGGTTCTTTCGAAAATAAGTTTTGGTAATTATTGAGAAGATCTTTTTTTACCAATGATTTTAATTCTAGAGTTGGCAACAAGGTATTATCCTTTCTATAAATAGGCACATCGTTTTCCCAAACGACATGTAAAATTATAGTATCATAATTAATATCTTTTTCGTGACCATGCACATACCAATCAGACGATTTTACATGTATTTCAACATTGCCAGCCCATTTCTGATCATCGATAGTAATTTGAGCATTAAAAAAGTCTGGACCAGAATTTAGATTTTTTGAACCAACATTATCAATAACGATTGGCATATGATTCGAAGTTGATAATTCCGATAAGGAGAATAATTTGAACCGCCAGATGTAATGTAGAAAGTTCTCTTTCATAGTATTTTCAGGTTAAAATACATAAATTTTGTAATTTAGGTATCTAATTGACTACTAATAATTTATGCAGAATATTGCCAAATCTTTTTTTATATCCTTTTTTCCGGCATTTGCGGTTTATGTTTTCATTACCTCAGGAGCATCTCTATTTAATAAAGGGTTTAGCTTTAAATATTTGGGTCAATTAATTGCTTCATTAACTGTTATAGCCTTCTTTGCAGGATTATTTATTAAACCGAGAGCAAGAACTAGTCCTATTTTAAAAGGTTTTACGGCGACAATATTTTCTGGGTTTTTAATCAGTCTAGTTTTAGGCGGTTTTATCGAAAAAACCCCTATAATTAACTTTCTCTTTTTTACAATTTTAATTATTGGTTGGATAATTTATCTAAAATGGTATTCTAATCTAGGAAATAGGGTAAACACTGTTTTAAAAATAAATAAGCTTCTACCTACTTTTATATTAGAAGATGTGTATAAAAATAAGGTTTCATCTGAAACATTTATAGGCTCACCAACCATTTTCCTTTTTTATCGTGGCAATTGGTGTCCACTCTGTATGGCACAAATAAAAGAAATATCTGGACAATATAGAGAATTAGAAAAAAGAGGCGTTCAAGTTGCTCTAATAAGCCCCCAGCCTCATTCAAATACAAGGTCATTGGCTAAGAAAAACCTTGTGTCTTTTCATTTTCTTGTTGATACCAAAGGTAAAGTTGCTAAAGAACTGGAGGTATTTCATAAAAATGGATTACCATTTGGTTTTCAAACACTCGGTTATGATTCTGACACCGTTTTACCAACAGTAATAATTACCGATAAAGAAGGGAAAATAATATTCTTAGATCAAACTGATAATTATAGGGTTCGACCAGAACCAGAAACTTTTATAAAGGTTCTAGATACACTTATTGATTAATTAATCTATAAATTAAAACAGCAGCTCTTTTTGTTAAATCTTCGATAGTGTTAAGATTCACAGTTTCTTCTGGCGTATGTGCTCTATTACCCATTGTACCCAAACCATCTAAACATGATACATATTTCGCTACAAAAGAAACATCAGCTGCTCCCCTCTTTCCAGGATCGTAGCCTTCAACTCCACCTTGTTTTAAATCTACACTTACCTGATTCAGCACTTCTAAAAGTGCTTTGTTACCTTCTGTAGGTTGCATGGCAGGATAACTATCTATAAAACTTACTTTCGCAGAAGTTTGTGGTAAATTATTAGCAACTATTTCACGCATTTTAGTTCGTGCTCTTTCCTTCTGTTCTTCAGATATAAAGCGAAGTCCGCCATCTACAACTGCAGTTTGAGCAACAACATTACTTTTACCAAAGGCATCACCTTTACTAAGCGCTTCGTCAAAATTCAATTTTGTTCCTCCAAGAATAAGCCCAGGGTTAAATGTTAACAATTTCTCTCCTCTAACATTTTTATAAAATTCATTTAAAATTCTAGACATTTCAAAAATAGCACCCGCACCAATGCGCTCATTAAAAATTCCTGATGAATGGGCTCTTTTACCAGTAACTTCTACTTTCCAACCAGAAGAACCTCTTCTTGCAACTGTGGCATTATTGAAACCTGTAGAATTTTCAAAACCCAAGGCAATATCACTACGCTTTGCAGCATCAATCAAATCTTTTCTACTAATAGTTAGTGGCTTACCCGTACTTTCTTCATCCCCTGTATAAGCAGCAATTACTTGTGCGTTTTCTAATAATCCGTTGTCCGCTAAGGCTTTTAAAGCATATAACATAATAACATCACCGCCTTTCATATCATTCCCTCCAGGAGCATGCGCAATACTATCGTTCACCATTTTAAATTCTTGAAAAGGGCTGTCTTCCTCAAAAACAGTATCTAAATGACCTATTAACAAAACACGCTTTCCTTTAGTTTTCTTTGGTTGAGTTTCAGCAAACAAGTGACCCGAACGATTAACCTCAGAAAGATCGACCCAAGTAGTTTTAAAGCCTAAATCACTAAATGCATCTTTAAAAACCATCCCGACTTTTTTAACCCCTTTATGATTCATAGTGCCACTATTAATATTAACCACTTTTTTTAAAAAGTCAATGGCTTCAGCATTATTAGCGGAAACAGTTTTTAAAATCTTTTTTTCAGTTCTATTTAGTTTTTGACTTTGAGCAGTTAGAGTCAATAAACAACAAGTTAAAAGAAGTGCCTTGAATTTCATATTGGTTAGTTATGTCTTATTTAATTATAAATACGATGTTAAATTACAAATTTTAATTGACTAAATTTTCTTTAAAATCTACTCAATTGACCATATTTGCATTACGTATAACTAATAGTTAGATAAAGTTTAATGTCAGAAAAAAACGCCTTAGACGGAATTATTAATGCATACCGAGAAATTCTTTCAAATCGGTATAAATATAAAAACTTGGTTACCAATTATAACCTTCCAGACACTATCGATCAAGCTCAGGTAACCGACATTAGAAATTATTTTTTGACACATATTTATCCTGACCTCGAAAAGAGGAAAGAGCTAAACGATGCTTTTGAAAGCTTAGATAATTATATAAAAAGTCCAGGTAAATTATTGCAAATCTTAATAGATTCAACCAGATTACTATTTAAACATGGTAGGCATTTACCAAAAATATTAAACTCAGGTATTAAAGCACTGCAATCTTTTAGAGATGCTAATAAGTTTGAAAAACTAATTGTTGAGCAGGCAATAAAATCTAAAAAACAGCCTCCTTATAATGAAGGAGATATTTACTCCTTTATTAAAAAATTACCTCGAAAAGATATTGATCAATTTATAGATGGCACCAAGTCATTATTCCAAATTTTTCATGATAAAACTCAAGTAAAAAAAATCATTGAAATTGTTACTTTCTTAGTTGCTAAGATGAAAAACAAACCTAATTTATATTCGCAAAAAGAAATTAAAGGGTTAGAAATTGGTTACGAGCTCATCAAAGAAGGCAATACTTTATTCGAAAAACTAACAAAAGAAAATCAGCAACAGCTAATAGATTTTATTGTCAATGTTGAAAACGAAACGCTAGATAGAATTTATAATGAGTACTAAAATTTTTAGATTACATTTATCACATCGTGTTTGGTTATAATATGATGATCTCCATTACCTAAATCTACTAAAACAGCTTCATTTTCTCTGTTAATCAATTTAGAGATTTGCTCAACAGAAGTATTCTTAGCCACTATAGGAAATGGCGCTTTCATAATATCTTTTATAGGCTTTTCAGCTATATTTTTATCTTCAAAGTACAGTCTAAACAAATCACTTTCATCAACCGAACCAACAATACCATTAGTGTCTTCAACTGGCATTTGCGAAATATTAAACTGTCGCATTCTATCTATTGCATGACCTGCTAATTCTTCTGTTTTTACCGTTACTAGGGGTTTGTCTATATGGCCTTTAATTAGATCGATTGCCAAGGTTACTTCTTCATCTAAAAATCCTCGCTCTCGCATCCAGTCATCATTGAACATTTTACCAACATAGCGACTACCGTGGTCATGAAATAATACAACCACGACATCATCTTTCTTAAATTCATCTTTTAACTGAACTAATCCTTTTATAGCGGATCCTGCAGAGTTCCCAACAAAAATTCCTTCTTCTTTCGCTATTCTTCGTGTATAAACTGCTGCATCTTTATCAGTTACTTTGGTAAATCCATCTATGATATCAAAATCTACATTCTTTGGTAATATATCTTCGCCTATACCTTCTGTTATGTAAGGATATATTTCATTCTCATCAAAAATACCTGTTTCATGATATTTCTTAAATACCGAACCATAAGTATCAACTCCCCATATTTTAATATTTGGGTTCTGTTCTTTTAAGTATTTACCAACACCAGAAATAGTACCACCTGTACCAACTCCAACCACAAAATGTGTGATTTTTCCATCTGTTTGTTCCCAAATTTCTGGACCAGTTTGCTCATAATGCGCAATAGCATTGCTCGGATTATCATATTGATTTACATACCAAGAATTAGGAGTTTCTTCACCCAAACGTTTCGATACTGAATAATAACTTCGTTCGTCATCAGGCGCTACATCGGTAGGGCAAACAATCACATCGGCACCCACAGCTTTTAACACATCTACCTTTTCTTTAGATTGCTTGTCGGTAGTTACAAAAATACAGTTATAACCTTTTATAATGGCTGCTAAAGCTAAACCCATACCTGTATTACCCGAAGTTCCTTCTATAATGGTTCCTCCTGGTTTTAAGCGCCCGTCAGCTTCGGCATCTTCTACCATTTTTAGCGCCATTCTATCTTTTACCGAGTTACCAGGGTTTGTAGTTTCTACCTTTGCTAGTACCAAGGCATCAACTTCTTTAGTTACAGAATTCAACTGTACCAATGGTGTATTACCTATGGTTTCTAATATATTTTTTGCGTATTTCATGCTCATAATTTGTCAGCGCAAAAATAACGAATACTATGCACAAATTGATGTGCTAGCTAAACATTCTTGGAAACGCTTTTTCAATAGGTTTTTGAAGTACGCTTACGCGGAAGGCCGACCGCAAAAAGCCCAAACCATACCCTAAAAACTGTGTAAGTGTAGTAAAAATACTTGTTAAGCCGACAAAAGGATTTTTACTCTTAATAGCACTGTCTAAGAAAATAAATAGAAGGTAAATGCCATAGAAATAGAAAAACCATTTATAGTCTAAATAAAAAGCAACCACAGAAAATAATAGACCAAGCAAAAACAAACTTGGGAACCAATAAGTCGGCTTTGCCGTACTAGGATGTTGTTTGTTTAAAATCGGTCGTGCGGCGCCAAAATTAAAGGTTTGTTTAAAAAAGCTTTGTAAAGTATTTCGACGTTTGTGATACACAAATGCTTTTTCGATGAATTGTGATTCAAATCCGTTTTGCCACAATCTAAAAGTTAGATCGATGTCTTCACCAAAATGTTGCTTGCCGAATCCTTCAATCTTTTCAAACGCCGCCTTTGACAGCCCCATATTAAAGCTACGTGGTTGAAACTTCTTAAGATTTTTATTACCACGAATTCCTCCGGTAGTTAAAACAGAAGTCATGGAATAACTAATCGCTTTTTGTAAAATGGTAAACGACGAATGCGAAGCATCTGCTCCGCCAAAAGCATCGGTAAAGTTCGCTTGCAAAGCTTTATCAACTTCAGCTAAATAGTTTTCAGGTAATAAAATATCTGAATCTAAAATGATAAAATAATTACCGGAAGCTTTTTGCATGCCATAATTTCTGCTTAAACCTGGGCCGCTATTCTCCTTAAAAAAATATTGAATATTTAGTTTATCTATAAATGACTCAACTACTTTTTTTGAGATAACAGTAGAACCATCTTCTACAACCACCACTTCAAATTCTTCCTTAAAAGTTTGTCTAGTTAAACTATCCAATAGCTCCTCTAGCTCTTGAGGGCGATTATACACAGGAATAATAATAGAATAGTTTAACTGCACTCGATAATTTGTTAGCAGATCAAAAATAGAAATTTAGTTTGATTCTTAACTTCTTTTCGGATAACTTCGCTTATCAATCGCTAAAATGAATTTAAAACTCACATTAGCTTAACGTTAGCACCAATTTAAAAAAAGAATGAAAAGAATACTTGGAACTTTAATTGTGATTTTAATTTCACAAATCGGATTTAGTCAAGATTATCAATCAGAATTTCAAAAATATTGTGAAACAAATGATACAATAAATCAATTAAAAATTTTGAAAAAATGGCAATCTGAAACCCCAAAAGATGCTGAACTGTTTACAAGCTACTTCAATTATCATTTTATAAAATCTCGCCAAGAAGTACTTGCCTTGACAACTGACCAACCAAATGGAGAAAGTCTTGTATTAAAAGATAGTTTAAATCAAAACGCTGGATTTTTAGGAAGTCGAATTCTCTATAAACAAACTGAATTTAAAAAAGGACTTGAAAAAATTGACGAAGGAATTAAACTTTACCCAAATCGACTTGATATGAGATTTGGTAAAATATATGCATTGGGGCAAATTCCTGATTGGGAAAATTTCACATCAGAAATTCTAAAGACAATTGAATATTCTGCTACAAACAAAAATAATTGGGATTGGACTAATAATGAAAAAATTAATAAAGGAGAAAAAGAGTTTCTATTAGATATTCAGGCCTATCAGTTACAATTATACAATACTGGAAATGATGACTTATTAAAAAATATGCGAGAAATTGCTAATAAGGTTTTAGAATTTTATCCAAACCACATAGAGAGTTTATCTAATTTATCAATTACGTATTTATTGACCGGAGAATATGACAAAGGAATTGAACCTCTTTTACGTGCTGAAAAAATAAATCCAAAAGATTATATTGTTCTTGGAAACATTGCACAAGGTTATAAACTGAAAGGTGATAAGAAAAAAGCAATTGAATATTATGAAAAAACAGCTGAATTTGGAGATGAAAAGGCAAAAGAGTATGCCAAACAACAGATAACTGAATTAAAACAATAAAAACTGGTGCTAACAATGGCTATAAGTAATTGCTTGTTCTCGCTTACTTCTGAAAATCCTCTCGGATTTTCAGTTTGGTGTGTACTTACAAAGTTAAGTGCTAAACCACGCAACTACTCATAGCCCAACCGATAAGCGAAACTAAAAAATCACCAATCTATTTTTTCTAAATTTTTGTTTTCTAAAAAGTTATTCGTCTTCGAAAAATGTTTATTGCCAAACCAATAGCCTCGATTAGCACTTAATGGTGATGGGTGACCAGAGGTTAATACATGATGTTTAGTAATATCTATTTTAGCACCTTTTTTCTTAGCATAACCACCCCACAACAAGAAAACTATATTTTCTTTTTGCTCAGAAACCTTTGCAATTACTGCGTCGGTAAATTGCTCCCATCCTTTATTTTGATGCGAACCTGCTTGTTGCGCTCGTACAGTTAGTGTAGCATTTAATAATAATACGCCTTGTTTTGCCCAACGTTCTAAATTTCCGCTTGACGGCACGGCTAAATCTAAATCGGTTTCTAACTCTTTAAAAATATTAATTAACGATGGCGGATGTGCAATACCATCATTTACGGAAAAGCACAAACCGTGTGCCTGCCCTACCCCATGATATGGGTCTTGTCCAATAATTACCACTTTTAGATCATTAAAAGAACAATGATCAAACGCCGAAAAAATCTGATTTCCCTTTGGGTAGCAAGTGTGACTTCTATATTCGTTTTTTACAAAGTCTGTTAACGATTTAAAGTAAGGTTTATCAAACTCGTTTTGTAAAATAGGTTTCCAACTTTCGGCAATCTTAACATCCATAATACTCGTAAAAATAGTTACTTTGCAGTTCGTTTGTAAAAATACTGTTTTGAGTAGTAAAATCATCCAAAAAACATTGAATGATCTTGAGTTTTATACTGTTATAGGTAGTATAAGTGAGTTCTGCATTTCTGATTTAGGGCGACAAGCTGTTCAAGATATAAAACCAATCTCTGCTAAACTCAAATTACTAGATGAATTACAACAGGTAAACGAATATCTGAGTTCTTTTGAAAATGAAAACAAACTACCTAATCATCATTTCGAAGAAGTTACCAGAGAGATACATTTACTAGGCATTGAAAATAGTTTTTTAGAAGCTGAAGCTTTTTTGAGAATTGCAGCTATTTCTGAAACTGTAAATATTTTATTAAAATTCTTAAAAAAATTCAACGAATACTACCCTACGCTTTACAACCAATCTGCTGAAATTGAACTAACTTCTAAATTGACCACTACCATTAGAAAAATCATCAATAATTTTGGTGAAGTTGACAACAAAGCATCTGAGCAATTAAAAAGTATTCGTAAAGAAATTGGTACTGTTCGTGGTAAAATTGGTTCGAGTTTTTCTGGTGCTTTAAGTAAAAATACAAAAGCTGGTTACTTAGACGATATTAGAGAGTCGGTTATTGAAAATCAACGGGTTTTGGCTGTACAAGCCATGCACAGACGAAAAGTAAAAGGTTCAATTTTAGGAACCTCTAAGACAGGAAGCATTGTCTTTATTGTACCAGAATCAACCTCAAAACTAAACAGAGAACTTCAAAATTTAATTCACGAAGAGCAGGAAGAAGTAGTTAGAATATTAAAAAAATTGACCAATGATATTCGCCCATTTATTTCACTATTAAACGATTATCAAACATTTCTTACACAATTAGATTTGGTTGCAGCAAAAGCCAAGTATGCTCAATCTATCAATGGAATTTTACCAACTATTTCTAATGCAAAAAAGATATATCTGAGGGATGCATATCATCCCATTTTACTAAAAAGTAATCGTGAGCAACAGATTGAAACAATACCACAAACATTAGAATTAAACAATGAGCAACAGATTATAGTAATATCTGGACCAAATGCAGGTGGAAAAAGTATTACACTCAAAACAATTGGTCTACTTCAAGTAATGATGCAGAGTGGTATTTTAATACCAGTTCATGAGCGTAGCGAAGTCTATTTCTTCGATACAATACTTACCGATATTGGTGATAATCAGTCTATTGAAAATCAATTAAGCACGTATAGTTATCGCTTAAAAAACATGCGTAATTTCTTAAAAAAATGTAATGCAAATACACTGTTTTTAATCGATGAGTTCGGTACAGGTAGTGATCCAGATTTAGGTGGTGCTTTAGCAGAAATTTTCTTAGAAGAGTTTTACCAAAAAGGTGCATATGGCATCATAACAACACACTATGCAAATCTAAAAGTACTTGCGGATGAACTTGAAAATGTAACCAATGCAAATATGCAATTTGATGAAAAGACCTTGGAGCCCTTATTCAAACTTTATACAGGTCAAGCCGGAAGTTCTTTTACATTTGAAGTTGCACAAAAAAACGGTATTCCGTTTAGCTTAATCAATCGTGCGAAGAAAAAAGTAGAACGTGAAAAAATTCGTTTAGACAAAACCATCTCCAAGCTACAGCAAGAACGAAATAAGCTAAGAAAGACTTCAGAAAGCTTAGAAAAAGCCGAATCAAAAGCTAAAGAACATACCGAAAATCTATCCGACAAGGAGCAAAAAATTCAGGAAAAACTAGAGAACTTTCAAGAATTATATGACAACAATCAAAAGATGTTGGTCTCAGGCAGAAAATTTAATGAACTAACAAATAAATACTTTCAGACCAATAATAAAAAGCAATTTTTGGCTGATTTGATGAAATGGGTAACTATAGAAAAATCTAAACATCAAAAAAAGAACAAAACAAAAACAAAGTCAGAAAAAAAGAAAGCTAAGGTTGTAGAAAAAATTAAAGAAAAGAAATTACAAGAAGTAAAAAAGGAAGTGCTTACCGAAGTTAAAAAGGTACGTGTAAAAAAAGAAGTAGTAGCTAAAAAAATTGCAAAAGAAAAATCAAGCCATATATACAAACTGAATGACCGCGTTCGTTTGATAGATAGCAGATCGGTTGGTACTATCGAAAAGATTGAAAAAAATCAAGCCATCATTAACTACGGACTCTTTACCACTAAAACTTCTCTTGACAAACTAGAATTGGTAGAAGCAGCTAAGAAGCTTTAAAGTTCTAGTGACTTTTTCTAATGTTTTGTGTCTTAATATTATAGATGAAAAATGCTAATTCATCGATCTATGAATTGAATGCTTTTTTCTTTATATTTATAACTAATTAACCAAATCCCCTACCATGAAAAAATTATGGCTAGCTTTTGTAGTTTTTTTATTGTGGGCAGTTTTCGCACTACTTTTTCACCAATATATTAGTAATAGTATTTGCGGTGAATGTGCCACAGCCCATAATCAATTAGAAGAACACTCAACAACCAAAGACAAAACAAAAGATCTTAATGAAATTCCTAAAGCTACTTTTTCAATTATGGCTGCAGATGGAAGTTCAATTTTTAGTTTCCCAAAAGGATTCTCAATTAATTCTTTAAACGGAAATATTGATATCCCCAATAATCTTCTTGGTTTTAAGGATTCTATCTACAATTATTTAAATGCCAATCAAGGGAAAGAACTTCTACTATCAGTAAAACATTTAGCTTCTGAAGTTGATGATACTAAAGGTATTCATTTAGGTAATTCTAGGGTTAAGTTCTTAAAAAACATACTTGTAAAAGCAGGGATAAATCCTGACAGAATTGTACCTCGTGCTGTATTATCTGAATTTAGTTACGATGATAACGGAAACTATTATGATGGCGTTTCAATCCTCTTTCAAAACATTAGTCAAGAGCGTGCTACTGAAATAGAAGCTGGTATTGCAAATAAAACATTGTATTCAGATTTTGCTGTAGCGGAATTTAAGCCAGATAGAACATTAAGAGCTTATACACTTGAGCTTAAAAATTATCTACAAAAATACCCTAATAGAAAAGTACTGGTTACTGGCCATACAGATAGTGTTGGTGTAAATAATCAACAGTGGGGTTTAGACAGAGCCAATAATGTAAAAAATTATCTTGTTTCTCAGGGAGTTTCCTCCAATAAGATTGAGGCAATATCTAAAGGCGAAACTGAGCCTGTGGCAACGAACAGAACAGAAGAAGGAAGAGCTAAAAATAGAAGAATAGTAATAACCGTAAAATAATAACCATGACCTTATCAATATTTTCAAATCAAAACACAGCACATTTAGTAGAATTGTTTTTATGGATGCTAGGCGCCTTTTTAATTGGATGGTTTTTTTGGCGTTGGTGGTATAAAAATAAATGCCAGGATGAAATTGAAGAATGGAAAACGAAATATCGAAATTTAGAACACGAGCAAAATACTACCATTAAAGCAAGAAAAGTAAGCGCAACAAGTTACGATGAAAACGAAGTCATTTCTTCTAGCTTTGTTGATGGAGTCGCAAAAATGGATGATTCTATTAAAGATGACCTCACTAAAGTGGAAGGGATTGGTCCAAAGATAAAAGGATTAATAAATGATGATGGTATATGGAGCTTTAGACAACTTTCGCAGACATCTGTAGATAAGTTACGAGAGATATTAAACAATGCTGGTCCAAGATATCGAATTCACAATCCAGGAACGTGGCCAGACCAAGCTCGCTTAGCTGCTGATGGCAAATGGGAGGAGCTTAAAAAATGGCAAGATGAACTGAAAGGCGGTCGTTAAAAACAATAAGAAGAAGGTAAGAAACCTCAAAAGTAATTTTGAGGTTCTTTATTCTGAATATCGTTTCATTTCTCTATCATAAAATTGAGATGCTTGCTCAATCAAATCATTAACTTCATTAGTTAATGCCGTTTCATTATCACCTCGTACATCCTCGAACCATTCAATCTCGTCATCCTTTAAATTAATCACAAATTGAGGGTATTCTGTATGCAGTATAAAAATATCGTCAGGATAATCAGTATTGTCACCTAATAAAAATTTTGGTAAATTCATTCTTTCTTAATTTAATAATAAGAGTATTTCTTTATATATTTTTTCTCCTACATTGGTTCCATATAAGTCAATGGAAAAATCAGATTTTGCAATTCTAAAATATTGAAAAGCAGATATTATTTCTTTTTGATCACTACCAACAATTTTAGCAAAATCATTTTCGACTAATTCAACCCATTCTGTTTCTTCTCTTGCAATAATGCAATGCTTTTTATTAAAAAAAGCCTCCTTCTGCAAACCACCGCTATCTGTTACAACCATTTCACATTGTTTTAATAGCTCCAACATATCAAAATATCCAACCGGGTCAATCATCATAACATCTGGCTGTATGTTATGTGATTTTAGTATTTTCTTGGTTCTAGGGTGCAATGGTAGAATCACCTGTACCTTTTTATTAATTTCTTCTAATCCTTTAAAAATAGAACTAAGTTTTTCAATGTTATCTGTATTCTCTTGCCTATGAATTGTTGCCAATATAAAATTAGATAAGCCCAAATCATTAATTATTGACGATTTTTTTGAGGAGATTTGCCCATAATACTCAACGGCATCTTTCATAATATCTCCACATCTAACAACTTTGGCATTAAGATTTTTAAAACCTTCTTTATCAAGATTTTGAATAGATGAATTAGTAGGACACAATAGTAAATCTGAAATTCTATCTGTCACTACTCTATTGCTTTCTTCTGGCATTTCCATATTAAAAGAACGTAAACCAGCCTCAATATGCACTATTTTTATATTTAATTTTCTTGCAGCTAACGCTCCTGCAATTGTTGAATTGGTATCGCCATAAACAATAACTGCATCGGGTTCTTCTTTCATAAGTACCTGTTCAGTTTTTTCAAGCATTTGCCCAATCATAGCACCATGATTCAAACCACTAATTCCTAAATTATAAGCTGGTTCAGGTATTTGCATTTCGTTAAAAAATACCGAACTCATATTAGTATCATAATGTTGACCTGTATGTACAATAATCTCTTCTAACTGATTATTTTCAGTTATGATACGGCTTAATACTGCAGCTTTAATCAATTGTGGACGTGCTCCTAATATAGTTACAACTTTTTTCATTTAATAATTTCTTTTATTATATCGGCCAATTGGCTAGTTAATTCTTTTCTATGATATTGCTCTATGTTTTTGGGGGCGGTTTTTAACTCCGTACTCCTATACTTTTTATAATGACTTAATATTTCAGTCTTAAGTTTTTTCTTGTCATCAAAACTAATCACAATTCCGGCATTTGTATTGCCCAATATTTCGGCTAAATCACCATTAGTAGGTGCAATAGCTAAAATAGGTCTTTTAGCTTGTAAATACTCGAATATTTTACCTGTAATTATTACTTTAGCCCTCGGTACATTGTTTACTGACAATAATAATACTTGGGCCGATCTTTGATAATTTAAAACCTCATCATGCGGTAAATAATCTATTACTTTTGAATTATCAATTAAGCCATATTCTCTTAAGGATTGATGAACTTCGCCCGCCAGTTTACCAATAAATTTGAGTTGCAGATCATTCTTAAAACCAATATTTTCTTCACTTAATTCTTGCAATGCTCGCCAAAGTATTTTATGATTTCTATCAGCATTCATCATACCAATATGCACTAAAGAAAATTTAGAATCTAGCACGATTTTTTTATCCGAAATTAATGAATCATACCCATTAGTAATAACTTTTACATTGCTATTAAACTTCTTATAATTTTTCGCCATTGTTTTACCAACAACCAAAACGGCATCAGATTTTTTCAGAACTTCTTGCTCTAGTTGATTGTGCTTTTTGATAGATTTTTTAGTCAATGGTAGCTGATGAAAATAATCGATCTCCGTCCATGGATCGCGAAAGTCGGCAATCCATTTTACATTTAGTTCTTCTTTTAATCTTAAGCCTATTAAGTGCAAACTATGTGGTGGGCCAGTACTTATTACAACATCAACTGAATTATCTTTTAGGTATTTTAATAAAACTTGTACCGAAGGTTTTATCCAAAACTTACGAGCATCTGGTATAAAATAATTTGCTCTTATGTATTGTGCTAGCTTTCCAAAAAAAGAAGGGTTTTCATCTAAAAACCCTGCACTGATCTTTTTCTTATTGCTCCCAAAAAAAGAAAACAAATTATTGGGCTCCCAAATAGGATGTCTAATCACTTCTATGTCATCAGGAATATCGTCAGTCAATGATTCGTCTAAAATTGGGTATTTAGGATTTTCAACGGTATAGACAACTGGTTCAATACCATAATCACGAAGGTACTTGACAAATTTCAACCAACGTTGTACGCCAGAACCTCCAGCCGGTGGCCAATAATATGTAATGATTAATGCCTTCAACTTACCAAATTATTATACAAATCTATAAGTTTTGATGATGTTTTGCTCCAATTGAATTCATTCTTTATAAAAGACTTACCATTTGCAGCTAATTTAGTTGCAAGGTCTTTATCGTTATAAAGTATTATTATTTTTTCAGCAAAATCTTGCGCATCTTTTTCTTTGTGAACCAATCCACTTTGAACTTTTTCAACTAGATTTTTTTGAGCCGTTGCGTTACTAACCAATAAAGGTTTTGAAAAACTCATATATTGAAACAGTTTATTTGCATAGGCAACATCGTGTTGAATATTTCTGTTCAATGGAGAAATACAAACTGAGCTTACCATAATATATGATGGAAACAATTCAACATCTTGCCACCCTTGAAAGTCTACATAATTCTCAACGCCAAACTCTTTAACTTGATTTTTTAGAACAGAATCTGTTGTATTCTTGCCTACAATTACGAGCTTAATAGTTGGTATTTTATCTTTTAAAAAAGAAATTCCTTCTATGGCCGTTTGCAAACCTCTTCGTAATCCGGTATCTCCTAAATATAATACTACAAAATGGTCTTTGTATCTAGAAACAATTGTATTATTCAATACAAACTTAGTATAAAAAGATTCTTGAACCGTATTTGGCACAACTTCTATTTTATTTTTAGAAACAGCTATTCTATTGACAATCTCATCTTTAAACTCGTTAGAAACAGTCACAATTTTGTCTGCTTTATTAATAAATTCTTCCTCTTTCTCCTTCCATTTTTGTGGAGAAATTAAATAGTTGCCTGGAAATTTTTGCAGATGAGGGTAGAATTTCATGATCTCGGGCATATTGTCATGTAAATCTAAAACAGTAGGTATGTTTAGTCTTTTATTGGCTTTAAAAGTTGCTTCTGCAATTCTTATGTCATGTATGTGTATTGCCTCGATGGTATTTCTGGCTAGAAAATGTTTTATTTTTCTAGACATCATATTTGTATAAAGTGAAAAAGTATAAGCTAAAGCTGATAATTTATATTCTAATTGATTTGATTTATAACGTTTAATATAAATACCTTGGATGACCTCGTCACTTGTTTCTTTATGATACTTTAAACAAAAAAGAAAAACTTGATGCCCAGCCTTGATTAAAGAAATTGCCTCATTTTCTACCCTAGGATCGGGTGGAAAAGCCTTATCTAAAATCATTCCTATTCGCATAGTCTACCTTTCTGCATAAATGGCATAATATCTTGGTGTGAATCTTCTCAATATTGGTCGGAACCCAATTTTTTTAACTGGGCTTGTCCATTTTTGAAATTCTTTAATCTGCCAACCAGATTTTTCGAGTAACCAATCGAATTGCCAATCCTCAAATTCATGATAATGACGATCCCATTCTTCTGTTTTAGATCTATAGGCTTTGGCAAACCACAGATTTAACGGAATTGTAGCTATTAATTTGGTAGACTCCATAGCCTTTAATACGTTGAAAGGGGCAATTAAATGTTCAAAAATTTCAAATGCAGTTATGGCATCTACTTTGTGTTTTTTTACCACATCTGGCAATACATCTAGATCCTCACCTTCAGTATTAAAAACGGTATACCCATGTTGCTCCATGATTTCACTAAATTCATTTCTCGTACCAAGATCTAAAATAGTAGCTGGAGCCGGAAGTACTTTTTGTAAAAATGCTATGGTACGATTGTAGCGTTTATTGTGGTGACTCATTCTTCTTTCTTTCAATGAAAAACCATCCTAAAGGAACTAAAAACAATAAAGCATAAGATGCTAATGTAATAGTATTACCTTTTCTAATAATGCTTGGTTCAAATTTAAATATTACCTCATGTTTACCAGCAGGAATTTCTAAGGCTCTCAATACATAATTCACTCTAAAATGAGGAGTGAGCTTGCCATCTATATAAGCATTCCACCCATTTTTATAATACATGTCGGAGAATACAGCCAATTGATCAGAGCTTGTATTAGTTTGGTACGTTAACTGATTTGCTTTATAATCACTCAAGATGATGGTAGCCGTAGAATCTTTTAAAAAGTTATTATTACTAACTAAACTCTTAAACTCAGAATTAACAACCGCTTTTTCTTTCGTTTTTAAACTGTCTAGAGCTTTTATTTCTTCATCGGGCGAATCAACAAACTCAACTTTATTAACAAACCAGACATTACCGTTAGCATCTGGGTTTTGTTGAAATTGTGGTTTACCCTGTTGATTAGGAAAAATAATGTATTTTGTATTGAGCATATTTATCACTTCAACATTATTTTTAGCTATCTGATATTCAAACAATTCTTCATAACGTCTTGGCTTAGCTGCATGATAACCGCCTATAGAATTATGAAAGTAAGATGTGCTTCCGTCATTAATAGGATTTACTCCAAAATTTGCGACACGGTAGTATGACTTATCTTTTAAAATTTCTGTATCGACAGCTGAGGCTTGAAATGGTTTTTCTTCCTTACCTTTAGCTACAAAATCGTCTTTGTTCACGTAGCGTTTGTCTACTCCTACTAAATCAAATAAGATTAAAAACCCTAATATGCCTATGGCAGTATTCTTTTTAATTTTTTCATTTAGGAATGCCCATAAAACACTTACAGAAAGTAAAATCAGAATTAACGAACGTAGGCTATCCTTAAAGAAAATTGATTTGCGCTCAGAGGCTAAAACTTCTCCAAAACCAGGCAATTGTTGATCTAAACTAGCATCTCTTAAACTCTCGAAACTAAATAAACTAGTTCCTACTAAGGTAAACATTAGTGTTATTCCGCCAACACTATACAAAGCATACTTTAAATACCTTTGCTTATCTTCCTTATTGCTATCTGAATTAAAAAATCTATGTAAAGTTATTATGGCTAACAATGGAATTGCCAATTCAGCCACTACTTGAATAGATGAAACTGCTCTAAACTTATTATATAATGG
This sequence comes from Maritimimonas sp. 2304DJ26-3, assembly GCF_056591635.1. Taxonomy (NCBI): domain Bacteria; kingdom Pseudomonadati; phylum Bacteroidota; class Flavobacteriia; order Flavobacteriales; family Flavobacteriaceae; genus Maritimimonas; species Maritimimonas sp. 2304DJ26-3. The sequence goes on from NZ_JBWQOK010000001.1 coordinate 34,914, forward strand.
AATATAATCTATAAAGAAGTTTGTTAAAATCGAAAAATTCTTACCCCAGCTTAACAGTATTGAAAATACAACCGCTACTAATAGCCATTTCTTTAATTTACCCTTAACTAAAAACAATCCTAAAACAAACAAGAAGATTAAGACAGCCCCTATATAAGCTGGAGCCTCTACTATAGGTTGTTTACCCCAATAACCAGGAAAATTTTCTGAAAAATCCTTAGCTTGCCCTCTCCCGATTTTATTTCGCAAAAATTCATAGGTTTTAGAATCTTTTCCTAAATTTTCTCTAACGCCTCCTCCATAAAATCTTGGGATCAATAAATTGAATGTTTCTGTAATACCATAACTATATTGCGTAATATAATCTCTAGACAATCCGCTTGTAACCTCATCTTTTGGAGTTCCATCTGGTTTTATTGTCAATTCACTTTTACTACGTGTGCTATGACTAGCATAATCTTTTGTTGCCAATAAGTTTGTAGAATTTAATCCTACAGCAATAGCAACTGCAAAAGCAAGTAGCCCAATCTTTTTAAAAAATTCTGGAAGTGTTTTTTCCTTGAGAGCATCTAACAGGTAAACAATTCCAAATATAATAACCATCCACAGCAAATAATAAGTCATTTGAGGATGGTTGGCATTTATTTCAAATGCCATTCCTAATGCAGTAAGAACAAACCCAAAGAGATATCGCTTTTGAAAAGTTGCAATAATTCCGGCCAACACAACTGGCATATAAGCAATGGCATGTGCTTTAGCATTATGTCCAGCTCCAAAAATAATGATCAAATAGGTAGAAAAGCCAAAGGCTAAAGAACCTAAAATTGCAAGTTTCCAGTCTATTTTTAGCACGGATAATAGAATAAAAAAACCTAAAAAATAAAGAAATAGATAATCAGCTGGTCTAGGTAAAAATCGTAATAAAAGGTCAGCCTTTTTAATATAGTTATGGGGATAATACGCACTTAATTGGTAAGATGGCATACCTCCGAATGCTCTGTTTGTCCAGTAAGGTTCTTTATCATTTTCCTTACGAAAATCTGCTATTTCTTTAGACATTCCCCTAAACTGGGCAATATCACTTTGAAATAATTTCTTTCCTTCTAAAACTGGTGAAAAATAGACTAAAGAAGCTATTATAAAAACAAGAATAGCTATAACATACGGAAGTAGTTTGGTTCCTAAATCTTTCATTAAAATTATTTACTCTTCGACTTCTTCAAAATCAACATATTCTCCAACCTTATTATTACTTTTTTGTGTTGATCTGGGTGTTTTATCTATTACAGTCTCCCCAACCTTAGCTTTAGGCTGATTTGGCTGATATTGACCTTGCTGCTCTTTAAATTTCTTTTCTACATTATTTACAAATCTTTTCATTATAAATGGAAACAAAAATCTTGACAAGATCTTAAATCCGTAATAGACTAATAATATGATTAGTAAAGTCCTTAATAAACCCATCTACACTACTTCTTTCTTAAATTTTAAATATTATGCCAAAAGTAACAATTTGAGAGCAACTTAAACGTTAGTATATAGATAAAATCTTTAGAATTTAAATACGAAATCCTATTTATGAGACGTCTCCTCGTTATTTTCATCTGTATTTTTAGCTTTCAAGCCATAGCAGCTCAATATACTAAGGTTATTAACTCTGGAAGGCCTGGTTTTTCCGAAAGCCCGTTTAGCGTAGGTACAGATGTTCTACAATTTGAACAAGGATTGTTTTATAAAGACATTAATGATCGTGGCAATAAAGTGAACTCAATTGGAGCTGATTTTATGGTTCGCTATAGTAAATTCTTAGATAAACTAGAAGTTAATTTAAATGTTACTTTTCAACATGATAAAATTGATTTTGACCCAAGTACTTTTATAATAAATCAACCTGTAGATGATATTTCTGCCTTTAGTTTGGGTACATTTAGGATTGGTGCAAAATATTTAGTTTATATGCCTAAATATTTAGATCGCTCAAAAGAAATACGTAGTTGGAAAAAGAAAATGGCTTTTGATTGGAAACGATTAATTCCATCGGTAGCAGTCTATGCCGGAGCTAATGTTCCAATTACAAAAGGTTACATTGGCGGTAACGCTCCTGGGTATAAAAAAGGTGATTTTAGTCCGAGCCTAGCACTATATACTCAACATGATTTTACAGACCGATTTGTCTTCTTAACAAATTTAATAATGGATAAAATAGGTTCTAATCAAAAAGAGAACTCATACATATTGACAGCTACCTATTCTATTAATGATAAATGGTCTATATTTGGCGAACATCAAGGTATTTTTAAAGATGAACATATACCAAATGATTTTCAATTTGGAGGTGGTGCGGCATATCTCTTTAGCAAAAATATGCAGCTTGATGTAGCGGCCAGAGCTATTAATGATCGTGACGGTTCTAGTTTATTATTGAATGCAGGTTTTTCTTGGAGAATTGATAAACATAGAGATAAATTCAAATTGATAGGAGCTGATGGTGAAGAGGTTAAGAAAGACAAAGAGGGCAACTTTTTTTCTAGATTATTTGGCAAAAATGATAAAGATGGTAAACAGCGAAAGGTTAAAAAAATTAAAGCCAAAAAACGTAAGATAAAGAAGGACAAAGCTCCTAAGAAAACGAAAGCTCAAAAACGAAGGGAAAAAGAAGCGCGTAAAAAAGCTAAAGACGAAAAGAAACAGCTTAAGAAAAAAGCTAAAGATTATAACAAAAATTACGATCCTAATCAGGAAAAAGAAAATAATAGTTGATGATAACCATAAAGGAAATTTCAAAAAAATCTGATCTCAAAAAATTTGTAAAATTTCCTTTTAGCCTCTATAAAAATAATGATTATTGGGTACCTCCAATAATAAGCGAAGAACTTGCCATTTTTAATAAAAAGAAAAATCCAGCTTTTGAAAACGCAGATGCCCGTTTATTTTTAGCCTATAAAGATAAAACCATAGTAGGCAGAATAGTAGCTATCATAAATAATACAGAAGTAAATCAACAAGGTATTAAAAAAATGCGCTTTGGTTGGTTTGATGTAATAGATGATGTTAATGTTACCAAATCACTATTGAATAAGGTAGAAGAAGTTGGGATTCAAAACAACCTAGAATATGTTGAGGGACCTGTTGGCTTTTCTAACTTAGACAAGGTTGGTGTTTTAATTGAAGGTTTTGATCATATTGGAACAATGATTACCTGGTATAACCACCCGTATTACAAAGAACATTTAGAGAAATTAGGATATTTTAAAGAGAAAGAACATCTGGAATGGCGTTTTCCTTTTAAAAATATAAAAGCCGAGCATTTCGCTAAAGCGCAATCATTAATTAAAAGAAGATATCAATTAAAAGCATTAAATTTTACCACTACAAAAGAGGTAATGAAATATGCCGATAACATGTTCGATCTCTTTAATGAATCATATTCAAAATTATCAACATTTACACCAATATCAAAAAGACAAAGGGAGTACTTTAAGAAGAAATATATTGGTTTTATTAATCCAGAATACGTAAAGTATGTTGCTGATAAAGATGATAATTTAGTTGCCTTTGCTGTTACAATGCCTTCTTTTTCTAGAGCACTTCAGAAAGCAAATGGTAAACTTTTTCCTTTTGGTATTTTTCATTTATTAAAAGCTAAAAAACAAAGTAAAGATGTAATTTTCTATCTTATTGGAGTGCATCCTGATTATCAAAACAAAGGTGTTCATGCTGTTTTATTTAACGAATGCTTTGAGACTTTCAAAAAATTGGATATGCAAAACTGTATTAGAACTCCTGAATTGGAAGATAATATTGCAATTCAACAAATTTGGAAACGTTTTGACCCCAAGCTTTGTAAACGTAGAAGAACCTATCGTAAGAATTTATAATGCAACTTTTTTATAATCCACAATTACAACCGATAGATAAGCAGTTTACTTTTGACAAAATAGAAAGCAAACATATTGTACGTGTTTTAAGAAAAAAAGAAGGTGATATACTGCTTATTACAAATGGTAAGGGAAACTTATTTACCTCAGAAATTGTAATAGCTAACGATAAAAAATGTTCTGCCAACATTGTAAAAGTTGAAGAAAAAGAAAAACCATGGAATTATCACTTGCACATAGCGATAGCTCCCACCAAAAATAATGATCGATTTGAATGGTTTCTTGAAAAAGCTACTGAAATTGGCATCGATGAGATTACCCCTATAATTTGTGAAAGATCAGAAAGAAAAGTAATTAAGACTGAACGTTTGCAGAAAATAGTACAATCTGCCTCTAAACAATCTTTAAAATATAACTTTCCGAAATTAAATGAACCCGTTAAATTCTTAAAATTCATTAATTCAAATATTTCTGCACAAAAATTCATTGCACATTGCGAAGACGATTACCCCAGAAATCAGCTAGAAAAGGTACTAGAGCTTCAAAAAAATGTATTGCTGTTAATTGGGCCGGAAGGTGATTTTTCTACAAATGAAATAAAAAAGGCTAAAGAACTTAAGTTTTTACCTATTACACTTGGTGAAAGTAGATTAAGAACAGAAACTGCAGGTATAGTAGCTACTCATACTGTTTCACTATTAAATAGTAGCAAATAAAAAAGCCGCCAATAAAGGCAGCTTTTAAATTTTTTATAAGCTTAAAAAATTTAAGCTTGACTTTTCTTAGCGTTAATATTGAATGAGATTTCAATATCATCTTTTATTAATTTATCCTTTAAATCTTCTACAGAAAATTTACCTGAATTGTATTTTACATCCCACTCTGTTCTGTCAATAGTAAATGGCTCACTAACAAAAGAAGCTTCTTCTCCATTAACCGAAAAAGTAGCAGGAAACTCAATATTTTTTTGGATTCCTTTAATTGTTAAATTACCTTTTACCATAGTCTTACCATCTTTAGTTTCAACTCCAGTAATTGCAAAAACACTGTAAGGGTTTTTTTCTACATCAAAAAAGTCTGCACTTTTTAAGTGGTTTACTAGTTTACCATTCCATTCTTCACTTTCGATATCAGCATTAACTATAGTATTCATGTCAACAATAAAGTTACCACCTGTTAAGCTACCATCTTCTAAGGCCATATAACCTTCAGAAACATTAATAGTTCCGTTGTGCGATTCAGTAGGTTTAAATCCTTTCCAAGTAATTGTGCTATTATCAGCGTCCGCCACGTATCTCTCAGCTGTTTGAGCTATTTGCTTCACTTCTTCTGCTGCTGTAGCCTCAACCTCATTTTTTCCTTTTTTACAAGACGCAATTGCTAATCCTAAAAATAAAATTGATGCGATTTTTACAAATTGATTTTTCATTTTTTATTTATTATTTAATTGTTTTATGAATTTAAGCTGCGAATTTAACAAGAAAATCTATGCAAAATCTAAAGATTCTAGAATCTAAGAATTAATAAAATGTTAATTCTTCTTATCTACGTAGAATAATTTTATCTTTGGTTTATTAAACAATTGCTCATTTTGAGAATTTCAATTATAATTTTAACCTTATTAATAAGTGCAACATTATCTGCTCAAAAAGTAGCTATATTGAAATATGATGGAGGTGGTGATTGGTACTCTAATCCGACTGCCGTACCCAATCTTATTGAATTTTGCAATTTAAATATTAAAACTAAAATTACCGAAAAACCTGAGACCGTTGCTGTTAATAGTATAGACATCTATAACTACCCTATCTTATTTATGACTGGGCATGGTAACATCCATTTTTCTGATAATGATGCTGAAAATTTGCGTAATTATTTACAATCTGGTGGTTTTTTACACATTTCTGATAATTATGGATTGGATGAATACATTAGGAGAGAAATGAAAAAAGTATTCACCGATTTAGAATTCCAAGAAATACCATACAATCACCCTATATATCATCAAACTTATGACTTCGAATCGCTCCCAAAAATTCATGAGCATGATGGAAAACCTCCACAAGGATTTGGTATTTTTTATGAAGACAGGCTTGTCTGTTTTTACGATTACGAATCTGATCTAAGTGATGGCTGGGAAGATCAAGAAATGCACAACAATCCTCCTACAATTAGAGAAGAAGCGTTAAAAATGGGAGCAAATATTATAGCTTATGCCTTTAAAAACTGATTCACAAACTGTTTTAGATGCTCTAAAAATAAACTTCGATACCGAAGGGTTATGGGCTTTAAATATAACGCTTGCGATTATAATGTTTGGTGTAGCACTAGGCATCACTATAGATGATTTTAAACGACTTTTTACAAACCCAAAAATTGTTCTAGTCGGTATTTTTTCTCAATTTATCTTATTTCCTTTAGTTACCTTTTTATTAGTTAATATTATCGATCCTTACCCAAGTATTGCTCTGGGTATGATTATGGTAGCGGCATGCCCTGGAGGAAATATTTCAAACTTTATGACACAATTAGCTAATGGCAATGCTGCATTATCGGTAAGTTTAACCGCGTTTGCAACTTTAGTAGCAGTATTAATGACGCCAATAAATCTAGCCTTTTGGGGGAATTTATACGAGCCCACTGCTCAAATTTTAAGAACAGTAAAACTCGATCCTTTTGAATTAGTAAAATTAGTGACACTAATTCTCGGTATTCCCCTAATTGTAGGAATGTTGGTTAGAAAATCTAAACCTAAACTTGCGAAAAAACTCTCTAAAATTCTGAAACCTTTGTCAATGATTATTTTCTTAATTTTTATAATTGTTGCTTTTTCACAAAACTTAGAAATTTTCACGGAATATATTCATTACGTTCTATTTATAGTTATACTACATAACTTTTCAGGATATATTGCAGGATTTTTCTTTGCAAAATCTATGAAATTATCTCTTAAAGATCAGAAAACACTTGCTATAGAAACTGGTATTCAAAACTCTGGTTTAGGACTATTATTAGTCTTTGCTTTTTTTGATGGTTTAGGTGGCATGGCACTTTGTGTTGCTTTTTGGGGAATATGGGATATTGCTTCTGGCTTAGGATTAGCGTATTTTTGGTCTCTTAAAAAAGACAAAGTTATCGCCTAATTTGAAACGTGTTTGGTATCATATAGTCAAAATTTACATTACCACTGGATTATTTTTCTATCACAAAAAAATAGCAATATATGGTAAAGAAAATATTCCTAAAAAGGGAGCTATACTATTTGTGTCTAATCATAAAAATGCATTAATAGATCCTTTATTAATTGCTACGACCACTACAAGAAATATTCATTTTTTAACTAGAGCTAGTGCATTTAAAATCAAGCTTGTAAAATGGTTGCTATCTACTGTAAATATGCTACCTATTTACAGAATACGAGATGGCAAAGAGACTCTCGCTAAAAATGAAGAAATTTTTAAAAAATGCTATGATCTTTTTAATAAAGGTCGTTCTCTACTCATTTTTCCAGAAGGCACTCATGATATTAGACGATGGGTACGTCCATTAAGTAAAGGATTTACCAGAATTACTTTTGGTGCTCTGGAGCAAAATCCAGACTTAAAACTTACCATAATTCCTGTTGGTTTAAATTATAGTAAGGCTGAAGATTTTGCTGAAAATGTATCTATTTATTACGGAAAGCCTATAGCTGTAAATCCTTTCTTAGAAAACCAGAATAAGAATGCAGCTACCCTAGCTCTAAAAGATGAAGTTAGTTTAAAAATGAAAGAGCTTACAACTCACATTGAAGATGTTAAAAATTATGATTCAATTATAAATAAATTAGGATCTGTCAATTATTTAGAGCCGACAATAGTTAACGAAAAATTAAAATCTATTAAGGAGTTTGAGGATAATTCCGTTAAGAATAAAAGACCTAATCTATTTTGGAAATTTGGGTATTTTATAATTCTAGTTAATAGCATTATTCCGTTTATGATTTGGAAAGCAATAAAACCTAGTATTAAAGAAATTGAATTTGATTCAACAACTAGATTTGCAGTTGGCATAACAGCATTCCCTTTGTTTTACTTACTTCAAACTTTAATCGTCAGTTATTTTTTTGGAAGTAATGTAGCCTTAATATATTTACTAGTGAGTCTATTTTCTGTATTAATTTTAGCAAAAACTAAATATATAGATTGAAATTTTCAATTATCTATTCTACAATGGCTTCTTGTACTAAACGCTGTACGATAGTACGAATATTTTGATCTACTAACTTCGTGTTTTGCGAAGAAGGATGAACCCTATTTGATAAAAACACATATATCAATTCTGTTTCTGGATCAGCCCAAGTATATGTACCTGTATACCCACTATGTCCAAAGCTTTTAGAAGACATGCAACCGCAAGTTGCCTTAATGTCTGGATCTAATTGAGGTTTATCAAAACCTAAACCCCTACGAACATCGTCAGCTTCAAAATGTCTTTTATTAAACGTATTTACTGTTTCTTTACTAAAATAGCGTTTGCCACCATAAAAGCCATCTTGAATATACATTTGCATCATTTTAGCAACATCGTTAGCATTAGCAAATAAACCTGCATTGCCATTAACACCATCTAACATTGCAGCTCCTTGGTCATGTACATAACCATGTAACAATTGTTTTCTAAATACATTATCGGCCTCTGTTGGAATTATCCTGCTTTTAGGGAATTTTTCTAAAGGCTTATAAGTTAAAGTCGTAGCACCTAATGGATGGTAAAATAATGATTCATTTAAAACATTTAGAGGTTGATCAAATTCCTTTTCAAAATAATCCTTAAATAGATAGAATATTAATCCGCTATACTTATAACCCGGCTTTTCCCGTAAAGGAGATTCAGCAATCATTTTGTAAATAGAGTCTTTAAAACTTGTCTTTAGAAATAAATTTTTAGCTATTCTTATATTGTACTTTCTAGATCTTCGGGTATGATAATACTCTTTAGAAGGCTTATTGGTAATACTATCGAATGTCTTAAGATAATACGGAATCCAAGCTTGAAACCCTCCATTATGAGATAATGCATTTCTAAGTAAAATGGTGTCTTTATCAGATTCTTTTAAAACTGGCATAATATCTCCTAACTCAGTATCTAGTGTGAACTTACCCTCTTCATAAGCTTTCATTATTGGTGGCAATCCTCCTAATATTTTTGTTAAGGATGCCAAATCATAAATATCTGTATTCTTTACTTTTTTAATACGTTTATATGTATGATTACCAAAACCTTTTCGATAGATCACCTTGCCCTTTCTAGCTACTAATAATTGCAGACCTGGAGTCATTCTTTCCTGCAAAATTACATTAGCCATTGAATCAACTTTCTGTAATCTCTCACTACTCATTCCAACATTTTCGGGTACATCGTATGCCAATCTATGCAAATCTGTTGAAGTCAAGCAATGTCCTGCTTTAAATTCACTATTAATTGTTACAGGTAATTTTCCCCTAGTTTGCATAGCACCAAATATCATTTGTACCGAAACATCTTGAGCTATTTTACTATTTTGATAAGATACTACAACACCTTCAATATTGGTAAATGTTCTTATATCCTGTAAACTGTATGGACTTGCAAATACATCAAGTATTACACGCTTATTTCTAGCGATTTCTTGTAACCAAACCAGTTCTTTGTTTTTAAATTTAAAATCTTTCCAAGGATTTGAATTTGATTTATGATAGCCAATAATTACTAAATTATACGGCTTCAATTTATCAATAACGGCATCTAAGGTTTTACCAGAAACCACATCAACATTAGTGTAATCTTTCAGCCTATTAACAAAAGTGCTAGAATCTGCATCTCCCAATTTTACATAGGCAATATTATTATGTACTAAATCTTTAATCGGAAAGATTGCATTCTCGTTTTTAATTAACGTAATTGAATTTTCAACCAATTGCTGATGTAACGCTTCATTTTTTACGGTATTAAGATCACTAGATAAATTCTCTTCTGGTATTACATTATAATTTCTTAAACCTGCCCAATACTTAGCTTTTAAGATTCGTTTTACTGAACGGTTTAGACGATCTTCGGGCAGCACAGAATCTAGAACCGCTTGCTTCATCTTAGCAATGGTACCTGATATATCATTTGGAATTAATAACATATCGTTACCGGCCTGAATCGCTGCTAAATTTATATCTGCTGAGGTAGAAAAGTCTGCTGCACCTTTCATATTTAAACCATCTGTTATAATCAATCCTTCAAAGCCCATTTTCTCTTGCAATAGTTTAGTAACAACATTATAAGATAATGATGAAGGTAAACTCTCATTTGGCTCTAAACTTGGTATACTTAAATGAGCTGTCATTACACTACCTAAGCCAACATCAAATAACTTTTTATAAGGATATAATTCTATAGAATCTAGACGTTGGGTGGTAAATGGTATAGTGGGTAATGTATGATGCGAATCAGCATCTGTATCTCCATGACCCGGAAAATGTTTACCACAAGCCAACACATTTACACTTTGCATCCCTTTAGTAAGAGCTATGGCTTTATTGGTTACATTAACTCTATCCTCACCAAAAGATCGATTACCAATAATTGGATTTTTAGGATTGATGTTAATGTCTACAACTGGTGCAAAATTTATATGAATCCCCAGGCGTTTGCAATGCTCACCTAATTGTTTACCAAATTCTTCAATCAATGTATCGTCTTCAATTGCGCCAAGTGTCATATTCCAAGGGAACTTATACGTATTTTTCAAACGCATATCTAAGCCCCATTCTCCATCAAAACCAATCAGTAGCGGTACTTTAGAAATACTTTGATAATGATTGTTTAAAGGCAACTGCTTTTCTGGTGTGCCTTGCATAAAAATCAAACCACCAATATGATACTTTTTAATAAAATTCTCTATTTCTACCTTATGCTTTAAATCTTTATTAGAGTATGCTTGTATCATAAACAATTGACCAATTTTTTCATCAATTGTCATTGATTTTAAAATACTATCTACCCATATTTGTTGGCCATAGCTATCCTTTTTAATTAAAGGGTCTACGTTTTGGGCATATAAGTAGGTTCCGAAAACTAAAAGAAAAATTAAGAGGGTGTTTCTTTTCATAGTCATGTAAAGTAGGATTAAACCTACTATTAATAGTATTTTTTAATTTAAAAATCGTGCATGCCAACTTTGGTCCGCTTCTATTTCCCAAGAATTTTCAAAATCTAATTTAGAAGTTACCATGTTATTAAACACTATTGTCTTACTTTTTATTTTATCTAGCTTGGCAAATTCCCTAAATTGTTTCATAGAAACAGTATTAATATTTGCACCATCCTTAAAGCTAACATTCATTTTATTCAAAAGATCGACATGAAAATCTTTTTGTAATTCTTGAATAATATGAACAGATGCATCTATAGAACAACCCGAGACATTATTAAAATTTTCATCAACTGCTAACACAATAAACTGATTGTATTTTATCTGATATGACGCTTTTAGATCATCTCCATGGCGTTTCCAGCGTTGAACAAACTCAACTAATTTGTCTGAAATCTGCTCAACTTCAACATCAGTAAAAGGTCTATCTGCTTGATACACCCACACTCTAGAACTATCAGGAAGGTCTCTAAAATCTACTAACATATTCTTACAATTATACTGATAAAATTTATTAATTTCTGTTAACGCAAATTGAATTTTTGCTGTAGAGCTTTCAATTTCTCTTTTTCTGTCATTGAATCGCTAGGTACAGACATATCTTCTTTAATTTTTCTCAGTACTTTTTTAGTATATAACGGAAAGTCTGCATTTTGTATCCACGAAAAATAACCTTTATCTTTTTCAAGCACATTTTTCACTTTTTGATTTCTGTATTTACCAAATGTAAAAACTTCTTCATCTTTATCATTGTATACTATAAACCCTGCAAAATCAGCTCGTTTTTTATGCGATGAAAATTCATTTAAGAAATTGATGTCATTTTCAAGATCATCGTAAGTATCTAATTGTGCTTTTAATATTTCGTAAGTAGCTATGGTATCCGCTTCGGCAGAATGCGCATTTTCTAATTCTTTATTACAGTAAAATTTATATGCAGCACTTAATGTGCGTTGCTCTTTTTTATGAAAAATGACTTGAACGTCTACGGCTACTCTATTTTTCATATCAAAATCTACTTCAGCACGTAACATTTCTTCCGCTAACAATGGTATATCAAATCTATTAGAATTGAATCCCGCAAGGTCACAACCTTCAATCATCTTACTAACTTCGTTTGCAAGTTCTTTAAAGGTTGGTTCAGTTACAACTTTTTCGTTTGTAATACCATGAATAACTGATGCTTCTTTTGGTATTTCAATTTCAGGATTCACTAACCAAGTTTTACCTTCTTTATTACCATTCGGGTGTACTTTTAATATTGATATTTCTACAATCCTATCTTTTGCAATATTCACGCCAGTGGTTTCAAGGTCAAAAAAGACAATCGGTTTTTTTAAGTTTAGCTCCATTTAAAAAAATTATTTCTCAAAGATACAATATGTCTTATGATATTTTTAACAATTAACATTTTTGATTTTTATTAACTTTAAGCTGTTAACCAAACCATTACAATATGAAATATTCTAACGAAATTGAGATTGATCTAGCCAGAAATAAAGTAATTGAGCTTTTTGATAATCCGGACAATATGCCTAAGTGGCAAAAAGGCTTTATAAGTTTTGAACATATGAGTGGTGAGGCGGGGAAAGAAGGCGCCAAATCTCGTTTAAAATACGATATGGGTAAAAAAGGTGGTAAAGTAGAAATGATAGAAACTATTATTAGTCGAAATTTACCTGATGAATTTCATGCTACTTATGAAGCGCCAGGTGTATTCAATCAAATAGAAAATCACTTTACAGAAGTTTCGCCAGATAAAACTAAATGGGTAAGTAACAATGTCTTTAAGTTTTCCTCTTTTAAAATGAAACTCTTTGGGTTTTTAATGCCTGGCGCATTTAAAAAACAATCTTATCAATTTATGAAAGATTTTAAGGCTTTTGCTGAAAGTGAATAAAATTAAACCCAAAATAACTGCTGCAAAACAACTAAACTTTAGTTTATTAGTACTAATATTTATAATTCTGTCATGTAAAAATCAATCGAATGAAAAAGATTTAATTAATTCCACTTTAAAAGTAAAGCTTGAAAATTTAGCTAATATAGGGAATTGGGAAGAGGCAATTCAAATTGTTAAAATTCAATTAAACCAACCTGATATAACTGAAAACGATAAAATTTTTTACAATTTAATTTTAGGAGAAAATTATAGGTTTTTAGAAAAATATAATCTCGCAGAAGATAGTTTTAAGAAAGTTATTACATACCCAAATTCTAATCAGTTCTCAGAATATTTAGGTAGAGCGTACTATGGTTTAGGTGATTTATATTATTTAAAATGGAGTTATTTCAAAGATGACAAAGCTCTTAATTATGCTCAGAAATTTTTAGATTCTTCTATGATATATGCCAAAAGAGGTAATCATTTACCCCTTATATCAAAGAATTTATACAGGATTGGTACAATTTTACAAATTAATGGAAATGAAAAAGAAAGTGATTTAAGTTTTAAAAAAGGACTCAATATATCGTTTTCTATTTCTGACACTGCCGGTATTATAAGAAATGATATTCATAAAGCTTATAATTTTGAAAAATCTGGAATTCTAGATTCTGCGCTATTTCATTACAACAGAGCTTATGAATTAGCTAATAAGCAAAATAGAAACTATTCTAAAGCACATTCATTATGTAATTTAGGAATCTATTATTTAGATAGAAACAACACTGATCTTGCTAAAGAATATTTTACTCAAGCCAAATATATATCAGAAGAATTAAATCATGGTATTATTCTGTGCAGAAGCTATTATGGGCTTGGTGAAGTGGAGTTCAAATTAGAAAATAAACAATCTGCCGTTGCATATGCCAAAAAAGGATTGTTTATTGCAGAGGTAAAAAACTATAAGAACTATCAACAGGCTTTTAAAAATCTATTAAAGCAAATCAACAACTAGAAGTAAGATAAAATAGTTTTTTTGTATCTGAAGAATTGATCTATTTTGAATTGGCACCTCCCCATTCAACTTCTTTTTAAGCTATTTTAGCTATCTTAGCTACAATGAGTTATCTTCTTTATGACTAACCTAAAAGCTAAAATACATCAACTATCAAAAGCTGACCTTCATAATCATTTGCATTTAGGAGTAGACATACAATACTTGTATCAAAAATATTCTAATACGCATTTAAGTATTCCTAGTAAATATGATGGCTTAGATGGTATGATAGATTTTATCTACAATCATGTAAACAAATTATTAGAGACTAGTGAGGATGCCGTTTATTTTATGGATAAATCGATTCAGTCAGCTATTAATGATAATGTAACTTATTTAGAAGCTAGTGTTGACATCAATCTAATTCGGTATTTTGAGAATTCTATTGAAAACCTGATAGAAGCAGTTTCAGATTTAAAAACTAAATATAAGCCTCTTATTGACTTTAGCCCGGATATAGGAATTAATAAGGAATTAGATCTTGAACAAGTTTATTCTGACGGATTAAAATGTATAAATAGCGGTGTATTTAATGGTATCGATTTATATGGCAGAGAACATACAAAGAAACTTGATGGTTTCATAGATATTTACAAACATGCTAAAAAACATAAACTAAAAACTAAAGTCCATATTGGTGAGTTCTCTAACCCTGAAACTATAGAAAAAGCGATAGATTTATTAGATCCAGATGAAATTCAACATGGTATTAAATCAGCTGATTCAGAAAATACTATGACTTTAATTAAAGAAAAAAACATTCAATTAAATATCTGCCCTCAAAGTAATATATCTTTAGGTTCAGTAAAGAATCTCTCCGAGCATCCTATTCGAAAGTTATATGATCAAGGAATTAAAATCACCATCAATTCTGATGATTTTTTATTATTTAATGCCTCAATAACAGATCAATGCAATGATCTTATTGAACACAAAATTTTCTCTTTCGAGGAAATAAAGAAAATACTAGAAAATAGTTTATATAATTAATTAAAAATCTTGATTTACGTCCCAAGCCTCTAAGGTTTCTTTTAACGACTTGATAAACATTCCACCAAGAGCTCCATTCACCACTCTGTGATCGTACGAATGCGACACAAACATTTTATGACGAATACCTATAAAATCACCTTCAGGTGTTTCAATTACGGCAGGCATTTTACGTATAGCACCTAAAGCTAAAATTGCTACTTGAGGTTGGTTTATAATTGGCGTGCCCATTACAGAACCAAAACTACCTACATTAGTTACTGTATATGTACCATCTTGAATTTCATCAGGCTTTAACTGATTAGCTCTAGCTCTATTTGCTAAGTCATTTACAGTTTTGGTCATACCGACCAAATTAAGCATATCGGCATTTTTTATTACCGGTACAATTAAATTACCATCTGGCAAAGCTGCTGCCATGCCCAAATTGATATTCTTCTTTTTAACTATGCTATCACCTTGTACAGAAATATTGATCAGAGGAAATTTCTTAATAGTAGAAGCCACAGCTTGCATTAAAATTGGTGTATACGTTAACTTTTCACCTTCTCTCTTTAGATAAGCATCTTTAACTTTAGCTCTCCACTTTACAATATTAGTAACATCTATCTCTATAAACGACTGAACGTGAGCAGATGTTTGTACAGAATCGACCATATGCTTCGAAATGAGTTTACCCATACGTGTCATTTCAATGATCTCGTCTTCACCGCTAACTGAAATCGGTGTAGATATAGCTTTGGATTGTTCTGTTTTAGCAGGTTTAGACGTTTCTATCTTAGCAACTGGTTGTACAGCACCATTTGTTCTATTTTCTATATACCCTAAGATATCATTCTTAGTTACTCTACCATCTTTACCAGTGCCAGAAAGCGCTTCCAACTCTTCAAAAGAAATTCCTTCTTTTTGAGCTATATTTTTTACCAATGGCGAATAGAATTTACCACTTGGTGAGTTTTTAATTTCTGATACAGCAGTTGTTAGAGTTTGCTCTACAGCTGCTACTGGTTCAACTATTTCTTCTTTAACAGCTTCAGCAACTGGAGCAGTTTCTGCTACTACTTCTGCAGGAGTATTAGCAGCATCAGTTTCTATTACAGCTAAAGTTTGCCCTACTTGTACAACATCGTCAACATTAAATAGCTTTTCTACCAAAACACCTTCAACTTCTGATGGAACCTCTGAGTCTACCTTATCGGTAGCAATCTCAACAATAGCTTCATCAAGTTCAATGGTATCACCTACTTCTTTTAACCAAGAAGTAATAGTTGCTTCTGCAACACTTTCGCCCATTTTTGGTAATTTCAGTTCAAACTTTGCCATTATTTGATATGTTTTTTATCAGCGCAAATTTAGTAAAATATAGCGTGTAAAAATTAAATATAACATACAATTAAATATTAAAATTATTGAATTATTAAAAATTCAACTTATTATTAAATTTTAACTAAAGAAAGTTAAACAAAAGCTTATTTTATTAGAAATATCTCAATAAAAAAGCCGTAGTCTCCTACGGCTCAGTCTAGCATCTGGTTAGTGCTAGCGGAATCCAAAAAATAACTTCGGATTTCTTTATACTTTCTATTTTAGTCAAACATCACTCCTTTCCAACCGTTTACTCCTCTTGTTCGAATTGCAGGCGCTATAATACCTTTACCAGGCTTCCAAACACAATACTTATCATCTTTAAAAAAGTAGATATTATTAGTTGTAGGGTGCACCAATACCGCATCTATATTAGAACGAAAGAAATTAGGCAGTGAGCGCCAACCACCTTTGCCAATTATTTTTATCTCTGGTTTAACACGTTTGAAAGTACGATTACGATCATCTAAATCATATACACAGTATTTATCTTTTTGAAAAAAGTAAATTTTATTATTTGGATGTATCAAGACTGCATCTATATCTTTCGTAAAAGCATATGGAAGCTTTTGAATTAACCGATGATCGTCATTAAGACTCTGAGGTGTACCTCCTTCTGAGCTAACATAGTGCCTTTCTTTTAGAAAATAACTTAAAGACCAGTTTTTGTACATAAAAGCAGCATTAATTCCTGTTTCAAAACTTTTTGGCATATTTGTAAATCCTGTAACACCTAAAGTTCTTAGAATTTTTTCATCGCTAGTTTTAACAACGCCTTTACCTGGTTTCCATTTAATATATTTGTTACCAGAGAAAAAGTATACATGACCATTCTTATGAGCAAAGGCAGCATCTATTTTTCCTGGTTTTGTTGCTCCTGTTCTACCTCCGTTATCTCCTATTGGTAAAGTCCCACAACTGACTAGAAATGTACATAGAACTGTTAAAAAAATTAGGTTAAAATCTTTTTTTACTACTTTGAATAATGTTTTCATAATTTTTTGGATTTTGTTTTTTATCGTTAATACTTTTACGCCTAGTTACCGCTAGCACGTTCAAGGGTAAATATGACATCTAGGCTAATACGAGATGGTTTTGAGTCACGACTAAATTTTATAGTATCAGAGTCAATAGAATTAATTTCAAAAGCTCTACTATATTTAATTAACTCATCATCAGCAGTATCAAAATCATAATCAAATAACTCAGCATAAATATTTAATTTAAGATCTTCTTTTAGCTGTTCTTCTGTTAAAATGAATACCTGCTCTGATTCATCATTATTAATAGTGTATGTTTCATCTTCTGCTATTGTCTCAAACGAATCTTGCTCTCTTTGCCACAACACTCTTTCATCTAAAACTGTATCTTCTAAAATTAACTGTACCCCTAAATTTCCATAAACTTCGAAAGTGTCATTCTCACCAAATTCTCTTGAAGCATTTCTAACCACAATAGAAGTAGCTTTTACTATAATTGATCCTTCTGGAGGCTGCTCTAAAATTTCATCGTCAGTACTACAAGAAATTAAAAGCGTACACAACAGGAGGTTAACTAAAAAAAGCAATGTTTTCATAGAATGCATCAAACAATGTTTATTAATTTCTTATATGTTCAACGGTAAATCGTACCAGCAATCTCATTTGACTGTTTGCATTTAGGTCAAACTGCATTAAAACTGGATTATCTGTATCTGATACCGATGTAAATGCACTTGCGCTATTCAGAACCGTTGAGCTTCCAATAAAGTCATCTGGATTTCCCTCGGGGTCTTTATCCTCCATATAGGCATAAATTTCAATTAATGCTCCTTCAAGAATTTCATCTTCGGCAAGTGAGATAACATATTCTGAGTCTTCTGAGTCTATCACTGTTTCTGCCAAACCTATAGGTATATAATTATTCGCATCTCGAGACCACAAAATATGTTCATCTCGTTCACCATTATCAGGAAAAATTACTTTAGCCCAGATTGTTCCATACACCTCTAAAATACCTCCTTCGGATGACGGCATTTGTGTTGCCTCAATTCCAACAACCTTAATCTTAAAAGATTCTTGATTGTCAGAATCTGATATACCATCGTCACTACTACATCCTATAATCAATAAGGGCAGGATTAAAATGATCGTTGTGAACCAAATTTTTCTCATAACATCTTTTTTTACATTCTTCTTTTCGAATTAACCTATACGTCTAATAGAAAATCGAACCCTCACCTCTACTCCACTAAGTTCTTTAAGTGAAACGTTAAATTCGAGTGGATTACCAATATCGAGTAGTTTATCCATATTGAATACCCGATGCGATACTACTTCATACCCTAAAAAATCATCGCTTCCATCTGAGTTTTCATCGTATATTGATGTAAAAATTTGTAAGGTTGCATTAAGTGCTTGTTCTTCGGTTAGCGTAAACGTATGCTCAGAATCCTCAGTGTTTATTAAGTATTCTTGCGTGCCAATTGATTCATAAGAATCACTACCTCTTTCCCATAAAACATGCTCATCTATAACATCTTCATAACTCAAGGTAGTACTCATTTCTCCATAAAGCTCTAAAGCATCTCCTTCTGATGCCGGAAAACTATTCGCTGTAATCGAAATTGCCGTTATTTTATACGACACTGTACTTGCCTCTACAGTATTGTCATCACTACTGCACCCAAGTGTCAACGATAATACTACTAAAACTAGGGTTGTAACTTTTAGTGTTTTCATCATGTATTTTTCTGGATTCTTTATTTAAACTATTATAGGATTCGTTCGATTTTAAATCGTACTACTAGTACATTAGTACGATCTTTTACAAAAGGATTTACTTCTACTAAATTCTCCTCATCATTAAAAGATCTTTTTAAGCTAATTGGTCCACGGTATTCTCCTATAAAGTCATCGTTACCGTCAGGATCATGATCATACATAGAAAAACCAATTTCTAGCAATGCTTCCTTTGATTGTATTTCATCTTCAGTTAACCTAAATAAAAGGTCATTCTCTTCTGAATTAATCAAAACGTCTTCTCTTCTACCCACCTCAACAAAAGAGTCTCGGTCTCTTTGCCATAAAATCCGTTCTTCTTTAATGGAACCATCATTAAAAATTATTTTTGCACTAATGGTTCCATACACTTCTAATTTTTCACCCTCTGTGTCTGCTATATTATAACCGTAGAAGGCATAAGGTTTGACAATAAAAGATTCAGTTTTCAATTCTGGTGAACTCTCATCGCTACTACAACTCAGAATGAAACAGAATAATGTTAAAACAAGGGTTGTAATTTTTAGTGTTTTCATGCCTGTTATCCAATAATTACTTAGTTATTATCCTCTATTTTGTAGAAAGTGATCACCACTAAAAGCTTGTTACCATTGTTGGCTAAACGAATAAATTTAAGATCATTGTTCGGGTTACCATCATCAGCTATTGCTAGTAGTTCAGCGACAGGTACATTTATACTTTCAGTACCTAAGTAGTCACTAGAGTTGCCAGGATCTTTATCCAATAAATTAGCCTCCAACTCTATTTCAGCTCCATTTTTAATTTCGTCTGTGGTAAGCGTAAATATTTGACGTCTACTTTCATCATATATATCTGTACGTTCTGTATTAACCGATATCCAGTTATCTTCACCTCTTTCCCACAACAATCGATTATCAGTGTCTTCACCTGACGTTAGTTTCGCTCTAATGGTACCATAAATTTCTAGCGCGCCTTGTTCATGTTCTGGAAACTCTTCAGCTATTAGAGTCCAGGCACGTATTTCGATTGATTCATACTTAACAGGCTCTTCAGACATATCGTCTACCGTACATGAAAATAGAAGTGCTACAATTACTATTTTTAAAAAGAAATATGTTGTTTTCATAATTTTTGATTTTTTTAGATTCTTCATTTTAACTTATCTTATATGTTCAACAGAAAACTTCACACGCACATCAACACCATTAAACTCTACGAGTCTAAAATCAAACAGCACTGGGTTGTTTTCATCTGAAACTTCTGCAAAAAGTCGTGCAAATTGACTTCTTAATTCATTGCCCAAATAATCGTCGTTACCATCCGGATCTCTATCATACATTTGCGTATAAAAACCGAATGATCCATTTTGAAACTGTTCTTCAGTTAGGGTAAAAGTATACTCTGAACCTTCTGAATTAATCAAAACATCTTTTCTTCTACCCGCCTCAACAAAAGAGTCTCGGTTTCTTTGCCATAAAATATGTTCTTCAGTAACATCATCATATGCTAAATGGGTACTAATTCGACCATACAATTCTAAGGCATCTCCTTCGGTTGAGGGAAAGTCAGTTGCCGTAATCGAAACTGCTTTTATCTTAAAAGATTCTGTTCTAGACGTGCTGTCGTCACTACTGCACCCAACAATCAAAAAGAATAGTAATAAAATGATTGTTGTAGACTTTAATGTTTTCATAATAGTTTGTTTTTTGGATTCAACAGTACAAACCTATTATGAAACGCGCCCTAGACCTAATTTTGACACTAGACAAAGTATAGACAACATACAAAAATGTTAAATAGACAGGTGTAAAAATTACATCTTATCAATAATCATATATACCTGATTATCAACTTTTTATATATGCAAATAAATAATATGTCCGACAAAAACAATAGACATTTTAAATCTATGGGTATTTTGAACCCTAGCATTTAACGTATTTTGGATTAATTATTAAGTATCTTAGTTGATAGAAAATCAACATACTATGAAAACACCTTTTTACTTTTTAACCATATTTACATTTATCTTTAATTTTGGATTTTCTCAAAATCAACAAAAAGTAGATAGTCTGATCGGGTTATTGAATGTTGAAAAAGACACTATTGAAAAGGTCAAAATTTATGAACAATTACATTCTACGCTCGTATATAATCGACCAGTTGTAGCATTAAAGTACTCGAAAAAAGCTTTAGAACTGGCAACTTTGTCAAAAAATGAACTAGGGAAACTAGTCGCCAATTATAATGTTGGTGTTGCCTATCTAATGTTGAGTAAATTAGATTCTGCGAAGTATCATTATATGGCGTCAGGCAAAATCGCCGAATTGTTGAATGAGAAAAAAAGGCAGGCAAATGTGCTCTCTGCCCTGGCCAACTTACAGGGGCTTGACGGCGATTTCAAAGGTGCAATTGCCTCCTATGAAGCATCTAACAAAATATTCAAAGAAACCAATAGCTATCTACTACTAGGTATAGGTTTAGGCGACATTGCGAGGACGTATATGAGCATGGGCTACTACAAAATTGCTCAGCAAAAAAGTATTGATGCTTTGAAAGTATTAGATACAATTAGCAAAGAGCCTTATAGAAAAGCTGATATTATGAATCAGATAGGGAGAATTCAATACAACTTAGAGAATTATGATGAATCCATTAAGTATACAAAAAGTGCATTAAAGGTTTACAAGGATACAGACGACAACGTTTATGCTGCAAGTGCGCTAGTGGATATAGGTTCTGCTTATATGGAGATGAGCGAATTTGATAAAGCAATTAAAAATTACGAAGAAGCACTTCAGTTGGCAATAACCTTTGAATTGAAGTCCACGGAAGGAAATGTTTATTCAAATTTAGGTAAGGTTTATCGCAAAAATAAAGAGTATGACAAAGCGCTAGGATTATTTACAAAAGCAATTCCATTTCAAAAGAATAATAATTTCATTAATAACCATATTGAAATACTTAAAGAGCTTGGCAATTTATATTTAGATAAAAATGACCCCAAAAAGTCACTGTCTTATTTTAACGAAGCTATTAAAATTGCTGATTCTACAGGTTCAAATGATTACCTTATGACAACATATTTGTTGCGGTCTCAAGCTTATGATAAAATAGGAAACCTAAGAAATGCTCTCAATGATCGAAAAAATCATCAAAAATATAAAGACAGTATTCTAAACATAAATAAATTAAAACAAATTGAGGAGCTCAAAGTAGTTTATGAGACCGAAAAAAAAGAAGCAGCTTTAGCTTTACAAGAAGAAGAAATAAAAACTTTAAATGCTGAAGCCGAAAATGATAAACTAACCAAAACACTCTATGGAGGAGGGACCGTGGCAGGCATTGCACTTTCAGGATTGTTATTTTTTGGATTTCGGCAGCGTATGAAGAAGAACAAAATAGAACGCGAAAAACAAGAAGAAATCTATAAACAACAAATCGCCTTTAAACAAAAAGAATTGGCAAGTCAAACGCTTCATTTGGTTCAGAAAAATACATTTCTACAAGAATTAAAAGACAATCTCGAAAAATTAAAAAACTCACCTGACAAGTTTAAAATGGAGTTTAGAAGAATTGTGATGCTTCTTAAAAAAGAAAGCGCCACCGATAAAGATTGGGAAGTATTTAAATCATATTTTTCTGAGGTGCATGATAACTTTGACAACAAGTTGAAAGCTATTAATGATACCATAACTGAAAAAGATTTGCGCTTGGCATCCTTTATTAAGATGAATTTATCTACTAAAGAAATCGCCGCCCTATTAAATGTGTTACCAGAGAGTGTTTTAACCTCGAAATATCGATTAAAGAAAAAACTAGGTATCGACAAAGAGACCGATGTCTATAATTTCTTGATGAAGGTTTAGTTTACCCAATTTTTTGGATTTTTAAGAACCTCTAAGAGTTTTGCCTCTTCACTTCCTTCCTCAGGGTGGTGATCATAAACCCATTGCACATGTGGAGGTAAACTCATTAAGATGCTTTCGATTCGACCGTTAGTTTTTAGGCCAAATAAAGTACCTTTATCGTGTACCAGATTGAACTCAACATAACGACCACGTCGTATTTCTTGCCAGTCTCTATGCTTTTGTAAATACTCTATATCTTTTCTTCGATCAACAATCGGAACGTACGCTTCTAAAAAACTGTCGCCAACCTCAGTTACAAAATCATACCAGTTCTGCATTGTCATTTCGTCCGTTTTTTTACAATAATCAAAAAATAAGCCGCCGATACCTCTTGCCTCTCCTCTATGTGAATTGTGAAAATATTCATCACATTTCTTTTTATAGTCAGTATAAAAAATTGGACTGTGATTATCACAAGCTGTTTTACATACTTGATGAAAATGCTTGGCATCTTCTTCAAACAAATAATACGGTGTTAGATCTTGCCCTCCACCGAACCAGCTGTCCACAATTTCACCTTCTCTATTATACATTTCGAAATAGCGCCAATTAGCATGCACAGTTGGTACAAATGGATTTTTAGGGTGTAATACTAAACTCAATCCACATGCAAAAAAGTCAACATCACCTACTTTAAAATAGGCCTGCATTGCTTTTGGTAGCGGACCATGTACTGCAGAAATATTTACGCCTCCTTTTTCGAATACATTCCCGTTTTCTATAACACGTGTTCTACCCCCTCCTCCTTCGAGTCGTTTCCATATATCTTGTTGAAACTTCGCTTTCTCGTCTACCTCTTCTAGCTTAGATGTTATTGTATCTTGTAACTGTTGTATGTAATTGTAAAATGTATCTTTCATCTTTAACTTTTAAAACGCAAAAATCTTAAACTTTAACGTTATTAATTATGATAATTATCATGACTTTTTACAAGTTCATATAGCTCCATATCTATTGGTTGCTCGCCAGTTGGAGTAAAACTTTTCAGCAACGTTTTCTTCCAACCAAAGCCATTATTGTCTGCAACCTTTACACTACTTATATTATCTTTATGTACAATAATTTGTAATACTTCTAAATCTAAATTACTAAAAGCATAATCAGAAAGTGCTTTAACTGCTTTACTAACTATTTTTTTGTTTTTATATTGATAATCAATACAATAAGCAAACTCTCCTTGCTTTTTTTGCCAATCTAATTCTTTTATATATGCCAAACCAATTACTGTATTAGATTCTTCTTCTTTAATAGTGAATAAAAATTCCTCTTTGTTATTAAACTGAGTTACTTTTTTTTGAACAAATATTTTAGATAAAGTTGGAGTTAAATTTTGCTCAAGAGTTTTCGGAAAATAACGTTTAAACCTGTCTTCATTAGCAACCATAAGATTACATAAACCCCATGCATCTTTTAAAGAAATGATTTCTATTATATACTTATCTGATAATGGTATCATCCTTCTTTTACAAAAACTAAGTTCGTTGGGTATAATTTCGCATCCTTTACATTTTTTATCTCCTTAGCGCTTTTCATTTTTTCTTTTATTATATCTGACATTTCCTCAACGGAAGTGAACGAAGAGGCAATAAATAAATTTCTACCTATTTTATTATTATGCAAATCCATACATTCATCTAAAGGAGCGTTTGGAGACAGTTGTTCATGCTTATCTGTAATCAATTTGGTCCAAGCTAAAACTCTACGCGTATTCTTACTCCACTTTTTACATTCAAAGCTTATCAAACTATTCCAGAGCGCATGTCTATACGCATTAGCTTTTCCTTTCTTGCCATGTTCTTTAGGGAATTCTTTTTTAGCCCATGAATAACTTAGAGACGTGGCTTTTAAAGTAGGATACACGTACAAAGGATATTTGATACTCAATACTAAAAGCTGCCAAAACTGGCCATATCTGAATCTCTTTATGATCGTCCAAATAGTCATTATTTAAGCATGTAATTCATTAACTGTTACCTTGGTTGCAGCAACTACAGAATAAGGAAGTGCTAAGATAATACCAAGTACAGGTACTAAAAGTAAAAATAAAAAGAATAAGCCATTACCTATAGCTAGAGCTTTATGCTTTTTAACAAATTGAATACTTTCTTTATAACCAAAATGGCGTTCCAGGGTATAATCCATACTACCAAACCCAGCATAATAAGCTTGAATTAAAAATAACAGAATTGTAGATAGAATGTTGATTCCAGGAATTAACTTTAAAAGCAAAATAGGAATCGTTATCAACAATTCCATAAATAAGTTTCTAGTATTTAAACGAATTCCTCTCCAAAGTTGCTGTTGAAAAGTTGAATTGGTATGTGAATGTCTTTCACCTATTAAATGGGCTTCTATTTTTTCTGAAACCGGACTCATAAAAGGCGCGCTCAATGCCATAATTATATGCTTATAGAGGATTAATCCTATTGCAATAATAATTATACCAATTAGTATTATTTCAATACTTCGCAACCAATTTGGAGGATTCCAACCTGGAAACAAACTAGTAATATGATCTGTTATGTTATCAGAAAATCCATAAGCTAAGCTAAAAATTGATACTGCAACAACGATACTTATTAAGATAGGGATCAAAAAATATTTCCAAAGGTTAAGCTTCGATATCAACCTATAAGCGTCAAAATATGCACTCAGGCTTTTTAGAATATTATTGATCATACAAAATTTGACTAGAGTCTTAACAAAAAGTTACGACTACGGGTTATATTCCTTCACGGCATCAATAAATGCTTTTGCATTATCTAATGGAACATCTGGTAAAATACCATGACCTAAATTGACTATATATTTATCTTTACCGAAATCATTAATCATTTGGGTCACCATTTTCTTAATTTCTGAAGGTGGAGAATACAAACGTGTAGGATCAAAATTACCTTGTAACGTAATGTTATTTCCAGTTAAATATCGAGCATTACGAGCAGTGATTGTCCAATCAACACCTAGAGCAGAAGCATTCGATTTTGCCATTTCTTGCAAAGCAAACCAGCACCCTTTTCCAAAAGCAATAACTGGTGCTTCATCTTTTAGTGCTTCTATGATTTGGTTTATATATTGCCAAGAAAACTCTTGATAATCGGTTGGTGAAAGCATCCCCCCCCAAGAATCAAAAACTTGAACCGCATTTACACCTGCCTTTACTTTCTTTTTTAAATAAGCTATGGTTGTATCTGTAATCTTTTGTAACAATTGATGCGCAGCTATAGGATTGGTAAAACAAAATTTCTTTGCTTTATCAAAATTTTTACTTCCTTGACCTTGAACACAATAACATAAAATTGTCCATGGTGAACCTGCAAAACCAATTAAAGGAATCTCATCATTCAACTTTTCCTTTGTAGCTTTAATTGCGTCCATTACATAACCCAATGTTTCATCAATATCTGGTACAATTACATTATCCACTGCCTTTTGATCCCGTACTGGATTAGGTAGATAAGGTCCGAAGTTGGGTTTCATTTCTACCTCAATATTCATAGCTTGAGGGATAACCAAAATATCACAGAATAAAATTGCGGCATCCATTCCATATCTGCGAATTGGCTGTATTGTAATTTCTGATGCCAATTCTGGAGTGCGGCAACGTGTAAAGAAGTCGTACTTCTCACGTATTTCCATGAATTCAGGTAAATAGCGCCCCGCTTGACGCATCATCCAAACTGGTGGTCTCTCAACAGTTTCTCCTTTTAGAGCCCTTAAAAATAAATCGTTTTTTATCATATCTTACATATTAGCAACGGCTTCCATTGCTTTATCAATTGCTTTTGATGTTTTTTCAATATCCTTGTCGCTTAAAGCGGATGATAGAAACCATGCTTCAAATTGCGATGGTGGTAAGAAAATGCCATTTCTAATCATTTCCCAAAAGAAGGTTGCGAATTTTTTAGTATCTGATTGTTGAGCTTCTTCAAAATTAGTTACTTCATTATTAGCAAAGAAAGGATTGATCATAGATCCGAAACGGTTTACAACAACATCAACATTGTGCTTTTTTGCTTTTTCTTTAAGGATCACTTCAAGGATACTCGCTAACTCATCGAATCGTTCATAAGGGTTTTGCTTTTTTAACTCACCTAATGTAGCTATTCCTCCTGCCATTGCAATTGGATTACCACTTAACGTTCCAGCCTGATACATTCCTCCTAATGGTGCTACCTGTTCCATGATTTCATTTCGAGCTCCGTAAGCACCTACTGGAAATCCTCCACCAATTACTTTGCCTAAACATGTAATATCAGCCTCGACACTCAATAGTTCCTGTGCTCCGCCGAATTTTGATCTAAAGCCTGTCATTACCTCATCAGCGATTAACACCGCTCCGTTTTTATGAGCTAGATCTTTTAACTCTTGTAAAAATCCATCTTTTGGAACTACAACACCCATATTTCCACCTACAGGCTCAATGATAATTCCAGCAATATCTTTATGTTTTTTAAAGTGTTTTTTTACACTTTCAATGTCATTATAATTAGCGATCAAGGTATTCTTTACTGCACCATCTGGTACACCTTTGCTTCCTGGCAAACTCAACGTGGCAAGACCTGAACCTGCGGCTACTAATAAAGCGTCCTGATGCCCATGATAACATCCTGAAAACTTAATAATCTTGTCTTTCCCTGTGTAAGCACGAGCCAAACGAATAGCACTTAATACGGCTTCGGTGCCCGAATTCACAAAACGAACTTTATCCATTTCTGGGAAAGCATCACATACAATCTTAGCTAGTTTTATTTCATTCTCAGTGGAAGCTCCAAAAGAATAGCCATTTTCTAAAGCTTTAGTAATTGCTTTTTGTACGTTTTTATGACGATGACCTAAGATCATAGGGCCATAAGACAATACATAATCTACATATTCATTACCATCAACATCTACTATTTTACTACCCTTAGCTTTTTTAATAAATAGCGGATTACCACCTACTGAAGCAAATGCTCTTACAGGAGAATTTACTGCTCCTACTAAGTTTACTAATCCTTTGTTATATAATTTTTGTGATTTCTTAAAGTTCATTCAAATTCCTTTTATTTATATAAAGGCTCTATCGCATGCCAAAATTCATTTGTACCTTTTTTAACAAGTTTCTTAAGCTTCGAATTATATGGTCCTTCAACTTCTGAGATGCAATATTCTAAATAATCCCATTTAATATCTTCATAAAGCTTTATTCTAATTTCACTTTTACTAATTCTTAACCAATTAAATTTTTCTGTAATTTCAACTTTCTTAGAATCATTAAGTAAATCATAATAATAGGAATATCCTATTCCATTTTTCTTGAACTCAAGACTATGGCCAGCTATCATATTGAAACCACCACTGTCAATTTTCCCAGAATTCCAAAGTCCTACTAGTTCATCTTTAGTGAAAATTAGATCTATATAATTTAATATTTTTTTCACATCATCAAAACCCTATTATTGCTTATTTAATAATCTTGCGGCTTCCTTGGCAAAATAAGTTATAATAATATCTGCTCCTGCCCTTTTCATAGATAGTAAGCTCTCCATCATTACTTTTTCTCCATCAATCCACCCTTTCTCGGCTGAAGCTTTTACCATTGCGTACTCGCCACTTACATTGTAACAAGCAATTGGTCTGTCAAAATTATTTTTTAAATCTCTTATAATATCTAAATACGACAATGCAGGTTTTACCATTAAAATATCTGCGTCTTCATCATCATCAAAGGTAGCTTCTCGTAGCGCTTCGTCTCTATTGGATGGATCCATTTGGTATGTTCTTCTATCACCAAAAGTTGGTGCAGAATCTGCAGCATCTCTAAATGGTCCATAAAATGCAGAAGCATATTTTACCGAATACCCCATAATTGGCAGATTTGGAAACCCTGAATTATCTAAACTTTCACGAATCATAGCGATAGTTCCGTCCATCATACCCGACGGCGCCACCATATCAACACCTGCTTTGGCATGAGAAATAACCTGCTTTGCGATATTTACCAAGGTAGCATCATTATCAACATCATTATTATGAATAATTCCGCAATGTCCATGAGAAGTATATTCGCAAAAACAAACATCAGTAATTACATATAAACTAGGGTAATTCTTTTTGATAAAACGGATTGCTTGTTGCATAATTCCGTTATCATTCCATGTTTCTGTACCTTCTTCGTCTTTATTTGTTGGAATTCCAAATAATAACACAGCAGGTATATTCAACTCTACAACTTCATCTAATTCTTTTGAAATTCTATCTAAAGAATAGCGTTTAATGCCAGGCATAGATTCAATTTCTGTCTCTATATTATCTCCTTCTTCAATAAACAAAGGATAGATAAAATCGTCAACAGATAATTTGGTTTCACGAACCAATCGACGAATATTTTCAGTTTTACGAAGTCTTCTTGTCCTATACATAATGAAGATTTACAAGTTCAATAACACTTTCTACTGTTGGAATTTTAGCAACTTCTACATTTTTAAAATGCTTTCTTGCCTCTTTGGCAGTACTTTCACCAATACAAAATGCAGTTTTATCTGAAGTATTTTGCTGCATATAACTCTCTACAGTTGATGGGCTATAAAACAACACGCCACCAACATTTTCTTCAACATTATTTGGGCTATACATTGTTTTATAAGCTTCAACTTCATTTACAGTAATACCATTCTCAGTTAAAACTTTTGGTAGCGTGTCTAGGCGTAGATCACTACAAAAATAAGTTACTTCTTGTCCTTTGATTTCTTTAGTTAAATATTCAGCAAGTTTCTGAGCATTTTTTTCTGAATGCTTTACCTTACCAATTTGCTTTTCAATTAGTTTTTTTGTTCTTCTACCTACGCAATAAATATTTTTAAATTGTAATTCTACAGCAGAAAAATTACTTAGTAAAGATGCTACTCCATTTTTACTGGTGATGATTACATTTTCTATTTCGTTTTTTATAATCTTTGGACCTAATCTATTAAATCGGATATTGATAAAATCACTACTTTCCACAGCAATATCATTATGAAATAATTTCTCTTGAGCTTCTGATAATTTTTTAGTCGAAAAAACTGTTGTCTTTTTAGGCAACAAACCTTCGTCTTCTAACATAATGCGTTTACCTCCTCTTTCAATGATTTCACCTGCACAATATTTAGCAATAGTTCTCCAGTCTCTAAACTTTGTTTTTTTAGTAGTCTCTATTTTTTTTCTACCATCTTTACTTAACAGAACGCCTTTAAAATGGACTTCGTTTGGAGCATCTTCAATTTCTTTAATGTAAGCCAATGCTCCTATTGGAGCAGTACAGCCTCCTTCTAAAACGTTTAAAAACTCTCGTTCTATTGTTGTACAAATTTCGGAATCTTCATCATTTAACTTTGCAGAAGCTTCTTTAGCAAATTCATTTTCATCTAGACTGCAAATCATTATTGCTCCTTGAGCTGGTGCTGGTACCATCCAATTAAGTTGAACAGAATTCTCAGGTTTTTTGTTGATTCGTTCTAATCCAACGGAAGCGAAAATAGCGCCATTCCAATCATTATTAGAAATCTTTTCTAAGCGCGTATTTACATTACCACGAAGATCTATAACTGTATGTGTAGGATATCTATTTAACCATTGTGCTTTTCTACGTAGACTACCAGTGGCAATTAAAGCTTCTTTTTGGGCTAAAAACTCTTCATTATTATTAAAAACCAATAAATCGTTATTATTCCCACGTTTTAAAACCGCAGTTTGTACAATACCTTTCGGTAAAACCGTCGGTACATCTTTTAATGAATGAACAGCTATATCTATTTCGTCATTCAATAGAGCGATATCTAGGTTTTTAGTAAAAATACCTGTGATACCAAGCTCATATAAAGGTTTATCAAGTACTAAATCTCCAGTTGCTTTAATAGGAACTAATTCTGTAGTATATCCTAAATATTCTAGTTGTTGTTGAACAGTCGTTGCCTGCCAAAGTGCTAACTCACTGTCGCGAGTTCCGATTCTTATTGTGGTACTCATTAGTTGGTTTCTTCTAGTTGAAAAACTTTAGAAATCAATTCTATGCTTTCACCAGATGAGCTGTCGTCTTTTAAGTGATTAGCGAAGTGTTTCGTTATTTTTTGTATAATTCTATCAGACAAAACCTGTGCTTGTAGCTCGTTAAAATCATTCTGTTTTTTTCGCTGATAATCAATTTCTTGAGATTGAATTTCTTTCAATTTCGATTTTAGAGCTTTTATTGTAGGAGCAAATTTGCGTGTCTCTAACCACGCAATAAATTCTTTTTCTACCTCATCAATAATGCTTTGAGCTTTTGGAACTTGACGCTTTCTCTTTTCTAAAGTTTCGTCTGTAATTTGTGAAAAATGATCAAGATGTATTGACTGTACATTTTGTAGTTCAGCTACATCATTAGAAACGTTTTTAGGTATAGATAGGTCTAAAATCAACAAATTTTTGTCCTTATCTATTTGCTCCTTAGTAATGGTAGGTTTTTCAGCGCCAGTCGCCACAATTAGAATATCAGCATTATTTATTTCTGATGTTAATTGCTCAAAATCCTTCACAATTAGATTAAACTTGCCAGCTATTCTTTCGGCCTTATTCTTAGTGCGATTAATTAAAGTTATCTGATTGTTATGAGTATGCTTGATAAGATTTTCACAAGTATTCCTACCTATCTTTCCTGTTCCAAATAGTAAGATATTCTTATTAGAGATGTCAGGAACATTGTTTAGAATATATTGTACCGATGCAAAAGAAACAGAAGTAGCCCCAGTAGATATATTAGTTTCGTTCTTAATCCGTTTGCTTGCCTGTATTACTGCATTTACCAATCGTTCTAAAAAAGGGTTTATCAAATTATATTGTTGCGATAATTTAAAACCTTTTTTTAATTGGCTAATTATTTCGAAATCTCCTAAAATTTGACTGTCTAAACCCGTACCTACTTTAAATAAATGACTAATAGCTTCGTTGTTCTTATGAACATACGCGACCTGCTGAAATTCTTCAACAGTACCAACTGTGTTTTCACAAAGTAATTGAATTAACTGAAAAGGGTGTTCAGCAAAACCATAAATCTCTGTTCTATTGCATGTAGAAATAACAATTAATTCTTCTAAATCAGTATCGTTGCCTTGTTGTAGCACCTTCTCTTTTACTTCGGCACTAACAGAAAATTTACCTCTTATTTCAGCATTCGCCTTTTTATAACTTAAACCAATACAATAAAATGTAGTATGCTTCGAAATGTTATAACGCTTCATGTAGTTCTAAATTCGTGAACAAAAATAGCAGTAGCACTATTAAAAAAACAACGCTACAGGTTTTTTTTATAACGTTGTAAGTTTTTTAGATAAGCATTATACCAAAAAGTTACAAAAAACTGTATTTTTGCCACAGAATAAGGGTTTTAAATATAATTTATTTAGACCTATTCTAAATAGTGAAAATGAAATCAAACTCAAACAACATTAATAAAAGTATCGCTGAAGGTTCTATTGAAGAGTTTCAATTAGAGGATGGATTTTTTATACTCAAATTGCAAAATGACACTAAGGAATCACAACAGGTTGTGCGTGAAATAGATAGCAGCTTTATCCAATTTCACTATTGTTTAAAAGGTGCTTCTAAATTTCTTTTTAATGAAGGTAATTATGCCTTTGATGTTAATACCGAATATTCATTGTTATTATACAACCCTCAACGTGACCTTCCTTTAAATTTGGAGTTACAACCGAACTCTTGGGTGGTTTCTATATTGATCTCTATAAAAAAATTTCATGCTCTCTTTTCTTTAGAGGCAGATTATATACACTTTTTAAGTGATGATAATAAGGATAAAAAATATTATGATAATAAAGCTATTTCACCAACAATGTCTGTGGTTTTGAATCAGATATTAAGTAATAATCTTCATCATTCAATAAAAAAATTATATCTAAAAGGAAAAGCATATGAGCTTTTAAGTCTCTACTTTAATAGAAATGAAGATGCTGATATTGAACAATGTCCATTTTTGGTAGATGAGCAAAATGTATTAAAGATTAGACAAGCTAAAGACATAGTAATTAATAGAATGTCAGAGCCACCAGGGTTACAAGAGTTGGCTAATGAGGTTGGTTTAACTCTTAAAAAATTAAAAGAAGGCTTTAAGCAAATTTATGGTGACTCGGTATATAGTTTTTTATTCGATTACAAAATGGAATACGCACGTAAATTACTTGAATCAAACAAACTAAACGTAAACGAAGTTGGGCATAAAATAGGCTATAGTACTTCAAGTCATTTTATAGCTGCTTTTAAGAAGAAATATGGCACCACTCCTAAACGTTACATTAGCGCTTTGCAAAATAGTTAAATGAAACAATTAAGACACCAAGACATAAAAAACCATCAGCGACAATTTCCTATAACCATTGTTTGCGATGCTATAAGAACCCCAGAAAATATTGGGATGTGCTTTCGAGTTGCAGAAAGTTTTGGTGCCCAAAAAATATATCTGCACGAAAATTCACCATCTATAGATAATAGAATAGTTAAACGGACTGCTAGAAATACGCTGGACAGAATCTCTTACACGGAGTATTCCGATTTCGAAAACTTAGTCAACCAGTTAAAAAAAGAAGGAAACACCGTTCTAGGTATTGAAGTAACAGATCAAAGTATTAATCTAAAAGATTTTGATTTTACTCAATATCAAAAAATAGTATTGCTACTAGGCAGTGAACGAAACGGGATAGAAAACATAAATCTTATAGATAAAAGTATAGTCATACCAATGTATGGCAGAAATTCTTCTATGAATGTAGTTCATAGCTTAGCTATTACTTTGTATGAAGTAACAAATCAATTAACAGAAATAAAAAGTTTAATTTAAATAATTCCCATTTTCATGGGAAATAAATATGAAAAAAGGAGTATTATTAGTCAATCTTGGGTCGCCAGACAGCACAGAAATTAAAGACGTACGTAAATATTTAGATGAATTTTTAATGGATGAGCGCGTAATCGATATCCCTTATTGGAAACGTTTTTTACTTATAAAAGGCATCATCTTAAGAACACGGCCAAAAAAAACATCTGAAGCTTATCAAAAAATTTGGTGGAAAGAAGGTTCCCCATTAGTGGTTATATCAGAACGCTTTACAAAAAAAGTAGCCGAAAAGCTTCATATACCTGTAGCCTTGGGTATGCGCTACGGCTCCATGAGTATTAAAAAAGGAATACAACAATTGAAAGATCAAGGTGTTGAAGAAATTTTATTACTTCCATTATATCCTCATTATGCTATGAGCTCTTATGAAACAGTAGTTGAGAAAGCTAAAGAAATTAATCGATCTGATTTTCCTACAATTAAAATGGATATTTTTCCCGTTTTCTATAATAATGCAGCATATATCAAGGCAATTAGTACAACTATAAAAAAGAATCTCAAAGGTTATGATTATGATCATATACTATTTTCTTACCATGGTATACCAGAAAGACATATTTATAAGTCTGATACTACAAAATCCCATTGTAAAATAGATGGTACTTGTTGCGACACTCCATCAAATGCGCATAGAACTTGTTATAGACATCAATGTTTTGAAACAACTAAAGTCATCGTAGAAGAACTTGATTTAAAAGAAGGGACATATAGCAATTCATTTCAATCTCGCTTGTTAAAAGACCCATGGTTAAAGCCTTATACTGATTTTGAATTTGAACGATTGCCAAAGGAAGAAGGGAAAAAGAAAATTGCAGTTATTGATCCGTCTTTTGTGGCTGATTGTTTAGAAACCTTAGAAGAGATTGCCATGGAAGGGAAACATCAATTTATGGAAGCTGGCGGCGAAACTTTTAAATACATACCATGTGTTAATGAAGATGAGAAATGGATAAATACCGTTACCCAGTGGATTGAAGAATGGTCTGAAAAAAGCGTATTGATTTAGTTTATTCTTACTTTTATAATATAAGTTAATTGTAAAGAGCTTGGATCAATAATCTCATTCTTTTCTTGATCTAAGTTTAAGAGTTGGCTATTTGCCAAGATATAAACGTGGTTATTATATATGGCCAACGTTGTAGGTATATCCATTGCCCCATGATTAACTACTAACTCTTGACCTTCTTTAATTTCATCTTCATTTTTACTTAATAAAAATCGATATAAACCATGTTTGGCTTTATCTCTTCCTCCATTTCTAATTGCATATAAATTTCCTCGATAATATTTAATGCCATCGATTCCTATTTTAGTAGATTCCTTATGTCGAGCATTTAATATTTTTTTAGTTTCAATATCTACTATTCGAATTCCATGAGTATAAGAATCGATAAATAGTTTAGACTGGTCATCTGAAATAGCTATACCATTTGGGTATTGAATCTGCTCATCCGTCATAAAAACATTGATCGTATTTGTCTTGGCATTATAAAAGTAAACCTTATGAGAATCAGTATCCGTCATATAAGCACTACCGTCATTATTGACAGCTAAATCGTTAAAATAAGATGTTACATTGCTTGGCAATAAAAAGCACTCCGCATTGTAACTATCAGAATCGTCTAAATCTTTAATTACCAAGATTGATCTTTTTTCTCTATTAAAACTTCCCAAGGCATACAATTTATTTTTAAAAATTTCCATGCCAACCCCAGTGGAATAACCACAGAAATCCTTAGGTAAAAAAGTAACACCGTTCTTTCCATTATTATCTGATCGTGTGATAGTATTAAGATGAATACTACTAATATAAATGGAGCCGGTATTAGGATCTATAGCAATACCTTCAGGAATTGTATTCTTTGGAATATCTAATTCTAAAACTTCAATTGGCTTATCATTTTGACAACTTAAAGCCATAAAGAATAAAACTGTAATTGCTAAAACCTTAAAATGTCTCATTATAGTTTTTAAAAGTTAATTTACATTTTTTATTCCCGAAACATGAGAAGTAATGGCTTTCCAAGCACCACCCTTCTTAATCAAGATATTGCTAGATTGATAAATAGTTTTAACCGTATCATTCAATATGTGACCAGTTCCAGAAACTACAGCTGTGCCATTATCATAGATATCTAAGCGTTTGATCTCAAATCGAAATGAGTCATAACTTGGTTTGTTATTTTTTATCCAATTAAGTTCGTCTGCTTTTGTTGACCAATCTCCATTTGCTCGCACCATTTGAAAATCATCATTTAAGATTCGGTCTAGTAAAATAGTGTCTTGCTCACGATACGCTTTTGGCCATTCTACTTCTTTTAGATATGTAAGCTTACTCTTATCATCATCATTGACAATAGGTTTATTGTCATGTTTAGCATTAGTACATGAAAAAACTAAAAAAAGTGCAAAGAAAAAAAGCGTTGATTTTATAACAGGTCTCATAATTAATGATTTAAATAGCTAATTAATAAATAATTACTAAAATGTTATGTTACAAAACTGTTAATCTGCTATTTTTGCGAGTAATAAAATTTAATCCGTTTGGACTTTCTCAACCTTAAAGCACTTCATATTATTTTTGTCATTACATGGTTTGCAGGTCTATTTTATATTGTTAGGCTATTTATTTATCATACTGAAGCCGAAGAAAAATCAGAGCCAGATAAAAGTATTTTACAGAAACAATATAAATTAATGAGTAAACGCTTGTGGTTTATTATCACTTGGCCATCAGCAATATTAGCAAGTATATTTGCTTTTTGGATGTTGTATCAAAATCCAACTTATTTAGAAATGCCTTGGATGCATGTAAAACTTGGATTTGTAGTATTGCTATATCTCTACCATTTATTTTGTCATAAAATATATGCTGAGCTTCAAAAAGACATTGTAAAACACACTTCAAACAAATTAAGAATTTGGAATGAAGTTGCGACAATTATACTTTTTTCAATTGTTTTTCTAGTAACACTTAAAAATGCTGTTAACTGGATTTATGGGGTTGTTGGTCTAATAGTATTTTCTATTCTATTAATGTTAGGTATTAAACTATACAAAAAACTTCGAGCAAAGAAAAACTGGGAAAAAGGCAACTAATTTGGTTTGCATCTTAATGAAATTTCATCGAACTTCGCTTATGAGTCGCTAAGATGAACTAAAACTCACATTAGCCTAGTGTTAGCAATAATTTGGCTAGAATTTTCAAACATCAACTAATTATCACCCAAAAACCTACTAAATGAAAGAATTTAAGATTACGTTTTTATCAATTTTGTTCATAGGCTTAACACTGTCGTGTACTGATAAAAGTCAAACTGACGAAAACCAAGAAAATGTTTTATGGAATTTGGAAGAAGAATATATAAAGGCACATAAAGACGCTGATCATTCAAAAATCTTATCAATGTGGGACGAAAATTTTCTAGGATGGCCAAGTCGTTTAGAGAACTCTGCAAAAAAGGATTTAGGTTCGGATTATTTGGAAAAATACTTTTCGAAACCAATGCAAGCAGACACAAAA
The DNA here is from genome assembly GCF_056591635.1 of Maritimimonas sp. 2304DJ26-3. Taxonomy (NCBI): domain Bacteria; kingdom Pseudomonadati; phylum Bacteroidota; class Flavobacteriia; order Flavobacteriales; family Flavobacteriaceae; genus Maritimimonas; species Maritimimonas sp. 2304DJ26-3. Next base: position 72,335 of record NZ_JBWQOK010000001.1, read on the forward strand.
TTCCGAATTGAAAAACAAGGAATTCATATTGAAAATAATGTTGCAATTCTTCATTATCGTCTTTTTCTTTTTAAAAGTAGTACGAGATTGACACACACATGGATAAAAAGAGGTGAAAAATGGTACATCCTGGGAGGAATGGATTGGAATGAATAAATCAAATGAAAAAATTATTATTAACAACGTGTATAATTAATTGCTCGGGTTAGTGTTTCTCGGAAAAACCTTCGGATTTTCCTAAGGTTCGATTTCCTTTGCTAAATAAGTTGCACAAGATTCGCAACTATCCATACACAAACTGATAGGCGCAACTAAAATTAAGCCTTCAAACTATTTTCGAAAGGTATCCTATTTAAAATACTACGCCCGAGTGTAATCTCATCGGCATATTCAAGTTCATCACCTACAGCTATACCACGCGCAATTGTAGATACTTTTATATTATACTTTTCTATTTGGCGATAAATGTAGAAGTTTGTAGTATCGCCTTCCATAGTAGAACTCAGCGCAAATATAATCTCCTTAACTGAGCCACTTGATACTTTATCTACCAATGATTCTATTGTTAAATTTTGAGGACCAATTCCTTCTATTGGTGAGATCTTTCCGCCAAGCACATGGTACATCCCTCTGAATTGTGCTGTGCTTTCTATCGCCATTACATCGCGTATGTCTTCTACTACACAAATTAATTCCTCATTTCTGTTCTTATTAGCACAGATTTCGCATAAATCAACATCAGAAATATTATGGCAATTTTTGCAGAGTTTTATATCATTTCTAAATTGCTCTAGCGCTTTAGTTAAATAACTCGTTTGTTCTTTAGGTTGTTTTAATAAATGTAAGACCAAACGCAACGCCGTGCGTTTACCAATACCTGGTAATTGTGATACTTCGTTTACAGCATTTTCAAGCAATTTTGAAGAAAAATCCATGAGGCGAATTTACAATTTTGAGAGAGATAAAAGAACAAACTATTAAGATAAATCGATGTTGTTAGTAATTTCTGTATTTGTCTTTTTCTTTGTTTTAAATTCTTTCATCTAAAAACTTATATTCGTATATCTTAAATTGTAATTTGTAAATGCAACCAATACATATTTTACTACTTATTGCAGCCTATTTTGGCGTTCTTATTCTTATCTCATTTATTACTGGAAAGTCTGCAACCAATGATACTTTTTTTAAAGCAAATAATAAATCTCCTTGGTATATTGTTGCTTTTGGTATGATAGGCGCTTCGCTTTCTGGTGTTACTTTTATTTCTGTGCCAGGCTGGGTAGAAGCACAATCTTTTTCATATTTCCAAATGGTATTAGGCTATATAATTGGCTATGCAATTATTGGCTTGGTATTGCTACCACTATATTACCGTTTAAACCTCACCTCTATTTATACCTATTTAGAAGATCGATTCGGACATTATTCATATAAAACCGGAGCATCGTTTTTCTTAATTTCAAGAGTAGTAGGTGCTTCTTTTCGATTGTTTTTAGTTGCTAATGTTTTACAATTGATCTTATTTGATAGCTATGGCATCCCGTTTTGGGTTACAGTAATTGTTACTATTTTATTGATTTGGCTCTATACATTTCGTGGTGGAATTAAAACCATTGTCTGGACAGACACGCTGCAAACGTTATTTATGCTCATTGCTGTAGGTGTATGTATTTATCAAATTTCTGATCAATTACAAATCGAAAACTTATTTAGCTATGTAGCGGATAGCCAGCTCTCAAAAACTTTTTTCTTTAACGATATAAAAGCAGGAAACTATTTCTGGAAACAATTCTTTGCTGGAGCTTTCATAGCAGTGGTAATGACTGGTTTAGACCAAGATATGATGCAGAAAAACCTTACCTGTAGAAACTTAAAAGATGCACAAAAGAATATGTTTTGGTTTACAATTGTTTTAGTAATTGTTAACTTTTTCTTTTTGGCTTTAGGAATCTTACTCACTGATTATGCAACAGCTAATGAACTAAATGCTCATAAAGATGAGTTATTCCCGATTGTTGCGATGCAAGGAGAATTAGGCATTGCAGTTTCACTATTCTTTTTGCTTGGTTTAATAGCTGCGGCTTATTCTAGTGCCGATAGTGCATTGACATCACTAACTACTTCGTTTAGCATTGATATTTTAGAGATTGATAAAAAGAATACACCTCTAGAACAGGAAAAAATTAGAAAAAGAGCACATATACTTTTCTCTTTTATTTTAATAGCTACGATTCTTATTTTTAAATATTTTATAGCTAATGAAAGTGTTATCTCAAAAATATTCCAATTTGCAGGATATACATACGGACCACTATTAGGTTTATATGCCTTTGGTTTGTTCACTAAATTAAACGTAAGAGATAAGGCAGTTCCGTTTATTGCTATTATCGCACCGATCTTAACTTATTTGATTAACTATTTAACGATAGAAAATTTCGGATTTGATTTTGGATTTTTCGTTTTGATTCTCAATGGATTTTTAACCTTTATAGGATTATTAATCTTTAAGAAAAAGTAACTTTGTGTTATGGAAAATGACTTAAGTAATCATCGCCAATCGTATGAAAAGGATGCTCTACTTGAAAAGAACACTCCTGAGAATCCTATTGAATTATTTAGAGATTGGTTTTTAGTTGCTGATAATTCTGAATTGATTTCTGAAGCCAATGCTATGAATATAGCTACAATAGGTTTAGATGGTTTTCCAAAAAACAGAATCGTTTTACTAAAGAAATTTACTTATGAAGGATTTATTTTTTACACCAATTACAATTCAGAAAAAGGAGAAGCTATTGCTCAAAACAACAATATTTGTTTATCATTTTTTTGGCATGGCTTAGAACGTCAGATCATCATAAAGGGCATAGCAGAAAAATTAGCTCAAAATTTATCAGATGGCTATTTTGAATCACGTCCAGATGGTAGTAAACTAGGCGCTTGGGCATCCAATCAAAGTGCAGTGGTATCTTCTAGAGAAGAATTAGACAGCAGTTTAAAAGCATATGAGAAGCGTTTCCACGAAAGTGAAATACCACGCCCAAAACATTGGGGAGGTTATTTAGTAAAACCTATTTCAATTGAATTTTGGCAAGGCCGCCCTAACAGAATGCATGATAGAATTCGATATACTTTACTAGAAAATTTTGATTGGAAAAAAGAACGTCTAGCACCATGAATAAATAAAACATTTATATTTGAAGTTAAAAGCTAACTAACCCCCTTCGGTAAAAAATGAAAACACTTTATATCGTACGTCATGCAAAATCTTCTTGGGAATATGAAGGTGTTGGCGATATAGATCGACCACTAAAAAAAAGAGGAATTAATGATGCCTATTTAGTTTCTAATGTTTTAGAAAAGAAAATTGACACGCCAGATGTCTTTATGTCTAGTTGTGCCAATAGAGCATTACATACTGCGATGATATTTAGCTATACTTTTAATTATCCGTTAGCCAATTTAAAGATCAGCAAATCGTTATATAGCTTTAGTGATGGGTATTTAATAAAGACAGTAAAAGCTCTAGATGATGGTTTTAAGTCCGCTATTATTTTTAGCCATGACCATGGAATTAGCACCTTTGTAAACAAGTTTGGTGATAAATTTATTTCTCATGTACCTACTTGTGGTGTTGTGGGTATTAAATTTGACATTAAGCATTGGAAAAATCTTAAAAAAGGAGAAACTTTCGTCGTCGAGTTTCCCAAACATCACAAACATCCAAAAAATTAATTAAAGTTTGGAAATAAAAAAATATGCTGCAATCGATATTGGTTCTAATGCCATTCGATTGTTGGTGGCCAACATAGTTATAAAAAAAAATAGAGAAACGCAATACAAAAAATCTTCTTTGGTGCGTGTACCTATTCGTTTAGGTGCAGATGCTTTTGGTAAAGGTAATATTAGCGAAGAAAATAGTCAACGTATGATCTACGCTATGAACGCCTTTAAATTATTAATGAGCGTACATGGTGTAGAAAAGTTTAAAGCCTGCGCTACTTCTGCAATGCGCGAAGCATCTAATGGTTCTGCTATTGTAGAAAAAATTTATAAAGAGACAAACATACAGATTGATATTATTGATGGCAAAAAGGAAGCAGCGATTATCTCTTCAACTGATTTAGATGAATTAATAAATTCTGATGATTCTTACTTATATGTTGACGTTGGTGGTGGTAGTACAGAATTTACCATTTTTTCAAGAGGAAAAATAGTAACATCTAAATCATTTAAAATGGGAACAGTACGATTAATTAATAATACAAAATCTGAAAATAAAGCCATATTTAAAGAGGTTGAGAAATGGATAAAGGAAAATACTAAAGATCTAAAACGATTAGCATTAATTGGGTCTGGAGGTAATATTAATAAGCTTTTTAAAATGTCTGGTAGAACCCTAGGGAAACCACTGTCGTATATTTTCTTAAATGCACAGTATCAGTTCTTAAAAAACATGAGTTATGATGAGCGTATTTCAGAATTAAGCTTAAATCCTGATCGTGCAGATGTGATTATTCCGGCTACAAAAATTTATTTATCAGCTATGAAATGGAGTGGTGCTCGTAAAATTCATGTACCAAAAATAGGTCTGGCAGATGGTATTATAAAAGGATTATACCTCGGTAAGTTAGAATAAAAGCCATTGCACGATATTCATTTGTTAACCTCATTATGAATATTTATGTCGAATTTGCACAATGGCTCTTTTTTTTAACTGGCTATAAATGATAAGGTATCATTTACCACATTGTCGTTCCATAGCATACGATAATGTCCAATTTTATTGTAGACTTTAAGTTCAGCTTTTTCCTTATTTTTTTCTTTTATTTTTTCAGAATTTCTTATTGAAATAATCTTATCAGATTTATCATGAACCAATAACAGTTTAGAAAAAGATATTTCTTGTAACTTTTCGCCAACATTTACTTTAACAACATCTTCATTAAGGAGTGTCTTAGCTTTTCGCAGAACATACGAAAAGGATTTGTCTGAGATACCAATTATATGTTTAAAGTCATTAAACACCTCAAGAATTGAATTAGGTGAAGTAAGAAATACAAACTTATCAACTTTATAATCTAAATTAGACAAGGTATAAGTTGAAACGGCAGATCCAAAGGAATGAGATACTACTGTAAATGGTTCTTTTGGTTCAATAAACTCTAATACCAACTTAAAAGCTTCCTTACATTCATACAGGTTAGTATAGTTAGATTTCGTTTTGGCATGACCTGGTAAATCAAAACTAATGACTCTATAACCTTTATTTACCAATTCAAAAGCAAATCTAGATAGACTGCCTGCATTCGATTCCCAACCATGGACAAGAAATACCAAATCGCCTTTGGCGTTACCCAATTCGTAACAATTTATATCTTCTTTAAACGAGGGTATTCTAAAGTGCTTAGCACGTTCATAAAACACCTCTTCTCTTTTGCGAACACTTTTCTTTCGCACCCTTTGAAATATTTTAAAAGCTTGAATTCCGCTTAATCTAGGAGTTAAAAAGGATGTTATCTTAAAATAAATCCTTAATATTCTTAATTGTATTCCCATTATTCAATATTTTATACCAATCAGTATATTTTTTTTCAAAAAAATTATTTTTTCATCTCTGTTTGAATCATTTTATCTACATGATTCATCATATCAATAAGTGATTGTTCATCATTTGACATCATAGAAGTAAATACTGCACCTTGAATCAACGAATAAATACGGACTCCATATTTCATAGCGTTAATATCTTCTCTTATTTCGTTTCTAAAAATACCATCTTCAATAATTGATGTAATACTACCTTGTATTTTATCAATTACATATTTAACTCTTACAAACAAAGCTGGATTAGTATGATTGGTATCGACACCCACATTAACAATGGGGCATCCACCATATTCAACCAATTTAGTATAGTAATTACGATGGAAGTTTGTAATAGCAAAGAGTTTTGCTAAAGGTGAATCAATTGTATTAATGATCTCTTTAATCTCGTCCATTTGATATTTAATCGTATAATTAAAAGCTTCTAAAGCTAGCTCTTCTTTATTTTTAAAATTACCATAAATAGCACCTTTAGTTAGTCCTGTTGCCTCTGTTATGTCAGATAAACTGGTACCAGTATATCCATTTCTATTAAAAATAGCCGCAGTCTTTTCTATTATAAATTGACTTGTTTTTTCGGCCTTTGTCAAAATCATACTACAAATATAATAAATTATACCAATTGGTATAATTCTAATCAAAAAAATATATTAAATATATTTAAAAAGTATTCTTACACCTACAAAAGCAATCAATACAGCTGTAGTTCTCTTTAATATAAAAGGTGAAATTTTGGTAGCGCTTAAACGTGACCCAATTTGCCCACCAAAAAATACAATAACCATTAATAAAAATGCAATATTAGGTTCAAAATAAAAATCAGGGTTTTGTATTTGCCCTAATAACCCAGCAATAGAGTTTACCAGAATAAAAAAACTTGCTGTTGCAGCGATTCGTTTAGGCGTGTCCCAATTTATAAGGTGTAATAAAGGTGCTAAAAATATACCGCCACCAATACCAACCATACCAGAAATAAATCCAATTAAACCTCCTATACTACTGTCAACAATTTTAGACTTCACTCCTTTGCTTTCCTTTGCTTCACTCACTATATATTTAGATACCCACATTAAAATAGCAGCAATTAACAATGTAACGCCTAATGATATAAAGAAGAAAGTTTCACTTATTTTTAAATATCCTCCTAAAAATGCTAAAGGCACACTCAATAAAACCAAAGGAAGTACTTTTTTCCAGTTATAATGTCCTTTTTTGGCAAAGATGTATGTTCCTCCTGATACAACCACAATGTTACAAAGCAATGCTATAGCTCTAAATTGTATAAAGCTCAATCCTGTCAAAGCTAAAATTGCCAAATAACTAGAGCCTCCACCAAAGCCAACTGAGGAATATAAAACGGCGATTAGAAAAAATAATATTACTACTTCCCAATTTAAGATAAGTACATTAAATAGTTCGGAAAGCTCTATCACATATTAGTTTTAAATTAAAAGTAATAAATTTATTTTTTCTTTAGCAATATCTTTTCATTAGTGAACTGAAACGCGGCGTCTATAAATTCGATCATTAAATCCCAATTCTCCTTAGGTTCAAAATTATTTTTATAAATTTTAGAAGCGTTTACGATTAAAATTTTACCATCAATTTTAGCACTACTTAAAAAACTACCTGTTCTATTGTCTACAGATTTTGTCAACTTATCAATACCTGACAATTCATACCCATCTGGTATGTTAAGCTTAATTGTATAGTTTAAAGTTCTTGGATAATCTCTATAAATATTAAGTTCTCTTTTACGCTCTTTTTCTTTTAATTCTATTTGCCCACCAATAAGCTTACCCATTTCAAAAATATAATTCTTACCTGCTTTTTTAATCAACTCATTTTTAACATTAAAACTTTCATTAAACTCAAAAGAAGAATCAAATCCAAATCTTCCTAAGCTCGTTATTTCAAAAATATGGTCATTAATCTCTTCAAATGAGTACTCTTGTTCAGTATATTTTTTGAACGTTTCTTTCTGCTTCTCAAGTGTTTTTTCTCTAAAGGCATCTCTTTTTTCACCATATCTTTTCTTTAGTTTCTTACTATTATCGATACCTAAAACGCCGTTAGTACTATATTTACTGTAATCTTCTTTAATATAATCTAAATAAGATAGTAACTCATATTGTTCATCTGATTTTTCATGCCCTTTTAAACTAATCTTAGATGAAACTGAAAATCCAGAAAAATCATCATCTATAGTTACAGTAATATCTTGATTCGAAACATTTTCTAAATGTGAAGTCTTTGGTAAGCTACTCTCTTCAATTTTATCCAATTTGGTTCTTGAGGCTGACATTTCATAAGTTTTTGTACCTTCTAATAATGAAGAAAATTCATTTATACTTGTATGTGGCCCAAAATAAGCTGCGTACAAAGGTTTTTCTGTATTAATCTTTAACAATACATTTACATTCTTTTCTATTAATAATTCATCTAAACTCCCATCATACCTTTTCTTAGCAACTATAATTTCATAATCTATATCTTCCTTTTTCAAAAACTCTATGAAAAATCTAACAAATTGTTTTTGACTTCCAAAAAATCCTGAATAAAAGGAATATATATAAGACAAATCAATTACCTCAGCCTCACTCAAATATAAGGCCTCAATATATCGCGTTAGGTTGTTACTTCGTAAAAAATAGTAAACTGCAGTAACTAATTCCTCTTTAGAGTTAAACTTATTATTTTTTAAAAATTTCTTTACATTATCAAGATCTCCATTAGGCTTAAACCTTTTATCATACAAATCTAAAACCTCTTCTTTGCTAACATTAGTTTTAATAATATTCTCTTTTTCTGGTAAAAACGCTAACGCTCTATTTTCAAAAGCGCCTGATCTGGCAAAATATACTTGAAATTTATAGGAAGGGGTTTCAACTAAAGGATAATACCATCTAGAATTGGGGCTTTTATTAATATCTGAATCTATTAATTCATATTTTCTAAAATTGTTCTTGCCCGTAGGTAATTCTTTCAATTTAGGAGCGCCATTATAAGTATTAAAATTTATAAAAAAGTCGTTCTCAGTTTCTAAATATAACTTAAAGTCAATTATAGGGTATTCTTCACTTAAAGTATTTTCTACGGGTTTAAACCCAAAAGCTGTTACAGACTTAAAAGGCTCTACTCTATAGATATAATAATCTATAATATCACCTACTTCTAAATTAGCAATAGCTATTTTATTCTTACCATCTTCTTGTACTGCCTCATTATCAATGTCTATCTCAATCTCTCTTCCATCTGGTTTAATAATTTTTATACCAACAATATTACTTCCTCTTTTCCAAACAAACATTCCTTTAGATGATCTAAACCTTTTTTCGTAAGAAAACTCAGAAAATTCTTCTAAAGCTGCATTATCTAATATCTTAATTCTTTTTCTAATTGAGGTTTTATATGTAACCTTTTTTCCGAATTTATGAAAATCATAATTTACATTTTTATATAAAATAACCGCTGACTCATTCTTCCATTTTTCTGGAATCTCTATAATGTTTTTAAATTCATCATTTTCTCCCCAAAAAAATTCTTTGGCTTCAATTTCAAATTTTTGTTGGCTAAAACTATAAGGGACAAACGTTAGTAAGGCTACTATTAAAAATTTATATTTCATTATTATATTTTTTCTAAAATTATTTGTTCATTATAAACACTTTTTATTTTCGATATTGCAACATTCCACTCATCAAAATCTTCAGTTTCAATTTTTGCATTATTAATTTTAAAGTCTTTTTTATAGTATATCTGGTTATCAACTACAGAAAACTCTATTTTTAATGAATAATTTTTTGAAACCAAATCTAAATTTTCAGGTAAATAAGCAACTTTATATCCTCGAGGGATCATAATCTTAGTTGCTGTGTATAAACTCTTTTTAAAATTAAAAATATAATCCGTTTTCCTCTTTTTAAAATTCAGATCTGATAATTCTTTATCAAAATCAAGAGTTAGATAAATATTATCATCAAAGGAAGAAATAGCATTATTAATAGATAGATTGTAATTAAATGTGAGTTTACCATCTCTATCTAAAAAGTCAGACGTTTCTAGATTAGATAATTTAATATTTGTGTTATTATTATTTAAATAATTATTTAGTATATCTTCTTTTTTATCATTTTTCATATTATTAAAGATATACAGCAAAGAAGCCCTGCTCTCTCCATTATATATCCTCTCTGCAGTGCCTGTAAGCTTTTCTCCTTCTATTTTAAAAGAATATTTTTTTTCTTCTTTATTAAACAATGCATCTTTTTCCGGTACTTTTTGTAAAATAAAATCTTTACCATTTTCAATTAAAGCTTGTTTACCTTGAATTCTGTCTGAATATTCGCCTAAAGAATTGAACTTTTCAGTAGGATCTAAAAACAAGTATTTACCATCTTTATAAACTGCACATATCATATGGTTATCTACCGACAAATTGGGTGTTGAATAATCGTAGGCTATTCTCTTAGTACCAATCCATACTAATCTCGCGTCAAAACCTGCTTCAATCAACATTTGTTTAGCAAGGTTAGCCATACCTTTACAGTCACCATATTTTTTTTTGTAAACATTCGCAGCTTCATCGGGCTTAAAACCTGCAATACCATCTTCAAAGGCTATGTAACGAATATTATCTTGAACCCAATAATATATTTTCTTTATCTTCTCTATATCATTATCACCTTCTTTTAACAAACTCTGCGTCGTTCCCTTAAAACTAGTGTTATCATTTTCTAAAGAGTTAGTCAACTCTTTATACCATTTATACAAGTCTTTGGTAGAATCAAAAATGATTCTAGATTGATTATTTTTTGTAAAAGATTTTGGAAGTATTAAAATATGAGGATAAATATAGGTCGGACCAGGCGATTTCTTTTCTTTATGCATAGCCGGCACGTCTTTTAAAGTATAAGTATACACTTTAACTCCTGGTTTAGATTCTTCTTTTTTATTAACATTATATCCTTTAAAGTTTATTTCCCTTAATTCTAAATTTAACCAATCTGGCACCTCAATCTTAACTTCTTTATTAGATATAGGATACTCATCAGATAAGTAAATACTTGTGAAATACTTTATATCATTATACTTTTTACTAATAGATGTTTTATACTTATAACCCTTTAAAGGAAAATTTAAGTTAACATATTTAACTCTGGTATCATTATGGAATAAATCATCACTATTATAAGCTTCGTCTTTAATATATAGCTTATTCTTTTTATTATTTTTAAAGCGCACCTCAAACTTTGTTACTTTAGATTCACTGTCATAAAAACAATACTCTTGAATACTAGTTCTACTGTCAAGATTTATGAGTTCTTTATCCTGTGCGTGATTAGCAATTACCTTTTCATTTTTTGAATCATAATCAAAAGTGATCACTTCAGAACTTTCTTTTATAACAATTTCATCATCTTCAAATTTCTGTTTAAGGCTCTCAGCTAGGGACTTGTCATCCGAATTTGGATTAGTATTTTTTTGAGCAAAAGCAAAATTTGATATTAGACAAAGTAGAAAAACTATAAGGCTTGTCTTTTTCATACAATAGGGGTGATGGTTGATATCAATAAAACTAATTTCATTACATTTTATTGTTCTTCTAAAAGTAATGAATATGTTATTTATAGGGTCAAAAATGATTTTAAACCTTTAAGAGTTGTTGCTAATAGAAAAGACTATTGATTTACGATAATAAATTTTATCTTGCTTGATAATTAATAAAATCAAACCTGTGGCCTCAGAATTTCAAAAAAAATATTGGAAAGAAAACTTAAAATATTTGGCCATTCTATTGTCTATATGGTTTTTAGTTTCATACGTTTTCGGAATATTATTGGTTGACCAGTTAAATATGATAAAATTAGGTGGTTTTAAACTGGGTTTTTGGTTTGCGCAACAGGGCTCTATTTATGTGTTTGTGGTTCTCATTTTTGTATATATCAAGCTAATGAATAAACTAGATAAAAAATATAACCTCAACGATTAAATAATGGATATACAAACATGGACATGGGTTATCGTTGGGATCACTTTTGCTTTATATATTGGCATTGCTATTTGGTCTAGAGCTAATTCCACGGGTGAATTTTATGTAGCCGGCAAAGGCGTTCATCCTATTGCTAATGGTTTGGCAACTGCAGCAGATTGGATGTCTGCGGCCTCTTTTATTTCTATGGCTGGTATCATTTCTTTTAGTGGTTATGACGGTTCAGTTTATTTAATGGGATGGACTGGAGGCTATGTTCTATTGGCCCTTTTGTTAGCTCCATATTTAAGAAAGTTTGGAAAATTCACAGTGCCAGATTTTATAGGTGATCGTTACTATTCTGATGTTGCTCGTATTGTAGCTGTTCTATGCGCACTCTTGGTTTCGTTTACATATGTCGCCGGGCAAATGCGGGGTGTTGGTTTGGTATTCTCAAGATTTCTAGAAGTCGATATAAATACGGGTGTCCTAATCGGGATGTTTATCGTGTTGTTTTATGCAGTCCTTGGCGGTATGAAAGGCATTACATACACCCAAGTGGCACAATATTGTGTATTAATATTTGCATTTATGGTTCCTGCTATTTTCATTTCAATTCAAATGACGGGAAACCCAATACCTCAAATAGGCTTTGGCAGTGCAGGAAGCGATGGTGTTTACCTCTTAGACAAACTAGATGGGTTACACAGAGAATTAGGTTTTCATGAATATACTTCTGGTAGCAAATCAAAAATAGATGTATTTTTTATAACTGCTGCACTTATGGTGGGTACCGCAGGATTACCGCATGTAATCGTTCGATTTTTTACTGTAAAAAAAGTGAGTGACGCCCGAAAATCTGCTGGGTGGGCTTTATTATTTATTACGATTCTATATACAACGGCACCAGCAATTGCGGTGTTTGCAAGAACAAATATGATAGAAACAGTTAGTAATAAAGAATATGAAGAATTACCAGAATGGTTTAGCAATTGGGAAACTACAGGGCTCATAAAATTTGATGATAAAAATAAGGATGGAAAAGTTCAATACGTTTCAGATGCTGTAAAAAATGAACTGACTGTCGATCGAGATATCATGGTATTGGCAAATCCAGAAATTGCTGATTTACCAAATTGGGTAATTGCATTGGTAGCTGCAGGTGGTTTGGCTGCGGCGTTATCGACCGCTGCGGGATTATTATTGGTAATATCATCATCAATTTCACATGATTTAATCAAGAAAATTATTAAGCCAAGTATTACGGAAAAAGGTGAGCTAATTGCAGCTCGTCTTTCAGCTGTAGTCGCTGTGGTAATTGCAGGTTATTTCGGCATCAATCCTCCCGATTTTGTCGCCGCTACGGTTGCTTTAGCTTTTGGCTTGGCAGCTGCATCATTTTTCCCAGCGATAATTTTAGGAATTTTCTACAAACGAATGAATAAAGACGGAGCAATTGTTGGAATGGTAATAGGAATTTTATTGATGCTTTTTTACATGTTAAAATTTAAATTCGACTGGTTTGGTGGAGGAACTAAAGAAGATTGGTGGCTCGGTATTTCTCCTGAAGGATTTGGTACAATTGCCATGATCGTAAACTTTTTTATTTCAATACTAGTTTCATCATTTACACCAGAACCGCCTAAAGAAGTACAAGAAATAGTAGATAATATTAGAATACCATCTGGTGCAGCCAAAGCACTCGATCACTAAATATAAAATTAAGAATGCAAATTAAATCACAGCAAGAATATAAAGAAGTGTACCAAAAAAGTGTTGAAAATCCAGAGGCTTTTTGGAATTCTATGGCAGAACAATTTTATTGGAGAAAAAAGTGGAACAAAACACTAGAATACGACTGGTCCAAACCAGAAACCAAATGGTTTGTGAGTGGCAAATTGAATATTACCGAAAATTGTTTAGATAGGCACTTAGAAACACGTGGCGATCAAACTGCCATCATTTGGGAACCAAATGATCCTAACGAAGAATCGCTGCATGTTTCTTATAAGGAATTGCATAGTAAGGTTTGTCGATTTGCAAATGTTTTGAAAGCTAATAATATCGACAAAGGTGATCGTGTTTGTATATATATGCCAATGGTATTAGAATTAGCCGTTGCAGTATTAGCCTGTGCTCGAATTGGCGCGATACATTCTGTAGTTTTTGCAGGTTTTTCTGCCTCAGCATTAGCTGCTAGAATTAATGATGCTTCTTGTAAAATTCTGCTAACCGCTGATGGTGGCTATAGAGGCAATAAAACAACTCCTTTAAAAGACATTGCTGATGAAGCTTTACAAGCATGCCCCTCAATAGAAAAAACAATTGTTTATAAATGTACAGGGCAAAACATCAACTGGAACACAAATGATATTTGGTGGCATGAAGCTCTAGAAGGTGTCTCTAATACTTGTGAAGCAGAAGAAATGGATGCCGAAGATATGCTCTTTATTTTATACACTTCTGGCTCTACTGGAAAACCGAAAGGAATGGTGCATACTTGTGGTGGTTATATGGTGTATACTACCTATACCTTTAAAAATGTATTTCAATATGATGAAGGTGATGTGTATTGGTGTACTGCAGACATTGGTTGGATTACAGGACATAGCTATATAGTTTATGGACCTTTAGCCGCTGGAGCTACAACTGTGATGTTTGAAGGTGTGCCCAGCTACCCTGATTTTGGGCGCTTCTGGCAAGTTTGTGAAAAACATAAAGTGAATCAGTTTTATACGGCTCCTACTGCCATTAGAGCTCTGGCAAAACACCCAACAAGTTTGGTGGATAAATATGACCTGTCGAGCTTGAAGATTTTAGGTACTGTAGGTGAACCTATTAATGAAGAAGCATGGCATTGGTATGATAGACATGTTGGTAAAGGTAAATGCCCAATTGTTGATACATGGTGGCAAACCGAAACTGGTGGTATGTTAATCACCTCTCTTGGTGGAGTCACGCCACAAAAACCAACCTATGCTACTCTTCCCATGATTGGTATTCAGCCTATTCTATTAGATGGAGATGGCAATGAAATTATGACTATCGAAGCTGAAGGTATCTTAGCGATTAAATATCCATGGCCTTCGTTAGCTCGGACTATCTATGGCGACCATGAGCGTTATAAGAATGTTTATTTTTCAGCTTATGCTGGAAAGTATTTTCCTGGTGATGGTGCTTTACGTGATAAAAATGGTAATTATAGAATTACAGGTCGCGTAGATGACGTGGTTATTGTTTCTGGCCATAATTTAGGTACAGCTCCGATTGAAAATGCCATTAACGAGCATGAAGCCGTAGTTGAAAGTGCTGTGGTTGGTTTTCCTCATGATGTAAAAGGAAATGCTCTTTATGCTTATGTTATTTTATATGATGGTTTCGATGCTACGGATGAGCTATTACAATCTGTACGACAAAAAGTAAGTGATTCTATTGGACCCATTGCAAAGCCCGATAAAATTCAATTTGTAAGCGGTTTACCAAAAACACGTAGTGGTAAAATTATGCGTCGTATTTTACGTAAAATAGCTGCACAGGATACAAGTAATTTAGGTGACACATCTACTCTTTTAAACCCAGATGTGGTGCAAGAAATTATGGGCAATTCTTTATAAAGAAATACGAGCTTCTTTAGACTGAAAATCGTCGTCTTTCAAAGAATTAATTTTAAGTTCAGAAAATTTGTATTTAAACAATAACCCCCCTTGATCAAATGTTGCGTTTGTAAATAGTTTAATTCCATCTTGTTCATTCCAATTATCAAAATATGTAGTTACTGTATTCCCATTATCATCAATAACAATATCGAAAGCCAGCGGTAAATAATTTTCGAAATCATAATAAAAATTAACAGGATTATTAGCATCATCTTTAAATCCAATTTTTATAGCTTTTTTTTCTTTAAAATCTACGATTTTTTCAAATTGTTGGTTGTAATATCTACTTTCAGGGTATATACTTAACCAATGTAATTCATGCGATTTGGCAAACACTTTTAAACTTGAACTAAGGCTATCATATACTTTTGCAGAAACTAAATTTTTTCCCCAAGATTGTTCACCATGTTTAAAAACGCTATGCCGCTTACCACTAAGTTGTTCCATACGTCCATCGCCTTTTTTTGAATAAATTAAAGTTTTAAAATCATTTCCATCTGGGCCTATACAATCCGCTAGAGCAGAAATGGAATTTAAAGAATCTATCTTTCCAAGATTAGACCTTATTTGATTTAAAATAACAGCAGCAGAGATTTTTTTGCTCGCTTCAGTATTCACTGAATTAACTATTTTCCAATCACTATCTATCTTCCTTAGCACATTTTGCCATGCAACGATCCACAATATTGGTGTGCTATTTAATTCACCTTTAACAAGCACTCTACTACTATAAGTGGCAAGAGTAGCATCTTCAGAAATTTCGATGATTGGACTACCTAAAGTATCCAGCTGAAGAAATTTCATATTATCTAGATAACTCTGAGTTGAAGAAATTCGATCTACTTTCTTAATCTTATTTATTTCTCCATTTCTAATATCAATCCATTGTTCAGCATTTGATTGATAAAATTTTTGCGCATTCTTTTCTAAATGTGCTTGGTGTACTAAATCTATTAATGCTATAATTTGACTTTTCTCTTGTTCAATATCTACAATATTATTGCAAGAGATTAAAAAAAATGTAAAAAGAAAAACTAAATATTTCATATATGTTGCTTTTATCTAAAAATAACCATCAGAGTTAACAAAGACCGTTAAATATTACTTAAAAATTAGAAGATGAAAAGCAAATGATTATTATATCCCATCTAAAGATCTATTCTTCTTCACATATAAGAAAGTAAGAAGAGATAACAAACCAAATACAGAAAAACCTATAAACAAAGGCAACACAGAGTCCTTTACAAAACTCCCAATATAATTAGCAATAGGCACTGCCATTACTGTTGATACAAATCCATTAATTGCAGCGCCTATACCCGCAATATGTCCAAGAGGGTTCATAGCCAACGCTCGTAGATTTCCAAATAAGAAACCAATAGCAAAGAATTGTAGCGCAAAAAAACCTAATAAAACTTCTATACTAGGGTTTTTTCCTGACCAAAACAACAGTACATAAATCAAAGAAATTAGTACATAAGCTATACAAGCTATATATGCTATTTTCCACATACCAAAACGCACTACCAAACGGCTATTCAAAAAAGTTGACAATCCTACAGAAATAGCTAGGCTTGCAAAAATATATGGAAATAGCTCTGCCATACTATATTGTTGCTCAAATATCTGTTGAGACGTACTTAAATACACCATAAAAGAACCTGTAATAAATCCCGACACAATGGTGAAGGCAATGACTTCTTTGTATTTCAAAAATTCTATTGTACCGTCAATAAATATACTTCTTTTAAAAGGTATTTTGTTCTCAGGCTTTAAAGTTTCCCTTTGCCGTATCCAAAACCAAAACACGACAAGTAAGCCAAAAACTAGATTTACATAAAAAATAACTTTCCAGTGGTAATAATTTAAGATAAATTGTCCTAAAGCAGGTGCGATTACCGGAACCAGTATAAAGACCATAACTACGATTGAAATGATCTTAGCCATGTAATCGCCAGAATATCTATCTCGAATAATAGCGATTGCCATAGTACGAGGAGAAGACAACCCAATGCCTTGCAGTACTCGTCCAAAAATCATCATCTCAAAGTTCTTAGTAGTTACACAAATAATGCTAGCAACTATAAACAATAAAAAACCAGCATAAACTATGGGCTTTCGACCAAAACTATCAGATAAAGGTCCAAAAATCAATTGCCCAAAACCTAGCCCTAAAAAGATCATTGTAATCATTAACTGATTATCATTTGTATTAACCACTTTAAGATAAGAGCCTATTTCCGGCAAAGCAGGTAATAAAGCATCTATTGACAATGCCACTATCGACATTAATGAGGCCATTAATGTTACAAATTCTAATTCAAGTTTCGGTTGATTGGTTTGCATTGAGCAAATGTAGTTAAATCTAAACTCATTAATTTAAATTCATATATTGTTAAACATTTGCTAAAGTCTTCTATACTTGTTCCGCTATTGGTATCTTTATAAACTATTAATTCAATACAATGAAATTTAAAATATTACCCCTGCTTTGCATTATGGTTTTTCTATCTAGCTGCTTAAAGGCCCAGGACCTCACTTTTGAACAGTACAATCCAAAGTCTACCTTGATCGTTCCGAGCAGTATTATAAAAAAGGCAAAATTCCCTTTTATTGATATACATGGGCATCAATATAAAATGGCTGAACAAGATCTTACACCCGTTATTGCCGCTATGGATACATTGAACATGGGTATCATGGTTAATTTAAGTGGTCGCTCGGGTGAAAATCTAAAAAAGTCAGTAAAGAATATTGATGATAACTACCCAAATAGGTTTGTTGTTTTTGCTAATGTAAATTTCAAAGAAGTTGGCTCAGAAGGTTGGGCAGAAAAAGCCGCAGCTCAATTAGAACAAGATATAAATAATGGTGCGAGAGGATTAAAAGTTTATAAAAGCTTAGGTATGTATAACAAAGACACTGATGGTAATCGATTAAAAGTAGATGATCCTCGCTTAGATCCTATTTGGGCAAAGTGTGCCGAAATGGGCGTTCCTGTTTTGATACATACTGCCGACCCTAAATCTTTTTGGGATGAGTTTGATGGCGATAACGAACGTTGGTTAGAGTTAAAAACAAAACCAAGAAGAAAGCGTGGAGCCGATAATCCCGCTCCTTGGGAACAACTAATATCAGAGCAACATAATATGTTTAAAAAACATCCAAAAACCAAGTTTATAAATGCGCATATGGGTTGGTACGCAAATGATTTAGGGAAGCTTGGACAGCTATTAGAAGAAATGCCAAATATGTATGTGGGTATCGGTGCTATTATAGCAGAATTAGGTCGTCAACCTCGCTTCGCAAAAGCATTCTTCGAAAAATATCAAGACAGAATTCTTTTTGGGAAGGACAGTTGGAAACCAGAAGAATTCCCTACGTATTTTAGGGTTCTAGAATCTGATGATGAATATTTTCCTTACCATAAAAAATATCATGCATTTTGGGCTATGTATGGCTTAAACCTATCAGATGACGTTTTAAAAAAGGTTTACTTCAAAAATGCATTAAAATTAGTCCCTGGTTTAGATAAATCGCTTTTCCCAAAATAAAATATCATCTATGAAATCTATTCTATTTTTAGCAAGCATCTTATTAATTATATCTTGTTCTAAACAATCACGTATTAAAGATAACTTAAACCTTGTTTCAAAATTAAGTGGCTCATGGAAAACCAATGCATTTTCTGGTGAACTCCATGAAACTTGGCAATTAGAGAAAAACGGTTGGATGCAACAACAAGGTTATTATATTGAAAAAGCAGATACAAGCTATAGTGCCAAAACAAGAATAGAAAAAGTTGGTTCAGATATTATTCTTTTTAGCGTAATAAAAAATTCAAATCCAAAAATATTTAAAGCAATAAAATCTAGCGAAAACGGAATCATTTTCGAAAACAAAGATTATAAAAATCCGTATCAGGTAAAATATGAATTTATAGATGCAAGTAATTACAAGAGAACAATAATGGGATACGAAAATGATAGTTTGGTTATATATGAATTCGACTTTAAAAAGCAACATAATTAATCCTACGAAATAATGAGATCATTACTATTTGCTTTAATCTTTATTTTTTTCGCGCAAGTAACATTTACGCAACAAATACCTGATACTACTTATAATCCGACCATAGAAAAACCAATGTATAGGTCTGGTAAAGGTTCATTGATTTTTATTGATGAAGGTCATCATAATTTTCACACCAAAGATGGTAACTATTGGGCTTTTGCCAACTTATTAAAAAGAGATGGTTATGTAATTGACGGATATACAGGGGAATTCACTAAAGAAAAATTATCAAAAGGAAAAATACTAGTCATCTCTAATGCATTGAACGAAGTAAACATTAGAAGCTGGGTTTTACCAAATCCATCTGCTTTTACAAAAAAAGAAATAGAAACCGTAGAACAATGGGTAAATGATGGAGGCAGTTTATTTCTAATTGCCGATCATATGCCTATGGCTGGCGCTGCTGAAAAATTAGCAGCTGTTTTTGATTTTGAGTTTACAAATGGATTTGTTTTTAACACAGAATCAAACCGGGGCACTGCTTATTTTAATAAAGAAAACAATACTCTTTCTGAAAATAGCATCACAAAAGGGAATAGCGCTAATGAAACTGTAAACAATATAGTTTCTTTTACAGGTCAAGGATTCAAAATTCCTGATGACGCAACGTCCGTTTTAACTTTTGATGATAAATATGTAAATATGTTGCCAGACACAGCATGGGTTTTTAGGGGTATTCCAAGAACACCTATTAAAGGATGGTCGCAAGGTGCATATAGAAAATATGGAAAAGGTAGGGTTGTAATGTGGGGAGAAGCAGCCATGTTTACTGCTCAATTAGCTGGGCCAAATAGAAGACGCTTTGGGATGAGTTTAGATATTGCTAAAGAAAATTATCAATTATTACTCAATATTATTCATTGGTTGGATGGAAAATTAAATTAAAAAGCCCCGTTTGGGGCTTTTATCTATTCAAAATAACTAAAGGTTTCTCCACTTTTAATATTAAGCAACGATTCATAGATCAACTTGATCACATTTTCAACATCTTCTTTATGTACCATTTCTACCGTAGTGTGCATATAACGTAATGGTAAAGATATCAACGCAGAAGCAACGCCGCTTCCACTATAAGCAAAAGCGTCAGTATCTGTTCCTGTAGCTCTAGATAATGCCGCTCGTTGGAACGGAATTTTATTTGATTCAGCAGTATCAGTAATAAGATCTCGTAATTTTTGTTGGACAGCTGGCGCATATGCAATTACAGGACCCTTACCTGTCTCACAATAACCTTGTTTCTTTTTGTCAATCATCGGTGTAGTAGTATCATGCGTAACATCTGTAACAACGGCTACATTTGGCTGAATACGTTCTGCAATCATTTGAGCACCACGTAAACCAATCTCTTCTTGTACTGCATTTACAATGTATAAACCAAAAGGTAATTTCTTTTTATTTTCTTTTAATAATCGTGCAACTTCAGCGATCATAAATCCGCCCATTCTATTGTCTAAAGCTCGACATACAAAGTTGTTCTTATTTAGAATATGAAACTCGTCTGGATAGGTTATTACGCAACCAACATGTACACCTAACTTTTCAACTTCTTCTTTCTTCTTGCATCCAACATCAATAAAAATATTTTCAGGTTTTGGCGGTTGTTCTTTAGCTCTACTACGTGTGTGAATCGCTGGCCATCCAAAAACTCCCTTAACAATTCCTTTTTTAGTATGAATATTTACAACTTTACTGGGAGCAATTTGGTGATCAGAACCCCCATTACGCACTACATATATCAGTCCATTATCAGAAATATAATTTACGTACCATGAGATTTCGTCAGCATGACCTTCTATTACAACTTTATATTCAGCTTCTGGGTTGATAACACCAACAGCTGTACCGTAAGTATCCGTAATAAATTCATCTACATAAGGTTTTAGATAATCCATCCAAATCTTTTGTCCATCCCACTCATAACCAGTTGGTGAAGCATTATTCAAATATTTTTCTAAAAACGTAAGTGATTTTTTATTGAGAATGCTCTTTTTTGCCATTGTTTAAAATTTAGTACACGAATGTAATAATTTATAGCTAAATAAACGTTAATGTTTAGAGTGAGTCTAATAAATATTCTACTTTTGGAATGGTATTTGAAAACCTCCTTTTAAAAGGAATAATGAAGAATATTCTAATATACATATTAGTTCTTTTTACTATTGCAATCTCAGCACAAGAAGTAAAAAAAGATACAATTATTGACGACCTGATCATTATAAAAGGTGATTCTGCTATTATTTCTTTAGATGAAGTTGTGGTTTTAAATAAGTTAAAATTCGATTCTACAAAAGAAAAACGATACTATTATTGGTATTGGAAAAAAGTACATAAAGCCTACCCATATGCAAAATTAGCAGCTGACCGATTGATACAATTAAATGATCAGTTAGCAAAAATACGCTCTAAGCGGAAGCGTAAACGCCACACCAAAAAAATGCAAAAATACATGGAAGGTGAGTTTACAGATAAACTAAAAAAAATGACTCGCACAGAAGGACGCATTCTTATAAAGCTACTACATCGTCAAACTGGATTAACTGCTTTTGATCTAGTTAAAGAATACCGAAGTGGTTGGAAAGCTTTTTGGTATAATACTACTGCAAATATGTTCAAACTATCATTAAAAAGTGAATACCGCCCTGAAAGTGAAGCAATAGATTTTTTGATAGAGGATATATTGCAACGTTCATTTGTAAATGGTAGTTTAAAAGAACAAAAACCGCGCTTACCAATCGATTATTACGATATCTCTAAGAGATTTAAAGATATTGATGTAATTGAGACTATCAACAACAGGAAATCTTAACTTTTAAAGCTAGAAAGTTAAAGCTTTGTTAAACCATTCTCTACAATTAAACCTTTGACTTTATAGCTAGTCATAGTTGTGTAAAAATTATAAATTATTTAAAATGTATAGTATGAAAAAATTAGTAAGTCTTGTTTTGTTAGTATTATTCACTATAGGTGTTTATGCGCAAGAGCAAGAAAATCAACAGAAACGCAAACGTCCAAACTTTACTGCTGAGCAAATAGCCGAATTACAAACTAAAAAAATGGCTTTAGATCTTGACTTATCTAAAAAACAACAAGATCAGGTTTTTGAGATTAATAAACGTAAAGCCACTGAGCGTAAGCAAAAAATGGAAGAGTTAAAAGCCATTAGAGCAGAGAAAAAACAATTATCTAACGATGAGCTTTTTAATTTGAAAAACAGTAGGTTAGATAAGCAACTTGTTCATCAAACTGAAATGAAAAAGATATTAAACGAAAAACAGTTTGATACTTGGAAAAAAACTAGAAAACATAAAGCTCATAAGGCCAAGAGAAAAATGGCCAAACGCAAGATGAAAAAACGAAAAATGAGACATAGAAAATTTCAAGATAGAAGATAAAAAAAGCGGCAAAAGCCGCTTTTTATTTTCATAACTCTATATAAATTTTCTGGCCTATTGAAAGGTCATTACTTTTTAATCCGTTTAACCATTTTAATCGATCTACAGTTAAATTATATTGTCTAGCTAAAGAATATAATGTATCACCTTTTTTAACCTTAACATAAGTACCAGGTTTCACCGGTGTTTTTTTCTTCACTCTAGTTACCCCGCCTGCATACTTATCATTAAAATCATCGAATTTATATAATTCATACAATTCGATGAGGGTAATTAATTTCTTAGGATATTTTGGGTCAGTAGCATATCCTGCTTTTTTTAAACCTCTTGCCCAGCCTTTATAGTTAGTTAATTTTAAATCAAATAATGCGGCATAACGTTTTCTTTCAAATAAGAACAACGAATGATCTCTAAAAGATGATAAAGGGTGTTCATATTTTCTAAAACATTCTTGTTTAGCATCGTCATCATGGTAAATGCGCTTTCCTTTCCAACTTCTGTGGCATTTTACACCAAAATGATTATTACCTTTTACAGTTAAACGACTCCTACCACTATTCGATTCTAGTATACCTTGCGCCAGCGTAATGCTAGCAGGAATTTTATACTTCAACATTTCTGCTATAGCTATATCGTTGTATTCTTCAACATAAGCTAAGGTACTTTTATGTAAATATGGCTTTCGTTTTTTAAGATCATAAACTAGTTCATCTGCTCTTGGAACTTTCTCTACAGCAATATTTTTTACCGCTATAGGCTTAGTTTGCGGCTTTGTTTTTACTACAGCTTTTTGAGGTTCCTTTTTAGAAGAAATAATGGTTTTCTTAGAGCTACAGCTCATTAATAAAGAAAAAAACACAAGTATTAAAAAAAAGTTTTTCATCATTCAATCAATGGCTTTTGCTGCCGTTCTAATTTTTTATTAACACCTTCAATTCCTTGTAAACCTCCAGTGTGGATTATTAAGATTTTACTCTTGCCTTTAAAATATTCTTTTCTTGCTAAGTCAACAATTCCGTATACCATTTTTCCTGTATAGATAGGGTCAAGAGGAATACCCGTTTGTTGCTTAAACTGATTGATAAACGTAATAAGTTTGTCATTTATTTTACCATAACCACCAAAATGATAGTCGTTGTTTATATGCCAATTTTCATGCCTTTTAGTAAGTTTTCTAACATCATTAGTTAAAAAACTACCTTTTAAAGCTGAAAAGCCTATGACTTTCTGTTTAGCTTTCGCGGAATTGATCAAACCTGCAACGGTACCTCCAGT
The DNA here is from genome assembly GCF_056591635.1 of Maritimimonas sp. 2304DJ26-3. Classification (NCBI taxonomy): domain Bacteria; kingdom Pseudomonadati; phylum Bacteroidota; class Flavobacteriia; order Flavobacteriales; family Flavobacteriaceae; genus Maritimimonas; species Maritimimonas sp. 2304DJ26-3. The sequence goes on from NZ_JBWQOK010000001.1 coordinate 96,307, forward strand.
ACCAACTGGCACACATATATGATCAAATTCTTGGTCTTCTTTTGTTAAAATTTCTTCACAACCTTTAATAGCAAGTACATTGGTTCCTCCTTCTGGAATCAGATAAAAATCGTCATGCTTTTCTCTAAGGCTTTCAACAAAATCTGCATCATTCTTCTTTCGATAAGCCTCCCTAGAAATAAAATCAAATTGCATACCGCATTCTCGGGCAAAGCGCAGCGTAGCATTATCCAAAAACCGAGTTTTAAGTTCCTCGCCACGAATAATCCCAATAGTTTTAAATCCAAATTCCTTTCCTGCTCCGGCTACTGCAGCTATATGATTAGAATAAGCTCCTCCAAACGTTAATAATTTATCCTTGTGTAGCCGTTTTGCTTCTTCTAAATTGTATTTTTGTTTGCGATATTTATTTCCCGAGATAATTGGATGTAGTAAATCTTCCCGTTTAACGGTTAACCCTATTCCATTAAATTCTATAGATTGATTACTACTCTTCATTACCCAATAAGCACAAATGTACTTAAATACATACGCTTTACAGCTACCATTAATCACTAGAAATTAACAAGATTATTAACGTGTAAATATGTAATTTTGCATCAATAATTTAGTAATGAAGTGTACAATAAATTACCCGAATTAGAACCAGATGATTTTTATTATTCTGAGCAAGGATATAAGGTCTTTACAGAAAAATACCATTTAAAACGTGGTTATTGTTGTGAAAGTGTCTGCAAGCATTGCCCTTATGGTTATAATAAGAAAACAAACTCTCAATAATAAAAGCATTAAATTAGAGGAAATTCGGCATGATTCTTGTTAATTTATTTTAACGTTTTCAACTATATTTTGAGAGCAATATATAGTCAAATATTATCTAATTATATATTAACAGCATGAAATTAGTAAAATTACTCTTACTCACGGTATTGTTTGCAACCACTTCATGTGTTTCCGTACAAGTGGCTTCAGACTATGATAAGTCTACAAACTTTAATGAATTTAAGACCTATGCCTTTTATAAAAAAGGAATTGAAAAAGCTGATATTTCTGACCTTGATAAAAAAAGAATCTTAAAGGCAATTGAAAAAGAATTAGCCGCTAAAGGTTTCGTAAAATCGGAAAACCCTGATGTTTTGGTTAATATTTTCACCAAGTCTAGCAATAAGGTAAATGTACGCAACAATAACAACTTTGGTTGGGGTGGTTTTGGGCCTTGGGGCCTTTGGAGTCCATGGGGTTTAGGTGCCTGGGGCTGGGGAGCATGGGGTCCTTGGAATGCTGGAGCTGATGATTATCAGATTACCCAATCTGTACAAGGTACTTTATTTATTGACCTGATAGATGCTAAAAAAAGAGAATTGGCATGGCAAGGTACAGGTACGGGTTCATTTCGCCCTGCTCAAAACGTTGAAAAGAAAGAAGAGCGTCTTAAGGATTTTGTCTCAGAAATTATGGCAGGTTATCCTCCTGGTGCAGAATAAAATAGAGATTAGTATTTAATATAATAATGATGAGAATTACAAAACTACTTGTACTAACTATACTTTTTATAGCCACTTCTTGTGCTTCGGTTAAAGTTGCATCTAATTATGATGATAAAACCGACTTTGGCGATTATAAAACCTTTGCCTTTTATAAAAAAGGGATAGATAAAGTCGATATTTCTGATCTAGATAAGCGTAGGATACTAAAGGCGATTGAAAAAGAATTAGAGACTAAAGGGTTGACAAAGTCTAAGAACCCAGATGTTTTAGTTAATATTTTTACCAAGTCACGTAAAAAGATTGATGTCTATAATAACAATCGTTACTTTGGATGGTACCCATGGTATTATGGAGGATTTGGACCTTTAGGATTAGGTTTTGGATCTAACGCCTACCAAACGGTTGTCAAATCTACCGAAGGAACCTTATTTATTGATTTAATTGATGCAAAGAAAAAAGAATTAGCATGGCAAGGTGTAGGTACTGGTGCTTTGCGTTCTGCAAAAAATATTGAAAAGAAAGAGGAACGAATTAGTGAATTCGTAACAGAAATTATGGCCAATTATCCACCAAGTGCCGAATAGGCATTGTTTATATTTTCTGTTTGATTGAAAATCCCAAAACGAGTAACTGCTTGCTTTGGGATTTTCTATTTTCTTAAATAATAAGATGTTATTGGTTACCACTGCATTGCACGGCCACCTTAAACTTTGAATGAATAATTCTTAATTACAATGGTATGAGAACCTAGTTTTACTATGAACTTTGCAAGCTACTCCAATTATTTAATCTGAAAATAAGGTCATATATGAATCTACTTTTAGTATACAGATTTTGTCCAAAAAGATATTTTTATTTGTCTTTAATACAGGGAAATTATGGAAGAAAATTCATTATTTTGCTCTAATAAAGAGTAAAATATTCACTGAACAAGAATAAACATGGATTCTGTAATGCCTTATGACTTCAAAAAAATAACTCATGAAATTTGATTGGTATATTATGGTTATTTTATTTGGGATAATACAAGGTATATTTGTGTTATCTTTTCTTGTTTTTAAAGTAAAAAACAAATCTCATAAACTTCTTATTTGGTGGTTGATAATTCTATTGTTATTTCTAGTTGAATCCTTTCTGGCTAGATCTGGTCTTTTGAAATTTATAATTCATTTTTTTAAGTTTCCAACACCATTTATTTTTCTTCTAGGCCCGATATTGTACGAGTATTCCTTAGTACTAAGTAAAAGAAAAATTCGAAAAAAAATACTCCATTATTTGCCTTTTATCTTTTATTTTCTTTATTCCTTCAATTTTTTCTTACAACCATCAAAATATAAACTATATCTGATTGCGAGCGGTTTTCATTCTGATTGGGGAATTGAGAAGACGGAAATGGCATTTTCATTTGACCCGTGGAATATAAATGGTTTGATTATTGTTGAAATTATTTTCTTGCATATTCTAATTTATTGTTTTTTAAGTTTTAGAGTTATGCACTTATATAAATCTTTAATTTCCCTACTTAATAGACATTGGCTTTTTTATCTTACAAGTATATTGACAATATATGCTTTGATTTTGATTTTTTCTCAAAATGGAGATATTAACGGATCATATATTATTAAAAGTATTGTTCCTCAATTTATTTCAAGCTTATATCTAACGCTTTCGATGTACTTAATTGCATTCTATGTAATTTTAAAACCAATTACTTTTAAGAGGGAAATAATTAAATATGAAAAGTCGTCACTAAGTAAAGAATATAAAACAGAAAAGTTAAATAGAATATTAAATATTCTAGAGGAGGACAAACTGTACCTAAGATCGGATTTTTCAATGAAATTTCTATCTGAAAAAATTGGTATTAGCAAACATCATATATCACAGATTTTAAATGAAGAATTGAATTGTAGCTTTTTTACTCTAACGAACGGACTGAGAATTAAAGCAGCAAAAAAAATACTTAAAAACACGAAACACTTAATGAAAATGGAGCAATTGGCACTCGATGTTGGCTATAATTCCAAGTCAACTTTCTTCGCTGAATTCAAAAAGGCAACTCAGCTAACACCATTACAATATCGCAAAAAAGTAACATAGTTTTTCCCGATTGTTTTGTACTAAATTTTGACCTAAATAGAATGCTGATCAGATTGAAGTATTTAATTTTATATTTCATCCTTAACATTAATTTAATTTGAAAAAATTTACAGTATTTCTATTTGCATTTATAATATCTAGTTGTTATAACGAATCTACATCGACTAAAGCTAAACAAGTAATTAACTCTACTCAAGAAGTAAAAATAATACAGCTTGTAAAAGAATATATTTCATCATTTGAGAAAAATGACCTCTTCAGCGGTAACATTTTGATAATGAAAAATGACAAGGTTCTTTTGGAGAAATCTTATGGAAAAGCAAATTTAGAACATAACGTTGCTGCAACATCAGAAACAAAATTTAGAATCGCTTCGATATCCAAATCGATAACAAAGCTTGCAATAATTCAATTGGTAGAAAAAGGAAAGTTAAAGTTGGAAGACAAACTTTCTAAATTTATCACCGATTATCCATTTGGGGACATGATAACAGTGAAGCAACTTCTAGATCATTCGTCTGGAATTCCTCATTTAAATGATTTCTCCGAATATGACCAGTTTGCGAAAGAATTTTATTCAATAACTGATGTTATCAGTCTGTTTAAAAACCGGCAGTTAGATTTCGCTCCAGGAACTGATGAAAGATATTCTAATTCAGGTTATGTTTTACTAGCCTATATAATTGAAAAAGTCTCAGGTCTTAGCTATAGTAACTACCTAACAAGAAACATTTTCATACCTGCTAAAATGAGCAACTCTGGCAATGACAATGGTATTAAAATTATTGAAAACTTAGCAAAAGGTTACATGATGAATTTAAGTGGTAAGGGTCTTCAAGCTCCCCTTTATTACAACCCGTCTATTAAAATAGGTGGAGGATCAATATATTCTACTACTCGTGACATGTATTTATTTCAAAAAGCCTATAGGGATGGTGATTTGAGTGAATCGACCGATCCACTCTACAACCAAGGAACATATGGGAAATCTCCAGGTTATAACGCATCTATTTGGGGGTACAAGGAATTTTTTATAGTCATTTTAAGTAATAATTATAGCACGCCAATACGAAAAATGTCATTGGGACTTTCGAATATCGTACTAGGTAAAGATGTGAAGTTTTTAAATATAATCGAAGATAAATCAATTCTCCCTAGCACATTTTTAGAATTTGAGGGAACCTATATTATTGGACATGATTCAATCAAAATAAAAAAGCAAAATAATGTACTAATTGAAATAGAAAACCATGATAAATGGAGAGCCAATCGATTAATCCCTTTAAGAAAGGATGTTTTTTATGATACAAATTATATGGAAGAACTCAAGTTCAATCGAGATGAGGGTAATTTGGTTTCAAGTTTTACATGGGAAAATGGAGATAAGGCCATTAAATTGACAAAATAATTTGCATTTTCATGAACAAGAAAATTGTAACTTTTATAACAGCTTCAATATGCATAATATCTTGTCGAAATGTTTCTGAAATATCAGTATCTAAAAAACCCCTATCGATAGAAGCATTTTATATAAAGGATTCATTAATAAACAAGTATGATTCAATTAGGATTAGGGCTATTCTACCAACCTATTATAAAAAAACAAACAAAAGATATCCAGTCCTATATTTTTTACCAGGTTACAACCAAACAGATTCTATAATTTATGATTTAAAAATAGATTCAATCCTAAGAGATGGTTTCAACAAAAGAACGTTGGAGGAATTTATTTTGGTTACATTCAACAATCAAAATAACAATTACACCAACTGGGTTGGGGAAGGTCAATTATGGTCTGATTTTATTAGCACAAGTTTAATCAAATTGATTGATACTAAATACCGTACGATAAATTCTCCAAATAAGAGAGGGCTATATGGTGTGTCCATGGGAGGAGAAGGAGCTCTATTCAATGGGTTTAAAAATCCAAAAAAATTTGGAATATTAATTAGTCATAGTGCCTCTGTGCATTATCCAGAATTAACTAATGTGTTTGACTGGAGCAAACCGTTTCTGGAGTCATATTTTTCTCCGATATATGGCTCTCCTATAACACAAGAAAATTGGCAGAGACAGAATTTAATTTGGTTAATTCGAAATACAGAATTTTCAAGTAGTCAGAAAATATATTTCGATGTAGGGAAAAGCGATCATCTTAAGTTTTATGAGACCAATATACTACTAAGTCAAGAATTAAATAAAAAACTTATACCTCACACTTTCAGGTTAAACGAGGGTGGTCATGGTAATAATTATTATAAAATGAATATTCCTATTGGCTTAGATTTTTGGAATAATGTTATTAAAAATTAAACTATGAAAAGTTCCTCTATTATACTATTTATTTTGTGCATGTATTTTCTTTCTATAGAATCACCCTTCGCACAAACTGAAAAAGATGAGTATAATAATTTTATAGAAAATATTAAAGAATTAAAACTTGAAGGCAAGTTTTATGACGCAATATCTTTATTACAAAACAAATTAGTTGATCTCAATCGGAAAGATTCTACATCTAATGAAACAGGGAGAATTAAAATTGTCCTCGCTGAAATCTTTTTAAGAAAATCTTTTCATGAAAATTTTATGGACAAAAAGGCCCTTAAGTTATACAAAAGTGTTCTACAAACCTCATTAAGCCACAAGGATTCTATCCTTATGGCAAAAGCTATTTATGGTATCGCATTTTATCGATTTAGAGAAGGGCCAAAATATTGGAATAGTTCTTTAGAGCAACTTTATAAATCCCTTTTATTGAGAAGAAAACAAAACGATTACTTTGGAATTTCACAATGTTTAAACTTAATAGGCACAATAAGTTTAAGACGGGGACTTCTAGAACAAGCAAACATTACACTTCGTGAATGCCTTAAGTATGCAAAAATGTCCAAATCCAAATTTATGGAAGCCGATGCGGAACGACATTTAGGGTATATTTTTTATTTTAATGGAAATCTAGAAGAAACTATTCAACATTTTAGGAAATCTCTAAAACTTCGCAAAGAAATTGGATATATAGATGGAGTCATATTTTCTTCTATTTCTTTAGCACAAGTTTATGCTCGCAATTCCGAGTATAAAAAATCAAAATCACTTTTAAAATATGCATTAAATAATGCCAAAAAAATAAGTTCACCATTTGGAGAGTTAAGAGCCAATTGGGAATTGGTTAAAATTTATCAAAAAACAGGAGCTAATAAAAGAGTTCAAAAATTATTACCTAAAATAATAAGTCTTTCAAAGGAAATTCAAAATAATGAAATATTAAAAAAGGCAAAAAACCTAATGCTAAAATCAAATAAATTATGAATAAAAAAATTCTACTTATCCTGCTTATTTTTCTAAGTATAGATACTCTTAACGCACAAAAAGAGGCAAATAAAAAACCCAAACTTGTCATAGGAATTGTTGTTGATCAAATGAGATTTGATCAATTACATAAATACGAAAATAGGTATTCTTCAGGTGGGTTTAAAAGGTTAATTAATGAAGGGTATAATTTTAAAAATATGAATTATAACTTTATCCCTACAGTTACTGCATCTGGTCATGCTTCAATTTACACCGGAACTACACCTTCAATACATGGAATTATTGGAAATAGCTGGTTCGACCGTGATTTGAATAAAGAGGTTGAAAATGTCTCTGATTCTTTAACGGAAATTATAGGATCAAAAAGAGAAAATAGCGAAGGTGTTTCTCCTAAGAATTTATTAGTTACAACAATCTCAGATCAATTAAGGCTCAATTCAAATTTTAAATCGAAGGTTATAAGTGTTTCATTAAAAGATCGAGCAGCTATTCTGCCTGGTGGGCATACGGCTAATGCAGCTTATTGGTATGATTGGAAATCAAGCCCAGGATATTTCGTGTCAAGTTCATATTATATGGAAAAACTTCCTAAATGGGTGACTGAGTATAATAGCATGAACAAACCAGATCAATATTTAAATAAAACATGGAATACGCTTTACCCAGTTAATAGTTATATTATGAGTTCGGACGACAATAATAGTCATGAGAGAATACTTAGAGGTAAGGAGAATCCAACTTTTCCATATAATTTCAAAAAATTAAGAAAAATATATAGAGAAAGAAAAGCAGAATTTCAATTGATGTGGATAAATCCTAATGGTAATTCCATGCTTACGGATTTTGCAATAGAGGCAATCAAAAACGAAAATCTGGGAAAAGATGAATATACCGATTTAATTAACATCGGATATTCAGTTCCTGATGTTGCCGGTCATACTTTTGGGCCACATTCAGTTGAAATTGAAGATATTTATCTTCGATTAGATAAGGATTTAGATCATTTATTTAAATCCCTAGATAAATATATCGGAAAAAATAAATATATCGTTTTTCTGACATCTGATCATGCTGCAATTCCAGTTGCATCTTTTTTAAAAAGACATAAATTGCCAACTGGCATAGCAAGGATAAAGGGATATAAAAAATCTTTAAATTTATTTTTGACTAAAAATTATAAAAGTGATTCATTAATTCAAAATTTTGATGGAGAGCAGTTATATTTAAATAGAAATAAAATATTAGAATTAGGTCTTAAACTCAATAATATTCAAAATTCTGTTTCTAGTTACCTTATAACTCTTAAAGGAATTAAAATGGCTATAAGCAGCAATCAACTCCAAACTTTAAATTATGAAGGTCCGCGAAAATTTTTACAAAATGGATTTTACAACAAACGATCTGGAGATGTATCTATTATTTTTAACCCTGGTCATATTCAAAGCTCAAATTCCGAGATTAAACTAGAGGATGTAAAGGGTACTACACACGGTTCGGGATACTCTTATGACACGCATGTTCCCATGTTATGGTATGGTCCAGGGATACCTAATGGACAATCTGTTCGACCTGTATATATTACTGACATCGCGCCAAGCCTTGCCATGATATTAAATTTGCAATTACCTAGTGGTAATTCTGGCAAACCTTTAATAGAATTATTTAATTAAATGACTTTTGAAATTATGAAATCGACAAGATATAAGGCAATCTTAAAGATTATTTCAGTCTTTTTTATGCTATTAGCACCTATTTATATTTTTAAAAATATCTATGGAATAGCAATGGGGATACTTTTTTCAGTTTTATTAATTTTTTTTGTTCCCCCAAAATTTTGGAGAGAAAATGTAGATGAGGTAGGGTTTTATAGACCAGTTAGTAAGTTCTGGGTAATCAAAGCATTTTTTATAGGTATCTTAATTTCTTTTTTATTCAAATCTTTAATTGCGCCAATATTAGAAGTACTATTGTCATCTGAAAGAGATTTAAGCAGTTTTTATCACTTAAAAGGTAACTTCACCCTTTTATTACTGTATATTTTACGACTGGTGTTGATTGCTGGGTTCTTCGAAGAAGTTTTATTTAGAGGGTTTCTTTTAGCTCAGTTATTAAAAATCTTTAATGATTCATTCTTTGGTTGGGCAGCAAGCATATTGTTATCCTCAATAGTTTTTTCTTTATTTCATAGTTACCAGGGGCCTGTAGGGATTATATATACTGGGCTAGTTGGAATTGTTTTGGGTGTTTCCTATGCCCTTTTTGAAAGGAACATTTGGTATTTAATAGTAATTCATTCAACCTTTGATATAAGTAGTGCTATTCTAATGTATTTTAATTTTTATGATAACATATCTAATCTTTTTATTGGTTGGCTATTCTAAATGGAAATCCCAGTAAATTCAAGAGTAAATTTTTTTTGTATGAATTGAAGCACAAATGAAAAAGGGTATTTTTTAATATAATTCACAAAGTTATGAATTCTAAGGAACACTAAAATCTTGATTAGCTTTTTTTAAAAAAATTATAATGAATGAATCGAAATCTTTGAAAGCTGACCTTTTAAAATATTGCATCTGGTCATTTGGTAAAATTTCAAATTTCAAATGGACATTATGCTTAAAAAAAATCATGCAATATTTCATCTACATCTTTTATCTTCAATTTTATTCTTGTGTCGAAGAATTTGTTCCAGATAATATTGCTTTTGATGATCTTTTAGTTGTTGAAGCATCATTGACAGATGAAAATAAATTTCAAAAAGTAAAACTTTCTCGAACTTTTGAATTTGATGAACCTATAGTTTATGAAACTCAAGCTGATGTGAAAATAGTTGATGAATTCAACACTGAATATATATTTAGTGAAGATAAAAAAGGCGTTTATATTTCGAACCAAAAGTTTGCTATCAGACCCAGTACTGGTTACAAATTAAAGATTACTTTGAAAAATGGTTCTCACTATGAATCTGCGAATACTATTTTACCTGAAAGTAATGCGCAAATTATGGAATTATCCTACAACAGGGCTTTTAATTCTGATGATAAAGAAGGTATTGAAATTCTTGTCGATAGTTTTGATCCAACAGGTAATTCTAGATATTATCGATATGAATTTGAAGAAACTCAACGGATTGTAGTACCAGATTGGGGTCCACAGGAAATAATAATTATTTCCGATACCCCACCATTTGAAGTTGCCAATATACCTAATTCTAGAAATAATAGAACTTGTTATAGTACAAGTATATCAAATGATGATATTATTCAAACTCAAACAAACACACTAACAGAAGATAGAATAACTAAGTTCCCGGTAAAGTTTATTTCTAAAACGGATTCAATCATTAGAGATAGATACAGTATTCTAGTTAAACAGCATGTACAATCATTTGAAGCTTATTCATATTTTAATATTTTAAATGAGCTCGCTAGTTCTGAAAGTGTTTTTACTGAGAATCAAACAGGGTTTTTAGAAGGGAATATTTTTCCTGTTACAAATGTTAGCGAAAAAGTTATTGGATTTTTTGAACTGACATCGGTATCTAAAAAAAGAATGTTTTTAAATTACAAGGATCTTTTCCCAAATGATAACAGACTTCGTTTTTTTGTAACTTGCGGTTTACCCGTATGGTCAGCTCCTAATTTGGTAGATCCCAATAACCCTAATTTTTCTCCTTTAATTGATTCATATAGTAAGAATGAAATACGGTTTTTGTATCGAAATGAGGACTTTCTAGGAAACTTCATTGATGATCCTCCATACACTGTGACCCCTGTGGAATGTGGAGATTGTACCTACTGGGGTAGTAATATAAAACCGGAATTTTGGATTGATTAATTATGCACCATAAAAACTATATCTACTTTACACTGCCAATAGTTAACGGAAAAGTAAGTTAAGGTTGATTATTCAGATTAGAGTTTTTGAAAAATTCTATTAAAATTGGTGTAATTTTAGCTATAATTTTTTCTTGGAGTCGAAATAAGTTAATTTTGATGTTCTTAGTACATGGCTTTTTTAGATGGTTCTATGTTATTTATTACTATATCGGAAAAGATCAGGACAAAGAAAAATCGTAGCTTATTCCTGCAAATTCTCCCACTCCTCCATCAATGCCTCTACTTTATCTTTTTTCGCTTGATAGCTGGTGAAAAAATCGGTATTGGACGTTAGTTCCTCATAAGTTGCGGCGTCCATGAGTTGAGCATCAATTTTTTTAATCTCTTTTTCAAGATCGGCAATTTGAGTTTCTAATTTACTCAATTTATTTTGAAGCTTTTTCAATTCTTTTTCGTCTTGATAAGATTTCTTATTAGATGCAATCTCTTTAACTTCTTTAACCTTCGTGCGCTTTTCTACCTCTCGAAGATTTTCAAGATTATGCTCCTCTAAGTAATAATCTATGTCGCCTAAATATTCTTTAATACGGCCATCTTTAAATTCATAGACCGTCTTAGCTGAGCCTTGTAAAAAATCACGGTCGTGTGAGACTAGGATCAACGTACCCTCAAAATTATTTAAAGCTTCTTTTAATACATTTTTAGAAGCTATATCTAAATGATTGGTTGGCTCATCCATTACCAATACATTAAATGGAGATAGTAACATTTTACATAAAGCTAAACGATTACGTTCACCACCAGAAAGTACTTTTACTTTTTTCTCTACATCATTACCACCGAACAAAAAAGCACCAAGCATGTCGCGAATTTTTATACGGTTACTATCGTTAGAAGCATCTTCCATAGTTTGCAAGACTGTCTTATTACCATCGAGATATTCTGCTTGATTTTGAGCAAAGTACCCTATCTGTACGTTATGACCAAGCTTCAGATTACCATTAAAAGGAATCTCACCAACAATCATTTTTGCCAATGTAGTTTTTCCTTGCCCATTCTGACCGACAAAAGCAATCTTACTTCCACGTTCAATCAATAAGTTAACATTACTCAACACTTGCTTCTCTCCGTAACTTTTAGCTAAATTCTTAGCCTCAACAACTACTTTACCAGGATTAACAGATAACGGAAAACGCACTTTCATTACAGATTTATCTTCTACATCAACTTCTATACGTTCTACCTTATCTAACTTTTTAATTAATGATTGGGCAAAAGCTGCCTTACTCGCTTTATAACGGAATTTTTCAATGAGCTGCTCTGTTTGTTTGATCTCTTTTTCTTGATTTCTCTGTGCCTGGAGTTGTTTTTCCATTAGTTCCTTACGCTGAATCAAATATTTAGAGTATGGATATTTATAATCGTAAATATTACCCATAGAGATTTCGATAGTTCTATTAGTAACATTGTCTAAAAACATTTTATCATGCGATACTAGCATAATAGCGCCAGAATATCTTTTTAAAAATTCTTCTAGCCAAATAATTGATTCTATATCTAAATGATTTGTTGGCTCATCTAATAATAAAATATCATTATTCTGCAATAACAATTTCGCCAATTCTATACGCATACGCCAACCACCAGAAAAGGTATCTGTTAGCTTATCAAAATCTTCGCGTTTAAAACCTAAACCTTGTAGTATTTTTTCAGTTTCACCTTGGTAATTATAACCACCGAGCAATTCATATTGCTGTGTAAAATCGTTCAAATCAATAATTAATTGATTATAAGCTTCGCTTTCATAATCTTTTCGTTCAGCAAGCTGCTTATTTACCTCATCTAACTTACGCTCTAATGCTTTGATTTCTGTAAAAGCTTCGTAGGCTTCGTCTAAAACGGTTCTACCAAAAACAAAATCTATGTCTTGCTTTAAAAAACCAATACGAACCTCTTTCTCTAAAGCTAATGTACCTCCATCTATTTCTTGTTCTTTAGCAATTATCTTTAATAATGTAGATTTCCCAGCTCCGTTTTTACCAACCAAACCAACTCTATTACCAGGATCTAACTTAAAAGTGATCCCTGAAAATAAATCTTCTCCTGCAAAAGAAACAGTTATATTATGTGCATTTAGCATAATTTATTGAACTTATCTAGCTTTAAATTTTAACTTTGCAAATCTAATTAAATTTAATCTACAGATGTTTAAAAAAGGAACAAAGCCTTATAGTGTTTTTAAGAATAAATGCCCTAAATGTAATGAAGGCAATTTCTTTGAAGATAATAACCCTTTGCATTTAAAAAAGGTATTAAAAACCAATGAGCATTGTTCAAATTGTGGATTTAAATATCTGATAGAGCCTTCTTTTTTCTATGGTGCTATGTATGTATCCTATGGATTAACAGTAGCCATTTCTATCATTACTTTTTTGATCTTATATTTTTTTGGCTTAGACTTAATACAGATTTTTATAGGAATTATTATATCGTTGATATTATTTACTCCTTTTACTTTGAGATTATCCCGATTGATCTATATAAATATGTTTGTAGGATATGACCCAACATATAAAAATGAAGAGGGAATTCAAGCTGCTAAGCTTGAAAACGATCGATAGAAACTTCTTTGGGTAAATTTTCACTTTGCTCTAAGTGATTTAAGAGCAGTTTAGACATTTTTGGTGCCAACATAACGCCTCGTGTTCCAAGTCCGTTTAAGATTGCTAATTGTTGATATTCTTTATGAACACCGATTAAAGGTCGTCGATCTTTTACCGTTGGGCGAATGCCTGCTACATGCTCAACAACTTTATGATTTACATTTATAATACCATCGAGCTTTTCGATTAGCCTTCGCTTTCCTTCTTGTGTAGGAATAGAAGTTTTGTCATTCCAATTAAAAGTAGCGCCAACTTTATAGAGATCATTACCTAAAGGCATAATAAAAATAGAAGATTTAAGCATCACCTCTAACTTTAAATTAGGAGCATGAATTGTAATTAACTCACCCTTTGCTTCATTCATTGGTAAATAATTAAAATATGGGTTTTTCTTTAAACCAAATCCTTCGCAAAATACAATACACTTAGTTTTAAAATCTTTATAATCAACGTTTTGATTATTAAATTTTATTGACTCATAATCAAATTCCTCAATTAATAATTTGCCCTTCTGACATAAATAATTTTTATAATTAGCAATTAATGCTTTAGTGTCAATCTTACCTGTACCTGAAAGTTTACCGTAACCAAAAGGGGCATTTATCGCTTTATTAGAATTTTGAATTACCTCAGAAATCATATATTGTTTCAACACAGGTTTATCACAAGCAGCAAACCAGTCATTTTGCTCTTCTACCGAGGTGAAAACTCTATACGTATCTAGCTTATAATCATAAGTAGCACCTAATTTCTTCTCTAATTCATGATAGAACGGCAATGCTATTTCTAATTGATCTTGAGCATCCCAAACTGGTGTAAATCGTTTTAGAATAATAGGATTGTATGCACCTGCTGCAACTATTGAAGACTGTTGAGAATCATCCTCAAAAACTATAAAAGATTTGTTATGCTTTTCTAAAGTTTCCGCGAAAGCTAAACCCGCTAAGCCTAAACCGACAATAATATAATCTACTTGCACAGTGCAAATGTAAAAAAGAGATGCTTCGCTTTACTCAGATTAACACATAAAAAAACTCCTGCCAAAAGACAGGAGTTTTAATTTTACTTTATAAGAAACCTTAGTAGTTCCACATATCTAGTTCTTTATTTCTGATATTCTCTTTGAGTTTATCAGCTTCAAGTACTTGGAACAACGCGTTTCCTTTAATATATTCTGCAACATCTCTGTTACCATATATATTTTCTTCTCTATAAATACTGGCTACAAATCGCCTAGCATTTAGTAAATGATCGTATGACAATGGAAATGCCGAATTCTTATTATTGAACACTTTCATGTTATGAGTGACTTCTCGAGCTCCAGGATACCAAACCCAAAATAATGGGATTAACTCTTGCTCAACAGCATCTTGATCTAAGAAATTTACATCTGGTGCAACAGGCGCAATACCTAATAAACGGTATTTTAATTCACCTTGTCTTTTATCAAAGTACCACACACCTTTGATCTTAATTCCGGCAATTTCACCAGAAGTTAAATCAACTCTATCAATATACTCGTCTGTTAACTCTTCGCCAGCATTCAAAATCTCGATACCAGCATCACTAGTGTCAATTCTAGATAAACGTCCTTCAATTTCTTTGAAATTTAATTTATTCTCGAAATAAGAATCGTCATACACATCTACAATCTCTCCACTTTTAATTCCTCTAAGTAATGTATCAAAAAGAGATCTTCTGCTATAGCTTATATTACTTGTATCTACAGGGTAGTAAAAAGGTAGATTGATCTTTTCGTTCAAATCTATATATTCCCATACTACTTTAGACCATAATATATCTCTATCATCTATATATCCATACGGCAACGGTCTATCATTATCTGCAGCTAATTGCTCAACAGTTTTTACTCCTATTTCTTCAGGAATCGTTGCGTTTAATAAATTAGCTTGTGCGCTGATTGCATTTGTTGCTAAAACGATAGCACATATTGCTAAAAAACCTCTCCAATTCATAATATTACTTCTTATTATTTAATTTGTACACTTAAAGGATTTACTTTCTTTAAGTAATATCCGCTGTTACCTTGTAACGATGCTTTTACATCAAATATTGTAACAATATCTCCTTTTCTTGCTTTACCTAAAGCTCTAATAGCAGCAGCATTAAACTTTCTACCTTTTACTATTACAGTTGGTGAACCAGGTACTTTTACACTAAAACCAGATACTCCTAATTTTAAATCGAAGACGAAATCTGGAATAGCAGCCCCAATAGTTACTTTTTGTAACGTTGTCTTAGGCATTTTGATTACACCATACTCATTTCTAGCAGTCGCTGCTGGAGCAGGAATATCCTTAATTCTAAACTTTTGACTTGATGTGACTGGTGTACCATCTGGTAATTTAGCAGATACGTTAATACTAACTTCTCTACCTTTACCTGGGCTCATCATATATTTACCAATACCGCTTACTTTACGTAAACCTGCGGCATTTGCTTTTACAGCATTGTCAGGAACACCTGGCATTGAGATTGTAATGGGGTTTTGAACACCTCTATATACAACATTCATCTTATCTGCAGAGATTACAGCACTATTAGGTTTTGCAACAACTGCATAGCTAGTATTAATAGGAATCTCAACATCTTCGCCATTCTCTTTGAATACGAACTTACCTTTAAGCTCGTTCTCTCCCACATTTCCAGAAGGAAAGTTAAGCACAGCTCCACCACCTTCTATATCAGTAATTTCCTTACCATTGATAATTACTTTATGAGGTTTTAAACTTGCATCATAACGACCCAATACTACTTTACCTTTAAAGTTATTACCTTGTAATGTTGCTGGTGTTTCAGGAACTAATATAGTTGTATAGTTAGTCATTGAAACATCACTTTCTAATTGACCTTGCACCATTGCCGTAAGCATCTCATTCTCTGTAGCTTTTATATCAGCTTGCATTTGAGATAAATTTGTAACAGTAGTAATCAAAGGAAAACCTTCATAACGATTGTTAATCCATGGTTGAGTACCGTCTTCAATTTCTTGATCAGAAGTATCAAAACGTTTATTTACATCTTCTACAATAGATTTGTAATCTTTACCTAGTGCAGCAGTAACTTTTGTACGGTAATTGTTGATTTTATCTAAAAATGCTTTGCCATTTTCAGTCAACTCCTCACCTTTAAAAAAGTATGTATTTACTGCATCTTCACTATCCATAGATTCATAATCTGTAGGATCTTCAATACCTTCGATAAGATCTTGCTTCATTTTTGCTACATGAGCATTGAAATCTTGAGATAAAGCTTGAACATTTTGAGCTACTTTATTATGAGCACTAAATTTTTCTGGTTGCTCAGATGCTTTTGTTGCTAAACTTGCATACGTAGCAACATTTCTTGTCTCTGACGTTGCGTTGGCATCCGTCAGTTTTTCATTCATGAAGCCAAAAGCTGATAAAACTTGTTTTGACATATTCATTGCTAACATCGCGATGAATACCAAATACATCAAGTTAATCATCTTCTGCCTTGGTGATAATTTGCCTCCTGCCATTTTTAATAGATTTTAAGGGTTAAAGTTTCGGTTAGTTAAGCCTTAATTAAGCTCTATTATTTGACATTGCAGATAACATACCACCATACACTCCATTTAATGAAGATAAGTTAGTAGCTAAAGACTCCATTTGGTCTTTTAATCTTTCAGTATTCTCGGCAACAGCATCACTCATTTGAGCTTGACGTTCAGCGCTATCATACTGTACTTTATATAAACTATTCAATGACTCCATTTGAGTAGCAGCCAATGACAATTGTTCACTATATTTATTTGTAGCAGCTACAGAATTTGCAGCAGGCTCTATATTAGACGCAGCATCAGCAAAACTTTCAATACTTGTAGCTAAACGACCCATTTTTTCTGAATCTAAATTAGCCTCTGCCAACATTGAATCTAACTTATCAGATAGACCTTCTCCATTTACTCCACCTCTTTCACCAGCTTCTCCGCCAGCCAATTCTGGGTATACTAAAGACCAGTCTAAATCTTCTTCTACATCTTCAAAAGCAGACATTACAAATATTAATGCCTCAGTTACAAGACCAATGGTTAACATAACACCTCCGGTTAAAGGTCCGATGCTATAGTGTAAGATTTTAAATAATGCTCCAATTAATACTACTGCAGCTCCAAGGCCATAGGCCATGTTCATAAGTTTCTTTTTTTTGTGTGATTGTGCCATAATTTTAATTTTTAAGTTTTGGGTTAATGTTTAATTAGGGTTAGATTTAATTTTTATTTTTCTCTTTAGTAAAACAATTTTCCTGAAAAATTTCCTACTTGTTATTATTTTTTGTCTTTCATTTTTGTACCTAAGTAATCTTGAACTGTTCTAAAGCCAATGTAACTTCTTGCTGAATCTGCATACTCGTAATCACGTGTACTTACCTCCAAGAAATATGCCACATCTTTCCAAGAACCACCTCTAATTACTTTACGTTGGTTTGTTGCATCATTTACGTTAGGATTCATAGTTGAACCTAAGTAATATGATGACGGATTGTAAGCTGTATTTGTCCATTCTGAGATATTACCAGCCATATTATACAATCCATAATCGTTCGGAGTGAATGACTTAGCTTCCATAGTATATAAAGCACCGTCTACTGCATAGTCTCCTCTTTCTGGCTTAAAGTTTGCTAAGAAACATCCTCTATCGCTATAAGTATAAGGACCACCCCATGGATACTTAGCATATTCTAGACCTCCGCGAGCAGCATACTCCCACTCAGCTTCAGTTGGTAATCTAAAGCTTGGAATTTTACCACCACCTTTAGTATTTGATAAAAATTTATTTTTCTTCTGAGTTCTATAGTCACAAAATGCTTTAGCTTGATCCCAAGTTACACCCACCACTGGATAATCATTATATGCTTGATGCCAGAAATAATCTTGATGCATAGGGTCATTATACGAATAGTTGAAATCTTTTACCCATACTGTTGTATCGGGATATACCTCAACAAGGTTTTTCTTAATAAAGTCTTTTCTGTTACCGCCTCTTTTACGAGCAGCTGCTTCTCTATCAAACGTATAATACAGATATTTTAGTTTTTTAGTATTAATAGTTCTTCTACCATCATATGATTCAGAAATAGGTGCATATAAACTATCCATAGCTTCGGCATAGTACTCATCTGGGTATTGATTAACATCCCAAACCAAGTCAGCATCCCAATTTAAAGCCTTACCTTCTGTTGGTGAATTCAAATCTCCTAAACTACCATAGTTATCCATCATATACTTATAGTATACATTGGCAGTAGTATCTGGCTCAGCAAATTTATATTTTTGAATACCTTCTTCGCCTCCACTAGCTTGAGCTCCACCTTCTAAGTCAGCACTTTCTGCACCAAAACCTTGCTCTTCTGCAAGTAATGCCAATTGTGTTCTTAAGACAGAATCTCTAACTCTTACAACAAATTCTCTATATTCTGCATTGGTAATTTCCGTTTCATCCATATAGAATGGATTTACAGTTACAGTTCTTGTTGGAGAATTTAATGCTCCTGCAACATCTTCATCTTCTTTACCCATAGTAAAAGCGCCACCAGGTATTAATGTCATACCTAAAGGTTTTTCTGGAAAGAATTTTTTCTTAGAACGAACGCCTACTAACTCACCTCTGTCTCCAGATTTACAACTAGATATTAAAACTGTAACGGCTAGTAAAAAGTATACGGTTAATTTTTTCATAAATGTAAATTTATAATCCCGTTAAGGGGTACTATTATTCGTTTTTAATAAAACTTTTCTTAATTAAAATGATTCGATTTTTGTCTCGAGATCACTTTAAGAACGTGAAAAAATTAGCTTTAGTGTATGACTAGTTTAATTTTCTAAAAGTTTTCCACCATCTTTCTGGAAAAACTTGTTTACCCGCTCTCAAGTAATCTTGATACGTACAAGGAATTAACGTACGTTTTAGGAATTTATTATTTTCGTGTTGTACCTCCATCCACCAACGATCACTCTTATTACTTTTAAAGAAATTGATCGTAGTATCTTCTATAGGTACAATGTATTTTTTGTAGTCTTGTTTTGAAGTAAAAGGATATTCATTAGTTCTAAAATTATAGCCTTCTATAAAATACCAAATGATCTGAGCAATTAGTTGTGAAGTCTGATCTTGTTCGTCAAACTTAGAATTGTATTCGTAAATACCAAAAGAAGATACTTTATCACTAAGCCCTGCATATCTAGAAATTGCACAAATAGGCTCGCCATAAAATCCGTTTGGTACCGCATTATTATTTGCAGGAGCTTCTGTTCTACGAATAGCACCCAAATCTATACTCACAATATCAGAATCTCTCATTATAGGTTCAACAATTTTCACATTGTTTGCTACTTCACCTAATCTATAAATGTCAAAATGCAACTTATCTAATAATTCTATTTCTTCTTGAGAATTAAAAAATGTTTGATATCCTATATTACTAAAATTGAAAAGATTATTAGGCTTCTCCATAATAATCTTACTTAAATAAGATATTGAAGAAATATCATCTTCTAGATTTCCCAAATCAAACTTACTATCTACTACAGCAAGATTCACAGTTTGTTCTAGTTTATCGTAGGCACGATAATTAGCATAAGTTAAATCTTGACCTCCACCTATTATAATAGGTATAACACCTTTTTTAATTAATTCAGTTAAAATTTCTTGAAGTGCAAAATAAGTATCTTCAACTGTTTTACCTTTTTCAAGATTTCCTAAGTCGATGATTTTAGCAAACCAATTACCCATATATAATTGGTATAGATGTTTTCTTATAGCAGTTAGATCATTACCGCTACCTATATTATCTATGGTATTTCTATCTTCTGAAACACCAATAATCGCTAACTGTGCCTCATCTATATTTGGTAGGTCAAATTTTTTTGAATGAATTTCAATATTTTTACCAATAGTTTGCTCTTGCAGTAATGCCGTATGTGCAATGACAGCTTCATCTACAGGTAACAAAATTTCGAAACTCATGAATCTAAAAAGAATTAATGCACAAAGCTAAAATAAAAAGTGATATTATTTTTTTGCTGAAGTTTTTCTTTTAGTAGTTTTTTTCTTTGGCGTTTTTTTCTCTATAATTTCTTTAACCTCTTCTAAAGTTAATTTTTCAACCTTAGTCGTTTTAGGCAATTCAATTTTAGTCTTACCTTTAATAATATTAAAGCGACCCCATCGCGCTTTTTCAACGCGAATACCTTCTTCTTCCCAATTATGAATTACCTTTTCAATGTCCTTACGCTTTTTATCCTCTATTAATTGTTCAATATCATCTTGAGAAAGATTATCATAATCATATTTTCTATTTACATTAATAAACATTCCATTCCATTTTATAAAAGGACCGAAACGACCTACACCTTTTTGAACAGGTAGGTTCTCATATTCAGCAATTGGAGCATCTGCTTGTTGTTTTGCTTTTATCAATTCGATAGCTCTATCCATATCAACTGACATAGGATTTTCACCTTTATCTAAAGAAACAAACATTTTATCAAAACGTACATAAGGGCCAAAACGACCATTAGCAACTACAACTTCATTTCCTTCATATTCTCCTAAAGTTTTAGGGAGCTTGAATAGATCCATTGCTTCTTCATAGGTAATGTTACTCAATGTTTGCTCTCCTTGCAAGCTTGCAAATTTTGGTTTGTCTTCGTCTGTGGCCTCGCCAATTTGTACCATAGCACCGAAACGACCTAAACGAGCATAAACATTTTTACCACTATCTGGATCAACACCTAGTAGTCGCTCACCTTTTGCACGTTCTGCATTTTGTGAAACCTCCTCAACATTGGGATGAAAATCGGTATAAAAATCTTTTATCATTTCAGTCCAATTTTCTTTCCCTTCTGCAATTTCATCAAAGTCTTGTTCAACCTTAGCTGTAAATCCGAAATCTAATATTGTAGAAAAATTTTCTACCAAAAAATCATTTACGATTTTACCAATATCCGTAGGAACTAACTTTCCTTTATCGGCTCCAACTTTTTCAGATAGAACCTTATCAGTAACCGAATTATTACTTAATGTTATTTGTGTATACTTTCTTTCTTTACCCTCAACCATTCCTTTTTCAATATACTCTCTACGTTGAATAGTAGAAATTGTTGGTGCATATGTGGAAGGACGACCGATCCCTAATTCTTCTAATTGCTTTACTAAAGAAGCTTCTGTAAATCTAGCCGGAGGTCTTGAATATCTTTCAGTTGCTGTAATAAAATTATTTTCTATCTCTTCATTAACTGATAACTTTGGTAACATTCCTGATTGCTCTTCATCTTCTATATCTGTACCTTCTAAATATACTTTTAGAAAACCATCAAATGTTATCACCTCTCCATTTGCAGTTAAAACCTCATTACTTTTATTATTAGAAATTTTAACATTAGTGCGCTCTAATTTAGCTTCACTCATTTGCGAGGCAATTGTTCGTTTCCAAATCAAACTATACAAGCGATCTTGGTCATAATCAACCGACACAGTATGACGACTCATGTTGGTTGGTCTAACCGCTTCGTGAGCCTCTTGAGCTCCTTTAGCTTTAGATTTATAATTTCTTGGAGTGCTGTATTGTTCACCATAAGAATCGATAATTTCTTGTTGAGCAGCATTTTTAGCATCATCAGAAAGATTCACACTATCTGTTCTCATATAGGTAATCAAACCCGCTTCATATAAGCGCTGAGCAATAGTCATCGTTTTCCCTACAGGAAAGAATAATTTACGAGCAGCTTCTTGCTGTAAAGTAGATGTTGTAAAAGGTGCCGCAGGTGATTTCTTTGCTGGTTTTGTTTGTAAGTCAGCAACCCTAAAATCAGCATTAATACATGAATTTAAAAAACTTTCAGCTTCAGCTCTTGTTTTAAAATTCTTAGGTAATTTCGCTTTAAATTTTTTACCATTGCTATTTATAAATTCAGCATCAATTCTATACGATGCTTCAGCTTTAAAATCTTCTATTTGTCTCTCACGTTCAACTATTAATCTAACCGCAACCGACTGGACTCTACCAGCAGAAAGACCTCCTTTTACTTTTCTCCATAAAACAGGAGACAGTTCATAACCCACCAATCTATCTAATACACGGCGTGCTTGTTGTGCATTTACTAAATTATAATTGATACTTCTCGGATTTTCAACAGCATTTAAAATGGCTTTTTTAGTAATTTCATGAAAAACTATACGCTTCGTTTTATCATCACTCAATTTCAATTGCTCGTATAAGTGCCACGCTATGGCTTCTCCTTCTCTATCTTCATCACTAGCTAACCAAACTGTTTCGGCTTTTTTAGCTAAGTCTTTTAACTTTTTAACTACAGCTTTTTTATCTGTAGAAACTTTATAACTAGGCTTAAAATCTCCATCAACATTTATCCCCAATTCCTTGGAAGGAAGATCTGCAATATGTCCAAAGCTAGATTCTACTTGAAAATCTTTTCCTAAAAATTTCTCTATAGTTTTAGCCTTAGCTGGTGACTCAACAATTACTAAATTTTTTGCCATCAATGGTTTTTTTGAGGGTACAAATGTATATCAAAAAATGTTTATGCTCAAAATTTCAAATTTTGGTAAGTATAATTTTGATAGGATTTAAAAGAAGAAAATTAAAAATTGACACCGTAACTAATGCTTCCAAAACCATGAAATTTTGATAAAGGAGTTTCTCTGGAGTTAAAATTATAGCTAAATCTAAAAACGCTTTTTTTTCCTTTGCTTACTAGTCCAACCTTCCAATTAAATATATTCTTTTCAGCATCTGATGTAAATAAAACATCTTCTTCAAAAATATTTCCTTCTATTAATGTATTATGAAAAACCAGTCGATGACCAAAAGAAATAAAACCAAAAAGTTCTTTTTTTTTAGAAGTATTGATGGTAGTAAATCTTGATGAGTTTTTAAACTCATTTAGTTTTCCGAAAAAATAATATACTTCATTATCAATAAACGTGTCTTTAGTTCCTAAGACTGGGCTCGTGGAAATTATCAATGAATTCTGTTGATTTGAAACTAATGAATAATTGAGTTGCGCTTCTAAATTCACCAGCCATTTATATGAAATTTGCTCTATCCAAGTTGCTTTTCTTATACCAACTCTAGAATGAGCCCAATCTTGAAATGTTTTTGCTAATGATTCATCCCCAGTGACGCCAGTCTCAAGCCCCAGAAAAATACTGTACTTATTCTTAATACTACCAACTCTAATTTTACCAAATAACCAACCTGCATAAGGCCTATGAAATCTATCAACATCTACATAATCTACATCTTGAGGTGTAAATATTTGATTTCCGACTGATAATTCATATTGGAACTTTGAATCTTTACCAGAGTCGGGGAATTTATATCGATCAATACTTCTCTTATAAGTTAGAAATAATCCACTAGTATAATATTTATCAGAAAGTAAAAACTCATCATTATCAAATCTAAGTTCAATTTGATTGCTATATTCTTGAGCTCTTGTAAATAAAAAACAAGCTAATAAAAGAAAAAGAGGGGAATAGTATTTCAAGTCTAAGGGCGTAAGGGCTAGGTGCTAAATTAACAAAAACACAACATAAAATAGCTGTCATTTTGTCATATTTTTTAGAAATTGGTTGTATATTTGCAATCCATTTTTAACTAATGAGTGTAGAGAAAATTATAGAAGAGCAAAAGCAAGGTAAAGCTTTAATTACGGATAAGGTTGAAGGAAATAGTAGAAAACTATTTATTGAGAGCTATGGTTGCCAAATGAATATGAACGATAGTGAAATTGTAGCATCAATTTTAGCTAAAGAAGGGTTTAATACTACTCAACAACTAGAAGATGCCGATCTAGTTTTAGTAAATACTTGCTCAATTAGAGATAAGGCAGAACAAACTGTTCGTAAACGATTACAATATTACAACAAAGTAAAAGAGATAAATCCATCAATGAAAGTTGGCGTACTTGGTTGCATGGCAGAACGCCTTAAAGCAAAATTTTTAGAAGAAGAAAAAATTGTTGATTTAGTAGTTGGACCTGATGCATACCGTGATTTACCTAATCTTGTTGAAGAAGTTGAAGCTGGTCGCGATGCTGTAAATGTAATTCTTTCTAAAGATGAAACTTATGGAGATGTTTCACCTGTTCGCTTAAATTCTAACGGAGTATCTGCTTTTGTTTCGATTACAAGAGGGTGCGATAACATGTGCACCTTTTGTGTAGTACCATTTACTCGAGGTCGCGAGCGTAGTCGAGATCCAAAAAGTATTTTAGAAGAAGTTCGAGAAATGCATAATAAGAACTTTAAAGAAATTACATTGCTTGGTCAAAATGTTGATAGTTACTTATGGTACGGAGGAGGACTAAAAAAAGATTTTAAAAATGCATCTGATATAGCTAAGGCAACTGCAGTAAATTTTGCGCAGCTTTTGGACATGTGTGCATCTGAGTTTCCGAAAATGCGTTTTCGTTTTTCAACATCTAATCCTCAAGATATGACACTTGATGTTATTCATGTTATGGCCAAACATAAGAACATTTGTAAATATATCCACTTACCAGTTCAAAGTGGCAGTAATAAAATACTTAAAGCTATGAATCGACAACATACGCGTGAAGAGTATATGGAGCTGGTTGATAATATTTATAAAATCATCCCAGAAATGGCATTGAGTCAAGATATGATTGCAGGTTTCTGTGGTGAAACAGAAGAAGATCACCAAGACACGTTGTCTATGATGGAGTATGTAAAGTATGATTTCGGATTTATGTTTGCCTATTCTGAACGCCCAGGTACTTTAGCGGCTAAAAAATTCGAAGATGATATCCCATTAGCTACAAAAAAAAGACGCTTGGCCGAAATTATTTCTTTACAGCAAGAACACTCGCATTTTAGAACCAAACAACATGTTGGTAACGTAGAAGAGGTTCTAATTGAAGGAATTTCTAAAAAATCTGACGCTCATTTCAAAGGACGTAATACACAGAACACCGTTGTAGTTTTTCCAAAAGAAAATTACAAATTAGGTGATTTTGTAAATGTAAAAATTGAAGATTGCACCTCAGCTACTCTAATTGGTAAAGCTGTTGGCTATTCTGATAACAATTAATATGGACAATTTACAAACCATAAAACAAAGATTCGGTATTATTGGTAACGATATGTTACTTAACCGTGCTTTAGAAAAAGCGACTAGAGTAGCGCCTACAGATATTTCTGTTTTGGTTACTGGTGAAAGTGGTGTTGGTAAAGAAAATATTCCGAAAATCGTTCATCAACTGTCTCACAGAAAGCATGCAAAATATATTGCCGTTAATTGTGGTGCTATACCAGAGGGGACTATCGACAGTGAGTTATTTGGGCATGAAAAAGGATCTTTTACAGGAGCAACTCAAACTCGAAATGGTTATTTTGAAGTTGCTGATGGTGGAACTATTTTTTTAGATGAAGTTGGCGAATTGCCATTAACTACTCAAGTACGTTTATTACGTGTATTAGAGAATGGTGAATTTATAAAAGTCGGATCTTCTAAAGTTCAAAAAACAAATGTACGTATTGTTGCAGCGACCAATGTAAATATGATGGAGGCCATTCAAAAAGGCAAATTTCGTGAAGATCTATATTACAGATTAAGCACCGTTGAAATTCATTTGCCGGCACTTAGAAAGCGCAAAGAAGATATTCATTTATTATTTAGAAAGTTCGCTTCAGATTTTGCTCAGAAATATAATATGCCTACTATTCGACTAGAAGATGAAGCCGTTAAAATTTTATTGAATTATGCTTGGCGCGGAAACATTCGCCAATTAAGAAATATTACAGAACAAATTTCTGTAATTGAGCAAAACAGAGCTATTTCTGCTCAAACTTTAAAAAACTATTTACCAGAATATAGCGGTAATTTTCCAGCATTAATTGATAATAAATCTAATAGCACCAATAGTGATTTCGCAAACGAACGTGAAATACTTTACAAAGTGCTATTCGATATGAAAAATGATATAAATGATCTTAAAAAGTTGACTTTAGAGTTAATGGAAAATGGTAATGATATTCAAGTAAAAGAAGATAATCAACGCCTAATACAAAAAATTTATGGAGATTCTGATGATAAAGAAGACAACTTAGTAGAAATTATTCCGGCTCAAAAGAATGAAGTCTTTCAACCAGAAGAAGATCGCTATTTACACGTAGAAGATGTAGAAGAGAGTTTATCATTACAAGAGAAAGAGTTTGAACTAATAAAAAAAGCTCTTGAAAGAAATAATAATAAGAGAAAATTAGCAGCAAAAGAGCTAGGTATTTCTGAAAGAACCTTATATAGAAAAATAAAACAATTCGATTTGTAAATCAGTTAGTTTAATCGTTTATTTGCTAACTTTCTATTTGTAATAACCCCAATGAAAAGAATTACTTCTTTAGTTTTAATACTCTCAATCTTTACCTTAACCGGATGTGGAGTTTATTCTTTTACAGGAGGAAGCACGGGTGATGCTAAAACAATTCAAATAGACTATTTCCCTAATAATGCTCCGTTAGTCGAGCCAACTCTAAGTCAAATATTTACTCAGGATCTTCAAGATCTGTTTTTACGACAAACGAGTTTGGACTTGGTTAGAACAGGTGGAGATTTACATTTAGAAGGAGAAATAACAGACTATCGAATAATTCCTATTAGTGCTACTGCAGAACAAACAGCAGCTCAGAATAGATTAAATATAAGTATAAGAGTTCGCTTTTATAATAGACTTATACCAGAAGATGATTTTGATAAAACATTTTCATTCTTTTCTGACTTCGACGCTAACGCTCAACTAACAGGATCAGTTTTAGAATCTGCTTTAGAAGAAATATTTAATCGTATAACTCAAGATATTTTTAACGCCTCGGTAGCTAAATGGTAATATGAAATTAGAAGATTTCACATATTTATTAAAGCAACCTTGCGAAATTACAAGCGAGCAAACCAATGCAGTAGAGGGTATTCTTGAGAATTATCCTTATTTCCAAGCTGCTCGTGTTTTGCATTTAAAAGGATTAAAAAAGCAGAGCAGTTATAAATACAATAACGCTTTAAAAACAACTGCTGCTTATACTACAAATCGTACTATTCTTTTTGACTTCATTACTCAAGACACATTAGATGTTGTAAGAAAAGAAGCTAAAGAAGATACTATAATTAAAGAGTCAGAAATTGTAGATTTAGAAATCGTAGAAGTTGAATCCAATACTGAATCCGCAGTAGAAGTAATTAAAAAGCCTGTTCTAGAAAGTCTACAAATAGGGCAACCTCTTGAATTTGACACTTCAGAAAAACACTCTTTTAATGAATGGTTACAGTTAACATCTTTTCGTCCTATCAAACGAATTGAAGAGAAGATTACTCCTGAAAAAGAAAATAAAAATTTCGACCTTATTGATCAATTTTTAGAAGCTAAACCAAAAATTAAACCTAATAAATCAACAGAGAAATTTGATGTTTCATTAGATAGTATTTCAGAAAATGAAACACTAATGACCGAAACGTTGGCGCGGGTTTATTTAGAACAAAAAAAATATGAAAAAGCTATAAAAGCTTTTAAGATATTAAGTTTGAAATATCCAGAAAAAAGTGGTTTCTTTGCGGACCGAATTAAAGCGGTTAAATTTTTACAAAAGAATAATTCATAAATCATGTCTTATACATTATTTTTAATCTTAATAATTATTGTAGCTGTATTGCTTATTTTAATAGTAATGGTACAAAACCCCAAAGGTGGTGGATTATCATCTTCATTTGGAGGGCAAGGTAGCCAAGGTTTTGGTGGTGGTGTACAGAGTACAACAAACTTTCTAGACAGAAGCACTTGGACTTTAGCTATTGCATTGTTTGCATTAATCTTATTATCAAACTTCGCAATACCTAGAGAAAATTCTGTAGATAATAATTCAGCTTTAGAAAATACAATAAACGAAAGAGAAGTTACAGACGAAGTACCAACATTAAATGATGTTCAAAACCAGAACACTTCTCAACAAGATTCAACGAACTAATTCAAATATTTTGATATTTTGAAGCAAAATGCCAACGAAAATGACACGTTGGCATTTTTTATTTATAATAAAATTACAAAATGTCACCTTTTAGGTCTTGGCACACTTTTAGCAAATTAATCTTCGATTAACATTCAATAAAAATTTAAAAAATGAGTAAAATAAAAATCAAACCATTAGCCGATAGAGTTGTTATAGAACCTCTAGCTGCTGAGACTAAAACTGCTTCAGGAATTTACATTCCAGATTCTGCAAAAGAAAAACCTCAACAAGGTAAAGTTGTAGCTGTTGGTAAAGGCACAAAAGATGAACCAACTACTGTTAAAGTTGGTGATACTGTACTTTACGGAAAATATGCAGGTACTGAGCTAAAACTTGATGGTGGTGACTATTTAATCATGAGAGAAAGCGACATCTTCGCTATTTTATAATATTAGAATTAATCAAAACAGAAATTAAAGATGGCAAAAGATATAAAATTTGATATAGAAGCTCGCGATGGATTAAAGCGTGGAGTTGATGCATTGGCAAATGCAGTAAAAGTAACTTTAGGACCTAAAGGTCGTAATGTAGTAATTGGCAAAGCTTTTGGTGGACCAGCCATTACAAAAGATGGTGTTTCAGTTGCTAAAGAGATTGAGTTAGAAGATGCACTAGAAAACATGGGTGCTCAAATGGTTAAAGAAGTAGCTTCTAAGACTAATGATCTAGCGGGTGATGGTACAACAACTGCTACCGTTTTAGCTCAGGCTATCGTAAAAGAAGGTTTAAAAAATGTTGCTGCAGGTGCAAATCCAATGGATTTAAAACGCGGTATCGACAAAGCTGTAAGTGCTATTGTAGCTGACCTTGCAAAGCAATCTCAGGTAGTTGGTAATAAAATTGATAAGATTAAACAAGTAGCTTCAATATCTGCTAACAATGATGAAAGCGTTGGTGATCTAATAGCTCAGGCTTTTGAAAAAGTAGGTAAAGAAGGTGTTATCACTGTTGAAGAAGCCAAAGGAACTGACACTTATGTGGATATCGTAGAAGGAATGCAGTTTGACAGAGGATATTTATCTCCTTACTTCGTTACTGATTCTGAAAAAATGGTCACTGATCTTGAGAGCCCTTATATCTTATTATTTGATAAGAAAATTTCTTCTATGAAGGATTTATTACCAGTTCTAGAACCAGTTGCACAAACAGGCAAACCTTTATTAATTATTGCTGAAGATGTAGAAGGTGAAGCTTTAGCTACATTAGTAGTTAATAAGTTACGTGGTGCTCTAAAAATTGCTGCAGTTAAAGCTCCAGGGTTTGGCGATAGACGTAAAGCAATGTTAGAAGATATCGCTATCCTTACTGGTGGTACTGTAATTTCTGAAGAAAGAGGATTTACTTTAGAAAATACTACTATTGATATGTTAGGTGTTGCTGAAAGAGTTACTATAGATAAAGATAACACGACTGTTGTAAATGGTAATGGTAAAAAAGCAGACATTAAAGGGAGAGTAAATCAAATTAAAGCTCAAATTGAAACTACTACTTCTGATTACGATAGAGAAAAACTTCAAGAACGTTTGGCTAAGTTAGCTGGAGGTGTCGCTGTTCTTTATGTTGGTGCTGCTTCTGAAGTAGAAATGAAAGAAAAGAAAGACAGAGTTGATGATGCTTTACATGCTACGCGTGCAGCGGTTGAAGAAGGTATTGTTGCCGGTGGTGGTGTTGCTTTAGTTAGGGCTAAAGATGTGCTAGCAAAGTTAACAACTGATAATTTAGATGAAGTAACGGGTATTCAAATTATAGCTCGTGCTATTGAAGCTCCATTACGTATTATTGCTGAGAACGCAGGTAGTGAAGGGTCTGTTGTAGTTGCTAAAGTAATGGAAGGCAAAAAAGATTTTGGCTTTAATGCTAAAACAGAAGAGTATGTAAATATGCTAAAAGCTGGAATTATTGATCCAACTAAAGTTACTCGAATTGCATTAGAAAATGCGGCTTCAGTTTCTGGTATGGTATTAACAACAGAATGTGCTTTGGTAGACATTAAAGAAGATGTACCTGCAGGTGGCGGTATGCCTCCAATGGGTGGTGGTATGCCTGGTATGATGTAATGGTAAATCGCCATAGATAAATTAAAACGCCGCAAAATTTGCGGCGTTTTTTTATATCAATATTTTAGAAAATAATAGCCCATCTTAAGTCTTCTAAACTGGTATAATTATTGATGAATTAATAATACTATTTATACTTAACTTCTAACTCATTGCTATGAAATCAGCCATCATTAATGTTGGAGTGAATCAGTTCTTAAAAGTATTACTGGCAACTACACTCTTTATTAGCTCCATCTATTCAAACGCATTTAATGAAAATTTGAAAACCAAATTTTCAATTTCAAAACTCAAAGATTCAATTTCCCATACTGAAAAAGTTTATATTCATTTTGATAAATCTTATTATTCTTCAGGTGAGTTTATGTGGTTTAAAACTTATTTGGTAAGTGCCAATACCAATAAACCAAACACAATAAGTAAAATTGTTCATGTAGAACTCATTGATCCAAACAATAAAATTATTGACTCTAGAACTATTAAAATAGAAAATGGAGGTGGCGATGGTGAATTTTATTTACCTATCCAGTTAAATTCTGGTGAATATACTATAAGGGCCTATACCAACTTTATGAGAAACTTTGACGCCGCTTACTTTTTCACAAAAAAGATCAATATCAGAAATCAACAGTCAGTAGTAAATAATGAACCACAGTTTATAAATACTTCGATAGAAAACAAAACTGAAAGTAATGTTGAATTAAAACCAGATGTGCAGTTTTTTCCAGAAGGAGGATATATGGTTGCTAATAAAACAAACGCTATAGCATTTAAAGCAATCGGTACAGATGGTAAAAGTATTGCTATTTCTGGAACCATATTAAACTCCAAAAATAAAATAATTCAAACTTTTAATACTCAAAAACTTGGGTTTGGAAAATTTGAACTCACTCCTAAAAAAGATGGGATCTATAAAGCAACAATAAATTTTGAAGATTATAACTATAGTTACAAATTACCCAAAGCCCTTGAAACTGGTGTTACCATGAAAGTAATAGATCGAAAAGGTAAATACCAGGTCTATTTGGTTTCTTCTTTGCCAAAAGGGGTCAGTGGTCTAGCTTTAACTGCATTACAAAATGGTAAAATTGTTTCTATAGGTCAATTGAAAGGTACAAAAGACAAAGGCATTATTAACATACCAAAAAAAGATTTAAAACTTGGTATTGCCCAATTTACAATCTTAGACAATGATCAAAAACCATTATGCGAACGATTGGTATTTGTTGACACTGATGAACTTTTACCTACAATTTCTATATATCCAAACAAAAAACAATATCAAAAAAGAGAATTAATTGAATTAAATTTTGATTTAAATGGTATCGAACAAGTGAATGCTTCAGTAGCTATTACGGATGTATCTGTTGTAAATCCTGATACCTATGGTTTAGATATCAAATCTCATCTACTATTAAACTCTGAATTAAAAGGGGAAATAGAACAACCAGGCTACTACTTTGATCTTAAAAATAAAGACAGAAAACAACTATTAGATCTTCTAATGATGACTCAAGGTTGGAGGCAATTTCTATGGAATTATACTGATGATAATTCTATCAACAACAACAAAAAATACGATCACGAAACCGGCATTAGTATAAAAGGAACTGTTAAATACAAAGATGATCTAGAAAAAACAGCCTCTACCGAAGTATCATTAACTTATATGAATAAAGATGAAATGGTTGATAATAAAATGAGGTCTTTAAAAGATGGCAAATTTCATTTTGGCGACTATCAATTTAATGATAGTACGTCTGTAATTATACAAGCAAAAAACTATAAGATTAGAAAAAGAAAGAGAAAAGAAGATCTAAAAGAAGTGGTAAAAGATTACATCATAGAATTAGATTCATTTATCCCTCATAAAATCAAAAATAAAACCTTACAACTAAATAAGAGTATTGAAAATATTAATGAACTAATTGAATCTGATTATATAGCACGCTCTAGAAAAGCACGCTTAAACTCCGTAATACCTTTTGAGGATGAATTCGAAAAATTAGATGAAGTTACTGTAAAACATACTCGAGTAAAAAAAGAAATTAAAGAAAAATTTAAAAATCGAGGGATTATTTATAGACAACCAAGTTATAGAGTTGACATGGACAATATTCAGACTACTATCAGTAACAAAAATGTGATAGCAGCCTTGAAGGGAAAAGTACCTGGGTTAAGAATTAGTGGCGATATTGATAACGCTATGACCCAAATTAGCTGGCCCAATAGTACAAGGGTAACCTCCAATGGACTAGGCAAAGTAACTCATGAATCACCTATTGAACCAACAATCGCAAGTAATTATTCAATCAGTATCAGAGGAGGATTAAAAGATCCTCTTATCCTTGTAAACAATTTTCCAGTTCAAGATTTTTCAAGTATACTCGCTTCCGATGTAAGTTTTGTAGACATTTTATCACCTGCGAGATCTGCAATGTATGGTTCAAGGGGAATGGGAGGTGTTATTTCTATACATACCAAAAGAGGTAATGAAGATAGGTTTCTAGAAAAAAAAGAAAGAACAGGTATTATTAATTTTATTCATCCGGGTTTTTATAAGGCTCGAAAATTTTATGAACCAAACTATAATGTTGAAAAACCCGATCATAAAAATTTTGACTATAGAACTACAATTCATTGGCAACCTACAATACAACTAGGCAAAAAGAAGAAATCAAAAGTCTCTTTTTACACTGCCGATACTCCAACGACCTATAGAGTTGAGCTGCAAGGTATTTCAAAAGAAGGTATACCAATAGTAAGCGAAGCTTATATTAACATAAACTAGTTCAGGTTCTTTTATTTTTGATATATAGAACCATAATATTTACGTTAAATTTTAAAGTAAATGAAACCAAATACCAATCAAAACAAGATTAACTTACTAGTAAAAACATTATTAGTAATTACTCTTCTAATTACTTTAACTCTTCCAAATGTATTAGCTAAAAATATAAAAATAGACCTTAATACCATTATTTTACAAGACTCTATTTCCCATACTGAAAAAATTTATATTCATTTTGATAAACCTTACTATTCTTCAGGTGAGTTTATGTGGTTTAAAACCTATTTGGTAAGTGCCAATACCAATAAACCAAACACAATAAGTAAAATTGTTCATGTAGAGCTCATTGATCCAAACAATAAAATTATTGACTCTAGAACTATTAAAATAGAAAATGGAGGTGGCGATGGTGAATTTTATTTACCTATCCAGTTAAATTCTGGTGAATATACTATAAGGGCCTATACCAACTTTATGAGAAACTTTGACGCCGCTTACTTTTTCACAAAAAAGATCAATATCAGAAATCAACAGTCAGTAGTAAATAATGAACCACAGTTTATAAATACTTCGATAGAAAACAAAACTGAAAGTAATGTTGAATTAAAACCAGATGTGCAGTTTTTTCCAGAAGGAGGATATATGGTTGCTAATAAAACAAACGCTATAGCATTTAAAGCAATCGGTACAGATGGTAAAAGTATTGCTATTTCTGGAACCATATTAAACTCCAAAAATAAAATAATTCAAACTTTTAATACTCAAAAACTTGGGTTTGGAAAATTTGAACTCACTCCTAAAAAAGATGGGATCTATAAAGCAACAATAAATTTTGAAGATTATAACTATAGTTACAAATTACCCAAAGCCCTTGAAACTGGTGTTACCATGAAAGTAATAGATCGAAAAGGTAAATACCAGGTCTATTTGGTTTCTTCTTTGCCAAAAGGGGTCAGTGGTCTAGCTTTAACTGCATTACAAAATGGTAAAATTGTTTCTATAGGTCAATTGAAAGGTACAAAAGACAAAGGCATTATTAACATACCAAAAAAAGATTTAAAACTTGGTATTGCCCAATTTACAATCTTAGACAATGATCAAAAACCATTATGCGAACGATTGGTATTTGTTGACACTGATGAACTTTTACCTACAATTTCTATATATCCAAACAAAAAACAATATCAAAAAAGAGAATTAATTGAATTAAATTTTGATTTAAATGGTATCGAACAAGTGAATGCTTCAGTAGCTATTACGGATGTATCTGTTGTAAATCCTGATACCTATGGTTTAGATATCAAATCTCATCTACTATTAAACTCTGAATTAAAAGGGGAAATAGAACAACCAGGCTACTACTTTGATCTTAAAAATAAAGACAGAAAACAACTATTAGATCTTCTAATGATGACTCAAGGTTGGAGGCAATTTCTATGGAATTATACTGATGATAATTCTATCAACAACAACAAAAAATACGATCACGAAACCGGCATTAGTATAAAAGGAACTGTTAAATACAAAGATGATCTAGAAAAAACAGCCTCTACCGAAGTATCATTAACTTATATGAATAAAGATGAAATGGTTGATAATAAAATGAGGTCTTTAAAAGATGGCAAATTTCATTTTGGCGACTATCAATTTAATGATAGTACGTCTGTAATTATACAAGCAAAAAACTATAAGATTAGAAAAAGAAAGAGAAAAGAAGATCTAAAAGAAGTGGTAAAAGATTACATCATAGAATTAGATTCATTTATCCCTCATAAAATCAAAAATAAAACCTTACAACTAAATAAGAGTATTGAAAATATTAATGAACTAATTGAATCTGATTATATAGCACGCTCTAGAAAAGCACGCTTAAACTCCGTAATACCTTTTGAGGATGAATTCGAAAAATTAGATGAAGTTACTGTAAAACATACTCGAGTAAAAAAAGAAATTAAAGAAAAATTTAAAAATCGAGGGATTATTTATGGCCGACCTACACAAAGAGTAGACATGGACGATATACAAACTTTTGGAACGAATAATATCATGGTGGCTTTACGAAATAAAGTCCCTGGGTTAAGAATGCAAGGGAATATAGCAAACCCTATTTCTTATCCTGACGGGAAAGGTGGATTAGTAAAGAATTATCAAATTGTATATAGAGGACGACCAATATTAATTTTAATGAACAATTTTCCTATAGGAGATGACTTTGCATCTATATATGCAGAAGATGTAAGTTTTGTAGACTTTATATCACCACTTAGAGCCAGAATACTATTTGGCCCAAAAGCTTTCGGTGGGGCAATTTCTATACATACTAAAAGAGGAAGTGAATACATTAAAAACAGAAAGAGAAACGGCATTATCAATTTTATTCATCCGGGTTTTTATAAGGCTAGAAAGTTTTATAAACCGAATTATAGTGTTAAAAAACCGGAACATAATAATTTTGATTATAGAACCACAATACATTGGGAGCCAACAATACAACAAAACACAAATAAGAAATTAAAAACGTCATTTTATGCTGCTGATATACCCACTACTTACAGGATTGATATTCAAGGTATA
The DNA here is from genome assembly GCF_056591635.1 of Maritimimonas sp. 2304DJ26-3. Lineage (NCBI taxonomy): Bacteria > Pseudomonadati > Bacteroidota > Flavobacteriia > Flavobacteriales > Flavobacteriaceae > Maritimimonas > Maritimimonas sp. 2304DJ26-3. The sequence continues at coordinate 132,213 of NZ_JBWQOK010000001.1, forward strand.
TCAGAAGAGGGAATACCAATTACACAAGTAAAGTATATCAATGTTGAATAACTAATTCTCAAAAATTTCTGTATCTGGATAGAATGCCCCTATAGAAAACCAATATGCTATGAATGAATTTGTCGGTTTTAATTTTTGACCTCTTCTTGGTCCTTTTATGGCTTCACCAAAAACATTCCATTCGTTACCTTCATTATCTGTAAAAAACACCTCTGAATTGTTAAATGTATATTCGAACTCTAAATTATTTACAGCAGCTTCATATACAAAAGACACAATAATTGTATTATCTCCAATCACTACGATATCTTTTCCATTAAAAGTATCATAAATTACATTACTATTATTAAAAGAATTAAACCTATACGCTTTTGCTTTTCCATCATCAATTACAGAGTGTACTCTTTCCTTTCTAGGCAATCGTCCATCGTCTCTACTTAAAGGGAAAATTAAATTATCATTATTTGTTCTGTAATCTCCATAGGGGTATGTACCATATGTTCTATCAAATCCGGTGTCAGTGCTTAAAATTTTAGTATTAGGATACATCATTTTCCATACAAACCAATTAGTTTCTACAACTTGCGCTAACTCCGGCGCTGTACCTATTAAACTTCCGTTCACACATTCTAAACGTATTTGTGACCAATTACTACTAGTTGATCTGTCGAATGGTATAACATTATTATTGTATAGTAAACCAGAAACCCCAAAAGAAGTTTTAATTCCATTAACATTTCTATCCCAGCCTATTGCACTCCCTGTCAAAGGACAGTAAGTAACAGCAACAGATTCATTACCCAAATCATCATTTACTATCTCATGCCAATCTAATATATAATGTGGATATGCTCTTATCTCGCCACCCACTTTAATACCTACAATTCTTTCTTCATCTCTTAATAATCCTGGAGCTTGATCAGCATTTAAAAATTTGGGATCGTCAATTGAAGGAATTCCATCTCTACCTGGACCACCATCTCTGACCTGAGAAATAGGTATTAACCATTCGTTTGTATCTCCGCTTAAATTATCCCCAACGCCAATAGGATTGCCATCTACCACAACACTTGTTTCTTGGTCACTACTACTGCATGAATAAATACCTATACATGCAATAAAAATTAACATTACTATTTTTTTCATAATTGTGAGTTATTAAAGTTAATTTCATTCTTCTTAAGATTCAAATCGATTAAAAGGCCACTTGTTAATCTATAGGTTGGTGTTAATTGTGTACCATCTACATTACTAATTATAGGTAACTCAGCCCTAGTAATAAAGGAAATCTGTTGTGATATTTTAACCAACACACTAGGCATAAAAAAGATCCAATTTCCACCTGTGTTACTCAATTGAATATTATCTACCTTATCTTTTTTGGCATTCCTATATTTAATTGTAATACTTGGTGAGAATAATGTGTTATTAAAAACTAAAAATTCATCTGATATACTTAAAAAAAACTGTGACTCGTTTCCATACTCATAGATTTGCGCTCCTGCTAAATAATCTTTATTTTTTCCGGTTGATCGGTAAATAAATCTACTCGAAAAAGTTGTACTAGGTCTAAAATTAAAATTTTTAGAAACCGAAGTAAAAAATACACCATCCCACGCACCACTACCTGGTTGTAAATCTGCAATATAAGTAATGCCAATATCGCTTGTTTCATTATAAGAACCTAAAGGTATTTTGGTTCCAAGACCAAGTGTCACATTACTATTTTTGCCTAAAATCTTTAAAAAACCATACTTTACCAAAAAAACCGCATCACCAATTCCATTTGTTTTTTGAATATCAGAATTCCCAAATTGATTTATTATTCTTCTTTGATTTACCCACGTGAATAAGCTTTCTATAGATAACCTGTCAGTAAAAGAATAAGATGAATTAAAAAGAATAGAATGTGTTGTTCGCTTTCTAGAATCATCATCTAGCCTTTCACTACCTGCATTTAACGTATTTAAATTATTAAAATCATAGTTAACACTTATTTGTAAATGACCTTTGCCTAAATTTTCTAAACCCAGGCTATTTGAAAGTGGTATACCTCCTGAACAACATGTTTGTCCAAATACAGTCCCAATTATTACCGTGAAACATAATGAAAACGAAATTCTAATCTTCACAAAACTAACCTTTGACTATATTACGGTCGGCTAGAGGATCTAGAACTTACATATTATAGTAATTTATATCTTTATAGAAATCAAAACTTAACCATGAAGAAGATCAACTGGCAATATACTCTTGGTGAAATATTAATAGTGATTATTGGAATCACCATTGCTTTTAGTTTAAATAAATGCTCTGAAAATAGTCAGAATGAAAAAGTACAGAAACTATATCTAAAAAATCTAAAAAATGATATAGAGACTGATAAAAAGAATCTTATCAAAAATTTGGAAAACCTAAAGTCTAAAAAAGATCTAATATATAACACGTTTAGATATTTTAATCCGAAACTACCTAAAAGAGACTCTGTTTTAATTAATAACTTTTTTAAAACTGCGCAGGTAATTGAATTCTCCCCCAAAAGCACTACACATCAAACTCTTATGAATTCTGGAGACTTAAAACTAATAAATGATTTCGAATTAAGAACTTCAATACAAGAACATTATAGAAAATATGGCTCTTTGCAGCAAGATTATGACCGAATGGAAAATATTAGTAAAGAATATATAGCTGATTATTTTATCTATAATATTGATATGGACAAATTTAGAAGAAAAGAGAAGGCTTTTGATAATGAAAAATTATTAAAAAGCATTATGCAAAGTATGTATGGAGCTATAGGTTTAAAAATAACCTCAACGGAAAAAAGTATTCAAAGCTGTAATCAAATTTTAGGAAAATTAAATAACTCACTAAACTAAAAATGCGACAATAAGCCGCATTTTAAAATTATTATTATTCAACCTTATTTGATTGAATCTTTATCATGTCCGTCACCTTCTTCATGATCTTCATGCATTTCAACTTTCTTTTCTTTGAGGTCCATTTTACAAACTGGGCAAGTACCAGCTTCTGTGTAACTTTTACCCTTTTCACAATCCATTGGGCATTGATACAACACATCGTTAGAAGCTAAAACCTCTTTTGCTTCTTCCTTAACTTCTTCCTTTACCTCTGCCTCTGTTTTTACATCTTCCTTTTTATTTTTTTTACAAGATGTAACTGTAAAAGCTGTAAAACATACAACTGCTAATACTAAAATTAATTTTTTCATTTGGTTTAATTATTTATTATTAATGATGTTTTTTAACTTCACCATCTCTATATCTACAGCAAGCATCTAAACTATCATATACCTCCTGTGTTGCTTTAACTTCTTTGGTATCATGCCCAACTTTAGCTAAAGCTTTTTTTATTTCTAATGTCGAAGTTTTCTTATTGTTATAGATGCAATATAACTCTTTTGTATCTACATTCCAAGAAGCGAATTTTACCCCTTTAGTCAGCGTCAGTGTTTTTTCAATTCTGTCTTTACACATTGAACAAACTCCTTCTACTTCAAATCTAACTTTAGACGTTTTTGATTGTTTTTGTGCTTCCGCGGAAAGCGTAAATGATACAATTGCTATAAGTATAAAAACGATTTTCTTCATATTATTTAATTTTAAAACGTAAACCTGCGTAATACATGTTTTTCAATATCGGCGCATACACAATGCTCGTATCAAAATTCGGTCCAAATGGATCGTTATTTGCTAAAATAGGATTTTCTTGTGTATAACCAGTTAAATTTTCTCCGCCAAAATATATTTCAAATTTGTCAGAAAACACTCGAGCAACTTGCGCATTCATTAAACTATAACTTGGTGAAAATTCTGGTAATCTATCTTCAATAGGATTTGTACCCGTAAACGGCAAACGCTGTTCACCTAACCAATTAAACGTATAATCGAAACGCCATTGTGCTCCATTTAATTTACGTTCAGTTTCGTATGATATGTTTGCGAAGAAGCGATGCTCAGGCAATAATGGTTTTTGTAATTTTCCTTTAAGATAATCTGTTTTTACATCATAATACTTATAAGCAAATCGTACCTCGACACCTTTTGCCAATTCATAATTTAGCTGAGCCTGAAAATTGTTTGAATAAGAATCTCCTTCTAAATTATAAAACAATAGTTGCTGTGGGCTTTGATCCACATCAACAACTACTTGATTTTCAAACTGGGTGCTATAAAAATCTAATGTTAAGTCAGCTTTTTTACCAAATAAATTGAATCCTTGCAAGTAGCTAATTCCATAATTCCATGCGATTTCAGGGTCTAATCCATAAATCTTACCTGTAGTATTTAAGATGTTTAGATTTCGAGACGAACCGAATAATCGTTGATTTTCAGCAAAAATATTAGCACTACGTTTACCTCTTCCGACCGAAGCTCTTAAAACACCCTTCTCCCAAGGAGCATAACGCAAATGCAATCGAGGTGTTACAAAAGTTCCTAAAAGGTTATGAAAATCTATACGTACACCAGCAACCACACTAAACTTGTCTAAATCATCGTAAGAATATTCGAAGAACCCTCCAACTGAATTTTCATCTCTTTCAAAGTTGGTAGCCGTATTTTGAATATTCACAAATTCATCGTAGATGTCATAAGTAAAACTTATACCTGTTTTAAATTTATGCAACGAGCTTCCTAAAATAGAATTAAAAATAGCATTTGAATATATACTTTTATGATTGATATTATACTCATTAAATCCGAAATATGAATCTTGATTATGACCGCTATATGATATTTGAAAACCTACACTTTGGTATGGAGTGTTAGGAAAAACATAACCTAGTTTAGCTGAAGCATCAAAACGCTCGGTATCTATTTCAGAACCATATTTTGTAGTTGTAAATTTATGAATGTCTGGGTCGAAATCTACCTCACCAGTTTGCTTATCATCTTTTAAATATCTAAAATTAATAAAACTCACAAAACCGCTTTTTGCATTTGTATATTGCCAACGATTCATAATGTTTATTTGCTTAGCTAAAGGAATATCTAAAAAATTATCATTGTTTTTGTCAATTTCAGCGGTTCGTTGATTTCCATGAATAAACAAACTTGTACTCCACTTATCAGATACTTTTTGCTTAAACTGAGTATTCAACTCTTGTCTGCCGTTTAGTGAAGAATATAGATTGATAAATAACCGATCGTCGCGCAATGGTTTTTTTAACTCAGTATTAATTTGACCAGCTATACTTTCATAACCATTAACCACAGAACCAGCACCCTTAGTAATCTGTATACTTTCTATCCATGTTCCAGGAGTATAAGTTAAACCAAATGCTTGTGAAGCTCCTCTAACATTTGGTATATTCTCTTGAGCTATTAAAATATAAGGACTAGTCAGTCCCAATAATTTTATTTGCTTTGTTCCTGTTAAAGCATCAGAAAAATTAACATCAATAGATGGATTTGTTTCAAAGCTCTCAGATAAATTACAACAAGCTGCTTTTAATAATTCACCTTCATTAATGGTTACAACATTGGCTGATTGTAAATACGAAACCGCTGTATTCTTCTTTTCAGCCTGCACAGTAACCTCATCTAATTCACTTTCTTCTTTCATAAAATGATGAATTTCTCGAGGTTCATTAACAGTAACCGTATCTGTTCGATAACCAATATAACTAAACACCAGTTTTTTATACTCCGGTTTGAATTTAATGGTAAACCAACCTTTATCATTAGTTATAGTTCCTACTTCAGTACCAAGCCAATAAACAGTAGCTCCGGGTAAACCTACATGTTTACCTTCTTTATTTTTTATCATCGCCATTCCTCTAATAACATCTTGAGAAGAAGCCAAAAAAGGAATTAAAATGATTGCTATTTTTAATATGATTTTCATTATTTGATTTAATAAAATTAGAATTTACTTTTTTAAGTATTCATGTAATTGAATACATTGATTAAATAAATTTTAATAAATCAAATTAAGTATGTCTCATAAAGAACCTGTATGTCTTTAACGAGTAAGGGAGGTGAATGATTTTGAAAAGGGGTTACATTTTCAGATAATCCTTCGAAAAGATTAATATAGCTTGCTATAAAAGCAGTAACAAGCTGAACTTTATCTAGTGAAAATTCTTTAACAACCTTTAATTCTGCGTTACTACCTTCTATAACTTCTAAAACGTCATTACAACATGGTACTTTAGTAAACGAATTTTCTGACTCATGCTTTGTATCATAAGACATTGGCATTTCACAGCCATTAACATTACCCAATAATGAATAATCTGCTAATTGCCCCATACAATAATGCTTTTCAACCGTAAAAGATAAAGTTGAAAACAACAATAATACTGCTAGAGAAATAGATACTATATTGTTAAACATTTGTTTCACGCCACAAAATTATGAAATTCAACTAGTTAATTTATAAACGAAAAGTTAAAGTTTTATTGTAATTTTAAGTAAAACTAAAGATCATGAGTAGAAAAAAAGAAATTGTTAGTAAAATAAGAATTGTGTTAACCAATAATTTTGAAACCCCAGAAAAAGCATTTAGTTTTTTTGATAAAAATAGTGATGGCGCTCTATCTAAAAAAGAAATTGTTAAACTCTTAAAAGAAGCCGAAGTAAGTGGATTTTTAAGAGGTTTAGTAGCTTCTAAATTAGTAAGTGGTTACGACTTTTCTGACGACAACAAAGTTGACTGGAAAGAATTTAGAAAAGCTCTAAAAGAAATGGGTTAACTCATAAATAGCATACTAATTGCCATTACCAACATTACAGTATTCTCAATAAATGTAGCTTTGGTCATTGGTAACTTTAGAGCTGTGCCTAAACATGCGCACTGTATACTCTTTTTATCTAATAAAACTTTAGTAACACCTATAGTTGTAATTCCTAAAATTATAATGGTTGCTATTAACGCAAATGGAATTTGAGTTCTTGTTAAAAATAATAACCCTAGCATTAATTCCAAAAATGGATACACCCAACCATAAAGAGGAATTCGCTTAGCTAATGGGTCATACATATTAAATGACTCTGGAAAACCTTTTAAATCTAAAAATTTAAAAAAGCTGAATACTATGTAAAATAAGCCCATAAAATCGAGCATAAAGCCAGAGATACTTCCTTTTAAGTTTAATAATATTGATGCAATAGTTATATAAACGAAAATTAAAAACAATGGAAATAGCTGTTGTAAATCAGTTTTAGAATCTATTCCATTTGGAATCTTATGAGCTACCTCTTGTCTTTCTGAGATTGTATATTTAGACGGTAAATTATTTTGTAACTCTAAAGTTGCAATATGTTTAGACATTTTAACCTTCGCCTCAGACTTATCTAAATCTACTTTTACCTCTTCTACTCCACCTATAAGACTTAATTTTTCTTCAACTGAAGCCTTACAGTTACCACAAGTCATTCCCTCAACTATATAAGTATGTATCATAATTTATCCTTTTTTAGGCTTGTATCTTCTAATTATCAATCGATTTCCTTTATCATATGAAAAATAACTACCCATCCAATTCAAACCTACTCTGAGTTTATTTTTAAATCCGCTGATTGACATTAAATGTACAGTTGACCAAATAAACCAGGCAAAAAATCCACGAAAGTGTAATTTCCCTAGATCTGCCACCGCTCTTTTTTTTCCAATGGTTGCCAATGAACCTTTGTCAAAATATTTAAAGGGCTTCCAATTTTGCTTTTCATTCAATAAGTTTTTAGCCATATGTTCACCTTGTTGAATTGCCGTAGGTGCAACCATAGGATGACCATTAGGATAATCTTTAGTTTTCATAAAAGCAACGTCACCAATAGCAAAAATACTTTCTTCTCCTTTTATTCTGTTATAATCATCTACTTCTATACGATTAGCTCTTACCACAAAACTAGGATTAATTCCTTCAGGGAATTGGCCTCTTACACCAGCTGTCCATATCAATGAAGTTGATAAAAGACTTGTTTCATTTGATAATTTTACCTTATTACCATCATAAGATTTTACAGCAGTATTTATATGTACATGTACACCCAGTTTTTCTAAGTCTTTTAATGTATCTCTAGATGATTTTTCCGTCATCGCAGATAATACTTTTGACCCAGCTTCTACAACATGAATTTCAATTGGAAAGTTTTCCAATTCAGGATAATCCTTATCATAAATATACTTTTTAAACTCCGCAATTGCTCCTGCCATTTCAACTCCAGCAGGCCCAGCCCCTACAATAACAATTGTTGTGTTCTTTTTACGCGTTATTTCATCATTTGCCTGTACAGCTTTTTCAATATTTTGTAAAATATTACTTCGTATATCTAAAGACTCTCTAATAGATTTTAGACCAATACTATTAGCTTCTACGTCTTGCATTCCATAAAAATTATTGGTACTACCTGTAGCCAATACCAAATAATCAAAATCAATATTACCAATATCAGTTTCAACAATTTTCTTTTCAGAATCAATCTTCTGGACATCTGCCATTCTGAATACAAAATTCTTGTATCCTCTAAAAATTTTCCGGACAGGAAAAACTATAGAATCAGGTTCTAGTCCACTAGTAGCAACCTGATAAAATAAAGGTTGAAACTGATGAAAATTATTCTTATCCAATAAAACAATTTGAAAAGATTTATTCTTTAATGCTTTCGCCAAATAGATGCCACCAAAACCAGCACCAATTATGACTATTCTTGGATGTTTACTCTTTGGAATATAAACATCAATTTGTTCATTCATACGTTCTTTATTTAAACCGTATAGTTAGTCGAAAATGTGACTATAAATTTACGATTTTAAAGACGATCTTACTAGTTTTTTCTGATAATAAAATGCTGGTAATAAAACTAAGACAAAAACAGGATGAATTAAGAATCTACGTACATAAAAGGCAAATAAATGTCCGTTTACCATGCCCATTTTTAAAAGAATATAATATGCTATGCTTAACACAAAGAATGCTGCGATATAGAACTTTACAGAGAACCTTACCAATCCTTTTTTCTGAAATGCCAAATAAATAATCGCCAACGAAATTATAGTATTTAATGAATACCTTAAAAAGATGTTTAAAAAGAGTTTAAATGTATCGTATTTTGGAATAGATAGATACATATAATCATTTACGAAATAGTGAATAAATGGATCATAAAACAACTTAGAACCAAAAGCTCTAACTAGAATTAGAGAAACGAATAACAATACTATTAGTGGTATTCTAATTCTTTTTTTCATTTTTAGGTTTTTTTAAATACGAAAATCTATTAACCCAAATCACCCATAACAGAAATACTGTTCCATAAATAATAGCTGGAAACAACAAGCTATGCAAAAGATATTGTTGCTCAGGGTATTTATATAGCAATAAACTTAAGACCATTATTCTCACAATATTTACAGAATATATAACTAAACATCCAAAAATTCCATAAATAATTGTTGCCTTTAAACTTCCTGAAAAAGCAATAATAAAAGATAAAAAAAGTATAATTAAGCTTACCGAATTACATCCTTCTACGACACGTATTGCATAAACATTCCCTACAAAAAACTTCATCGACAACTCACCTTCGTGCTGATACACACTAGTGTTATAACCAAACAAATTTGCCAATTTCTGAGTATGGTAGGCAACGGTTTGAGTTATAGGTGAGCAAGAAAAAACATCTCCTTTTTGTTGTGTTTGTTTTAAATACAGAGAATAAGCACCTAATAGTAAAAAATAGGTGATAAAAAATTTTAGCAAAAAATTAATGATGACTTTTTTCTTCTTCAATTGAAAGTATTTTAAATTTGTTCGTCCAAAAATACGATTCTAAATTTAAGTATTACACATGCTCTTGAGTCAACTAAAAGAAGAAATTATTAACATAATAGATAACACAGCTTCTACTGAAGAAAAACTTCAATCAATCTGTGATTATCTAAAACAAGAAATTCATTACTATGATTGGGTAGGATTTTACTTTAAAAATGGCAATAAAGAAGAATTAAAATTAGCTCAATTTGCTGGTGAATCAACTGAACATACAATCATCCCTTTTGGTAAAGGAATTTGCGGACAAGTAGCAGTAAGTAATGAAAATTTTGTTGTTCAAGATGTTTCTGAACAGGAAAACTATATTTCTTGTGGATGGCAGGTAAAAAGTGAAATAGTAATTCCAATTTTTGTTAAAGGAGAAAATATTGGTCAAATCGATATCGACTCTCATACAAAAACCCCGTTCACAGAAAAAGACACAGAACTACTAGAGTTTGTTTGTAATAAAGTTGCTCAATTAAATTTGGTAGCTTTAACCTAAATATTTAAATAAATGAATACATCCTCACTCATCACTCTTTTTAATCGCGATTTAGATCGATTGAAAACTGAAATATCATTATATAACAATGATACTGACTTCTGGAAAATAGAAAAAGACATAAAAAACTCTGCAGGTAATCTAGCTATTCATCTTGTTGGGAATCTAAATCATTTTATTGGTGCAGTGTTGGGCAAAACAGGATACATAAGAGATCGTGATGGTGAATTCAATAATAAAAATATTGATCGAAAAATAATTTTAAATGATATTGATAATGTAAAAGAGATTATCAAAAATGTAATTTCTGACTTATCTGCTAATGATTTACTAGAGACATATCCAATAAATATCCGTAAAGAAGGTATGTCTGTTGAACAATTTTTAATGCACTTATATGGGCATCTAAATTATCATTTAGGCCAAATAAACTATCATCGTCGACTTATTGATTAATGTTGATAATTTGTTCATTAATTAAGACTTATATTTCATTGTGAAAGCCTTTGTGTTTTATTAGCTTTGCGCGAAAACCACAACACAACACATGAATTCAACAAAAAAAGCTAAATCCGCTTTAATTTCTGTTTTTCATAAAGACGGATTGGCACCTATTGCTCAAAAATTAAATGAATTAGGAATTACCATCTATTCAACTGGTGGTACAGAGAAATTTATTAATGAATTAGGCATCCCAGTAGAGCGTGTAGAAGATCTTACTTCGTATCCTTCTATCCTTGGTGGAAGAGTAAAAACGTTACATCCAAAAGTATTTGGTGGTATTTTATCGAGACGTGAAAATGATAGTGATGTTGCACAAATCGAAGAATATGAAATTCCAGAAATGGATATTGTTATAGTTGACTTATATCCATTTGAAAAAACTGTTGCTTCTGGTGCTTCCGAACAAGATATTATCGAAAAGATTGATATTGGTGGTATTTCATTGATTAGAGCAGCAGCTAAAAATTTTAAAGACGTAATCTGTGTCTCATCAATGGAGCAATATAATGAGTTCTTAAATATTATATCATCTCAAAATGGAGAAACTAATCTAGAACAACGTAAACATTTCGCAGCCAAATCATTCAATGTTTCATCGCATTATGACACAGCAATCTTTAATTATTTTAATGCAGATTATAGTATAGCTTCACTAAAAATTAGCGAAACAAATGGCAAAGTATTACGATATGGCGAAAATCCACATCAAAAAGGATTCTTCTTCGGTAATTTTGATGAAATGTTTACAAAGCTGCATGGTAAAGAACTTAGCTACAATAATTTGCTAGATGTTGATGCTGCTGTAAATTTAATGAATGAATTTAAAGGAGAAGATCCAACATTTGCAATTTTAAAGCACAATAATGCTTGTGGTTTAGCTCAGCGTTCAACTATATCACAGGCCTATAAGGATGCTTTAGCTGGTGACCCTGTTTCGGCATTTGGAGGTATATTAATTTCAAATACTACTATTGATAAATCTACAGCTGAAGAAATTCATAAATTATTTTGTGAAGTAGTTATTGCACCTTCTTTTGATGAGGATGCTTTAAACATTTTAAAAGGAAAGAAAAATAGGATTATTTTGATCCTTAAAGATGTTGAATTACCAAAGACTATAGTAAGAACTTGTTTAAATGGGGCTTTAGTACAAGATAGAGATGCCAAAACCGATAGCAATTCAGATCTACAAAATGCAACAGCTTTATCTCCATCTAATAAAGAAATTGAAGATTTAATCTTCGCTTCTAAAATTTGCAAGCATACAAAATCAAATACTATTGTTTTAGCCAAAAACAAGCAGCTTTGTGCTAGTGGTACCGGACAAACATCTCGTGTAGATGCTCTGAATCAATCAATTACAAAAGCAAAACATTTTAATTTTGATCTTACCAACGCTGTGATGGCTAGTGATGCTTTCTTTCCATTTCCAGACTGTGTAGAAATTGCTGATAAAGCAGGAATCAAAGCTGTTATACAGCCTGGCGGTTCAATTAAAGATCAACTTTCTATTGATTATTGTAATGAAAATAATATGTCAATGGTATTTACAGGAACTCGTCACTTTAAACACTAAATATTAAGTTTATTTTATTAAATTTGGCAATTCGCAAAAATTACTCTAACCCAAATTAAATAACTCTATGGGATTTTTCGACTTCATGACCGAAGACGTTGCGATTGACCTCGGTACAGCGAATACACTTATCATACATAATGGTAAAGTTGTAATCGATAGCCCGTCAATTGTTGCCCGCGACCGTACATCTGGCAAAATTATTGCCATTGGTAAAAAAGCAAATCTTATGCAAGGTAAAACGCATGAGAACATTAAGACAATTCGTCCTTTAAAAGATGGAGTAATTGCAGATTTTGAGGCCTCTGAACAAATGATCAGAGAGTTTATAAAGCAAATTCCTTCAATCAAGAAACGTTTTTTCTTTGCACCTTCACTACGTATGGTTATTTGTATTCCTTCAGGAATTACAGAAGTTGAAAAGCGCGCTGTTCGTGACTCTGCAGAACACATGAATGCCAAAGAGATTTATTTAATACATGAGCCAATGGCGGCGTCTATTGGTATTGGTATAGATATTATGCAGCCCAAAGGAAACATGATTATCGATATAGGTGGTGGTACAACAGAAATAGCCGTAATTGCTTTAGGTGGAATTGTGTGTGACAAATCAATAAAAGTAGCTGGTGATGTTTTTACAAATGATATTGCTTACTATATGCGAACTCAACATAATTTATATGTTGGTGAAACTACCGCTGAAAAAATTAAGATTGATGTAGGCGCAGCCACTGAAGATATTGAAGAACCGCCAGAAGATATTTTAGTACAAGGTAGAGACTTACTTAGTGGTAAGCCAAAACAAATCAAAATATCATACAGAGAAATTGCAAAAGCCTTAGATAAATCAATCTTAAGAATTGAGGATGCCGTAATGGAAACTTTATCACAAACACCTCCAGAATTAGCTGCCGATATTTATAACACCGGTATTTATTTAGCAGGTGGTGGCTCTATGTTAAGAGGATTAGACAAACGTCTTTCTCGTAAAACTGATTTACCTGTTTATGTAGCAGAAGATCCATTAAGAGCAGTTGTGCGAGGAACTGGAATTGCACTTAAAGACCTTGAAAAATACAAAAATGTATTGATGAAATAGTGAGCGACAACTATGCAGCAAATTGTAAACTTTATAATAAAGTACAAATATTTTTTATTCTTTTTGTTGCTTGAGATTATTGCAATTTCCCTCACTATTCAAAACCATTCATATCATAAAAGTAAGTTTGTAAGTTCTGCAAATTTTATTACGGGTGGTTTTTATAAAAAGATAAGCTCATTTAGAGAATTTACCAACCTCAGAACTTACAATCAACAATTACTTGATGAGAATACTCGTTTAAAAAACATAATAGCTTTACAAAATATTGACACTTCAGCAACTTTGCTTGCTATAAATGATACCACAAAATATTTTCAAAGATATCTTTACACTCCTGCAAAAGTAATTGATAATCAATACCATAAAAGATATAATTACTTAACTATTAATAGAGGCTCAAAAGATGGTATTCTATTCGATCAAGCCGTGATTAATAGCACAGGTATTGTGGGTATTACACAAAGTGTTTCAGAAAATTTTGCAACTGTACAATCAATATTAAATGAGAACTCTAAGATAAATGTTCGTTTAATAAATAGTCCTCATTTTGGGACTTTAGAATGGAATGCTAAAGACTACAATGTTCTTCAATTAACTGATCTACCAATTCAAGCAAATATTCAAAAGGGCGATACATTAATTACAGGAGGTAAATCCATTATTTTCCCTGAAGGTATTCCTGTTGGCACTATTGAAGATTTTAGAATTGAAAATAATGATTACAGTTTTATAAATGTTCGTCTATTTAACGATATGAGCGCAATTGGACCCGTAAACATTGTGGTGAGTTTGTACAAAGAAGAAGTCGATCAATTACAGGAACAAATTAATGAATAATAATATTGCTCAAAATATAATGCTATTTGTAGTTCTACTACTATTGCAAGTATTGATCTTAAATAAAGTTTTGTTTTTGGGGTATATTAATCCTTTTCTCTATGTGCTATTTGTTATAATATATCCTTTTAGAAAAGATCGTGGCATATTTCTTTTTCTTTGCTTTTTATTGGGCCTTTTAATTGATTTCTTTCAAAACTCAGGCGGCATAAATGCTGCAGCTTTACTTTTTATAGGATATATCCGACTTCCATTGCTAAAGTCAATACTTAGAAAATCAGAAATTGATTTCCCCGTTTTTAACATTACAAAACAACCTTTTCTAAAAATTTTATCGTTTGTAGCTATTCTTATTTTTATTCATAGTCTTATTGTGTTTAGTTTAGAATATTTTAAATTAAGCTTAATCGGAATTATCCTTAAGAGAACAATTTTTACTAGCATCTTTACGATTATATTAACAATATTAAGTATTAACTTGCTGTCTAGAAAAAAGTAAATGGAACGTAAATATTTAGCATATTTTTCTATAATTGGCGTTAGCATCATATTTATATTTCGTCTATTTTATATACAGGTAATAGATGACACCTATCGTGCTTCTCCACTAAATAATGCTGCAATTAAAATTCAATATGATTACCCTCAAAGGGGATATATATATGATAGAAATGGGGTGCTTTTAGTTGCAAACCAACCTACCTACGACATCATGGTTATCCCAAAAGATGTTAAAGAATTAGATACTGTTGAATTTTGTAATCTCATACAAATAACTAAGAACGATTTTATTAAAACAATCAATCGCGCCAAGAGATATTCAACACGTATTCCTTCTGTCTTCTTAGCTCAATTATCTAAAGACAATTATGCTTATCTACAGGAGAAAATGCATCATTTTAGAGGGTTTTATATTCAAAAAAGGTCACTTCGAGATTATCCTATAAAAAGCGCTCCCAATGTACTTGGATATATTGGTGAAGCCAATGAGACATTTTTACAAAAAAACCCCTATTATCAATTAGGCGAATACCGTGGTGTAAACGGTATTGAAAAACAATATGAAGAGCTTTTAAGAGGTGTTAAAGGAGTGAAATTTATTCAACGAGATCGTTTTAATAAAGACATTGGTACATACAAAGAAGGAATTTACGACACGTTAGCAGTGATTGGTAAAGATCTTTCTTTAACTCTAGATATTAAACTTCAACAATACGGAGAACAATTAATGAGTAATAAACGTGGTGGTATAGTAGCAATTGAACCTTCATCAGGAGAAATTTTATCATTAATATCAACACCAAGTTATGACCCTAATAGGATGGTTGGTAGAAAAAGATCTAAAAATTCAGTTGAATTATTTGGAGATACTATCAACAGACCAATGTTCGATAGAAGTTTATTAGCCCAATATCCCCCTGGCTCTCCTTTTAAGGCAATTACAGGCTTGATTGGCTTACAAGAAGATGTTATTGATGAAAACACACATTTTTATTGTTATAACGGATATAGATACGGTAGAGGTAAAAGCGCCTTTATGGGGTGTCATTGTGGAGTTTATGCATCACCTATTCGTTTAGATAAAGGAATTTATAAATCTTGTAACGCTTATTTTGCTAATGTATATAGAAGAACTATTGAAAAATATGGTAAAGCAAGAGATGGAATGGATGCCTGGAATAAGCATGTGGAAAGTTTTGGTTTAGGAAACTTTTTAGGGTCTGATCTTCCAACCGGTAAAAGAGGAATGGTTCCAGATTCAGATTTATATGATCGTTGGTATCCTGCTAAGAATTGGACATCAACTTATACAATTTCAAATGCTATTGGCCAGGGCCAGATATTAACTACTCCAATGCAATTGGCAAATATGACTGCAGCAATTGCAAATAGAGGGTTTTATTATACACCACACATACTCAAAAAAATAGATAATAAGCCCATTGAAATAGAAGAGTTTGTAAAGCCTAAACAAACAACAATAGACAAAAGACACTTTGAACCTGTTATTGAAGGATTATTTAATGTTTTCGAAAAAGGAACTGCTCAAGGTTCAAAAGTCAAAGGAATTGAAATTTGTGGAAAAACAGGTACAGCAGAAAATTTCATTAGCGTTAACGGTTTAAGGGAACAATTAAAAGATCACTCCGTATTTATTGCTTTTGCACCTAAAGATAATCCTAAAATTGCCATAGCAGTTTTTGTTGAAAATGGTTATTGGGGTTCTCGCTGGGCCGGACCAATTGCTACGCTCATGATAGAGAAGTATTTGAATGGTGAAACAAATAGACCTTGGTTAGAAAAAAGAATGTTAGAGGGTACTCTTAAAGAAGAATATGATCGAAATATCCTTATTGAAAAGCAGCTTAGAGAAGAATCTATAAGACAGCAAGAGTTAAAGAAACGACGAGAAGAGCTAGAACAATTACAACTTGAGAAAACGGAAGAATAACATATTTGTTGGTATTGACATTTTTTTAGTGCTCTTATTTGTTGCATTAGTGTTCTTTGGTTGGATAAGCATTTATGCTGCTTCAGTAACTGATACCTCTGTAGGTATTTTCGATTTTTCGACACTATATGGAAAACAACTACAATGGATTGCATTAAGCCTTATTCTTATTATAGTCGTTATTTCAATTGATTCAAAATTTTACGAAAAGTTCTCTGGTATTATATATATTATTTCCATGCTATCTTTAGTAGGACTGTTTCTATTCGGCAGTAATATTAATGGAGCAACATCGTGGTATAATTTTGGTTTTAGCAGTATTCAACCTTCAGAATTTGCAAAAGCTGCTACTGTCCTTGCGTTAGCCAATTATTTATCTGAACCAAGTACAGAGTTAAAAAATTTTAAAACTCAAATGCGGTCTTTTCTTATAGTTTTAATTCCATCAATACTTATTATTTTACAACCAGATGCCGGATCAGCATTAATTTATTTATCATTAATTTTTGTATTGTATCGTGAGGGCCTCCCTGCATACTACATATTAATTGGTTTGGCTGCAATAGCCTTATTTGTAATAACATTGGCACTCGGGTTAAAAATTACATTAATAGTAATGTTAACTCTAATAACCATTTTCTTTCTATATCTAGCGAAAAGTAATAATGCAAACTTCAGAAGGGATTGGTTAAAATTCATTTTTATCTATATAGCTATAGGGTTATTTATATTTAGCGTAAACTATGTATTTAATAATGTATTTGAGCAAAGACATAGAGATCGATTTAGTATAGTTTTAGGAAAGACTACAGATACTCAAGGAATAGGTTATAATACAAATCAATCTATGATCACAATTGGCTCTGGTGGATTGACAGGAAAAGGTTTTTTAGAAGGTGATAGAACTCAAGGGAATTTTGTGCCCGAACAGCATACTGATTATATCTTTAGCACCGTAGGTGAAGAATGGGGGTTTTTAGGTAGTACAGCTATTATTCTAATTTTTTCAGCATTTATCTTACGAATTATCCAGCTCGCTGAACGGCAAAAATCGAAGTTTAGTAGGATATTTGGTTATTCCGTTGCAACTATTTTCTTTTTTCATTTTATGATCAATGTCGGCATGGTTATCGGGTTGATACCTACCATCGGAATTCCATTACCGTTCTTTAGCTATGGAGGTTCTTCTTTATGGGGCTTTACATTGTTATTGTTTATTTTTATCAGACTAGATGCTGATAGAACTTATGTGTGGTAGATTTACGATCTGCTAAAGAATAAATCTAGTAATGATTTTTTCTTTTTTGCTGATCTAGGGTCGCAAGAACGGCTTTTTAATAAATTATAATCTTGTTTTGAAATTTCTACAAAACCATCCCATAATTTAGATTCTTTTACAAAAAGTCTTACACTAGAAAATGCACCTACGCAAAACTGAACATCTTTTGTAGCTAGAAGCATCCTTGGTGAAACCTTGTAAATTAACGTAGCTTCTTTACCAAACAAAACATATGTTATATCGTTATCATATTTTTTCTTCATCTTTCCACTTTTCAGAATAAAACAACTGAAAAGAGAAAACTCCTATGATAACAAGCAAAAAATAAAGAATCTCTTAAATATTTAGCAAAAAAAAGACAGCTATAAAAGCTGTCTTAAATACATAATAGTATCTTAATTTCTTAAATTGAAGCTACGTGCTTAGTTAATTTAGATTTTAAATTAGCAGCTTTATTCTTATGAATAATATTATTTTTAGCTAATTTATCAATCATAGCAACCACTAATGGCAACTGTGCTTCAGCATCTTTCTTCTTTTCTGCAGCGCGTAAGTTTTTAATAGCATTTCTAGTAGTTTTATGCTGAAACTTATTTCTTAAGCGCTTTGTTTCGCTGTTTCTAATTCTTTTTATTGCTGACTTATGATTTGCCATCTTATTATTTTGTTATTTAAACTGTTGTAGCCCGTAGGGGAATCGAACCCCTGTTACCAGGATGAAAACCTGGCGTCCTAACCCCTAGACGAACGGGCCAATATGTCACTTTAACTTTCTTAAGCGAGTGCAAAAATAAAACAAATTTTATTCTCTGCAAGTACTTTTTAAAAAATTTTAATATGCTTTAGCAAAAAGCACCCTTTTAGTCGATTTTTTACCTGAAAAAACACATACCCCTTCCTCTGGTTTAGCATCTAAAGGTATACAGCGAATTGTTGCTTTTGTTAGATCTTTAATCTTATCTTCCGTTTCTGTTGTACCATCCCAATGAGCAGAAACAAAACCTCCTTTAGTTTCGACTACCTCTTTAAATTCTTCAAAACTATTTACTTCAGTAATATGTGCATCTCTATAACTAAACGCTTTATCATATAAATTTTGCTGGATTTCTTTTAAAAGGCCCTCAATAGTCTCTACTAAACTTTCTTGAACTATAGTTTCTTTAGTTAATGTATCTCTACGAGCCAATTCAACTGTGCCATTCTCTAAATCACGAGGCCCCATAGCAATACGAAGAGGAACACCTTTTAGCTCATATTCAGCAAACTTCCAGCCTGGTTTATGAGTGTCTCGATTATCAAACTTAACCGAAATACCTTTAGCTCTTAATTCAACTATTATTTCTTTTGCTTTAATTGAAATAGCATCTAATTGCTCTTCTCCTTTATAAATAGGAACTATTACTACTTGAATTGGAGCAAGGTTTGGTGGCAATACCAATCCATTATCATCAGAGTGCGTCATTATCAAAGCCCCCATCAATCTAGTTGATACCCCCCAAGATGTTGCCCAAACATACTCTTGTTTTCCTTCTTTAGACGCAAACTTAACATCAAAAGCTTTTGCAAAATTTTGCCCTAAGAAGTGAGAAGTACCCGCTTGCAGAGCTTTCCCATCTTGCATTAGGGCTTCAATTGTATACGTTTCTAAAGCACCCGCAAAACGTTCACTTTCAGTTTTTGTCCCTTTAATAACTGGCACAGCCATAAAGTTCTCAACAAAATCAGCATATACACTTTGCATCTGTTCTGCTTCGGCAATAGCTTCAGCTTTAGTAGCATGAGCTGTATGACCTTCCTGCCAAAGAAATTCTGCAGTACGTAAAAACAGACGCGTACGCATTTCCCAACGCACAACATTTGCCCATTGATTTACTAAAATCGGTAAGTCTCTATACGATTGCACCCATTTTCTATAAGTATCCCAAATAATAGTTTCAGATGTAGGTCTTACAATCAACTCTTCTTCGAGCTTTGCATTTTCATCTACTACTATACCACTACCGTCTTCGGCATTTTTTAATCTATAATGCGTAACAACAGCGCATTCTTTAGCAAAACCATCAACATGACTTGCTTCTTTACTAAAATAAGATTTTGGTATAAAAAGTGGAAAATAAGCGTTCTCATGACCAGTTTCTTTAAACATACGATCTAACTCAGCTTGCATCTTCTCCCAAATTGCAAATCCATATGGTTTTATTACCATACAGCCTCTTACACCAGAGTTCTCTGCAAGATCAGCTTTTACAACCAATTCGTTATACCATTTAGAATAATCTTCGCTTCTTTTCGTTAATTTTTTACCCATATTGTCTGTTTGGCACAAATATTGTGTTAAATATTTCACAAATTAATACGCTGCAAAGCTAATTATAATTTGTAATTTACAATAAGAAAAAGCCATTGGATATGAAAATTAACAATTACACTTCTAGATCACTATTCCTCACCTTAATTGGCCTATTAATACTAAGTTCTACAACTTCTTGTATAGTCTATCGAGATGCCACTACTTCTTCCAACGAAGATGATGGTATTTATGCAAGCAATACTGCAAATACTAGACAAGAAGATGATGCTGTCTATCGTTCTGATGATAATAAGGTAGTAGTTGTAGAAAATGAAAAATCTTCTGTCTATAAAGACTATTTTAAAAGAGGTGCTGAGCATTATGCAAATATTAACGAAAGTGATATTTTTACTGATATTGACTCAATAGGCTATGAAGATGGTTTAGATCAGAGTGGTGATGGAAGCGGTGCTTGGGAACAAACAGATCAAGTAGTTGTTAATTTAAACATAGGTAACAACTGGGGCTGGAATAATTGGGGCTGGAATAACGCATGGATAGGTGCAGGATGGGGATGGTATGACCCTTGGATAAATCGTGGATGGGGCTGGAATAATTGGGGTTACGGCGGATTCTATGATCCTTGGTATGGCGGCTTTGGCGCAGGATGGGGCTGGGCTGGAAGATGGTACAACCCTTATAGATTTAGAGGATGGGGTAATCCTTATTATGGATATGGAAGAGGTTTTTACGGCAATAGATATAATAATTACAATTATGGTAGACGTTATGCCTATAATTCTACCAGAACAGGTAATAGAGCTGCTTTAAGTAGACGCTATAGTACCTCAAGATACAATAGAGGTACTACTTCAAGAAATTCTGTTAACAGAAGATCTACTACAAACAGACGTACTTACGATGCTCGTAGAAGTTCTAGCACAAGAAATAATTCTGGTGTTAGACGTTCTTCACCAATTAGAAGAAACAGTTCAACTATAAGGCGCTCTACAAGCCCAAGTCGTTCTAGTGGTGTAAGAAGAAGTACTTCTACGAGGAGAAACTATTCTTCTGCCTATAGAGTAAGTCCCCAAAGAAGAGCGACAGCAGCAGTTCGCTCTCCTCAAAGATCAAATAGAACAACAAGAAACTATTCTAATAGCACCCAAAGAAGAAGCTATAGCAAGCCTAGAAGTAATTCATCATATAGGCGAAGCTCAAGTTCTTCTAGTAATAGAAGTTATAATAGATCTTCTTCTTCAAGATCATCAGTTAGAAGTACTGCTCCTTCAAGAAGTAGCTCTTCGAGATCAACAAGCCGTTCCTCAAGTTCAAGAAGACGTTAATCGAAAACATTTAATTTAATTATGAAAAAATTACTTTTCCTTTTGGGAGGATTGTTATCCTCTTGGGTAATTAATGCTCAAATTATGAGCCAAACCGATGTTACTTTACTTCTTTCAATGGAAGAAAATAATGGTACTGCAAGATACAATGCCATGGGAGGAGCCTTTGGCGCTTTAGGCGGAGATCTTTCGGCTGGTGATATAAACCCTGCTGGTTTGTCTGTATTCAAAAATTCGCAAGCCACAGCTACTTTTGGATTAAGAAGTACCGACATTGGCGCTTCTTTTGAAGGAAACTCAAATACCTTTGACGATAGTTATTTTAACCTAACCCAAGCAGGAGGCGTTTTGGTGTTTGATGGGAATAATGGATCAAATTGGACAAAATTTGCCTTAGGTGTAAATTATACCTTAGCTAAAGATTTTGAAAACCTTTATAGCGTTGAAGGTAATAGTGGTATTAGTGATATTGAGATTATTGAATTCCCTGGCCTTGGAATTAATTTTTTAGATGATCCATATCTAAACTTTGATGGAGATAATACGAATGATATAATTTACAATAATGTAGATTATCAATTCTTTAGAAATATCACTAATGGTCAAAATGAAAAAATTACTTTTACATTAGCTGCAGAGTATAGTGAAAAATTACATTTAGGGATTTCCATCGTTACTCATAGTATAAATTCTTATCAGCAAACATTATTCGAACATGGTAGTAATGATGGTAGTGGCAACAACTTTGATGCTTCCTACCTACAAGAGTTAAGAACTTTTGGTGAAGGTGTAGGTGCTTCTTTCGGTGTTCTATTAAAGCCAACAGAAATTACTCGATTTGGATTCACATATCAAACACCAACTTGGTATAACTTAACAGATGAGTTCATAGACGATTTAGAAATCTCAGTTAGTAATGATTCTGAATTATTTATAGCTAGAAATGATCTTAGTGCTGCCGATTATAAATTCACAACACCAAGTAGATTTACGGGTAGTTTCGCATACCTTTTTGGTAAAGAAGGGTTAGTTAGTTTTGATTACACTTATAAAGATTATCAAAACATAAAACTTAGACCAACAAGTGATTTTAATGTTGAGAACCAAGAATTATCAGAAATTCTTAAAGGGACATCTCAATTTAAAATTGGGGCTGAGTGGCGTTTAGATAATGTTAGTTTAAGAGGTGGATTCTTCTATGAAGAAAGTCCTTTTGAGGATGCTCTAGACTCTGATAATATTGAAGGATTTTCAGCAGGTATTGGTTTTAAATTTGGAAATACTAAATTAGACCTTGCGTATCAACACACTGAAAATACTGGTGTATATAATTTTGCAAATGCAAATAATTTTCCAGGTGCTGAATTAGATTTTAATAATGATAAGTTCACAGCTACACTTGTAATAGGTTTATAAAATTAGAACATTTTAATTTATACAATTTAGCCTGAGATTTATCTCGGGCTTTTTTATGTTATAACTTATTAATTGATTATTTTTCTCCCTCAAAACTTAATTGATGAATACATTTTCAATTGCTATTCACGGAGGTGCAGGAACCTTAGTAAAAGGGATGATGACTGCCGAACTAGAATTACAATACAAACAAGCTCTGCAGTTAGCTTTAGATACTGGTTATGAAATTTTAAATCAAGGAGGAAATGCTATTGATGCTGTAGAAAAAGCCGTAATTTTTTTAGAAGATTCTCATTTATTCAATGCAGGTAAAGGAAGCGTATTCACAGCAGATGAAACACATGAAATGGATGCTTCAATAATGGATGGTAAATCTCTAAATGCAGGTGCAGTTTCTTTGATTACTGGAATTAAGAATCCTGTTTCTTTAGCAAGAGATGTAATGGAAAAAAGTGATCATGTGTTTTTAGCTGGAGATGGTGCTATGCAATTCGCAAAACTTAATAATTATGCAATTGAAGAACCTAAGTATTTTTATGATGAGTTTCGCCATAAACAATGGTTAGAAATTAAGGATACTGATAATTTTCAATTAGATCATTCAGTAAAAAAAGATTCTAAATTTGGTACGGTTGGTGCTGTGGCTTGTGATCAAAATGGTAATATAGCTGCAGCAACATCAACAGGAGGAATGACGAATAAGCGTTTTGGCCGAGTTGGTGATTCACCAATGATTGGTGCTGGAAATTATGCCAATAATAAAACTTGCGCTATTTCTTGCACTGGAAGCGGTGAGTTTTTTATAAGAGGTGTTGTGGCCTATGATGTTGCATGTTTAATGGAGCATAAATGTATGTCCTTAAAAGAAGCCTCAGAAGAAGTGATTAATAATCGCATTTTAGAAATTAATGGTGATGGTGGCCTTATTGCTGTTGATACTCAGGGTAATATTGCTATGCCATTTAATACTGAAGGTATGTATCGTGGGTGCAAATCTTCTGATGGAAACGAAATAATAGCTATTTACAAGGAATGATAATAAAATCTCTAGGTAATACTGATTTTGAAGACATTGTAAAGTGTTTTTTAGAAGCATTTCAAAATTACTTTGTCAAAATGCCTACAGATCATGATTATTATCGTCAACGTTGGAAGGCTGCAAAAGTTGATTTCAATTTATCTTTTGGTGTATTTGATAATGAGAAATTAGTGGCTTTTATAATTAATGCTATTGATTCGAGAGCTGGGCACACAATTGCGAATAATACAGGAACTGGGGTTATTCCATCACACAGAGGTAAACGGTTGGTTAAGGCGTTATATGATTATGCGATTCCTATTTTAAAAACTAATAGAATCACAAAATGTACTCTAGAAGTTATTGTTGAAAACGAAAAGGCTATAAAAGCTTATACAACCATAGGTTTTAAAAATAAAAGAACTTTAAGATGCTATGTAGGCGAGCTTCAATCAAATCAATCTAATTTAGTAATAAAAGAGATTCTCTTTGAAGACATAGATTGGAATCTGATCCCTAATCAAGAAATGTATTCATGGGATTCTCATCGTCATAGTTTAAAACATGGAAATTCCAAATATTATCAGGTATTCAATGCTAATAATTTGGAATCTTTTTTTGCTTTAAATCCTGATAACGGAACCGTTAATCAACTTGAAGTTATGAAAGATGAAAATAATAATTGGAAACGTTTGTTTTCTGCAATAGCAACAATTTCCAGTCAGGTAAGAATTATAAATGTTGATGAAAGCTTAAAGGATAAAATTCAAGCTATTAAAACTTCTGGATTAAAAAATACGGTTAATCAATATGAGATGGAGTTGCTTCTGCAACTAAATAAAAGGTGCTTCAACAGGTAATACTTTTACCTTTTTCTTTTTAAAATTAAAACGATCTCCATTTGCAAGAATATGAACTCTTAAATTAGTTAAAGACATCGGAGTACCTTCTTTTAATATCTTCTCATTATTATGCTTTACTTTTCTTGGATCGAATACTATTATCATTCCAGAGCCAATTACCTCAACGATATCATTTTTTATAATTAAGCCAGTATCTTCAGCTAATCCGATTCCTATCTTTTTAGGAAACTTAGCTACAGCTTCAGATACTCTACCAAATCGCCCTCTTTGAATAAAATGCGTATCTATAATTAATTCAGGTATCAATCCTATCCCTTTATACATATCAACAGCACCTTTTACAAAAGCCTCAGTAGCACTACCACCAGCAATCATTTCTTCTGCCATTACCATTGCACCCGCACTAGTACCAGCAATCACAAAACCTTCCTCATTATTGTAACGTTCCCTTAAAATTGTATGAATTGAAGTATTTCCAATTTTGTTAGAAATTTTAGATTGATCTCCTCCAGAGAACATAATACAATCGGCATTTTTTACCAGCTCAATTGACTCGGATTTTTCAGAATCCTCTTTTCTTCTTATATCTAATATAGATATATTCTTACAGCCAAGCTTTGTAAAAGCTTCAATATAGTTTTCACCAACCTCAACAGGAATACTTGATGCAGTAGGTATTACAACTATATTGGCATTGATTCCACCAGCCTCTTTAACAACATGAAACAAGATACCTTCGCTAATATAGTCTTGGGTATATTGTTCATTTTCTTCAATTCCTTTGTCTTCATTTCCACCAATCGGAATCAATGTTCCTTTTGCACCTTTTTTGCTCATATTGTAAATTTCCTCGACTCAATCTAATAATGGGCAAAAATAGCCTTATAATTTTATACTAAAAAATGTTATATTTATATTCTGCTTTAAATTCTAACCTACAAAATACCTTAATATGGAAATAAGAAGTATAAATGCCATGAGAGGACCTAATTACTGGTCTGTTCGTCGTCATAAACTAATAGTAATGGTACTCGATTTACAAAAAATGGAAGAGTTCCCTTCAAATAAAGTAAATGGATTTTCTGATCGATTAAAAGCTATGTTTCCTAGCATGTATGAACATCGCTGTTCGGTTGGTGAGCCTGGAGGTTTTTTTCAACGAGTTGATGAAGGTACTTGGATGGGACATATTATTGAACACATTGCTTTAGAAATCCAGACCTTAGCCGGAATGGATACTGGTTTTGGCAGAACCAGAGGATATGGAGAAGAAGGTGTTTATAATGTAGTATTCTCATACATGGAGGAAAAAGTAGGGCGTTATGCTGCTAAAGCTTCGGTTAGAATCTGTGAAGCGTTGATCGCTGGTGAAGAATATGATCTAACTGATGATATTCAAACTATGAGAGAAATTCGTGAAGAAGAGCGCCTTGGACCTAGCACCGGTTCTATAGTCGAAGAAGCGGAAGCTAGAGGAATTCCTTGGATTCGATTAAATAAGTATTCATTATGTCAATTAGGTTACGGTGCTAATCAAAAAAGAATTCAGGCTACGGTAACAAGTGAAACTAGTAATATTGGTGTAGAATTAGCCTGTGATAAAGAAGATACTAAGTATTTATTAGAACAAGCTGAAGTTGAGGTGCCAAAAGGTGATATTATTCGAAGAGAAAGAAGTTTGGAAGAAGCGTGTGATTATGTTGGCTATCCATTAGTTATAAAGCCTATTGATGGTAATCATGGTCGTGGAATTACTGTTGACATTCAAAATTATGATGATGCATTAGTTGCTTTTAGACATGCAAAAGAAAGTTCTAGAAGCGGAGCTATTATTGTTGAGAAATTTATAACTGGTGACGATTATCGATTATTAGTTATCAATAATAAATTGGTAGCTGCCGCAATACGTACACCAGCACATGTAATAGGTGATGGAAAGTCTACAATTCAAGAACTAATCGATGAAGTAAATAAAGATCCTCGTAGAGGCTATGGTCACGAAAAAGTATTGACTCAAATTACAGTAAATGACCTTACAAAAACTATTATTTCATCTCATGGGTATAATTTAGATACAGTAATCAAAAAAGATGAGAAACTTATTTTAAAAGATACTGCAAATTTAAGTACTGGTGGTACAGCCGAAGATGTAACAGATATTGTTCATCCGGCAAATGTATTTATGGCAGAACGCATTTCTAAAATAATTGATCTTGATATTTGCGGAATTGATGTAATGACCACAGATATTAGCAAACCATTATCAGAAACAGGTGGTGCTGTATTAGAGGTAAATGCTGGCCCAGGTTTTAGAATGCACCTAGCTCCAACTGAAGGATTACCTCGTAACGTAGCGGCTCCAGTAATAGATAAGTTATTCCCTCCTGGTTCAACAGGTAGAATACCAATAGTAGCAATCTCTGGCACAAACGGTAAAACTACCACTACTCGATTGATTGCTCACATGGCTAAAATGAAAGGCTATAAAGTTGGTTATACCACAAGTGATGGTGTTTATATTCAAAACCGTTTGTTAATGAAAGGTGATTGTACTGGTCCAGCTAGCGCTGAATTTGTATTGAAAGATCCTACTGTTAATTTTGCCGTTTTAGAAAGTGCTCGAGGCGGGTTGTTACGTGCTGGTTTAGGCTTTAAACATTGCGATATTGGTATTGTTACTAATGTAGCAGCAGATCATTTAGGGTTAAAAGGAATAAATACAATTGAGCAATTGGCCAAAGTAAAAGGTGTTATTCCAGAAACTGTATTACCTGAAGGTACTGCAATATTAAATGCTGATGATGATTTAGTATATGCAATGCGTAAGAATGTAGAGTGTAATGTAGCTTTATTTTCTCTAGACGAAGACAATCCGCGTATTAAAGCTATGCAAAAAAGAGGTGGTCTATCTGCAATATATGAGAATGGGTATATTACTATTTGCCGTGGTGAATGGAAAATGCGTGTAGTTAAAGCTGTTAATGTACCACTTACATTCGGCGGAAAGGCAACCTTTATGATTCAAAATGTTCTACCTGCTGTCTTAATGGGGTATATTAAAGGGTTTACCTTGGAAGATATGAAAGTCTCTTTAGAAACTTTTATTCCTTCAGCCTCACAAACACCGGGCAGATTGAATCTTTTCAAGTTTCAGGACTTCCAAATTTTAGTAGATTATGCACATAATGCAGCAGGCATGCGTGCTTTGAAACAGTTCACAGATAATTTAGATGCTACTGTTAAAGTTGGTATCATAGCTGGTATAGGTGATCGACGTGTAGAAGATAATAATGAAATGGGTAGTATTGCAGCCGAAATGTTTGATGAAGTTATTATCCGTCAAGATAAACGCTTACGCGGAAAAACCGAAGAAGAGTTGATCAAAATGTTGGATGATGGCATTAAAATGAAAGACCCAAATAAAAAGACTACCATTATTCCATCTGAAAGAGAGGCTATTCTTTATGCTGTAAAAAATGCAAAAAAAGGATCTTTAATTATTTTATGCAGTGATGTCATACCTGATGCATTAGATTTGGTTAAAGAACTAAAAGAAAAAGAAGCAAATAAATTGTACGAATTTTCTACAGAGCAAATCCCCAATTTGAATTAATAAAAAAAAGCCGTCATTAATGTAATGACGGCTTTAAATTTCTACTTGATAAAACAAATAGAATATGCTATTTAGTATAACTAAGCTTTACCTAATATTCTAAACATACCTGTTCCGCAAGTTGGGCATTTACCTTTCATTGCTTTTCTACCATTCTTCATGGTAACTTCGTTGGCATCCTTAATGTCTCTTTTAGCTTTACACTTTACGCAATATCCTTCCATAATTTTATAAATATTGATTTTAATTAAACTCCGTTTCCTACAAATATAGGTTTTATGCCACGTGTTCGCAAATAATAGTTATTAACAGAAAAAACACCTTGTGTAAGCACAAAGCATTATTGTTTTTGTAGCTGATTATAAATTTTTACCTTTAAATCAATGAAATTTTATGATTTAGCAAAACAAGAACGAACTGAATTAATCGATAAAATTAACTCATTGATTATCAGTAATATAAAAAATAATGCGTCTAAAAACATTATTAATTATTTTTCTGATGAAGATACCTATATAAGAAAAACAGCATATCAAGCTATAGGTAAATTGTACTTTAGCAAGCGTGAATTAAGAGAGTCAATATTGGTTCAATTAGAAAAATTGTTAAAATCTCAAGATGAGCTAATTAGGCAAACAACGATCAATTCGGCAGGTGAAATAGGTAAATTTCACTTTAAAGAAGTACAAAAATTATTTGATATAGGGTTGTTCGACGAGCATCATAAGGTTAGAAATGCAGTTATTGGCTCATTAAAAAAGGTGGGAGAAAGAAACCCAATACCTTCATTAGAATGGGCAGAAAAATACTTACATCATCCTGATAAAGAAATACGAAGAGAGATTTGTCACGGCATAGAATTAAGAGGAAGAAAATATCCTCAAGATATATTACCAATGCTTAAAGAATTACAGTTTGATGAAACAGCCCGTGTAAAGAATACGCTGATACATGTTTTAGGCCAAATTTCATACAAAAAAGGGTGTTTAGAAACTGTTGTTTCACATTTGAAAAATTGGGACAATAAAGAATTAGTGCAAAAAGCGTTAGATGAAATAGTAGATGTACACCATCGTTACAAAAATTTTGCAATTCTTACACAACAAGAAGCTATTAATTTTATTGATGCAAACTACCGCTAAGTTACTTTACTAAAAACATACCTAAAAAGACAGCTGCAAAACCTAAAGCAAAGCTACCTACGGTATACAAAAAGAAGTTAAAAAAGTCTCCTGTTTTTAAAAACACATGATTTTCGTAAGCAAAGGTCGAAAAAGTGGTAAATCCACCACAAAAACCAGTTGCTAATAATAAAGTTTGACTTTGTGTTAGTGAATCATTTTTAGCAGCTAATCCTAATATAATTCCTATAAAAAGACTACCTAAAACATTTGCTAAAAAAGTACCATAAGGTATGCCTGTAGCTTCACTATTAAAATATTTTGACAATAAAAACCTAGCAATACTACCAAAACCACCTCCAATAAATACCAATAGCAAATGCTTCATATAATATTACAATTTTACCTTATCGATATCATTGGCATTCCACTTTCCAGTAATCGTACCTTTATTTATAGTAACAATTCCTGGATTAGCACGTATTACCGTTTTTATAGCAGTTTCGTCACAAAATAATTGATCAAAATCAAAATTATATTCTTTTTTAATCTGATCAAAATCTTCTTTTGTAGATGCAGTAAAGCCATAGACATCGTAACCTTGTTGCATGGCCTCAGTGGTAATTTCCTTTACATTTTTTAATCCCTTGGCGTCAGATTTTGCAAGGTTATACATAACAACTAGCATTAGTTTCTCTTTCTGCATTAGTTGGTCAGTTAGGTCTTCACCATCCTTTTCCATAGTAAAATCATGAATTGGTGGTTCGTAACCCTTTTCAATTAATGTAGTTTTTCTATCGACAAAAGTTGCTCCTTCTATTTCCCAAGGTTTTTCTTCTGTAGAGAATTCTTTATCCTCTCCGTTTACGTTATAAATCCAAACATCTTTATATACGTCTTTCTTAGCATCTTCAGGCATAATCATTCCTTGAGGTATATTCTTTCCAACTGAATAAGCTCTAAAATCTATAATGGGTAAATGTGTTAAAACGTAATAGGTAATAAACAGAAAAACAAACAGTGATCCATAAGTAATTCCTTTTGTAAGTTTTTTACTAAAAAAAGGTTTAATTAAATCAACCTTTAACACCAAGAAAGCAATCAGTACAATTAACAGGATATTCTTATAAAATGTTTCCCAAGGTGTTAAGGTAAGTGCATCGCCAAAACAACCACAATCTGTCACCTTATTATAATAAGCAGAATACCATGTAAGAAATAAAAATACAAGTGTAAGAATTAATAAACTCCAAACAGTAAACTTAGGTTTAAAACCTATAAGTAACATTACACCGAGAAGAATTTCAGCAATGATTAGTATAATGGAAAACGGTAAAGCATACGGAATTAAGAATTCTAAATTTAAGACATCAGCTCCAAAATATTCTTCGAACTTATATTGTGAACCCAATGGATCAACCAATTTTACAAACCCCGAAAAAATAAATGTAGCAGCTACAAAAATTCGTGCAATTAGAACTAAAATTTTCATATTAATCTTCGTTTTCGTTCATTAAAATCAAAGCAAAAACAGCATAATTTATCATGTCTTGGTAATTAGCATCGATTCCTTCAGAAACAATGGTTTTACCTTTATTATCTTCAATTTGCTTAACACGTAATAGTTTTTGTAAAATCAAATCAGTCAATGAACTGATGCGCATATCTCGCCAAGCTTCACCATAATCATGATTTTTATCTTCCATCAAAGATTTAGTTATTTTAATATGCTTGTCGTATAATTCAGTAGCTTTTTTCACATTCAAATCTGGTTGCTCTACAACCCCCTTCTCTAATTGAATTAATGCCATCACAGAATAATTAATAATACCAATAAATTCTGGCTCTTCATCTTCATCTACCCTCCTTGAAGTATTCTCCTGTAACTGTCTTATTCTTTGAGCTTTTATAAAAATCTGATCTGTAAGTGACGGCAATCTTAATATACGCCAAGCACTTCCATAATCTGTCATTTTATTCACAAAAAGTGCTCTACATTTTTCAATCACTTTATCATATTGCTCAGTAGTTTTCTGCATCTAATCAACTTTAAATTACCGAACGAATTTATAAAAAACAAACCATATATTCTTGCGCAAATATGTATTTTTACAAGACTTACAAATTCAAGTTTAGAATGAAAAAAATTGCAGTTTTTTGTGGTTCAAGTTTAGGCTTTTCAAGTATTTATAAAGAAATAGCCATAAATGTTGGTCAATATTTTGCCAAAGAGTCAATAGATTTAGTTTATGGCGGAGGAAAGATAGGAATGATGGGAGCTCTTTCGAATACTATTATCGAAAACGGCGGAAAAGTTTATGGAATTATTCCCGATTTATTACGTCACGAAGAAGTAGCTCATGATAATATAACCGAAATGATTGTGACGAAAACCATGAGCGAACGTAAAATAATTATGAGTAAAATGGTTGATGGTTATATTACTTTAGCAGGAGGGTTTGGAACGCTTGATGAACTATTTGAAGTTCTGACATTAGCTCAACTGTCTATAGAAAATAAACCTATAGGTTTACTAAATACCAATAACTTTTTTGACCATATAATAAAGCAATTAGATATTATGGTAAGAGAAGGGTTTCTAAAACAAACAAATAGAGACATGCTTCTAGTAAGTAATTCTATTGAAGATTTAGTAGAAAAAATGGAAAATTATAAAGCACCTAAAATTTCTAAGATAATTAATACCGTAGCTAGCAAATAAAAAAGGCTACTTTTCAGTAGCCTTTAACAATTATATGTCGCTAAACATTTATAATACTCTCATGAAGAAAAGAGAGATATACAAATATATAAAATTTAGAATTACAAATGTTAATTTTTATCAAAAATTTAACGAATGTCACTGACTATCAACTGTAAAGGACGACTTATTGACCTCTCTTCACCTAAAGTAATGGGTATTTTAAATATTACACCAGATTCTTTTTACGACGGGGGTAGGTATAACAACAATGATAGTATTCTTCATCAAACTGAAAAAATGCTACATGAGGGCGCTACTTTTATTGATATTGGAGCTTATTCATCTAGACCAAATGCAAAACATATAAATGAAGATGAAGAACTCAATCGAATAATACCTGCTATTGAATTATTGATTAAAGAATTTCCTGAAATTCTAATTTCTATTGATACCTTCAGAAGTCTTGTTGCCAAAGGTTGTATTGAAGCTGGTGCTAGTATTATCAACGATATCTCAGCAGGCACCTTAGATAGTAACATATTCAAAACAGTGGCCAAATTACAGGTGCCATATATTATAATGCATATGCAAGGCACTCCTCAAAATATGCAACAAAATCCTGAATACAAAGATATTACTCATGATTTAATCTATTACTTTTCAGAAAAAATAAACGAATTAAGAGATCTAAAAGTAAATGATATAATGATTGATGTCGGTTTTGGCTTTGGTAAAACTATTGAACACAATTTTAAATTACTTAATAATTTAGATTTATTTAAAACTTTAGAGGTACCAATCTTAACTGGTGTTTCTAGAAAATCGATGCTCTATAAAGTATTAGAAACAAATCCGGAAAACGCCTTAAACGCCACCACTTCAGCAAATACTATTGCACTTTTAAACGGAACAAATATTTTACGAGTTCATGATGTAAAAGAAGCAGTTGAGTCAATTAAAATTGTCGAAGCTACGCTTAGATAAATCACTCGGCATTATTTTTGAAGATTATATATCTCATCTTAACTTTTATATTATGAGTAATTATCCATCTCCAGAAATCAATGCCGGTTCTATGGCAGACATCGCATTTTTATTATTGATCTTTTTCCTAGTAACAACAACTATGGACAACGATATAGGAATCTTTAAAAGACTTCCTGAAAAAGAAACTAGCAAAGATATAGTTGATATTAACGAGCGTAATGTCTTAGAAATTTCGCTTAACCCAAATAATGAAATTTTAGTTGAAAACTTTCAAAAAGTAGAGCTTAAAGAATTAAAACAAATTGTAATAGATTTTATAGATAATGGTTCAAGAATAGATATTAATGGAAACTCTTGCGATTATTGTAATGGAAAAAAAGATATAAATTCTTCTGACCATCCAACGAAAGCAATTATTGAATTAGAATCTAGTAGAAATACATCCTATGGAACATATGTCTCTGTTCAAAATGAAATAAATGCTGCATATAATGAACTTAGAAATAAACTATCTCTTTCTTTATATGAAAAAACCTTTATTGAGCTAGAAAATTCATCTAAAAAAGATAAGGAAAATGAGGTTTCAAAATCTCAAATTGAAGATATTAGACAAAAATACCCTCAATTAATTTCTGAAAAAGAGCCTGATGAATAGTCTTAATAAGTGGTCAATAAGTATAGAAATTGGTGCTTGTAAATAACTAGAATTTATTAGTACATTTACAAAAACCAAACGCTTGGACGCACTTGATTTTTTAAATTTTCGTATTTTAGATATCGTCGATATCATTTTAGTTGCATTACTCCTCTACTATGTTTATAAGCTTATTAGAGGTACCGTTGCAATTAATATTTTCCTAGGAATTGCTATCATTTATTTAATTTGGAAACTTACTGAAGTTCTAAAAATGGAACTTTTAAGCGACATTTTAGGAAAGTTTTTGGGTGTTGGTTTTATAGCAATGATTATTGTTTTTCAACAGGAAATTCGCAAATTCTTGTTAATGGTAGGCTCTACCAATTTTGCGTCACGTAAAGGATTTATGAAACAGCTCAAATTTCTTAAATCTGATGATTTTGTAATTACTGATGTAGAAAAAATTGTACGTTCTTGTGAAGACATGGCTAATAGCTATACGGGTGCTTTAATCATTATTGAACGTAATAGTAATCTCGAATTTGTGAAGCAGTCTGGTGATAAAATGAATGCCGAACTTAACAAGCCTTTATTAAAAAGTATTTTTTATAAGAACAGCCCGCTACATGACGGCGCTATTATTATAGAAGATAATATTATTACTGCTACGCGTGTTGTTTTACCGATCGATAACACATTAGATATTCCTGCTCGTTTCGGTTTACGCCATAGAGCAGCTTTAAGCATTACCATGAGAACCGATGCTTTGGCCTTGGTAGTATCTGAAGAAACTGGTCAAATTTCTTATATAAAAAACGGAGAATTTATTCTTTTTGAAAATCCAGAAAAGTTGATCGAAATCATCAAGAATGATTTAGAGTAGAATTAGCTCGCTAAAGCCGTAGCGAACTGAATTTCATACAATTTACTATAGTATCCTTTTTGTTTAAGGAGTTCTTTGTGAGTTCCTTGTTCTACAATTTCCCCTTTTTCCATAACAATAATCTTATCAGCCTTTTTAATGGTAGCTAAACGATGTGCAATCACTATAGAAGTCCTTCCTTTTGTGATTTTATTTGTTGCTTTTTGAATTAATTTCTCAGATTGGGAATCGATTGAAGAAGTGGCTTCATCTAATACCAAAATACTCGGATTACTAACATAAGCTCTCAAAAAAGCTATTAATTGCCGCTGACCAGTTGAAAGCATTACGCCACGTTCTTTAACATTATAATGGTAATCATTTGGCAAACTCATAATAAAATCGTGCACACCAATAGCCTTAGCTGCTTCCTGAACCTCTTCTAGTGTAATATCATTATCATTAAGTGTAATATTATTATAAATAGTATCAGAAAATAAAAACACATCTTGCAATACCACGGCTATTTCATCTCTTAATGAATTTAAACTATACTCTTTCACCGGAATATTGTCTATACATATTTGACCGTTATCAATATCATAAAATCTATTTAAAAGATTGATAATAGTAGATTTTCCAGCGCCAGTAGCACCTACAACTGCAACTGTTTCGCCCTGATCTACATCAAATGAAATTCCTTTTAAAACAGGTTCATCTTTTAAATAACTGAAATGAACATTCTTAAAATTAATAACGCCATCAATAGATTTGGTTTCAATATTACCAGTATCAATTTCCTGTTCTTTTTCATCTAGAATTGTGAACACTCTATCGGCAGCCACCATACCCATTTGTAGCGTGTTGAATTTATCAGCAATTTGACGTAATGGTCTAAACAATGATTGACTCATCATAATAAAAGCAATGATTTCTCCTGCTGTAACAGAAACATCAACCGCAGCCCTTAATCCGCCAAACCAAACAATTAAACCTATAACTATAGATGGAATGACCTCCGCTATTGGAAAGAATATTGAATTATACCAAATAGTTCTTATCCATGCTTTTTTGTGCTTATCATTAATATCTTTAAAAGCTTCGTATTCTATTTTCTCGCGTGTAAATAGTTGAACTATTTTCATCCCTGTAACACGCTCCTGAACAAAACTATTCAAATTAGATACCTGATTTCTAACATCTGTAAAGGCAGATTTCATTGCTTTTTGAAAAACCTTTGTGGCATAAACTAATATTGGTAATGCTATAAAAGCAATTAAAGCCAATCTCCAATTCATCCAAATCATTACACCAGAGATTACAATCATTTTTAGCAGGTCGCTAATAATCATAAAAAGACCTTGAGCAAAAATACTAGCGATAGTTTCTATATCAGATACGACTCTAGTTACTAATTTACCTACAGGTGAGTTGTTAAAATATTGCATTTTAAAACGCAGCATATAATCAAACAACTCAGTTCTAATATCTTTAATAATATTTTGCCCTAGCCAGTTAGCAAAATAGATAAACAAGAATTGAAATAGAACCATTGAAGTTAGGACTAATACCATTAACATGGCGTAATTAAAAAGCCCTTGAGCATCTTTATTAGCCAAAAAAGTATTTACGATTTCTTTTATAAGAATAGGATTTATAGCAGCCAACAAGGCTCCAACTATAACAGAAAAAGCCGCTACAAAAAAATGTAAATGATAATTTTTTGCATACTGCATCAATCGTTTAAATAATTGATAATCAAAAACTTTACCTGTTACTTTTTCTGACATTTATCCTTTTCTATTTATTAATAATTCTTTAGGGTATGCTACTTTTGTTAAAAATAGCCCTTGAGCTGGAACTGAAAATCCTGCTTCGGTCCTATCCTGACTTTTTATAATTTTAATAAAATCTTCTAAGGTTATTTTACCCTGCCCTATATTTATTAAGGTACCGACAATTGCTCTTACCATGTTTCTTAAAAAACGATCAGCTGTTATACAAAATGTAAGTGAGTTTCTGTCTTGCTTCCAAATTGCATTTGTCACTTTACAATTATAAGTTCTAACATCTGTTTTAGATTTTGAAAAACATTTAAAGTTAGTATAATCTAACAAAATAGCTGCCGCTTCATTCATATTTTCTATAGACAATGTTTGATTGTATAATTGCCAAGTAGTATCAACCAAAAATGGATTTCTACCTAAATAAATTTTATATTCATAACTTCTACTCAAAGCATCAAAGCGAGTGTGCGCATCATTTTTAACCTCAAAAATTTCTTGAATTACTATATCATCCGTTAAAAATGCATTAAGTCGGTTCTTAATTTCTAGGACTTCAATTTTTTCATCAACATCAAAATGAGCAAATAATTGAGAAGCATGAACACCTGCATCTGTTCTTCCAGCACCAGTTATAGAAATCTCTTCTCTTAAAATTTTAGATAATGACTTTTCTATTGTTTCTTGAACAGAAATGGCATTTGGCTGTATCTGCCAGCCATGATAATTTTTACCATTATAGGAAAGTTCTATAAAATACCTCAAGAAGTTTTACTTTTGACCAAAGCAAAGATATGAAATCACCGTTTTCAAAATCCTAAATCTATACTAAAAAATTGAAGCGAATCTTACTCTTATCGGATACACATAGCTTCATTGACAATCAAATTTTAAAGTTTGTTAAACAAGCAGATGAAGTTTGGCATGCAGGTGATATTGGTGACATTAAAGTTAATGATGCTATTAAAGAATTAAAACCGCTACGTGCAGTATATGGAAACGTAGATAATAAAACTATTAGAGCCGAATATCCGTTAGATCAGCGATTTCAAATCGAAGGAATATCAGTTTTTATGACTCATATTGGTGGCTATCCGAATAAATATTATGCTAGAGTTAAAGATGAGTTAATAAATAACACTCCTAATCTTTATATATGTGGACATTCACACATTCTAAAAGTTATGAGAGATAAAAAACTAAATATACTACATATGAATCCAGGTGCTGCTGGTAAACATGGATTTCATCTAGTACGTACCATGTTACGCTTTACAATTGATAAAAAAGAAATAAAAGATTTACAAGTAATAGAGCTAGGAAAAAGAGGTTAAGCGGAAACTGATTTTTCTTTATGCTGAATTGGTACTAAAATAAAAATATTTGTACCATTATTTTTAGAAGACACAATATTAAAAACACCTTTCATTACTTTAATTCTCGCTTCTATATGGCTTAAGCCCAAACCATCTTTACCTCTTACAGATCGAGGATTAAAGCCAACACCATCATCACTAATTCTAACACTCAGCATATCATTCTCTCGATGTGCTAACATAATTGTAGCATTTGCGGCTTTACTATGTTTTAAAATATTATTAACCAACTCTTCAATAATATTATGAATCTTAATCTCAAAATCTTGATGATAACGCTTAATCCCATCGTCATCACTATGCAATGTAATTTCAGAATTTGAGTACTTCTGGCACATATCATGTACCGCAAAAGCTAAACCGAATTTCAACAATACTGATGAAATAAGCTCATGTGATAAATCACGAATTTTTACAGATGCTTCATTTACAATACTCTGAGCCTTGGTTACTTCATGCGGTGCTTGTTTCTTTAATTGCGCCTTAGTGGCTTGTAAATGCAAGTTAGCCGAGGATAACAACGCGCTTACACTATCATGTAGCGTTTCCGCAATAGCTTTACGTTCTTTTTCTTTAGCATCTATGGTAGCATTAATTATTTTTGTTTGTGTTTGGTTCTCTATTTGATCAATTTTTGTTTGTTGCTTTAACCTATAGTTTCTATAAAAGATGTATGCCAATGCTAATAGTCCTATAAAAGCTAAAGCTGTGCCATAAAAAAGTGATTGCGCCTGCAGTCTTTTTGATTTTTCTCTTTCCGTTTCTGCTGCTTGTTTCTCAACATTATACTTTGCTTCTATTTCGGAAATATTTTGAATTCTATTTGCCTCTGCAAGGCTGTCAGATAATTCAGTAGCATCTAAAAGATGAAAATATGCTTTATCAAAATTGCTTAATTCTTCATTGACGAAAGCTAAGTTATAAAGTATAACAGATTTTAATTCGTAAGCTTTGGAAGATTTTAAACTGCTAACTGTTTCAAAAGCATTAATATAATTATTTCTTGCTCCTTCATAATCTTTATTCTGATAATTTATCCCACTAAGATTTATCAATGTAAATACTTTACCAAGAGTATCCTTTTGACTCTCTTTAATTTCTATAGACTTTCTCCCATAATTTTCTGCTAAATCTAAATCTCCTGAAACAACAGCCATGCTACTTAAATTGTTATAACTTTTGGAAATAGAATTACCCGTTTTACTATTTAAAGGATAATTAATGATTAAATTATAATAATGAGAGGCCGAATCTAAGCTCTTCAAATCATCATGAACATTCCCAATATTCAAATAACTATCAAGAATATTGATAGTATCTTTTAAAATTAAAGAGGTGACAAGTGATTTGCGATAATAATCAAGCGACTTATTATAGTTCTTTGACTCCTTGAAAATAGCTCCAAGAAATTTCAAGTAATCAACTTTTAAAAATGCCAAGTTTAATTTATTTAGCTCCTCTAAACCATTTAGCAGAATTTTCATTGCATTTGGTTGATCACCAATACCATGGTAAGATTTAGCTTTTAACAGCTGTAAATTAAAACGATTCTTATTTAATGAAACATAGTTTGAATACGACTCTAATTCCTCCAATTTAGTAAGTGCCAATTCGAAACTTTCGTTTTCAATTAACCTTACAATTTTATCTAATTTATTAGAGATGTGATTTTGTAGTTCTTCACTACTACTCTTTTGAGAAAAACCATTGAAATATATAAAGAATATTAGAAGGGTAAAATATGGTTTCAACAATAACTTCATTTTAAAAAATGAAAATTAGACAATCTGAT
Organism: Maritimimonas sp. 2304DJ26-3; assembly: GCF_056591635.1. Lineage (NCBI taxonomy): Bacteria > Pseudomonadati > Bacteroidota > Flavobacteriia > Flavobacteriales > Flavobacteriaceae > Maritimimonas > Maritimimonas sp. 2304DJ26-3. The sequence goes on from NZ_JBWQOK010000001.1 coordinate 172,058, forward strand.
TTTTCATAGCAAATATAGCCAAACCAACACTATTCTTTACATTGACTTTGCGTATTAAATTTTTACGGTGCGTTTCCACTGTACTTTCACTTATATTTAGTGACTCACTCATTTCTTTAGTAGTATATTGTTGAGCAATCAATTTCAATATTTGAAATTCGCGTCTTGTCAAAGAATTAATTAGTACTCCTTCAGGATTGTCGTTATCTCCCATAGGTTTACCAATTAGTGTTTTCATCATCTTTTCCTTAATATCATCACTAAAATATTGCTCATTATTAAATACTTTACGAATCGCCTTTACAATATGTTCCCCTGCAGATTTTTTGGGTACAAATCCTTTAGCCCCCATACCAAGTACTTCCTTAACCAATTTTATATCATCATAACTAGATAATATTACAACATGTGGTACATCATCGAAAGAAGCAAACTGTTTCAACACCTCAATTCCATCTAACTCTGGCATATTAATATCTAATACAAGGACATCTGCACTATGCTCATGAAACCAGTCTAAAACTTGATTTCCGTTTAAAGAATAACCTACTACCTCTATATCTTTTTCCAACTCCAAAACGGCCATTACACCATCAATTAATATCTGATGATCATCAGCAATATGCACTGTTATTTTTTCATCTAAAAGGCTACTCATAAAACTTAAAATATTCAATCAATTCAAACATATTACATTAACACAATTCTGCTAATTATATTGTTCAATTGCATTAAATAAAAAAATCCGAAATATTCTAATATTCCGGATTTTCAAAATTTTATTTAGATAATCAGCTACCTTCCTTAACTGTAATCGGTCTAGTTATCCTCTTGGCAGCGCTAAAACTACTATTTAAACCAGCTACATCATAATTATCTAGAAAATAATTATCAAAGCTTAAATTACCATTACCAGCTATATTTAAAGTATATTGAGCACTATTCTTAGAAGTGCCATTTTCTACCAAAAATATCTTAAATTCTCCATCTATAACAGAAGATGAAACAGTAGTGTTAGCGTTAACGGTAAAAGTAATTGTGTTTTGTTCTTTGTCTATTACTGCATATGATTGCAGCAAGGTGCCATCTATATCTTTAAGTATAATTTTTTGATTGTCTACGTTGGTAAATGCAGCGAACACAAAAACCATACTCAAAAAGAGTAATGCTTTTCTCATGATAAAGGGAGTTTTTAGAGTTATTAAATTATTTAGAGTTATATTTAAGTGTTTTTTGATTCAACTTAAATATGAATCAAAAATATCTTAGCGCTCAACTGAAAACAATAGGGAAAATGGGTATTTTTTAAATTCATGGAAAACCATGAGTTTCTACCCAGAAACCACTAGTTTTTTTCCTTTGAACACTGTAAATAAAAAGAAAAATTGTTAATAACTCCAAATAATTGTTAATAAAATTTACGTCACTCCGTCTTAACCAACTGACAATCAGCTAAATAACTTTTTATTAAAAAAAACATGTATGAAGTTGCAGAAATTAAATTATTTTCTAATTTAGCCTATGAGATAGGAAACTCCTATTAATAGTAAGGCGAGAAGCTTTTGTAGATGCTAATTTATTAGCTTTTCACTTCTCACCTTTCTCCCCTTCCTTTCTCCCCTTATTACAGGAGTGTATTATAAATGTTTAGCGACAATTACTACTCCAAAAGTATTGCAAGAAAGTATACCAGTCAATAGCGACTATAGGTATTTTTCAAAATCATGGAAAACCATGATTTTTGCAAAATTTTGAAGACCTTGAGAAATCAAGGTCTTTGTTTTTTAACACTTAAAATAAAAAAGGCTGCTTAAATAAGCAGCCTTACACACAATATAACTAAGATGTTAGAACTACCGTAGTCTATCTACAGATTTTACGAGGTTTTCATCATTCTGAATTGCTCTATTAGCAAAAACTAATAAAAAGACATTCAGAATTGGTAGAAAAACCCCAATACCCTTCTCAGAGATTTCTATCCCTCCAGGTAACATTAGCACATAGTACAACAACACTCCTAATAAAAAAAGGTTGATCAAAATATTAATTCTGTTTAGTACAAATTGCAATTTCCTATTACTAAATAGTACAATTGTTATAAAAGCCAAAACAGCCGAAATTAAAAATGACACTGGCACTAACCTAAGCAATAAATCATCAGTTACAAATAAATCTAATGCAAACACTTCTTCAGTTATTTGCTTCCATAAAGAAAAAACAAATATTAATCCACCAGATATAATGGTTACAATTAATAAATATAATGTCTGTATTCGTTGAATCATTTCTATATATTTCGAGCACAAAAATAAACGAATCTTTTTAAGAAATAAACTTTGTTTTTTAAAATTAATTTGTATACTTGCACCATCTTTGTAGAAATAACTTCTTTACAGGATATCAAAATAAACTCAAACCAATTTAATTTATCAATTAAAATTTAACAGGGATCATTCCTTTATTACTAACCTCATTTACATTCGAATGTTTGAAATTGAAGCATTAAAAGAAAAAAAGCTTCCTGAATTACAGGAAATTGCAGAAAAAATCGGTGTACCTAAATTTCGTCAACTAAAAAAATTAGACCTAGTATATCAAATATTAGATGTTCAAGCTGCCAATCCTACTCAAAAAAATACTACACAGCCTAGAAAACAAAAACCTCAACGTAAACGCATTAGCAGAAAACCAGCTGAAGCTGTTGAGAATAAACCTGAACCTAAAGTAGAAACTTCTAAGGAAACTCCTATTAAAGAGCCTGAATCTAAAGAAGAGGTAAAAGGGCCTGAACAAAAAAAGGAAAATAATACAGAACAAAAGAAAGAAAACAAACCTCAGCAAAATCGCAATCCCAAACAACAGCAAAATCAACAGCACAAAAAAGATCATAGAGATAGAGGTCAAAAAGGAAATAATGGCAAACGTCATGGTAAGTATCGTGATCCTGATTTTGAATTCGATGGTATTATAGAAAGCGAAGGTGTTTTAGAAATTATGCCTGACGGATATGGCTTTTTAAGATCTTCTGATTATAATTATTTAAGTTCACCTGACGATATTTATGTATCTCAATCGCAAATAAAATTATTTGGTTTAAAAACAGGTGATACTGTCCGTGGAAACGTTCGCCCTCCAAAAGAAGGTGAAAAGTATTTCCCATTAATTCGAGTTTCTTTAATTAATGGATTGAATCCGAGTATAGTAAGAGATCGTGTTGCTTTTGAACACTTAACTCCTTTGTTTCCTAAAGAAAAATTCAATTTAGCTGAAAAAGGAAGTTCCATTTCTACGAGAATAATAGATTTATTCTCACCAATTGGCAAAGGACAAAGAGGTATGATCGTATCTCAGCCAAAGACAGGTAAAACAATGTTGTTGAAAGACATTGCAAATGCTATTGCAGCAAATCATCCAGAAGTTTATCAGATTGTTTTATTGATTGATGAACGCCCTGAAGAAGTAACAGATATGCAACGTAATGTAAAAGGAGAAGTTGTTGCTTCTACTTTTGATGAACCAGCTGAAAAACATGTACGTGTTGCAAACATTGTACTAGAAAAAGCTAAAAGATTAGTTGAATGTGGTCATGATGTAGTTGTGCTATTAGACTCTATTACTCGTTTAGCAAGAGCATATAACACCGTAGCACCAGCTTCAGGTAAAATCTTATCTGGTGGTATAGATGCAAATGCATTACATAAACCAAAACGTTTCTTTGGTGCGGCGAGAAAGATTGAAAATGGTGGTTCTTTATCAATCATCGCTACTGCATTGACAGATACTGGTTCTAAAATGGATGAAGTGATCTTCGAAGAATTTAAAGGAACAGGTAATATGGAGCTTCAGTTAGATAGAAATATTTCTAACAGAAGAATTTATCCAGCAGTTGATCTCGTTAAGTCTAGTACCCGTAGAGATGATTTACTATTAGACGAAAAAACTGTTCAACGTATGTGGGTAATGCGTAAATATTTAGCTGATATGAACCCAGTTGAAGCCATGGAATTTATTAGTGAAAAGATAAAATATACTCAGAATAATGATGAGTTTATTGTTTCTATGAATGGCTAATTATTAAAATTTACTAATTCAAATAGCTGAAAGTCAAATGCCCTTGGTGTTTGGCTTTCTTTTTTTATAAAAAACTTGTAAATAACTATTAAATATATGTATCTTTACCGTCCACATCGCGGGATAGAGCAGTAGGTAGCTCGTCGGGCTCATAACCCGAAGGTCACTGGTTCGAGTCCAGTTCCCGCTACTAAGCAAAGCTTCGAGTTAAACTTGGAGCTTTTTTAGTTTATACATTCTCCTCTTTTCAATATCTTTAGGCTCAAACTCACTCTAAATTTATGGACAACTTCGGATTCCTATCTATTCTACCTCCTATTATAGCCATCATTCTGGCTTTAAAAACAAAGCAAGTTTATGTTTCTTTATTGTTCGGAATTTGGTTTTCGTGGATTATTATAAATGATTGGAATTTTTTTAAAGGAACATTAGCAGCTATTGAAGCTATGGTGAATGTTTTTAAATCAGCAGGAAATACACGAACCATTATCTTCAGTGCTTTAGTTGGAGCATTACTATTATTAATTCAATATTCTCGAGGTGTAGAAGGGTTTATCCTAAAACTAAATAAAGTCATTCAATATTTTGAAAAAAAAGAAGCTGGTTATAGTAGAGTCATCATTCAATTATTGGCATTACTTACAGGTGTTTTATTATTTGTAGAAACCACAATTAGCTCACTAACAGTTGGTACATTATTCCGCCCAGTTTTCGATAAACTCAAAATACCTAGAGAAAAATTAGCATATATAGCCGACTCAAGTTCGGCTCCTACCTCAATCCTTATTCCTTTCAATGCGTGGGGAGCATTTATCATGGGATTATTATTAACACAAGGATTAGAAAACCCTTTCGGATTAATGCTCTCGTCAATCAAATATAACTTCTATCCTATTCTTGCACTACTAATACTATTCTTAACAATTGTTTTTAGAAAAGATATTGGGCTCATGGCAAAAGCTGAAAAGCGAACTCAAGAGACCGGAAAGCTAATGAATGAGGGTTCGAAACCTATGCTTTCTGACACAGTTACTTCTTTAGACCCTAAAGAAGGTATTCCTGCAAAAGCTAGAAATATGATCATTCCGTTAGCAACCATGGTTTTCTTAATGCCAGTATACTTAGCTTATACAGGCTGGAATAAAGTAGAAAATTATAATTCCTTTTCTGACCATTTATTTCAATCTATTAGTGCTGGTTCTGGGTCTTCCGCAGTATTGTATGCAATAATTAGCTCGATCATAGTATCATTTGTGCTTTATAAAATTCAAGGACTCATTAGAACTAAAGAAATGGTTGACATCACCTTAAAAGGAATTAGTGAGTTGATGCCTTTAGCTTTATTAATGCTTTTCGCATTTGCAATTGGTGATGCTTGTAAAGCTATGGGAACAGGTGAGTTTGTGGCAAACTGGTCTAAAGATTGGCTGTCACCATCTTTTCTTCCCGCAGTTGTATTTGCCATAAGCTCATTTATTGCTTTTTCTACTGGGACTTCCTGGGGAACTTTTGCCATAATGCTTGCCATTTCAATACCAATGGCTCAAATTCATGAAGCACAGTTGCCACTAGTAATTGCCGCAACATTAGGTGGTGGTATTTTTGGAGATCATTGCTCTCCCATTTCCGACACATCCATCATTTCATCAATGGCGTCTGCAAGTGATCATATAGATCATGTAAAAACACAACTACCTTACGCACTAATTGGTGGAACTATTACAGTTATAATGTATCTCATTTTAGGTTTCTCGATAAATTAAAGTGTACTTTTGTATTCCAATTTTACTAAATGAAACATAAAGCTGGCTATGTAAATATTATTGGTAATCCTAATGTAGGTAAGTCTACACTTATGAATGCCTTTGTGGGTGAGCGATTATCAATTATTACTTCTAAGGCACAAACGACTCGTCATAGAATTCTAGGAATTGTTAATGGCGATGATTTTCAAATTCTATTTTCAGATACGCCTGGTATAATTAAACCAGCATACGAATTACAGTCCTCGATGATGGATTTTGTTAAATCAGCTTTTGAAGATGCTGATGTCTTAATTTACATGGTCGAAATTGGCGAAAAAGCATTAAAGGATGAAGCTTTTTTTAATAAAATAACGAACACTAAAATACCTGTTCTTTTATTATTGAATAAGATTGATAAATCATCTCAAGAGAAACTCGTCGAGCAAGTAGAATACTGGCAAGAGAAAGTGCCTAATGCAGAAGTCTATCCTATTTCAGCCTTAGAGAATTTTAATGTTCAAAATATTTTTAATAGGATTATTGAGTTGCTTCCAGAATCCCCAGCTTTTTACCCTAAGGATCAATTAACAGATAAACCTGAACGTTTTTTTGTAAATGAAGCTATCAGAGAAAAGATTTTAATGCACTATAAAAAAGAGATTCCTTATTCAGTAGAAATTGAAACCGAGGAGTTTTTTGAAGAAGAAAAAATCATTAAGATTCGTTCGGTTATTATGGTGGAGCGTGATTCTCAAAAAGGCATTATTATTGGGCATAAAGGCTCAGCTTTAAGGCGAGTAGGCACCGAAGCCAGAAAAGATCTTGAAAAATTCTTCGATAAAAAGATTTTTTTAGAACTGTATGTTAAAGTAAATAAAGACTGGCGATCAAATAAAAATCAACTTCGTAGATTTGGATATCAAGAATAGAATCTTTTTACTATGAAATCACTATTTAACGTAGATGCCTTAGCGGAAATAAATTCTAGAATTAACGATTTAAATTCAGAAACACAACCCCTGTGGGGTAAAATGAATGTTGCTCAAATGTGCGCGCATTGCCAAGAACCTATGGATGTTATTTTAGAGAAAAAAGTATTGAATGCTAAGCCAAATTGGCTATTAAAAACTTTCTTTAAGAAATCAATGTACAATGATAAATTATGGAAACACAATTTACCAACAGCAAAACAATATTTAGTTACTGATGAACGAGAGTTTAATAATGAAAAGAAACAACTATTAAACTTATTAAATGAATTTAATGGTTCTAAGAATAAAGAAGATTGGTTAGTACATCCTATTTTTGGTAAATTTACCAAAGAGCAATATGGCCAAATGATATACAAACATTTAGACCATCATTTAAGACAATTTGGAGTATAAAACCATTGAATCATGAAACCAAACAAACAAATTTTATTAAAAAAAAGACCTAAAGGTCTTCCTGAAAAAGATACCTGGCAATTAGTTGAAACCGACATTCCAAAACCTGGTGAAGGAGAATTTCTTATTCAATGTGAATATATTTCTTTAGACCCAGCTATGCGTGGTTGGTTAGATGATAGACGATCTTATATTCCACCTGTACAGATTGATGAAGTAATGCGAGCTGGCGGCGTTGGCAAAGTGATTGAGTCAAATAATCCAGATTTTAATGTAGGAGATTTTGTCTATGGTCAAACTGGCGTGCAACAATATGTAATTTCAAATGGAAAAGGCTACCATAAGGTCGACCCTACTTTGGCTCCACTACCTATTTACACAGGCACATTAGGAATGACCGGTATGACAGCCTACTTCGGAATCTTAGAAGTTGGTGAATTAAAGGAAGGTGATAATGTTTTTGTATCTGGTGCTGCAGGTGCCGTTGGTAGTGTTGTTGGGCAAATTGCTAAAATCAAAAATTGCAATGTTGTAGGTATTGCAGGTGGCCCCGAAAAATGTAAGTATTTAGTTGAAGAACTAGGTTTTGATGCAGCTATTGATTACAAGAATGATAATATAGCTACTAAGTTGAAGGAATATTTCCCAAAAGGAATTGACGTCTATTTTGATAATGTAGGTGGCGATATTTTAGAACTAGCCTTAAGCAAATTAGCTATGCATGCCAGAGTAGTAATTTGCGGAGCTATTTCTCAATACAATAATACAACACCTGTCAAAGGACCTTCAAACTATTTGTCCTTATTAGTAAGCAGAGCTTCTATGAAAGGTATGGTTGTTTTTGATTATGTAAAAGATTATCAAAAAGCCGCGATGCAAATGGGACAATGGATGATGCAAGGCAAGCTAAAATCTAAAGAAGATGTATATGAAGGCATCGAAAATTTTTACGATACTTTCTTACGTCTATTTAGTGGTGAAAAATTAGGAAAGCTGGTTTTAAAAGTAAGTGAAGTATAAAAAATCTTATTTAATACTTCTTGACCTTGTTAAAATCTATCGTTTAGTTCCAAACTTAAGTATGAATAAATATAACTTTAAAAATTTCATTAGAATTTGATTTCCAGAATATTACAATCTATTTTGTAACTTGCAGACAAAATAGTTTACCATGGAGAAAAATTTCGTCTTAAAGTGGTTCATCTTAAATGCTACGGGATTTTCAATTGGTTTTTTATGTTATCTCCAAATTGTAATGTTTTATACATATGGTATGGACTTTAAAATGCATTGGGATTTTGATGCTGATTTAACACTATCCCAAAATGAAAAAGCCTCTCAAATGTATTTTGGTATTCCTCTAGGACTAGCATTTTTGGTTTACTATTCTCCTCATTTCAAGCTTTATTATTAAAAAAGTATTTTCAAAAAATATGGATTTGGATACTTAATGGTATAATAGGATTTTTGCTAATCTCACCTATAATTTGGTTATTCGGATACTCATGGGGAATAGTTCCAGGTCCAGTAGAACCTATTGTTATTATGTTAGGAGTTCTTACTTTAACAAGTATATTACAATGGAGGTTCTTAAAAAGAAATAATATTAATGGAACTAAACCACTTATAATGTTCATTGTTGGAGTTATATTTGGAATCGCTTTGTTATTTCCTATATTTTATTTTATCCTTGGTGAAACATCTTGGTCAGTAGAAGTTTTAGTTATGAGTTTAGTAGTGGGAAGTATGGCAGGTTTATTAAGTGCAAAACCTCTAAAAAAAGTTCTAGAATCAAAAGTTTAGCTACACTTTATTTTAGACCTGTTAAATTGTGTAACTAACATTATTACTTCAAAAAAGCTCTTTTACTTCCTCAAAATCTAAACCTCCATAATTACCAGAACTCATTAACAGCAAAGCTGTATTTTCTAAGTTTTGAGAAAATAAAAACTCTTTAAATGCCGCCGGGTCTGTATAAATTATAAGATCATCCCGTTCAAATGCATTGGCAATTTGTCCGGCTGTTACTTTTTCTAGTTTTTTAATCTCAACAGCATGCGGCGAATAGAATACCACGGCTTTATCAGCCGCAGCTAAAGCACCTTTATACTCTTTTAAAAACTCAGCATTTAGACTACTATACGTATGTAACTCTAAACAGGCCAAAACCGCTCGTTCTCCATACTGTTCTTTTACAGCCTTAGTTGTAGCTTCAACCTTACTCGGTGAATGTGCAAAATCTTTAAAAATAACCGTTGAATTATTTTCTGCAATTTTTTCTAAACGTTTACTAGCACCTTTAAAGCTGGCAATAGCTTCATAAAAATCATCTTCATCTACACCCATGTGTTGACAAATCCATTTTGCTCCCGCAAGGTTTTGTAAATTATGTTTGCCAAAAATTTCCAATGGCAATTTACCATCGGAAGTGTCTAAAAAAGTAGTTCCGTTTTCTATAGTATATTCTGGAGTTTGATATGGGTATCGCTTAATATGATTCGCACTTTCCTCTACTACTCTCTTCACTTCAATATCTTCTTCATTATAAACCATTGCGCCTCCATTAGTAATAGAATCCACAAAAATTTTGAACTGTTCTACATAATTTTCATAAGTAGGGAAAACATTGATATGATCCCAGGCAATACCACTCAACAATGCAATATTTGGTTTGTATAAATGAAATTTAGGACGTCTATCTATTGGTGAACTTAAATATTCATCTCCCTCTAAAACGATAAATTCATTCTCTTCGGTAAGATGCACCATGGTATCAAAACCTTCTAACTGCGCCCCTACCATATAATCTACATCCTTTTCATGATAATGTAACACATGCAAAATCATAGAAGTAATAGATGTCTTGCCATGAGAACCACCAATTACGACACGGGTTTTATCCTTTGATTGCTCATATATAAATTCAGGATATGAATAAATTTTCAATCCTAATTCTTGTGCTTTTAACAACTCAGGATTATCCGCTTTAGCGTGCATCCCTAAAATAATAGCATCTAAATTCTCAGTGATTTTTTCAGGAAACCAACCAAATGCTGTAGGCAATAAACCTTTAGCATCTAAACGTGATTTTGAAGGATCATGAATTGTATCATCACTACCCGTAATTTGGTATCCTTTTTGGTGTAAAGCTAATGCTAGGTTGTGCATAGCAGCACCTCCAATGGCAATAAAATGTATATTCATTGAGTATAATTAGACGCGTAAAAATACAAAATCAGAACACAATAAAATCGGTATCTTTAATCCAAACTCAACCAAATGCATCTTTTACTTTTAAATACATATCATTCCCTCATTTTTGATTGCAATTGGCATTTATTTAAAGGTAATTTGAGCAGAATAAAAAATATGTTATGCAAAAATCAATCTCAACTATTTTAATGATCATCCTCTTTTCAACTATTTCTTTTGGTCAATCTAACAAGTATGATGCTTGTGAAGATCAGTGGAAAAAAGTAGAGCAATTTGAATTAAAAGGATTGCCAAAATCTGCTTTAGCGGAAGTTGAAAAGATCTATAAAAAAGCAAAGAAGAAAAAGAATCACCCTCAGATCATTAAGAGTTTACTCTATAAATCGAAATTTCCATTAACGCTAGAAGAGGATGCCCAGTTAAAAGTGATTAATCAGTTAAAACAAGAAATTACTGAGAATTCATATCCTACAAAAAACATATTAGAAAGCATTTTAGCCGATCTGTACTGGCAATATTTTCAGCAAAATAGATGGAAATTTTATAATCGTACAAGCACTTCTGAAAAAGTAGATTCTAGCGACTTTAGAACATGGGATTTACAAATCATTTTTGAAGAAGCTCATAAACATTATCAAAAATCATTAGAGAATGCTTTGTTATTGCAACAAACAGACCTTAATCAATACAGTGAAATATTAACACTTCAAAAAGATTCACAAAAGTACAGACCAACACTCTATGATTTTTTAGCACATAGAGCTATTAATTTTTATAAAACCGATGAGCGTAACTTGCAAAGACCATCTTATAAGTTCGAAATTGACAATCCTAATTTATTAGGTGATAACACAGCATTTGTCAAAGAACAATTAAGTGCTAAGGACAGTCTTTCTCTACAACTGCATGCTTTAAAAATCTATAAAAATTTAACGCTGTTTCATCTTAAAAATAATGACCCAACTGCCTTAGTTGATCTTACTTTAGGGCGATTAGATTTTGTAAAATCAAACGCTATTTTTAATGATAAAGAAGAAAAATATTTAACTACACTTAGAGCACTTATTGAAAAATATAAAAATCATGAAGTATCTACTGAGATAGCATATAGAATTGCATCAACCTTACATCAGCAAGCGAATACATATGTTCCAACAGAAAACGAATCGCATCGATGGAATAACAAAGAAGCACTAGAAATTTGTGAAGCAGCTATCGCTAAGTTTCCAAAATCATCGGGAGCAAAAAAGTGTTCATCATTAAAGCAGCAAATCCTTAATAAAGCGTTACAAATTACCAATGAAAACTTTGTGTCGATTGGCAAGCCTTCACGTTTACTTGTGAGTTATAAAAATATAGACCAACTGTATTTTAAAGCGTTAGAAATTGATCAAAAGCAAATAAAAAAACTGAATGAAATCTATAATGATTCAGCTAAAGTTACCTTTATCAACAAACTAAAAGAGGTCAAAAACTGGGAGGCAAAATTGCGTAATGAAGGAGACTACCAAAACCATAAAACAGAAGTTATTGTTCCAGAATTAGATCAAGGTCAATACCTAATTTTAGCATCGACATCACAATATCTTAGCAAAAACCAAACTTTCGCTTACAGCTTCACACAAGCTACAGATTTGGCTTTGATTGAAAATCAGATTTCTGGAAAATATATTTATCAAGTCGTTAATAGAACTACAGGGAAACCAATTCAAGGTGCTACAGTTTATATAAAAAATTACGACACAGGAAGATATAACAAAGCTTATGAAAATACTTTAACAACAGATAAAAAAGGGCAAGTTTCTTTTACTGTTGGTCAGCGCTATAGAAATATAATAGCCACTGTAACTCAAAATAAAGACAAAGCAACTTTTGGCGATTATTATCTAAATAAAGGATACAAGCCTAAATATGACAACTCTACACAAGCACAAATATTTCTATTTACAGATCGTAGTATTTATCGCCCAGGTCAAACGGTACATTTTAAAGGCATTGCTGTTGAAAAGAAAGCAAACAAATCGAATGTGCTCGAAAACAAAAATATAAATGTCGCATTAAAAGATGTAAATTATCAAAATGTAAAAACCTTAAAATTAAAAACCAATGAATTTGGGTCCTTTAGTGGTGAATTTGTATTGCCAAATTCTGGTTTAACCGGTAATTTTCACATACAAGCATCTGGTAATACTGGAATCTTCAACAAGCAAATGCGTGGCAATACTTATTTTTCTGTTGAGGAATACAAACGCCCAAAATTTGAAACCAAATTTAAACCTGTAACGGAAACTTATAAGCTAAATGACAGCATCACTGCAAACGGATTCGCAAAGGCTTTCGCCGGAAGTAATATTACTGATGCTAAAGTAGTATATCGTGTATATCGCACTGCACAATACCCTAAATGGTATTGGTATTATAGGCCTCAAATATCTTCTGAAAGTCAAGAAATCACTCATGGTGAAAGCGTCACTGACGCATTAGGCAATTTCAGCATAACGTTTAAAGCTATTCCTGATTTAAAAGTAAGCACATCAACACAACCAACTTTTAATTATAAAGTCGTTGCCGATGTGACCGATATTAATGGTGAAACCAGAAGTACCGAAACTATTGTAAATGTTGGGTATCATGCTTTAACCGCATCTATTTCCATAGCGGAAAAATTAGACAAATCAGAAAAGGAGTATACAATTACAGTTAACACAAATAACTTGAATGGAGAATTTGTTCCTACAAAAGGGGAGCTTAAAATATATAAGTTAATAACTCGTAAAAATGTGCTGAGATCTCGTACTTGGCAAGCTCCAGATTATCAAGATATTTCTAAAGATGAATTCAACAAACTATTTCCTCATGATGCTTATCATAAAGAGGATAATCCGCAATCTTGGAAAAAAGGTAATTTAGTTTTTGAAACAGATGTAGACACTGAAAAATCAAAAGAAGTTATTCTAAAAAATATCTCAAAATGGATATCGGGCAAGTACATTATTGAATTTGTTTGTAAAGATAAATTTGACCAAGAAGTTCAAGCTGAAGAGCGCTTTGATGTATTTAGTAAGTATGACAAAAAAGTAGCTGACAGTCAGTTATTCTTTATCAAAACTGATAAAAACGAATACAAACCAAATGAGTTTGTGAAAATCCGTTTAGGTTCTGCTTCAAAAGATGTTACTGTCACCTTAACTGTAGAAAAAAATTATAGTATTGTAGATACCAAGGTGATTCATTTATCGGATGAGATTAAGTCGATTATCATTCCTGTAAAAGAAAAGGATTTAGGTGGTTTTGTGGTTAATTATCATTTTGTAAATCACAACTCATTTGTTGGTGGTTCGTTGCCCATTAGCGTACCATATCCAAAACATGAATTGCAGATCGAAACTTCTACTTTTAGAGATAAACTACAACCAGGGCAAGAAGAAACATGGAGTTTTAAAATAAAAGGCTCCAAAGGTGATAAAGTGGCTGCTGAAATCTTAGCATCTATGTATGACGCTTCATTAGATCAATTTAGAGCGCACCAATGGGGAATTAATCCGATTAATTATAGGTATTATTATTCATATAACAGAAGTAACGCCAATCATAGCTTTGGCATTTCAAATTTTAGAATTCAAAACTTAAATAATTCTCGTTTAGCGTTTACTAGACAAGATTATGACCAACTCAATTGGTTTGGGTTTGGTTTTGGAGATCATTTTAATGTAGGGCTTGCATTTCGAAAAGGAGAATCTACTTTAGATGAGGTTGTAGTTACCGGTGTTGCTCGTGATCAAAAAAGAAGTAAAATAACTTTAAGAGGACAGGCAAATGAGATTCAAATCGAAGCAATGGCAGATGAAGCAGTTGAAGAAGAAGCATTAGGAATTGAATCATTTGCAAATTCTAAGGAGACTTCTCAAGCAGAAACGGATAAAGCAAATTTAAAAGGTATCGTAGCTCGTAAAAACTTACAGGAGACTGCTTTCTTCTACCCGCATTTAACAACAGATGCTGAGGGTAATGTGAGCTTTAATTTTACGATTCCTGAAAGTTTGACGAAGTGGAAGTTACAGTTATTAGCACACACCAAAGACCTACAAACAGCAACACAACAACTATCTGCTGTTACGCAAAAAGACTTAATGGTATTGCCAAATCCACCAAGATTTTTTAGAGAAGGCGATCGCATCGTTTTTGCTTCAAAAATTGCTAATCTATCTGACAAAAAGTTAGAAGGTATTAGCGAATTACAATTATATGATGTGTTAACCAATAAGCCTATCGATAGTAAATTAGGAAATACTGACGATCAAAAACCTTTTACTGTTGATGCTAAAGGGAATGCAAATATTAGCTGGAACTTACAAATACCAGATGATGTTCAAGCAGTAAAGTATAAAATCGTTGCGAAAGCAGGCGACTTTACAGATGGAGAAGAAAACGCTTTACCAGTATTATCTAATAGAATGCTAGTAACCGAAACCTTACCGATGTGGTTGCGTTCTGAGCAAACGAAGACATTCACATTAGATAAGTTGAAAAATAATACTTCAACTACTTTAAAGAATCACAACTTAACATTAGAGATTACTTCTAATCCGGCATGGTATGCAGTTCAAGCGCT
Organism: Maritimimonas sp. 2304DJ26-3; assembly: GCF_056591635.1. NCBI lineage: Bacteria > Pseudomonadati > Bacteroidota > Flavobacteriia > Flavobacteriales > Flavobacteriaceae > Maritimimonas > Maritimimonas sp. 2304DJ26-3. Next base: position 187,084 of record NZ_JBWQOK010000001.1, read on the forward strand.
ACCCTATTTAATGGAATATCCTTATGAATGTGCTGAGCAAACATTCTCTAGGTATTATGCGAATGCGTTGGGTAGTCATATTGCAAATTATAATCCAAGAATTCAAGAAGTGTTCAACCAATGGAAAACAAGTGATGCATTGCTATCGAATTTGGAAAAAAATCAAGAATTAAAATCATTGATCATTCAAGAAACACCTTGGGTTCGTGATGCGCAATCTGAAACTGAACAAAAAAAACGCATTGCATTGTTATTTGATTTAAATAAAATGAATAATGAGTTATACTCAGCATTACGAAAGTTGAAACAAATGCAGATGAGTAATGGAGGTTTCCCTTGGTTTAAAGGATCTCGTTATCCTAACAGGTATATTACTCAACATATAGCTTCTGGATTTGGTCATTTAAATAAACTAGGTGTCACCCTGAGCGGAGTCGAAGGGTCTATGCTTCAAAAAGCAGTTCAATTTTTAGATGATGAAATTTTAGAAGATTATCGCAAACTAGAGAAACAAGCAAAACGCATCCGAGAAAGCGCTAAAAACAAAACGGAAGGCTATAAAAAAGAAGCTGAATTCTGGAAGCAAAATCATACAGGTAATTATCAGATTCAATATTTATACATGCGCAGTTTTTATAAAGACATTGCTATAAATGACAAGGTGCAAAAAGCGGTGGATTATTATACTAAACAAGCCTATAAATTCTGGTTAGATAGAAATCTATACACTAAAGGTATGATTGCTCTGATAGCCAAACGAAATAACAATGCTATTGCTGATAAAATACTGGCTTCGTTAAAAGAAAATGCCATAACTAGTGAAGAATTGGGTATGTACTGGAAAGAAAATACAGCTAGCTGGTATTGGTATCAAGCACCTATTGAAACGCAAGCATTATTGATTGAAGCATTTAGTGAAATTTCTGGTGACACCAAGATTATCGATGAATTGAAAGTGTGGTTATTAAAGAATAAACAAACCAATAGATGGAAAACGACCAAAGCCACAACTGAAGCTGTTTATGCTTTACTGTTACAAGGATCAGATTGGTTAGAAGTTACTGACTTTGTTGATGTGAAGATTGGTAACCAAAAAATTGATCCGCTAGCTTTAGAGGATACAAAAGTAGAAGCTGGAACAGGTTACTTTAAAACCTCATGGAAAGGCAATGAAATACAACCAGAAATGGCTGAAGTAAAACTCTCTAAAAAATCAGATGGTATTGCTTGGGGTGCTTTGTATTGGCAATATTTTGAAGATCTAGATAAGATCACCTCAGCAAAAACACCATTAAAACTAAAGAAGAAACTCTTCATAAAAAAGAACACCGATAAAGGTGAGGAATTAACTGAAATTGATGCTAAAACTGATCTTAACCTAGGAGACTTAGTTAGAGTGCGTATAGAATTACGAGTAGACAGAGCCATGGAATTTATACATATGAAAGATATGCGCGCAGCTGGATTTGAACCTGTAAATGTATTATCACAATACAAATGGCAAGATGGTTTAGGATATTACGAAAGCACAAAAGATGCTGCTACCAATTTCTTCTTTGACTATTTACCAAAAGGAGTGTATATTTTTGAATATGACTTACGTGTAAATAATAAAGGTGATTTCTCTAATGGTATTACTACCATACAAAGTATGTATGCACCAGAGTTTAGTAGCCATAGTGAAGGAGTAAGGGTTAAAATTGATTAAAAAGACATGCAAAAAAATATCAATTTTTTACTCAAGCTAGGAGTAGTAACTATTGCTTTGTTTTCAATTTTACCGAGCATTTTTCCTAATACCTGGATTATTGATATTCTGTCCAATTTCAAGCTACAATTAGTCTTAGTGCTTATTTTAATTTTTCTATTAAACCTTTTTATAGGAAAAAGTAAAACTCTAGGAATCATTTCAATAACTCTATTAGTTTGGAATGCTTCATTTCTTTATAGTTTATATTTTCCCAGTAAGTTTGGGGAAATAACTAAATTAAATGGAATATCAATTGCTTGCGTAAACCTTTTATCAAGTAATAATGAATCTGTAAAGGTCTTAGATTATATTAAAAAGAAGAATCCTGATATATTGGTTTTGTTAGAATATAATCCAAAATGGGAAAAAGAGTTGCAATCAATTACAAAAGAATATCAGTTTTATAAAACTGATGTTAGAACAGATAATTTTGGGATAGGTTATTTTAGTAAAATTAAATCCGAATTATCTATCCTTAGGTTTGATTACACGCAAGTTCCTTCGATTAAATCTGATTTAAAGTTTAATAATGACTCTCTAACAATTATTGCTACACATCCATTTCCTCCAGTAGGACAAAGTAGGTTTGAAGTAAGAAATTTACATTTAAAAAATCTATCTACTAAGGCTAAAGAGTATTCAGAAAATTTAATAGTAGTTGGTGACTTGAATACCTCTTCTTTTTCTAAACATTTTAAGAACTTTAAAAGAGAAACCAAATTAAAAGATTCGCGAAATGGATTTGGAGTACTTAATTCTTGGCCCGCAAAACTTTCTTTGATGAAGACAACTTTAGATCATTTTCTGGTGAGTCAAAATGTTCTTGTTCTTAATCGAGATATAGGAAAAAATATAGGTTCAGATCACTTACCAATCTATATGGAATTTAGAATTAAAAATTAGCAAAATGAGAAGGGTAATTTTAATAGCATTTTTATTTTGCATAACAGTTAGTTATAGCCAAACTATAACTCAAGAATTAAACTTATCAGCTGCTGCCTTAGAGCTTACAAAAGACAAAGTAGTCTACGATGGCAGCTATTTCTCTATTGACTACCCAAATGGAGACGTACCAAATGATAAAGGTGTTTGTACTGATGTTGTAATTAGAGCTTATAGAAAATTAGGTGTTGATTTGCAAAAAGAAGTGCATGAAGATATGAAAGTTAACTTTAGTAAGTACCCAAAGATTTGGGGATTAAAAACCACAGATAAGAATATAGACCATCGACGTGTACCCAATTTGATGACCTATTTTAAACGAAAAGGAGCATCAAAACCCATTACCAAAAACCCAAAAGATTACAAGCCGGGTGGCATAGTGGCTTGGCGGTTAGCAAACGGGCTTACTCATATTGGCATTGTAGTGAATAAAAAATCTAAAGATGGCAAACGTCATTTAATTGTTCATAATATTGGCGCAGGACAAGTATTAGAAGATTGTTTATTTGATTTTAAAATTATTGGGCATTATCGATTTAAATAGTTATCAATTTCTTGGCACGCTTCTTGTTTATCACAAAGTAATTAATATTTTAAATTATAATAAAAATGAGTAAAGGAACAGTAAAATTCTTCAACGAGTCTAAGGGATTCGGATTTATAACAGAAGAAGGTTCAAACACAGAACATTTTGTTCACGTGTCTGGTTTAATCGAAGAAATTAGAGAAGGTGATGAAGTAGAATTCGATTTAGCAGAAGGCAGAAAAGGTTTAAACGCAGTAAATGTAAAAGTTATTTAAATATATATTACTAGTTAAATTTTAAGAAAAGCCCATCAAATGATGGGCTTTTTTATTTGTCGCTCCTGCGAGGACTTGATGTCAATTTTTGTCAATTAAGTTTATACAACAACTGCTGAGTTTCTAACGTGCTTAACAAATCTTGTGAAATCTTAACTTTAGATGTTCTGCTTGGCATATGTAACTTTAGCTTTTCTTCCATATCATATACTACAAAATTCAACATGTCTTTGCCCTTATGATCTCCTACAATTTTTTCAATTCTACCTATCTTATCATCATTCAATTCATCTATATTTAATTGCAGTGTCAATTTATTAGCCATAGCCTCTAATACATCTTGTAACATTTGTACTTGGTTAAACTGAATTCTGATGTCTCCTTCGCGCCATCCTGGTCTTACAGACATTTTAATATGTAAAAACGAATTGGGTATTAAGAAATGCTTAAACTTTAAATAGTCTTCACCAAACATTCTAAACTCATGCGCTTCAGTATAATCTTCTATAATAAACGATGCCCAGCCTTTTCCGTTTTTAGAAATACGATGTTGTACATCGGTAACTATACCTCCAATCGATAAATCCTTCCCAACAAGGTCTTCTTCGGTTGCAAAAGCGCTAATCGGTGCATTACAGAAATATTTGATTTCAGTTTTATAGTCATCTAATGGATGGCCAGAAATATACATACCAATCACCTCTTTCTCTTTAGCCAATTTTTCCATAATTCCCCAAGGTTCACAATCTGGAATTACAGGTTCATCAAATTGTACTTCGGAAGCTTCTCCGAATAATGAAACCTGAGCCGAGTTTTTATTCTCTTGGTATTTATTACCAAAGCGTATGGCTTTTTCTATAAAGGTTTGCCCGCGTTCGTCAATCTCAAAATACTGTGCTCTTGATGTAGGGAACGAATCAAAAGCCCCAGCAAGAATCAATCCGTCAAAGGCTTTTTTATTAGCCGCACGTAAGTCTATACGCTTGGCAACATCAAAAATAGATTTATAATTACCATTCTCTTTTCGTTCTTTAATAACAGCTTCAACGGCACTTGCTCCTACACCTTTTATCGCCCCCATTCCAAAACGAATAGCGCCTTGTTTGTTAACCGCAAACTTGTAAAACGATTCATTAATATCTGGACTCAACACCTCAATACCCGCACGTTTGCATTCATCCATAAAAAAAGAAACTTGCTTGATATCATTCATATTATTTGATAGCACAGCCGCCATATATTCAGCAGGATAATGTGCTTTTAGATACGCTGTTTGGTAAGCGATATAAGCATAGCAAGTAGAATGCGATTTGTTAAAAGCATATTCAGCAAAGGCTTCCCAATCTTTCCATATCTTTTCTAAAATCTCTTCAGGGTGATTGTTCTTTTTACCACCTTCTATAAACTTAGGCTTTAATTGCTCTAGCAACGCAAATATCTTTTTACCCATCGCTTTACGCAAAACATCGGCTTCACCTTTTGTAAACCCTGCTAGTTTTTGTGATAGCAGCATCACCTGCTCTTGGTATACCGTAACTCCATAGGTTTCTTTGAGGTATTCTTCCATTTCTGGCAGGTCATACTCAATAGCTTCAATACCATGCTTTCGCTGGATAAAAAGTGGAATATATTCCATTGGTCCAGGACGATACAACGCATTCATAGCAATTAAATCAGCAAATTCAGTTGGCTTTAAATGCTTCATATGCTTTTGCATACCAGGCGATTCGTATTGAAAAATACCTACTGTTTCACCTCTTTGGAATAGCTCATAAGTTTTAATATCGTCAAGCGGAAACGCCTCAGGATCCAGTTGAACATCATGCAATGCCTTGACAATTTTAACAGTGTCCTTAATTAAAGTCAATGTCTTTAATCCGAGGAAATCCATTTTTAGCAGACCAGCATCTTCAACAACATAGTTATCAAATTGGGTAACGTATAAATCTGAGTCTTTAGCGGTAGCAACGGGAATCAAATTTGTAATATCTTCTGGTGTAATAATTACGCCGCATGCATGAATACCTGTATTACGTAATGATCCTTCTAATTGAACTGCTTGCTGAATTGTTTGTGCTTCAATACCTTCACCATCAGCTAAATCTCTAAGTTCATTAACTCGTATGATATCGTCTTTACGAAGTTCACCAATCTTTTTAATGCTTTTCTCATCCTCGCCAAAAATGGTCTTCAACTTTGTATTTGGTATCAATTTGGCAATTCGATCAGCATCTGGTAATGGCAAATCTAATACACGTGCAGTATCTCGAATAGAAGATTTGGCAGCCATAGTACCATAGGTAATAATTTGCGCTACCTGATTGGCTCCATATTTATTAATTACATAATCCATCACACGACCACGACCTTCATCATCAAAATCAATATCAATATCTGGTAATGATACACGATCAGGGTTCAAAAAACGCTCAAAAAGTAAGTCGTATTTAATCGGGTCTATATTAGTAATCCACAAGCAGTAGGCCACCGCTGAACCAGCAGCAGATCCACGACCAGGGCCAACAGAAACATTCATATTACGAGCTTCGGCTATAAAATCTTGTACAATTAAGAAATAACCAGGGTAACCAGTATGTTCGATAACACCCAATTCAAAATCAAGTCGTTCAGTAATCTCATCGGATAATTCACCCCAACGCTTTTTAGCACCTTCATACGTAAGATGTTTTAGGTATGCATTTTCACCACGTTTACCGCTATCTTTTTCATCTTCATTATCTATAAATTGTTCTGGGATTTCAAATTTTGGTAATAATACATCACGCGCTAACTCAAAAGGTTCAACTTTATCTATAATCTCTTGAATATTAATAATTGCTTGAGGTATACTTTTAAACAGAGCCTTCATCTCATCGGCACTCTTAAAATAATACTCGTCATTTGGCAATCCATACCTGAAACCTCTTCCTCTACCCTTCGGCGTTGCTAGCTTTTCACCATCTTTTACACAGAGTAAAATATCATGTGATTGCGCACTTTCTTTATCAACATAATAGGTATTATTTGCGGCAATTAATTTTACATCATGCTTTTTAGAAAACTCAAGTAATGTTCTATTTACATTAGCTTCATTAGCTTGTCCGTGATCATTTAATTCTAAATAAAAATCATCTCCAAAAGTTTCTTTCCACCAAAGCAAAGCGTCTTCAGCTTGCTTTTCACCTACATTTAAGATCTTGCTAGGTATTTCGCCATACATGTTTCCGCTTAAAGCGATAACATCTTCTTTGTATTGTTCAACAATCTTTTTGTCGATACGTGGTACATAGTAAAAGCCATCTATATAAGCTATAGAAGACATTTTGGCTAAATTATGATAGCCATTTTTGTTCTTAGCCAGCAAAACAATTTGATAGCCATTGTCTTTAAAAGATTTGTTGGTATGCTCTTCACAAACATTAAACTCACAACCTACAATTGGTTTTATAGGATGTTCTGAATCTTTATTATGTTTTAAAATTTCTTTTACAAAATTAAAAGCACCCATCATATTACCTGTATCAGTTAACGCAACCGCAGGCATTTGATGCTTAATAGCTGCATTTACCAATTTAGAAACACTCGATGTTGATTGAAGAATAGAAAATTGCGAATGATTGTGAAGGTGTGCGAATTGTGCATTCGCTAAATCTTTACTAGTATCTTCTGAAACCGTATCATCAACAACATCTTCTTTCTTTCTAAGTTTGGCACTTTCTTTTTTTAGATTAACATGTTTTAAACCAACAGATTTAATTACTTCTGGATTTTCTTCTTGAAACTCTTTAAAATAATCTTCTGTAACATCTAACTCTTCTTTGGTAAAAACTTCTTGCCTTATAAGTTCTAAGAAACAGCGTGTCGTAGCTTCAACATCTGCAGTGGCATTATGCGCTTCTGCGAAAGGCAACTTAAATAAATGTTGGTGAAGTTCTGTAAGCGTTGGTAATTTAAATTTACCGCCTCTTCCTCCAGGAATCTGACAGAGTTGTGCTGTTGTTTCAGTACAAGTATCTAAAACTGGCAAGTCATTGAGCTTGGTTGTAATTCCTTTTCTGTAGAATTCACAACCCATAATATTCAAATCAAACTCTACATTTTGCCCAACAACATAATCTGTTTTAGCAAGTGCTTCATTAAATAATTGTAAAACTGCATCTAGTGTTTCACCTTTTTGTGCGGCTAATTCTGTAGAAATACCATGTATTTGCTCAGAATCATAAGGAATGTTAAATCCTTCGGGTTGAATCAAAAAATCTTGATGTTCGATTAGCTCACCATACTTACCATGCAATTGCCAAGCTATTTGCACACAGCGAGGCCAATTATCTGTATCGGTTATTGGTGCATTCCAGCTCTTTGGTAAACCAGTGGTTTCGGTATCAAATATTAAATACATCTAAGAATTTTTGAGTAAGAAAATAAGGATTTAAAAGTACGGAAACAAGTACTTTTAGGCGAGATTTAGCAAGGCTTTTTATCAACAGTACGTTGAAAAGTTTTTACTTCTTTTTAAGTAGTTTACGCACTAATTCAACATCCTCTTTTGTATCAACTCCAATGGTTTGAGAAGTAGTAATTTCTACTTTGATCTTTTTACCATTTTCTAACCATCTGTTTTGTTCTAAAGATTCAGCAATTTCTAATGGGGTTTGCTGCAAACTAGCAAATTGATTCAAAGCTCTTGGTTTAAAAGCATACATACCTATGTGCTTATAAAAAGTATGCTTTTTAGTCCAATTAACTTTCTTAGCATCTCGTACAAAAGGAATCACTGAACGACTAAAATACAGAGCATTTTTTTGCTTATCAATCACCACAAAAACTCCCGATTTTAAATCTTCTCCTTCCTTTACAGGAATTACCAAAGTTGCCATAGGTATTCGCCCATTGTCAAAACATGATACCAATAATCGAATTTGTTCTGGGTCTAATAATGGTTCATCACCTTGAATATTTACCACTACATCGAAATCAACATCAATACATTTCTTAAACACACGATAAGCCTCTAAACATCGATTCGTTCCTGTATTATGATCTGGTGATGTTATTACCACATTTCCGCCAAACTTTTCGACAGCATTTACAATACGCTCATCATCAGTGGCTACTACTACATGATCTAGTGTTTTTTGAGCTTGCTCATATACTCGTTGTATCATTGGTTTCCCACAAAGATCAATCAACGGTTTACCTTCTAAACGAGTTGATCCATAGCGTGCTGGTATGATTCCTAGTACATTCATAGTTAACTTTTTCGAGTACAAATATCCACAAAAAATATATCAAATAAATACTACATTATTAGTTAACTATATTTAAAAAACATTGTATATTTGCGCCCACTTACCACGAGCTGGTAAGATTTTTAATAATCGAGGTCGCGTACCTCAAAAAATTAATAAAACAATGTCAGTAAAAATTAGACTACAAAGACACGGAAAAAAAGGAAAACCATTTTATTGGATCGTAGCTGTAGATTCAAGAGTAAAAAGAGATGGTAAATTTTTAGAAAAATTAGGAACGTACAACCCAAACACAAATCCAGCAACAATTAATTTAGATGTTGATGGATCTGTAAAATGGTTACAGAATGGAGCTCAACCTACAGATACGGCAAGAGCAATCTTATCATACAAAGGTGCTTTATTAAAGAATCACTTAGCAGGTGGAATTCGTAAAGGTGCTTTAACTGAAGAGCAAGCGGAAGCAAAATTTGAAGCTTGGTTAGAAGAAAAAACAGGTAAAGTTTCTGCTAAAGAAGATGGACTTGCTAAAGCGAAGGCTGATGCTAAAGCTAAAGCATTAGAAGCTGAAAAAGAAGTAAACGAAGCACGTAAAGCTGCTGCTGTACCTGTTGTAGAAGATGCCGCTGAAGATGCTACTACAGATACTGAAGCTACTAACGAAGAAGAATAAAAATTACTTTTTATACTTTTGAAGCCTGACAACCTAGTCAGGCTTTTTTATTTCACATTATGCAAAAAAAGGATTGCTTTTATTTGGGAAAAATTGCTAGAAAACATAGCTTTAAGGGTGAAGTAGTAATCGCTTTAGATACAGATGAGCCAGAGTTATATCAACAATTGGATGCTGTTTTTGTAGATATGGGTAAAAATATTTTGCCTTTTTTTATTGAAAAAAGCCTATTACAGAAAGGTAATAAGCTTCGTGTAAAATTTGAAGATATTAATTCTGAAGCCGAGGCTGAATCTATTTTAAAACATGATGTTTATTTACCTCTTAATCTACTACCTAAGCTAGAAGGTAACAAGTTCTATTATCATGAAGTAATCGGCTTTATAATGAATGATACCAACCATGGTGAAGTTGGTGAAATTGTTGGTATAAACGATACTACCGCTCAACCTCTTTTTGAAGTTAAAAAAGGAGAAATTGAGTTATTGATACCAATGATCGATAATTTTATTAAAAAAGTAGATCGAAAAAATAAAACCATTATTGTAGAAACCCCCGAAGGTTTAATAGATATGTATCTAAATGAATAAGTCTTTTAAATTCAAAGAGTTTACTATTCATCAAGATAGGTGCGCTATGAAAATTGGCACTGATGGTGTGTTGCTTGGCGCATGGGCTTCTTTAGCACATAATCCGAATTCAATTTTAGATATTGGAACTGGTACTGGTGTAATTGCCTTGCAGCTCGCACAAAGAAGTTTTACCGAAACTATTGACGCTTTAGAAATTGATGATAATGCTTATGAGCAAGCTGTAGAAAATTTTGAAATTTCAAATTGGGGAGATCGATTATTTTGCTATCATGCTTCTTTACAAGAATTTGCAGAAGAAATTGATGATAAGTACGATTTAATTGTCAGTAATCCTCCTTTTTATAATGATGAATATAAAACGGAAAATGATGCTAGAAATAAAGCACGATTTACGTCTTCATTATCATTTGAAACACTTTTTAACTCAGTAGCTAAACTCCTTTCTGAAAATGGTACTTTCTCAGTAATTACTCCCTTTAAAGAAGAAAAGAGTTTCATTCAGTTAGCTAAAAAATTTAAGCTCAATCTTATTCGAGTTTGCTATGTAAAAGGAACGCCTAAAAATAATGTAAAACGTTGTTTATTAGAATTTTCTTTTCAAAAAAGAGAAAAGAAAATTGAAGAATTGATTATAGAAACATCTCGACATGAATACACTCAATCCTATATTAATCTGGTTAAATATTTTTACTTAAAAATGTAATTTTAAGGAATTTTTGCCCCTCTAGCAGTTATCCATAAATTATACCAATCCTTACGAGATAATTCAAGATTCAATGCTTCTGAGCAAGATTTAATTCTTTGAACGTTAGTAGTACCAATAACAGGTTGTACATTAGGGATTTTAAACAACCAAGCTAGCAAAACGGCTTCTTTTGTCGTTTCATATTTTTCAGAAAACTCATCTAGCAAATTTATTACTTGCTTATCTTGATTTAACGTTAAATCAGAATTACCAGTAAATCGACCTCCATCTAAAGAACTATAAGCTTGAATAGACATATTATTTGAGTAAGCATATTCTAACAACCCTTCTACTCCATTGAAATCGGAATTATTTAATCTATTGACAAGAATTCCTGTTTCAATAAGTAAAGGATGTCCTAAACTCAACTGAATCTGATTTGTGATTAGAGGTTCATTCCAATATTTTTGAATTGATTGTATCTGATGTGTTGACATGTTACTAACACCGAATTTATTAACCTTTCCTTCTTTTTTAAGAGTATGAAATGTATCTACTATCTCTTCAGGGTTCATTAACGGATCAGGTCTGTGCAATAAAAAAACATCTAAATACTCTATTTGTAATCTTTTAAGAATCACATCGACTTGTTGCAAAAGATAATCTTTACTTAGATCATATATACTAGAATCACCTAATTCATGATGTCGAATTCCAGCCTTAGACTGTAAAATCATTTTATCTCTTAAAGAAGAGTTATTCTGTAATATGTTACCAAAAACTATTTCTGCCTTACCCTTTGTATAGATATCTGCATGATCAAAAAATGAAATACCACAAGCCATTGCAGTCTCAATTGCAGCTTCAGCCTTGATTAAATCCTTTTTTGTAATAGGGTTAGTGTCCCAGGCCCCGCCGAGCCCCATACAACCATAGATTAGTTGTTTTCCTAAGAGGTTCATCCAGTAACGCTATTAGGGTTATACCCCAAATATGGTACATGCTTTTCTACAAACTTAATACCATATTCTTCCAATTCTTTTAAAATAGGTTCATAAACCTCTTTAGAAATTGGTAGTTGTACACCAGGTGTAGTAATTTCTTCGTTTAAGATTTTCAAAGTCGCTATCGCTACTGGCAAACCAACTGTTTTTGCCATAGCAGTATAATTTTGATCTTCACCAATAACAACCAAACTACTATCTATTTGTTTTTTCTCTCCTTTATGCTCGTATCCAAACTTATGTTGCATTACAATCATATCTTTATCATCTGGTTTGAGCATCCAACCATCCATCAAAATCTTTTGAAGCATTTGTGCAGGAGTTGCGTTTTTAATGCCAATTTTCTTATCTGGATTAAAAATATCAAGCTCTTCTAGTTTACCCCACATAATGTCATCTTGATCTATCTTTAAATATGATCTTAATTTTAATTCTACAGAGTCTGTGGGACTATAAGCTAAAAACAGATTTATAAAATCACGATAACTCATGCTTTCAGAATCTTCGATAGTATATGTATCATCCGTCATTCCTAATTGAACAAAGACATTCCATGCTCTCGAAAATCCTATTTTACGAATTGTACCGCGATACATAGTAGGTATATCGTCTAACCCATAAATACTTCTATACTTTAAAGAATCTCTATTTGCATAAGCTTCAAATTTTCCACTTCCATTTACCGTTAAAAACTCTGTTCTTCTAAATAGTTTATGATAAGGTATATATTTATAAGTTCCTTCTTGTATAAACATTGCTGCACCGCCTTGACCGGCTAACACGACATTTCTAGGATTCCAAGTAAATTTATAGTTCCATAAATTGGTATCGCTCTCTGGTGCAACTAGACCTCCTGTAAAAGATTCAAACAATAGCATCTTAGCACCATTATCTCTTATTCTATCTATCACTTGCATAGCACTCATATGGTCTATACCAGGGTCTAGACCAATCTCATTCATAAATACCAAGCCTTTGTCTTTTACTTTATCATCTAAAGCTTTCATTTCTTTAGAAATATAGGAAGCTGTCACCATATGTTTACCAAAAACAACACAATCTTTTGCCACTTCAACATGAAATCGAGCTGGCAGCATAGAAACCACTATATCTGCATTTTGCACAGCCTCTTTTCTAGCTTGTTCATTAAAAACATCTAGTTCAACTGCAATACCGTTTTTATGATTATCAATGCGTTCTTCCGCGGCTTCTTTAGAAACATCGCCAACTATAATTTCTAAGTTTTCTTCTATAGATTTATCTAATAAATACTTAATTAATGATGAAGATGAGCGGCCCGCTCCTATGATTAGTATTTTTCTCATTCTAACTTTAAAATTATTGGAGCGAATGTATAAAATTTGAATAATTATAGAGGAAAAAAGTTATTCAAGTTTTATACAAGCTCAAAATGGTTCTGGCCTCTTCAAAATCTGCAACATCAACATTTAATTTGTAGCCTTCAATAAATGCAGTGCCGATAATTGAATTTAAATGTTCATCAACAATAAAGCTTTTTATTCCTTTACTTGAAAGTTTAGCTTGAGCCAAATGAACTTCGTGCAAAAAAGTTGAAGTAAAAACGGTTTTTAAACTTTTATCTTGATACATCTAACCTCTTTTAGTAAATATAAAAATTAACTTAATAATTATCTTAATTTTGACGTTCAATATTGAAAAAATGAAGAAAAACCTTATAATAACAAATGTTTTAGGTGCACTCACAATTATTTTAGGAGCTTTTGGTGCTCATGCCTTAAAAGATAGCTTAGAACCGGAAGCTTTAAAAAATTTTGAAACTGCTGTTCGTTATCAAATGTATCATGTATTGGTACTCCTTTTTGTAAATACATACAAAGGGTTTTCATCAAAAGCAAAAAATATAATTAGTTATTTATTTTTTACTGGAATCTTATTCTTTTCTGGATCAATCTATTTAATTACAGTGGGTAATGTTGCCGCTAAATCTATTTGGTTTATTACACCTTTAGGAGGAATATTATTTATTATGGGGTGGAGTTTTATGCTAATTTCTTTCTTAAAAAAATCTAGCTAAATTGTTAATAAAAGTAGATTTCAAACGTTTTCGTTATAAAATAATGTGTATTTTTGACCCCTATTTACTTTAACACAACTAAATGGAAAAAATTGCGAAAACCGTAGATAGAACCCTCGAAAACTACGGTATTAAGAATGCAACAACTCATTGGAATCTCTCACCTAAAACTTTAACAAAAATCACCGTAGAAAAGGACTTAGGCAAACTGGCTGATACTGGTGCTTTAGCCATTAATACTGGTGAATTTACTGGTCGCTCTCCTAAAGATCGATTTATTGTTAAAGACGATATTACTAAAGATAAAATTTGGTGGGGTGATATTAATATTCCCTTTGATTCTGACAAATTCGAAAAACTATATAATAAGGTAATCGATTATCTTTCTAATAAAGAATTATATGTGCGTGATGCTTATGCTTGCGCGGATGAAAATTACCGTTTAAATATTCGTGTAATTAACGAATTACCTTGGTCAAATATGTTTGCATATAACATGTTCTTAAGACCTGAAGAAAATGAATTAGAAAATTTTGAACCAGAATGGACAATTGTGAACGCACCAAATTTTATGGCAGATGCCAAAATTGATGGTACTCGTCAACATAATTTTGCCATTTTAGATTTTACCAGAAAAGTTGCTTTGATCGGTGGTACAGGATATACTGGTGAAATGAAAAAAGGTATTTTTTCTGCTCTAAATTTTATTCTACCTGTATTTAAAAATACATTACCCATGCATTGTTCTGCTAATGTCGGAGACAACGGAGAAACTGCCATTTTCTTTGGTTTATCTGGCACAGGCAAAACTACGCTATCGGCTGATCCTAATAGAAAATTAATAGGTGACGACGAGCATGGTTGGACTAATGAAAATACTGTGTTTAATTTTGAAGGAGGGTGCTATGCTAAAGTCATTAACCTATCCAAGGAAAATGAACCTGATATTTTTAATGCTATCAAGTCTGGTGCTCTATTAGAAAATGTTATTTTTAAAAATGGTGATGAAGTAGACTTCGAAGATATCTCTATTACTCAAAATACTCGAGTTAGTTATCCAATTTATCATATAAATAATATTCAAAAACCCTCGTTGGCTGGAAATCCAAAAAACATTTTCTTTTTAACAGCTGATGCTTTTGGAGTACTACCTCCGATATCAAGACTATTACCAAATCAAGCTGCTTATCATTTTATTTCTGGTTATACAGCTAAAGTAGCAGGTACTGAGGCAGGAGTTACCGAACCTCAACCATCTTTTTCTGCCTGTTTTGGCGCACCTTTTATGCCATTACACCCAGCAAAATATGCTGAAATGCTAAGTAAAAAGATGAAGGAAGCAGGTGTAAATGTATGGTTGGTAAATACTGGATGGACTGGCGGTCCTTATGGAGTTGGCACACGTATGAAGTTAAAATATACACGTGCAATGATTAACGCTGCACTTAATGGTGATTTAGGGGAGTACTCTTATGAAAACTATCATTTACATTCTGTCTTTGGTGTAGCGCAACCTAGACATTGTCCAGGGGTTCCTTCAGAAGTATTAAGCCCAAGAGCTTCTTGGAATAATGATGAGGCCTATTATAAAATGGCGTTTAAATTATCAAATGCTTTTAGAGAAAATTTTGCTCAATTTGAATCAATTGCGAATGAGGAGATTCGTAGAGGCGGGCCTCAACGTTTTGCTTAAAATAAAATATATCAAAAAGAAAGCCTCAAAATTTAAGTTTTGAGGCTTTCTTTTTTATGTACCATATACTCGAAAATTACCGAGCCGTATATTATACTTACGCTGTGCAAATTGAAAATACCAAAATAGTTTATAGTTCACTTCTAGACCATAGTCAATATTTGATTGATAATCAATAATATTTTCATAGATATTAGGGTTAAATCTCGATGGATTAGTAGCTCTTATATTCCATTCAGTGACATAAAATCTATTACGTGTTTCTAAAAATTCTTGCGAATAAAAATTCATTGGTCTTGCTCGAGTATTTAAAAAATTATTGAACCCTATATCAAAAATTATCACTTCGTATTCTAAACTATCATTAGCAATACGTACAGGTTCTTCCTTTGCTGTTGCTTGTTCAGAAGAAGCTGTTGTTTGATTTTGAGTACCACAACTAAAAATCAATAAACTTATAATGGCGAAGATGTATACTAAATTTCTCATACTACTAATTTTATATTGATTTATTATCAAAAAACATTCCAAATTATATTAAAAATCAAATTTTAACTGCACATCAATTATTTCTTCTTTTTCTTTAGTATTTGTATTTAAATTAGTCACTGATATACCCAATAAACGTACTGAGTTTTTAACCTTTTCCTGATATAACAACTCTTTAACCGTTTCTAATAACAAGTTTTTGTCAGTAATAAAATAAGGTAATGTTTTACTTCGTGTTTGTAATGAAAAATCACTGTATTTCATCTTTAAAGTTACTGTTTTTCCTGATATTTTTGATTTTTTAAGTCGATTTTCTAGCTCTTCAGCTATATCATCTAGTTTTTCTAACATGTAGATCTCAGAAGTCAAATTATCCATAAAAGTACGCTCAGCTGCTATAGACTTTCTTATTCTATCCGTTTTAACTCTACTATGATGTATCCCTCTGACAATATTATAATAATAGCCTCCTGATTTTTTAAAATGTTGCGTTAAAAACTCTAAAGATTTAGCTTTAAGATCTCTTCCTTTAAAAATACCTAGGTTATACATTTTTGCAGCAGTTACCTTACCTACACCATAAAATTTAACTATATCTAATTCTTCTAAAAATTCAATTACTTCTTCAGGCGGTATAGTTTTTTGTCCATTTGGTTTATTGATATCTGAGGCAACTTTGGCAATAAATTTATTGATAGAAATTCCCGCAGAAGCTCTTAATCCTGTTTTTTTATAAATTTCTGCTCTAATTTCCTCAGCCAAGAGTGTTGCAGACAAATGCCCTTTTTTATTTTCAGTAACATCTAAATAGGCCTCGTCTAATGAAAGTGGCTCTACCAAATCTGTAAATTCAAAAAAAATCTTACGAACTTGAGCTGATATCTCACTATAACGTTTAAAACGCGGGCGTACAAAAATTAGATGTGGACATTTTTTTTCAGCCAAAACGCCACTCATAGCAGATCGCACACCAAATTTTCTAGCTTCGTAACTTGCAGCTGAAACAACACCTCGTTTCCCACCACCACCAACTGCAACTGGTTTACCTCTTAGCTCTGGATTATCCAATTGCTCAACAGAAGCATAAAAAGCATCCATATCTACATGAATTATCTTTCGATATGAAGGCTGTAAAGAATCCAAGCTTATTAGATATTATTAGACAAATTTTTCAAAACTTCTAAAGCCCTACTAGCATCTTTCATATCTACAAAAATATGATCATGATAATAACCAGCTATAACGTTATAACTAATATGATACTTTGCAAGTTCAGTTGAAAAGGCAGCAGTAAGCCCAACCGCTTCTAAAGATGAATGGACTTTTAAAGTAATCCAAGAAGTTATATAAGTGTAGGTTAAATTTAACTTGTCAGCTTTATCTCGTTCTAAAATCAATGTAATTCCTTCCTTTTCAACAAATTTTCCTATTATATCTTCTTTCGAAGCGATATGATCATTTTCTACAACGGTAAAAACATATTCGCCTTCATTTAGAATAGGATTCATATTCTTAATCAAAGTCTTTAAATCTGTTTCACCGCTCATATAGAAATATCATAATTATCTTCTCAAAAATACAAAAAAGAAAAGCGCACCAATTGGTGCGCTTTTTTAAAATATAATCGAAGTTTATTAAACAACTCCTTGAGCTAACATAGCATCTGCAACTTTTACAAACCCTGCGATATTAGCACCCGTAATGTAATCTACAGAACCATCATCTTGCGTACCATATTTTACACATGAATCATGAATATCCTCCATGATTTGCTTTAATTTATCATCAACTTCTTTTCTCGTCCAGCTTAAACGTAATGAGTTTTGACTCATTTCTAATCCTGATGTAGCAACACCACCGGCATTTGACGCTTTTCCTGGAGCAAATAAAATTTTCGCTTTTTGAAATTCATGAATTGCTTCTGGAGTAGAAGGCATATTAGCACCCTCTGCTACACAAATACATCCGTTCGCTACTAAAGTTTTAGCTGCGTCACCATCTAATTCGTTTTGAGTCGCACAAGGCAAGGCAATATCGCATTTAGTACCCCAAGGTTTTTCTCCTTTAAAAAACTTAACTGAAGAATATTTGTCAGCATATTCATTAATTCTTCCTCTCTTTACATTTTTTAACTCCATGATAAATGCTAATTTACTAGCATCAATACCCTCCTCGTCATAAATATAACCTGAAGAGTCAGACATAGTAACTACTTTACCTCCCAACTGAGTCGCTTTTTCAGCTGCGAACTGAGCCACATTACCCGATCCAGAAATCACGACAGTTTTATCTTTGAAAGAATCACCTTTTGTTTTTAGCATATTTTCAGCAAAATATACATCACCATATCCGGTTGCTTCTGGGCGTATTAAAGAACCACCCCATGATGCACCTTTACCAGTTAAAACACCTGTAAACTCGTTTTTTAATTTCTTATACTGACCAAAAAGAAAACCTATTTCTCTACCACCTACACCAATATCACCAGCAGGTACATCAGTATTATGACCAATATGTCTAAATAATTCACTCATAAATGCATGGCAAAAACGCATTATTTCGTTATCAGATTTTCCTTTAGGGTCGAAATCTGAACCTCCCTTACCTCCACCCATAGGTAAGGTAGTTAACGAGTTTTTAAATACTTGCTCAAAAGCTAAAAATTTTAAGATACTTGCATTTACTGTTGGGTGAAAACGTAAACCTCCTTTATATGGGCCAATTGCAGAATTCATTTGAACACGATACCCCCTATTAACTTGTATTTCTCCATTATCATCAACCCAACTTACTCGAAAAGAAATAAGTCGCTCAGGTTCAACCATTCTTAATAAAATGTTTTTCCCGTCATAAATATCGTTCTTAGCTATATAAGGGATAACTGTTTCTGCCACCTCTTGGACTGCTTGTAAAAATTCAGGTTCATGACCATTCCGTTTTTTAACAAGGTTCATGAAGGCATTTATTTTCGATTCCATAATTTAATATGATTATTTAAAGTGTTTTTTATCAGATTATGAATGCAAATGTAGTCAAATTCACAATATCTCAATTCAAAAAATAAATTTATTTAACCCTAACGAAAACGTTTGAAATCTAATGCTATAGCTATTAGAAATCGTTTAAAAAAATAGATTTTTTGTAAACAAAAAAACGTAAATTTGCCGTTTAAATTTTTGACGTTAACTGATGTTAGATAAGGTAAAAGAATTGATTGGCGAGGTAAATGTTTTTCACACAACTTCAAAAGAAGAAGTAGAAGCATTCAGAATAAAATACTTAGGTAGTAAAGGTATCTTAAAAGAATTATTTACTGAGTTCAAGAATATTCCAAATGAGCAGAAAAAAGAATTTGGACAAACAATTAATACCTTAAAAAAAGCTGCTGAAGAAAAAGTAATCCTACTAAAAGAAGCTTTAGAAAACAATACAGAAGAGAAAAGTATATATGGTGATCTAACAAAACCTGCCGAACCTTTAGAGTTAGGTTCGCGTCACCCAATTTCGATTGTAAAAAATCAAATTGTTGATGTATTTTCACGTATAGGATTTATCGTTTCAGAAGGACCGGAAATTGAAGATGATTGGCACAACTTTACAGCTTTAAATTTACCAGAATATCATCCAGCTCGCGATATGCAAGATACGTTTTTTATAGAGCAAGATCCAGATATTTTGTTGCGTACACATACCTCATCGGTTCAAGTACGTTATATGGAAAACAATGAACCTCCGATACGAACCATTTCTCCTGGCCGTGTATTTAGAAATGAAGACATCTCTGCACGTTCGCATTGCATTTTTCACCAGGTAGAAGGTTTGTACATTGATACTGATGTTTCTTTTGCAGATCTAAAGCAGACCTTATTATATTTTACTAAAGAAATGTTTGGTAAATCTAAGATTCGGTTACGTCCTTCTTATTTTCCTTTTACAGAACCAAGTGCTGAAGTAGATATTTATTGGGGCTTAAAAACCGAAACTGATTATCGTATTACAAAAGGTACTGGTTGGTTAGAAATTATGGGCTGTGGTATGGTAGATCCAAATGTTTTGCAGAACTGCAATATTGACCCTTCAACGTATAGTGGATTTGCTTTTGGAATGGGTATCGAGCGTATCGCCATGTTACTTTATCAAATACCAGATATTAGAATGCTATTTGAAAATGATGTGCGTTTTTTAAGTCAGTTTAAATCTGTTATTTAAGATAATGGCATTAAAAAAACATCTGGAGAAACAAGGATACCATTCTATCAAGCTAAAAAAGACAAAGACCAATCACTTCGAATTGAAGGCCGAAATAAATGGTAAAAAAGGACGCTTTATTATTGATACTGGCGCATCAAATTCTTGTGTTGGTTTTGAGGAAGCTGAACTTTTTGATCTTGCAACCGAAGAATCAGAGCATAAAGCTACTGGTGCTGGCAATGCTGAAATAGAAACTCAGTTATCTCAAAATAATAAAGTAAGTATCGATGGGTTTAAGTTAAAAAAAGTGAATCTAGTTTTACTTGATCTATCACACATAAATAATGCTTTGGTAAAACAAAAGGCCAAACCTGTTAATGGCATTTTAGGTGCTGATATTTTAGAGCGCGGAAAAGCAATTATCGATTATAACAAAAAAAGACTATACCTTTCTAAGTAATGAGCAATTCATCAGATAATCGTTATAAACTTCGTGGTGTTTCTGCTGCAAAAGAAGATGTTCATAATGCTATAAAAAATATAGATAAGGGTTTATTTCCTAAAGCATTTTGCAAAATAATTCCTGATTATTTAACTGATAGTCAAGAGCATTGTGTAGTAATGCATGCTGATGGTGCAGGTACAAAATCTTCATTGGCATATATGTACTGGAAGGAAACTGGTGATCTATCAGTCTGGAAGGGAATTGCTCAGGATGCTTTAATCATGAATATTGATGATCTTTTATGTGTTGGCGCCACAGACAACATTCTATTATCTTCTACAATTGGTAGAAATAAAAATCTAATTCCTGGCGAAGTATTATCAGCAATTATTAATGGTACAGAAGAATTATTAGCTGATTTAAGAAAATTTGGAATTACAATTCATTCAACTGGTGGAGAAACGGCAGATGTTGGAGACCTAGTACGCACAATTATTGTTGACTCTACTGTCACTGCACGAATGAAACGTAGTGACGTTATAGATAATGCAAACATTAAAGCTGGTGATGTAATCGTTGGCTTAGCTTCTTTTGGGCAAGCAACTTATGAAAGTGAATACAATGGCGGTATGGGTAGTAACGGATTAACATCTGCTCGCCATGATGTATTTCATAACTATTTAACCGAAAAATATCCTGAGAGTTTTGATGATTCAGTTCCTAACCATTTGGTGTATTCCGGTAAAACAAAATTAACAGACGACATTGAGAATTCTCCGATTGATGCTGGTAAATTGGTGCTTTCACCTACTCGCACATACGCACCAATTATTAAAGAGATTTTATCTAAATATACTTCTAAAGAAATTCATGGCATGGTGCATTGTAGTGGTGGTGCTCAAACCAAGATTTTACATTTTATAGACAATCTTCATATTATAAAAGATAATCTTTTTGAGATACCTCCTTTATTTAAATTAATTCAGGAGCAATCGAATACTGATTGGAGAGAAATGTACCAAGTATTTAACTGTGGTCATAGAATGGAATTATATGTTCCTAAAGAAGTAGCACAAAACATTATCGACATCTCAAAGAGTTACAATGTGGATGCTCAGATTATTGGACGAGTGGAATTTTCAGACAAGAAAAAACTGACTATTTCAAGCGAATTTGGTGAGCTCATTTATTAGTCTTTATAAAATTTTTTGAAGCTTAACATACTGCAGTAGCATTATTGTTTTGGCGTCTTTTATCTCTCCTGTTTTAATCATTTCCATAGCTTCATCTATATGTAATTCTAACACTTCAATCTCTTCTTGTTCGTAATCAGCTCCTCCTCCAACACTTTTTTTCATACCATGATCATACTGAGCAATAAAAAAGTATAAAATTTCTGTAACAGAACCTGGCGACATATATGATTCAAAAACTTTTTCAACTGACGATAAATGGTAGCCCGTTTCTTCTTCTGTTTCTTTTATAATACAGTCTTCTGGGTTATTATTATCTAATAATCCAGCACATGCTTCTATAAGCATTCCTGTACTATTACCATTTATGTAAGTTGGTGCTCTAAATTGCTTGGTAAGTATTACTGATTGTTCTTGTTTATTATAAAGTAATATAGTGGCGCCATTTCCTCTATCATAAGCCTCTCGTTCTTGCGA
Source organism: Maritimimonas sp. 2304DJ26-3 (assembly GCF_056591635.1). Classification (NCBI taxonomy): domain Bacteria; kingdom Pseudomonadati; phylum Bacteroidota; class Flavobacteriia; order Flavobacteriales; family Flavobacteriaceae; genus Maritimimonas; species Maritimimonas sp. 2304DJ26-3. The sequence continues at coordinate 209,325 of NZ_JBWQOK010000001.1, forward strand.
TTCCCAAGTACCATCATTTTTTTGATAATCAAAATATAATTTTCGTAATACATACCAATTATCTGAAAGTATCTCTTTCCTTAAATTTTTAATCTTATTATTTTGCATAAATCAAATTTCTTGTGTAACAAAATACGATAATTCAATACATATACTTCAAAACAACTCAAATGATTTCACACTTTCTTAAATTAGAGTGGAAACAATATTTCCGTTCCTCATATTGGCAAACTGGTATTGCATTGAAGATCCTTATGGGGTTTTTTGCCATTTATTTTATCATCTCTTTTTTGGCAGTTGGTATTGGTGGATATTATCTTATTAAGGAACAATTTCCAGGTAAAGATCCTCTACAAATAGTTAATTCATTTTTAATTTTTGCACTTTTAGGTGATTTGATTTTTCGTTATCTGATGCAAAAATTACCAATTATGAATATTAAGCCTTTTTTAGCTTTGCCTGTTAAAAAAAGTAAATTAGTTCATTATGTATTAGCAAAATCAAGTTTTTCTTTTTTTAATATTCTAGGTTTATTCTTTTACGTTCCTTTCGCGTTCGTTCTAATAAAAGAAGGCTATAATATTAATGGTGTATTAGGGTGGTTATTTGCAATATTCTTTATAATTCAAGCAATTAATTTCCTGAACTTTTTAATTAATAAAAATAATATCGCATTTTGGATAATTGCTGTAGCAACGATTACGCTTATTGCACTACAAAATTATAATATTTTCGACAGTACAGTTTATAGCAAAAAGATATTTAATGCATTTATAAACAACCCTATATTAGCTATTATTCCTTTTCTATTATCTATCATTTTATATTATATAAACTACAAATTACTTAAAACAAAAGTCTATTTAGATGATGCCATAGCTACAAAAGTTAAAGAAGCAAATACAGCAGAATTAGCATGGGCTGATAGATTGGGAGATGTGGCTCCTTTTATAAAAAACGACATCAGATTAATTTGGCGTAATAAAAGAACTAAAACATTATTCTTTATGTCTTTTGTGTTTCTATTTTATGGATTGATCTTTTTTGACAACCCTTTGTATAGAGATAAAATGCCAGGTTTTTTATTGTTTGCTGCTTTATTTGTTACTGGTGGTTTTGCTTTGAACTATGGTCAATTCATTCCAGCTTGGGATAGTTCTCATTATAAGATGTTGATGAGTCAAAATATACGTTATCGAAAATTTTTAGAAAGCAAATGGTTTTTAATGGTTTCTATGACAGGCATTCTTTATTTTATGAGTTTACCATACCTCTATTATGGTTTAAATATTTTTTTGATGATTACTGCCGGGGCAATTTTTAATATTGGATTTAATTCTCTGTTTTTATTATATGCCGGTTCGTTTAATAGAAAACGTATTGATTTAGAAAAGAGTGGATTTTCTAATATGCAAGGAACCAGTGCTACACAGTTTATTATCATTATTCCATTAATGATATTCCCAGTTTTAATCTTTTGGATTTTCAGCAAGCTTATTAGCTTCAATGCTGGTGTAGCTGCTATAGCTATTGTAGGGATTGCTGGGCTAATCTTTAGGAATTATTTTATGGACCTAATAGAAAAAAAATATATCCGTGATAAGTATGATGCAATTAACGCATTCGAACAAAAATCATAATCAATCAAAAACTAATATGATATTTACTAAAAACATTACAAAAAAATACAGTAAAGAAACTACTGTTTTAAATATAAAATCACTAGAAATACCTAAAGGACAAAGTTTTGGTCTAGTTGGAAATAATGGAGCAGGAAAAACTACATATTTTAATTTATTACTAGATTTAATTAGACCTTCTACAGGTGAAATAACTAATAATGGAATCACCGTAAATAAGAGTGAAGAATGGAAAACGTATACAGGGTCATTCATAGATGAAAGCTTTTTAATCACTTATTTAACTCCTGAAGAATATTTTGACTTTATTGGTGATCTACGCGGTATGAACAAGGCAGATGTTTCATCTTTTTTAGCACAATTCGAAGAATTCTTTAACGGAGAAATTTTAGGAAAGAAAAAATACCTGCGTGATTTATCTAAAGGTAATCAGAAAAAAGCAGGTATTGTAGCTGCTATGATGGGTAACCCAGAAGTAGTAATTTTAGATGAACCATTCGCTAATTTAGACCCTACTACTCAGATTAGACTAAAGAAAATTATTAAAACACTAACCGATAATCGAGAGGTGACCGTCTTGATCTCAAGTCATGACCTAAGTCACGTAACCGAAGTATGTGAGCGCATAGTTGTTTTAGAAAAAGGTGAAGTTGTAAAAGATATTAAAACATCTACAGAAACGTTAAAAGAATTAGAAAGTCATTTTTCTGTTTAACCAAGTTTATTAATTGGCAAAAAGCTTCTACATTTTTATTTGTATTTTTACACTTTTAACAGCAATAATTCTCAATGAATTAAGTTAAAGAAGTAAACTCATTTATAATTTTGAAAAAAGGTTTTTTCTCCGGCCTAATTTTTAGTAGCATTCTTCTCATTTTTATTGGTTGCTCAACTAAAAAAGATGCCTTTTTAAATCGTGGTTTTCACTCACTTACTACCAAGTACAATGTACTATATAATGGTCAAGTTGCTTATGATCAAGCCAAACAGCAAATTGATGATCAGTACAATGATAATTTTTGGGAAGTTCTTCCAATAGAACCTTTAAAAATCGAAGAAGAAAAATTAGAAGCTCCGGTTTTACCTGGTCAGAAAAAAGAAATAAAAGAAGATAATGTACAAGGTTTTGAAAGAGCAGAATTAAAAGCTATTAAAGCCGTCCAAAAACATTCGATGGACATTAATGGGCGTGAGCGTAATAAACAAATTGATGATGCTTATCTATTATTAGGTAAAACTCGATACTACTCTCAACGATTTGTTCCGGCTCTAGAGGCTTTTAATTTCATATTAGGTACTTATACAGATTTTGACTTAAGAGATGAAACTAAAGTATGGCAGGCCAAAACGCTCATTCGTTTGCAAAATGAAAAATTAGCTTTAGAAACATTGGGTATCCTATTAAAGAATGACAACGCTCCTCTAAATATTATTGAAAACGCTCATATAGCAACTGCTCAGGCCTATCAATCTTTAGACAGCACTCATTTAGTAATAAAACATTTAGATAGTGCTGTTTTCTTTTCTGTTAATCCGAAACAAAAAGCGCGTAACCTTTTTATTTTAGGGCAACTATATCGTCAGCAACAAAAAATCGATTCGTCAAATATGGCTTTCAAAGCATTGATCAATTTTAAGAAAGCGCCATATCGTTATAGAATTCATGCAGAAATTGATAGAGCAAAAAATTATAGCGATACAGACAGTACAGAATTAGTGCTTAAAAACTTATACAGACTAATTAAGGATAGAGATAATCGTCCTTACCTAGATGAATTGTATTATCAAACAGGATTGATCGAATTGGCAAATAAAAACGACTCTGTAGCAATTGAAGACTTTAACAAGTCGTTAAGAGCTAAAGATACTAAGCCATATCAGCAGGAATTAACGTATGAAGCCTTAGGAAATGTATATTTTGATAAAGCCCAGTTTCAATTAGCTGGATCTTATTATGATAGTGTTTTAAACATTGCCGAAAATGAAAACACCAAAAGAATACGCCGTCTGGTACGTAAACGTAAAAGTCTAGATGAAGTAATTCTTTATGAAAATATTGCACAGATAAATGATAGTATCTTATACGTTTCTTCGTTATCAAATGATGCTCAGAAAGAATATTACCAAGATCATATTGATAAACTAAAAGCTGAAGCCGAAGAGGCCAAGCGAAAAGAGGAGGCACTAGCTCAGAATTCAGGATTTGGAAATATTACTGATGATAGTTCAAAAGATAGTAACTCTGGAGGTAAATTTTACTTTTATAACGTTCGGGTTTCTGGTTTCGGGAAACAAGAATTTAGAAAGATTTGGGGTAATCGTCCTTTAGAAGACAATTGGCGCTTATCAGATAAAAGTTCCTTTTCTATCGGTAACCAAAGTAACAATCTGATAACTCAAAATACTATAGATGATTCTCAAAAATTTAATCTTGAATATTATCTAAATCGTATTCCAAAAGAAGAAGCTACACTCGACAGTATTAAAGATATTAGAAATGATGCTTATTACCAGTTAGGCTTGTCTTACAAAGAACAATTTAACGAGTATGAATTGGCTGCTGAACGTTTAGAAAAACTATTAACTTTTCCACCAAAGGAAAATCTAATATTACCTATTAAATACCATCTTTATAAAATTTATGAAAATATTGACCCTGTAAAGAGTAATAAATACCAAGACGAAATCGTTAATAATTATCCAGACTCAAGGTATTCAAAAATTATTTTGAATCCGGATGAAGCTCTTACATTTATTGACGAAAAAAATACACCAGAGGGTTTTTATAATGATGTTTATTGTGATTATGATTACGAACATTATAATCGTGCATTAGAAAAAACAGAAAAAGCATTAAAACAGTTTGAGGATCTACCTATTATTCCTAAATTTGAATTGCTTAAGGCATATCTCTTAATGAAAACCCAAGGCAAAGATGCTTTTAGAGAGGCATTAGATTTTGTAGCATTGAATTATCCAAATACAGAAGAAGGTAAGCATGCGGTAAAAATTCTATCTGGTTTTAATAAGAGCCCAACTGAAACAAACAAAAATACTATAGAAAAGAAAAGTTTAGTCACTCCCCAAAAGAAAAAGAATTAAGTATAGAGTAAAATAGGAGTTAAACTTTAAATTTAAAATTATGTTTTCTGAAAAAAGATCAGCACCAGGTGGCCAAACGCTAGAAAGAAACATTATTGGCAAGAACACTTCGTTTGTTGGCGATATTAAATCTGACGGTGATTTTAGAATTGACGGCAAAGTACAAGGTACAATAAAGACAAATGGTAGAGTTGTGATTGGTCAAGCTGGATCGGTTGATGGAACCATTGAATGTACCAATGCTGATATTGAAGGTAAATTTTCTGGTAACCTAACTGTAGATCAATTATTATCATTAAAGTCTACTGCGAACATTTCTGGCGAAGTTATTTTAGGCAAACTTTCGGTAGAGCCAGGAGCTACATTTAATGCTTCTTGTAACATGAAAGGTTCAGTAAAAGCACTAAAAAATGAGCAACGACCAACCGTCGCCAAATCGCAAGCCGAACAAACCGCTTAAAAAATACGTTCAGTTTACGGGTATTGCATTTCAAATGGGCGCTACAATTTACTTAGCTGGCTACTTGGGTAGAAGGCTGGATGCCTATTATCAAATGGAAAAAAAGGTATTTACCCTTGTACTTATTCTTTTAGCAACTATTATTTCTATTTGGAATATTAATCGACAGCTTAAGAAACTAAACGATCAATAGTTTATGGATAAATCAATTACTAAGTTTACTTTAGGCCTGTCTATTATATTATTAATTGTTTTTGGGTTTCATATAACAATTCTAAGCTTCAAAAATTTACCTCTCTTCGAAAATAAGATTATTCTAGCATATTTGGTTAATTTTATTATAGCTTTAGGTACATTCATCCTGCTCTTTCAATATAAAGAAAAGCTTAAAAATCAACTCGGTTTTCTATTTATGGGAGCTAGTTTTTTAAAGTTTATTATATTCTTTCTCTTTTTCTATCCTGAATATTCTAGTGACCAAAAAATGAGTACTTTAGAGTTTACTACTTTTTTTATTCCGTATCTAACTTGTTTGGCTATTGAGGTATTCGAACTTACAAAAATGTTGAACAAACTTTCCTAAAAATTATTTAGAATAAACAACTAATTTTCTTTTTTGTTTTTAATTTAAAACAGTACCTTTGCACGGATTTTTAAGACACTATATTATTTGTGTGATATGCAAGGAAAATTTTTATTAAAGTTACTTACTGTTTTATTTGTAGTTACAACATTTTCGGCGAATGCTCAACATGAAGAAGATCATAAAGAAGAAAGCAAAGATACTGTTCAGTTAAGCCAGAAAGAAATCGAAAAAAAAGAACGTCAAGAATATATTAAACACCACCTTCAAGACTCATACGATTTTAGCTTATTTTCATTAAAAAATGAAGATGGTTCAAAAAAATATATAGGTTTTCCTCTGCCTATTATTCTTTGGGATAATGGTTTGCAAGTATTTTCATCATCAAAATTTCATCATGGTGAAACAGTTGCTGAGCACAATGGTAACTATTATAAATTATACCACAATAAGATCTATAAAACAGATGCAGCTGGCACTATAAACTACGATGCAGAACACCACCCAACAAATGTTAAGCCCTTTGATTTTTCAATGACTAAGAGTGTCATAATGATGTTACTTACTTCATTATTAATGTACTTGTTGTTTGCTGGCTTAGCTAAATCATATGCTAAAAATAATAGTATTGCAAAAGGTGTAGGTAGATTCTTCGAGCCTATTATACTTTACATACGTGATGATATTGCTATCCCAAATATTGGTGAAAAGAAGTACAAAAGATACATGCCATATTTATTGACCATCTTTTTCTTTATTTGGTTTTTAAATATGTTTGGTTTAACACCACTAGGCGTCAATGTTACAGGTAATATTGCTGTAACTGTAGCTTTAGCCTTGTTAACATTTTTGATTACAAATTTTACAGGAACAAAAGATTATTGGAAACACATCTTTGATCCTTTAGGAGATTCTATGCCTTGGTATGGTAAACTTCCTTTATATATTATACTAATTCCGATTGAGGTATTAGGTATTTTCATTAAACCATTTTCATTATTGATTCGTTTGTACGCTAACATGCAAGCAGGCCACATTGTACTAATGAGTTTAATCGGTTTAATGTTTTTATTTAAGAATTGGTTAGGTAGCCCAATGTCATTTTTATTGGCCTTTGCTATTTCACTAATTGAAGTCTTAGTAGCATTATTGCAAGCATATATATTTACTATGCTTTCAGCTTTATATTTTGGTTTTGCTTCTGAAGAGCACGACCATCATGAAGAAGCACATGCTCACTAGAAAAATTGAATGTTTAATTTTTAATTATATATATTATGAATATCCCAGTAATGGTAGGTGCAGGTTTAGTAGTTATCGGTGTAGGTATCGGTATCGGTAAGATCGGTGGTTCTGCAATGGAAGCAATCGCTCGTCAACCTGAAGCTTATGGTAAAATTCAAACAGCAATGCTTATTGCAGCGGCGCTTATTGAAGGTATTGGTTTCGCAGCATTATTTGCAGTGAGCTAAAACAAAACTTTAAACACTATTTAGTAACGGTTGGTTACTAAATAGTGTTTATTTAAAAATTAAATAGAATATAGTACATATATCCCATGGAAAAATTAATAAACGAATTCTCATTAGGTCTGTTCTTTTGGCAAACAGTTATATTTCTTGCACTTTTATTCTTACTTAGAAAGTTTGCATGGAAACCAATTTTAAATGCAATTAATGACCGAGAAGAAGGTATAAAAAATGCACTTGCTGAGGCTGATAAAGCACGTCAAGAAATGCAAAATATAAATGCAGATAACGAACGTATTTTGAAAGAAGCTCGTACTGAGAGGGATGCAATGTTAAAAGATGCACGTCAGATTAAAGATAACATGATTGCTGAAGCCAAAGATGAAGCTAAAGCTCAGGCTAGTAAATTAATCGAACAAGCAAAAACTGCTATTCAAAATGAAAAGTTAGCTGCTATGACAGATTTAAAAAATCAAGTTGCTGATCTTTCTATAGATATCGCAGAAAAAGTAGTTAAGAAAGAACTTTCTACTAAAGGCAAGCAATTAGAGTTAGTAGAAGATATGCTTGGTGATATTAAATTAAACTAATCTTTTAAGATTGATTGACTGATGAAAGGAACAAGAGCAGCCATACGATACGCAAAAGCAGTACTTAATTTAGCCATAGATACAAAAAAGGCTGATGATGTAAATAAGGACATGCTATTAGTTGCTGAAACTATCGAAGCAAATAAAGATGTTCAAGTTATGCTAAATAGCCCTGTTATTAAAGCTAGTGCTAAGAAAGATACGTTATTTGCAATCTTTAGTAATCTTACTAATATCTCTAAAGGCTTAATAAATCAGTTAGTAGAAAACAAACGTTTAGCTATTCTTGAAAATATAGCTAAACAATATACAATTATATACGATCACTACCAAGGAACACAAATTGCAAAAGTAACTTCTGCGGTTCCTTTAACTGATGATCTAAAAGAAAAAGTACTTGCTAAAGTAAAAGACATTGTAGGTAAAAAAGTTATTTTAGAAAACATTGTTGATCCTTCAATTATAGGAGGATTTATCCTTAAAGTAGGAGACAAACAATACGATGCAAGTATTTCTGGAAAAATGAACAATTTACGTAGAGAGTTTGATGATAACTTATACGTACCAAATTTTTAAATAGTATAAATCAATAAAATGGCAACAATAAAACCAGCTGAAGTATCAGCAATTCTAAAACAACAACTTTCTGGTTTCGAGGGCAACGCAACTCTTGATGAAGTTGGAACAGTATTACAAGTAGGTGATGGTATTGCGCGTGTATATGGTTTAGCCAATGCACAATACGGTGAACTTGTACAATTCGAGAATGGATTAGAAGGAATGGTATTAAACCTCGAAGAAGACAATGTTGGGGTTGTATTATTAGGTGCTTCTACTGAAATTAAAGAAGGCGCTACTGTAAAACGTACTGAGCGTATTGCTTCTTTAAGAGTAGGTGAAGGAATTACTGGGCGTGTTGTAAACACTTTAGGTGAGCCAATAGACGGTAAAGGACCTATTCTGGGTGAAACTTTCGAGATGCCATTAGAGCGTAAAGCACCGGGTGTAATTTATCGTGAGCCAGTAACAGAACCATTACAAACTGGTATTAAAGCTATTGACGCTATGATTCCTGTTGGTAGAGGTCAACGTGAGTTAATTATTGGTGACCGTCAAACTGGTAAATCTACTGTTGCTCTTGATACTATTTTAAATCAAAAAGAATTTTATGATGCAGGTGAGCCTGTATATTGTATCTATGTAGCCATAGGTCAAAAAGGTTCTACTGTAGCTGCTATTGCAAATATGTTAGAAGAGCGTGGTGCATTAGCTTATACAACTATCGTTGCTGCAAACGCATCTGACCCTGCACCAATGCAGGTATATGCTCCAATGGCAGGCGCTGCAATTGGTGAATATTTTAGAGATACTGGCAGGCCAGCTTTAATTATCTATGATGATTTATCAAAACAAGCTGTTGCATACCGTGAGGTATCTTTATTATTAAGAAGACCTCCGGGACGTGAAGCATATCCTGGTGACGTATTCTATTTACACTCTAGATTATTAGAACGTGCTGCAAAAATCATTAATGATGATACAATTGCCGCGCAAATGAACGATGTGCCAGATTCTTTAAAAGGAAAAGTAAAAGGTGGTGGTTCTTTAACTGCTTTACCAATTATTGAAACACAGGCTGGTGACGTATCTGCATATATTCCAACAAACGTAATTTCTATTACTGACGGACAGATATTCTTAGAATCAGATTTATTTAACTCTGGTGTACGTCCGGCAATTAACGTAGGTATTTCTGTATCTCGTGTAGGTGGTAACGCTCAGATCAAATCAATGAAGAAAGTTGCTGGTACATTAAAATTAGACCAAGCACAATATCGTGAATTAGAGGCTTTTGCTAAGTTCGGTTCAGACTTAGATGCCGCTACAATGAATGTAATTGAAAAAGGTAAACGTAATGTTGAGATCTTAAAGCAAGCTCAAAACGATCCGTTTACAGTAGAAGATCAGGTAGCAATTATTTATGCTGGTTCTAAAAACTTATTAAAAGATGTTCCTGTAGAGAAAGTAAAAGAATTTGAAAAAGATTTCTTAGCTTACTTAAACGCAAAACACAGAGATACTTTAGACACATTAAAATCAGGTAAATTAACTGATGAGGCTATTGCAGTTGTAGAAAATGCAGCAAAAGAATTATCAGCGAAATTCGCTTAATTAATAATTGTAATTCCCACGAAAGTGGAAATATCATAATTTGAACGAATGGCAAACTTAAAAGAAATACGTAACAGAATTACATCTATCGGCTCAACGATGCAGATTACAAGTGCTATGAAAATGGTATCTGCTGCAAAATTAAAAAAAGCCCAAGATGCAATTACTGCTATGCGACCATATTCAAATAAATTAACTGAGCTATTGCAAAACTTGAGCGCTACACTAGATGGTGATTTAGGTGGTGTATATACGAATCAACGTGAAGTAAACAACGTATTAGTTGTAGCTGTTACTTCTAATAGAGGTTTGTGTGGCGGATTCAATTCGTCTATCATTAAAAAATCTATTGAAGCTATTCAAAATGATTTTGATGGAAAACAAGTTGATGTTATAGCTATCGGTAAAAAAGGAAACGATCTTTTATCAAAAGAATACAATGTTATTGATAACAAAAGTAGTCTTTTTGATGAGTTGACCTTTGCTAATACAGCCGCTATAGCGGAAGAGTTAATGACTTACTTTGCTGAAGGCACTTATGATAAAATTGTAATTGTTTACAATAAGTTTAAAAATGCCGCTACGCAGATTACAACTGTTGAGCAATTTTTGCCAATTGTTGCTGCAGAAAAAGATGCAAACGTGAACTTAGACTATATTTTTGAACCTTCTAAAGAAGAGATTGTTCAAGGATTGATTCCAAAGTCATTAAAAACTCAATTATACAAAGCTGTTAGAGATAGTTTTGCTGCTGAACATGGTGCTCGTATGACAGCCATGCATAAAGCAACTGATAATGCTACTGAATTACGTGATGAATTATTGTTAACGTATAATAAAGCACGTCAAGCAGCTATTACTAATGAAATTTTAGAGATCGTTGGTGGAGCAGAAGCATTGAACGGATAAATAACATCATAACAAATATTATTTGACACCCAAAGTTTTTAACTTTGGGTGTTTTGTTTTAGAGCCTTAAGTTAAAATTACTAAATGATATATATAAAAAAATTAAATTATATAATAGGAGTTATTCTTATTCTCACAGCATTGCTTCTAAAGTCATTTTTGAATCATAATATAGAATTTTGGAAATTTGTAAAATACGCTACGATTCTCCTAACAGTGTTAGGAATTTTAGCTATCTTTTTTCCAACTTGGGATAAACTAATAAAGAAACCTAATAAGTCATTCATAAAATCACCTAAGAAATGGGTTATTTACTATTTAAAAAACGGAATCACTCTACTATTCTCTTTTTTAATATTAATTGGAATTGAAACACTAGGAAAATCGTTAAATTATAAATTAAGAGAATTTTATTTATCTCATGAGACTATTGCTACTAATGCTATTATTGATGATTATGTTAGATTCTATATGACTAAAGTTGAAGATGTAGACTTCTATTTAATAAAATTCAAAATTGATAATCAAGATATTGAAAGAGGGCTTTTAGTAGATTATTCTGAAAAAGATGGAATTTCAAGAAGAGGAAGAATCACATTTGAAGATAATATGATGAAAGTAAAAACAATGGAAGGTCAAAGAGTAGAGATCATATACTCCAAAAAATTCCCCTCTTTTTTAAAAATAATAAATTCAAAATGAAAGTACTTCTACTCGACACAAATCATGAAATCTTAAAAAAAAGATTAGAAAATCTCGGTTTTCAATGTAATGAAGATTACACCTCTTCCAAAGAGATTATTGAGAATAAAATAGCTGATTATGATGGCATTATCATTAGAAGTAGATTCTCAGTTGATAAATATTTTTTAGATAAAGCCCTCAATTTAAAATTTATTGGCCGTGTTGGTGCTGGTTTAGAAAATATTGATTGTGATTATGCTAAATCAAAGGAGATTGAATTATTTACTGCTCCAGAAGGTAATAGAAATGCTGTAGGTGAACATGCATTAGCAATGTTACTTTCATTATTCAACAAACTGAATAAGGCAAATAAAGAAATACAGCAAGGTAAATGGTTACGAGAAGATAACAGAGGCATAGAACTAGATGGAAAAACTGTTGGGTTAATTGGCTACGGGAATATGGGAAAAGCCTTTGCCAAAAAACTAATAGGCTTTGAAGTTGAAGTGCTTTGTTATGACATTTTACCAAATGTCGATGATGAAAACTGCAAACAAGTATCTTTAGAAGAACTTCAAGAAAAAATAGATGTACTTAGTTTACACACTCCTCAAACGGAGTTAACTATCAACATGGTGAATACTGAATTCATCAATCGTTTTAAAAAACCTTTTTGGCTAATCAATACAGCACGTGGTAAGTCAGTAGTAATAAAGGACTTAGTCAATGGATTAAAGTCTTACAAGATACTAGGAGCTGGTTTAGATGTTTTAGAGTATGAAAAGGCATCATTTGAAAATCTATTTGCAGATGACAATTTACCAGAAGCTTTCGAGTATTTAATTAATTCCGATAAAGTTATCTTATCACCTCATGTAGCTGGTTGGACAGTTGAAAGTAAAGAAAAACTTGCACAAGTTATAGTTGATAAAATAAAAGCGAAATTTTATTAACTTGGTCTTGTGAAAAAGACAATTCTAATTTTTGGGAGTATAGTTTTTGCTTTATTGCTTCTTTTTAGAATTAGTCAACTTACATACTTATCTGGCGATATAGGTATTGAAATAATCATCGCTGTAATTGCTCTACTATTCTTCTTTATAGGTTTATACATCAATAAAAATCAGCACAAAATAACCTCAAAACCTAGAGAGATTGATCATCAAAAGATTAAAGAACTCAATCTTAGTAAACGAGAATATGAAGTTCTCTGTCAAGTTGCTAAAGGGTTTTCTAATAAAGAAATAGCTAAAAATTTATTTGTTTCTGAAAGCACTGTTAAAACTCACGTATCTAACCTTTTTGTAAAGCTAGATGCTAAACGAAGAACAGAGGCTATAAAAATTTCTAAAGAACTTCAAATCCTTCCATTTTAAGCACTTTAGAACTAAAGTATGAGAAATTTGGTACTTTAGTATGAATAAAATCTTGTTATTCAAATGTAGTTTTGCGATATCAAAATTTAAACATTATGAAAAGTACAGTTATCAAATACGGTATTAGAAGTGCAATTACTATTGTCGTATTATTTTTAATAGCGTTAACTCTTGGTAAAAATCTAGATTACGGATTACAGGAAGTTATTGGTTATATAAGCATGGTTGTATCACTAGTGTTTGTATACTTTGGAATTAAGCATTTTAGAGACCATGAAAATAACGGCCTTGTAACATTTGGAAAAGCATTATTAATTGGTGTTTTGATTACACTGTTTGCAGCTTTAGCTTTTGGATTAATTGATCTGATTTATATAAAATATATAAATCCTGACTTTACTGCTGAATATTATGCACGATCTGTTGAAGAATTAAAGAATTCGCTATCTGGCGCAGAACTCGAAAACAAACTTACCGAAATGGAATCGCAAAAAGAACTATTTATGAATCCGTTTTTTAGTTTTCTATTAATGTCTTTGACAGTATTCTTAATTGGTTTTATAATGTCATTAATTTCGGCTTTAATTTTACAACGTAAATAACTTTAAACTTATAGTATGCAATACGAAGCAACATCTGTAGATAACTATATTGAACAGATTCCTGAAGAAAGGAAAGCCGCCGTAAATAAACTACGTCAAACAATTTTAGATAATCTCCCAAAAGGATTTGAAGAAGGAATTAATTATAAGATGATAGGCTATTACGTACCACATTCTAAATATCCTGATGGTTATCATTGCGACCCTAAGTTACCGTTACCATTTATGAATGTGGCTTCTCAAAAAAACTCAATCAACTTATATCATAGCGGAATCTATGCCGATAATAAGTTATTAGATTGGTTTATTTCAGAATTCCCAAAACATAGTAAGCGAAAGTTAGATATAGGTAAAAGCTGTATTCGATTTAAACATATTGACGAAATTCCTTATGATTTAATAGGTGAATTAGCTTCAAAAATGACAGCAGATGATTGGATTGAGGTTTACGAAAAAGCGGTGAAGAAATAAAAAGAAGTTTAATTTATAAAACTCCCATTTTTCATGGGAAATAGATATGAAAAAAAGAGTTACTGGTATTGGTGGATTATTCTTCAAAACAGAAGACCCTAAGGCAACAAAAGATTGGTATAAAAAACACTTAGGCTTTAATACAGATCAATGGGGTTGCACCTTTTGGTGGAAAGATAAAGAAGGAAATGATTGCTCAACGCAATGGAGTCCTTTTACTAAAAACACGACTTACTTTGAGCCATCAAAAAAAGATTTTATGTTCAATTATCGAGTTGAAAACCTTGTAGAGTTACTCGAAGAACTTAAAAAAGAAGGTGTTACTGTAATTGATAAGGTAGAAGAATATGAGTATGGCAAATTCGGTTGGATCGTAGACCTTGACGGAAATAAAATAGAATTGTGGGAACCTAAAGACGCAGCATTTTTATAAGCTTCTTTCAAGCAGAACTCAAAACAATACTTTTAAATAAAGCTGGCTTTTTAGAAAATTCTGCAGGGTCTAAATTAAGCATCTGACGAACTATAGCGTATATCTCAGGTAATTTTTCTTTAAATTCTTCTGGAGTTTCGAAGAAATGCTCTATCAGAACTGATAAAAACTCGTACTTATTTCTAAATCCATAAGATCTTATATAGCCCGACTTTACTACTCTTCTTTGTAATTCTCTATTACGCAAGATTAAGAGCAGTTCATCAAACTTATTGATAAAATATTTCGAAGAGAAATTTTTTCTTTTTAAACAAGTAAAGTGTAATGCATGCGCTAACTCATGTAATCCTAAATTCAAATTATCATCTTCAATTCTAACACCTTCCATAAAGTCATCCCAAGAAAATACAATTGTTCTATATTTTGGGTTTGTTTCACCTTTATGTCGCATCTTAGTTACTTGAGAAAAGTAATCCTTAGGATATATGATGATATTGTCAAATTCTGAAAACAAATAACGGCGCATACCAAAAGTTAGCATCACTGCTGTAGAAGAAATTAACAATTTCATTTTCTCAGTTATAACCACGCCTTCTCTACCAATAAAATTATGTTTATCAATAAACTTTTTAACTCTGTGTTCAAATCTCTTTTTGTCCGAAAAAGAAAGGCGTTTATAAAATGTGAAGTGTCTTACTATTAAACCACGCTGAAACTCATTGAGCTCTCGCTGATTGATAGCTCTTTCTGCTAAATCAGTTCCTTTAACCCATATGTTTAATAGTTTAAGCATAAATTATAATATCTCTTAGTACACTAAAAAGCAGTTATTTATCACTTAAAAGTAGACTATTTTTTTCATTATTAACATATATAGTACAAAAAATGAGCCATTTCTATACTAATGCAATATAATTTACCCCTAAATTATAAGTGAAACCATAGCAATTTCGACTCAAATATAGACAAAATTGTTTAGCAACCATTATTTAGACTAGTATAATTGAAAAAGGATTAGCCACGCTTCACTTGCAGATCCCTAGAAAGCTCCGCTTCGAAAACAGTCCAAACAAAAAATGCTCAAGCAAGCTTAGCATTTTTTTCATTGGACTATTTATTCGTGACCACGGAGGGATTCAAACCCCCGACCGCTGGAGCCGAAATCCAGTGCTCTATTCAGCTGAGCTACGTGGCCATTTTTTCTACAAAATCAAGAAATTTTACATTAAATTCTTTTTAACTAGTGTAGAAATTGTTTTACCATCTGCTTGACCAGCTAACTCTTTAGACACCATTCCCATTACCTTGCCCATATCTTTCATTCCTTGAGCTCCTATAGAATCAATAGTCGCAATCACTACTTTTTCGATTTCTTCTTCAGATAAAGCTTCAGGTAAAAACTCGCTAATAACTTCTGCTTCATCAATTTCTGGAACTGCTAAATCCTTACGCCCTTGTTCCAAGAAAATAGCTGCGCTATCTTTACGTTGCTTTACTAGCTTTTGAAGTATTGTTAATTCTTCCTCCTCTGTCAATTCTCCTTTTGAACCACTTTCTGTTTGCGCCAATAAAATAGCCGACTTTACAGCTCTTAATGCAGTTAAAGCAGTTTGATCTTTAGCCTTCATGGCTGTTTTCATTGCAACCATTATATCTTCTTGTAAGCTCATAATTCAAAATTTTAAGACACAAAGATAGCAAAACCCTTGTTGTAAAATAGAGGATTTAAACAAAGAAAAAACCCAAACTTTAAAATGAAAAGCTTGGGTTTTTATCAACAAACAAAAACTAAATAGTAGTATTAATCTACATTATCGTGCAAAAACGAATTATTTGATCGCAATTGTATATCATTATCTTCACCAATATCTAGTGTTGTTCTAGATTGGTTTGTCGAAGAAACCTCAGAAGATGGTTCTACATCTTCTAAATCAACACCCATACGCTTATAAGCTGGTTGATTTTCTATTTCTTCAATATTTTGATTTAATCTATTAGCGAATTTATAATTAAACTCTTTCATTTTTTCTCTTCGTTCATCTGCTTTTTGTTCTAGCTCTGCAATGGTTAAGTTTAATGGTGAAGCTTCATCATCATTTACAATAACACTAGATCTACCAACGTTATTCTCAACACGAACATCAAATTTTAATTCTTCATCATCTTCCATTGGTTTATCAGTAACCCTTGCTATTTCTTTTTCTTCATTCTGCATGAAATCTTCTAGACCATATCTTATTTTTCCATCAGGAGTTTTTTCTGACTGTATATGTTCTGCATCAATTACTTTAATATCATCAATCTTAGCAATTAACTCATGGGTTGTAATTTTAGTATCTTCTTTTTGAGCTTCTTGTTTTGTACTCAATGGGAGGTCAAAAGTTAACGTAACTTGTTTTTCTTCCTCCAAATCTTCTTGATGAGAAATTGGGCTTTTCTGCGCAACTTCCGTAATATTAAAATCATCAATATTTTCAACACTTACTTCTTCGTAAACAACATCAATATTATTGATCAATTCTGTTGTAGGTATTAAATTATTAAGTGGCTCATTAACTTCTTCTATTTCTTCTAGTGAATACCTCACTACATTTTCATCTTCTTCTTTTATCTCTTTTTTAGGAGTGAAAGCTGGTTTAAATTTTGGCTCTTCTCCTAAATTATGAACAATCTTTTTTGACTCGGTAGCGCTGATTTCCATTTGTTGTTCAAAGTTAAATCCCGTAGCTATTACTGTTACTGAAATGGCTTCACCTAAAGACTCATCTTCACCTACTCCCATAATAATGTCTACATTGCTCTTAGCCTCACTTTGAATGTAATCATTGATTTCACCAATTTCATCAATAGTAATTTCTGTTGTTCCAGAAACGATCAATAATAATACATTCTTAGCTCCAGTTATTCTATTATCATTTAACAACGGTGAATCTAATGCATTAGTAATAGCTTCTTGAGCTCTATTAGAACCCGAAGCATTGGCCGATCCCATAATAGCCGTACCACTATTTGAAAGTACCGTCTTGGCATCTTTTAAATCAATATTCTGCGTATAGTGGTGTGTAATTACTTCTGCTATACCAGCTGCTGCGGTAGATAAAACTTCATCTGCTTTTGAGAAACCAGCTTTAAAGCCAAGGTTTCCGTATACCTCTCTAAGTTTATTATTATTTATAACCACAAGAGAATCTATATGTTCTCGTATTTTTTCAATTCCTTTTTGCGCCTGCTCATTTCTCATTTTGCCTTCAAACGAAAATGGTATGGTAACAATCCCAACAGTTAACAAATCCATTTCTTTAGCAACTTTAGCAATAACAGGTGCGGCTCCAGTACCTGTTCCACCACCCATACCGACAGTAATAAACACCATTTTAGAATTAGTGCCTAGCATTGCTTTTATATCTTCCATGCTTTCCATAGCAGCTTGCTCACCAACTTCTGGATTAGCACCAGCACCTAACCCTTCCGTTAAGGAAACTCCTAATTGAATCTTATGTGGTATTGGACTGTTTTGAAGTGCTTGTGCATCTGTGTTACAGACCACAAAATCAACACCCGTGATACCTTTTTGATACATATGGTTAACAGCGTTGCTACCGCCACCACCAACACCTATCACTTTAATGACATTAGATTGATTCTTTGGTAAATCGAACGAAAGACTATTAATTTCTTTGCTCATATCTTTTTGTTTTTTTGGGATTTGCTTCGTTATTTGGTTTCGTTTATTTTCTCTATTCTGCGTTATCTAAAAATTCTCTGAACTTATCGGCCCATTTTTCAAAAATTGATTTCTTATCAACCGGTTCATTCGAATTATTTGATACATACTCGCCTCTACTATCGACAGCATCTACCTCGGCATGTTTCTTAGTTCTCTTAACATTCTGGTTCAACCCTTTCATTAATAAACCAACAGCTGTTGCAAATGAAGGGCTCGACATATCTACATCTGAGCTACCAGAAATATGCTCATTCGGATACCCTATTCTGGTATCCATACCAGTAATATATTCTACTAACTGCTTGATATGCTTTAATTCAGCGCCACCACCTGTTAATACAATACCTGCAATTAATTTCTTTTTGGTCTCTTCGTGACCATAATTTTTAATTTCTAAATACGCTTGCTCTACAATTTCAACGACTCTTGCATGAATAATTTTAGACAAATTTTTAAGCGTAATCTCTTTTGGTTCTCTTCCTCGTAATCCTGGAATAGAAACAATTTCATTCTCTTTATTCTCACCCGGCCAAGCAGAACCAAACTTAGTTTTCAACAATTCGGCTTGTTTTTCAATGATTGAACATCCTTCCTTAATATCTTCAGTTATTACATTTCCTCCGAAAGGAATAACAGATGTATGACGAATGATGCCGTCTTTAAAAATCGCTAGATCTGTTGTACCACCACCAATGTCGATTAAAGCAACACCTGCTTCTTTTTCTTCTTGACTCAATACTGCATCTGCTGAAGCGAGAGGTTCTAACGTAATATTCGACAACTCTAAACCTGCGCTTTTAATACATCTACCTATATTTCTAATAGATGAAACCTGACCAACAACCACATGAAAATTGGCCTCTAAGCGACCGCCATACATTCCGATAGGTTCTTTGATCTCACCTTGACCGTCTACTTTATAATCTTGAGGCAGCACATGAATTATTTCTTCACCAGGCAACATTACTAATTTATGAACCTGATTGATCAATTTCTCTATATCAGACTCATCTATTACTTTCTCAGAATTTGGACGTGTAATATAATCGCTATGATGTAAACTACGAATATGTTGGCCTGCAATACCAACAACCACATCTTTTATCTTAAAATCAGAAATGCTTTCGGCTTCTTCTACCGCTTGCTGAATTGATTGAATTGTTTGGGTGATATTATTAACCACACCTCTATGAACACCTAAGCTCTTGGCCTTACCCATGCCAAGCATTTCTATTTTGCCATATTCATTGGTTTTACCAATCATTGCAACAATCTTAGTTGTACCAATGTCTAAACCAACAGCTATATTTTCGTGCTCCATAATTTACTTTTTTGTACACACAACTTGATTTTCAAATTTCAAGTTGATAGTTTGGTAGTTATCTAATGTGTTTTCTTTTAATTCCTTTTGATAGAATGCTTTTAGTTTTTTAAACTTTTTGTCAATTCTATCTAAATCTCCAATTTCAATTTGTTGGCCACCAATTCGTGTTTTTAAAACAAAGTCATTTACTGACTGCTGTTCGATTCCAATAATTTGCTGATGTAAAAAATCATCATTATAAATTTGCTTAGCGAGTTTGTACACTTTTGATACATCGGTGCCTTTAACACCGCTAATAATTGGAACTCTTGCCGAATAATTTGAAGATAGCGGCATTTTTAAACCCTCACTATCAATATAATAAGAAACACCCTCATCATTTACTCTAGCAATTGGTGTTCTTTGTTTTAATGAAACACAAAGTTTTCCATCAACTGTTAAGAAAACATCAGCCTCTTCAATCATTTCATTTAATTGTAGAGTTGACTCCAAACTGCTCAAAATTATATTTTCTTTTCGCTGACTTTTAAGCTCGCCGTAATTTTGTATTAACAATTTATTAACCGTTTCATAAGTTATAAAAAGGTTATCTCCGTTAATAAATTTCACATCAATTTCATTGACCTTTTTAGCCTCATTTCTATGAGATGCGAAACCGAATAAAAACACTATAACACCTATAAAAACAAGTGCTTTGATGTGTTTAAGATATTTCTTCATGTCATTTTTTCTTTGAGTATTTCTTTAATAGGATTTATTAATTCGCCAATATCTCCGGCACCAATCATTACTATAATTTTAGATGATGCTTTCAAAATATGTGAATTCAACTCAACTTTTGAGACCACTTTTTTATCAATCATATCAATTTTACTCAACAACCAGTCAGAAGTTACTCCATCAATTGGCAGTTCTCTGGCTGGATAAATATCTAGCAATAACAACTCATCAAATTTTGCCAAACTTTCTGCAAAGTCATCTACAAAATCCTGGGTTCTACTGAACAAGTGTGGTTGAAAAACAGCTAGCACTTTTTCATTAGGATATAATTCTCTAACTGATTCAGCTACAGCATCAATTTCTGTAGGGTGGTGAGCATAATCATCAATCAATACTAAACCATCAGTTTTAATCTTGTACGTAAATCTGCGTTGTACTCCTTTAAAAGTTTTTAAAGCTTCGGCAATGGATTGGAGTGAAACTCCATAACTATTAGCCATTGCCAAAGCCACCACAGTATTTAGCACATTATGTCTTCCTGATAAATTCAGTTCTATATTTTTAATAACTTCTGATGGTGTTTTTACATCAAAAAAATAAGTTCCGCTTTTAATTGAAATGTTTTGTGCATTGTAGTCTGCACTTTCTTCAATTCCGTAGGTAATTCCCCTCAAGGGCAATCCTTTTTTCACAAAAAGCTTATCTGTAACCTTACTTGCAAAGTCTCTAAATGATTGCTGTAATTGATCTGACTCTCCATAGATATCTAAATGATCCGCATCCATTGAGGTAATACAGGCAATATTTGGTGATAACTTTAAAAATGAACGATCGAATTCATCTGCTTCTACAACACTAATCTTATCTCCACCAAGAATTAGATTAGAGTTGTAGTTTTCTGATATTCCACCTAAGAATGATGTTGCATTAATTCCACATTCCGTTAAAATATGACCCAAAATGGTCGACGTTGTTGTTTTACCATGCGTACCGGCTACAGCAAAACAGAAGGTGTTTTTTGTGATTTCTCCTAAAATCTCAGCACGTTTAAAGATTTTAAATCCATTATCTTTAAAGTAATTGAATTGTTTATGATCCTTAGGTATAGCGGGTGTATAAACAACAATTGAATTTTTATTATTGAGAAATTTTTCATCTATTAGCGAAACTTCATCTTGGTAATTGATTTTAATTCCCAAATCTTCGAGTGCTTTTGTATTTACCGATTGAACACGGTCATAGCCAGAAATAAGTACACCGTTTTTATGGAAATATCGAGCTAAAGCACTCATACCGATTCCACCGATTCCTATAAAATATATACTATGTATTTTTTTTAAATTCAACAGATCAAGGCTTCTATTTCGTTTACTATATCTTTTGTGGCATTAGGTAATGCTAATTGCTTTATATTCTTACTTAATTCTTCTTGTTGTTCCTTATCATTAATCAGTTTGTCCATTAAAGGTTGAAAAGTCTCAAGCTTACTTTCTTTAACTAATAAAGCTGCATTTTTAGAAGACACCGCTAAAGCATTCTTAGTTTGATGATCTTCTGCAACATTAGGAGATGGAATAAAAATTACAGGTTTACCAACTATGCATAGTTCAGATATAGAACCAGCACCAGCTCTACTTATAATTATATCTGCCGCTGCATATGCTAAATTCATATTGTTTAAGAATGCATGCGTCTGAATTCCATTTGAATCGCTATGCTTTTTGTATTCATCTATATATAATTTACCCGTTTGCCATATGAGTTGAATGTCATTTTTCATGAACCAATCTACTTGATTCTCTATCAATTTATTGATTGCTCTAGCGCCAAGACTTCCACCTAGCACTAAAACAGTTTTCTTTGTGTCATTTAGCTTAAAAAAATCTTGCGCTTCTTTTCTTTGATCTGAAACTTCTAATAAGTCTTGTCTTACCGGGTTGCCTGTTTTTACAATTTTATCTTTTGGGAAAAACCGTTCTAATCCGTCATACGCCACACATATTTTGTTAGCTTTTTTCGATAGGATTTTATTTGTAATACCTGGATATGAATTCTGCTCTTGAACCAATGTTGGGATTCCTTTTCTATTGGCCATTTGTAATGTTGGTCCTGATGCAAAACCGCCAGTACCAATTACGACATCAGGTTTAAATTTTCTAATAATACCGCTGGCTTTCCATAAACTACTTATTAATTTAAATGGAAACATCAAGTTCTTAAGTGTCAATTTTCTCTGGATACCAGAAATCCACAATCCTTCGATTTCGTAACCAGCTTGTGGTACTTTTTCCATTTCCATACGGTCACTAGCTCCAACAAATAAAAATTTTGCATTTTTATACCGCTCTTTTAATTCATTGGCAATCGCTATTGCAGGATAGATATGCCCTCCTGTACCTCCTCCACTAATCAATATGTTAACCGATCGCTTCATGTAAAACATTTAGTGGATTATCATCGTCATCTAGTTTTTTATTCTTAGCAATTTTTGCTTCTCTATTTGCACTAACACTTAGTATAATACCAATAGCAAAGCAAGTCATCCAAATAGATGTACCACCCGCACTCATTAATGGCAACGGTTGACCTGTTACCGGAAATAACCCTACCGCAACAGCCATATTTATTAAAGCTTGAAAAATGATTGGTATACCAACTCCTAAAACTACCAGTGTACCAAAAATTGTTTCTGTTTTTGTAGCGACTATAACTATTCTAAACAATAATGCTAAGTACAAAATCATTAAAAACAAGGCTCCAAAAAGGCCAAATTCCTCTACTATAATTGCATAAATAAAATCTGATGATGACTGTGGTAGAAAATTCTTCTGAACACTTTTACCTGGGCCCTTACCTTGAATTTCACCTGAAGCAATGGCAATTTTTGCTTTCTCGGCTTGATAATTAGCTTCAGCATCTGATGTTGAAAAGTTTTCAATTCTACTTACCCATGTATTAATTCTACTTCCTTCAAAAGCGCTTGGAAAGGCTTTAGCCGTTAAAATAAATATTGTAAAAACTAAAACGCCTATCCCAACAATTGATGTCAGGTATTTTATAGGATAACCCCCTACAAAAGATAACATTAAAATAGATGCAAAAATAATTGCAGTTGTTGAGAAGTTAGCTGGTAAAATAAGAACTAAAACAATTCCTATCGGAAGCCAAAATTGCCATAAGCTATCCTTAAATTTGATGATTTTTTCCCTATTTCTGGATAAATATCTTGCTACAAAAATCATAATAATAACTCCTGCTAAAGTAGAAGTCTGAAAACCGAAACCGACAAACGGTATTCGAATCCATCTACTTGCATTAACGCCACCAACTTGAGCGCCTTGCATTAGGGTATAAATTAGCAAGACAATAACCACTGGTATTAACAAAACAGACAATCCACTAAAATAACGGTAAGGTATTTTATGTGTGGCATATACAATTAAAAAACCTAGCAATAATAATACAGCATGTTTAAGTAAATGCCCTAAAGTTGTACCATTATCTACAACATATACAAGATTAGTGCTAGCACTATAAACCGGGAGAAAGGAAAATATTGCCAACAGAGCTATAATAGCCCAAATGGTTTTGTCACCTCTAATATTTCCGAGGATTCTAGTCATTTACAATTGTCTAACCGCTGCTTTAAATTGTCTACCTCTGTCCTCATAATTTTCGAAAAGATCGAAACTCGCACACGCTGGTGATAACAAAACAGAATCGCCTTTATCTGCAATTTTATATGCTACTTTTACAGCCTCTTCAGCTCCTTGTGTATCAACAATAAGATCAATAACATTATTAAAAGCTGCATGAATTTTTCTATTATCAATACCTAAACAAATAATAGCTTTCACTTTTTCGTGAACCAATGGTAACAAATCTGTATAATCGTTCCCTTTATCTACACCACCAACTATCCAAACTGTGTCAGATTTCATACTCTCTAAAGCATAGAATGTTGCATTAACATTTGTAGCTTTTGAATCGTTTATGTATTGAACTCCGTTAATCTTCAATACCGGTTCTAAACGATGTTCAACACTGTCAAAATTTTCTAAACTTTCTCGTAGTGTTTCGTTACGAACCTTTAATAAAGTAGAGGCCATGGCCGAAGCCATCGCATTTTTTGTATTGTGCTTTCCTTGCAATGCTAGTGATGTTATACCCATTGTAAATTTATTTGAATCAGTTTGTATTATTATGTTATTATTATCTATATAAGCGCCTTTTTCTAACTTTTTAGTTAACGAAAAAGGCAGCAATTGTGCTTTTACTGAATTGTTTTTTAACCATTCTAAAATTGCCTCATCATCTGCATCATAAATGAGAAAATCCTCCTCATTTTGATTCATTGTTATTCTGAATTTTGAATTGATATAATTCTCATACTTATATTTATATCGATCTAAATGATCTGGAGAAATATTTGTTATGATTGCTAAATGTGGTGCAAAATCTATTATACCATCCAATTGAAAACTACTCAACTCTAGCACGTAGTCATCATATTCATTATCTGCAACCTGCAATGCAAAACTATCACCAACATTTCCCGCTACACCAACATTTAACCCTGCGTTTTTAAGGATGTGATGGGTTAACAATGTTGTGGTTGTTTTACCATTACTACCTGTAATCCCAACTATAGTTGCATCAGTATACTTACTTGCAAATTCTATCTCAGAAATCACTTTTATACCCTTTTCCAAAAGCTGCTGAACTAATGGCACATTATCTGGAATACCAGGACTTTTCATTACTACATCAGCATCGAAAATTCGATCTTCAGAATGCTTTTTTTCCTCAAAAGCAATATCATTATGTAAAAGAACTTTCTTGTATTTATCAGCTATTACTCCTTTATCAGAAACAAAAACGTCATATCCTTTTTTATTAGCTAAAATTGCTGTACCGACACCACTTTCTCCTCCACCTAAAACAGCAATCTTTTTCATACTATCTCACTTTCAATGTTATTATCGACAGTACTGCGAGCATAATCCCAACAATCCAAAATCTTGCAACGATCTTACTTTCGTGATATCCTTTCTTTTGAAAGTGATGATGTAACGGGGACATGAGAAAAATGCGTCTTCCTTCACCATATTTTTTTCGTGTATATTTGAAATAACTTACCTGCATCATTACAGAAAGTGTTTCTGCGAAGAAGATTCCTGCGAGAATTGGCAGTAAAAATTCTTTACGGACTGCTATTGCCAACACTGCTATAATTCCACCTATGGTTAAACTACCTGTATCACCCATAAACACCTGTGCTGGATAAGTGTTATACCACAAGAATCCCACTAAACCTCCTACAAATGCACTGATAAACACTGTCATTTCACCAGAATAGGGTATGTACATTACATTCAAATAATTTGCAAAGATGATATTACCAGATACCCAAGCAAAGACACCCAAAGCTGTAACAATTATAGCCGAAGAACCTGCAGCCAAGCCATCTATACCGTCAGTTAGATTAGCACCATTTGATGTTCCAGTAATGATAAATACCACAATAAGTACAAAAAGTATCCAACCGTATTCTTTCATCCCATCACCTAACCAACTAACCAATGATGAATAATCAAATTCATTATTCTTTACAAAAGGAATTGTTGTTTTTAAAGATTTATGCTCTTTTTCAAAAAGTTCTGAAGGATTTACAGTTTGCAACTGAACTTGTTGAGGAGCTGGTAATTGCTTCTTTTCTTTAACCACCACACTGGGTGAAAAATAAAGCATGCATCCTACGAAAATTCCTAAACCTACTTGTCCTAAAATTTTGAATCTTCCTTTAAGTCCATCTTTATCTTTCTTAAAAACTTTTATATAATCATCAATAAACCCAATGAGCCCCATCCAAAGTGTAGAAACTAATAATATGATGATATACACATTACCTAATTCGGCGAAAAGCAATACCGGAATTACCGTTGCTAAAATGATAATAACACCGCCCATTGTTGGTGTACCTGTTTTTTCCTTTTGACCTTCTAAACCTAAATCTCGAACTGATTCACCTATTTGAAGACGACGTAACTTATCTATAATACGTCTACCGAAAATGGTTGATATTAAAATTGAAAAAACAAAAGCTAGAGCAGAGCGAAAAGATATGTATTGAAACAATCCTGCTCCAGCTAGTTCGTAATGTTTTTCCAAGTATTCAAATAAATAATACAGCATATGGTTTAGCGAGTTATTTTTCTAATTCTTTAAGAATTTTGATTACAATTTTATAATCATCAAAGTCAGTTTTAATTCCATTCACTTCTTGATATGTTTCATGCCCTTTGCCAGCTATTAATACGATATCACCTTTTTCTGCCATCTTACCAGCAGTTTTAATAGCTTGCTTTCTATCTACTATAGAAATGGTCTTTTTATAATTTTGTGGCTCAACACCAGCCTCCATATCATCAATAATCAATTGAGGATCTTCGGTTCTTGGATTGTCTGATGTGAAAATTGCCTGATTTGAAAGTTCTGAAGCAATATGCGCCATTTTAGGTCGCTTTGTCTTGTCTCTATCACCACCACAGCCAACTACTGTTATCACCTTCTCGTTATGGGTTCTGATAGTATTTATTGTTTCTAGCACATTTTTCAATGCATCGGGTGTATGCGCATAATCTACAATGGCTGTTACTCCTGAATCTGAAATCACATATTGAAACCTACCACTAACACTTTCTAAACCACTTAATAATCGTAGGTTCTCTATTTGTTCTACCCCTAATAAATCAGCCGTTGCATAAATTGCCAACAAATTATATGCATTAAATGTTCCAATAAGCTTGGTCCAAACTTCATTATTATTAATTGCAAGTAATAAACCTGTCAATTGATTTTCAAGAATCTTTGCTTTATAGTCTGCTATAGTCTTTAAAGCATACGTATATTGCTTAGCATCTGTGTTTTGCAACATGACCTTCCCATTCTTATCATCTATATTTACCAAAGCAAAAGCTGATTTGGGTAATCTATCGAAGAATGATTTCTTTACATCTCTGTATTCTGCAAATGAATTATGATAGTCTAGGTGATCATGAGATAGGTTTGTAAAAATTCCTCCTGCAAATTCTAATCCTTCTGAGCGTTTTTGATCGATGCCATGTGAGCTCACTTCCATAAAGCAGAATTCTACATCAGCCTGAACCATTTCATCCAAGTATTTATTTATAGTAACTGGATCTGGAGTTGTATGGGTAGCAGGGAATTCTTTTTCATCTACCAAGACTTTAACTGTAGAAAGTAAGCCTACCTTATATCCAGCGTCCTTAAATAAATTATAAAGAAGTGTTGCTATTGTTGTTTTACCATTAGTACCGGTAACTCCAATTAACTTTAATTTTTTTGAAGGATTTTCATAAAAATTAGAAGCCGAAATTGCCAATGCTTTATTCGCATCATCGACAACAATATATGTGACATTTTGAACTCTTTCTTTTGGAATTTCTTCACAAATAATTGCTCTTACACCTTTATCAATTACATCATCAATAAATTTATGACCATCTACAACAGAACCTCTAATCGCTACAAAAACACTATTCTTTGTTGTCTTTCTTGAATCAAACTCAATACTATCTACCATTAAATCTGTGTTACCATACACAGATTCTAATGCCACTTTATACAATATGTCTTTTAAACTTTTCAAGATTTAAGACAGGTTTAATTTGATGATTGATCCTTTTTCAATTTTATTTCCAGCTTTTATAGATTGCGCTTTGACTTTTCCCGTTCCGTCCGAATCAACTCTTAAGCCTAAATTCTCTAATAAAGCAACTGCATCCATACCCGACATATTCTTGAGATTAGGCATAGCCACATACTCTTTTCTTAGCTTTTCATTGTATTTCTTGAAATCTTTATTTACCAATTGATAGTCAAACTCAGTTTTATTAATTTCTTCTAACAACGGTGTGTCTGTATATATTTTCTTGGCAATTTTTTTGAAAACAGGAGCAGCAACTACATTACCATAATACCCTATTTTTTTATCTGGTTTATGGATGACTACAATACATGAATATTTAGGATTATCAGTAGGAAAGTAGCCAACAAAAGAAGATATATATTGTGTCTTACCCGTCCAATATTCTGTTTGACAAGTACCAGTTTTACCCGCCATCGAATAATTTTTATCATAAATATTCTCTGCGGTACCACGCTTTACAACATTTTCCATCATTACCTTTGCTTTCTCTATAGTTTCTTGAGAACACACTTTAGGATTAATAACTTCGCGCTCAAAACTGTGAATTAGTTTATTTTGGGAACGCACCTCTTTAATGAATCGAGGTTTTACCATTTCACCATCGTTAGCAATAGCATTATAAAAAGCTAATGTTTGTAAAGGTGTAATACTCACACTATAGCCGTGAGTCATCCACGCTAAGGTTGTTCCAAACCACTGGTTCTTATCCTCAGGATTTCGAAACTTAGGTTCACCTTCTCCTTTGATAGGTACATTTAACTTATCACCTATATTCATCCGGCGAAGACCTTCAATAAATTTTTTAGGATTATTCTTATAGTTATCTTCAATTATCTTAACTATACCGACATTAGAAGACACTTCAAACACTCTAGCCGCAGAAATTTTACCATAACCACCTCTATGAGAGTCTCTTACCGTTCTATCGTAAATTTTTAGAGTTCCACCTTCTGTGTCTATAACAGCTCCAGTATCAATGACTTTATCTTCTAAAGCCACAATCATGCTCATTAATTTAAAAGTAGAGCCAGGCTCGTGTGACTCGCCAACTGCGTGATTTAGACGTTCATAATACTTACCTTTTTTATCACGTCCAAGGTTTGAAATGGCTTTTACTTCACCCGAATTGGTTTCCATAACTACCACGGTTCCGTGGTCTGCACTATATTTTTCTAGTTGTTCTAGTAAAGCATGATGTGCTATATCTTGAATGTTTAAATCTATGGTTGTATAGACATCTTTACCATCTATTGGTTCAATCTCATTATTATCATTTAAAGGTTTCCACTGACCTTTTGCTATTTTTTGTTTGAGTCGCTTTCCATTTTTTCCTTTTAAATACTCTCTAAAATTACCTTCAATCCCAACACGACCTCGATAATCATCATAACCCACATAACGTTCAGCTATTTTACCTATTGGGTGTTCCCGCACTGTACGCTGTTCAGCTATTAAGCCACCCTTATAAGCTCCTAGCTTAAAAATGGGAAACTTCTTTATTTTCTGATATTCATTATAACTGAGGTTTCGTGTAATAAATAAATATCTGTTCTTAGTTTTTCTAGCTTTTCTAATTTTTGTTTCCCAAGCCCCTGATGTGTTTCCTAACATTTTTGAGAGCTCTTTGCTCAGCCCTTTTATACCTTCTTCGAAATTCTCACTAGAAACAGTAACGGCATCCATTCTAATATCGAATTTCGAAACTGAAGTAGCTAATAAGCTTCCGTCCGCAGTATATACGTTACCTCTATTAGCTGGAATTTCGAAATTACGCACTGTTCCTTTTTCAGCTTGCTGCCTATAAAAATCACCTTTAATAAATTGAATATCAATTAATTTATAGGTAATTGCTAGTGCAAACAAGAACATAAAACCAGTTAACAAGTAAAGTTTATTGAGTATGTTCTTTTTCTCAGTTGCCAATTATTCTATTTTTTTACTTTGATTTTTTTTGGTGGATTTTCTGAAATGAATAATCCTTTTTCTGCTAATTTTTTGGTGATGGTAGATTCCATTTTGAGCTTCATTAAATCAGACCGTGTGGCAGTAAACTCGGACCTCAATTCTCTATACTGTTTGTTTAATTGAGCTATTTTTTGAACTTTCTTATCAATGCTATGTGAGCTAGCAATCATTACTAAAGCCAACACCGCCAAAAAAATGAGAAGCCTCCAGTTTTTGGGCGCATCCTCATCTACAAGAAACTTTCCTTTTAATAAATCGTAGACTGTTTGTTTAAAATTTGCCATTATAGTTTGGTTGCTACTCTAAGCTTAGCACTTCTTGCTCTATTATTTACTTTTATCTCTTCTGCCGATGGTGTTATAAGTTTTCCTTTTTTAAAAGGTACTGTCACATTACCGAAAAAATCCTTTTCAGGCTCTCCTTCAAACAAACCACTTCTTATGAAGCGCTTGACCAATCGATCCTCTAATGAATGGTAAGAGATTACACTTAGCTTTCCACCCTCATTCAATAAATCAATTGTTTGTTCCAGAAATTCTTTCAACACTTCTAACTCTTCATTTACTTCAATTCGAATTGCTTGAAATATTTGAGCCAGTATTTTATGTTCTTTGCTTTTAGGAAGAAATCGCTTCAACACCTCTTTTAATTGAAAACTAGACTCCATTTTCTCCTCATCTCTAGCCTCAACAATTGCTTTTGAAATAGTTCTTGCATTTCTTAATTCACCATACTGGAACAGAATATTACTTAGCTTTGTTTCTTCATACTCATTAATGACATTATAGGCCGAAGTTTCACTGTGCTGATTCATTCTCATATCTAACTCTGCATCAAATCGAGTAGAAAAACCACGCTCAGCTACATCAAACTGATGTGAAGAAACGCCTAAATCCGCCAGAATACCGTCCACTTTCTTTACACCATGAAATCGAAGAAATCTTTTTATATATCTAAAATTCTCATTGATCAAGGTAAATCGATCATCATCAATCATATTTTGCAAAGCATCTTCATCTTGATCAAAAGCAAATAACCTTCCTTGATTATTCAATCGACTTAAAATTTCTCTTGAGTGACCACCACCACCAAAAGTGACATCAACATAAATTCCGTTCGGATCAATTTCTAAACCATCAACACTTTCAAAGAGCAAAACTGGATTATGATAACTCATCATCCACAATATTATCAGCACCTAATACTTCTTCAGTTAAGTCTGCAAACTCATCAGCATCGTAATCAATTGACTTTTCATAACGCTGTTTATCCCATATCTCAATACTATCACCCATACACGCCAAAACAACATGCTTAGAGATCCCAGCAAAATTGTGCAGATCTTTTGGTATTAAGAGCCTACCTGACACATCTAAATCAATCACTTTAACACCAGCAGTAAACTTTCTAATGAAATTATTATTCTTTCTTCTATACCTATTTAACCCCTTAACTTTTTGCATCTCTAGATTCCATTGAGTCATAGGATATAATTCTAAACAAGATTCGAAAATCGAACGTTTTAACACAAAGCCACCTTGCAACACAGAAGCCAGTTGCTTTTTAACCTGAGAGGGCACCATTAACCGACCCTTCACATCGGCTTTACACTCATATGTACCATTTAGATTGATCAATCGACTCTTGCTTGCTTAAAATTTTTACTGACAAATATACTGTTTTTTACCACTTTTTACCATTTTTTACCACTTTGTTAATAACTTTCTAATTTGAATATTATTGTACTGATTAACAATTAATTACAGTGGCGTAAGTTTCTAATTAGAGAAAAGGCTTTAGTATTTTGAAGAAAATCTGTACTTTGAACCAAAATAGTTACTTTTGCAACTAGCTATAAACCGACGAATTATTTAATGGGTGACAATTACAAAAAAGAAGGAAAATTCAGCTACTTAGAATCTGGTGAAGGCAGGCCTATTATTATCTTACATGGATTAATGGGAAACCTAAGTAATTTTGACGGTGTTTTTGACCACTTCTCTACAAAAGGATATCAAGTTCTAATGCCAGAACTCCCCATTTATACACAACCACTACTTAAAACAAACGTAAAGAACCTCGCCAAGTTTA
This sequence comes from Maritimimonas sp. 2304DJ26-3, assembly GCF_056591635.1. Taxonomy (NCBI): domain Bacteria; kingdom Pseudomonadati; phylum Bacteroidota; class Flavobacteriia; order Flavobacteriales; family Flavobacteriaceae; genus Maritimimonas; species Maritimimonas sp. 2304DJ26-3. The sequence continues at coordinate 241,375 of NZ_JBWQOK010000001.1, forward strand.
TAAGAGAGTTTACGCAATTTAAAAAACTAGAAAACTACATTCTTTTAGGAAATTCTTTAGGAGGGCATATTGCACTTTATTACGCTAAGCATTACCCTGATAATGTTTCTGGAATTGTACTTACAGGAAGCTCTGGTTTGTATGAAAATTCTATGGGTGAAAGTTATCCTAAACGTGGTGATTATGAATACATAAAGAAAAAGGCACAAGATGTATTCTATGATCCAGAAATTGCTACTAAAGAAATAATCGATGATGTATACGAATCTATCAATGACCGTAACAAACTTATAAGAACCTTAGCCATAGCTAAGAGTGCTATAAGACATAATATGTCTAAAGATCTACCTAATATGGCTATGCCAGCTGGACTAATCTGGGGAAAAGATGATACGGTAACACCACCTGATGTCGCAGAGGAATTTCATAAGTTATTACCTAATTCTAGCCTGTATTGGATAGATAAATGTGGACATGCTCCAATGATGGAACATCCTGAAACTTTTAATACGCTTCTCGACGAATGGCTTGCTAAAGAAAAGCTATAAAATTTTGCACGATGAAAATTAAGTCGGCCGAATTTATAATTAGCAACACAAATGTTGCTAAATGTCCTAAAGAACTTTTACCAGAATACGCTTTTATAGGTAGATCGAATGTTGGCAAGTCTTCACTTATCAATATGCTAGTTAACAATAAAAATCTAGCAAAAACATCAGGTAAACCTGGAAAGACCCAGTTAATCAATCACTTTAAGATCAATGAACAATGGTTTTTAGTTGACTTACCTGGTTATGGATACGCTAAAGTTTCTAAAACACAGCGTGCCAAATTCCAACAATTTATTACAGACTATTTTCTAAAAAGAGAACAGCTAACTTGTTCTTTTGTTCTGGTAGATGCTCGCCATAAACCCCAAAAAATAGATCTAGAATTCATGCAGTTTTTAGGTGAAAATGGCATACCTTTTTGTGTTATTTTCACTAAGTCTGATAAATTAAAACCTTCACAACTCAATAAGAATTTACAGACCTATCGACAAGAAATGCTAAAGGTCTGGGAAGAAATGCCACAGCATTTTGTAACCTCAGCTTCGGCTAAAATTGGCCGTAAAGAACTATTAGACTTTATTGATAATGTAAATGAAGATTTAAAAGCCCAATAATATGGCTTCAACTCTTACAAACCTTGATGTACTTTACGAAGATAATCATCTAATTGTTATCAATAAAAAGATTGGCGATATTACTCAAGGAGATAAGACAGGTGACAAACCCTTAAGTGATATTGTTAAACAATATATAAAAGAAAAATACCAAAAACCAGGTAACGTTTATTTAGGAGTTGTACATCGGCTAGACCGCCCTACAAGTGGCGCTATTATTTTCGCTCGAACTTCTAAAGCACTAGAAAGATTGAATAAAATGCTTCGTGATAAAAAGATTAAAAAAACCTATTGGGCTATTGTGAAAAATAAGCCTAAAAAAGAAACTGACACACTTATTAACTATTTAAAAAAGAACCCCAAAAACAATAAATCAACAGTTTTTAAAAAAGAAACTCAAAGCAGTAAAAAAGCAATTTTATATTACAATATAATCAAAGAATTAAACAACTATTATTTGTTAGAAATTGATTTAGAAACTGGTAGACACCACCAAATAAGAGCGCAACTTTCGGCTATGGGCTCTCCTATAAAAGGAGATCTTAAATATGGTTTTAACCGAAGTAATAAAAACGGTGGAATACATTTACATGCCAGAAAGATTGAGTTTGCACATCCCGTTTCTAAAGAGCAAATTAGCTTAGAAGCCCCATTACCTGATGACGCTGTATGGAATAGCTGTTTATAGCTACCTCTTCATTTTTAAAAATTTTTCCTGAACAATCTCTGCCACTGGTCTATTTTCAATTTTACTTTCTAGCCAAGATAAAATATCTAAGTATAAGAATGATCTACGCTCATAAGGGTCGTCTTCATAGAGCTTTAATTTTTTATGTAGCTTTTTAAACTCGCCCTTAATCTGATGTGGATATACATTTCCCAATCCTTTTAAAAAGTTTATCATCTCTTTTTGTACTTCATGAAGATCATCCATTTTTAATAAAAACTTGTATGTACTTTTAAGTTGCACTTCTAAATGGTAATCCATTCCTGCTTCATAATGTGTTACTAAGCTTAAAATTCTAGAAAAACACAGTAAGTCTTCCCTCATTTTAAGTGATCTATTATTGATAATCAATTCTAAGAATTCAATACATTTTTTATGATTTCCTGCTCCAAAATACAAGCAAGCAATTTTATAATAAAACAGCATTACATGATGCTCATCAATTCTATTATTATATTGCTTTATTCCTTTTAATATTTCATCTACTAATAAAAACCCCTCTTCAAAAGCACCTTCCATAAAATGCAAATTGAGTTTGTTATTGTAGAGATATAAAAAACTTAACGCTTCTATATTATCATCTTTTGGGAAATTTTCAGCGTTTATTACTCCTTCCAATTGTACTAATGATGATTTAAATTTGGAATGATGTCGTAATAAAAACAATGACTCTAACAAATAATGATTTCCTTTAAGAAAGAATACAGGGTTTAAATTGATCATTGATTTATATTTATAAAATAGATCAACCCATTTTGCAGCATATTTATAACAAGACACAAAATCTTGTATTAAAAAACTATACCATAAATATGATTTATAGAGCCATAATCGTTCTCTAAAACCTAAATCAATAATATTGTATTTAGGCATTCTAGCTTTAAAATAATTGGTAACTATTTTATATTCTTCGTCATTTCTAACATAGCCCGTCTTAAGTAAAATACCGTATAGCTGTAATGATAAGTTTGACAATTTACTTGCCATTACATTTGCTAAACTCAAATCTTTAGCCTGAACGACAAGTTCGTCTGCCCGACCACTCATACTTCTAGTAATGTATTGTGATTCAATTATTTTTTCAAGTTCTACAATTTCAAAAGCAATATTCTTCTCTTCATGTTCAACGGCTTGATTTTTTGCTTTATCTAAAATCTTCAAACTCTGTTTGTACAATCCTTTATGATATAAAATAGTAGCAAAGTCTAATTGTTCTCTAATTTGGATTCTAACATTTCGATGAGACGGGTTTAACCGTAAACTAATCAAAATTTGCTTGTATAAATGCGCCTTTAAATTTGCCAACTGTGCCTTTTTAACCACATTACTTTTTAGAATTGCGGCTTCATCATACTTAGTCATTTTATCCAATAAATTGAATAATGCTAGAAATTTCGAATCAGAATTTACCCCCAACCTACCAACATATAACTTAAACTGACGCTTTTCTGACTTAGAAAGTGACTTTACTAAAACAAACAAATTATCTTTTTGTTGATTCATCGTTGTATCAAATAAACATATAAATCGTTAACTGAAAGCGTTTTAACTATCAAGATTTTATTTTAAACGTTGTAAAAAGTTCAATCTTAAACCGCCTTTACATCTAACCAAAATATAATTTTGTGAGTGAATAAAGAAATTTAAATAAAAATTAATGGCAAAAAATAAAGTTGACATTTTTGATACAACCTTAAGAGATGGTGAGCAGGTCCCCGGATGCAAGCTAAATACTGAACAAAAATTAGTAATTGCTCAACGTCTAGACCTATTAGGTGTTGATATTATTGAAGCCGGTTTTCCAATTTCTAGCCCTGGTGATTTTTCCTCAGTACAAGTCATATCAAAAATAGTAAAAAATGCTACCGTCTGTGGACTAACAAGATCAGTGAAAAAAGATATTGAGGTTGCAGCAGAAGCACTTAAATATGCTGTAAAACCAAGAATTCATACAGGTATTGGTACTTCTGACTCCCACATAAAATATAAATTTAAAGCCACAAGAGAACAAATTATTGAGCGTGCCGTAGCTGCAGTTTCTTATGCAAAATCTTTTGTTGAAGATGTAGAGTTTTATGCAGAGGATGCTGGCAGAACCGATAATGAATTTTTAGCTCGAGTCTGCGAAGAAGTTATTAAAGCTGGTGCCACTGTTTTAAACATACCAGATACAACCGGATATTGCTTACCTGAAGAATACGGAGCAAAAATGAAATACCTTGTAGATAACGTAAAAGATATCGATAAAGCCACTTTATCATGTCATTGCCATAATGATCTAGGTTTAGCGACTGCAAATTCAATCTCTGGTGTTATAAATGGTGCACGTCAAATAGAATGTACAATTAATGGAATTGGTGAACGAGCTGGTAACACTTCTCTAGAAGAAGTCGTAATGATTTTAAAACAACATCCTTATTTAAATTTAGACACCAATATTAACACACAACTTTTGTATGACACCAGTCAAATGGTATCAGAAAACATGGGTATGATTGTACAACCAAATAAGGCAATTGTGGGCTCTAATGCATTTGCACATAGTTCTGGTATTCATCAAGATGGTGTAATCAAAAATCGTGAAACGTACGAAATCATTGATCCTAAGGAGGTAGGTGTCACAGAATCGTCTATTGTATTGACAGCTAGAAGCGGAAGAGCTGCTTTGGCCTATAGAGCAAAAAAAGTAGGTTATGAACTTACCAAGTTACAGTTAGATGAAGTATATGCCACCTTCCTAAATTTTGCTGATAAAAAGAAAGAAATAGAGGATAATGATATACATGCCATTATTAAAACTAGTAATCTAGGAACTTCAATCTACGCTTAAATGGGGAAAACATTATTTGATAAAGTTTGGGATGCACATGTAGTCGATTCTATAGAAAACGGACCGCAGATATTATACATTGACAAACATTTAATTCATGAAGTTACCAGCCCTCAAGCATTCAACGAATTAAGAGAACGTAAAATTCCTATCGCCAGACCAGATAAAATTGTAGCGACAGCAGATCACAATACGCCTACTATAGATCAACATCTACCGGTAAAAGATTTACTGTCTAGAAATCAATTAAAACAACTTACTGAAAACTGTAAAAAGAATAATATTACTCTTTACGGATTAGGTCATAAATATAATGGAATTGTACACGTAATGGCTCCAGAATTAGGTATCACTCAACCAGGAATGACCATGGTTTGTGGCGATAGCCATACATCAACTCATGGTGCATTTGGAACCATCGCATTTGGAATTGGCACCAGTCAAGTTGCGCAGGTTTTCGCAAGTCAATGTTTATTGATTACTAAGCCCAAAAAATTACGTGTAAATGTAAACGGAAAACTAAAGAAAGGTGTACTACCAAAAGATGTTATTCTTTATATCATTGCCAAACTAGGTACTAATTCTGGTACCGGGTTTTTTTGCGAATATGCTGGAAATGTATTTGAAGAAATGTCTATGGAAGGTCGCATGACGGTGTGCAACATGAGTATTGAAATGGGTGCGCGGGGTGGCATGATTGCCCCTGATCAAACTACTTTTGATTATATAAAAGATAGAGAATTCGCCCCTAAAGGAAACGAATTAGATAAAAAAGTAACTTCTTGGAAAACTTTAAAAACTGATAATAATGCTGTTTTCGACCAAGAATACCACTTTGATGCCGAAGACATTGAACCAATGATTACATATGGAACAAATCCAGGAATGGGGATTAAAATCACTGAAAATATTCCTAAAGATAACGATGCTTCTTTTGAAAAATCATTGCAATATATGGGTTTCAAAAAAGGTGAATCGCTCTTAGAGAAACAAATAAACTATGTATTTATTGGTAGTTGTACCAATTCAAGAATTGAAGATTTTAGAATAGCTGCGCAATACATTAAAGGGAAGCAAAAGGCAGAAACTGTAAACGCATGGTTTGTTCCTGGGTCACAGCAAGTAGCAAAACAAATTCAACAAGAAGGTTTACTAGAAATTTTTGAATCTGCTGGTTTTAAATTGCGACAGCCAGGTTGTTCAGCTTGTTTAGCCATGAATGATGATAAAATACCCGAAGGTGAATATTGTGTCTCCACCTCAAATCGAAATTTTGAAGGTCGTCAGGGACAAGGCTCTAGAACTATTTTAGCTAGCCCTTTAGTCGCTGCGGCTACTGCCGTGGCAGGAAAAATTGTAGATGTAACACAAGAAGTAAAATCATTAGCTCTATTGTAAATTATGGAAAAGTTTAAAAAATTAATAGCAACAGCTGTTCCTTTGGCGATAGAAAATATAGATACCGATCAAATCATTCCAGCTCGTTTCTTAAAAGCTACTGATAAAAAAGGATTTGGTGAAAACGTTTTTAGAGATTGGCGGTTTAATAAAGATGGTAGTGTAAATCATAAATTAATATTGAATAATACACGTTATAGCGGAAGTATATTAGTAGCTGGTACTAACTTCGGTTGTGGCTCTAGTCGTGAACATGCAGCTTGGGCCTTAGCTGGTTATGGATTTAAAGTAATTATTAGCAGTTTTTTCGCCGATATTTTTAAAGGAAACGCTTTGAATAATGGCATCTTACCAGTTCAGGTGTCAGAAAAATATCTCCAATTTTTATTAAAAGAAGTTACTGAAAATCCTCATACAGCAATAGAAGTAAACTTAGAAGAGCAAACCATAGGAATTCAAGGAAGTCATATTTCAGAAGCTTTTGAAATAGATCCATATAAAAAATTATGTTTGATTAATGGCTATGATGACATTGATTATTTGATTAGTAAAAAAAATAAAATTGAAGCCTTTGAAATGGCAAATCAATAAATAAGTTATGAAATTACAAATAGCAGTATTACCAGGTGATGGTATCGGTACTGAAGTAACCGAGCAAGCAAAAAAAGTATTAGATGCAATTGCACATAAATTTGATCATACTTTTTTATATAAAGAAGCTTTAGTTGGAGCTATAGCAATAGACAAAACTGGAAATCCGTTACCAGAAAGAACATTAGAAGCATGTTATAATGCGGACGCTGTTCTATTTGGTTCAATTGGTGACCCCAAGTATGACAATGATCCTTCTGCCAAAGTGCGCCCAGAACAAGGCTTATTAAAATTGAGAAAATCATTAGGCTTATTTACAAATATTCGCCCAGTAAAAGCATACGAGCAATTACTAGATAAATCTCCCTTAAAAAAGGAAATTATAAAAGGGACAGATTTCACCATTTACCGAGAACTCACAGGAGGCATTTATTTTGGAAAAAAAGAATTAAGTAAGGATGGAAAAACAGCTTCAGACCTTTGCGAGTATAGTGAACATGAAATTGAACGTATAACACATTTAGCTTTTAAAGCAGCTCAAAACAGGAAGAAAAAACTAACATTAGTAGACAAAGCCAATGTTTTAGAATCTTCGAGACTGTGGCGTAAAGTAGTCACTGAAATTGGCAAAAATTATAGTGATGTTGAGCTTGACTTTTTATTTGTAGATAATGCTGCAATGCAAATTATTTTAAACCCAAGTCAATTTGATGTAATCTTAACCGAAAATATGTTTGGAGATATTATTTCAGACGAAGGCAGTGTTATTGGAGGTTCCATAGGGCTATTAGCTTCTGCATCTATTGGCGAAAAATATGCTTTGTTTGAGCCTATACATGGATCTTACCCACAAGCAAAAGGAAAGGGTATTGCAAATCCAATCGCTTCTATTCTATCTGCTGCTATGCTATTAGAGCATTTTAATCTACATACTGAGGCTGAATTGATTAGAAAAGGAGTAGAAAAATCACTAAAGCTAAAAATAACTACTCCGGATATCAACACTGAATTTGATAATGTAACAACCGAAAAAGTTGGTGATTTTATAGCTGATTATATTCAGTACCCAGAAGACACTAATATCAATTTTCAGAATATTCACATTGGGCAATCGACTATTATATGATCTTTTTGAATTAGTAAATTTTAGTAGTGGTTTGGTTAAAAAAAGAGCACATGCAATTTGCAAGTGCTCTTTTTGATTTTATACTTACCCCGTTTAGCTACTTTTAAAGAATGTAGTCTGTACTTACAAAGTTTGACTTCTTTGAATCTAGTAAATCTTCTAAGATTTGATTATTATACTCATTATCTTTTGAAGCAATAAATGTTCTTATAGAAAAACTACGTAACGCGTCATGCACACTTAATGTAGCTACGGCAGAATCTTTTCTTCCGGTAAACGGAAAAACATCAGGTCCGCGTTGGCAAGAACTATTTAAATTCACTCTACAAACTAGATTTACCAAGGTATCAATCAATTGTGATAATTGAGCAACATCTTTCCCGAAAAGGCTTACTTGCTGACCATAATTTGATTCAGCTATATCATCTAGTGGATCGTCTACATTTTTAAATGTTCTAATAGGTACCACAGGACCAAATTGTTCTTCTTCATACACCTTCATCTCTCTTGACACAGGATACAGCACTGCAGGAAAAATAAAATTATCTAATATTTCACCTCCTCTTTTATTAATAACCTCAGCTCCTTTATCCTTCGCGTCATCAATTAGATCTTGAATATATTCTACTTTACCAGGCTCTGGTAAAGGTGTTAATTTTACTCCTTCACCCCATGGATTTCCAAATTGCAAGGCATCAACTTTTTCTGAATATCTCTTATTGAATTCTTCGGCTATATCTTCATGAACATATACAATTTTTAATGCAGTACAACGCTGACCGTTATACGATAAGGTACCTGCTATGCATTCATTTACAGCTAAATCTATATCTGCATCTGGCAAAATAATGGCTGGATTCTTTGCTTCTAACCCTAGAACCAATCGTAACCTATTTGATTTTGGGTGCAAGCTTTGTAGTGCATTTGCAGAAGAACTATGTCCAATTAATGCTAATACATCTATTTTCCCTGTTTTCATAATAGGTGATGCCACTACTCTGCCTCTACCATATATAACATTAACTACCCCTTTCGGGAAACATTCTTTAAATAATTCCAACAATGGAGTAATCAATAAAATACCATGTTTTGCAGGTTTAAAGACAGTAGTATTACCCATGATCAATGCCGGAATTAGCAAGCAAAATGTTTCATTTAGTGGGTAATTATAAGGGCCTAAGCATAATACTACTCCTAAAGGTCCTCTGCGAATATGAGCATGTATACCTCCATTCTTTTGAAAGCGAGCACTATCTCGATCCATATTCTTATAGTCTTCTATGGTATCGTAGATATAGTCAATGGTTCTGTCAAATTCTTTTTCGGCATCGGCTACTGTTTTGCAAATCTCCCAAACTAAATATTTTACTACTTGTTCGCGAGTATCTTTCATTTTTTCAACAAAGAGTTCCATTCTACCTATACGATCAGCTACTTTCATAGTTGGCCACTCTCCTTGCCCTTTATTGTATGCCACAACGGCTGCATCTAATGCCTCTAAGGCTTCTTTTTCACCAAGTTCAGGCACTGTTCCTAAAAAGGTTTTATCCTTTTTATCATTAGAGTCTGTAGTTAGAATAGGTGAGTAAACCTCGGCTTTCTTACCCTCCCACTTTATTAATTGATTATTAACCAAATAAGTATTTTGATGAAATGGGTTCTCTAATTGAAATCTTTGAGGTATATCTTTTATTGCTGTCATACTACTTTATTTTTAATCACTTATTACAAAGTTCGTAATAATTAAACTAGGTATTGAAATAAATCGGGCTTATCATTTAAATATTCACCAAAAAACGCTTTCTGTTTCATTCTTAACATTAAAGGTGCTAAATCATTTTTGCTTTCTAGTTGAATACCAACTATAGCTGGACCATTTTCTCTACTGTGCTTTTTAGAATATTCAAAATGAGTTATATCATCGTTAGGACCAAGTATTCCATTCACAAACTCTTTCAATGCTCCTGCTCTTTGCGGGAATTTTACTACAAAATAATGCTTTAAACCGCGATATAATAAAGCCCTTTCTTTAATCTCAGCAGTTCTAGTAATATCATTATTACTACCACTAACAATACAGACTACATTTTTACCTTTAATTTCTTCTTTATAAAAATCTAAAGCCGCCAAGGTTAATGCTCCGGCTGGTTCTACAACTATAGCGTCTTTATTATACAAGTCTAAAATAGTTTGACACACTTTCCCTTCTGGAACAGTAATCATATCATTTAGATTCTCTTTGCAAATTCTAAAGGTTAGTTCTCCAACTTGTTTTACAGCCGCGCCATCTACAAATTTTTCTATTTTATCTAAAATAACGTTCTTATTAGCTTTAATAGCATTTAGCATAGAAGGAGCACCTTGAGGCTCTACGCCAATAATTTTTGTCTGAGGAGATAATAATTTAAATACACTAGATAACCCAGCCGCTAAGCCACCTCCACCAACTGGAACAAAAACATAGTCTAGCTGCTCTTTAGATTGTTCTAAAATTTCTAACCCAACTGTCGCTTGACCTTCAATAATTTTTTCGTCATCAAAAGGATGAACAAAGACTTTACCTTGAGCATTACATTCTTGCTTCGCGGCAGCAAAAGCATCATCAAAAGTGTCACCCGTAAGACGGATATCTATAAACTCTCCGCCAAACATCTTTACCTGCTCAACTTTTTGTTTAGGTGTAGGTGAAGGCATAAAAATTGTTCCTTGTATTTCTAATTTATGACACGCAAAAGCTACACCTTGAGCGTGATTACCAGCACTTGCACAAACCACTCCCTTCTTTAAGTCATCTTCTGATAATGAACTAATTTTATTATAAGCTCCTCTAATTTTATATGAACGAACTTGTTGTAAATCTTCTCTTTTAAGTAAAATTTCAGCATTAAATTCTTTAGAATAATTAAAATTTAGCATTAACGGAGACACTGTAACTACATCTTTCAATGTAGTTACAGCTTTCCGCACTTCAACCAATTTAGGGGAGTATGTGGTTTTAATTTTCATACAGTTAAGCTAAAATAGCTTCTTCCTTTTCTTTTGTTTTAATAACTTTCATTGCGGTCATAGCAGAACGCAACACTTTACCAGTGGCTTCTATCGGATGATTTCTAATAGTGTCATTTACAGCTATAAGCTTTACATTATCTACTTCATTTGATTCGGCATATGATCTACCAATTACGTCTGTAGATACGGAACTCATAAAGTCCTCTAATAAAGGCTTGGCTGCATGATCAAATAGATAACAACCATATTCAGCTGTGTCAGAAATGATACGATTCATTTCGAATAATTTCTTTCTAGCTACTGTATTGGCAATCAATGGTAATTCATGTAATGACTCATAATAAGCCGATGCTGAAATAATACCAGAAGCAACCATCGTATCAAAAGCTAGTTCAACACCTGCTCTCACAAAAGCAACCATTAGCACACCATTGTCAAAATATTCTTGCTCAGAAATAAAAGACTCAGTAGCTGTAGTTTTTTCAAAAGCTGTTTCACCGGTTTCAGCACGCCATGTTAATAAATTAATGTCATCATTAGCCCAATCTTCCATCATGGTTTTAGAAAAATCACCTGACACTATATCGTCCATATGCTTCTCAAACAAAGGCTTTAGTATAACTTTTAACTCTTCTGATAATTCAAATGCTTTAATCTTTGCTGGATTTGACAAACGATCCATCATATTGGTAATACCACCATGCTTTAAGGCTTCAGTAATAGTTTCCCAACCATATTGGATCAATTTTGCAGCATAACTTGCATCGATACCTTCTTCGATCATCTTATTGAAAGATAAAATTGAAGCCGTTTGCAATACACCACATAAAATAGTTTGTTCACCCATCAAATCACTTTTTACTTCGGCTACAAAAGACGATTGTAAAACACCCGCTCTATGACCTCCTGTAGCAACTGCATACGCTTTTGCTTGAGCCCAACCTTTATTTTCTGGGTCATTTTCAGGATGCACGGCTATTAATGTTGGTACGCCAAAACCTCTTTTATATTCCTCTCTAACTTCTGAACCTGGGCACTTAGGCGCTACCATAATTACTGTTAAATCCTTTCGAATTTGCATTCCTTCTTCAACGATATTGAAACCATGAGAATACGATAATGTTGCTCCTTGTTTCATTAAAGGCATAACTGAATTCACCACGTCGGTATGTTGTTTATCAGGTGTTAAGTTTAATACTAAATCTGCATTTGGTATTAACTCTTGATAAGTTCCTACTATAAATCCATTGGAAGTTGCATTTTCATAAGAAGCTCTCTTTTCTAAAATTGCTTGTTCACGTAGCGCGTACGAAATATCTAAACCTGAATCGCGCATGTTTAAACCTTGGTTTAAACCTTGAGCACCACATCCAACAATAACTATCTTTTTATCTAATAAAACATCTACGCCATCTTCAAATTCTGAAGATTCCATAAATCTACATTTAGATAATTGGTCTAACTTCTGACTTAATGAAAGCGTATTAAAATAATTTGTCATTTTATATTTTTTAATTTTTATAATTCTTGTAATAATTCTGAAATTGCCATTTTTTCACGTGTTATTGAAATCCGTCCTGAGCGTACAAATTGCATCAATCCGTAAGGTTTTAAGCGCTCATATAATTTATCAACATGGTCTTTTGTACCTGAAGCTTCAATTACAAAAAAATCTTCGGCAATAGTGACAATGTTCGCTCTTCTAAATTTAAGCTTGCGCTGTATAAGTTCATCATACAAATGCTCAGTAGAAATTTTGAACAAAGCTGATTCTTGAAAAACAGTTTCTTCATCAGTATGATAATAGGCTCTTATTACTTCAATTTGTTTTTCTAATTGACCAACAATCTTTTTAACCTGTAGTTCAGTCATCTTGGCAACAATTACAAAACGATTAACATCTTCAATCTCAGATCTAGAGGTAGTAAGACTTTCAATATTAATATGTCGTTTTAAAAAAATAGCAGAAACTCTATTTAATAAGCCTATATTATTTTCGGTATAAACCGATATGGTAAATATTTTTTGATCTTCCATAATTAACTTAATCTTATGTCTGAAACCGATGCTCCGGTTGGAATCATAGGGAACACGTTATCTTCTTTTTCTACACATACTTCTAAAAAATATGCCTTATCTGACGCTATCATTTCTTGAACAGCATCACTTAATTCTTCTCTTTTTGTCACTCGTGTTGCATTGATATGATACCCTTTAGCGATAGTAATAAAATCAGGATTTATCATTTCAGTTGACGCATAACGTTTGTCAAAAAATAACTGCTGCCATTGACGCACCATACCTAAAAAATCATTATTCAGAACCACTATTTTCACCGCAGCGCCTGTTTGCAAAATTGTACCTAATTCTTGTATCGTCATTTGATAACCTCCATCACCAATAATAGCTACAACTTCTCTTTCTTCTGCTCCCATTTTTGCACCAATTGCTGCTGGCAAAGCAAAGCCCATAGTACCTAAACCTCCAGAAGTAATATTACTTTTTGTCTGATTAAATTTTGCGTAACGACAAGCTATCATTTGATGCTGACCAACATCAGAAACAATAATAGCATCACCATCAGTAGCTTTATTAATTTCTTTTAAAACTTCCCCCATAGTTAAACCCTCTTTCTCTGGATAAAGGTCATTTTTGATAACCTTATCAAACTCAATAGCATCATATTTCTTAAACTCTTCTAGCCAATTAGGATGTGAATTAGAGTTCATTAAAGGAAGTATTTCAGCTAAAGTTTCTTTAACATCACCCTGTACCGCAACTTCGGTCATTACATTCTTGTCAATCTCGGCAGGATCAATTTCAAAATGAACAACCTTTGCTTGTTTTGCATATGTACTTAAATCTCCTGTTACACGATCGTCAAAACGCATTCCGACTGCAATTAAAACATCACATTCATTCGTTAATTTATTTGGCCCATAATTACCATGCATACCAACCATACCAACATTTAAAGGATGTTCTGTAGGCAAAGCTGACAACCCTAAAATAGTCCATGCTGATGGTATTCCAGTTTTTTCTATCAAAGCTTTAAATTCTCCTTCCGCTTTTCCTAAAATTACACCTTGTCCAAAAACAATCATTGGTTTTCTAGCACTATTAATTAATTCTGCTGCAGCTTTTAATTGGTTCAAATCAACCTTAGGTTTTGCTTTATAACTTCGTACTTCAGTACATTTTTTATATTCGAAATCAAATGTTTCGAACTGGGCATTTTTAGTAATATCTACTAATACTGGCCCGGGTCTACCCGAACGTGCTATATAAAATGCCTTAGCTATTATTTCAGGAATTTCTGACGCATTTGTTATTTGATAATTCCATTTTGTTACAGGTGTCGAAATACCTACAATATCAGTTTCTTGAAAGGCATCAGAACCCAATAAATGTTTACCTACCTGACCTGTAATACAAACCATAGGTGTAGAATCAATTTGAGCATCTGCAATACCCGTTACCAAATTTGTTGCTCCAGGCCCTGAGGTTGCTATTGCCACTCCCACTTTTCCAGTTGCTCTTGCAAAGCCTTGGGCAGCATGTGTTGCTCCTTGTTCATGACGCGTTAATACATGGTGTAGTTTATCTTGATACTTATACAATTCGTCATAAACTGGCATAATCGCTCCACCTGGATATCCATATATTAAATCTACTCCTTCTTCCAACAGACATCGTACCACAGCTTCGGCTCCAGATATATGATTTTTTTTATCAGTAGTTACTTTTCGTAATGTTTTTGTTTGTGTTGACATAGTATTCTTTTGTAATATTTCCGTTTACGCCAGAGTTAGAATTCATCAGTTACGCATCCATTTGAGGCAGATGAAACCGTTCTTGCGTATTTATATAACACTCCTCTTTTTATTTTTAAATCTGGTGCTTTCCATTGTTTTCTTCTTTGTTGCAATTGATCCTCTGATATTTCTAAAGCGATACTATTTGTTTCAGCATTTATAGTAATAGTATCTCCATTTTTCACCAAAGCGATGACACCTCCTTCTTGTGCTTCTGGTGTAATATGACCTACAACAAAACCATGAGTGCCTCCAGAAAATCGACCATCGGTAATTAAGGCAACTTCTTTCCCTAAACCAGCACCCATAATAGCTGCCGTTGGTTTTAGCATTTCTGGCATTCCTGGGCCTCCTTTTGGGCCTTCGTAACGAATAACCACAACATCCCCTTTTTCTACTTTACCATCTCGAATACCATCGTTGGCATCATATTCTCCTTCAAAAACTTTTGCTTTTCCGGTAAAGATTAATCCCTCTTTGCCAGTAATCTTCGCGACAGCACCTTCTTTTGCAAGATTTCCGTATAACATTCGTAAATGCCCAGTTTCTTTAATAGGATTTTCTAATGGCTTTATTACATCTTGCCCTTCTGTTAGATCTGGTACATTTGCTAGATTTTCAGCTAAAGTTTTTCCTGTTATCGTTAAACAATCACCATTTAACAATCCTTTTTGTAATAGATATTTAAGCACAGCTGGTATTCCACCAACGGTATGAACATCTTCCATTAGATATTTACCACTTGGTTTTAAATCTGCCAGAAATGGTGTTTGATCTGAAATACGTTGAAAATCTTTTAGTGTAAAATCTACATTTGCAGCTTTAGCAATTGCCAAAAAGTGCAACACAGCATTTGTTGAACCTCCAAGAACTGTTATCAATCGAATAGCATTTTCTAAAGACTCTTTTGTAACTATATCTGATGGTTTGATATCTCTTTCTAACAAAATTTTTAGTGCTTTACCAGCGGCTACAGATTCTTTTTGTTTATTACTTCCAATAGCTGGATTAGAAGAATTGTAAGGTAAACTCATGCCCAAAGCTTCAATAGCCGACGCCATAGTATTGGCAGTATACATACCTCCGCATGCTCCAGCACCAGGGCAAGCTTTTTCAATAACATTCTGATATTCTTTTTCATCAATTTTCCCTGCTACCTTCTCTCCCCAAGCTTCAAAGGCGGAAACTACATCTAGTTTTTTACCGTTATGACAACCCGATGCTATGGTCCCACCATATACTAAAACTGATGGTCGATTTAAGCGCAGCATAGCCATTAATGCCCCTGGCATATTTTTATCACAACCTACTACAGTAACTAAACCGTCATAGCTCATAGCTTCTACAACTGTTTCCATAGAGTCAGCAATAACATCACGTGATGGTAATGAAAAACGCATACCCGGAGTACCCATAGAAATTCCATCAGAAACCCCAATAGTATTAAAGATTAGCCCAACTAAATTAGCCTGCTCTGTTCCTTCTTTTACCAACTTAGCAAGATCATTTAAATGCATATTACATGGATTACCTTCGTAACCTGTACTTGCAATTCCTACCAAAGGTTTTTTTAGATCTTCTTTGCTTAAACCAATGGCGTGAAGCATAGCTTGAGCGGCAGGTTGTGTTGAGTTTTGTGTGATTATTTGACTATACTTATTTAATTTCATTTATTGTTATTCGCTTATTTTAATTTCAAAACTAAATTTTATTCAAGGTTTTACTTGGCAAAACATTTATTCTTTAACTATTTTTATTTTTATAAAAATTAATTTAACCATTTGATTTACAGCATTTTATTTTATTTCTTTTATGATGTCTAATACTTCTTATTTTATAAAAAAGCCTGTATCTAAATTTGACACAGGCTCTTTTGAATTTATTCATTAGTTTTCTGCATCAAATCGGTGGTGAGATGATAATGACGATAATACAAAGAATGACTACTTGAAATTTCATATTGTTCTAAAACAAAAAAACCTTCCCGTTTTATTGGGAAGGCTTTATAAATTATATTGTAAATTTTTAAAATGGCATCCCTTATCCTTGTGAGTAAATCACAATGACATTAATAGAAATGATATTTAAATTTTGTTTTCTCATTTGTTGGGACAAATATTTGAAAATATTTTTCATTTTACAAAATAAAACTAAAACTTTATTTTTTTGTAGCTTTATATCAAACACTTACACCATGAAAAAGTTAAGCTTTGTATTAATTTTCTTTGTTCTTATCTCTTGCAGAAGTTACAATTCTATAAATATCTTCTACAATCAACATAAAAATGATGCAAATGTTACTGCAATTAGAGTTCCTCAATTTATGTTGAGCTTGATACGGAATGCTTCTCCAGAAATGAATAGCTTTATGGGGAATTTACGAGACATTCGTTACATACAGTTAAAGCCTAAAACAGAAGTTGAAAGTTCGAGTATAAATAATCAAATAAATAACTTAATAACTACCAATTTTATAGAAGTTTTTAGAAAAAATGAAGATCCTATTAGAACACTCATTAGTGTTAGAGAAAACAAGGATGTTGTTAAAGAAATTATGATCTACAAAACAGCTCCTAAAAGTAGCTCTGTGTTTTATATGAACGGTAATTTTGATCCAAATCAAGTTCGAGAGTATGCTAAAGACGGTAATTTTGAAAAACTGTCAAATACCTTTATGCAACAATATAATTTAGTGCCAGACAATTCTACACAACAAAAATAAAATGCTGAAAAGAATAAAGTACTTCTTGGTCTATTTGTTGCCCATAACTGTTTATATCTCTTTTACATCTAAAGGGTGGCTAACTTTTTTACCAGTATTAGTCTTCTTTGGGTTAGTTCCTGTTTTAGAGTTTTTCTTTAAAGCTGATGGTGAAAATTTTGATAAAGAAACCGCCAAACTTGAAAAAGAAAATAAACTATATAGCTGGATACTATATCTAACAATACCTATTCAATTTGTAATGTTATTCTACTTTTTTAAAGTAATTCAAGAACCAGGATTAACAATAATAGATTATACTGGGCGCATTTTTGCCATGGGCTTAATGTGTGGTGTAATCGGTATAAATGTTGGGCATGAATTAGGTCATCGATTGAACAGAATAGATCAGTTTTTCGGTGAATTGTTATTATTAACATCATTAAACACACATTTTTTACCGTATCACAATGGAGGGCATCATTTTAATGTAGCTACACCTAAAGACGCCGCCACTGCTAGAGAAAATGAATCTCTTTATATTTTTTGGATTCGTTCACATTTTATGAGTTATACAGAAGCATGGCAATTGGAGAATAAACGTTTACGAGAAAATAATCTTCCTACTTTTTCTTTAAAAAACAGAATGGTAAACTATACCATTGCTAATATCTTAATGCTTTCTGCTCTGTATTATTTCTATGGATTGATGGCTTTAGCAGCATTTATAGCGGCCGCTGTAATAGGTATTTTATTATTAGAGACTGTAAACTATATTGAACATTACGGGTTGCTTCGTAAGAAAAATGAATATGGGCATTATGAACGTGTAAAACATTCACATTCTTGGAATTCTGATCACATTATTGGCAAATTAATGCTTTTTAATTTATCGCGTCATTCTGATCATCATTACAATGGAAGCAAACCATACCAAGTTTTAAAATCGTTACCCGAAAGCCCACAAATGCCAACTGGCTATCCAGGCATGATGATACTTTCTTTAATTCCTCCTTTATGGTTTAGATATATGAATCCTAAAGTAGCTAAATTCAACGCATAATTCCCACCAAAACATGATTCAAGAAAAAACAGTTTCAGAAGCTGTAAACCATAGACGTTCTGTTAGAGTGTTTGATGCTGAAAAATCATTAGACACAAATAAAGTTAAGCAGTGTATAGAACAAGCATCATTAGCCCCAAATAGTAGTAATATGCAACTTTGGGAATTTTATCATATTACATCTAAAGATATAATTACTAAAATCGCTCCGTATTGTTTTGATCAAAATGCTGCAAAAACTGCTCAACAATTGGTTGTTGTAGCTGTTCGTAAAGATCTTTGGAAAAAACGTGCTAAAGCAAATTTAGATTATATCAACACTATTTATCCTAAAAGTTCTAAAGCTGAGCAATCTAGCAGAGAGAAGGTAATTAGAAATTATTATGGTAAATTGATTCCTTTTGCTTACGCTGACTTTTTAGGGATCTTTGGTTTATTAAAATATTTAATGATTCTTATCACAGGATTATTTAGACCTATATACCGTGAAGTGAGAAATTCTGATATGCGTATTGTGGCTCATAAAAGTGCTGGACTAGCGGCACAGACCTTTATGCTTAGCATGGCATCACTTGATTATGACACCTGCCCGATGGAAGGCTCAGATACCTGGCGTGTAAAACGCCTTTTAGGGTTACCATTAGGTGCTGAAATAAATATGATTATTGGTTGCGGAATTAGAACTGAGAAAGGAATTTATGGCGACCGTTTTCGTATTCCTTTTAAAGAAATTTACAAACAGGTTTAAATTAGTAATCTTTAAAAATTTGAATCCTTATAAATTGCATTTATAAAAGGATAAATTTTATAAATCAACTCTTTCTCTTTTTTAAGAAAGATTGGCTAATTTTATAGGAAACTTTCTAATAACATCTAAATCCTTCAAAATATGGATACTAATGATAACAATAAAGACATTGCAAAATGCCCATTTATGAGTGGCGAATTGAAACGCAATGCAGGTGGAGGAACATCAAATAGAGATTGGTGGCCAAATGAATTAAAGCTTAATATTTTAAGACAACGTGCAGTTAAAAACGACCCAATGGGTAAAGGTTTTAATTATGCTGAAGCATTTAATAGTATAGATTATGCTGCATTAAAACAAGATGTGGTTGACTTGATGACCGATTCTCAAGATTGGTGGCCAGCAGATTATGGGCATTATGGTGGGTTTATGATTCGTATGGCTTGGCATAGTGCAGGTACTTATCGCGTTGGTGATGGTCGTGGTGGTGCTGGAACAGGTACACATCGTTTTGCACCATTAAACAGTTGGCCAGATAACGGAAATTTGGATAAGGCACGCTTATTATTATGGCCCGTAAAAAAGAAGTATGGAAACAAAATTTCTTGGGCAGATCTAATGATTCTAGCAGGTAATTGTGCTTTAGAATCTATGGGATTCAAGACTTTTGGTTTTGCAGGTGGTCGTGAAGATGTATGGGAACCTGAACAAGATGTGTATTGGGGCTCAGAAACTGGGTGGTTAGACAACGATGATCGCTATGATACTAGTGATGGTGACTTAGAAGGCCATTTAGGCGCAGTACATATGGGGTTAATTTATGTGAATCCTGAAGGGCCAAACGGGAATCCTGACCCTTTAAAATCTGCACATGATATTAGAATTACTTTCGGTCGTATGGCCATGAATGATGAAGAAACTGTTGCTCTTGTTGCTGGTGGTCATACTTTTGGTAAAGCGCATGGTGCTGCAGATCCTGACACATATGTAGGAGCAGAACCACATGGTGCTGCAATTGAAGAAATGAGTACAGGTTGGAAGAACACTTATAAATCTGGAGTATTACAAGATGCTATTACGAGTGGAATAGAAGGTCCATGGACACCAAACCCAACGCAATGGGATCATTCTTTTTTCGATGTCTTATTAAATAATGAATGGGAATTGACAAAGAGTCCTGCTGGTGCACACCAATGGACACCAACGGCAGCATCTAATGCACCAATGGCTCCAACACCTGACGGTAATGGCAAACAAGCTTTAATGATGACTACTGCAGATATGGCTTTAAAAAGAGATCCAGGTTTTAGAGAAATCTCAGAACGTTTCCATAAAGATCATGCTGCATTTGAAGACGCATTTGCAAGAGCTTGGTATAAACTAACGCACAGAGATATGGGACCAATAGATCGTTACTTAGGCCCTGAAGTGCCTAGTGAAGAACTAATTTGGCAAGACCCTATTCCTAAGGTAAATTATACCTTAAGTGACTCAGATATTGAATCGTTAAAAAAGATGGTTTTAGCATCAGGTTTATCTGTTTCAGAGTTGGTAAAAACAGCTTGGGCTTCTGCATCGACGTACAGAGGTTCTGATATGCGTGGTGGTGCCAATGGTGGCCGTATCCGATTAGAACCTCAACGTAGTTGGGAAGTAAACAACCCAACAGAATTGAATAAAGTATTGAATGTGCTGGAAGGTATCCAGAAAGAATTTAAAGGAACTATTTCTATGGCAGACTTAATTGTGTTAGCTGGTAATGCTGGTGTAGAAGAGGCTGCAAGAAATGCTGGTCGAACTATTGAAGTTCCGTTTACTCAAGGGAGAGGAGACGCTTCTCAAGAACAAACTGATTTAGAATCATTTAATCATCTAAAACCATTAGCAGATGGGTTTAGAAACTATATGAGATCTGATTTAAATGTTGCTGCTGAAGACCTATTAGTTGACCGAGCAAACTTATTGACACTTTCTATACCAGAAATGACAGCTCTAGTTGGTGGCTTGCGTGTTTTAGGTACTAATTATGATGGCTCTAAACATGGTGTATTTACAGATACTATAGGAAGTTTAACAAATGATTTCTTTACAAATCTGCTAGATTTTTCAATTACTTGGAAAGCTGCAACATCTGAAGACAAAGAATTTATAGGCCGTGATCGTAAAACTGGCGCTATGAAGTTTTCAGCAACTAGAGCAGATCTTATTTTTGGTTCTAATACAGAGTTAAGAGCAATTTGTGAGGTATATGGAGCTGATGATGGAGAAGATAGGTTTGTAAACGATTTTGTTGCTGCTTGGGCTAAAGTGATGAATGTAGATCGGTTTGATTTAAAGTAAATTAACAAGATAGATTATAGAAAAATAAATGAAGCCAGTTATATTTACTGGCTTCATTTAATATTTATAACCCTTTTTTCTTTTTAAAAAAATCTAGCGCTGTATTAAGCAGTTCTAGAAATTCTTTTAAAACGATTATAAACAGAATTAAATTTTCCATATTTAATTTTGTTTTGTTTTGTTTTGGTCAGGGGCAATATTTAGACTAAAAATAATTAAATAATAGTAATTCTTCAATGTTTTATATATTTAATTATCAACACATTGTGTATAATTCCTATTATCCAGAAGTATTTTAATGAATTTATATCTATTAGCACAAAATTTATGCTTTGTTAATTGTGGACACTATCTAACTTTTTAGAAATTAGTTGAGTCAACTTCTTTTTATTGAAGAATATTTTTGTAAAGGTGAAAGCAAGAATTATCCATAAAGCACCTGCTAATAAAAAACCGAGAGCATTGTTATTAAAATAACTACCTAACCATAATGATAATGCCACGGCACCGAAAATTAAACCAACACTTACAGCTAGAAAAGTAATAATGAGTGTCATAAGTGAAGACACAACTTTTGCAATTACTTTTGTAGAAGTTTCTATACCATGCTGTACCTGATGTTGCACATATGCTTTACCTTCTAATGCTAATTTTTCAATAGCATCAATGCCTAAAAACTTAAAGAAGTGCAATAAATATTGAATCGTTTTTTTAGTCTCCTCATCATTTTTAAGATCAGCTTCAACTGTTTTTTCTGCTGCTTTCAACGATTCTAATAAAATTGTCTTAATTGCTTGGCTATCCATATGCTTAAGATTTATCTGAAGTCATAATTGGTTTATCAAAAATGTTGACGCCGCCCTTTACTCCAAAATCTAACGTTGTCACAGCATAAGCCAATGATATATCTTCTTTTTCAAATCGTTTTTTTATTCGCATAACAATTTCACTCATAGCATTTAAATAATCTTTTTGGTGTGTAAACTTAATCCAAAAACGAACTTCAAAATTATAAGAGTAACTTCCTATTTCAGTAAAATAAAAATCAATTACCTCATCTTTTAACACGGCTTCAATTTTATCAACTTCTTCTAATGACGCCCTTTTTACTAAATCAAGATCATCACCATAAGAAACACCACTTTTAAATATTACGCGACGCTTACCAAAAGTTGAAAAATTAGTAAATGTATTATTATAAATGAGTTGATTTGGCACAAAAACTTCTTGACCTGCAATAGTCTTTATTGAAGTAGTAATCCAACCAATATCTTTTACAGTTCCAAAAGTGCTATCTATATCTACCCAGTCTCCATTTTTAAAAGGTCTCTGTATGTTTAGCAATAATCCGGCAAAAGCATTAGAGGCGATATCTTTAAAGGCAAAACCAGCAAGAATACCAACTATACCTGCTCCAGCTAGTAATTTGGTAAGCACGCTTTCTAATCCGAGTACTTCTAAAGCAAGAAAAACACCCGACATTAAAAAGAAAAAATAAATTACTACAGAAATTATATGTGCAGCATTTGCCTGCTTTTTAAATACTTTAGAATAGAATTTTAAACTTAATCTTCTTACAATCTTTGCAATAAAATAAAATGCAATAAGCACTACTATTGCCAATAGAATTTTGGGCAAATAGTTGAGCGTAGAATGCTGCCATTTCTCTAATAATTTGTCTATATCTTTTATACTATTCATTTTTATTCGTTGGTTCTAATAATAGCTTATTCTTAGATTTTTGAATAACATCTTTATTCAATAACATTGGCACAAATTCACCATCAACATATTTCTGAGCTTGATCTTTATAATGATCGCTAAACGGATTTCCTGATTGACCTGTCGGCGAAATACTCATACTATTTTCAATATCGGAAAAATCAATAACCCTACGTGTTGATGGACCGGAACTCACTTTATAATAACCTGTACTATCTAAATTAAACGCTAAATTGTTGATCACTTCTTTACCTCCATTTATAGGAAATGGCCCTACATTAAAATAGCTACGCAAATATTTTACCTGTCCGATAGGGTGATTATGCTCAAGCGTATGCACTCGATTCCAAGTCCAAGAATTAATGTTATCACCTAACTGATTTTCTAAGAATAACATTGCTTCTTTAAATGATTTTATAACTATATCATTCTTAGTCTCAATTTTATCTTTTGTAGTAATGTCGTCCCACCAAACAGATTGTTCTCGTTCCATTTGATTAGCCGCTACCTTCTTTTGTTGTGAAGTATTTAAAAAAGTGTAAAAAGTATCCCCCATTTCGTCCAAATAGGTATTCTCAAGCCATTCATAGATAAATCGATTATATATAGTTGGCGCAATACTTTCTAGATTATAATTACCATTCCATGCTTGTAAAATCTTTAGTACTTCTTTTTCTTTATCAGAAAATGAGTTGGTGTCAACATTCTTAAAAGCTCTTTCTATCATAGTAGGCGTCATAGAGCTCGTTACATCGTTAATCATTATCATAACATCTTTCTTAGTAAAGTCATTCTTAGTATCCAATAGATTAACAATACGTTTCGCTCGATCTTCTGGCTGATAATATCCTGGATATAAGATTCCAGCAATTGAATCCGGTTGATTATTTGCAGAATACACATAATTTGTAGAAGCATTAATTGCTTGAGGATTTTCTTCAAAATCTAAATATTCTTTTTCATCGTCTGTACTATTCCCGTTAAGGATCAATTTAGAATTGACATTATTTTTAAATTTATGAAGCTTACCCGAAGCAAACCAAGCAATATTATCTAAGGCGTCTCCGTACATAACATTCAATCCTGGTGCATGGATCATCGATGCTCCTTTTTTAAACTCCTCTAAAGAATTGGCATGTGACATTTGATAAGAAACGTCTAACATTTTATTTTCAAAATTAGTATAGACCCAATCCATAGCTATAGGTCTATCATCATTAATTTGTTCGACTACATCATTAACTATTGCTCCGTGTCTACTTATTCGAAGATCATATGACACTGTTTCTCCATCTTTTACTTTAATATTCTTCTTACGAATTTTATAATCTTTTGGGCCCTCTGGTGTAAGGTATTGTGCATCATTTTCTGGATTATTTTCTTCAAAATAGAAATCTAAATCATCGTTGGCGAACATGGTTAATCCATACGCATAATTTCGATTATGCCCTAATAAAGGAAAAGGTGTTAAGGCCAAATTATAGCCGTACATTTCATAATCTGGTGTAACAATATGCGATTGATACCAGACCGCTGGTTGTGCAAAAGCAATATGCGGATCATTAGCGAAGATCACTTTACCATTCTTTGTTTTTTCTGGGCCAATCACCCAACTATTACTCCCAATAAATGGTGGTACTGGTAATTGCTCATAAATTTCATTAACGGCTTTTGCCAAACGACTTTCAAATATTGAATTTTTCTCATTGTTAATTAGCGTAGTTGTACTATCTATTACAACTTCTAATTCCATTAAGTAATCAGCACCTAACTTCTCTTTGATTTCAGTTAGAACTGGTTCTGTTTTATGAGCAATGGCAAAACTGAACCCCATATACCCTATTACATTATAAACATCTTTAAGTGTATACTCCTCTTTTTCTAGGCCTACTAAATAAAATTCTACAGGCGTTGGACCCTCTTTAATAAATTGATTAATACCATCTAAATATGCCATTGCCAATTTATAAGCGTCACTATTTTTATCAAGATTTTTTATAATTTCTTCAGCTGCTTCTTCGATGCCCAGACTAGAAAAAAACTTATCATTTCGCAACATCTTTTCACCAAATAGTTCCGAAAGTCTTCCGGCGGCTATTCTTCTAATTAATTCCATCTGCCACAATCTATCTTGCGCGTGTACATAACCAAAAGCTCTCCTTGCATCTAATTCATTTTGAGCATAAATATGTGGTACTCCATAATCATCATAGAAAACTTCAACCTTATCTTTTAACTTATTAAGTTCAAGGTTGCCTTCATAATCTGGTCTTAATGTTCTAGAAAATAACCATAGAGCTAAAGCCACCAATATGACTAAAATTAAAAAAAACTTTAAAATGATTTTTAGGAATTTCATTGGTGAATAAGTTGTTTATAATATTTTTAAAAATAGGCAATTAAGAGGAAATAAATTATCCCTTTTTTATTTACTTTTAATCACGAGAAGCGGAAGGGGATTTATATACCGCGACTTATTGGCGCCCAAACAATCTTTTTGGGTGCCTTTTTGGAGAAATAAAAAAACCTCATAGTAAATGCTATGAGGTTTTTCAATATATAAAACTGTTGTTATCTTCTAAAATTCTTCTTCGCCTTCACGTATAGGAATGTTCTGTGGCGTAAAGTCTTGCCCGCCCCAAAGCTCATCATTCGCATCTCTCTTACTATAATCATATGCCCAACGATGTACATGAGGAATTTCGCCTGGCCAGTTACCGTGCATATGTTCTACAGGCGCTGTCCATTCTAATGTATTAGATTTCCAAGGATTCATAGGCGCTTTAGGTCCTTTCTTCATGCTAAAGAAGAAATTAGCTAAGAAAATCAATTGCGCCAAACCACCGATAATAGCAAATACTGTGATTACCTGATTGATATGCAATAAATCATCAAACATTGGGAATGCTGTATTGTTATAATATCTACGTGGTAATCCAGCCAAGCCCGTAAAGTGCATTGGGAAGAATACTCCATAAGCAGCAATTGCCGTTAACCAAAAATGTAAATACCCTAAATCTTTGTTTAGCATTTTACCATACATTTTAGGATACCAGTGATAAATACCCGCAAACATACCAAACATTGCAGAAATACCCATTACCAAGTGGAAATGCGCTACCACAAACATGGTATCATGCACATTAATATCTAATGCACTATCGCCAAGTATTAATCCTGTTAAACCACCTGAAATAAATGTAGATACCAATCCGATAGAAAACATCATGGCAGGGTTTAACTGAAGATTACCGCGCCAGAGTGTAGTGATATAATTAAATGCTTTTACCGCTGATGGAATTGCAATTAATAGTGTTGTGAATGTAAATACTGATCCTAAGAAAGGATTCATACCTGTTACGAACATATGGTGACCCCAAACAATGGTTGATAAGAAAGCGATTGCAATAATAGAACCGATCATAGCACGATAACCAAAAATAGGTTTTCGTGAATTGGTAGCTATTACCTCTGAGGTTAACCCTAATGCTGGTAATAAAATAATATATACTTCTGGGTGTCCTAAGAACCAGAATAAGTGTTCAAATAAAATCGGAGATCCTCCTTGATAATGCAATACTTCACCAGAAATAAATATATCCGATAAATAGAATGACGTACCAAAACTTCTATCGAAAATCAATAATAACGCAGCTGACAATAATACAGGGAAAGAAATAACACCAATAATAGCGGTAATAAAGAATGCCCAGATAGTTAATGGCAATCTTGTCATTTTCATCCCTTTTGTACGTAGGTTTAATACTGTTACAATATAATTTAACGACCCTAATAACGATGAAGCAATAAAAATAGCCATTGACACTAGCCAAAGTGTCATACCTAATCCTGAACCAGCCATAGCTTGAGGTAAGGCACTCAATGGCGGATATACGGTCCATCCAGCAGATGCTGGTCCTGTTTCCACAAATAGTGAAATAACCATTACAACACTAGATAAAAAGAACATCCAATACGACAGCATATTCAAAAAGCCTGATGCCATATCACGCGCACCAATTTGTAATGGAATTAACAAGTTACTAAATGTACCACTTAAACCAGCTGTCAATACAAAGAATACCATAATAGTACCATGTATTGTTACTAATGCCATATACATATCTGGTGACATAACACCACCTTCACCACCTCTACCTAAAAAGGCTTCAATAATGCTAAATTCTTGTTCTGGATATGCCAATTGCAAACGAAATAGCATTGACATAAAAATACCAATAATACCCATGATCATACCAGTAATTAAATACTGTTTTGCGATCATCTTATGGTCTTGACTAAAGATGTACTTTGTTACGAAAGTTTCTTTATGATGATGGTGATCTGACATATCTCTACTACTTTATTATCTTTTATTTTAAACTTTGTGCTAATGTTTTTTGAGTTGCAATCCATTTATTGAACTCTACTTCTTCTTCAACAACAATTTTCAACTGCATGTTATAATGTGAAGCACCACATATCTTATTACATAACAAGATATAATCGAACTCAACAGGATCTTCTCCTTTAGCCTCTCTTAACTTATTAATATTTTCCCATTTAGTTTTAGTATCTGGGTACTCACGCATTTCTTCAGTAGTAAGCGTAGGTGTAAAAGCAATTTGAGTTGTCATACCTGGTACACAGTTCATTTGAGCTCTAAAATGTGGCATGTAAGCTGAATGTAATACATCTTGAGAACGTAATTTAAAAATTACCTTTCTACCTTTCGGTAGGTGTAATTCTTTAACAAAAGATGTTGGGTCTGGCGTTAATGGTATATCATCTGCTGCATTTTTATCAGACATATCAACACCCATTGTATTTATACCTTCTATATAACGAACGTTGGCAGAACCTAATACATTATCTTCACCAGCATAGCGTGCTTCCCATTGAAATTGTTTCCCATATAATTCTACAATTAGTGGATTTTCGGCATCAGAAGCATCCATTACTTGGTTCCAAGTCCACAACCCATAAATAATTAAGAATGTTAAAACTACGGCTGGCGTTACTGTCCACCATAACTCTAATTTATGACTATCAGCAAAGAAATAAGCTTTTCTACCTTCTGTTCCTCTATACTTCCAAGTAAAATAGAATATTAAAAATTGTAAAATAAACTGTATTACCAAAATCATTGTCATAGTAATCTTAAATAATACATCTATATGATAGCCTTCCGCTGAAGCTGATAGTTGAGGTAATAACACATCTTTACCACCATACATACTCCATAACATCAATCCATATAAAAAGCCCATAAGACCTAACATCAACCATCCGTTAATATTATTCTCTCTTGGAGTAGCTGTAGCATTTTCAGTTTTAGTTAAACCTAATAACTTCACAAATTGCCAACATGCAACTGTTAGTGCTACAAAAATTATAATAAAAAATAATGCCTTCATCTGTTATAGTTGATAATTTTCTTTAGTAATGAAATATTTCACTTTCCTTCATTAATGGATTTCCTTTCGCCAGTAATGGTGCTTTTGTTAATGCATTGAACACAACATATATGAACAAGCCTAAAAAGAATAATATTCCTCCTATTTCAGGAATACCAAAATGCCAATTGCTACCCACAGTACCCGGCGCTACCATTACAAATACATCTAAATAATGACCTGCAAGAATAACCAAACCTGCTAATACCACAAACCATGGTACTCTTTTATAATCACTATTCATTAATACTAATATTGGGAATACGAAATTCATAATTAACATACCAATAAATAATGGCTGGTATGTGCCTATTAAACGAGGATAGAAATATGTTGTTTCTTCAGGGATGTTAGCGTACCATTGCAACATAAACTGAGCAAAGAATAAGTATGTCCAGAAAATACTAAATGCAAACATATACTTAGCTAAATCATGTATATGGCTATCATTTACAAAAGGTAAAAATCCTTTAGCTCGTAAATAAATTGTTACAAAAGCAATTACTGTAATTGCAGATACAAACATACTGGCAAACACATAGAAAGGATATAATTGGCTAAACCAGTGATGATCAATAGACATTAACCAATCGAAAGCCATAAATAATTCTGTTACTAAGAATACTACTAAAAATACCACAGAAAGTGTAAAGTTTCTCTTATATGGTTTTAAGTCTGAAGCTTCATCTTGAGCTCTAGAATTCTTAATTATAAAATGTCTGAAACCGATCCATATTAATACATAAATAAACGATCTAATTACAAATCCAGGAATATTTAACCACCAATCTTTTACTTCCATAGCATAATCGTAATTTTCTGCTGTAGGATCGATACTAGTATACATCCAAGCAAACATATGATTGCCATGACCTACTGATGAGTAGATTAAAAATGCCAAAACGATTATAGAACCTGGTACAATGTATGCAGAAACGCCTTCCATTACTCTAAACACTACTGGAGACCAACCAGCCGTAGCCGCTCTTTGAATACAGTAATATACAAATGCACAAACACTAAGTAGTAAAAAGAATAACATTGGCACATACATAGCTGTCCAAGGTCTGTTCTTTGCAAATGTTAATTCGTGTTCTAAATGAGCTTGTTCATCAACTTCACCATGTCCACCTCCGTGACCATCATCTTTTTTAGCTCCATGAGCATCCGCTGCAATAGTATGAGATTCTTCTTTATGCTCATCTGTTCCTTCTGCATCGCTATGATTCGAATCTTGTGCTTCTTCTTCTTGTGTTTCAGTAGCATGATCTTCAGTGTGAGTTGAATCTTGAACAACTTCAACTATATGCTCGACTACTTCTTTTAAATCTTCTTTATGTACAGCAGCAATTTGTTCATCGATTGCTTTTACAGGATGTGCTTCGTCTTGATGAGTTTCAGCGGAAGCGTGACCGCCACCATGACCATCATCTTTATGAAGCATTTCTTTTACCTCTTCGGTAGTTGTTGGCGTAGTAAGAAAACCATAACCTATACCTAAAGCACCCAAAATCATGAACGCCAGTGCTAAGGTTTTTAATCTACTTGAAAATGTGTACATATCTATAATATTCGGATAATCCGTTTTATAATTTATTTTAACATATCGTTTCTTAACTTCTCAACATACTGTACTACTTGCCAGCGCTCAGTAGCATTTAGCTGTGAAGAGTGAGACCCCATTAAGTTTCTACCATGCATAATTACGTAGTAGATGCTCCCTTCTGTAAGTTCTCTATCTTTATAATTAGGTATCCCTAAAAACTTTTCATTTTGCACTAATGGCCCTTGTCCGTCTCCTTTAGCACCATGGCAAGAAGCACAATAGATATCGTACATTTTTTTACCATTAGTTAAATTTGCTTCAGTCACTTTTAAAGGAGACCTTAAAGAGTCTTTTGCTCTTACATATTCTGCTTCAGAATTCAGATAATCAAAAGGTACATTACCCCTAGCTATTGTTCCCTCAACAGGAAGTTGAGCAGATGTTCCGTCTTTAAATACTGAATCTGCAGCATAGGTATCATAAGGCACAGCATTATACATATCAGTGTCTGCCATATATTGTACTTGTCTTTTTCTTTTATCAGCACAAGATGCTAACATTAAGATGGCTACAAATACTACTATTATTTTTACAAAGCTCTTCATAAATTATTAGTGCTTTTCTTTTACGTTAATCTCTATTGCTCCAGTATTTTTTAATAAAGAAGCTAATTCATCTTCGTTACCATGAACCGCAACTTCCATCAAGAATTTATCATCAGTAGTTCTTGGATCTGGGTTTTCAGCTTTTCTAAATGGCCATATTTTACTACGCATATAAAATGTAATTACCATTAAATGCGCTGCAAAAAATACTGTCATTTCAAACAATATAGGTACAAAAGCAGGCATATTCATATAAAATGCAAAACTTGGTTTACCACCAATATTTTGTGGCCAATCTTGAATCATTATATAATTTAAGAACCAAGCAGCGAAGCTTAAACCTGTTAAGCCAAACATAAATGCGGTGATACCCATTCTTGTTGGTTCTAAGCCCATAGCTTTATCTAAACCGTGAACCGGGAAAGGTGTATAAACTTCCTCTATATGATGGTGTGCTGCACGAACATCTTTAACGGCTTTCATAAGCACATCATCATCGTCATACAAAGCGTGAATTACTTTTGAACTCATAATTAAGATTTCAATTTTTTAGCTTGACCTGCCCAATCATCACGTTCTGCCCTACCAGGGAAAGAACCTGTAATACTATCTAACAAGTCATATTCTTTTTTAGTCATTTTACTAACCTGATCAAATGTGAAGATTCCAATTTTGTTTAAGGTTTCTTCCATTTTTGGCCCCACACCGCTGATCTTCTTTAAATCATCAGCCGTTTGCGTATCGGCATCAAATAAACCAATACTACCTAATAAGCTACTTGCTTTATCAGAAATATCATCTATAATTGAAGATTCTTCTTCAGTCTCTACAGCATCTGATTGTGAGTCTGCAGAAGAATTACCTAATACAACGTCTTTACCAGTTTCTCTTGCTCTCTTATAATTATCACCAGTAGATTTTAAGATAGATTTTACCTCTGCCTGTGCAATTACAGGGAATGTTCTCGCATATAATAAGAATAGTACAAAGAAGAACCCTAAAGTACCTATAAAGATACCTATGTCTACAAATGTTGGTGAAAACTGTGTCCAAGAGGAAGGTAAATGTCCTCTTGATAAATTGATTACAATAATATCGAAACGCTCAAACCACATACCAATATTGATAAAGATTGAGATCACAAATGTCCAGATATAATTTGTTCTAATTTTTTTGAACCAAAATAATTGTGGAATCACCGAGTTACAAATAATTAACGACCAGAATGCCCACCAGTAAGGTCCTGTTGCGGCACCTACTGATAAATATACAAAGTCTTCGTAACTACTACCTGTGTACCATCCAACAAAGAATTCTGATAAATAAGCAACAGTTACAATACCACCAGTAACTAAGATTACCTTGTTCATATTTTCAACATGTACTCTAGTAATATAATCCTCTAGATTACATACTTTACGCATAATTAATAGTAATGTTTGCACCATGGCAAAACCAGAGAACACTGCTCCTGCAACAAAGTACGGAGGATATACTGTACTATGCCATCCAGGTATTACCGAGGTGGCAAAGTCAAAAGATACAATGGTATGCACAGAAAGCACTAATGGTGTTGCCAGACCTGCTAAAACTAATGATACTTCTTCAAAACGTTGCCAATCTTTTGCTCTACCAGTCCATCCGAAACTTAATAAACTATATATTTTCTTCTGAAAAGGTTTTGTAGCTCTATCGCGAATCATTGCAAAATCTGGTAATAAACCTGTCCACCAGAATACTAATGAAACTGTAAGATATGTTGAGATTGCAAATACATCCCATAATAATGGTGAGTTAAAATTTACCCACAATGCACCTAATTGATTCGGAATTGGTAATACATAAAAACCATCCCAGATACGACCCATATGAATCAATGGAAATAAACCCGCTTGAACAACCGCAAAAATGGTCATTGCTTCTGCTGATCGGTTAATACCCATTCTCCATTTCTGACGGAATAATAATAGTACTGCCGAAATTAAGGTTCCGGCATGACCGATACCAACCCACCAAACGAAGTTTGTAATATCCCAAGCCCAGTTAATTCTATTATTTAAACCCCAAACACCAATACCTGTACCGATGGTATAAGCAATGGCTCCGAATCCCCATAAAAAGGCTGCTAATGAAATAATAAAGGCAATCCACCATTTTTTATTGGCTTTTCCTTCAATAGGTCTAGCCACATCAACAGAGATATCATGATAACTTTTATCTCCTGTAATGATTGCTTCTCTAATAGGTGCTTCGTAATGACCCATAATTATATCTTATTCTTAATTATTATGCTTCGTTTGTATTTCTTACATCTAATTGATAGAACACATTTGGCTGTGTACCCACAAAATCTAATAAGTGGAATGTTCTCTCATCTTCTTTAAGATGTGCTACTTTACTCTCTTCGTTATTTACATCTCCAAATACCATAGCACCAGTACTACATGCATTTGCACATGCTACTTCAAACTCATCTTTTTCAACAGGTCTTCCTTCACGTTTTGCTTTAAGGATT
This sequence comes from Maritimimonas sp. 2304DJ26-3, assembly GCF_056591635.1. Lineage (NCBI taxonomy): Bacteria > Pseudomonadati > Bacteroidota > Flavobacteriia > Flavobacteriales > Flavobacteriaceae > Maritimimonas > Maritimimonas sp. 2304DJ26-3. The sequence continues at coordinate 274,732 of NZ_JBWQOK010000001.1, forward strand.
GTTGACTGTGTCATTTGAATACACATAGAACATTTTTCCATCACCCCACGAGAACGTACTACCACATCCGGGTTTAGTACCATTCTACCTAAATCATTGTTCATGTTATAGTCAAATTCGTTATTATCAAAATATTTAAACCAGTTGAAACGACGTACTTTATAAGGACAGTTATTGGCACAATAACGTGTACCAACACAACGGTTATATGCCATTTGATTTTGACCTTGACGACCATGTGAAGTTGCCGCTACCGGACAAACTGTTTCGCAAGGAGCGTGATTACAATGTTGACACATTACTGGTTGAAAAGTAACATCTGGATTATCAGATGGTACAGTCTGTGCATTAAAGAATTCACCTGAACCAAAAATACCTTCTTCTTTACCTCTTTCATCAGTCATTTCAGAAGAATAATATCTATCAATACGCAACCAGTGCATATCTCTACTCTTACGTATCTCTTCTTTACCAACAACAGGTACATTGTTCTCTGCATGACATGCTACAACACAAGCCGCACAACCAGTACAAGATGCTAAGTCTATCGATAAATTGAATTTAGGACCAACATTATCTTCAAATTTGTCCCATAAATCTACTTTCTCTAAACCAACTGACTGATGCTCTAATTGAACATGAGGTGCAGGATTCCAATCGTGTTTTGGTTTATTTACAAAATCAGCTAAAGTTGTTTCTCTAATGATTTCATCTCTACCCATCAACGTATGTTGTAACTGAACACAAGCAAAACCATGTTTACCTGCTACTTTTTCAATCGTTACAGGTTGATTAGTTGAAAAGTTCTGATATAAAGGATAAGCATCTACACCTATCTTCATATTATCATTAACACCATCTACTCTACCATAACCTAGCGCAAAGCCAATAGAGCCTTGAGCTTGCCCTGGTTGAATATAAGCCGGAACATTTTCTACAGTTACACCATTAACAGTAACATTTACTAAGTTACCATCTAATGCTCCATTAGAAACTGTCCAGTTCTCTATACCATACTTAGCAGCGTCTGGTGCCGAGATTGTAATATAGTTATCCCAAGAAGTTCTCGTAATTGGATCTGGCAATTCTTGCAACCAAGGATTGTTTGCCATTTTACCATCACCTAAACTTGTTTTGGTATATAAATTTAATTCTAATTCAGCTGATTGTACATTCGCTAAAGCTGAAAGCGCAGCGGCAACATTTACAACAGGAGTTTCTTCTCCCTCAGCTGTAGCTGTATCATTTGTTGCTGATGAAGCAGTAGAAGCGAACACACCATCATGCAGCGCTTGATTCCATGATGTACCACCTAAAACATTAGATGTCCAATATGCTTTAAGATAATCATAGTAAGATTGACCTGAACCAATCCATTTTAATAAACTATCTTGAAATTGTCTTGTATTATGTAAAGGTCTAATTGTTGGTTGTGTTAACCCGAAATGACCTTTCTTAGTTTGCACATCTCCCCAAGCCTCTAAGTAATGTGGAGTTGGAGCAACATATTGTGATGCCTTAGCTGTAGCATCATCACTAGATGAAAAAGCTACAGAAAGTGAAACATTTTTTAAAGCTTCAGAGAACTCAGCACCGCTAGCTAATGTATATGCTGGGTCAGCATTATAAGTAAGTACAGCACCCACAGTACCCGCTTTCATATCGGCTATTAGCTTAGCAACTTTAGTATCACTACCACTTCTTACATATCGTGGTGCAGAAGTATCAATAACCTTGCTACCTATAGCTTTATTTAAAGCCAATGCTACTAATTGAGCATCTTTATTATTTGCTCCGGCAACAACAACGGCTTTACTGCCAGCTTTCTTTAGTTGCGCAGCCGCCTTAGCTACGTTTTCATCAGATGGAGTTGCTCCATTTATAAGAGCATTATATAAATCGTGTAATACTTTCGCTTGTTGCGAAGGTTTTACCATATATCTTTTATCAGCATTAGCGCCTGTTAATGACATATTCGATTCAAACTGAATATGACGGGACATTTTTCCATTTTTTGGAATACGCCCTTTTGAGTAACTAACTTCAAATCCGCCACCTTGCCAATCTCCTAAGAAATCTGCACCCACAGATACAATTACATCTGCTTTACTGAAATCATAATCTGGCAATGCTCTTTCACCATACATAGCTTCAAAAGCATCTAATGCTCCAGATTCAGAAATAGCATCATATGAAACATGCTCTGTATTAGGATATAATGCAGTAAAGTCTTGAACTAGCTTTGCAGTGGATGGACTTGCTAATGTTCCCGTAAGGAATACAATCTTCTGATTTCCTCCTTTCAAGGCATTCAACTTAACAGCTATTTCGCTATCTAAGGTAGTCCAATCAGCATTATTACCAGCAGCTTTAGGTCCTTTTAAACGATTGTTATCGTATAAATTTAAAACCGAAGCTTGAACTCTTGAATTTGTATCTCCACTAGTCTTTGCCAATTTATTTGGCTCAATTTTAATTGGGCGCCCTTCACGAACTTTTACAAGCACGCTAGCAAAATCAGTTCCGTCTGCAATAGCAGATGCATAATAATCTGGCACTCCAGGCACCACATTATCTGGCTTTACTACATAAGGAATCGACTTTATTACTGGGCCTTCACAAGCAGCTAACGAAGCGGCAGCTGTTGTAAAACCAACATACTTTAAAAAGTCTCTACGTGAAGTATCAGATTTTTCTAAAGTTTCTTTATCACCAAGAAATTCATCTGTAGGAATACTTTCTGCAAATTCGTTTTGTCTCAGCTTTTCAACAATAGAGCTGTCTTCTTTAAGCTCTTCAACACTTTTCCAGTATCTCTTGTTTGATGCCATATTAAATTGACTATTTATATTGACTAATGTCTAATTCTTAAAATTAATTTCTAGTAGTGACACTTACCACATTCTTTACCACCCATCTGAGCTACCGTCACTTTCTCTACACCGTATTTTTTAGATAATTCTTCGTGAATTTTAGCGTAGTATTCGTTACCTTTTAGGTCAACTTCTGTTTCTTTATGACACTCTATACACCAACCCATAGTTAATGGTGAAAATTGATATACTTCATCCATTTCTTCTACCGGACCGTGACATTTCTGACACTGTAAATTACCAACTGTTACGTGTTGTGAGTGATTGAAATATGCAAAATCTGGAAGGTTGTGAACACGTGTCCATTTTACTGGCTTTTGTTCATATCCTTCTATATATGCTAGTTTTTCTTTATCAAAGCCAATAGCATCGTATATCTTTTGAATCTCTGCATCTAATTCAGGCTTTCCTAAAGTTTCTCCATTAAATTCTACAGTAGCACCCTCAGCAACTTCTTGTATTGATTTATGACAATTCATACACACGTTAACCGATGGTATACCAGATGTTTTACTATGTTTAGCCGAAGAGTGACAGTATTGACAATCTATTTTATTCTCGCCAGCATGTATTTTATGTGAAAAAGCAATTGGTTGAATTGGCTGATAACCCTCGTCTACACCGATACTCATCAACGCTCCATATCCATAATAGGCCGTTGCCAACAATAATGCAATAGTTGTCACTAACTTTAAGAATTCATTATTACTTTTAAGATATACCCACAATGTTAATAGTAGTAATACAAAAAGAACAATATAAGTCATCCATGCTGTAGAAGGTTCTTCTTCAACAACATCTCCGTCCGTCGTTGTAACAACCTTTTTATCTACATCACCATAAGTTGTATACGCTAAAATTGCATCAATATCATCATCAGATAACTGAGGAAACGCTGTCATTACCGAGCCATTGTATTCGTTAAAAATATCAATTGCATCTGCATCTCCACTAGCTCTTAAAGCAGCATTATCTTTAATCCAAGCTTTTAACCACTCATTGGTTCTTCTATCTTCTATCTCACCTAACGCGGGTCCAATTAATGTACCCTCTAACTTATGACAAGAAGCACAATTAGCATTGAATATTTTTTTACCCGTTCTAACCTGAGTAGAATCAATTTCTTGTGCTGAAAGCTGAAGTGAAAAAAGTAAAAGTAGTGTAAGACTTGAAAGGAATAATCTTAAGGTTTGATTGTGTTTATGCACACTTTTCATATTATAATGTATATTTCTGTCTTGTTTGGTACGATTTTTTCTTTAATACCAGTGGCGTAAAAACACAATTAGGTCTGGTCAAAAGATTTGACAAAAATACTATTTATATGCATTACACAAAATCCAAAAATAATGTTAAATGTAATTTATAATAATTCTAAATAAGCTGTTTTTTTAAATAGCTAAAATCAAAGTTTTATTTTTGCATAAATAATCATTCATAATGAGAAAGTTAACTCTTAAATACAGGTTTCTTTTAACAATATTTACATTAATTTTTACCGTTAGTTGCTTTGCGCAAAGTGAAGGAACCATAAAGATTGAAAGCAGCCAAAGCATCAAGCAATTAATTGATATGAAGAGAGCCTATAACAAAAGTCTTAAATATGTTAAAGGCTATAAAATTCAATTATTCTATGGCTCAGAAAATGCAGCTATAGATGTAAGAGATAAATTTAAAACATCGTTCATTGACATCAGTTCTGAATTAAAATTTCACTCGCCTTACTGGAAAGTTTGGGTGGGATCATATAAAACCAGATTAGAGGCAGATCGTTCGCTAGTAGAAATCAAAGAAGGATTTCCTAGTGCCATTATCGTACCTGCAAAAATTAAAATCTAATATCTTTTAAAATTAAAACAAAAAGCATCCTTAAAAATTAAGGATGCTTTTTTATTTTCATATATATTTGTTTTCATGAATGAGCATTTAAATCCTTCGAGTGAAGATTATTCTAGCGAAGAATTAGATATCGAAAGAAAACTACGTCCACTAAGTTTTGATGATTTTACTGGTCAAGAACAAGTACTTGAAAATTTAAAAATATTTGTAGAAGCAGCAAATCAACGTGAAGAAGCGTTAGACCACACACTGTTTCATGGACCTCCTGGATTAGGTAAAACCACGCTTGCTCATATCTTAAGTAACGAATTAAATGCAAACATTAAAGTAACTTCTGGTCCTGTTTTAGATAAGCCTGGCGATTTAGCAGGACTGCTCACAAACCTTGGTGAACGTGATGTTTTGTTCATAGATGAAATTCATCGTCTTAGTCCAATAGTAGAGGAATACCTGTACTCCGCCATGGAAGATTACAAGATCGATATCATGATCGAATCTGGGCCCAATGCAAGAACAGTCCAAATCAATTTAGAGCCGTTCACATTAGTTGGTGCTACTACTAGATCAGGATTGTTAACCGCTCCTATGCGAGCTCGTTTTGGTATTAGCAGCAGATTGCATTATTATAAAACTGATTTGCTTACAACAATTGTTCAACGTAGTGCAAAAATTCTTAACGTACCTATATCTATGGAAGCTGCCATAGAAATTGCTGGCAGAAGCCGCGGTACACCAAGAATTGCAAACGCATTACTTCGAAGAGTACGTGATTTTGCTCAAATAAAAGGTGATGGAAATATTAATATAGAAATTGCCAAATACGCTTTAAAGGCCTTAAATGTTGATGCACATGGATTAGATGAAATGGATAATAAAATCCTTTCAACCATCATAGATAAATTTAAAGGAGGACCAGTTGGTATTTCTACACTTGCCACTGCTGTAGGTGAAAATGCTGAAACCATAGAGGAAGTATATGAACCTTTTTTAATTCAAGAAGGTTTTATTATGCGTACACCTCGAGGTCGTGAAGCTACCGAATCTGCCTACAAACATTTAGGACGGATTAAAACTGGTGGCCAAGGTGGATTGTTTTAAATTTCAATACCTAAATTCTATATTTTATGTTTAATGCAACGTAAGTGTTAGCATTTGTGACCTCCCTTCTATTCGAGCGAAAACATTCTTCAGAATTTTGACATAACTATTTTATTAACTAATAACTCATGTTATGAAAAATTCAAAGACAAACATTTTTAAGAACTTAGTAGTAAGCACAATCGCAATTATGCTAATTGGCTTTACATTCTTATCATGTTCTTCAGAATCTGAAAGCGAAATTTTAACTGAAGAAAAAGCAGCCAATATTGATCGTTTAACAACTTGGCAAGAACAGGTTGCTTTCTTAAAGAAAAAGATGAGACGCTTTCACAATTTTCAAGTAGCACAAGCACAAGGCTACACACAATTAGTAGGTCCGCCACCAGATATGTACGTACCTAATATGGGATACCACTATCTTAATCCAAACAAAGTTAATGGTGAGTTTAACTTATTAGAGCCCGAAATCTTAGTATATCATAGAGATGAAGAAGGCAATATGATCTTTGGTGCTGCCGAGTATTTAGTGCCTATTCCAGGATTAGCACCTCCTTTCTGTGTTGACAATGGAGAAGTACCAGTACCTAATAGCTTTATTGGAGATCAGGATGAGTGGGAAGTTAATTGTGGCGCCAGCGGCTATACCTTACATGCATGGGTTGGCTTAGAAAATCCTATGGGTGTTTTTCACCATACAAATCCCTTGGTACCAGCCAGTGATCCTACATTAAATTAAGTTTTTAAGAGCTTTTAATTATCATATAAAAGACTGTTTTTTAAACAGTCTTTTTTGTTCAAAAAAGTATACATATCCGACCAAAAATCACTTTTATTAATTTATTCTTAACTTTAATGGAACAAAAGCTATATAACAAACTATACTATAGCCTTATAGCTTAGAACTAAAAATCAGCTACAGGTGAACCTTCTTTATTCTTACATAAACAAGTTACGCTTACCTTTTATTTTAAGTTTATACTTTATTTCTTCTATAGTATATAGTTCTACATTTCAAGATAATGATAGCTTAAGAATTAAATACTTCACGCTTGAAGACGGAATGTCTCAAGTTTCATCAAATGATTTATTACTGGATAAATCAGGTTTTGTTTGGATAGCTACGCAAGATGGTCTTAATAGATTTGATGGTAATGAATTCAAGCATTATAAGTACATAGAATCAGACTCTACTTCAATCTCTGGCAACCTTGTAAATAAACTGCTTGAAGATTCTAAAGGAAATATTTGGGTTGGAACTATTGGCAATGGTCTCAATTATTTTAATCCGAATCTTGGCACCTTTCAAAGAATACAATTAGAAAATTCTAATGATGAAAATGAGATAATTTCTGCACTTGCCATCGATAATGAAGGAGTTGTGTGGATAGCCTCACGTATTTCTGGTCTTCATCGCCTTCAATACAAAGAAGATGGCACTTTCGCACAAACCAATTATTTAAAAAATCAGGCTTTAAGTGCTTTATTATTTGACGAACAAGGTTTTCTGTGGGCTGGTACTTATCAAGGAAATATTTATAAAATAAATCCTAAAAAAGATATTCCTTCTGAAGATCAGATTGAAGCTGTGGTCAAAGGACACGTACAATCTTTTTACAATACTGGTAATAATTTGCTTATTGGAAGTGATTTTGGCTTCTTTGTCTATGATTATAATACTCAAAAAGTAGAATTAATAGAACTTGAGGAGTCCGGTATTTTTAAAACCAAGCATGTTTTAGATTTTTTAGAACATGATACTAATTCTGTTTGGATAGCAACAGGTAATGGAGTCTATATATTTGATTGGTTACAAGGTAAGGTACTCCAAAAAATACAATATTTAGAAAACGGTATTGGTCTCAGCAATAATACTGTTCAATCTTTATTAAAATTATCCGACAAACAATTACTTATAGGTACAGCAAACTATTTAAACTTAATAGATTTTAACCCGCTTTATTTTAAAAATATTTCAAAAGATCAGCGAGGAAAACACCTTCTTAATGATAATGTTATTTTTTCAATTTTTAAGGATGAACATGGTTTATGGATAGGTACTTCAGATGGAGGGCTCAATTTAATTAAAGATGATAAAGTTTACTTTATAACTGAAGACGAAAATAATCCTACAAGTATCTCAGGTGCTGTAGTAAGGGCAATTGTTAAAGATGAAGATAATCAAAGAATGTGGTTAGCAACAACCAGAGGTCTTAATATGATTGACTTAAAAGATTTTGATCCTGAGAATCCTATGTTTAGAGTATTCCATCAAAATCCTAACGATAAAAATTCAATAAATGCAGATTTCTTAAAAGATCTTGTTTTAGATAAAAACAATAATGTTTGGGGTGCCACTTATGGACATGGAATTTTTCGTCTAGAAATGGACAGGTCTGGAAATGTCAAAATAACTAGATATAAGAATGATGGAAACAATCAAAATTCATTGAAGAATGATTTTATTCACACTATTACAGTAGATAAAGAAAATACTATTTTTATTGGTTCTCAAGGCGGTTTAACTAAACTTCGTTTTTCAGATAACAACTATAACGATCCAAAATTTGAAAACTATTACAAAACTTCAGATTCTCAAAATCCAATATCTCATAACTCAGTTTATGATATTTTAATCGATAAAAAGGATCGCATATGGTTAGGTACAAGACATGGTCTAAACCTTTTTTTAGGCAATAATGAATTTAAATCTTGGGCAGAGCAAGATCAATTTCCTAACGCAGTTGTTTACACAGTACAAGAAGACGATTATGGCAATATTTGGCTTGGCACTAATAACGGTTTAGTTAGATTCGATACAGAAAATGAGGTTTTCTCTCATTATGGAATAGAAGACGGCATACAAAGCAAAGAATTCGATATTCATGCAAAATTTAAAGACCAAGAGGGTAATGTATATATGGGTGGTATTGGCGGTGTAACGCATTTTAATCCTTTAGAATTAGAAAACATCGATAGTCCAAAGCCTCTTTATTTCTCTCAACTACGTATTAAAAATGAAGAAATAAATTATAATAACGGTTATAAAAGCATATTGAATGCTCCTTTATTAAAAGCAAAAGAACTAACCTTTAAGTATAATCAATTTCCATTTTATTTAGAATATTCTTCTAAAGATTTCCGCATTCATAAAAATATTGAGTTTGCTTATAAATTATTACCAACTGATGATACTTGGAATTTTATAAAAGACCCAGAAGTACAGTTCTTAAACCTAAAACCCGGTAATTACACACTACAGATCAATGGGTTTTCTAGAGGGAAAGAATGGAATCAAAAACCTCTTGAAATGAGTTTAGTCATTCTACCCCCGTGGTGGGCAACCTGGTGGGCTTATTTGCTTTACGCTGGTGTAATTTTATCGCTTGGCTATTATTTTTATAAGTTTCAAATTTCTAGAAAATTAGCGGTAGCCGAAAGTGCAAAACTCAAAGAATTAAACACACTTAAAAGTAATTTATATACCAATATTACGCATGAGTTTAGAACTCCACTTACGGTAATCTTAGGACTAGCAGATACTATAAAAATAGATTTAAAAGAGCATAAATATAATACTGCTAATGACGGATTAGAGATCATTGAGCGCAACGGTAAGGATCTTTTACAATTGGTAAATCAACTATTAGGGCTAAGCAAAGTTGATAGTGGCACTATAGAATTAAGTTTAATACAGGCAGATATTATTCCTTTTTTAAGGTATGTATGCGAAAGTTTCCAATCATTAGCAAAAACTTCCAACATCGAAATTGTTATTTATACTGAACAAGATGAGTTAATGATGGATTTTGATGATAACAAACTGCAAATTGTAGTATCTAATTTATTATCAAATGCTATTAAGTTTTCCCTTAATTACGAGAAGATCATTTTTCACACAAAAAAAGAAATAGTGGATAATGAGGAGTTTCTAATAATCAAAGTAAAAGACAATGGTATTGGTATTCCTGCAAAAGCATTGCCTCATATTTTTGATCGTTTTTATCAGGTAGAAAACGCTTTTTCTAAAGCTGGTAAAGGCACTGGGATTGGGTTGGCACTAACTAAAGAATTGGTAGAACATATGAGTGGCTCTATTACGGTTAGCAGTAATGAACGAAAGGGAACCGAATTTACCGTAACAGTTCCTATCACTAATAACGCCACAACTGTTACTAAAAAAATTAACCAACCTATTAATCATGTAGCAAATACTAACAATGATCAAGAGTGGTCTTTACAACTTTTTGATAAAGATACCAATCTACCAAAGGCCTTGATTATAGAAGATAATAAAGATGTAGTTTATTATTTAAAACTTTGTCTACAAAATAAATACCATTGTCTTTTTGCCAATAATGGCAATAAGGGGTTAGAAAAAGCCTTTGAAAAAATACCCGATATTATTATTTGCGATATAATGATGCCCGGCAAAGATGGCTATGAAGTCTGCAACATATTAAAAACTGACGAACGAACAGATCATATACCTGTTATTTTACTAACGGCAAAAGCTTCAAAAAAAGATAGACTTAAAGGGTTAGAACACGGTGCCGATGCCTATTTAACCAAACCATTTTTTAAAGCTGAATTATTAACTAGGTTAGATCAACTTATTCTTTTACGTAAACGCATGACGCAAAATTTTGCCAAAAATAAATTTTCGCAAATCGTAAATTCAAAAGAGGAGAATCCTGAAACAAAATTTCTTCAAAAAGTTATTAAAACTATACATGATGAAATTGATGATCATACTTTTGGCTCAAGACATATTGCACAAAAACTTCGATTAAGTGAATCTCAAATTTACCGAAAGTTAAAAGCCATTACCGGAAAATCAACGGCTGTTTTTATTCGTTCTGTGCGTTTAGAAAAAGCAAAAGAGCTACTTCAAACTACACAAAAATCTGTTTCTGAAATTGCTTACGAAGTTGGTTTTAACGATCCATCATGGTTTAGTAGAGCATTTAAGGAAGAATTTGGCAGCAGGCCAAGTGCAATACACAAATAATTATCAATCAGATAGTTAATCACACTTCATTTCACCATCATGACAAAATAGTGCTAGACATTTATGCCTCTTGCACAAATACTTCTACAAATAAACAAATAGGTAAAAGCGCTTCCTAACTCCCATATCTAGCTTGCGGTAAAATTATTATTCATCTTTTAATATTACAGAAATGGAAACATTAGAAATAAACGAAAATAAGTTAAACACCTTATTAGGTAAAATGGTTACCGAGATGGGAGCCGCTGCTATTGGTCCACTAATTATTATTGGAGATAAATTGGGTATTTATAAAATTATGGAAAAAGAGGGCAAAGCTACCTCTACCGAATTAGCGGCTGCATCTGGTGTTAATGAAAGATATTTAAGAGAATGGTTGTCAGCTCATGCTGCATCTGGTTATGTTGAATACGATGAAGCTAATGAAATGTTCTCACTTTCACCCGAGCAAGCTTTTGTGTTTAGTAACTCAGACAGCCCTGTTTTAATGACTGGTGCATATTATGCTATTTCTTCTATGTACCACGATGTACCGACTATGGAAAAAGATTTTAAAGTTGGCAATGGAGTTTCTTGGGGCGATCATCATAGTTGCTTGTTCTGTGGTACAGAAAAATTCTTTAGACCATCTTATGCTTCTAATTTGGTTCAAACCTGGTTGCCTGCTTTAGATGGTGTTATAGAAAAATTAGAGAGTGGCGCAAAAGTAGCTGACATAGGTTGCGGTCATGCCGCTTCTACAATGATTATGGCAAAAGCATTTCCTAATTCAGAGTTTATAGGTTTCGACTTTCACCAAGGCTCTATAGATCATGCTACGGCCCACGCCAGAGAATCAGACTTAAATAATATTTCTTTTCAAGTAGCAACTGCCAAAGACTTTACTGGTAATGACTACGATTTGGTATGCTTTTTTGATTGTTTGCATGATATGGGAGATCCTGAAGGAGCTTGCAGACATGTTAAAAATTCCTTGAAACCAGATGGTACATGTATGATTGTTGAACCTTTTGCAAATGACACTTTAAAGGAAAATATAAATCCTGTTGGAAGAGCATTCTACTCATTCTCAACATTGTTATGTACACCTAATTCTATGAGTCAAGAAGTAGGCCTAGCTCTCGGTGCTCAAGCTGGAGAAAAAAGGCTAAGAGAAGTGGCTATAACCAGTGGTTTCAATCATTTTAGAAGAGCCACAGAAACACCGTTTAATTTAATCTTAGAGGCAAGACCATAATTTAGTTAATAAAAATGTTAGATACAATACAAATAATATTATGAAGAAATTTATTCTAGTAATACTTATGCTATTTTGATACTTATTTAAAACTATTCAATTATGAAAACAAAAATGATAGCTGCATTAATCTTTGGTCTATTAGTACTAATGGGTAGTTGCAAAAAAAAGCAAGCAACTGCAGTTGAACAGAATTCGCAAGTGGAGGAAACTGCAACCACACCAAAACTAAAATCTGTTCTAGTTAACGATTACATTATTAACTATTTAGATATTGGGAAAGGCGAACCTGTGGTTTTTGTGCATGGTGGTGTAGGTGATTATCGAACTTGGGAGGCACAGATGGATGACTTTTCTAAAAAGTATAGAGTTATTGCTATTAGCAGACGTTACGCCCATCCGAACAAGCAAGAAGCAAATGAGTCAAATGATTATAGCGTTACTCCTCATTCAAAAGATCTTGCAGAGTTTTTAAAAACACTCAATCTTGGCCCTGTTCATTTGGTGGGGCACTCTTATGGAGGCTATACAACTTTAATGACAGCTCTTGAACATCCAGAATTAATACGTAGCCTTACCCTTGGAGAACCTCCAGTAATGTCATTACTTCAAAATATTCCTAATGGAGAAAAAATTGGAAATGACTTTGTTATAAACACTTTAATTCCAACTGCTGAAGCCTTTAAAAACAATAACAATGAAAAAGCTGTAGAATTATTTATCGGAGGTGTTTTAAATGATAGTTTGTATTACTCTAAAGCGTCTCAAGAACAAAAAAATTTAATGATGGATAACGCATTTGGGCTTAGAGGCGTTATTTTAACTGAAAATCCTTTCCCTCCACTAAGTTGTGATGATATTAAAAAGCTAAAGACCCCAACATTACTTATAAAAGGAGATAGATCTCCAAAGGTGTTAACAGTAATAACTGACGTACTAGCTTCATGCATAGACAAAAGTGAACTTAAAACTCTCTCAAATGCTTCTCATGGTTTAGAATATGAAAACCCAATTGAGTTTAATAAAATGGCTCTCGATTTTATAGATAGACATAAAGCTAAATAATTGCGAATTGATCTTTACCTGAAACTTAAATGTTTCTTGATTAGACCCTTAAACTAAATCTTTTAAAAACTTTATTATGAAAAATTTAATGAAATTAGGTACACTAATAATGGCCTTAATATTCTTTTCTTGTACTCAAGAAGACGTGATTGACACTTCTTCTAGCCTTAAAAAGGCTAATAAATCTACTGAAGATATTTTTAGGTATGATGGTACCATAAGAGGTACTTCTACAATTCACCGTAGCAATAATGGTGTAACTGTAAATTATAAAACTACTGGGTTAAAACCAGGAAATGCTTATACGTTATGGTTGGTAGTTTGGAATAATCCTGAAAATTGTATCACACCAGGCTCATGTATTGATCAAGATTTTCCAAATTTTGCTAATGTTGGGCTAGAAGTAATTTATGGCTCTGGTCATGTAGTTGGTAATAATGGAAAAGGTAACTTCTCAGCACATTTGAAAGCTGGGGATATTTCAGGCTCAGTAAACGAAGATGTTTTTGGTCTCCCAAGCGCTGGAGGTCTATTGAAGGGGAATACTTTTGACGCAGAAATTCATGCAGTATTACGAGACCACGGCCCTGCAATTCCAGGTATTATTAATGAACAAATCAATACTTATCTTGGTGGTTGTACACCAGGTTCACCGGCAATACCTCCTTTTAGTGGTGACTTTGAATCTGTGGGAGATTGTGTAGATTTTGAAGCTGCATTACATCGTGTTCCTTTAAGTTAGATAATTTTAATACAGAGAATTCTTCTATGGGTTCTCTGTATTATTAAAGCAAAATAAATGTTATGAAAATTCTCATATTATCCATTATACTTCTTATAGGCATCACAAGCTATGCCCAAGAACAAAATAATCTTTTTTTAAGAGTTTATGATTTTCAAGGTAAAAAAATAGCAAAAGGAAAAATAATATCTCTTTCAGACAGTATTTTAACACTTAAAAAAGGTAAAAATTTATTAGAGATTAGGGTAAACGACATAAACTATGTAAAGACTAAGCATTCAGCTGGAAACAATGTTCTTATTGGTTCAACTGTAGGAGCATCTATCGGTGTAGTTTATGGGATTGCTTTAGAAAGTTCAGGTGATGGGCTTTTTGGTGCTGCCGATGGAGAATCTACTGCTATTTTAGGAATTTTTGGTAGTACTATTGGAGCAGCCGTTGGCGGAATAAGTTCTCTCTTTAAGAAATCAAATCATTATTCTATTAATGGGGAAATTGATAGATGGAATGAATTTAGAAAAACTATCAATTATGAAAAATAGTACATATGGAATTATTTTTTACCTAATTATATGTTTTGGATGCACAAAAGACTCAGACATTCCTTGTGGAACTATAACCGACATTTCTATAAGCTACAGTCTAATTAGTACTGTAATTTCTTATCACTTAACAGTAGAGCTTAATGATGGTTCAATTAGATATGACACTATCACCAGTGATAGTTATGAAGTCGGGGATGAATATTGTAATGCTACAAGAACTATCCAATAAACAACAATAAAAACTTCTTAAAATCATTAGAGACTTAAAAAATTAAATAGTCGTAAATTTATACCGTGAATAAGAAGCAGCAACATGCAGACATTATAAAATCCGAAGCTAAACGCCTCGGATTTTTATCATGTGGTATTTCTAAAGCTGAATTTCTGGAAGAAGAAGCCCCTCGATTAGAAAAATGGTTGAACCAAAATATGCATGGCGAAATGCAGTATATGGAGAATCATTTTGATAAACGTCTTGATCCAACAAAACTAGTTGAAGGCTCAAAATCTGTAATCTCACTATTGTACAATTATTACCCCAGCGAACAACAAACTGATAATAGTTATAAACTATCTAAATATGCTTACGGCTTCGATTATCATTTTGTCATTAAAGATAAACTCAAAGAATTACTAAATAATATTCAAGAAGAAATTGGTGAAGTCCACGGCAGAGCATTTGTTGATTCTGCACCAGTTTTAGACAAAGCTTGGGCAGCAAAATCTGGTTTAGGTTGGATTGGTAAACACAGTAATCTACTCACCCAACAAGTGGGTTCTTTTTATTTTATTGCCGAGCTAATTATTGACTTAGAGTTGGAGTACGATACCCCTACCACAGATCATTGCGGCACTTGTACTGCTTGTATAGACGCTTGCCCAACACAAGCTATTGTTGAACCTTATGTAGTTGATGGTAGTAAATGTATATCCTATTTTACTATTGAATTAAAAGATGAACTTCCAACGTCATACAAAGGAAAATTTGACAATTGGATGTTCGGTTGCGATGTTTGCCAAGACGTATGCCCATGGAATCGGTTTTCAAAACCTCACAACGAACCATTATTTAATCCTCATCCTGAATTACTTTCAATGACAAAAAAAGACTGGGAAGAAATAACAGAAGATGTGTTTAAAAAAGTTTTCAAAAAATCCGCAGTAAAGCGCACTAAATTTTCTGGTTTAAAACGAAACATTCAATTTTTAAAAGAATAATTTTCACTTTAAATCAAACCTTTTACCTTTGTATTACTAACTCTAATACTTTTCAATGAGCGGCAGCAAGCAGAAACGCGAGGCTTTAGAATATCATGCAAAGCCAAAACCAGGAAAAATTCAGGTATTACCAACAAAAAAATATGCTACTCAGCGTGATCTATCTTTAGCATATTCTCCCGGAGTTGCTGAACCTTGCCTAGCAATAGCAGACAATAAAAAAGATGTATATAAATACACATCTAAAGGTAATTTAGTAGCGGTAATTTCTAACGGTACTGCGGTTTTAGGACTCGGAAATATCGGGCCTGAAGCTTCAAAACCCGTAATGGAAGGCAAGGGCTTACTTTTTAAAATTTTTGCTGATATTGATGTTTTTGATATAGAAGTTGACGCTACCGATGTTGATAAATTCGTTGAAACGGTAAAGGCGATTGCTCCTACTTTTGGTGGTATAAATTTAGAAGATATTAAAGCGCCTGAAGCCTTCGAAATTGAACGTCGTCTAAAGGAAGAATTAGACATTCCGGTAATGCATGATGATCAACATGGCACAGCCATTATTTCGGCCGCTGCCTTAAGAAATGCTTGTGAAATAGCCAAAAAAGACATTTCTAAAGTACAAATTGTAGTGAGTGGTGCAGGAGCTGCCGCTGTTTCATGCACTAAACTATATATAAAATTAGGTGCTAATCCTAAGAATATTGTGATGCTCGACAGCAAAGGAGTTATAAGGTCTGATAGAGAAAATTTAATGCCTTCTAAAGCTGAATTTGCCACAAATAAAAACGTAAGCACTTTAGAAGAAGCTATGAAAGATGCTGATGTTTTTATAGGATTATCACAAGGGAATATTGTAAGTCAAGAAATGATAAAATCTATGGGTAAAAATCCCATTGTATTCGCCATGGCAAATCCAGATCCAGAAATTGCTTATGATTTAGCTATTAAAACTCGCGATGATATTATTATGGCAACTGGCCGTTCAGATCACCCAAATCAAGTAAATAATGTCTTAGGGTTCCCATTTATATTTCGAGGAGCTTTAGATGTGCGTGCTACTGCTATTAATGAAGAAATGAAGATGGCGGCAGTTCTTGCTTTAGCTGATTTAGCAAAAACTCCTGTCCCTGAACAAGTAAATATTGTTTATGATGAAGTGAGTTTGGCGTTTGGTAAAGAATATATTATTCCCAAACCATTTGACCCAAGATTGATCTATGAAATTCCACCCGCTATTGCCAAAGCTGCTATGGATTCTGGAGTCGCAACCGAACCAATTTCAGATTGGCAGGCTTATCGTGATGAGCTGATGGAACGT
This sequence comes from Maritimimonas sp. 2304DJ26-3, assembly GCF_056591635.1. Lineage (NCBI taxonomy): Bacteria > Pseudomonadati > Bacteroidota > Flavobacteriia > Flavobacteriales > Flavobacteriaceae > Maritimimonas > Maritimimonas sp. 2304DJ26-3. Next base: position 291,681 of record NZ_JBWQOK010000001.1, read on the forward strand.
CTTGGCACGGGTAGTAAAGTTGTTCGCCTATTACACAATAGAGCAAAAGCTGATCCTAAAAGAGTGGTTTTCGCTGAAGCGGATCATTTAGATGTATTAAAAGCTGCACAAATAGTGCATGATGAAGGCATTGGCAAACCAATCTTGCTTGGCGATCATGAAACAATTTTAGAGCTTAAAGATGAAATTGGTTTTACTGGTGAAGTAGAGATTATTGATCCTAAAACACCTGAAGAAAAAGATCGAAGAAATCGTTTTGCAGAAAAGTACTGGAAGTCACGTCAACGAAAAGGTATTAAATTATTAGATGCTCAAAAATGGATGCGTGAGCGTAATTATTTTGCTGCGATGATGGTTAATGAGGGAGAAGCTGACGCATTAATTACTGGATACACGCGTAATTATGCAACTGTTGTAAAACCCATTTTAGAGTTGATAGGAATGACAAAAGGTGTAAATCGTGTTGCGGCTTCGAACCTCATGTTAACAAAACGCGGCCCAATATTTTTAGCAGATACAACTATTAATATTAATCCGAATGCTAAACAACTCGCAAAAATTTCACAATTAACAGCGGCACTTGCAAAAATATTTGGAATTAAACCAAATATTGCAATGTTATCCTATTCTAACTTCGGAGCTTCTCAAACCGAAAACTCAGAAAAAATAGCAGATGCGATTAAATATATTCATCGTAATCACCCAAACGTGGTTATAGATGGTGAAATTCAAGCAGATTTTGCTTTAAATCCAGAATTACTGAAGAAAGAATTTCCTTTCTCAAAATTGGTAGATAAAAAAGCGAATGTATTGATATTTCCTAATTTAGATTCGGCGAATATCACTTACAAAATGATGAAAGAATTGTACGAAGCCGAATCTATCGGGCCGATTATGTTAGGCTTAAAAAAGCCCGCTCATATCTTGCAACTAGGCGCCAGTGTTGATGAAATGGTAAACATGACAGCAGTTGCTGTAATTGATGCTCAAGAAAAGGCTAAACTTTAATTAAAATTTGTTTTATTTGTAGTTGATAAATTACTGAACATTCATATATGGCGTAAAACTACTTTTGTAATTAACTAATTTTTTTAGTTACTAAATTTTACTGATTAATGATCACTCATTTAAGAGGAAAGCTAGTTGAAAAGAATCCTACGTACGCAATTGTTGAATGTAATGGTGTTGGATATTTTCTAAATATTTCGCTAAATACTTTTTCAAAAATTCCTGACAGTGAAGCTGTAATGCTTTATACACACTTATCTATACGCGAAGATGCACATACCTTATTTGGCTTTGCAGATAAAACTGAACGTGAAATTTTTAAACTATTAGTTTCTGTTTCTGGTGTAGGTCCAAGTACTGCAAGAACCATGTTATCTTCGATGACATCTGAGCAAATTCAACAAGCCATTGCTTCAGAAGATGTTGGTGTTATTCAATCTGTAAAAGGCATTGGTGCTAAAACTGCGCAACGTGTAATTGTTGATCTTAAAGATAAGATTTTAAAAACCTACGAAATCTCTGAAGATACTGTTAAATCTAACAATACTATTAAAGAAGAAGCGTTATCTGCTTTAGAGGTTCTTGGCTTCTCTAGAAAACAGGTAGATAAACTGGTTCAAAAGATTATCCAAGAGTCACCAAGTATAAGTCTTGAAAACATCATTAAGCAAGCACTTAAAAACTTGTAACTAATTGAAATTCAATTTATATAAAACATATTGCTCCCTTTTAGTAATTGTATTGTTTTCTATTTTAGCAATGCAAGCACAAACACCTCCAAGAGTTCCCCAAAAAACTGATTCAACTAAGGTTGTTCAACCTAAATTAGATTCCGTTAGAGCAGATACCGTAAAACCTACTTTGCGATACCCTTTTAATCCTAAACAGAATGGGAGTCTGTTTTTAAATGAACTTAAAAATTTGGAGGTTGTATATGATCCAGATAGAAAGCAATATATATTCCTTGAAAAAGTAGGTAATTATTATATAGAGCATCCTTTTTATATGACGCAAGAACAATATAAAAAGTATCGTCTACAAAAGGATATGGCTGAATATTTTAAAGAAAAATCGAGCGCATTCAGCTTACAAAAAAACAAAGATGCAGCACAAAAGAATTTACTGCCAAAATATTATGTAAAGTCTGAATTCTTTGAGAATATTTTTGGCGGAAATGAAATTGAGGTAAATCCTCAAGGATCGGTATTGGTTAAAATGGGTATTCTATATCAAAAGGTTGAAAATCCTCAACTTTCTGAACGTAATAGAGCGAACACTACTTTTGATTTTGACCAAGAAATTACTGCAAGTTTAAATGCAAAAGTCGGTAAACGTTTACGTGTTTCTGCCGCATTTGATACGCAGTCTACTTTTAACTTTCAGAATCAAATAAAATTAGAGTATACCCCTACCGAAGATGATATTATTCGAAAGATAGAAGTTGGTAATGTGAGTATGCCTGTACAAAGTTCATTGATCTCTGGAGCACAAAACCTATTTGGAGTAAAAACACAATTGCAATTTGGTAAAACTACTATAACAGGTGTTTTCTCTCAACAAAATTCTCAAACAAGATCTGTCGCCGCTCAGGGTGGTGCAACTATTAATGAATTTGATTTACGTGCTAGCAATTATGATGATAATAGACACTTCTTTTTATCACAACAATTTAGAGATGATTATAATCAAGCATTAGATCAATTACCATTAATTGCTAGTTCCAAATTTGTAACCCGCGTAGAAGTTTGGATTACAAACAGAAACTCTACTACCGAAGATGTTAGAAATATAGTTGCTTTAGCAGATTTAGGTGAAACTGATGCCGCTAAATATACGTTGGGTCCATCTGGTCTTGTAACCTCAAATGGAGGACCTGGACCTAGAAACGGAGCTAATAATTTAGCTGATCAATTAACTGATACTAGTCCTATTCGTAATATTTCTGGTGTTGACGGGTTATTAAAACCTACTTACAATTTAGATCAAGGTTCTGGATATTCTATTTTAGAAAATGCTCGTAAATTAACCTTGGGAATTGATTTTACCTTAAACCCACAATTGGGTTATATTACCTTAAATAGACGTTTGGCTGATAGTGATATTTTAGCGGTTGCTTTTGAGTATACAGACACTAATAATACAAATCCTGATAATCCTGATAATCCTTCTGTATTTAGGGTTGGTGAACTAAGTGGAGACGGTATTACTGCGCCTGATAATTTAGTCGTAAAGTTATTACGCAGTGAAATTCTAAACCCATCAATCCCCATATGGGATTTAATGATGAAAAATGTCTATGCTCTACCAGGAGCTTTTCAATTACAACAAGATGGGTTTCGACTAGAAGTATTATATCAAGACGATCAAACTGGTGTACCAATAAACTTCTTACAAAATGCAGAAACTGTTATAGGCAATGATTCAGTTAGTAAAATACCTTTATTAAATTTATTACGTCTAGATATTTTAGATGGTACTAATACCAATTTAGCAGGAGGTGATGGTTATTTTGATTTTATTGAAGGTATTACGGTAGATTCACAAAATGGATATATTATATTTCCTACAATTGAACCTTTTGGTGGAAAAGATACACCTTCAGATCCTGATCCTTTAAACTCTGGAGAGTTAGGCGAAATACTTACTAATCCATCAGATAACAGATTTGTATTTGAAGAACTATATGACAATACCAAAGCAGTTGCTCAAAATGATTTTCAAAATAAAGATAAATATTTCTTAAAAGGTTATTTCAAATCTGAATCAGCAAACGGAATTCCGTTAGGTGCTTTTAATGTTCCTAGAGGCTCAGTAACGGTTACTTCTGGTGGTAGAGAATTGTTAGAAGGTGTAGATTATGTAGTAGATTACCAAATTGGTAATGTTCAAATTATTAACCCTAATCTGTTAGCTTCTAATGTGCCAATCAATGTTTCTGTAGAAAATAATAATGGGTTTAATCAGCAACGTCGTCGTTTTATGGGTTTAGATATTCAGCACATATTTAACGAGAACTTTGCAGTTGGAGGAACGGTAGTAAACTTAAATGAGCGGCCTTTTACCCAAAAACCACAGTTTGGTGCAGAACCAGTAAATAATACCATTGTTGGGTTTAATCTAAACTACCAAACCGAAGTACCAAAATTTACCAAATGGGTTAATAAATTACCAAGTATAGATACCGATGTGGAATCGAATTTCTCAATCCGTGCAGAAGCTGCTTATTTATTTCCTGGATCGCCTAAAGGCATTAACTTAAATGGAGAAGCTGCTTCTTATATCGATGATTTCGAAGGTTCGCAAATACCATTAGATATTAGCTCACCTAGACAATGGTTTTTAGCTAGTGTGCCAAAAAATCAAATTGAGCCAGAACTTGATTTTACAAATGGAACTGTACCTAATGATATAGGGAAAGATTCAAATGAAAGAGCTCAATTAAGTATTGGTGCTGAAAGATCTCAGCTTTCATGGTATACAATAGATCGTTTATTTTACGGCTCTACTTTAAAGCCTAGCAATATTGACGACAATGAGGTGTCTAGAGCAGAAGTACGTCGTGTTGGTTTTGAAGAATTATTTCCACAATTACAATTAGACATTACGCAAAATAATATTATTAACACGTTTGATTTAGCTTATTACCCTCAAGAAAGAGGTCCTTATAATTTCAATTCTACTGCGACAACAGCTTCGAACACATATGACAATAATCCAGAAGATAAATGGGGTGGTATTATGCGTTCGTTAACTACAACCGATTTTCAACAGGCAAATATAGAATACATCCAATTTTGGTTAATGGATCCTTATGAAAACTATTCTATTACCTCTAATGAGGGCGCTAATAATGTAAGCCCAGCAGACTTTGGTGGTGAGTTGTATTTTAACTTAGGAAACATCTCAGAAGATATTTTAGATGATAATCGTAGAATGTTTGAAAATGGTCTTCCTGGTAACGGAATCAAAGATGCTAATAATACCGAAGATTTAGCGTATTCTATTATTCCTAAAAATCAATCATTAATCTATGCTTTTACCGAAGAAGACGGCGAACGTCCAAATCAAGATGTAGGTCTAGATGGTAGAAATAATACAGAAGAGGCAGATCAATTTACTGATGCTTTTGGTGATGATCCTGCTAACGATGATTATCAGTTTTTTAGAGGAGGAGCACTTGATGCTGCAAACGCAAGTATCCTAGAACGATATAAACGCTTTAATAACACTCAGGGAAATTCACCAACTATTAATAATTCAACAGAATCTTTTCCTACGTCAGCAACCTCATTTCCAGACATAGAAGACATCAATCAAGATCAAACCATGAGTGATGTAGAAAGTTACTATCAATACAAAGTTTCTATAAACCCAGTAGATTTAGTAAAAGGACAAAATAACATTGTAGATCAGAAAAATGTAACTGTAACATTAGACAACGGGCAAACTCAAGATGTAACATGGTACCAGTTTAGAATTCCTATTACAACAGGAACCCCTATTAATAATATTTCAGGTTTTAATGCGATTCGTTTTATGCGCATTTTCTTAACCAAATTTAAAGCACCTGTGGTTTTACGATTTGGTGAATTAGAATTGGTGCGAGGTGACTGGCGTCGTTACCTTTTAACCATAGACGATTCAGATACTGTTACGCCACCGCAACCTTTAACACCTGAAGAAGATCGAGATTTTGAAGTTGGTGTAGTAAATATTCAAGAGAACGAAAACAAATTACCATTTGCATATGTACTACCACCTGGTGTTAGAAGAGAGCGTTTACAAGGTAGTACTTCTGTACAAGAGCAAAACGAGCAATCTCTTTTAGTTAAAGTAAATGATTTAGAACCTGGTCAAACTAGAGCAGTTTTTAAAAATACAACTTTTGATATGCGGATGTTTAATAATATCAAAATGTTTATTCATGCGGCAAGTATACCAGCGCAACCAGTTACAAATAATGGTGAACTAACTGCAGTTTTGCGATTGGGTAGTGATACTAATGATAATTTTTATCAAATAGAATTACCATTAAACATTACGCAAACAGGAGAAACATCTGCTGATAGTATCTGGAAAAACAATTTAGACACAAGCTTAAAACAATTAGGACAATTAAAGTTAGAAAGAGATTCGAATTCTATACTTGCTAATGAGATCTATCCTACTTTATCTGGTAATCCAGCTGCTAGAATTCGTATAAAAGGAACTCCAAATCTTTCAAATATTCGAACCTTAATGATTGGTGTTAGAAATGATGCGTCAACACCAAAAACTGCAGAACTTTGGTTCAATGAATTGCGTGTGACCGATTTTGATAATGAAGGTGGATGGGCAGCAGTTGTTAATGCAGACGCAAATTTTGCAGATTTTGCAGATATTTCTATAGCCGGTAGAGCAAATTCTCAAGGATTTGGTTCTGTTGACCAGCGAGTAAATGAGCGAAGTCAAGAAGATGTGAAGCAATATGATGTTGTTACAAATGTTAATTTAGGGCAATTATTACCTAAAAAAGCTGGCATTAAAATCCCCTTAAACTATAGCTTTTCAGAAGAATTTAGAGACCCTAGATGGGATCCTCAATATCAAGATGTGTTATTTGATGATGCAACTGACTCTAATCCAAATAGTGAAAATGCAAGAGATTATACCAAAAGACGAAGCGTCAATCTTATAAATGTTAGAAAAGAAAGAACAAATCCAGAAAAGAAGCAGAAGTTCTATGATGTAGAAAACCTTTCGGTTTCATATTCTTTTAACGAAACATATCATCGCGATTATAATGTAGAAAAGTTCTTAGATCAAAATGTTCGAGCTGGCGTAACTTATAATTACAGTTTTAAACCTTTCTCTTTAGAACCCTTGAAGAATTGGAAATTTTTGAACAAGGGGCGTTACTTAAAATTTTTAAAAGATTTTAATATTAATCTATTGCCTACATCTATTTCTATTAATTCTAATATTAACAGAAGTTATAATTTTCAAAAATCGCGCTCTCTAGTTTCTACTTTACCAGATTTACCAGAACTAAGGCAACATCGATTTTTCTTTGATTGGGATTATAATCTAGCCTACAATCTCACAAAATCATTACAATTTACGTTTAGAGCATCTAACAATTATATTTATGATGATTTTACCGACGATAGAGATGAATTGTTAAACACTACTTTATATAGTAATTTTTTCAACATTGGTAGACCTAACAATTATCACCAAACTTTAGATGCAAATTATAAGATACCTCTTAATAAGATTCCTATACTTGATTTTATAGATGCAACCTACGGATACACCGCAGATTTCGATTGGCAAGCTCCATCTAAAAGCTATATTGCACAAATTGGTAATACAATACAAAATGCCAATACGCATTCTTTAAATGCTAATTTAAATATGACCAAATTCTACAGAAAAACAGGCATTTTAGACTTAGCCAAAAAGAAAAAGAAGCGAGCAAAAAATACTAAAGGGAAAAAGACAGTTCAAGTTAAAAATACTCCTTCAATTTCTAATAGTGCTGCTACTCAACGCAGAAACAAAAGGAACATGTCTACTGGTCAAAAAGTAGTACAAGGTTTGGTAGATGTGGTCACTTCAGTCAAAAATATTAGAGTCGCTTACGCGGAAAATAACGGAACTATTTTACCTGGATATATACCTGACATTGGTTTTTTAGGTAGAGATCAAACAGATGTTGGCTTGGCACCAACTTTTGGGTTTGTTTTTGGTAGTCAAAGAGATATTAGAGAATTATCTAGGCTTAATAACTGGCTAATCACTAGACGACAAGATAGTGCCAGTTTTAGTAGAACATATTCTAATACTCATTATAAAAAATTAGGAATTAATGCTGACGTAAAACCATTTAAAAATTTAACAATTGAGTTATCTGCAGACCGCGTTTTTTCAAAAAGATTTTCACAATTAGTTGATGTTATTGATGATGACAATAATGATTTAACACCTGGTGTTTTTAATAATTCGCCTATAAACGAAGCTGGTGATTTTAGCATTAGTTATTTTATGTTGCCAACTGCTTTTGATAGCAATGGTGACAGTACTTTTGAAACGTTTAAAGAAAATAGATTGATAATTGCTCAGCGTTTGGCTGGAGTTCCTATTGACCCCAATGGAAGCTTTCCGACTGGTTACGGCGCAAATAGCTCTCAGGTTTTGTTACCAGCATTCTTGTCAGCATATTCTGGTCAAAATGCTGCCAAAGTAAAAACGAGTGCCTTTAGAAATATACCCATACCAAACTGGCGTATTAACTATAAAGGATTCATGCAATTTAAATGGTTTAAAAAACATTTTAGAAGCTTTAATGTAGAGCATCGATATAGATCAACATATTCCATTATCGGTTTCACAAATAATTTACTTTACAGTAATACAAACCCATCAGCCAACCAAGATCTAAACGGAAATTTTCAACCAGAAAAATTATTTACAGGTATCAATTTAATTGAAGAATTCTCTCCATTGATCAAAGTAGATATGAAAATGCGTAACAACTTTTCATTGAGAGCTGAAATAAAAAGAGATAAAGCACTAAACCTCAATATTAATAACAATACAATTACTGAAATTAGAGGTAAAGAATATGTTTTTGGGTTGGGATATCGCTTTAAGGATGTAAAACTAAAAGTAAAAACTGGTAATACTACCACACGCTTTAAAGGTGATATTAATTTAAGAGCAGATATTGCTATAAGAGATAATTCGACAGTGATTCGTTCTATAGATATAGATAATAATCAAGTAACTGGCGGGCAACGATTGTTTTCACTAAAATTTAATGCAGATTGGGCGTTGAACAGTAATCTATTAGCTTCTTTCTTTTACGATCAAAATTCTTCAAGATTCTTAATTTCTAATACATTTCCTAGAAATTCTATTAATGCCGGAATTAGTTTGCGATATACTATTGGAAATTAATCCAAAACAATTAAATTCGCAACACTAAACAAAGTTAAAAATGAATATTCCATCAGAATTAAAATACACTAAAGATCACGAATGGATTAAAATTGATGGTGATACAGCCACAATTGGTATTACAGATTTTGCTCAAAGTGAGTTAGGCGATATTGTTTATGTAGATGTTGATACATTAGATGAAACAGTTGATAAAGATGAAGTATTTGGTTCGGTAGAAGCAGTAAAAACAGTTTCTGATCTTTTTATGCCACTTACTGGTGAAGTAATTGAATTTAATGAAAATCTTGAAGATAGCCCAGAAAGCATTAATCAAGATCCATATGGTGATGGCTGGATGATAAAAATTAGTATAAGTGATACTTCGCAAATAGATTCGCTTTTAGATGCAGCTGCCTATAAAGAACTTGTTGGAGCGTAATGCATACGTAATTGCTATTACTCTAACAGTTTTAATCGTCATTTCTAGTTTGATATCCATTTCTAGCTTGGGTATTCGCCTTATTAAGGTTGAAAATTCAGATAAATACGCACATGTAATCTCTTACTTTATACTGTCGTTGAGTTGGTTTTATGCAAGTCAACATGATTTGAAATCTACCAAACATAAGTTGATTTTGGTTGTTTTATTAGTTGCTTTCGGCATAATTATTGAGGTTTTACAAGAAGGAATGACAACCTATAGACAGGCGGACATATATGATGTATTTGCTAATACTGTAGGTATTTTGCTAGCAGCAATTTTATTTAAACCATTAAATAGTTGGTTTAATTCTATGTTAAAATAGTTGCTCATATTTTTTTATTTATTAAATTAGCGAACAAATAAATCTCTTTTTCAGATGGAAGTTAAAAAAAATCCAAAAGCAAACTTAGAAAACTATAGCAAGTTGTTCTTACAACTAGGCTTGGTTTTAGCTTTATTAATTATCTATTTAGGTATAGAATACAAAACGTTTGATAGAAGTCTTTCTGATCTTGCAGGTATTGCTGGTGAGGAAGAAATCGAAGAAGAAATTCCAATTACAGAGCGTATCGAACAAATTAAACCACCTCCACCACCTCCACCAGCTCCAGAAAAAATTGAAGTTGTAGAAGATGAAAAAGAGGTTGAAGAGACTGTTTTAGAGTCTACAGAAACTGACGAGGACGAAGTAATAGAAATTGAAGAGATTGAAGAAGCCGTTGAAGAAGAAGAAGTAGCAGAAGATGTACCTTTTGCTATTATTGAAGATGCTCCAGTATTTCCTGGTTGTAAAGGAACAAAAGCCCAAAAGAAACAATGTCTTCAAGATAAAATTAAAAAACACGTAAATAGAAAATATAATACAGGTTTAGCAGGTGATCTGGGATTAGACCCTGGTAAAAAGAGAGTTTACGTTCAATTTAAAATTAGTAAAACTGGTTCAATTACAGATGTAAGAGCTCGTGGACCTCATAAACGTTTAGAGAAAGAGGCGATTAGAGTGGTAAACTTATTACCTAAAATGATTCCAGGTAAGCAAAGAGGTAGACCAGTTGGTGTTAAGTATACTTTACCTGTGACTTTATTAGTAGAATAATCTTATTTTAATTATTATAATTCAAAATCCCAGCCTTTCAGCTGGGATTTTTTGGTATGTTTCTTGTGGTTGTTAACATAATTTTAACATCTTAACTTTAATATTATGAACACAAAAAAACATCACCGAAATGACAATTTACAAAAAAGTTCAGTTCTATTTATGCAATTAGGCCTAATTCTAGCCTTGTTGTTCACTTATGGTATTCTCGAATTTCAGTTTGAAAAGAAAACAGCCGACCTATATGATTTTAATAATGATCCAGAGGAACCTCAAGTTTATGCTGAAATACCAACATTTAAAATAAAAAGAAAAACAAAACCCGTAAAAGTTGTAACGCAAAAAAAGAAAACACCAGTAATTGACATTATTAAAAAGGTTGATAATGATAAAGAACTAGCTCAAAAAGTTTTGAAACCTACAGATGAGGGAACAGAAAGTATAACTTCTATTATTGAAAAGTTACCTAATACAACCGAAATTGAAGAGGATGAAAAAATTGAATATTTTAAGGTAGAAATTAAGCCTACTTTTAAGAAATGTCAACATTTAAAATCTATCGAACAAAATCAATGCTTCCAAAGACAAATGCAAAAGTACATTAATAAAAATTTAATTTATCCAGAAAGAGCCATTCAAGCTGGTCATCAAGGAAGAGCTTTAATAGAATTTATAATTGATGAAAATGGAAATGTAGTTAATGTAAAAACCTACCAAGGTAAGAGTTTATATAAATCATTAGATAAAGCAGCCATAAAAGCTGTAGAAAAATTACCTAAAATGATTCCTGGCAAGCAACAAAATAAAAATGTAAAAGTAAGATACGTTGTACCCGTAAATTTTAAATTAAACTAATAATAACTAACCTGCCTAACAGCAGGTTTTTTTATTGTATAATTCATTATTTTAGTTAAAATAAATCTATAATTTGAAAATCAACAACTATTTAGATTCAACCTATTTAAAAACAGCTGAGCAAGCCACTATTTCTGAACAAGAAACACAAAAAAGAGTTGAGTTATTAATTAAGGAAGCTATTGAGTACAAATTCAAATTGGTAATGATTAGACCCCAATATGTTTCATTAGCAAAACAGTTAATATCTAACTCAAATAGTAAAGTTTTAGTTGGAACAGTCATTGGATTTCATACTGGTATTTCAACCATAGAACAAAAATTAATTGAAGCAAAAGAAGCCATTTCAAATGGGGCAGATGAACTTGATTTTGTTATAAATTATAATGAATATATCAATAAGAATATTAATCTTGTAAAAGAGGAATTGATAAAGTGCACAAAATTAGTTCTAGAAAATAAAAAGGTTATAAAATGGATTATAGAGGTAGCTGCACTAACTGATAATCAAATTATAGAAATTACCGAATTAATAAAAAACACTATCCTTGAAAATTTCAATATTGAAGATATGCAAAATATTTTTGTGAAATCATCAACAGGGTTTTATATAACTCAGAATAACAAACCAAATGGAGCTACATTAGAAGTAATGAAACTCATTACAGAACATGCAAAACCTCTAAAAGTGAAAGCTGCAGGTGGTATTAAATCATATGACGATGCAATAAAAATGATTACCTTAGGCGTTTCAAGAATAGGCACTTCTTCAGCTAAAATTATTGCAGAAGGTGGTATAACAAAGAAAGAATATTAAAGCTATGAATACAGATTATTTTGCACACAAAACTGCAGTCATTGATGATGGATGTGTTATAGGCGAAGGTACCAAAATTTGGCATTTTAGCCACATAATGCCTAATTGCACTATTGGCAACAAATGCAATATTGGTCAAAATGTTGTAGTGTCACCAGATGTTGTATTAGGTAATAATGTTAAAGTTCAAAACAATGTTTCTATTTACACTGGCGTAATTTGTGAAGATGATGTATTTCTTGGCCCCTCAATGGTTTTTACCAATGTTATCAACCCAAGAAGCGCTGTCATCCGTAAAGACGAATACAAAAAAACTATAGTTAAGAAAGGAGCAAGTATTGGAGCTAATGCAACAATAATTTGTGGAAATAATATTGGTGAGTTTTCATTAATTGGGGCAGGTTCTGTTGTTACCAAAGAAATACCACCTTACGCTTTGGTTGTAGGCAACCCTTCAAAGCAAATAGGTTGGATTAGTGAATATGGACATCGATTAGATTTTGATGAAAATGGTCAAGCAACATGTCCCGAAAGTAATAAAAAATATAAATTACATAATAATATGGTAACTAAAATTTAGTTCTATTTTTGCTTAATAATTTGTATACAGCTTCAATGAAAAAAAAATTAGTTTTTGTTCTTTTTATCTTCATTTCAATAATTATTAATGCTCAAGAAGATACGTACCCTATTTATAATAGTTGTGAAAATACTTCTGGTGTAGAATTAGAAAATTGTTTTAATCAAAAACTTACTGAAGAAGTACTATCGCAAATAAAACTTCCTGAAAAGGTATTATCAGAGAATTACAAAGGAACTCTAAACGTAGTTTTTTTAGTTACTAAGGAAGGTAACTTCGATGTAATTTATATTCGTTCAGCTTATAAAGAACTAGAGGAAGAAGTAAGGCGTGTATTTTCAAACTTACCTAAAATAGCACCAGCGACTTATAATGGTAGAGCAATAGATATGCGTTTTGGTATGCCAATAAATATCCCTTTAGATTCCAATGCTGTACCAGAAGCTGCCAAAGAAAAAACTAAAATAGTTCAAAGTTCATCAACGATAGCCAATATTAAAGAGCCAACAGAAGATATTTCGGAAGCTGCAACCAAACTTGCTTTTCCTGAGCATCAAAGTCAATTAAATATTCCTTTTGTACATAGCACTTATAACGAATTAGATTATTATTATAATCAAAACAATAATTCACATACTGCCTCTAAACCATATATCTATAGTGAAGCAAATAATTATGTAAACTTAGACAATCTTAAAAAACCTTTATTTAAGAATAAAAGTTCTAAAGCTGGTAAAAAGTTTTGGAATGAGCATTTATTTTCCGTTCAGGAAAAAGATTTTTGGTTTACTGTAAATCCTGTTTTTGACCTTCAGATAGGTAAGGATAATTCTGATAACATTGACTACACATACAATAATACTAGGGGTATTCAAATACAAGGCGGAATAGGAAAAAAATTAAGTTTTAACACTTCATTTTATGAAAGCCAAGGTCGTTTTGCAAACTATGTAAATCGATTTGCTAGTGAAAATAGACCTTTAGGTGCTGCTGGTACTGTACCAGGTAGAGGTAAAGGCAAAGACTTTAAAACCACTGGATTCGATTACCCGATAGCAGAAGCATATTTATCGTATACACCTAATAAAACATTTAACTTTCAATTTGGTAACGGTAAGAATTTTATCGGTGATGGCTATCGATCTTTTATGGTTTCTGACGCTGCAGCACCTTACACTTTCTCAAAAATTAATACAAAATTCTGGAAGATTAAATATACAAATCTTTGGATGTGGGTAGATGATGTTAGACCTCAGGTGAGTGTAAATAACGCTCGCTTACGAAAATATATAGCTGTCCATCACCTAAGTTGGAATGTAAACAAACGATTGAACCTTGGCTTATTTGAAGCAGTAATTACAAATAACGAAGGTGGTAATGGTTTTGACATTAACTTTTTTAATCCAATAATTTTTTACAGAGCAGTAGAATTCACTAGGGGATCTGAAAGTGGTAATGCTTTAATTGGTTTAAACTCTAAGTATAAATTAACCGATAACATATCTCTATACGGGCAATTTATTTTAGATGAATTAACGGTGGGACGTTTCTTTGATGGAGATGGTTATTGGGGTAATAAATTTGCAGTACAGCTTGGTGCTAAATATTATAATGCCTTTAAAGTAGATAATCTGTTTTTACAAGGAGAGTTTAATTTAGCACGTCCATATACATTTAGTCATTTTGGTAATGGAGCTTTAAATTATGGTCACTTCAATCAACCTTTAGGGCATTTATGGGGTAGCAATTTTTGGGAAGCTATTGGTATCGCTCAATATAGAAAAGACCGTTGGTTTGCGAATGCAAAATTAATTTTAGGGCAGAAAGGGTTTGATATAGAAAATCTTTCTACCAGTTATGGTGGTAATATCTACGCTTCGAATGATAATAGAACGGGTAACACAGGTGTTGAGATTGGACAAGGAAACAAAACTGATATTTTTATTGGTGATCTACAGCTAGGTTATACAATAAATCCTACAACTAATTTAAAGGTGTTTGCAGGGCTTACTTTAAGGAATTTTGACCCTTTATTACAAACTAATAATTTCAATAGTCAAAATACCACATGGTTTACGGTAGGGTTAAAAACAGATCTGTTCAACTGGTATTTTGATTTTTAAAAATAAAATCCAAACCCGGCTTTTACAAGAAATTTTTCGGCACCTGGAAGATCGAGATAGTTTCCTCTAAAAATAAAATCAACACGTAAAAGTTTAAAGATATTGTCAACTCCAAAACCATATTCATAGTATGGTTTTGTCGGTGCACCCGCCGGTATGTCTCCATTTTCATCTGGTAAGAAAAAATTACTTGTCTGTAAATTCTCTTGAGACAAACCACCAACAACAGTTCTAAAGCTCACAATTTCTCTTAAATTCAATTTACGAAGTAAAGGTAATCGAGAAAAGATACGACCATTAAAATTATGCTCTAGATGCAAAGCTGCATATTCATCAGTTACAAATTCATAGAAATCTAATAACTCATAGGTTCTATCGGCCAAAAAAGGAGTCTGATTACCTGGTACTATATCTAATAAGACTAATGGGACATTTCCAAAAGTCTTTCCAGCTTCAAGCGTATATTTTAATTTACCAAAACCACCCATTAAAATGCGATGTCTATAAAAGAATTGTAATTTATCATAATCAAAATCACTGTTTAATACATCCTTTAACCCTCTGGTATAACTAAAGTACACCGTTGGATAACGGCCCGCATTACTCACGGCGCGTTCTACACCAAAGCCTGCATTTTTCCTGCCAGGTGTATAGTTAATAGCAAAATCAACTTCGGTCTGCTTGACTTCAGATTGTGTGTTTCCATTCTCATCTATATAAGTGAGATTAAATAGATCGGGCGCAGCTGCTCGTAATGTTTTATAAGTTGCTCCTAAACGGAAATTTAGATTACGTAAAGGCTCAATATCTAAAGCTACATTGGTCAAATTAAGATTTGTCAATCGAAAGTTTTCACCTCGTGTAAAGAATGCTGCGGAAGCAAAACTTCTGTTCAATACATCATTAGCTGTTGTTAAACTTACTCCTGTTTGTTCTACATCTCGACGATTACCTGCAGAAATAATAATTCGATTCTTTTTGTTAACCATCCACTTACCGCCAATACCATATTTTACTTTTTCATCGTCAAAACCATATGCCATAAATCCTTGTATACGCCAAGTATCATTTTGCGTAAAATAAGTTCTACCACCAATACGAACTCGTGTTCCTTCTACATCATTATTACCAAAAGTTGAGAAAATAGGACCATAATCAAAACCTTCAAACATTTCCCAATAACCAGAAGCAAGAATGGTGCCTATATTATAAAGTTGCTTAAACTTTTTTACCGTTTTTAAAGTATCGAGCATTTTATAAATACCTTCTTCATCATCATTAAGTTTTTCCAATCGATTTTGCTTCCAAAACTCATCAGGTTGGTTGTAAATTTCTTCTTTATAAGCATCTACTCTGGCTGCATAGAATTTATCTTCGTGCTTTTTTTCAAACTCATAATTATCAAAAAGTGTTGTTCTTCTTCCATAGACTCCTTTTGATTTATCTTTTTTTCTAAAGGCAAAATCAGACATCATATGATCGCGCTTTAACAGGAAAACAGAATCATTTAACACGTTAAATTCTTGCTCTATATGAATTTCTTTTACCCAGTTAATATTGGCACTCTTGGTAGCATCCATCTCAATCTGTTTTACAGCAAACGTTGAATCATTTACCCAAAAGTCACCTTTGAAAGTAAGTTCGTTCTTACGACGAGGATAAAACAAAATATTGTAGCACCATTTATTATCAATAAATGCGCTATCTGTCAAGACATAATTATATACAGAAACGCCTGTTCGAGAAAGTGGGCTCGTAAAACTCTTATCAAAAAATTTAAGATAATTATCGTATATATTATAATCTACATAAAGTTGTTTTATAAATTCTATTAATTCTTGATTGCTATCAAAACCCGAGTTTTTATTTGCAATTAATTCTTCGCGTAGTTTTTTAGAAGGTTCATTTTTACCATAGGTTTTATATACCGCTTCATTAATAAAAATGGGTAAGTAAGGTTTACCTGTAACGCTTGAAGTATCAACTTTATCGAAGATAAATTCCATACCTCTCCAAAGTTTTCTACTCTTGAATTTTTCATCAATATTATTAAGGTCGAATTCTATCTTTTCATATTTATCATACTCATATTGAGGGTATAAATAGACTCCATTTTGACGTTTCTTAGCCCAAATCTTTCGTAAAATCGCAATAGCTGGGTTTCCTTTTTTCTTCTGTTTACCAGAGTAAACAACTACTTCTTTAAGCGTGGTTCCTTCAGATAAAACTATTCGCAAATCAAAATTTCTCGCTTTGAGCGGAATCGTTTTTGATTCAAACCCCAAAAATGACACAAGTAATTCTTTATAGGTCTTATCAGATTCTAAATAAAACTTTCCGTTTTCATTAGAAACTGTTCCTGTGGTAGAACCCTTAAACACTATATTGGCAAATGGCACGGGGTTATCACCATCGTCAACTACAACTCCACTAACTTTTACTTGAGCTGTCATTATTACTGTAAAGAAGAAAAGTAATAATGAGAATATATTTTTATTAAACATAAATTCTTTTAAAAATAAAATTCCTTTCATATAAAGTATGAAAGGAACCTTTAATACAATATTAGTGCCAATTATTTGACGTACATTACAGATTTTACAGCTTTAATTACATCGTTTGCATTTGGTAGCCATTCTTGTAACAATACTGGCGAATACGGTGCCGGAGTGTCCGCTGTTGTAATACGTTGTATAGGGGCATCTAAATAGTCGAATACCTGTTCTTGTACTTGGTATGTAATTTCAGAAGCCACACTACCGAATGGCCACGCTTCTTCTAATATCACCAATCTATTTGTTTTCTTTACGGAATTCAAAATTGCTTCATGATCCATTGGTCTAACAGTTCTTAGGTCAATTATCTCGCAAGAAATCCCTTCTTTTTCTAATTCATCAGCGGCTTTATAAGCTTCTTTAATTATCTTACCAAAAGATACTATAGTAACATCTTTTCCTTCTCTTTTTATATCTGCAACACCAATTGGCAAAACATATTCGCCATCTGGCACTTCACCTTTGTCGCCATACATTTGCTCAGATTCCATAAAAATTACTGGATCATCATCTCTAATAGCTGCTTTTAGTAAACCCTTTGCGTCATAAGGATTAGATGGAACAATAACTTTTAGACCAGGAGTATTAGCATACCAACTTTCGAATGCTTGTGAGTGTGTCGCTCCTAGTTGACCAGCAGAGGCCGTAGGACCTCTAAAAACAATTGGACAATTAAATTGACCACCGCTCATCTGGCGAATCTTAGCTGCATTGTTTATAATTTGATCAATACCAACCAACGAAAAATTAAATGTCATATATTCAACTATAGGTCTATTTCCATTCATAGCTGAACCTACAGCAATACCTCCAAAACCAAGTTCAGCTATTGGTGTATCAATAACGCGTTTTGCTCCAAATTCATCTAACATTCCTTTAGATGCTTTATAAGCTCCATTATATTCCGCAACTTCTTCACCCATTAAATAAATGCTTTCATCTCTACGCATTTCTTCACTCATGGCTTCACAAATGGCCTCTCTAAATTGAATTGTTCTCATGAATCTTTAATTGAATTGAAAAGCAAAAGTAGAAAAAACACTGCAGTATAAGTAGCAATTAAACTAAATATTTTTATTATGCGTGCATAGTATTTTCAAAAAAAAGTAGTAACTTCGCTCACACTTTTTAAGTGAGTAATTTTTAAAGAAAAACATATTAAAATGAAGATATTAGTTTGTATAAGTCATGTACCAGATACAACTTCAAAAATCAATTTTACTGATAATGATACCAAATTTGACACCAACGGTGTTCAATTTGTAATTAATCCATACGATGAATTCTCTTTAACTCGCGCTATGTGGTTTAAAGAAAAGCAAGGAGCTAATGTAACTGTAGTAAATGTTGGTAGTGCAACAACAGAGCCTACTTTACGTAAAGCATTAGCCATTGGTGCAGATGATGCCATCCGTGTAAATGTAGAACCAACTGATGGATTTTTAGTAGCAAAAGAATTGGCAAAAATTGTAAAAAATGGCGAGTATGATCTTGTACTTGCTGGAAAAGAATCTGCCGATTATAATGGGCAAATGGTGCCAGGTATGTTGGCGTCATTAACAGGATATAATTTTGTAAATGGCTGTGTAGGTATTGAAGTTGATGGAACTACAGCTAATTTAACAAGAGAAATTGATGGTGGTGAAGAAAAAGTAACGTCAAATTTACCGATGGTAGTTGCCGGTCAAAAAGGAATTGTTGAAGAAAAAGATCTGCGTATTCCAAATATGCGTGGTATTATGATGGCACGTAAAAAACCTTTAAATGTAGTAGAAGGTACTGGTGCTGAATCAACAACTTCATCTCAATCATTTGAAAAACCAGCACCAAAGGGAGCGGTAAAATTGGTTGATAATGTTGATGACCTTATCAATTTATTACACAACGAAGCGAAAGCTATTTAATAATTAAATAAGAAAACAAAAATATGTCTGTATTAGTTTTTGCCGACTCATCGGAAGGAAAATTTAAAAAAACAGCTTTTGAAGTTGTTTCATACGGAAAAAAAGTAGCAGAACAATTAGGTACTTCTATGGTGACGCTTACGATAAATGGAGGCGATGCTGCTGAATTAAATGCCTATGGTGCCGAAAAAGTAATTGAAGTTAAAGAAGGAAGTTTATCTTCTTTCAATGCAAAAGCTTATGCCTCGATCATTGAACAAGTAGCAAATGCCCAAGGAGCAGAAGTCGTAGTAATTGATGCTAGTGTAGATGGATTCACAGTTGCTCCATTAGTTGCGGTTGCTTTAGAAGCTGGTTATGCTTCAAATGTAGTTGCATTACCAAGTAGTATAAGTCCTTTTACAGTAAAACGCAAGGCATTCTCAAACAAAGGTTTTAATAATACCGTTATTTCTACAGCCAAGAAAGTGATTGGTGTTGCAAAAAACTCATATGGAGCTCATGAAAACTCTGTTTCTGGCTCAACTGAAAGCTTCACAGCTACTCTGCCTGAAATGGGTGTAAAATCTGAAAGTATAAGTAAAGCTAGCGGTAAAGTTACGATAGCAGATGCGGATGTGGTTGTTTCTGGTGGTCGTGGATTAAAAGGGCCTGAAAATTGGGGAATGATAGAAGAATTAGCTGATGTTTTAGGTGCCGCAACGGCATGTTCAAAACCTGTATCAGATTTAGGGTGGAGACCTCATAGCGAACACGTAGGGCAAACTGGTAAGCCAGTAGCTTCTAATTTATACATTGCTATTGGTATTTCTGGAGCTATTCAGCATTTAGCTGGTGTAAACGCATCAAAAGTAAAAGTGGTTATCAATACTGATCCAGAAGCACCTTTCTTTAAAGCTGCAGATTATGGTATAGTTGGTGATGCTTTTGAAGTAGTACCTCAACTTGTCGAAAAATTAAAAGAGTTTAAAGCTCAAAACGCATAATTTTTTATAAATTGTGCCTCTAAAGGCTGTCTAATTTTGGACATGGAAGTCCTTGGTTAGACAGTTTTTTTATATATTCGATTTATGAGCTTAGTGCGCCTTAATATTAAAGGAATCTCTTATAGTCAAACCCAAAGTGGCGCTTATGCTTTGGTACTAAATGAAGTAGAAGGTGAGCGTACATTACCAATTATTATTGGCGCTTTCGAAGCACAATCTATAGCAATTGCCTTAGAAAAGGAGATTAAGCCGCCTAGACCTTTAACACACGATTTATTTAAAACATTTTCTGACCGTTTTCAAATTAAAGTAAAGCAGGTAATTATTCATAAGTTAGTAGATGGTGTGTTTTATTCTAGTCTTATATGCGAGCGTGACCGCATCGAGGAAATTATTGATGCAAGAACCTCTGACGCCATTGCATTAGCCACACGTTTCAATGCTCCTATTTTTACTTACGAGAACATTTTAGATAAAGCAGGTATTTTCCTTAAATCTAAAGAAGAACCAGATCTTGACCCAGCTAATATTGAGGTAGAAGAATTGGTTGCTGATTTATCTGAAGATACTCCTACAACATCTTATAGTGATTTTACTATAGCAGAACTTAATAATAAGCTTGACGAAGCCGTTAATAATGAAGATTATGAATTAGCGGCAAAATTACGTGACGAAATTTCTAAACGTCAAAAATAACCCCATCAATATGCGAAATTTACTTTGTATTCTATTTGCTTTTATAGCTTTGAGTATTTCTGCTCAAGAAATTGAAAAAAAATGGCAATTTGAAGCCGTTCAAAATGAACAAGGTGAACAACTGCTTGAAATTCAAAATGTAGATTTCTTAAATTTAGAAAAAGGTGAATTTAATTATGAACTATCAGCTAAAAATAGCTTAAAAGCATCGGGCGATTATATTTATCAAAATAACCTATTAGTTTTTTACTATAATACTCCTAAAGACACGATCAGAAAATATAAGATTACACATCTTACAGACTCAACTTTAGTATTTAACGAAAAAGGAGTAGATTATAAATTCACAACAAAAAAGCAAATCAACTCTAATGCTGAAATTACCCCACAAAACGATGAAGATCAGATAATTCCAAGCCATGGATTTTCGATGAATAGTTTATGGCGTGGTGTTCTTGGCATGGCAACTTTATTATTTATTGCATTTCTATTTAGTAGCAATCGTAACGCCATTAACTGGAAAACTGTAGGTATTGGTTTAGCTTTTCAATTGATGATTGCTGTTGGTGTTCTAAAAGTACCGTTTATTCAGAAAGCCTTTGATTTTGTAGGGCAAATTTTTGTGAGTATTCTTGACTTTACAAGAGCTGGTAGTAAATTTTTATTTGAAGGCTTGGTGGTTGATATGGATACATTCGGATTTATTTTCGCCTTTCAAGTACTACCAACAATCGTCTTTTTCGCAGCGTTAACGTCTGTTTTGTTTTATCTAGGTATTATTCAAAAAGTAGTAAAATTAATGGCTTTGTTGCTGACTAAAATTTTAGGTATTTCTGGAGCTGAGAGCTTATCTATAGCTGGTAATGTCTTTTTAGGTCAAACTGAAGCTCCATTATTAATTAAAGCATACTTAGAAAGGATGAATAAGTCTGAGATGCTTTTGGTTATGATTGGAGGTATGGCAACATTGGCTGGAGCAGTTTTGGCAGCCTATATAGGTTTTCTAGGCGGAGATGATCCTGTTTTACGATTGTTTTATGCTAAACATTTATTGGCAGCATCCGTAATGGCAGCTCCAGGTGCAATTGTAATTTCAAAGATATTGTACCCTCAAACTGAAGAAATTAATACAGACGTGAAAGTGTCTCAAGAAAAAATAGGTTCAAACATTCTAGACGCAATTGCCAACGGAACTACTGAAGGTTTAAAATTAGCCGTTAATGTTGGTGCTATGCTATTGGTTTTTATTGCATTTATCGCCATGTTAAACGGAATTTTTGGTTGGATTGGAGATGTAACTACTCTTAATACTTGGATGGCGGGAAATACTCCCTATCCGAAGTTTTCTTTAGAAGCCATATTAGGAACCATTTTTGCACCACTTATGTGGTTAATAGGTGTTGCAAGAGAAGATATGATGCTTATGGGTCAATTACTTGGAATAAAATTAGTTGCGAGCGAATTTATTGGATACACCCAACTTATTGAATTAAAAAATGTTGCAAGCGCGACACATTTAACTTATAATAAGTCAATTATAATGGCAACTTATATGCTATGTGGCTTTGCTAATTTCGCTTCAATCGGAATTCAAATTGGAGGTATTGGCTCATTGGCACCAGGACAACGTAAAACGTTGTCAGAATTCGGAATGAAAGCTTTAATTGGTGGCTCGTTAGCTTCTTTAGTTTCAGCTACTATCGCTGGTATGATCATCGGATAAGCAGTTAATAACTTTTTATACAATTTAGAGCTTCAATCAATATGATTTGAGGCTTTTTTTTACTTTTATTTCCACGAAAATGAATTAAAATGAAGCAGTATTTAGACTTAGTAAAGCACGTTTTAGAAAACGGAAATCAAAAAGGAGATAGAACTGGCACAGGTACCAAAAGTGTATTTGGGCATCAGATGCGTTTTGATCTAAGTGAAGGCTTTCCGATGGTAACAACAAAAAAATTACATTTAAAATCTATTATTTATGAATTGTTGTGGTTTATAAAAGGAGATACTAATGTAAAGTACTTACAAGAGAATGGCGTTCGAATTTGGAATGAATGGGCGGATAAAAATGGAGATCTTGGTCCTGTATATGGTCACCAATGGCGCAATTGGAATAGTGATGATATTGATCAATTAAAAGAAGTAATTAATACTTTAAAGAATAACCCAAATAGTCGTAGAATGTTGGTTTCTGCATGGAATCCTTCGGTATTGCCAGATACTTCTATTTCTTTTGATGAGAATGTTGCAAACGGTAAGGCTGCATTGCCTCCTTGCCATGCTTTTTTTCAGTTTTATGTAGCAGATGGCAAATTATCATGTCAATTATATCAACGTAGTGCAGATATCTTTTTAGGTGTACCATTTAATATTGCAAGCTACGCTTTGTTTACTATGATGATGGCTCAAGTCTGTGGTTATGAGTCTGGTGAATTTATTCATGTTCTAGGTGATGCTCATATATATAGTAATCATATGGAGCAATTAGACTTACAACTATCTCGTGATCCTCGTCCATTACCTAAAATGATGATAAATCCTGAAGTAAAAAATATAGAAGATTTTACATTTGAGGATTTTACATTGGTAGACTACAATCCTCACCCTCATATTAAAGGTGTAGTTGCTGTATAAAATGAGTTTACAAAACAACATACTTGATTTAGAATTTCGTATTAACGAATTTCCTGAAAAAATTGGAAGTATTAATGCAGAGCAATTAGCCTATAAATCCACTCCCCTAAAGTGGAGTAAAAAAGAAATTTTAGGTCATTTAATTGATTCTGCTTTTAATAATTTACAAAGATATATTAGAGTTCAGTACGAAGAAGTACCACATATAACTTATGCTCAAAATGAATGGGTTAAAGCTCAAAACTGGCAAAATTTAGAAGTAGAAGCTATTTTAAATCTCTGGCTAATGATTAATAATCAAATTGTTGCTGTTTGGAAAAACTTTCCTGAAGATAAGTTGCAAAGTAAAATAGATGTTTCTAAAGATAAAAAAGAGGTATATAGTTTTATTTTTCTAGCAGATGATTATATAAAGCATTTCGATCATCATGCTTCTCAAATATTAGCGGTATAATTTTATTTAACGCTCTTTTAACCCAAATAACTTTGATTTTACTTTATAAGGCTGTAATTTAGAGCAATCAAAAAAACAAAATTGGGGAAGTAATGGAAAAAGAGCAATTAAAACTTCTTTTAATAGAAAGAATTGAGCGAATTGATAATGTTAGTACACTTAATGCAATTCAAACAATTTTAAATTCATTAGAGAACGAGCAGATTGATTTTAATGACGTAAATGAAGCCTTAGAAAAGGAAGATTTTAACGGTTATATCAAAGAATGGGTTAAAAACATGTAATTCATTTTATCTTCGCATTCTCTAAAAATATAGTACTTTCGTTATCCTTAGAAAATATACTTAACTAATGGATTCTAAAGAACAGCATCAGGTTTATGAAAAAGCTCGCAAACGCGTACAACAAAAAAAGCGTTTATATTATCATTTTGTACTTTTTCTTTTAGGATCTGTCTTTTTAATTGTATTAAATCTATTCTTTAAAGTAGGGAATCAATTTGGCGAATGGTTTAAATATGCAATTGCTATTTGGTTCTTTTTATGGCTATTACATTTTATTAATGTATTTATCACAAAACGCTTTTTTAATAAGGACTGGGAACGTATTCAAACCGAAAAATTAATAGAAAAGCATAACGATAAGCTTAAAAAATTAGAGAAAGGTTTGGTAAAAAAAGGAATTATTACACCGGACGATAGACTACATGATTCAGAAAAAAAAAATCTAGACCAATGATCACTTTAATTGCTGCTATTGGCAAAAATGGTGAATTGGGTAAAGACAATGATCTTATCTGGCATTTACCAAACGATCTTAAACGCTTTAAAAAAGTAACTTCTGGTCATCATGTAATAATGGGTAGAAAAACCTTTGAATCTTTAGGAAAACCCTTACCAAATCGTACAAATATCATTATTACCAGAAATAAAGATTATACTGCAGAAGGATGCGTTATTGTAAATTCTTTAGAAGCTGCTATTGAAGCTGCTAAGACTGATGACAATCCTTATATTCTAGGTGGAGCTCAAATCTATAAACAATCATTAGAGATTGCTGATGTTCTCGATTTAACCTTAGTAGATGCAGAATTAGATGCCGATGCTTTTTTTCCGGAAATAGATATGTCTATATGGAAAGAATCTTCTCGCCAAGATTTTAAAGCTGACGAGAAGCATCAATACAATTATAGTTTTGTAACCTTTGTTAGAAAGTAATCAATTACTTTATTTCAATTTCAAAAGGCATTCTTGCTTGTATTCCTTTCAATTTAGAAATTCTTTTTACTGATTGATAAACTTTATAATTCTCTAAACCTAGTTCTTCTTTTAAAATACTCTCTTTATTTGCTTTTGCAAATGAAAATGGTTGGAAAGCATCTTCAAAACTCTTCTTATATCTAGGATAATTTGTTGTTTTATAATCTGAAATTTCCGCCAAATCAGCTGCTGCTTTAATAGCATCATCTAATCCTCCTAATTCATCTACCAGTCCATTACCTATAGCTTCTTTACCAGACCACACTCTACCTTGTGCAATACTATCTACCTCAGCAAAAGTCATATTTCTACCATCTGCAACTCTAGTAACAAAAGTTTTATAAATATCTTCGATACCTTCTTTTACAAAACCATGAAACTCTTCGCTCATGGGTTCAAAAACACTATATCCATTTGATTGTCTATTAGTACCAACTTGTTCTGCATTAATACCAATATTATCAGCAAATCCTTTAATGTTTGGTATGGCGCCAAAAACACCAATAGAACCAGTTATTGTTGATGGTTCTGCATAAATTTTATTTGCGTTACAAGCAATATAATAACCACCAGAAGCAGCTAAATTACCCATAGAGACAACCAAAGGTTTTTCTTCTTTAGTCAATTCTAATTCTCTCCAGATCAATTCTGAAGCCAATGCACTACCACCAGGGGAATTTACACGTAAAACAATGGCTTTTACATTCTTATCTTTTCTAACTTTTTTAAGTGCTTTTATGATGGATTCTTGACCAATATATGTTTCATCACCTTCTCCATACATAATTTCTCCTAAAGCATAGATTACTGCAACTTTATTCTTTGATGTAGATTTTATTCGCCCTTTACCAGAAGACACATAATCTTCAAGAGAAATTACATTTAATTTACCGTCTTCTTTAACTCCTATTTCAGACTTTAATTTAGCAACATATTCATCTATGTATAACTGACCATCAATCATATTATTTTCAATTGCTAGTTCAGGGTTTCTTGCTAATAAATCGTCTGCAACAGTATTAATCTCAGCTTCCGTTTTATTTCTACTTGCAGCTATATCAGTAGTCATTTTACTCCAAATAGATTTTAAGAACGATTCCATCTGTTCACGATTGGCATCACTCATCTTATTCGTTAAGAATGGCTCTACAGCGCTTTTATACTTTCCGTGACGGATAACTTCCATCTTTATACCATATTTATCCTCAAAATCTTTGAAGTATAAAACTTCACTTGATAATCCTTTAAAATCGATCATCCCAACAGGATTTAAATACAAAGAATCTGCTACCGAACTTATATAATAATTTTTCTGGGTATAATAATCCGCATAAGCAGTAATAAATTTACCAGACTCTTTAAAATCTAACAACTTATCACGAATGGCTTGTGTTTGGGCTAAGCCTGCATTTACACCAGTGGTTTTAATACTTATACCTTTAATATTATCATCAGTCTTCGCATTTTCTATAGCATTAATAATTTCATGAAGCTCTAATACATCTGAATCTCCTTCGCCAATTAAATCAGCAAAAGGGTCGGTTACACTATAGTCATCTTTTACTCTTTCTGCCAAGTTCAATTCTAAAACTGAATCTTTTTTAACCACTACTTTATCGGCATCTCCAAATACCGAACCAATAATCATAAACATTAGAAACATTAAACCAAAGGCTATAAAAACCCCAAGTATAGCCGCTAAAAGTTCTCTTAAAAATTTCATTTCTTATTTTTGTTAAATGTCAAACAAAACTCACTATTTTACAACTTGTCAATAAATATTGAACACGTTATAGCTCGTTTTCTTTGTAGTTGTTTTTTTGTTATCCTATCAGTCTCAGCATATTGCAAAATGTTACAACTGACGCGCAAAATGTTTATAAATGCGGACGCAAATATAACTTTTTATCTACTGATTTTAGTTTCTTTGTAATCCTTTATGAAGATACAGCGAATTACATATTTATCTTTAGGTAGTAATCAAGGGAATAAGCTTGATCACTTACAAGAAGCCATTAATTTAATTGCCGAAAAGATAGGTCATGTTTTGAAAATTTCATCAGTTTATAAAACAGCTGCCTGGGGATTTGAAGGCGATTCTTTTTTTAATATTTGTATAGAAGTTGCTACTAGTCTAAATCCTGAAAAGCTATTAAATACTGTTCTTAAAATTGAAAAGGATTTAGGTCGAGAACGAAAAAATTCGAAAGAATACCAAACACGAAATATTGATATTGATGTTCTACTTTTTGAAGATGAAATTATTTTTCATAAGAACTTAAAAGTTCCGCATCCTAGAATGTTAGATCGTAAGTTTGTATTAGTTCCTCTAGCCGAAATAGCACCAAATAAACAACACCCAATAGCTAAAAAAACTATTTTGATCTGTTTGCAAGGTTGTGACGATACAACAGAAATTGATAAAACAGATTTAGTCTTAAGCAGACCAACTTCATTGGTTGAAAAATATAATTATATCGCAATTGAAGGAAATATTGGCGCGGGCAAAACAACATTGGCTCATAAAATAGGTGACGATTTTAACGCCAAGTTGGTTTTAGAACGTTTTGCTGACAATCCTTTTTTACCAAAATTCTATGAGGATAATGATCGTTATGCATTTCCATTAGAAATGAGTTTTTTAGCAGATAGATACTCTCAACTTTCTGATGACCTAGCCCAGTTTGACCTGTTTAAAAATTTTATAGTTTCTGATTATTATATTTTTAAGTCACTCATTTTTGCTCAGGTAACATTAGCTAAAGAAGAGTATGTTTTATACAGACGTATGTTCGATATTATGTATAAAGAAATTACCAAACCAGATCTATACATTTATCTATATCAAAATACTGAGCGATTGCTAGAAAATATTAAAAAGCGTGGTCGTGATTATGAGCAGAATATAGAGGCTACTTATCTTGAAAAAATTCATCAAGGCTACTCTGGCTTTATAAAAACTGAACAGGAATTAAATACGTTAATTATTGACGTTTCTGAACTTGACTTTGTAAATAATTCTGAAGATTACAATGCAGTAATTAAGCAAATCAATGATTTTGAATTGAAATAACTTGAATTAAAATTGCGATAATACTCAGTAGCAAACACAAAGGCGAAAAGTATTTTGAATCCGCCTTAGCAAATTTTGTGTTCTTTATTTTTTTAAAAAAACCTATATATTTAAAATCACCAATTGCCCTAAATAAAAGAATTGCTGCAATTATAAAACCACCGTACTGCATAAACCATTGGGGCAAATTTATTGGCGCTATTTCTATTATAATCAAAAAGTAAATCCCATACGCAAGTAGTCCAAAACCAACAATAAGACTATCAATTTTCCTTGGATTTAGAACTTTTTCGCCACTCTCATTAGTTGGTAGAGCATTTTCAAAACCCCATTTACCGCCTGCTGACCAATTAAAATGAATTAATGCCAATATAAAGAAAATAGCACTCTCCAGTATGGCCAAAATCTCAAGCATATTATTTATTTAGCAGCTCTAATTTTTCAGCAAAATAATCACAAAAATCACGCATGGTGGCAGTCATTTTCTCATCATTAGTAGCTCGATAAAAAGTATCAGACATTGATAGTAATGTTTGATGGAAGAAATGTTTCATTTCTTCTAATGGCATATCTTTGGTCCAAAGATCCATTTTTAATGTCTCTTTCTTTTTTTGATCCCAAACCGAGATTAAAAAAGCCTTGGTATCTTCGTTAGAAATACCACCATCTTGAGCATCCCAAGATAATTTTTCTGGTATTTTATTTTCGTCTAACTTTACGATAAATTTTATTTCTGAAGTGTGCACTGACATTATTTACTCGGTTTATATTTTGATTTCTTAAAAATTTCTTCGTTGGCTGTCTGTAACATTTTCTGTAAAGGCACATTATTATTTTGCATATAAGCCTTAACAATCTGCCATCCTAACCATACGCCTACTCTACCAGGGGTTTCGTTATCATTTGCTTGATAAAATTTAGAAAATGGTGCATTGTCTATAAAACGTCTATTCAGTTCTTGGTCATTACTAAACAGTAATTTATTCTCTACAAAATACTTCCAAATGCCTTCATCATTAAAATTTGCCCAATCTAGTTGCTCTTGTGTATACCCTATTTTGTGAGCATCTTTTGCTTTGGGTAAGAATGAATCTACCAAATAAAATAACTTACCATGTTGAATCATTTTAGAAATAAATGTTCTACTTTTTGGTCTAGGCAATTCTCTTTCAGCAAATTTTTTAGCAACCTCAACAGCAATGTGGTCTCTAGTAAAATTTTGTTTGATATAATCTGGAAAATCCTGATAAACTTTACTATCCTTACCTAAGAAAACATCTAAAGAAATAAATAATAAGCTATCTACATAAATTACACTATTCTGATAATCTACATTAGACATTACTGTATAAACTTTAGGTTCTTTAAAACCCTTGTAATAATACTTTACATGTTTAAATAGATCTGATAACTGTTTAGATTCCTTATGGAAGTCTACATATCTGGTATTTACTTCTCTAAACAATTCCTGCTCATCTTTGTCTTGCATTTTAGCAATCCAAATACTGTCAGGTGTATTAGCAGGAAATAAAACAGGGTACTTTTGTTTTAACTCTTCTAAGTTTGAACCATCAGATGAATAAAAATCTTGCTCAAAACGTTTTACTAAAACTTCAGCATCTATATTTGATACATCTACTATTTCTTTGTCTTTTTTTACACAATTTAAACTTAGTAATGCAACTATAAAAAGGATAAGGACTCTATACACTTTATTGTAATTTTTGTACTTTCGTTACTCACAAATTCTGAACGACAAAACTACTAAATTGTTTCTCAATGCAAACCGAAAAAGTCACAAAACATATTGTTAAATGGTTAAAAGATTATGCTACAAATGCCAAGGTAAATGGTTTTGTAGTAGGTGTTTCTGGCGGAATTGATTCTGCGGTTACTTCTACGCTTTGCGCGGAAACAGGTTTTGATGTATTATGTTTAGAAATGCCTATTCATCAAGGGATAAACCAGGTGAACAGGGCACAAGAACATATTGCTCAATTAAAAAAACACTATAATAACGTTAGCTCTTTAAATGTTGATTTAACCTCAACATTTGATGAGATGAAATCTGTATTACTTGAAAATGGTGATGCCACACAAGATAAGATTGATCTTTCTTTAGGAAATACTAGAGCACGTTTACGTATGACAACTTTGTATTATTATGCAGGAATACATGGTTATTTGGTTTGTGGTACTGGTAATAAAGTAGAAGATTTTGGTGTAGGTTTTTTTACCAAATATGGTGATGGTGGTGTAGACCTTAGTCCAATAGCTGACCTTTTAAAGTCTGAAGTGTATAAAGTAGGTAAGTATTTAAAAGTGCCAGAATCTATATTGGTGGCAAAACCTACTGATGGATTATTTGGTGATGCCAGAACAGATGAGGACCAGATTGGTGCTTCTTACGATGAATTAGAATGGGCCATGGCACAAGCTGATTTAGGAAAAACTGCAGATGATTTTGAAGGTAGAGAAAAACGTGTACTAGAAATTTATACTTGGCGTCATAATGCCAATAAACATAAAATGGTAGCTATACCAGTATGTGAGATACCTTACAAGTTGAAAAAATAGAGAGCCTAAATATTTAGGCTCTCTATTTTTTGTTTAGGGTTTTTCTTTCCACTTTTTTAAAGCTGAATAATATATCAAACTGTTATCAAAACCTATATTAAAATAAACGATATAAGTAGAATCACTTTCTTTTTTATAGTAGGGTCCTTCTCCCATTTCATTATTAAAATCTATCTCTTCTAACAAATTAGGTAATCTTCCTTTGTTTATTTTAAAATTTTCAACCTTTTCAATTAGTTTTTCTCCTCTCAATTTATATGTTCGGTTTTCATTAAATCTTAAAATAAATATAACCAGAAGAATTAAAGCGATAAAACCAGTTATATATTTGATCATTTTTTTCATACACTTTTTTATATTTTATGGGTTTTCTGAAGTATAAACAGGTGTGGTCGTGTTATTAGTTCGACTTGGATCATTCCTAGAATCTTGTTCAGGTATATTGTCAAAATTAGGTGCATTAGAAGGATTGGTTGCCTCTAGAATATTAACAAAATAGTTCCTTAGCTGTTCGCTAAAGGTTAAACTACTATTCACATCAAAATGATTTACTGCAAATTCTGCTCCAAATTTATCACTTGGTAAATCTTCATAACTATATGCTGAATGACTAGCGAGTACTCTGTCACTTAGTTCTTGATTGAAACCGTCTTGAACTGCTTCACCTATTGGATTTTCCTCTCCATCTAACTTATAATCGTACGCTTTACCTGCATAAAACATAAAATGAGCCATGTCAATCCATCCACCTTTTCTAGTGTAAATATATCTACCAACCTTATTATTAAAAAATCCTGTTTGAGTAGGCAATGGTCTCATTTGTTTAAAATTAAACTTGGTTTCTCCTAAACTTTTTAAATAGTCACTTGCTTCTTGTCCTTTGAACTTACCAACACCTCTAGGGCTATTGTCCAGCAAACTCTTAAAATCTGATATTGTCCCAGTAAAAGCTTTTACTGGCTCTAGGTCACTTATACTGTACTCCTCTGCAGACCTATCATCTTCAACTTTATCATAAATCACGTTGTTATTCATCAAAAAATCTAAAGCATCTCTCCCGATGACTCTTGCATACCTATCCTGGTTCGCGCTTCTAAAAGCTGATAATTGTGATAAAATTACAGCATTTTCTCTTAGTTTTAAAAAATCTTCTTGCTCTTCATTTAGCCCTAAATTTAAAGCATCAATAGTAGCTTGAAGTGCCTCTTCCATTTCTGCAGTATCTTCTAGGTCATTAGCTATAGGCGAAGTATATACTTCTTCATCTTCATTAGTCGAGTCTCCATTTGGGCCGCCTCCACCTCCGCCAGGCAAACCAGTCTCATCACCATTGCCACTACCTGATCCACCACCGTTATTACCACCACCGCCAGAACCACCATCTGTGTCAAAAGGAGAGCCATCTTCTGAATCATTTCCTCCATCACCATCATTACATGGAACTTCAACATAATAACAAATTGGCCATCCAGTAGCTATATCTGTTCCATTTTCAATTACACAACATTTGCCAGGAGGACATACATTTACAGGATCTCCATTTTTAGTATTTATATATAAATCGGTATCAATATCAATTTTTTTAAATGAAATTTTTCCATTCAAATCCAAATTATAAGTTGATTGATTCTTGATTAGCTCCTTTTCTTCATTACTAATGTCATAAGTTACCATATAAGCCTGGTAACTACCATCAGGTTTGCCGCTTAAGACTAAATTTTCTAACTCATCTTTTTTTACTATTCTAAATATTTTAAACGTATAAGAGTTGTAATCTCCATTTTCTATATAGATTGCTTCATCTGTATCAATTATAAAATCATTTTCTATATTATATACAAAATCCGTTTTCTCAAGTGTTGAACTTGTATTATTAGGGGAGTTAAATTTTCCTAATTCTTTTATAATTTCACTATTATCATTTATTTCATCAAAAGTTATTTTTCGTAGCGAAATTTCGGTTTTGGATTGTATAATTTCAGGGCTTTCACTTTGGCAATTTGTAAAAATTATTAAGATTGATAAAAAAGCAATAAACTTTGAAAAGTAATTTTTCATGGTGATTTAAAGGATTTAAAAATTAAAATAGTTTTTATAGGTAAGAAAACAGCGACATGTCTTGATTAAAACTGAACTCCTACCCTCAGTAATTAAACTATGATAAATCTAAGTAAACTTTTAGAAAGAATAAAAGGGGAAAATTCCCCTTTTTTTACAGGAAAAATCCTGTTGTCTATCTTAATAAATTTATTTATGTAAATTGATAGCTTGGTATTCTTTTAACCATTGCTCTTTTACCTTTAAGAATGATTTTAAACTCAATTTTCTTTTTTGAAGATCCAGGAGGCGATTGTTATAAGAAGCATAAAAATTACCATCAGGATGTACTACAATAAATTTATAAGTCGTTAAACCATCAGTAAAAATCTTTGAAAAAATTCTACTAGAATCATGTAGCCAATTAAAGTCATCATTTTTAATTGGATAACCATTATTCACATCAAAAAAATGAAGTAATTCATATTTTTTCTGATTCCCAAAATATTTTTTTTCAATTTTTACCCTCTTCTTGAAACTTTTATAACTCTCCAAATATTTATACAAGTGTCTATTCCATCCTTTTCTTTTATCGCTATGAACATACTCATTCCAAGATAAAATTTCAGTTAGTTCGTTACCTAGCGTATCCAAAATTATATAGCCAGCCTTTTTAGACATCTTAGAGATATCTGGTAATGAATCTTTATAATGTATTAACCAGACCTTTGTTGTATCGACATTGTATCTACTTGAGAATAATTTATTAAGCTGTATTTTCTTTTTGCGTTCTATCTTTCCAAAATACTCGCGATAACGTAGCTTATGAAAAACAGCAGTATCGTTAGAAAAAGTCGCATTTGTAAAAAAATTTGTATTGACTTTACGCTCAAACTCCTCTAAACTTATAGGATTATATAAATCATCTAAATAAATGGTTTTCTTAGATTGGGAATAACCACTCTTCAATAAAAAAATGACGGCTATAAACAGCAGAATCTTTTTCATAAATGTTTAGCAAAATTTATAAATCAAATATAGAGAAAATTAAACCACTCTATATAATTTCTCGTAAAGTAGTTTTTTTAACGAAGTATAATTTACCACCATTTCTAGCATGGCTTGTTTCTCGGTTTCTTCAGCAGATTCGTCTAGCAATTCTTTGATTTTTAATTCGATAAGAATACGACGCAAGTTTAAAATAGCATCCATTACTAATTTGGTAAGGTTTTTATCTTTTTTTCTTACATAGATTTCTTTGCGTATCCAATCACTTAAGACATACTTTTCATCATCCATTAAAATATCGGTTACAGCTTTACCAACTTCCACATCTTCATGATTTACAAAAGCATCTATATTTATTTGTTCATTCTGGTTTAGTTGATGAATAGCTTCGTAATAGATTTTTTTAAATACCTCGTTACTAAATTCTATTTCGTCATCTTGTAGATGTAAATAGATTTCGTTAGAAACAGTATTCTGATATTCTTCTTTTACAATTTTAATATTACCATCTTCACCTTCTTGCTCTATATAATCTACAAAATCAACCGTTTGATTCCCGTATAGCAACAAGATTTCGATCAGTTTCTTCTCTAGTCGATTTAATTGATCTACTTTCTCTAATTGCTGTTGTTGTGGCTTGACTTTTACAACTTCGAAAGAAGAACCTTGTTGCTGAGCGGGTCTTTTAGAAGCATCTCGCAATTCACGCTTTGCTAATTGAGCCAGCTCACTAAACAATACCTTTTCTGAAATATCCATGATCTTAGCACACTCTTGAACATAGACTTCACGTTGAATATTATTGGGTATTTTTGAAATGCTTACTACAATGTCACGAATGAGTCCTGCTTTTTTTACAGGATCATTCTGAGCTTCTTCCATTAACAACGATACCTTAAACTGAATGAAATCTTGTGCATTTCTATCAAGATATTCTTTCAGTTCTTCTTCAGAATGTGCTTTAGCAAAACTATCTGGGTCTTCTCCTTCTGCAAAAGCAACAACCTTTACATTCATACCTTGTTCAAGAATGAGATCAATACCGCGTAATGAGGCTCTAATACCAGCCGCATCACCATCGAATAATACTGTGATATTTTGTGTTAAGCGGCTCACTAAACGAATCTGTTCTGGTGTTAACGCCGTACCCGAAGAAGCCACTACATTTTTGATGCCAGATTGATAAAACTGAATTACATCAGTGTAACCTTCTACTAAATAGCAATTATCTTCTTTAGCAATGGTTTGCTTTGCATGATAAATACCATATAAAATTTTACTTTTATGGTAGATTTCACTTTCTGGTGAATTCAGGTATTTAGCTGCTTTCTTTTCATTGGATAGAATACGTCCACCAAAACCTAAAACACGACCACTCATAGAATGAATAGGAAACAAAACACGGCCTTTAAAACGGTCGAATTGTTTCTCTTCTTTAACTATTGTTAATCCGGTTTTTTCTAAGAATTCAAGTTGATATCCTTTTTTTAGTGCAGTTTCTGTAAAGGCATTCCAATCATCTAAGGCATAGCCTAATTCAAAGGTTTTTATGGTTTCATCTGTAAAGCCACGCTCTTTAAAATAACTTAAGCCAATTGACTTGCCTTTTTCAGTATTCAGTAAAATATCATGAAAGTAATTACGAGCATATTCCGAAACCAAATACATGCTTTCGCGTTCGTTAGCCTGTTCTTTTTGCTCATCAGACTGCTCGGTTTCCTCAATTTCAATATTGTACTTTTTGGCGAGGTACCGAATGGCTTCAGGATACGAGTAGTGTTCGTGTTCCATTAAAAATGAAATGGCATTACCGCCTTTACCCGAACTAAAATCTTTCCATATTTGCTTAACCGGTGACACCATAAAAGAAGGTGTCTTCTCGTCTGCAAACGGGCTTAATCCCTTAAAATTACTGCCTGCTTTTTTAAGTTGAACAAAATCACCAATAACCTCTTCTACACGAGCCGTTTCAAAAACTTTGTCTATGGTGTTTCTGGTAATCATAGATAATTTATGACACCGCTTTTAGCTTACTTAAGGTAGAGTTTGTAAGTTTAGATTCAGCGTATTTTTTAGTAACTTTTAATGATTTCTCATCAGAACCAGGTAATTCGAACATAGCATCTGTAAGAATTGCTTCACATAACGAGCGTAAACCACGTGCGCCTAGCTTATACTCTACAGCTTTGTCAACTATATATTGCAACGCTTTTTCGTCTATACTGAATTCAATGCCATCCATTTCGAACAACTTTTCGTATTGTTTGATGATTGCATTTTTAGGTTCGGTTAATATGGCTCGCAGGGTTCCTGCATCAAGGGGATTCATATATGTCAATACCGGCAAACGACCTATAATCTCTGGAATTAATCCGAAATCTTTTAAATCC
Source organism: Maritimimonas sp. 2304DJ26-3 (assembly GCF_056591635.1). Taxonomy (NCBI): domain Bacteria; kingdom Pseudomonadati; phylum Bacteroidota; class Flavobacteriia; order Flavobacteriales; family Flavobacteriaceae; genus Maritimimonas; species Maritimimonas sp. 2304DJ26-3. The sequence continues at coordinate 328,143 of NZ_JBWQOK010000001.1, forward strand.
TTTGGCACTATATACTGCAGCAAGTTATCCTCATCTACCCTTTGATCACTCTTTGAAGCACTATAACCTACTGCTTGCATGTTTAATCTTTTGCTAATCACACGATCTATACCATCGAAAGCACCACCAGCAATAAATAAAATATTACGCGTATCTACTTCTACAAACTTTTGATCAGGATGTTTACGACCTCCTTTCGGCGGAACATTTACTGTAGTTCCTTCTAATAATTTTAGAAGTGCTTGTTGCACACCCTCACCAGAAACATCACGTGTAATTGATGGATTATCACTTTTACGTGCAATCTTATCTATCTCATCAATAAAAACAATTCCTTTTTCGGCTTTTTGAGTATTGTAATCAGCTGCTTGTAGTAAACGTGTTAAAATCGTTTCAACATCTTCACCAACATAACCAGCTTCTGTTAATACGGTAGCGTCAACAATTGCAAAAGGGACATTCAACATCTTTGCAATTGTACGTGCTAATAATGTTTTACCAGTACCCGTTTCACCAACCAACATGATATTTGATTTTTCAATCTCTATATCGTCATCTTTCTTGCTTGGTTTCTGTAATAATCTTTTATAATGATTATACACGGCAACGGCCATTACTTTTTTTGCTTGATGCTGGCCAATAATATATTCATCTAAAAAATTCTTGATCTCAAGTGGCTTCTTTAAAACCAATTCACCTGATAAGCCAGTAGAATCAGTTTCAGAAATCTCTTCTAATACAATACCATGTGCTTGCTCTATACATCTATCACAAATATGTGCATCTAAACCTGCAATCAATAAGTTAGTTTCTGCTTTTTTACGAGCACAAAACGAACATTCTAATTCTTCCTTCTTTGCCATAATCTACTTGTAGGTAATAAGTTACTTTATTGTTAACTCAAAATACCATGCTATATTTTATTAACTTCTAGTTAAAATTTCATCCACCATTCCGTATGCTTTCGCTTCGTCAGCTTTCATCCAGTAATCTCTATCAGAATCATCGTGTACTTTTTTAACGGTTTGCCCGGAATGCTTTGCTATGATTTGATATAATTCATCTTTTAACTTTAAGATCTCTCTAGCTGTAATTTCTATATCTGAAGCTTGTCCTTGAGCGCCACCTAAAGGTTGGTGAATCATAACACGTGAGTGCGGTAATGCAGAACGTTTTCCTTTCTCACCTGCACACATTAGCACTGCTCCCATTGAAGCTGCCATACCTGTACATATTGTTGCTACATCTGGCTTAATGAATTGCATAGTGTCATAAATACCTAAGCCAGCATACACACCTCCTCCAGGAGAATTAATATATATAGAAATGTCTTTTGAATTATCTACACTTTCTAAAAATAGCAACTGTGCTTGAACGATATTAGCTACATAATCATCTATACCTGTACCTAAAAAGATAATGCGATCCATCATTAAACGAGAAAAAACATCAAAAACAGCAATGTTCATCTGGCGTTCTTCGATAATATTAGGCGTTAATCCAACAGGATACATAGCACTGATCATTTTATCATAATACATGCTATTAATACCTTGGTGCTTGGTTGCGTATTTTTTAAATTCTTCTCCGTAATTCATTGGTAGTTTTTAATATATGTTTAAGCAGTAAATATACTAACATTATTCTAATGTTGTATTTGTACAATTTGCCAACTATTTGCTAATAAAAAACCCGAAATTTAACTTTCGGGTTTTAACTATTTAGTTTGTTCATTATTATTTATAAACCTCTTTTACAAAATCATCAAAAGAAATTTCTTTCTCTTTTAATTTTACATTCTCTTTAAAGAAGTCTAATAATTTCTGACTCATTAATTGTTCTGATAGACGCTTTACTTCATCTTGATTACCTAAGATTCTACCTGCAATTTCGTCTAATTCTTTTTCCTCAGGATTTGCATTACCAAATTGCGCCATTTGACCTTTAATAAACCCTTTAGCGAATTCTTTTAGTTCATCAAATGTTACTTGAAGATTATTCTCTTTTGCAATCTTACCCTCTATTAATTGATAACGCAATCCTTTTTCAGATCGATTGTATTCTTCTGTAGCTTCTTCGGTAGATAATTGCTTTTCTCCAGCAACAGCTAGCCATTTTTGTAAGAATTCTGCCGGTAACTCAAACTTTGTGTTTTCAATCAAGCCTTCAGTAACCGCATTAAGTAATTGTTGATCAGATTGTTGTTCGAATTGCTTTTCTGCATCTTCTTTCAACTTAGCTTCAAATTCTTCTTTATTCTTTACAGCTCCTTCACCAAATAATTTATCAAATAATTCTTGATTTAATTCTGCTGGTTCAGTTTCAGTAACTTCTTCTAGTGTAAACTTAACTTTAACATCTAATCCATGAGCATCATCATGTGATACACCTAGAAGGCTCTGTGATAAATGATCATCCGTAAACAATCCTTTTGTTTTTAACTCAACTACATCACCAACTTTAGCACCTATAAACTTTTTTAAGTTTGGTTTTCCTTTTACTTTATCAAGTTTAAAAGTCGATTTCTTTTCGATTTCTTTTTCTTCGTTTACAAAAGTTCCAGTAACATTAGAATTTTCAGCAACTTCTACCTGCGTGATCATTTTCCCATAACGATCTTGAATATTCTTAATCTGATCGTCAATCATCTTTTTATCAGCAACGATCTTGTAACGCGTAATTGCTTTTTTTGGCTTTAAGTTTACCTCAAATTCTGGCGCTAAGCCTAATTCGAACTCGAAAGAAAATTTATCAGCATCCCAAGAAAAATCATCAGATTGTGCTTTAGGTAATGGGTTACCTAAAATATCTAACTTTTCTTCTACTAAAAATTTACTTAAAGAATCTTGCAACAATTTATTTACCTCATCAATCATTACAGGCTTGCCATATTGCTTTTTTACCAAGCTCATTGGCACATGTCCTTTTCTAAAACCTGGTATGTTTGCTTTTTTACGGTAATCTTGTAAAATCTCAGTTACTTTATCTTGATAATCATCTTGTGTTATATCAATTTTTACAACTGCATTTAAATCGTCAATCTTTTCTTTTGTAATATTCATTTTCTAAACTATTATTTCTTTCTTAAACTCTGTTGACTTTTGAGGGCGCAAAATTAGTAAATTTCTGTCACAAAACAATTTAACTACGCTTTTGTTTTTTCTCTTTTAAAAAAGAATACAATATTGATTGAAAAAAGGATAGCAGTAAACTAAATAATAATGCATACCAAAATCCGGAAACGGCAAAACCATCTATCAATTTATCTGCTAATAGTATAATACCTGCATTAATAACAAAAAGGAACAAGCCTAATGTTAGGATAGTTATTGGTAAAGTAAAAAGGATTAAAATTGGTCTAACAAAAATTCTTAATAAACCTAATACAATAGCTACAATAATGGCTGATGAATATCCGTCTACTTGAACTCCTGGTAATATTTGCGCTAAAATAACCACAACAATCGCGGTTAATAGCATTTTTAAAATTAATTTCATAATAACTTGTAGTTTCTAAAGAGCTATCCACAAGTATGCCAAATAGTTATTTGGCTAAAAAGCTGACAACATAGTTATAAAAATCGGTAGGATTTTCTGCATGGAGCCAATGTCCTGCATTTTTGACAGTTACAATTTTTGAATTTGGAAAATGAGCTTCTATTAAATTACGATCATTATCATCTATATAACCAGAATTGCCACCGCGTAAAAACAAAGTTTCGCCGTTAAATTGAGTTAAGGGAGGCAACGCAACCCCTACTTCATCATAATTCTCGGTAAGTACTTTTAAATTGAAACGAAATCCAAATTCTTCTTTTGAAACTCGATATACATTTTTTAACAGAAATTGACGAACATCAACTTCAGAAACGTAATTACTCAATTGATTTTCAATTTCTTTTCTAGAATTGACTGTAGAAAAATCTATAGCATTCAATCCATTCAAAATATCTTCATGGTGCGCAGAATAGTAACGAGGGCCTATATCTGCAACCATTAATTTATTTACCTTTTCGGGATGAGAAATAGCAAAAAACATCACAGTTTTACCACCCATTGAATGCCCAATAAGATTGACTTTTTCTAATTGATGATGCTCAATATAGTTAGACAAATCTTCAGCTAAAACTTCATAACCATAGTCTTCTGAATGAAAACTACGTCCATGATTTCTTTGATCTATAAGGTGAACTTCATAATCTTCTGCAAATTTATTACCTAGAGTTTTCCAATTATCACTCATTCCTAAAAAACCGTGAAGTATCAATAAAGGTTCACCTACACCTAATATTTTGGAATGTAATATTTGCATCAACTTAATTTATGGAGATACATATTCACTACATTTTGCATACCTAAATACAAAGATTCTGAAATCAATGCATGACCAATTGAAACCTCCAAAAGATTTGGAATATTCTCTGCAAAGAACTTAATATTATCTAAACTTAAATCATGACCAGCATTAATTCCTAACCCTAATTCGTTAGCTTGCTTTGCAGATTCTATATAAGGTTTGATAGCGTCCTTATTTCCTAAACCATATTGTGTTGCATATTCTTCGGTATATAACTCTATTCTATCTGCTCCTACTTTTTTTGCTCCTTCAATAAATTCGGGAATGCTTTCCATGAAAATAGAAGTTCTAATTCCATTATTCTTAAATTCTGAAATAACTTCGGTCAAAAAGCTCTCGTTAGCAACAGTATCCCATCCTGCATTAGATGTAATTGCATCAACAGCATCTGGCACTAAAGTAACTTGAGTTGGTTTATTCTCTATCACTAAATCAACAAACTTTCGAATCGGATTTCCCTCTATATTATACTCAGTCTTTATAAAAGGTTTCAAATCATAAACATCTTGATATCTAATATGTCGTTCATCTGGTCTAGGGTGTACAGTGATGCCCTGACCACCAAATTCCTGAATATCAATTGCTGTTTGTACTAGATTTGGCGTATTGCCTCCGCGAGCATTTCTCAAGGTTGCAATTTTATTTATATTGACACTTAGTTTAGTCATAAATCAGTTTTATATAACCATCTTTGGTGGCAAAATTAATGTATTTGTATTTGTATTTTAACTATTTTGCAACTTATTATGCAGACATCAGACTACATATCTAAAGATGTAAAAGCTTTATCGCCAAACAATACTGTAAAAGACGCTCAAAAGCTTTTCAAACAACTAACATTCACTCATTTACCAATAGTAGACGATGGAATTTATTTAGGCTCTGTATCTGAATCTGATATTCAAACTATCGAAAACGATCAACAAAAAATTTCAGACTATAAATATCTTTTCGATACTTTCTTTGCGGATGAAAACTCAAACTGGTTTGATCTTTTAAAGGATTTTGCAGCAAACGAAACATGTATTATTCCTGCGCTTAATAAACAAAAAAAATATATTGGTTATTTTGAATTAACTGATATACTTAACGTATTTAATCACACACCTTTTTTAAACGAGACCGGTGCAATTTTGGTGGTGTCTAAAGCTATAAAAGACTACTCTTTTAGTGAAATTTCCCAAATAATTGAATCTAATAATGGTAAATTGCTCGGCGCTTTTGTATCGAATATAGAAAATGAAATTGCCGAAATTACAATAAAGCTAAATGACCCTGATCTAAATAATACGATACAATCGTTTCGCAGGTATGAATATACTATTCTAACAGAAATTCAAGAAGATGAATATCTAAAAGGATTAAAAGAGCGTTCTGATTATCTTCAAAAATACTTAAACATATAACTGATGAAGGTAGCCATTTATGGACAATATTATAAGAGTGAAGCTGCAACTTATGTCGAAACACTATTAGCTGTTTTAGAAGAAAATAATGTTACCATTTATATTGAAGAGCAATTTTTTAAGCTTATTAATTCAAATAAAAGCTATGAAATTTTCACTCATTATAATGATTTGAATTCTTCATTCAATGTGCTATTTACAGTAGGAGGTGATGGTACTTTCTTACGTGCTGTTACTTTTGTAAGAGATCTAAATATTCCAATAGTAGGTATTAATACAGGTAGATTGGGTTTTCTAGCAACTATCCAAAAAGAAAATATAAAGGCTTCGATTAATGATATTATAAATAATAAGTACTCGATTAAAGAGCGTTCATTATTAACTGTTAAAACTTCCACCAAGCATAATGATATTGAAGAGTTGAATTTTGCTTTAAATGAAGTAACGGTTGCAAGAAGAAACACTACTTCTATGATCACCATCGATACACATTTAGATGATGAATATCTTACTTCTTATTGGGCAGATGGTTTAATAATTGCAACACCTACAGGTTCGACAGGATATTCTTTAAGTTGCGACGGCCCAGTAATTACTCCTCAAGCAAAAAGCTTGGTTTTAACTCCAATTGCTCCACATAATCTAAATGCACGTCCTTTGGTTATACCAGACGATATGGTTATAAAACTAAAGGTAATAAGTAGAGAAAAACAAGCACTTATATCTCTAGATTCTAGAATATTCACAATTGACAATGAAACTGAAATTCTTATTAAGAAGGCCACATACACAATTAAAACTATTCAGTTAGAAAATCAAACTTTTTTAAAGACTTTGAGAGAAAAACTACTTTGGGGAGAAGACAAAAGAAATTAATAAGTTAAGCTGCTTCTCAACAATATTTTATAATAAAAACTGTTTATCAAAAAAGACCTTTACTTCAACTTCCCAAACAAATAGATTTAGTTATATTTGCAAACCCTTTTTTAAAATGAAAAAACAGTTTTTAGTTTACATATTTGTACTGACAACTAGTACTTTGTCTGCTCAGTTGTATGAAATCGGCATTTTTGCTGGTGGAAGTAACTATATTGGTGATATAGGTTCTACAAACTATATTAACCCTAATAGAATTGCCATAGGAGGTGTTGCCAAGTTTAATTGGACACCACAAATATCTGTTAGAGGTACTATGACATATACTTCTTTAAGAGGAGATGACAGTAAATCAAATAATTCATTTAGAGAAAGTAGAGGTTTACAATTCACCAATAATATAGTGGACGCAGCATTAGGGATCGAATTCAACTTTTTTAAATACAATCTTGCAAAAACTGGTTTTACTCAAACACCTTACATTATTGCTCAATTTGGATTAAGCTCTTATGTAACCATTAATGATGATGGAGAGTCAAAAAGAAAGATTTCACCTGTCTTACCCTTTGGCTTAGGGTATAAAATGAAATTGGCTGAAAATTTAGGTATTGCTTTTGAAACATCAGTTCGTTATACTTTTAAAGACGAAATTGATTATAATAATCATGAAATCCCTAGCCTGTCTTTTGGTAATGCTAATAGTGATGATTGGTATGTCTTTACTGGATTTTCAATTGTGTATGCTTTTGGCAGACCTGGCTGTTATACCGGTGTTTTTTAAATATTTATGGCTTTAAAAACTCAAATAAACCCCTTAAAGACCCCTAAACATGTAGCTGTAATCATGGATGGCAATGGTCGATGGGCTAAGAAAAAAGGATTAGCAAGAGTTTTTGGTCATAGAAATGGTGTAAAGGCCGTTCGAGAAACTGTTGAGTCAGCAGCTGAAGTAAGTATTAAAGTACTTACATTATATGCTTTCTCTACCGAGAATTGGAATCGCCCAAAAAAAGAAGTCGACACATTAATGAGTTTATTAGTTAGCTCATTAAAAGATGAGTTAAAAACGCTACAAAAAAACAACATCAAGCTACAATGTATTGGTAATATTGAAAATCTGCCTTCAAAGGCTCAAAAAGAGCTCAAAGAAGTCATCCAAAAAACCGAAAATAATGATCATATGATTCTAAATCTAGCATTAAGCTATGGTTCTAGAGAAGAAATTGTTAATGCATTTAAAAAAATTTCTAAAAAAGTTGTTAATAAGCAGCTTTTAACAGAAGAAATTAATGAAAAAATTATAAATAATCATTTATATACATTTACTTTGCCCGACGTTGATTTTTTGATACGTACTAGTGGCGAAAAACGTATAAGTAACTTCCTATTATGGCAGATTGCTTATGCCGAATTGTACTTTACTGAAGTACTATGGCCCGATTTTAGAAAAGAACATTTTTTCGAAGCTTTATTAGATTATCAGGATAGAGAACGCCGCTTCGGAAAAACAAGTGAACAATTAGAAGATAAGAATGAACAAACTTAAAATCTGTCTATTACTCTTTAGCTATGTTTTTATAGCTAAAGTTGAAGCTCAAGAAACTAAAATACCTAAAGATTCAGTTAATACAGTATTAACGGATACACTCCCTAAAAAACCTCAGCCTCTTACAAGAGAAATGTTTAATACACCTAAAACTTATATTTTAGGAGGTGTTAGTGTTAAAGGAAATCAGCAATTTAGTGATCAGTCTATTACAACTTTTTCTGAATTACAAGTTGGGCAGCCTATTAAAATTCCTGGTGATAAATTAACTTCGGCAATAAAAAAACTATGGAACTCTAAACTATTTAGTGATGTAGAGTACTTTGTAACAAAAATAGATGGGGAAGCTATTTATATCGAATTTGAAGTTAAAGAACTTTCTAAACTTACTGAAGTAGAATGGAGAGGTATTAAAAAGAATAAGGCTAGTGATCTTCAAAAAGAGACTGAGTTCACTAAAGGCGCTATGCTGACTGAAAACCTACAAACTACCACAAAGAATTATATTGAAAAGAAATATATTGATAAAGGTTTTTTAAAGGCAAAAGCCAATATTACAACAAAAATTGACACCACTAGTAACAATGCGGAAAAGGCGTTAGTAATTGTTGATAAAGGAAATAAAATTAAGATTAAAAATTTACGCTTTCACGGAAACGAAGCCTTTAAAACTAAACGACTTAAAAAGCTTTTAAAGAAAACGAAGCAAAAAAACCCTTTACATCTTTTTACCCCATCTAAATATATTGAAGAAAAATATACTGAAGATCTAGAGCGCCTTGTAGAAAAATATAGAGAGAAAGGTTATCGTGATGCTCAAATTCTTAAAGATTCAATTTCTTGGAACGATGACAACACCATTAATTTAGATATTACTTTAAATGAGGGTAGTAGATATTATTTTGGTGATATTCGCTTTTTAGGAAATACTGTTTATACAGATGACGAACTTACTAGGTTTTTAGGCTTAGTAAAAGGTGATGTATACAATGGTAAATTATTAAATGAGCAAGTAAAAGGTGACGGCACACCTGATTCACAAGATATCACAAACACATACTTAAACAATGGTTATTTATTTAGCTCGGTAATTCCAGTTGAAACAAAAGTAGAAAATGACACTATAGATATAGAAATTAGAATACGAGAAGATGATCCTGCTACTATTAGAAAAATAGGTTTAGTTGGTAACGAAGTAACTAACGACCATGTATTATATCGTGAAATAAGAACTCGGCCTGGACAATTATTTAGTAGACAGAATATCATTAGAACTATTCGTGAGCTAGGGCAATTACCATATATAGATGCTGAAAACATTGTACCTGACGTACAACCAAATTATAATGACAAAACTGTAGATATAGAATATAGTATTGCGGAAAAAGGTTCTAGTCAGATAGAGCTACAAGGTGGTTTTGGTGGCGGCACCTTCGTAGGTACATTAGGCTTATCTTTCAATAATTTTTCTATTAAGAATATTTTTAATGGTAGTGAATATAAGCCTGTGCCTAGAGGAGATGGGCAAAGTGTATCTCTACGAGCTCAAGCAAGTCGTTTTTCGAGTACTTACAGTTTGTCATTTACTGAACCATGGCTAGGTGGTAAGAAACCAAGGGGGTTTTCGTTCTCCATTTTTAACTCAAGTCAGTTTAGCTTTAACCCTGTAACAAGAGATGTTGATCGTGATAGAAAGCTAAATATTTTAGGTGCAACTGTTGGTTTGAGCCAGCGATTGAAATGGCCCGATGATTTCTTCACCCTTTCTACAGTACTGAGTTATCAGAGATATGATATTAAAAATTTTTTTCTAGCATCTTTAGGAGGTAGTAATGGTGTATCTAACAACTTGTCACTTGCGGTAAATTTTGGAAGAAACAACGCTGGACCTAACCCTATTTTCCCAATCTCAGGATCACAATTCAACTTAGGTGTTAAATTAACACCACCATATTCTTTGTTTAGTGGAAAAGATTTCAGTGATCCATCAATTGAAGACATTGAAAAAGTAGAACTTTTAGAATTCTATAAGGTTAATTTTTCTGGTAAATGGTACAATACAATTACAGGAAGTCCAGGTCATCAATTAGTATTATTATCAAGCGCTGAGTTTGGTTTTCTAGGCGCTTATAACCAAGATAAAGGTTTATCACCATTTGAGCGTTTCTTTTTAGGTGGTGATGGTTTAGGTCAAGGGCAATTTGATGGTAGACAAACTATTGGTCTTAGAGGATATCCAAACTCAAGTTTATCGGTTGAAACTGAAGGCCCTAATGCTGGAACTGCCGTTGGTAGTGCTATCTATAATAAATTTTCGTTCGAACTAAGATATCCATTAACATTAAAACCCTCTGCTTCTATTTACGCTCTAGGTTTCGTAGAAGGAGGTAATACAGCTAACAGTTTTAGTAATTTTGAACCATTTAAATTAAAAAGATCTGCTGGCTTGGGTATTAGAATCTTTATGCCTGCTTTTGGATTATTAGGTATAGATTTTGGACATGGATTTGATGATGTTCCTGGTCAGCCTGGTATAAAATCTGGTTGGCAAACGCATTTTATTATTGGTCAACAATTCTAACTAAATTAGTACATTTGCAGACAATCAGCACTTTGGCATGGTTTTTTCTAAATTCAATATCATGATGCGAGGCATTTTAATTATTTCAGTCTTTTTTATGGGCTTTTTCGTTTCGGCTCAAAAGCCACAACGAATCGCTTATATAGATATGGAATACATATTAGAAAATATTCCTGAATATGCAGATGCTCAAGCAAGATTAAATCTTAGAGTTCAAGATTGGCAAAAAAAATTAAATGATATTAAACGGGAGATTGAAGTTTTAAAAACAGATCTCACTAATGAGAAAGCCTTATTGACTGACGACCTAGTTAAAGAACGTGAAGAGGATATTGAAATAAAAGAATTAGATCTAAAAAATTTACAAGCCGCATATTTTGGCCCAACTGGTGATATGTATCTATTAAGAAAACAATTGGTAAAACCAGTTCAAGATCAAATATACAATGCTGTTCAAGAAATAGCTGTTAGAAGGAAGTATGATATGATTTTAGACAAATCAAGTGATCTAATTATGCTTTATACTAATAATAAATTTGATGTTAGTGAACAGGTCTTAAATAGAATAGTAAAAGGTAGAAAAGCAAAAGCTTTAGAAGAAAAGAGAAATGAACGTCTTCAAACACAAGCTAAATCAAATACTGAAGAAGTTTTAGAAACTAAAGCTGAGCAAAAACAAGCAAAAAATGATGCTTTACAAGCTCGTATAAAGCAGCAACAAGACGCTAGGATACAAAAAAGAGAAGAGCTAAAAAAAGCAGCCGAACAAAGACGTCAGAAACGTTTAGAAGAAATTGAAAAACGTAGAAAAGAAAGAGAGAATAAAATTAAAGGAGCAACTGAAAAGGCAACTGATACTCTTCAATCAAAAAAAATTGACTCAACCTCTATAAAAGCTATTGATTCAATTGCAGCTAAAAAGTTAGATGAAAAGGCAACTAAAAGAGCGGCTTTAAAAGAACGAGCAAGATTAGCACAAGAGGCAAGAGATAAGAAAAGGAAAGAAATCTCAAAAGCAAGAGAAGAAAAACGTAAAAAAAGACTCGAAGAGCTCGAAAAGCGTAAGAATAAAGAAGAAAACAACAACGAAAATTAATATTAATAAATTTACTTTAAACAAATGAAATCATTAAAAACCCTATTATTAGCAGGTGTATTATTTTTAGGATTTAATGCAGTAAGCGCACAGTCTAAAATAGCACATATTAATACTGAAGCTTTAGTTGCGGCTATGCCAGAAACAAAGCAAATGCAAGAGGAACTTAAAAAAATTGCTCAAACGTACGATACAGAATACAAGTCTCAAGGTAGTGCTTTGCAAGCTAAATTACAGAAGTATGATGCTGAAGCGGCAACTCAGACTGATACTGAAAATGCAAAAAGAGGTAAAGAAGTTCAAGATTTACAAAAAAAATTACAAGTATATGCTCAAACTGCTCAACAAGAGTTACAGAAAAAAGAGTTTGACTTGTACAAACCTATAGCCGAAAAAGCTCAAAAGGCAATAGCCGATGTAGCTGCTGCAAAAGGTGTGCAATATGTATTTGATGCATCTCCGGGTAAAGGGTTAATCGTATATCAAGGTGAGGATTTAATGGCTGCTGTAAAAGCAAAATTAGGTATCAACTAAGATCGATTTTAAAAACTAATTTTATAAATCCCACTTTTACCAAAGTGGGATTTTTTATTTTTGTGATATATGAACAATCAACCTATTGGTATTTTTGATTCAGGTGTTGGAGGTATCACTATATGGAAAGAGATTACCTCCCTTTTACCACAAGAAAACACTATTTATTTAGCGGATAGTAAAAATGCACCTTATGGACAAAAAACGAAACAAGAGATTATTGATTTATGTATAAAGAATACTGAATTTCTTTTACAGAAGGGCTGCAAAATTGTTGTGGTAGCGTGTAATACTGCTACTACCAACGCTATTTCTTATTTACGTAACAATTACGATGTTCATTTTATAGGAATAGAACCCGCTATCAAACCAGCCGCACTTCAAACCAAAACTAATGCTGTTGGCATTCTAGCTACAAAAGGTACATTAACAAGCGAACTTTTTAATCAAACATCAAATAAGTTCGCATCAAATATTACTGTAATTGAGCAAGTTGGTGAAGGGTTAGTTCCCTTGATAGAACAAGGAAAAATCAATAGTACAGAAATGAACAAACTGCTGTTTAAATATCTTCAGCCAATGCTTGGTGCTTCTATTGATTATCTAGTACTAGGATGTAGTCATTATCCCCTTTTGATGCCACAAATCCGAGAAATTATAGGTGATAATGTAACAATTATAGATTCTGGTTCGGCAGTTGCAAAACAAACAAGAGCCATCTTAAAAGAAAAAGAAATGCTAATTGGCAAACATTCTAATTTAAATAATCATAGATTGTATACCAATCTTAATCTCGAAGTTTTAAACCTTTTTGTAGCTAGTAATAATACAAATATAAGTGCTCAAAAGTTTGATTTTTAAGTCATCCTGCTCTTCTCTTATCATCTAAAACAAAAAAAGCATCCCAATTTTGGGAAGCTTTCCATTGACTAACTTTAACAGTTAGAGCAGTTTATAAAAAACTACTAAAAACAACACAACTTTCTTTTTGCGGTCTGGACGGGACTCGAACCCGCGACCCCCTGCGTGACAGGCAGGTATTCTAACCAGCTGAACTACCAAACCGTTGCTTAATTAGCGGTTGCAAATATAAGCTCGTTTTTTCTAATCTGCAACACATATTTTCACTTTTTTACAAAAATCGTTTTCTACTCACCAAATACGCCGTTAAAACCTGATTGAATCCTTTATTAATGTCTACTGGCACATAGTCAATTTTATATTGTGTACATCTCAATTTTAACTTTGAAAAGTAAGTATCAACAGCTTCTTTATACGTTTCTTTAATAGTATCTGCATATAAATTAATATGTTCACCTGTTTCAACATCTACAAATCGTTTAGGTCGATTATCAAAATCGAAATCCATTTCATGTTTACCATCATAGGTGTGAAATAAAATAACTTCGTGTTTGTTGTACTTTAAATGACGTAATGCTTCAAATAATTCATCTTCTTTTTTATCTGCTTGAAACATATCAGTAAACAAAAACATCATTGATCTTCTATGTACCTTATCAGCAATTTCATGTAAAACATCATAAGTAGAAGTTTTCTTTTGAGAATCTTCTTTCTTTAATAAATCTTCTAAAGCATTTAACAACATGTATCGGTGACGTTCACTTCCTTTTGCAGGTGCATAATATTCATTCTGATCAGAATAAATACTCAATCCGAATGCATCGCGTTGACGCTTTAATATCTCAAGCAAAGCCGCCGATGCAATTACTGAAAAACTTATTTTGTTTAACTTATTTATAGAGACATCTTTTATTATGGGATAATGCATTGAAGCCGAATTATCTATTATTAAATGACACCTTAAATTAGTTTCCTCTTCGTAACGTTTTACAAAAAGCTTGTCTGTTTTAGCATATAATTTCCAATCGATATGTTTAGTACTTTCACCTTTGTTATATAAACGATGTTCAGCAAATTCAACAGAAAATCCATGAAACGGACTTTTATGCATCCCAGTTATAAAACCTTCGACAACCTGAGTTGCTAGTAATTCTAAACTACCTATCTCTTTTATATTGCTAACTTTAGATAACTCCATAACTTCTACAAAGTAAAAAAGGTTTGACTAATAGCCAAACCTTTTCAAAATATAATTCTTAAATGCAATTTAAACTAGAGCATCTAATTTTTCAGTGTAAGTTGCTTTAGGCGCAACACCAACTTGTTTGTCTACCACTTCACCATTCTTAAAAATTAATACAGTAGGTATATTTCTAACTCCATATTTTGCAGCAAATTCTTGATTTGCGTCAACATCCAATTTTCCAACTACAGCTTTACCATCAAAATCATTGCTTAATTCTTCAACTGTAGGAGCCAACATTCTACATGGGCCACACCAAGCTGCCCAAAAATCTACTAATACCGGTTTGTCTGATTTTAATACTACCTCATCAAAAGTAGCATCTGTTATTTCTAATGCCATATTTTTTTATTTAATATTCTAAATTCGTGTGTACAAAAATAAACAATTATTTTCCTTTTTAACTAGAGCTTAATTAGTTTTGCTTATAATAGTATGTAAAAAAATTATTTCCTTACAATTGGTTTTCTTATGAGTTTTTTTCTTCCGATTTAATCTGTATTTTTGTAGCCGAATTTTTGAGGAAAAATTTGACTGATTGCAACCTCGTTAAAAATGCTAAAGCAGTAATTTTCTACTTCTTTACACGACCAATCATTCATCTTTTTTAAACTTAACTAAAAGAACAATCTATGTCATACTTATTTACTTCAGAAAGTGTTTCTGAAGGACATCCTGATAAAGTAGCAGATCAAATTTCAGATGCTTTAATTGATAATTTTTTAGCTTTTGATCCTGAGTCAAAAGTAGCTTGCGAAACGTTGGTTACAACTGGTCAGGTGGTTTTAGCTGGTGAAGTTAAATCTAACACTTATCTAGACGTTCAAAAAATAGCTAGAGATACTATTAATAAAATTGGATACACTAAAGGAGAATATATGTTTGATGGCAATTCTTGCGGTGTACTTTCTGCGATACATGAACAGTCTGATGATATTAATAGAGGTGTTGACAGAGATTCTAAAGAAGAGCAAGGAGCTGGTGATCAAGGAATGATGTTTGGCTATGCCACGAAAGAGACAGATAATTACATGCCTCTTGCCTTAGATTTGTCGCATCAAATATTAATTGAATTAGCCTTATTGCGTAGAGAAAATGAACTTATAAAATATTTGCGTCCAGACGCGAAGAGTCAGGTTACTATTGAGTATTCTGATGACAATAAGCCTCAACGTATTGAAGCTATTGTTGTATCTACTCAACATGATGATTTTGCTTCAGATGAGGCTATGCTAGCTCAAATCAGAAAAGATATAGTTGAAATTTTAATCCCTAGACTTAAGGTTAAATTAAAACCAGAAATTCAAGAATTGTTTAATGACGATATAAAATACCATATCAATCCTACTGGAAAATTTGTAATTGGTGGCCCTCATGGAGATACTGGTTTAACAGGAAGAAAAATTATTGTTGACACTTATGGTGGTAAAGGCGCACACGGAGGTGGTGCATTTTCTGGAAAAGATCCAAGTAAAGTAGATAGAAGTGCTGCTTATGCTACTAGACATGTAGCTAAAAACTTAGTAGCTGCGGGCGTTGCAGATGAGATTTTAGTACAAGTATCATACGCTATTGGTGTAGTTGAACCTATGGGTATTTTTGTTGATACCTATGGTACTTCTAAAGTCGATTTATCAGATGGAGAAATCGCTGAGAAAGTTGCTAATATCTTTGATATGCGTCCTGCTTCAATTGAAGAACGATTAAAACTACGTCAACCCATGTATAGCGAAACTGCCGCCTACGGACATATGGGACGTAAAAATGAAACAGTATCTAAAACATTCTATACACCTAATGGAGAAGCCAAAACTCTAGAAGTTGAATTATTTACTTGGGAAAAATTAGACTATCTAGATAAAGTTAAAGAAGCTTTTAATTTATAAAATAAAAAATCCGCTATAAAGCGGATTTTTTATTCATCGTAATCAACTTCAACTAAATCAGAAGTTGGTACACTCTGGCAACTTAATATATAACCATCTTTGACTTCTTCATCAGTCAAAACCACATTGTTCCGCATTTGTACTGACCCTTGTGTTACTTTACAAATACATGTAGAACAAACACCTCCTTCACAAGAATATGGCGGATCAAAACCACTATCTAATAACGTTCTTAAAATAGTTTTTCCTTTAGGAATCGTTAATTCTACTTTTTCATCATCTAAATTCGCAATTAGCTTAGCATCAGAAACTCCAACTTCTGCATTACTTTTAATTTCTACTCCATCTCCAAAGCTTTCAATAAAAATACGCTCTTCTGGTACGTCAATATTTTGCAGAGCATTCTTAGTATTGTCAATCATAGTACCAGGACCACAGATATAATATTCTACATCTTGCGCATAAAGAGGGTATTCATTTATAAACCATTCAACACATTGAGTATCAACTCGTCCTTTTCTAAATTCCATTTTTGGCTTTTTAGATAGCCAACCACTTTTTGATCTACTTAAAGCATGAACTAAAATAAGTCTGTCTTTATATTCTTCTTGTAGTTTATCCAGCTCATCCTTAAACATAATAGAATCTTGTGTTCTATTGCCGTAAATCATATGCACATAACTCTTTTCTTCAGTGTGTAAAACTGTTCTTAAAATGGAAAGAATAGGTGTAATACCACTACCCGCTGCAAACAGATAATATGTTTTATAATTATCCTTTTTAACATCGGCAAAAAAGCGGCCATCAGGAGGCATTACTTCTACTACACTACCAGCTTTTACATTATCATTAATATGATTAGACACTAAACCATCTTTCACACGTTTCACACCAACTCGCAAAGGTTCTTCTAATACAGGTGAACTACATAAAGAATATGAACGCCTCTCTTCTTTGCCATTTAAATTAAACTTTAATGTAAGATATTGACCTGGTTTGTAGTTAAAAATATTTTCCATTCCGTTAGGAATTGTAAATGCTAATGAGACCGAATCACTTGTTTCATTTTTCACTTCTACAACTTCTAATTGAAAAAATCTGTTCATAATAGTATTTTGAATGGTAAAAATACGGAAGAGTTTTCAATCACAATCTTCTTCTGTACAATGATCTTTGTTTGTTTCAAATTCCAACGTTACGTGTTGAATATTTTCATGCTCTAGATCATGCTTAATGTCTTTCTTCAATTTTGAAATTTTATCTATTGTATAATCTTTATCTAGTATTACATGTGCTGTCATGGCATTTGTATTTGTACTCAATGCCCAAATATGAGTATGATGCACTCTTTGAACAGCTTCATTTTTCAAGATTATTTTTTGAATCTTTTCGACATCAATATCTTTAGGAACTCCATCCAGCGTAAGTTTTATACTTTCTTTTAGTAAACCCCAAGTAGTAACTAAAATTACAATTGCAATAATTATACTAACTATCAAATCTATCTGATGCCATCCTGTATAATGAATCATTATACCAGAAATTACCACACCTACAGACACCATGGCATCAACGAGTAAATGAATAAAGGCTCCTTTTATATTAATATCATCTTTTTGCCCTTTATAAAACAAAAAGGCTGAAAGGGTATTAATAAATACCCCAATCAGTGCAACAATAATTATTACTTTTCCTGATACTTCCGGCGGAGCATCAAAACGTTCAATAGCCTCTTTAGCAATGTTAAAAACTACAGCAACTAATAAAACAGCATTTATTAGTGAAGCTAATATTGAAGCTTTTTTATAGCCATAAGTATACAATTTTGTAGCTGCTTTTTGCGTAAGTTTTAGTCCAATCAAAGAAATAATCAGACTTGCTACATCACTTAAATTATGAGTAGCATCTGCTATTAAAGCTAAAGAATTATGCATAAAACCATATACAAATTCAATAGCTGTAAAAACAGCATTTAAAAAGATACCTATATAAAAAGCTCTGTTTATTTGTGATAAATCGGTAGGGCCATGATGATGCCCTTCGTGACTATGCTCTGACATACTGTTAAACTTACTCGTAAATATATAAATAAGATTTTTCCTTTTACAGGAATGTGTAAATTTGCACCGTGGTAAAAATAGATAACATAGAGCTACCAGACTTCCCGCTATTGTTGGCGCCCATGGAAGATGTCTCTGATCCGCCGTTCCGAGCTTTATGTAAAGAACAAGGAGCTGATGTAGTGTATACCGAATTTATTTCTAGTGAAGGACTCATTCGTAATGCTGCAAAAAGCACAATGAAATTAGACATCTACGAAAAAGAGCGCCCCGTAGGGATACAAATTTTTGGAGCAAACCTTGATTCCATGCTTCAAACCATAGACATTGTTGAGAAGTCAAATCCTGATATTATAGATATCAATTTTGGTTGTCCAGTAAAAAAAGTAGTTTCAAAAGGTGCGGGAGCAGGTATCTTGAAAGATATCTGTTTAATGGAAAAACTAACGGCTGAAATGGTGAAGCGTACTAACTTACCTGTAACTGTTAAAACCCGTTTAGGTTGGGATCATGACTCCATAAAAATTGTAGAAGTAGCTGAACGATTACAAGATGTTGGCATTAAATCTATTGCTATACATGGTCGCACGCGTGCTCAAATGTATAAGGGTGATGCCGATTGGAAGCCTATTGCGGCAGTAAAAAACAATCCTAGAATGCACATTCCTGTGTTTGGAAATGGTGATGTTTCTACCCCAGAACGAGCTAAAAAAATGCGTGATGATTATGGTTTAGATGGAGCAATGATTGGCAGAGCCACTATTGGCTACCCTTGGTTTTTTAGAGAAGTAAAACATTTTTTTGAAACTGGTGAACACTTACCAAAACCTACTTTAGAAGAACGCGTTAAGGTAGCGCGTCGTCATTTAGAAATGTCTATTGATTGGAAAGGTGAGCGCTTAGGTGTAGTTGAAACTCGCCGACATTATACCAATTATTTTAAAGGTATTCCGCACTTTAAAGAATATCGTTTAAAAATGGTAACATTAGATGATCCTCAAGATGTATATAATGTATTTGATGAAGTACTTGAAAAATTTACGGATCATCAATTTGCTTAAAATGCGAGGATTCTATTTTCTTATTATTCCCTTTTTGCTTACAAGCTGTACCAACTTTGGGCAATTAAAAGTATTGGCAGATCTTCCTAAATCTTTAAAAGAAGTTTCAGGTATGGAAACTACTCCTAAATCTAATCTTATTTGGATGTTGAATGATAGCGGTAATAAACCCCAATTATTTGGCTTAAATGAAAAAGGAAAGATCAAAAAAATACTAAAAATCAATGCTAAGAACCATGACTGGGAAGATTTAACTTCTGACACACAAGGAAACTTTTACATTGGTGATTTTGGAAATAATGCTAACAAACGTAAGAACTTAACCATATTAAAAGTAAACGCTACAGACTTAAAATCCGACAAAAAAGTAGAAATAGAGCGTATCAATTTTAGGTATCCTAATCAGGAAAAATTCCCGCCTAAAAAAAAGCAAATGCATTTTGATAGCGAGGCATTTTTCTTTTATAATGACAGTTTATATATTTTTACCAAAAGCCGTGTAAAGCATAAATTTGGTAGAACCAATATGTATAAAGTGCCAGCTAAAAGAGGAAATCATGTGGCTACATATGTAAACTCATTTGAATCTTGCAAAGACATGGAGTGTTGGATAACGGCTGCAGATATTTCTAAAGATGGTAAAAAAGTAGTGCTAACAAATCACAAATCTGCTTGGGTATTTACAGATTTTAAAAAAGATGATTTCTTTTCAGGTAAAGCAACTGAATTACCTTTTGAAGCTGACTTGTCTCAAAAAGAAGGTGTTTGCTTTAAAAATGATACAACATTATATATAACCGATGAACGAGCTCATGGTTCTGGTGGTAACTTGTATGAATTTAAAATTGACTAATTCTTTACCTGTAATTTCTTAACCAACTTTTCTATAGTCAATCCTTGTATTAGAATTGAAAAAACTACTACTATATATGTGATTACTAAAAATAAATCACGATGCATTTCTTGAGATAAACCAAGTGCTAAGGCAATTGAAATTCCTCCTCGCAACCCCCCCCAAGTCATAATCAAGTTAGTATTTGGTACAAAATCGAGTTTCTTTTTAAATAGATTTACCGGTAGTAGTAGAGATAAATATCTACATGCTAAGATAATCGGAATTGCTATCAACCCAGCGGTAATAAATTTACCATCATATACTAATACCAGCATTTCCATACCAATTAGCACAAACAAAATAGCATTCAATAAAATATCTATGAGCTCCCAAAATTTATCTACATAAAGCTCAGTGGTTTCAGACATTGAAGAATCACGAATGGTATCATTCCCTACAACTAATCCTGCTGCTACCATTGCTAAAGGAGCAGATACATGAAATTTTTGTGCGATAATTGTACCGCCCATCACCATGGCTAAGGTTATAATGACCTCAATATCAAAATCATCAATAGATTTTAGCATTTTAAAAGTTAACCACCCTAAAGCTAATCCTAAAAGTACACCTCCAAACACTTCAACTCCAAAAAGTTCAGCTACACCCCAAAAAGAAGCATCTCCACTACCAGATGCTATTTGATAAATAGTTAAAAAGACTACCACACCAACACCATCATTAAATAATGACTCTCCTACAATTTTAGTTTCTAATTTTTTTGGCACACCTGCCTTTTTAAGTATTCCAAGCACAGCAATAGGATCTGTTGGAGAAATTAATGCACCAAAAAGTAAGCAATAGATAAATGCAACATCTAAACCTAACAACGGTAAAATATAATACATTACTCCTCCTATCAAAAATGTAGAAGTTAGCACTCCTAATGTGGCAAATGATAAAATAGGCCAACGTTGCACTTTTAATTGCTGAAAATTAGTATGCATAGCTCCCGCAAAAAGCAAAAAACTAAGCATATGATCTAATAATAATTCCTTAAAATCAATTTGTTTTATAAATGCCACCTCTGCCTGTAATAGTGTGTCATCAAAATAACTTAATGCAAACACTGCTAATGTGTAAATAATGGTAATAAGCATTAAGCCTATAGTATTTGGCAGTTTTAAAAACCGTACGTTTATATAGCCAAAAATTGCCGAAAGTGTTATAAGTGCAGTAAATATTAAGTAATAGTCCATCTACTTTTTATTGAGGTACAAATGTAAGTGGTTTATAAAATAATTCCATCCTGCCATACCACTTTCTCTTTTAAATTCTGGTATGTCTGCCGTAAAAGTTTCAATGCCAGTACTGGTCAATCGTAATCTTACTTTATTAGATTCTTTGAATAATTCAAAATACACGAGTCCTTTTCCTTTATATTCCTTATATCTCCAATCATAAACAATTTTTTCTCTTGGAAGTACTTCAATAATTTCCCATAGATGGGTAAACTTTCGGTCTTCATTTTCAATTAAAAATTGTGTTTTAAAACCTACTTCAGGTTTAAAATCAGGAATATTATCAAAAAACCACTGTACTATTTGATGATGTTCAGTTATAGCTTTCCAAACTACTTCTAAAGGTTGATCAAAAGTTTTTTCAACAACAATCGGCTCTGCCATAATTTAGTCTTTTACAGAATGTCTAATATATTTTTCAACTACAACAGCAGTAATAATTACCATATAAAACTGACCTACAAGGCCTACTAAAACAGCAGCTTTTTGCGCTATAGCTGTTGCTGGAATAATTTCTCCATAACCTATGGTTAATAAAGTAATATACGCATAGTATAAAATGTTATCAGATCGCACTTCAAAATCATTATTCTCCATTAAAATTCCTTGAAAAGAACCCGGGTTTATTAACTCGATTGACATAAATAAGAAGAAAGCTAAAAACCCTAACGATATATAACCACTCATTAAACCTATGATAACATTCTTAGTTACTCGTTTTGCTTTCCAAACTTGACCAATAATATTCCAGGTAACAATCAAATGAAAAATGAAATAGATCGACAATCTAATTAAAATGTTCTCTGTATTATCAGATCTAGTGATCATATCTGACCCAAAAATAAAAGCTGCGACTGCAAATAATCCAATAGAAAACCACATTAGCTTTTTCTTTTTAGAAATCATTAAAATACCTGCTGCTATGCTTACTAAATATAACATTGGAAGCAGAGTATATTCGTAAAAATCATGTGGAAAGAACAATGAACCAAACAATATAGTCAGTTGAGTTGCCAAAAACATTTCGAAACGATATTTATATAATTTAATAATCATATCGTTTGAATTGTATGAATTTTAACCTCTTTATGCTTTCCTTTTAACAATACCTTCCCTAAAAAAGTAGCAGAAAATCGGCTTTTAAATGTAAGATCGTTTAATAAGTTTTCAGAGATTAAAATTGAGACGTTATAATTATTACATTCTCCTTGAATACGTGCCGAGGTATTAATAACATCTCCATGATAAGCAAGTTCCTTTTTAACTACACCAACTTCGGCAACCATAAGAGCACCGCCATGTAATCCTGCTTTGAATTCTGGTACCAATCCGTATTTTTCGAGATAATAGTCAGATTTTGATTGTTTTTTCTTCTGAAATGCAAAGAATAAATCCACACAGTTATTATTAGCCAACCCTTTTTTATAAGGCCAACTTAATACTACTTCGTCGCCTACATATTGGTAAATTTCGGCTTCATATTTAGGGACCACTTCATTGAGATCATAAAAACAATCTTGAATCATTTTACTGTATTTGTGGTGCCCTAATTTTTCAGCAATCGTAGTAGAATCCTTAAGGTCCAGAAACATAAAGATTCGTTTTTCTTCTTGTGGATTGCGATACTTACCTAATAACATGTTCAACAATACGCCTTTACCAAACTTATCTGAGACTATTTTTATAAATGAAAAAAGTAAGGTCGCTATTGCCATATATGCAATAATTGCCCAAAACGATTTGTCCTGTCGCCACCACCCTATACTTGTGTCTACGTCTAACTCATAAATACCTGCAAACAAACGCATAGCTAAAGTAAAAACTACTATAGTAATTGCTAAATATGAGAATGTTTTAAGTAAAAGCATAAAACCTATACTCAGCCGTTTTGAAACATAGTTGTTTATTAATAAATCAATATTTGCATACAAAACACCTATTAAAAAACCTACAAAAACAGAGGCTATTAAACCATTGAATACTAAGTCTTCTTGCTCAACAATAACTTCAAATCCTATTTCGTTTTCAAGACCGTAATATCTAAAAATAACCCATAATCCCATGACAATTATCCAGTATATGGAAGATTGTCCTAGGTTTTTGAAATATGTTTTTAAATTTTTGGTCATATTTTGGTTGGTGGACGCCAAATATACATCAAACACTCAACAACTCTACTCGTTTAATAAAGTTTCATTAAATTGATATCCTTTATAATTTACCCTAAATAGAGCACTATACAACGACGGAATAAACAAGAGGGTGATAATAGTACCAAATAACAGCCCAACCATAATACCTATAGCCATACCTTCCCACATTTCACCTCCAGAAATATATAGTGGTATCAAACCTAGCACCGTTGTAAAAGTAGCTAATAGAATTGGTCTAAAACGCTGCAAACAAGCAGCAATAATTGCATCTTGTTCGGTTCTACCTAAATCTCGCTGTTCTATTTCCATTCTATCTATGAGAACAATCGCATTATTTATTACGATTCCTGCCAAGGAAATAACTCCTAAAAAAGGCATAAAACCAAATGCTTCTCTAAATACCAATAAGCCAATTACCACACCAATAATACCTAAAGGAATTGTGAGCACTACCATGCCCATTTTTCTAAATGAATTAAACTGAATAATTAGTAGTAAAACAATAATAAAACCTGAAATTGGCAAATAACCAATTACAGACCCCATGCTTTCTGCTGATTGTTTTGCATCACCACCAAACTCATAGGTATAATCTTGTGGCCAATTTTGTTTTTGCTCTTCGAGCCAAGGTGTAATTTCTGAAGTAATAGCAGAGGCATTTCCACCTACACGTAATTCACTTGTAATATTTACTGTTCTTCGCAAATCGAAACGTTTTATTTTAGCATATTGCCACTGCGGAACAATAGATGCCACTTGTAACAATGGTACACTTCTGCCCGTTGCTTGCGAATACACATTTAGTGTTTCTAAAGATGCTAATGATTGCTGTTGAGTATCATCACTACGCATCAAAATAGGGATGGATTTATCATCCTCTCTATATTCACCTGTTTGAAAACCATCTAAAACAGTTTGCAATGATGTTGCTATGTCTTGACTTGTTACACCTGCAGACTGTGCTCTATTCTGATCAATTTCTATTAAGAATTTTTTACTCTTTGGTCCCCAATCATCTTTTACATTCTTGGTTCCTGAAATACTCGATAATTTTAACTTGACAGCTTCCGCTATTTGAGATAAATCATCAGGATTACTACCAGATATTTTTATTTCAATTGGCGTTCCGCCTCCACCTGCACCTAATGCGCCTACTTTAATATCTGCATTCGGAAAATTATTAAAAGTGAAATTATCTAATTTAGATATCATGGCATTATTTTCATTAAAAGAAGATGTATTTACCAATATATGTGCGTAATTAGAATTTGCTTCGTCTGGAGAATATCCTAAATCATACGACTCGGGCCCTTCACCAATATATGATGACCAATCAAAAATACCAGTTGTTTTTTCAGTATTTACTTGTAAAGAATCTGCCATAAACTGTTCGATACGTTTTACTACTTCTGTGGTACGTTCAATTTTATTTCCTTGAGGAAGATTGATATCAATAGTAATCATATTACGATCACTATCAGGAAAGAAGATAAAAGGAATCTTAGTAAAGCCATATAACGATGCAAAAAAGATTAGAAAAATACCAACAATAACCTTCCATTTGTTAGCTAAAGCCATTAATATCAAATCTTTGTAATATTCTTTAAGTTTGTTAATAATTCTATCTATAAAACTTGGTTTCTTAGTTTCTTTTGGTTCAACTTTTAAAAATAAATAACAGAACAGCGTAATAACTGTTAACGCAATAATCCAAGAAGACAATAATGCAATCGTTATCACAACAAAAATGGGCCCTACAATATCACCCATAGTAGTTGGCGATAAATAGAATGCTAAAAATGCGGCCGACGTTGTCAATGTTGAAATCAATAATGGCATCCATAATTCTGAAAAGGCATCTATTGCAGCTTTTTTACGTTCTATACCCTGTTCCATCTTTACCATAATGGTTTCGGCTACTACTATAGCATTATCTACCAACATCCCTAAAGCCATTATTAAAGCAGCTAAGGTCACCTGATTCAGCCCCATATTAATGATTCCCATAATCATGAGTGTCATAATGGTAACAATGGGAATTAAACTAGCAATAACAAACCCTGTTCTAATACCTAAAAAGATGAGCATAACTAATAATACAATACCTATAGATTGCATCAAATTACTGATGAAATCACTTACTTTAAAATCTATATAAGTATCTAATGAAGACACCCTGGTTAGTTCTAGACCTATGGGCAATTTTTGTTGCCATTCATTCACTACTTTATTAACTTCTTCACCTAGTGCAATAACATTTGCATTCTTTTTTAAGTTAACATGTAGTGAAATAGCATCTTTACCATTAATTCTTACTTTTTGTTGCGGTGGGTCTATATAAGATTGTGTGACCGTAGTTATATCACCCAATTTTACTAACTGTGAACTATTGTTGTTACCAACAGAAATCAACATGTTTCTAATATCTTCAACAGAATTAAAATTACCTGTAGGTTCTAAGATTATTCTTTCATCACCCAAATTAATCTGGCCGCCAGAATTTAAAATATTAGTAGATGCTATAGATTGCTGTAATTTGGAAGCCGACAACCCATATTCTTTTAACCTTGTATTATCAAACTCTACGAATACTCGCTCTTCTTGTTCACCACCCATTTCTACTTTAGCGGCATCTGGAATTTTTATCAGAGCATCTTTAATATCATCCGCATATTCCTTCATCTCAGCATAATTATAACCATCTGAAGTTAGCCCAATTACTATACCATAAACGTCTCCTATACCATCGTCGTTTAAAGAAGGATTCACTCCTTGTGGTAAGCCTTGCAACGCGTTTAGCTTTCTACGCAACCTGTCCCAAACAGATTGCATTTTTTCTGCAGAAACTTCATCTTTTAAAACAACACTAACAACTGATAAACCTGTTCTAGACGTACTAGCTACTTCTTTTAATTCTGGTAATTCTTGAGCAACTTTTTCAATTTTGTCGGTAACTAATTGTTCAACGCGCTCTGGACTGGCTCCAGGAAATTGAGAGACTACTGTAGCTACTCGAACAGTATATGGAGGCATACTATCGCGTGATAAACCCGAATACATTACCAGACCCATCAGTACTATGGTAGCCAATACCATAAAAGTGATTCGGTTTTTATCTATAGAAAATTGAGCTAGATTCATTTGGTTAGTTTTTGGTATTACTGAAGTCTTACTGCTTGTCCATCTAATAAAGTTTGTAGTCCTGCTGTCGCAATCTTTTGCCCTACTGATAATCCAGAAGTAATTTCAAACCCTTCTGCTGTTAAATTACCAATGGTAATTTGTTGCTTTTTTACTTTAGCAGCTTCCCCTTCTTCTATTAAAAACACAAAACGACCTTTACTATCTTCACCAACTGCATTAGCCGGAACAACTAAAATGGTATTGTCATTTTTATGATCACCAAAATCGAATGTTACGTTAGAAGCCATGCCACTTTTTATCTCATCACTAGGATTAGTAACTGTAACACGAACAGGGTATGTAGCTGTATTAGCATCTACTGCAGGCGCAACTTCGGTAACTTTACCTTTAAATTTTTTACCTGGTAATGACGAGAAATCAACATCAACAGTCATATTATTTTTTACACCATTGATAACACTTTCTGGTATTCCTAAAGTAATTTCCATATCTGTACCTGCATTTAAAGTTGCAACTGCTTGTCCTGGAGTTACATTTTCATCTATTTCAGAAGTTACAGCGGCAATAAGACCATCTTCTGGTGCATAGAGGTAACCATATCGTATTTGCTCTTGTTGAATAGCTACACCGCGCTTAGCTGATTGGTAACTTTCTTGGGCTGTTTTATAAGCATTTTTAGCCGATTCAAAATCACTTAAACTCGTACTTCCTTTTTCATACAATGAACGTACACGATTTAAGCTCAGTTTAGCAGTATTCATTTGTGATTCGGCACTATTTAGTTGTGTTACAGATTGTTCATACGATAAACGAGAAGCAACATTATCTAGTTTAGCCAACAATTGTCCTTTTTTAACTTTCTGCCCAAGTTTAACATTGTATAGCGTGATGATTCCTGAATTTCGGAAACTTAAATTGATGATCTTATCGGTTTCTGCAGTTCCACTAAAGGTTCTGATCTTTTCACCTCCCAGATAACCTACTTCTTGAAATTTAACTGGGCGAACAAATTTTTCGGTTTCCTTTTTTTCTTCAGAACAGGAAAACAAGAATCCTGCTATGGCAGCTATACTAAAAATCTTTATTATTTGTTTCATTGTACTTTGTTTATCTTTTGGTTAGCTTAATTTCTTCCAGTTAAAAATTCTAAAAATCGTTGAGTGAATTTGTTATTTTCTTCTTCAGTATTCAGTAAAAAATAATACCCCATAAAGCGCTCTAGCTGCAATCCGTTAATTAAAAAATTATAGACTGCATTGGTACGCGCTAATTGAGCATTTAGATAATTATTTTGAGCATCTATTAACTGAATTATATTTACTGCACCATTGGCATAGGATGCCTGCGTGAGTTCTAAAGCTTCTTTGGCAGTCTCTTCTGATACTTTTGATAACTCAATATTCGATATTTGATTAATTACATTTAAAACTCCAATTCTCACATTGCTTGCAATGGCTAATTCGGTATTTTCTTTATTTATATTTAATTGATCTTTTTGAATAATATTTGTCTGACGATTGATATTTGTTTGATTCTGATTTAGAATAGGAATTGAGACATTTACACCTACATTATAGTTATCATCTAATAATGAAAAACCTGGAGGCGCAGTGCTCCCCGCACCGCTTCTACTAAATGTTCTGTTGTACTGTCCTTGAAGCGCAACAGTTGGTAAAAATCGCCCGCTTGAATTTAATTTTAAGTTACGCTCAATAGCGTCTAAGTTAAAGCTTAATGATTTTAATTCTGGTGCATTGTTCTTGGCTTCTTCTGTTAAAAAGGTAATAAATGGTTCTCTAGAAGTTGGGTCATCTAAAATTTTAGCAAATTGATCATAATTGTATCTTTTAAAGATACCTTCATCTAATTTTACATCTTCTACATCTATTTCGGTTTCAACCGGATTATTAAGTAACTGATTTAGCCCCACAAAGCTCTGTTCTAACTGATTAATAGCTTCTACCATAGACTGTGTATTCTGTGCCATTTGACTTCGAAAACGAAGCATATCTGATTTACCAGATTGGCCTGCATCAAAATTCTGCTCAGCAATTTGTAAGTTTCGCTTTGTAAGATCTAGATTACGCATTTGAATTTGCGTATTTGCCTTTAAAATCAACACATTAAAATAAGCATTGGTTGCATTAAAAATCGCATCTAACTCGGCCGCATTAAAATTTTCTTGTTGTGCTTGTTGTAACTTTTTCTGAATAGAAATATTTGCGTTGGCTGCTTCAGAAAAAATAGTTTGTTGTAAGGTAATATTTCCTGAGGTAGAAAATTCTGGATTCTGCCCATTACTAGCCTCTGCAGCTTCGGGATCTACATAAGTACCTGTTCCAGAAGCCGTTAAACTTGGCAAATTGTTACTCTTAGCCGTTTTTACATCTTGCGTACTTAATTCTATGTCTTTTTTTTGTGACCGTAAAGACAAATTTTGCCCTAAAACATCATCTATAACTTCTAAAAGATTATATGTTTTTTTAGACAATACATTTCTAAACTCTCCCACAAAATCAGTATCATTTATCAAACTAAATTTTATTGGAATTCCAACCAATTCTGCCGTATTATAATTAATAGTAAGTCGTGGACTATACTCTATAAAAACTGGCATATCAGATAATGGCGTGCCATTAATATATCCTTCTACAGACAATGAAATTCTACGCAAAAACTGATCAAAACTCTCATCAGCTTCATTTGTTGCCATGATTCCTTTTTTAACTTGTTCTACACCATTGATGGTAAAAGAAGGTAGTTTTCTTTCTATAAACGTATTTGATAAAATTTCTAGCTCAACATCATTTAAAAAGAAACCTCCAGCCATATATATAGCATCTATGCCATCTAGATTTGATGTAATATCTGAAACTGATTCAAAAGGAATTAATTTATAATTTGCTTTTAGAGTTTTAAATTCTTTATCGAAGGTTTCCTTAAGTGGAAGAATCTCTAAAAAAGGTTTTTCTATAACAATTCCTAAATTTTTAAAATTGGTTAGCTCTTTAAACTTTGTGAAATCTTCTAAAAAAGATTCAGACTCAATTAAATATGTGAAATTTTTAATACCAGAAGTCTTTTTTTTAAAATCTATGGTGCTAAAATCTCTATTTACTGCACCAAATAAAATCGTTGGTTTTTGATGTATTGTTTGACCACTTACAACCTTATTATTAACAACTCCAAATGCTAGAATAATATCAGTATTGTTATTTAATAACTGTTTATAATTCTGTTCCGCCTTTTGAAGATCATGATAGCTTACCAACATATTTTCTCTCGAAAATTCTATGACAGCATCTTCGCCAACAACAGTTTTTACTTGAGTTCTTAGTTTCTCTAATAAGGGTTCTATTTCTTCGGTGTAATTATCTATTAAGATACCAATGTTATATGTTTTCTTCTGAGCAAAAACTACTATTGAAACAAATAGGAAAATAAAGAATAAGAGTTGTTTTTTCATTTTTGTTTGAGTTAGTCTTATAAATCTACAAAAAAAAACGAGATTAACTTGTAGCCAATCTCGTTTGAAACCTTAATATTTTAAGATCAATTCTGTTTTAGAAACCGAACCCTAGCTTAAAAGCTAATCGTAGTCCATCGTCACTACTAAAAGCTGAAATATTACCTGTCATCATATTAGCCATATTAATAAAGAAACCTCCACCAAATGATGTATTCCAGTCGTCGATATTATTTAAAGTTGGATTTATAACCATGTCATTGTCAATCCATACTTTACCAAAATCAGCTCCACCGTAAATACCAATATGGATAGGTAAAAAACCTGTTTTAAGATTACCAAAGTTCCAACGTAAATCAGTTGTTTGTACAAAAGCACTTTTGCCTGTAAAGCGTTCGTGTCTATATCCCCTAAGGCCTGTTCTTGCACCTAATTGTGCTCCTTGATAAAATTCAAAATCATCTCCTAAATTGATATGAGCTCTAGATTTAGTGGCAAATACTAACTGACCACTAGAGACTAGTTTATAATCAAAACCCAATTCTGGAATTAGATATCCAAATCCTTTAGAAGTGTCTACATTATTTTTATAACCAGCCAATACAGAAATTTGCATTCCTAAAGTTGGAAAAGCTTCCACATCAGCATTAGCAAATTTATATTCAATCTCGCCTCCATAAAAATCTTGCTTATCAAAAACTACATTATCCGCAGCTAACATTTCAATAAAGCGCCCTGCAGTTCTATCAACTTCGTTACTCTCATAAAATGGTGATAGCTTAAAAACAGATCCTTGCTGTCCTCTAAAAACCAAAGACAAGGCACCTCTAAATGTTCTAATCTTTACACGATTGTAATCAAGGTCAAAATTATCACCATCTTCAGCTTCAGGATTTAATGTACTATTTCCTAAACCAAAAAAATTCACAGCATAATTTGGGCTGTTAAATTGCGCATCTATCCCTAAATTAACTCCATTAAATATGTTGGCAAATTCTCCGCTATAATTCAAATCAAATCCGCTAGTGGCGAAATAATAGGCTGCCGAGATTATATGCTTAGAAGTAAACGGATTACGCTCAAAACCATAAGCTGTATAGGTATTACTAACGCCAATTCTAAACCCATCATCTGGATTTGCACCAATAGTTGGTATAAATTGATTTGTATTGTTCTTTAGTTTTTTAAAATCATAAACATTTGATTCATAATCATCTCTTATACGCAGTCGAGCTTTCTTAGCTTGCGAAACATCATTCTTTTTGCTTTTATAATCATAGACGAAGATTCTACCTCCTTCAGTAATAATATATTTGTCGTTATTTTGACCTCCTATTAGTCTTAATTTTATCTTATTGTTTTTACCCTTAGCCTCAAATATATCATCATCATCTAAACCATAGATCCAAATTTCTTTAGTCTCGTTTGGGTTGTATGTTCTCTTATGAAAGATATCTGCTTTTTCTCCTTTTTTAATCCGCTGAGCTGTTACTGTTACTTGATGGTTTGGAGAACATTCTATTGTAAAATAGTCATCCTTATCTGTACCTTTTACCACAATAAATTTGTTAACTACATCAAAATATCTATCTGAAATAGCTTGTAAGTTTGA
The DNA here is from genome assembly GCF_056591635.1 of Maritimimonas sp. 2304DJ26-3. Classification (NCBI taxonomy): domain Bacteria; kingdom Pseudomonadati; phylum Bacteroidota; class Flavobacteriia; order Flavobacteriales; family Flavobacteriaceae; genus Maritimimonas; species Maritimimonas sp. 2304DJ26-3. The sequence continues at coordinate 360,158 of NZ_JBWQOK010000001.1, forward strand.
TCTTCTAGCCTTTAATTTTCTCTTTATCTCATCTACAGTTTTATCTCTTACTTCTTTAGGGAAATTTAAAAAAGCTTTATCTATTGCGTCATCTGTCAGTCCTTTTTGGATATGTTTTACTTGAGCATCCCATATAGCCTTACCAGATTCATTTATCAAAGCCATATCTAGAGGATACGGTTCTACATTCATTCCTTTTACATCTGTAAGATCTTCGTCATATTTTCGAAGTAATCTAGCAGTCGGAATTAACTTAACTGCTGCACCTAATAAAAAGCCATCAGACATTATAGAAAATGCTTGGTCTCTATCTCTAGGCATTGGTCTATAAACCGTTCTACCATTTTCTTTAAAGGCAATCCAGCGCCATTGGTCATCATGTCTATCCCAATCACCAATCAACATATCGAACAAACGAGCTCTTATATACGATTCTTCATCCAATACAAAATCTTCATCTTTATGTAGTTTTTCTAAGACATCATCTGTACTAATTAACTTATCTGAAAAACCAAAGCTTGCTTTATCTCCATGGTTATTTCCTGCACGTTCTTCGATCATATACAATTCGTCACCATATTCATCATTATAAACTCCTAAGGCTTTTTGTTTCGGAATGTAATACAGTTTAGGGTTGGTATGATATACTCCAACAGCGGCAGAAAGATCACCTATAGTAAATGGAGCATAAGGATGTGACCCAGCAAAGACATCATATAATAAACTTTCGGTAAAAGTATTGCCATCAAATTGTCCTTCTACATACTGATCTTTAAATAAAATAGCTTGTAAATATTGTGAGGGATTTTTCTTTAAAGCTCGAATTACATATTCTTGTCCTTTGTCATTTTGCATTCGCAATGACTTCGATTGATTTCCTCCTCCTCTACGTATAGATGTCAATCCTCCAAACAATGTATCTAAATTTACTGTCGGTACTTCTACTTTAGTACTAAAATATTTTCGATATCGGTCGCCCCATAAAAATTTATGAAACCCTCCTTTATCAGTTTGTTCGTCTGTATAAACTGATGCTTTTACAGTTGCTGGAAAGTTAGTATCATAATCTGGAATAGTAGTTTTTGCATTAGGCTTTAAAACTTGAGTTCCATACATAGGCTGCTCTTTATTCACATCAAAAAACCGAACAAACGAAGAACCATCATTAAAAACATCTAATCGCGCATAGCCATTTTTACCAGCGGCAAATTTAGCACCACCAACATTTCTAGTTCCTGTAACCTTAGAACCAGCTCCACTAACAATCTGATGAAGGTTATCTTCAACTAAATATTGCAAACTATGTTCGTGTCCTGAAACAAAAATTACTTTGTCATTCTGTTGAGCTAGGGCAACAACTTCGCGCTTAAATTCATTATACCGCTTGTTTTGAAGATCGGTAGGTGAAATACCTGTTGTGCGTCTCAGTACATTTTTAACTGTTCCTAAAACAGGTGTAGGTGTCATATGACTACCAAAAGTATACTGGCCACCATGTGGGCCGTTGGTAAACATAGGATGATGCAATGCTATAATGGTTGTTTTACCTCGGGTTTTTTTAATTAGTCCTCGCAACTCTTGATAAAATTTGTTCCGGGTTTTAATTTGACAATCGTCATTAATTGTTGGGTGATGATCCCAATTAGTAATATACCATTCAGAGTCGATTAAAATTAGCTCAATATCATCAGAAATTGTTACGCGCTTTAGCGGACAACCATCTTCTGGTAAAAAAGTATTTTTACCCAACGCATCTTCTACAAACTTTTCTTGACGTTTTAATCCTTTTAAACCAGAATACCAATCGTGATTACCAGGAATAAAAATGGTTCTTCCTTTAAAGTTTTTTGCTGATTCTACTTGAACCTTTAATCTATGCTCCGCTAAATTTCTATCATTCGCATTTTTTCCAGGAAGGCCATCTTCATAAATGTTATCTCCTAAAAAGATAGCTGTACTATTTTTTGATGCATCATTAAGTGCTTTCTGAAACGCATTCAAAGCCTCAGATTTTCGACCTAATTCAGAATTACCAGCATCTCCAATTAGATAAAAAGAATGCGCTATTTCTTTATCTGGAAACTGTGAATTATTTGCTTCCTTTTTTATATGTGTTTGGTAGGTAGCACACGAGTTTAAAAAAAATAGAGCAAAAAATACTCCTATTACCTTAAGTAAGTTTTTCATGACAGATCTGATTAGTATAGTTCTATAAAGTTAATAAATTATTGGTCTACCGACAACTGAGCTTAATTCTTGTCTTTAAAATCCATCTTACAAGTTTCACAGACCAATATATCTTCTTTAAGAATGATTTTATCTGTTTTCTCAGCTACTTGGTGAATAAAGTTGTTATAGGTATTGTGTTCAGGAGTAATATTGTTGGCCTTGATTTTTTTATAAAACTCTCCATCCCATTCTTGTTTTCCCCAACAGTTTGGGCAAACGCCCTCTGGGGCTTTACCGGTCGGTTCGTTATTCGATTTTTTTTGAAAATACAATTTTAAGTTTTCAATGAGGTTCATAATTCTTTGCTTTTATTTTTTGTTTTTCTGTATACTTTGCAAATTGGTGCGTTAAAAGTTCTAGTTTAGGGTTTATAAATGTTTCACAAAAGGGTTTATTCGGATTCGAATAATAGTAATTTAAAAATTGCTTTTCAGAAGATTTAAAGGACTTAAATTCTAAAACCTTCGTAATTATTTCTTCATCAAATTCTTCATGCAAATTATCTATAATTTTAATTACTTGTTGCTGTTGATCTTTATTAAAAAAATATACAGCAGAGCGATATTTCTTTCGCATAGAATGCTCACTGGTGCTTTTATGTGTTTGTAAATGAATTTCAATTAAAACTTCTAAGGATATCTCTTCACCATTAAAATAAACAATCACTGCTTCAGAAAAAGATTCATTCTCACCCGTAGAACTCACAAAACCTTGTTCTACTTTTGTAACTCCCTTTAAAGATTGAAATACTGCTTCTGTGCACCAATGACAACTACCACCAAATGCAATTTTATGAACCCTATTGCTCATCTTTTAATATGTGATTATTATCAAATTGCATTTTTCTAATGCCTACTGCTCTAAACGCATACACTATAAGTAATGTAAGTGCAATAAACACTAAAATTGTACCCAGATATAAAGTAATACTAGGTAAATCTAAAATTGATTGATTTTCAAAGATTACGCCTAAAATTCCCGATAACACGTAGCTCCCGGTTGCCAAATACAATAAGGCACTTGCCCTTGTTAACAAGCCTAATTGCCTTATTTTACGTTCAGAAATTTTATGTTGAAATTCTGTACACTTATTCGATAGTAAGCTCCCTATTTCTGAACTCAACGTCATCATTTGTGAGGTCGTAGACAAGATTAACATCCCTAATCCCGGAATAATAGTAATAGGTAAATACCAGCTCATAATTGTGTTATATTATTGTTAGTTCCAAGTTAATGCTTTTCTTTCGCCCCAGTATGTATTAGCGCTACTATTGAAATTATAGAGCATGTTTATTTCTTCTTCTGTTAATTGAAATAAATTAGTCTTGATATTATCTTCTAGATGCAAATCACTAGAGGCTCCACTCAGTATTATGCCTTTTGGCATAGTTATACTACAAAAATTAAGCGCAATGGCATCCACTCCTACATCATATTTTCTTGCCAACATTTCTGTATAGTTATACAACTCATTATAATGACTATAGTTTTTATTTCGAAAAAGTCTTCCATTCGCCAATGCTTCTTTAATTATAATAGACTTTCCCTCTTTATTTAGCCTATCAGAAATGTTCCTTAAATTTTGATCAAGGATATTATACGTAACTTGAAAAGCATCAAATAACTGTTTACTACCTACAGAAACATCCAATGCTTTTTTAATAACTTCAGTCTGGTTTGCTCCAGTAGTGGTAATTCCGATCTTCATTTTATATTCATCTTTTAAAAAAGCCAATCGATTTAAAATAGCATCGTTTTCAAGAACACCCGTTTCTAGTGTTGCCGAATGTATTTGATATATTTTTAAATGAGGTAGAAAATTTTTTGAAACATTCCATTGCTCATTTAATTTTGACAAACTATGTTCCTTTATTTCATGAATCTCTGCATCTTTATCAAAATCAGCCACATATGTATAACCCCACTTTGTTGCTATTTGTATACTCGAATCATTTTTAGATTTAAGCCATTTCAAGACTAACGCTTCGGCAAGTCCATACCCTGGTGCTGTATCAAAATAACGTATGCCTAACTCATATGCTTTCTCCAAAATTGCCAATCCGTTTTGTTTAAGCAATTCTAAATTGTAAAATTGTTGACCTTCTTGACGTATATTAATGTATTGCGGTCGACCCAATGCAGCTGTTCCAAGTCCTAATTTCATTTACTGTCTAAATAAGGTGTTTCTCCGTGCGCTAATTTTAAACGAGTCCATACATTCATATTAATGATAATAGCTGCTATTTCAGCAATCTCTTTTTCATCAAAATACTTTGTTAAACTATTATGATATTTTTGAAACTCCTTTGATTTTCCATCTGTTAATACATCACAATAAGCAAGTGTTACTTTTTCAATTTCAGTAAATAAATCACTATTGTACCACGATGAAATATTATCTGTTTTAGCATTAGAAATACCAATATCTCTAGATGCTTTAGAATGTAAAATAACACAATAGGCACATTCGTTTTTTTGTGCCACACGCAAACGTAATAATTGTGCCAGTTCTTTATCTACAGATAGATCAGCAGTATACCCAACCGCTTTGGCCATTTGCTTAGCTAAACCATGAAAAGGTATAATATCAGGATTAAATCTTATGTTTTTAAATTTTACGTTTTCCATAAATTTTTGTGATTATATTTAATTTATCAATTTAAAATCTTTTAAAAAGTTAAGCACTTTTTGCTCTGGCATTTCACATGGTTTTAATAATTCCTCATTAATTGTTACATAATAATTTAAACTAACAAAATCATTTCCACCTAATTCTTTAGCATAAATCTTATAGCTATTCCCATTATTAAATTCAGCTTTAGTGATGCCATATTTTTTGTTGTTATATAGTACTTCTGAATACCCTTTTGGGGTATTTTGAATACGTTTTAAAATCATTTTTTTAACTGTCTTATTAATTGTTTCAATCTAATTTTAATGTTTCCCATTCTACATCAGCCAGCTTTTGTAATTCTTCTGGATTCTTCATCCATTGTCTTCTCGTATCAATCAATCCAAAATATTTACTATAAAACATAAATAATTTATTGTCTTGAAGTATAAAGCTTTTAGGGTTTGCATCCACCAAAGCTCCCTCGCTCATTGCTATAGCGCAAAAGCCTCCATATTGAGGCAAATACTTTTTCGGATTATCAATAAACATTTGTTTGTTTTTTTCCGATTTAAACCAATAACTAGCTCCATCAAATTGTATGTCAATAGCTTGTTTTCCTTTTATAGCACGCTTCTCCTCTATAATTGAAACAAGATCATAACCTCGAACAGCTAATCCATTTTTTAGATTTTTTTTCATGAACTTAATTTTAACAAATAATAGAGTTCCATTTTTTACTTCGTCTAGCAACAGCTTTTATATAACTACAAATAGCAACAGCTTTGTAACCTTCTTCCGTTAATTTCTCAAATGTCTTTTCAACCAAGACCTTACCAATACCTTGTCCTCTTAAATGATAAGGCACTTCTGAATGCACTAAATACATTTTTTCATTTCGTAATTGATAATCGACTTTGGCGATTTCTCCATTAATATTTAAAACAAAACGTTTATTATCATTGTCATGATAAATGTCTAAACGACTAGGAATCAATTTATTTATCCATTTTACTAATTCTGCATCACTAGGATTTCTTAGTTTTTTCTCACCTATCGTTATTGTTGGAAAATTTAGCTTTCCGTTTTCATAGAGACCACGAAGTTCATTGGCATGCTCTATATTTTTTTCAACGTCTAAAAATTGATACGTTAGTTTTAACGCATCCAAAAACGACTTATAATGGTTTGTTTTATGACATCTGGCCGCACCGTATAATTTTATTGCTGGAAACTCACTCATTACTTAATTGATTTCAAAAATTCTATCGCAGCGTCTTCATTTAAATGAAAATCAGCAAATACCACATTATCATGTTGATCTATAAAGATAAACCACGGTGTTCCTCCAGTTTGATAATTCTTCATGATATTAGATGTTGACTTATCATCGTCACCAGCGTCATGACCAAATGGTATTTTTAGTTTGTACTGTTTTTGCGTTTCGAGTATTTTATCATAGGTGTTTGCTTCAAATCCTTCAAAAACTGTTTGAATAGCTAAAAAAACAACGTTAGCATTTTCTTCTAATGCAGTTGCCATTTTTTGTAATGCTGGCAATCCTCTACTATGGCAACCAGGACACCAACTTTGAAAGCAATACAGTACTTTAAACTTACCTTTAAAATCTGAAAGTTTTATCTGTTCTGTTTTATTTCCATTGGCATCTATCCAATGTTTTACATTGAATTCTTTTGCCGCTAGATTTTCTATTTGATTCTCATTCATTTGTACTCCATTTTAATCAAAAACAGCAGCCACTCAAAATCATTTTTTGAACAACTGCTGCTAAAAAATTATAATTCAAACTTATTAACCTACAACTACATCTTTTAACTTATCAGCATGTTGCTTACGAAGTTTTGCCAGTTTAGGTGTTATCACAAAACTACAATAACCTTGATTATTATTATTGTTGTAATAATCTTGATGATACTCTTCAGCTTCATAAAATTTACCTAACTCACTGACTTCGGTAACAATAGCCTTTTCAAAATACGATTTTAGTTGTTTTACAACCTCTTCAGCTATTATCCGCTGCTCATCATTATGATAATAAATCACAGATCTATATTGAGTTCCAGCATCTGCACCTTGTCTGTTTAATGTTGTTGGATCATGACTCGTCATAAAAATGACTAATAGCTCTTCATAAGAAATGATCGTAGGGTCAAAATGTATCTGAATAACCTCTGCATGACCAGTTAAGCCTGAACAAACTTCACGGTAGGTTGGTCTTCCCGGTGCATTACCGCCCGTATAACCCGAAACTACTTTATCAACACCTTTAATTTGTTGAAAAATTGCTTCTATACACCAAAAACATCCTCCACCAATAGTGGCTAATTCAAATTTATTATTCTTCATTTTGAACCTCCTTTTCTAATTTCATTGATTCTGAATTAATACAATAACGCAATCCGCTTGGCTCTGGTCCATCTGGAAATACATGACCCAAATGTGCATCACAGGTATTACACATAACCTCAACTCTAATCATGCCATATGAATTATCTTTTTCATATTTAATGACATTATCTTTAATAGGTTGTGTAAAACTTGGCCAACCAGTACCAGAACTAAATTTAATAGTAGAATCAAACAAAGGTGTATCACAACATACGCAGTTATATTTGCCAGCATCATGAATACTACATAACGCTCCACTATGCGGTCGTTCAGTCCCTTTTTGTCTTGTAATTCTAAATTGTTCTGGAGTCAATAATTCTCTCCACTCATCTTCTGTTTTTTCAACACGACGATTTGGCTTTGGATTACCTACTACAGAGAAATTAATTACATCTTTCCAAGTTAACATAAATTTTATCCTTTCTTTAATTATTATAGCACAAAAATACCGTTAGAAAGAGTCTAAAACAATATCAATACCTCCCAGAAAATTGGACTTTTTTCCTTAACTAATCTATTTGAAGCTTAAAATTCGTACCCTAAGTGAATTCCAGCAAAAGGCCTTACATTTTCTCCAAAAAGGGCTCCTGCTAAAGGGCCAATATGGAATTCACCTAATTTTAAATTCAATTCTCCTTCAATATACGCAGAAATTTCGGTGTCTTTATGAGAATTGGGTAACGAGAAACTTGGACCAACATTTACAGTGAGAATAGGCCAGGGTTTATGACTTACAAGAGCAGCTAGTTCATGCCCTATTCGATTATTTTCTTCAAAAATTATAGAATAACCAACTCCAAATGCCCATTTATGTGTAGTCCAATATGTTATATGCAATTCTGTTGCTGGATCAAATTTCTCTGATTCTGGATTGTAGGTAAATAGCCCTGATATCACAATCTCTAAACCAGGATCTTTTTTATGCTTGTTTACATCAGAACTTTTATGTTCATTTTCTTGAGCATTAATTTGAATTAAGGAAACAAATAAAAAACAAAATAATATAATCATTAATGTGTTTTTCATATTATCTAAATTTTAAAATTTAATTAGTCATTAAATAGCCTTTTAAATCCTAGTCTAGATAACATTTTCTTTTCCATATTCCAAAAAAACTTATGTTGCCCGAAGACGCTACCAACAACCACTAAAAGAATTTGATACAACACAAACATCAATAAAATTCTAAATGTCCAAAATACAATTGGATGAAGCGTTTCTAACGAAAGTCCAATAAATTGCATAAATGGTTTTGCTAATGCCACAGATAATGATCCGTTTATGGTAAATACCAATAAAATAACTAGTAATTGAAAGTTAGAATTTATATTCCAACGTTGTTTTAATTTTTCCATGTTTATAAAGTGATATAAACGTTAAACATGGAGAACTCTCGTTATAAAATCCTCCATGTTTAAAAAACTAAAATTATCAGCGTTTATAAATTAATATTTTATTTATCGTTTTGCGGTATTCTCTGGTGTTACATCTTCGCCTACATTTTTTGCTGACCTTAAAACCGGATAATGTTGGGTAAAAACAAAGTCATCTTTAGCACTAGCATTATGGCATGCGTTACATTGATTTGTTTTAAATGCTTTACCTGTTGCAGCCAATGTGCCTTCAGTTGGATTTGTAAAACTATAATATGCCCAATTACCAGGTTCATCTGGGAATAATTCTTTACTTTTTATAGTTGCTTCTAAACCAATAAAATCTCCCATAAAATAGCCATTACCACTTACAGCAGCTTTAGTACCAACACTTACTAATTCTTTTATTAGTATTGTGCCCTCTCTCCATTCGCCTGTTTTCTTATAATGATTATAACTTACGGGGTCAATATATACATTGTGAAATTCTGGGAATGCTGCTTTACCATCATTCATATCATTAGGTGTTAACGGCGTACCTACATAAACCCAACTTCTATAATCTGTAGGGCGCACTAGATCACCTTCGGCATTCATTGTAAAGTAAGATACTTTCTCATAATCACTATCTTTTTTTGAGTCTGTACATGATATTAGTAAAAGAGAAAATACTAGTACTATTAAGCTTAAATTCTTATAATTCATAATTTTAAATTTATCTGATTAGTTATTTTATTTTAAAGGAAACACTGTTCTTACCATATCATTACCAATTGTATGACAACTTGTACAACCTTTCACGCCATTACCAATGGCTGCAATTGCATTTTTATCGTCTACACTAGTTACCTCATACCAGAACCACCCTGTGCCATCATCTGATTTATCTTGGGTTTTCATCATTACAGCCCAACCAGCCAGTTTTTCATCTTTGTCAAACATTTCTTTAACAATACCAGAACCCATCGGGTGTTCTTCATTACCCGCTTTTAATGATTCTGTAATTTTATCGTTCATAAATACTTTAACAGGCAAACCTAATTTAGTATGTGGCCCAAGTGAAGGGTGTAATTTTGTTTCTTGATTTTTAAATTCTTGATATTTTTTTGAAACTAAGTATGCAAACAATTTATCCTTGTCTAACGGGATACCCAGATCAAGATTTTTTGGTGTTGGAGCTGTAGGGTCCCAAGTACCAGCATCAGAGAAAGCATTTGCTTCTGAAGCTGCTCTTTTAGCAGCATCTTCTGGTACTACACCTTCACCAACTGCTTTCGCAGCACTTAATACAGGGTAATGCTGTGTAAATACAAAATCATCTTTTGCACTTGCATTATGACATGCATTACACTGATTTGTTTCAAAAGCTTTACCGGTAGCCTTTAATTCTCCACCAGGATTGGTAAAACTAAAATAGGCCCAATTACCTGGTTCATCTGGGAAACGTTCTTTACTTTTAATAGTAGCTTCTAAACCTATAAACTCGCCCATAAAATAACCATTACCACTAACGGCTGCTTTTGTACCTACACTTACTAATTCTTTAATTAATATGGTACCATCTCGCCAAGTACCATTTTTCTTCCAATAGTTATAACTCATTGGATCAATATATACATTATGAAATTCTGGAAAAGGTGCTTTTCCGTTATTCATATCGTTCGGTGTTGTTGGCGTACCAACATATACCCACGTGCGATAGTTTTGTGGACGTTCTAATTCTCCAGCATCATTAAAGGTATAGTAAGACACCTTTTTATAATCTTGTTTTTCATTTTTACAAGAAAACAAGGCCAGAACGGCGATTAATAAGAATACTCTTTTTAGTTTGATTAGCATAATGCGATTATTTTAGTTAATGACTGATGAAATTACTTGTTGTTTGTTAAAATTCGCTGGACTTTTTTCTTTTAATTAATTGATTCTGTAAGCTTTTGCTGTGCTCTAAATTGCTTGGGCGTTAAGCCTGTATTCTTTTTAAAAAAGCGTGCAAAATAAGCTGGTTCATTAAATCCGATTTCGTATGAAATCTCTGTAGACTTATTTGTACTATATGCCAATATTTTTTTTGCCGCTAACAGTATTCTCTTATTCAGATAACTTTTAGGGTTCTCAATTTTTAGGTCAGAAAATATCTTTGTTAAAATTTTGGGTTGCACTCTTAGAATTTGTGCATATACAAATACATTATGCTCCATTTTAAAATTTTCGTTTATTAAAGACAGGTATTTATAAACTGCTTGGTGGTATTTAGAAATTTTATCTTCTGAAAAAGATTGCCTATGCTTCTTATCGATTGATTGTATTATTAATTCTTTAAAAGTTGTTTTTAAACTTTTATAATCTCCTTTATTTTGAATTGATCTTATGTTGTTAAGTTGAAACTTAAACTTTAAAAACTGCTTTTGACTAAATCTTAAAATATTGCAGTTTAACAGACTATCAAACAGTAAGCCATTAACCAAACGTTGAGTTTCACAATCGTCTTTGTCAAAAATATCATAATTAAAACTAAATTGAGAAATTATGCTACCCTTGGTTTTACATATAAAAACATCTGAGGCGTTTAAAAACAACACATTAGTATTTTTTACTATACATGTTTTAAAATTAACTTCACATTCACAATCTTTACTAAAGAAAATAATATGATACTTGTTCGAATTAACTATATGTAATAATTCATTTTTATATTCTTTTAGTGAGAATATATTACTTTCAATATTTTTGATTTGTATGTCTAGTACTTGTTGCATATCCTTTAAAGGATTATTACAACAAAACTATAGCGGGCGAGGTCCTTTTGAAATGTGAATTTTACCTAACTTGTAGTAGATTCTTCCTGTTTAAGAATGACTTTCTAACTCTTTATATTCTTTTGGCGAAAAACCTGTATGCCTCTTGAAGAATTTTGAAAAATGCCCCCCCTCAGAATACCCTAATTCGTAAGCAATCTGTTGTGTTTTTTTATCAGAAAACATCAATAGTCTTTTTGCCTCTAAAATTATTCTTTCATTAATTACTTGAAGTGGAGATTTATTATATGATCTGTTAAATAAATTAGATATGGTTTTAGGAGATTTATGGAGCATAGCAGCATAATCTGAAACTTTATGCTTCTCTTTAAAATTCATTTCTACCAGAATATTAAATTTTCTTACCAAGTCTAGTTTTTTATTTTCTATTTCTGGGTTTGGTAAATTTTTACGAGCAATTCTCGTTGACATTATAAGAAGTCTTTTTAATAAGACCATTAACATTTCACCTTGTACGTGATCTTTATTTTCAAACTCTTCTTCAAAAAACATAAAAAGTAGATTAAAGCTTTTTTCTTCTTTTTTTGTTAATTCAACTATTGGAGGTTTTGAAGATCCAAAAAACAAATAACCGTTGCAAGAGACCTCGCTATCATGATCTCTAATACAGTAAAAATCTCTATTAAAAATATACGAAACTGCTCCTTGAGTATAAGGTTCTATATATAATTTATTAAGAGGTGTGCAGAATATGATATGATTCTTTTTAATGTTTAAATGATAACCATCTATTGCCAAATCAAGATCATTCTCTTTTGCCCAAATAATTTTATAAAAATCACCTTCGCCTAAACGTTTATCAAATGATGCACAATTAAAATCAGTTAAAAATAGGCTACCTTGATTCGAAAAATTTACATATTTAAAATTCATTTAATAGTAAGGTTGGCTTTAGTTTTATAATATACTAAAATAAAATTGTTAGTCTAAAACAAATTGGACAAAAGACTTTTAAATATTCAATATAAACTGAATACTTAAAAGTGAGTTATAATTCTAAATTTATTTAAATTGTTGTTGCTACTTCTGGCTTATGCATACTCACCACTGCTAGTACAGTAGCTCCGTTGATCCAATAATAATAAGCATCTATTCCTTTAAAGGAAAAAATAAAAGGAGCTAGTATAAACACCGCTGCAACTAAGAAATCAACCAACAGATGCATTTTATAAGAAATTACAGGAAATACTCCTAAATGATGATCAGTTAATACAGTTAAAATTAGAGCCGCAATTCCAGTAGCTATAGATAATTGTAGTGCTAAAGGATTTGAACCACCAAGACCTAATAAAAAAGGGAGTGCTATTAAGGCAACTGCCACTGGGTAATCTAAGAATGCATGTATTCTTTTAGTTATAAATTTCATATTCTTAAGTTTTTATAGTTATATTAAATTGATCTTAAAAAAAAGATGATCATTCACCTCCCTTTTAAGATCACACATTATTTATTGTGCATTGAAGTATTCTTCGTGAATTACTTTACCATCAGCATTCCACTTACGACGAATTACTTCGTGCCAGTAAATCTTACTATTATCTTTCATATTGAAATCAAAGGTAAATTCAGAAGCAGATTCATTACCATCTACAATAGTATTATGTAGTTTAATACCATTTACTGCTGCAATAGCACCGGCGAAGCCTTCCATTTTTTCAACCATTTGTTGTTTATTGGTTGTTGCTATTCCATTATAATCTGAAGTTGTTGCATTGTCTGCAAAGAATCCTTTTACAGCATCTACAATTGCTCCTTGAGCTACGATACTATCCATTTTTGTTGCTTGTTCTTTAATGTTCATCTTTTATATTTTTAATGATTAAACTTTATGTTATTTACATTGCAAATATCTGAACAAGATGCAGTTAAGCTGTTATAGAAAACACGCCATAAGTTGTACTTTTTACTTTGTGAAAGTAGATGGAGAAGTTCCTACATAATTTGTAAAGAATGAAGAAAAATGACTCACTTCTTCAAAGCCCATAGCATAAGCAACTTCTTTAATGGGTTGCTCATTTCGAAGCATTTGTTTAGCTGATTGTATAATTTCTGATCTTATCAACTGTCCCAAAGAAACATGCATCTTTTGTTTTACTTTTTTAGATAAGGTTTTTACACTAATACTCATTTTATCTGCATAAAAATCAAGCTTATGTTCCTCTTTGTGAAATGATTGAATTAAATTAATGATGTCTTGCGTAAAAATATCTCTATTCTTGAAATCGAAATTATCTCTAAACTCTTTAGGCGTATGACCTGTTCTATTTTTAAAAACCCTATTAAAGTAAGCTGGGTCTTTATAACCTTGATCAAAAGCTATTTCTTGAATATTCTTATCAGTAAAAGCTATATCTTTTTTACTTTCTGATAGCTGTTTTTTACTGATTAGTTTGTTGATAGTGATTCCTAATTTATCTTTTACTAAATGCTGTACATTAAACGAACTATCAAGATGATTAACCAAAGCCTGAGCACTTATTTTATTGCTGAATTCATTATCGATAATTTCTTTAACATCAAAAATAATCTGGTACTCTTCTTTATTTGCTTGAAACGGGTTTTGCCAATACCATTGCTTTGTAGATATGTCTATTAACTGAGACATTTCATCATTAAATACTGTCTTGCCTAAAAAAGCTTGGCAATCTTCACATTCTTTAAAATTGATATATCCTAGTGAAATTAGATGTTTAAATAGTACTCGAACATCTTTAGACTGAAATAAAATGTCATCTGGAAAATCTATAAATCGTACCACAAAATCATCAGACATAAATTTTATGTACTGACCTTTTTCTAAAAAAATGGCTTTATCACTCCAATCATCATAATTCTTAAAATCAACTTGAATTGTACCTGTACCTTTAAGTATATGTACAAGTGTATATTTATTGATAAAATATACTTTGTTTATTTCAGCGTCAATTTTATTTACCATTAAAGGTTGAATTTAAAATGATTTTAAAATTACTTCATATTCCTTAAATCTATGCTCTCGAATTGGACGGATATATGGCTCGGTATTAAAATAAAGCAATAAACAAGGAGCAATACCATTGTACTTATCTACATATTCATATTTGGTAAGTTCACCATTCTTGATTCGCTGTTTTATTTTGTTATGATACGGGTACATTGATTTTCTAATAAAAAACAAAGTTAAAATTTATAAATGCAATTAAGAGCCAATTCATACGACAAAGCACTTTAAAATTACTTAGTTATTGTTTAAGCAATACTATATTGTTTTTATCTTTATTTTTGTTAAAATCCTTTTTCATGGAAAACGTATTAAAAGCTACTGAAGCTTTTGTTGTAAATTATTTAAACGACAATTTAGAATCAAAGTTTGTATATCATAATTTAGCGCATACACAACGCGTTGTAGAAAAACTAAAAGAAATTATAGAAGTAGGTGAATTAACTGAAGATGAGAAATTTCAATTGATTACTGCAGGTTGGTTTCATGATACAGGTTTTTCAAAAACAATAAATGGTCATGAAGAAGAAAGTACAAAAATTGCTTCGGCTTTCTTAAAGACTCAAAATGTATCTGAAGAAGATATAGCTGTTATAAATAAGCTTATCCTTGCAACAAAGGTCGGATATAAACCACAAACGGAACTTGAAAAAATTATTTGTGATGCCGATTGTTCACACCTTGGAAGCAAAAACTACAATGACTATAGTGAATTGCTTAAAAAAGAATGGGAAGTCACTAGAAATAAAGAAATTAAAGAAAGTGATTGGCTTCAAGAAAACATAGATTTTCTTACAAATGATCATCGATTTTACTCTGATATTGCTTCTGCTAAATGGGATAAGCAGAAAGGGAAAAATCTTGCTAGGTTGTTAAAATCACAAAACAAGCTAAAGCAAGAAAACACCAAGCTCAAACAAAAAAAGGATGAACTGGCCTTTAAGAAAAGTAAGATAGTATTACCCGAAAGAGGTATAGAAACCATGTTTCGTGTAGCTTTAAGAAATCATATTACTTTAAGTGATATTGCAGACACGAAAGCCAATATATTACTTTCTGTAAACGCCATTATTATATCATTAGTACTATCAAATTTATTATCAAAACTAGACAACCCGTCAAATCAATATTTGATTACCCCTACCATAATTTTTGTGCTTTTTACAGTAGCCTCGATTGTATTATCAGTTTTAGCTACAAGACCTAACGTCACTAAAGGGCAGTTTACCAAAGAAGATGTTGATAATAAAAAAGTAAACTTGTTGTTCTTTGGAAATTTTCATCAGATGAAACTTGATGACTTTGAATGGGCTATGGATGAAATGATGAAAGACCGTGATTATCTTTATAGTTCACTTACCAAAGATTTATATTTTTTAGGCTTGGTTTTAAATAGAAAATATAACTTACTTAGAACTACCTATACTGTTTTTATTGTTGGAATTGTAGTTAGTGTTATTGCTTTTGCGGTCTCATTTCAAATGCAAGGTGCACCTTAAGCATAAAAAAAGCAACCTCCTTCGAGGTTGCCTATTAAAAAACTAAAATATAGTCTTTATTTACGATTGAATGTCTTCCATTAATTCATCTATAGTAATGGTAGTCTTTTCATTAAAATCTTTTTGATAAATAACTTCAGCGCGAAGTGCCTTCAACCCAGAAACACCTTGTAAATCCTCTAACACAAGTTGTTCAACTTTACCAAGCATATTTTTAGACTGTAAATATTTGATATATTTTAAATATTCTTGTGCGTCTTTATCTTGAGAATAAACAATTGCAATCTTACCAGGAACCGTTAAGCGTTCATCTGTACCTTTTATATGTGCCTTGTCGATTCGTTTTTTAATAATCTCGTAACGGATATTATAAGCACCATCAACATCGAATTGCTTCTCGTCCATTCTGAACTTAATTGCCATAGGGTTGCTATGTACTAATATCAGTGACGCTACTCTTAATTCATGATCCATTTCATCTTTTAGCTTGTACGCTAAATTTTCCATTTCACACGTCATCTGCAACTGCCATAAACGGAGGTTATACAAATATAATGAATCATACACCTCACTCTTCACCATAGATTGACCTATATACATATTGTATTCAACACCATCGGTTTTATAACGCTCAAAATAATGTGGAAACATTAACTGAGCTTCATCTTGTTTTTTATCAATATAATTTGCCAATTTTTCGTTTAGCAACGTAACGCTATTCTCATAATCTTTACGCTCTTCGTAAACTACGTGCAAATTACTATCGAGACGATCCATATAAACTTTAACAAGTTGAGCTAAAGTTTTATTGATATTTTTAATGTGATTGAATACAGGGTAAATTTCACGTCTTAGAAAATCTAATATTCCTATTTCATCTCCCGCTTTTAAACCATCCTTAACCTCATTTAAATATTCATTTACACGAAATTTTAACTCACTATAAATCGGCAAAGGCTCACTTTTATTCGCTTCCCTTAATACGTTAATTGCCAACGTTAGTTGCGTGGTTAAATCATGTTTAATCGCTGTATTTCTAGCTAAAGATGATCCCTTTATATCTAACTGACCAAATAATGGAACTACATCATGAAAGACAATATCATCTAACTGTGGAGATTCAACACCACCAAACAGATCATTCTGATACTTTTCAGCAGCTTCATAGAAACGCCATTTTACCGTAGGATGTATAGATGTATAATGCTCTTGTATGGTTGCTTCTAAAACATTTTGATGTTCTTCTGCAGCTCTCTCAACAGCCATTTTAAATACCGGAATGATGTCACGTAATTTTTGCTGATTTACAGAGTTTAATTCGTAAGCTCTTGGTGAAGCGATCTCTAATAGCGCCAAATCATCATTAGTAGTTGCTTTTATTGGCACCAAAATAATACTATTTATTCCTTTCGATTTTAAATTCCAATAAAATGGATTCTGACTTGTCATTCTACCATACCTCTCAATATCAGAAATTGCCATTACTTCATGTTTTTTAAAGACGATATCCATTACACCTTCACAAAAATAATCGTGATTACAAGATATTTTGGCATTATCACTTAAAATAAGGCTCTCTGATTTTTTTGCAGAAGTCTCACATAACTCATCATTAATTGAATCGAAAACAGAATAACCTAACATTAAGTCGTTGATATTAAAAAACTCTCTTAGGCTTTGCTGTAGATCTCCAACAACATTATTATCAGTTCTAAGTAATGTTTCTTTAATAGAAGATAAGGTTTCATCTGCAGTAACATCAAACAAACTCATTAAACCAAAACCTTTAAAAATATAGCTGTTTGGCGGAAATTTTTCCTTCCAAACTTCCACATTGTCGTAATTGTCTAGTAGTAATTTTATATCTTCTTCTGTAACCTCTGGAGCCTCTTTTGTTTTGGTAATATCCATAAAATCACCATTAAAAGCTACACGGTAATGTTTCATAATCCCAGCTTTTTTATCTGGTATATCAAAGAAGAAAGGTCTTTTAAGGTCAATTGGTTTTTGATAAAAGAACGTTAAGATCATCGTACATGCCATGATGTACATCTGATCTTCTTCAAAATTTCTTATTCTAAAGTCATAGTCATCTCCTGCATTTTCTAAGATATTTTCAAAACGTTTGGTGAACTTAAATGATGTAAATGAAAATGGTACACTGGCAGCTTTAATTTCATTTAATGTTAAAATCTCTGGGAACAGCCCTTCGAGCATTAAATCAATCTCATCTTCATACTTTTTCAATAGAGAATGATCTGTAAACCCTTCTATCAATTCAGGGAACTGAGCTAAGTGCTTAGTTACTTGTTTTGCAGATCTATAATACGGATGATCTTTATCTTCAGCATACTTTTTATAAAACTCAAATACTTCTTTAAAACTAACATACAACTGTAAAGGAAGTTCTAAATTTCTGGTTATATCTGATTCTATTATTTTCATAACCTAATGGTTTTAACCTACAAAAGTAGTGATTCTTGAATATATGACGTATAATCAGACGTTTCCTGACTGATTTTGTAACATTATTTAACGTTAAATTTTATTGAACTATCTTTTTAGAAATCCGTGCACTAGCAATTTTTGCTGCTAAAAATCCTAATAAGATTATTGTTAAAACAACAATAAACACGTTAATTAACTTGAACTCTACAGGATAAGCCAAATTGTAAGTAATCATAATAAAGCCAAACTGTTTTTGAAGTAGCACAAAAATTATAGCGAGAGTTAAGCCAATAAACAAACCGAAAATTGTTAGTAGAAAGCCTTGAAATACAAATACTTTTCTTATTTCTTTAATTGTAGCTCCAATGCTGAATAGCGTTTTAAGATTCTCTCTTTTATCTAAAATCATCATTACAATAGCACCGACTACGTTAAACAATGCAATAATCAGAATCAGAGTAAATACTAAATAAGAAACTATATTCTCAGTATTAATCATTCTATAAAAAACAGCATTTAATTCTTCTCGTGTCTGAATTTTAAATCTATCTCCAAGAGCTTCTTGCAATTGATCTTTTATATTTAATTTATCAGAAGTGGAATCTAATTTCAACTCTATTGCAGATATTTGATTCGGTTTATAGCCTAAAAGAGCTTGAGTTAATTCTAAATTGGTGAATACATATTTACTGTCTAATTCTTCTGTTAACTTAAAGACGCCTACAGTTTGTAAGCCTATTTGATTAAATGCATTTCTAGGGTTATTAATATAACCTTTCCCAGGTTTGGGCACATATACTTTTAATGACTCCAATACATCATAAGTACCTAACGACAATGACGATGAAATTCCATTACCAATAACAGCAGAGTTAGGTAATTCTTTATCAATCCATTCACCTACATAAATAGCTGTGTCAATATTGTTTACTGTTAAGAAATTAGCATCAACACCTTTTATATTTGCGATATGATGTTTTTCTTGATAATTAAAAAAAGCTTTCTCTTCTAAAACCTTCGAAAACGATATAATACTTTTATCATTTAAAGCATCCTCGATTGAATCATTAAAAAAAAATGATTTTCCTTTAACAGATGAGATTTTAAGATCAGGATCAGAAACTCGAATAAAATCTAAACTAAAGTTCTTCAATCCAGAAAAAACTGACAATACTATAAATAATGCAGCCGCTCCAACAATAACTCCTAAAGTTGCGATTATAGTAATAATATTAATTGCATTATTACCGCTCTTAGAAAAAAGGTATCGTTTAGCTATGTAAAACGGAAAATTCAATTAGATCTTCTTTCGTTTATCCAAAACGTCTGGATTTTTGATAGGGTCTACATCTTTACCCCGTAAAGAATTATCAATATTTTCAATATAGTCTAAAGAATCATCAATATAAAAAGACAGATTTGGCACTCTTCTTAATTGATCTCTTGTTCTCTGTGCTAGTTCATGTCTAATTAGCGGCGTATTCGATTTAATACCCGCTAGCAATTCATTTCTTTTATTATTAGGAAAAACGCTTAAATACACTTTAGCCTGTGACAAATCTGTAGTTACACTAACTTTAGTCACCGAAATTATTACACCTTTCATCCCGCCTCTAGCGGCACTTTGCAATACATCGACTAGGTCTTTTTGCAAAACTCCAGCTATCTTTTTCTGTCTATTCGTTTCCATTTGGCAAAAATACGCTATAAAACTATTATAAATTCTATATTTTTGACGATTATTTATGGTTCCGCTTTCGCAGAATATCATTTTTACGTAAAAAAGATGAAAAAAATAGAACATATAGGTATTGCAGTTAAAGATCTAGACGCTTCAAATGATTTGTTTGCTCAATTACTAGGTAAAAAACATTATAAAATAGAGGAAGTTACTAGTGAAGGTGTTAAAACATCATTTTTTAAATCTGGGCCAAACAAAATTGAACTCCTTGAAGCCACAAATCTTAGTAGTCCTATCGCAAAATTCATTGAAAAAAAAGGAGAAGGTATTCACCATATTGCTTTTGCAGTAAAAAATATTCGCAAAGAGATTAAAAGATTAAAATCAGAAGGTTTTACAGTACTAAATGAAACACCAAAAAAGGGTGCCGATAATAAATTAGTGGCATTTTTACACCCTAAAACAACCAATGGTGTGTTAATAGAATTGTGCCAAGATATTGATGATAAATAAGTATATTGCACCAACTTTTTCATAGTAAAATTAATGAGTACTTCTTTTGAAAAATATCAAAAACGTCGATTAAGGTCGTCTTATGTTTCTGTAATAATGAGCATTGCTTTTGTATTGTTTTTAATTGGCTTATTGGGTCTTCTAGTTTTAAACACTAAGAAGATTTCAGACTATTTTAAAGAACAAGCTTCTATCACAATTTTCTTAAAAGATGAGGTCGAAAAAGATGAGCGAATTAGTTTTGAAAATACAATTAAAAGTAAAGAATATACCAAATCGGCGATATTTATATCTAAAGAAGAAGCGGCAGAAATAGCTAAAAAAGAAAACGGTGAAGATTTTATGGAGTTTTTAGGGTACAACCCTCTTAAAAATTCGATTGACCTATTTGTTAAGGCCGATTTTGTAACTCCAGAAAAAATGAGTGAAATAGAAACTGAGTTAAGTAAAAACGATGCTGTTTTTGAAATTTCTTATGACAAACCTTTAATTGGTCTTTTAACAGATAATGTAAAAAAGATCAGTCTTTGGGTGCTTATATTTAGTGGTATTTTTGCTTTGATAGCCATGCTCTTAATAAACAACTCTATTCGACTATCGGTTTATGCAAAACGTTTTACTATAAAAACCATGCAAATGGTAGGCGCTACCAAAAGGTTTATTAGAAGACCTTTTGTTTGGAGTAGTATTCAACTTGGTTTTATAGGCGCTTTGGTTGCTTTGGTTGCTTTGGCTATTGCGGTATATTATATCAATAATTATTTTCCTGAATTTAATTTACTGAACGATAAAATTTCACTTGGAATTTTATTTGGATCAGTCTTTTTAGCTGGGCTAATTATAACATGGGTGAGTGCTTTTTTTGCAACACAACGATTCTTAAACTTAAGAACAGACGAACTTTACTATTAATAGAATGGCAAAAGATAAAAAACAACAAAAAACTCAAGGAGAATTCCTTTTCGGAAAGCGTAATTATTTTATTATGCTTGTAGGTCTTATTATAATTGCTTTAGGCTTTATTCTTATGGCTGGTGGTGGTAGTGATGACCCAAATGTTTTTAATGAAGAAATTTATAACTTTAGAAGAATTCGTTTAGCACCTACTCTAGTGATTATTGGTTTTGTTGTCGAAATTTATGCTATACTAGCAAATTCGAAGAAAGATAATTAATGAGTTTTTTAGAAGCATTAATCTTAGGATTAATTCAGGGATTGACCGAATTTTTACCAGTATCTTCTAGTGGTCATTTAGAGTTAGCTAAAGCATTATTTGGTGATGATTCTTTACCGGAAGAAAGCTTAACTTTTACAGTTGTTCTTCACTTCGCCACGGCATTAAGTACGTTGGTCGTTTTCAGAAAAGAAGTTACAGAAATTTTCAAAGGATTGTTTCAATTTAAATGGAATGAAGAGCTTCAATTTTCATTAAAAATTATTGTTTCAATGCTACCAGCAGTTATCATCGGAGTTTTATTCGAAGAACAGTTGGAGTCTTTTTTTGGTGGTAAAATTTTACTAGTTGGCTGGATGCTTTTAGTAACTGCCATGTTACTTTTACTAGCCGACAGGGCAAAAAACACCAACAAGAATGTATCATATAATAATGCTTTTATAATTGGTATTTCACAAGCAATTGCTATGCTACCAGGTATTTCGAGATCTGGTGCTACTATTTCAACTTCCGTTTTGTTAGGTATTGACAGAACAAAAGCAGCTCGCTTTTCATTTTTAATGGTAGTACCTTTAATTTTTGGGAAAGTAGCAAAAGATATAATGGGCGGCGGTATTAATTTTGAATCATCGCAAATAGGTGTAATGAGTGTTGGTTTTTTAGCAGCTTTTGTATCTGGATTATTTGCATGTAATTGGATGATTACTTTAGTAAAGAATAGCAAGCTATCTTACTTTGCCATTTATTGTGCCATAATTGGTGCTATTGCCATTGGATATTCTTTATTAAATTAAATGACCGCTGAAAATTTTAAAAACGGACAAGTTCTTTTAATTGACAAACCTCTTGAATGGACTTCTTTTCAAGTGGTAAATAAGCTTCGTTGGGCTATCCGTAAGCAGTTTAATATTAAGAAAATAAAAGTTGGTCACGCAGGAACATTGGATCCTCTTGCAACTGGCTTATTGATTCTTTGTACTGGTAAATTCACTAAAAAAATTGATACATATCAGGCGCAAGTAAAAGAATATATTGGTGAAATTACAGTTGGTTCTACAACGCCATCATACGATTTAGAAACTGAGATTGATAAAAAATTCCCAATTGAGCATATTACGTATGAACTAATTCAGAAAACCGCCAAGCAATTTATTGGAGAGATTGAACAAAAGCCACCTATTTTTTCTGCGATAAAAAAAGATGGAAAACGCCTATATGAAATTGCAAGAGCTGGTCATACTACAGAAATAAAATCGAGAAAAGTAATAATTTCTGATTTTGAAATTACCAAAATTGATCTTGCAAAAATTGAATTTAGAGTTGTATGTAGTAAAGGGACTTACATCCGTTCATTAGCTCACGATTTTGGAATTGCTTTAAATTCTGGAGCCCACCTTTCCTCTTTGAGAAGAATAAAAATAGGAGAATTTTCAGTTAAAGAAGCAAAAACAATTGATGCATTCTTAAATGAATTAAGAGGCTTTTAAAAGTTTAAGAATATCTTCTTGTGTGTTTTTTCCTTTGTTCTTATTATACCATACCTGAAGATCTTTTTTAAACTCAGCATCTAAACTGCCGTGTTCCTTTTTATAGCTTTTTACCATTTCTGTGGCTCTTGATGGTCTTGGGCCCCAGTCTGCTATTACTTCATTTGTGACATCATCAATCGCAATCAATTTTGGTATGCTTCTGTTGCCATTGGTCAAAAATTTATTCATCAAAGCTTCATTATCATCTCTTAAAGCCACCTTTAGATTAATTTTATCGGAGAGCTCGGCTATTTTATTGATTATCGGTAAGGTTTGAGCGGCATCTCCACACCATCCTTCAGTTAAAACTAACCAAGTAATTTTCTTTTGAATATTCTCTGTAGCAGCAGCAACCTCTTCAGATAATTTTGTGGTTTTATCTAAACGCTTCATTCGCGAATCATTTAGTTTGCTATAATTTAATAGTGACTCCGTTTGCTCTTTACCTGTCGACTCACCTTTAGATAGTAAATCTTTAACTAAGTTTCTAAATTCAACATAAGACATAGCTTTTGACAAGCTTTCTTTGATAATTACATCCATATTAAAAATTATTTGCGGATAATTAGACATTTAAAAAAGAAAAACTTACAAGAATATTTTAAGTTTAATTATAAGTAGATTTTAAAGCGTCTATCATTACTTTAGTCATTGAAGTTAAATCAAGATCGTATTTCCAATTCCAATCTTTTTTTGCTTGTGAATCATCGATAGAATGTGGCCAACTATCAGCTATAGCTTGTCTAAAATCTGGTTTATAATCAATACAAAAATCAGGAATATGTTTTTTAATTTCTAACGCTATCTCTTCTGGAGTAAAATTGATGGCAGCAATATTATATGCGGTGTACTTATCTAGCTTTTCTTTTTGCATAATATCTACAGTTGCTTTTATAGCATCACCCATATACATCATGGGAAGGCGTGAATCTTTATTCAAAAAACAAGTGTACTTTCCTTCAGATAACGCTTTATGAAATATTTCAACTGCATAATCAGTGGTTCCACCTCCAGGCAACGTTTTATAACTTATTATTCCTGGATATCGAATACTTCGAACATCTACGTTGTATTTAATTTTGTAGTAATTACACCAATTCTCACCTGCAAACTTGCTAATTCCATACACAGTTGTTGGTTCAGTAACTGTGTTTTGTGGTGTGTTTTTCTTAGGAGTAGTAGGGCCAAAAACTGCAATTGAACTAGGCCAAAATATTTTATTAATCAATCCTTCTTTAGCTAAATCGAGTACATGAAACAATGAATTCATGTTTAGATTCCAAGCTTTATCTGGGTATTTCTCAGCCGTACCAGATAACATGGCACACATTAAGTAAACATCTGTTATCTTATATGTTTCAATAATATCTTTAATTTCATTCTTATCAGTGGCATCTAAAATTTCAAAAGTACCAGACCACATTAAATCAGCCTTGCCCGTAACAACATCAGAAGCAATTACATTATCATTTCCATAAATCTCGCGCAATTTCATAGTAAGTTCTGACCCAATTTGGCCACAAGCACCTATTACAAGTATTTTATTTTGCATCGTAAAAGTTAAAGATTAGCAAATATAATTAAACCTCTCATATCTAAACATTATTAATTTGTCTAAGAATGTTACTTTTGTGCTAAATCTTAATTTGATGATGTACAGATTTTTAATTATTTTTCTTTTGATCTTTTTTGGATGTAAAAATGAAGGGGGAAAACAATCAAACTCTTTTGAAGAAAAGAAATCAAAGAATGAATCTGACAAAATAACTCATAGTATTGGTGAGGTATTAAATCCAGACGCAAAAAAAATAATTGAACCATGGAAAGAATACTATTCTGTTGAAGAAACTCTCACAGAATATTATAATATAACGCCGATTGATGCTCTTACAAAAGCAAAATCATTATCTGATCTAACTCGGCAGTTAAAAGATTCGATTAGAATTAAACAATTTGATAAGCCAGACATTAAAATTCGGCTAAACGTATTACATAACACAGCGTTACGTTTAATGGACATGGAAGATATTTCGGAAATCAAAGATGAAGAAATAAAATCTGAAGTTAGTAATTTAATTAACTCTTTTTCGTCTATTAATAGCAAGATTAACAATATAACAGATAAAAAGAAGCTAGAAAAGCAGCTTTCAGAGTTTTAAAATTGATTTAATCTGTTAAAACTCTTAATATTTTGTTAATGCTTTATTAAATTTGCTAAATTTTAATTTCTTCTACATGAAAAGATCATTACTCTTGCTATCAATTATATTTACTCTTTCTTTAAACTCCCAAACTTTACCTCTTTTAGAAAAAGATAATTTATCAGAGAAAAATACTAAGTCAAAAGTTACATTTAAGGATTTAGTAGCTGACGGAAATTCTTATTTTTCGAAAATAGATGTAAACAAAAAAGGAAGCGGTTATAAACCCTTTAAACGTTGGGAACATCACTGGAGATATTACCTTCAGACGGATGGAACTATTGCTCCTTCGAAAGTTCTATGGAATGCTTGGAGTCAAAAAAATGATATGGCAAAATCCTCTAAAGCCACAAGTAATTGGACAGATAAAGGTCCTTTTGATCAGACGAGTAAAAGTGGACAAGGTAGGATTAATACCGTAGCTGTAGATCCAAACAATCCTGACATTATTTATGTAGGTGCACCAGCTGGAGGAATTTGGAAGTCTGTTGACTCAGGCGTAAATTGGGTTCCATTAACAGATGATTTACCACAAATAGGTGTTTCGGGCATAGCAATTGATGCTAACAATTCAAATATAATATATATTTCAACAGGTGATGATGATGCCGCTGATTCTTATTCGGTAGGTGTTTTAAAATCGACAGATGCTGGAGCAACTTGGAATGCTACCGGAATTTTAAATGGAAGTCCAATTTTGAGTAATGAAATAGTTATTGATCCAACTGATTCCAATAAAATATGGGTTGGTACAAGTAATGGCCTTTTTCTATCTACCGATGCAGGTGCGTCTTGGGATAATAAAATAATTAGTAACCACATTAGAGATTTTAAATTAAAACCTGGGGACCCAAACACTATTTATGCCGTTTCTTCTAACACTTTGTATGTATCTACCGATGGAGGAAATAATTTTCAACAAGTTGAGTCTGGTTTGCCTGATTCAAATGACTTAGGTAGATTACGTGTTGAAGTTACACCAGCTGCCCCAAATAATGTATATGTTCTTGGAGCTAAAACACAAAGTCAAAGTTATGCTTTTGAAGGTATCTATAAATCAACAAATAGTGGTGCTTCTTTTAGCAAAACTCAAGAAGTAAACGATATTTTCCAGAGCACACAGGCTTGGTATGACTTAGCGTTTGTAATTTCACCAACAGATGAAAATATAATGTTTGTAGGTGTTCTAGATATTTGGAAGTCTACTGATGAAGGTAACGATTTTACAAAAATTAACGACTGGAGAATAGTAAATTCTACTTTTACCCATGCAGACATTCATTTTATGAGGTATTATGGAAATATTTTATATGCAGGAACTGATGGAGGCGTTTATAGATCTACTGATAACGGAGCTTCATTTACCGACTTGACTAAAAACTTATCTATTAGTCAATTTTATAAAATTTCTGTTTCAAAACAGACTTCAACAAAACTTGCTGGTGGATTACAAGATAATGGAGGCTTTTCTTTTAGTAATAATGTTTGGAATAATTATCATGGAGGTGATGGAATGGATGCTGCGTCTGACCCAAATGATGAAAATACATTTTATGGTTTTACACAGTTTGGAGGAGTCTTGACTGTTACAAATAATGGTGGGGCAAATAGTTCATTTGTAACAAGCAGCCCTGTTCAAGGGAACTGGGTTACACCACTGGTGTCAAACAAAGGAAGTGACTTATATGCCGGTTATAACCATCTATATAGATTGGAAAACAATAGCTGGAATAAAATTTCTACAAGTGCTTTTGGCGGAAATTTGGAAGTCATTGAAGTTGATCCAAATAATAATGATAACATTTTTGTCTCTGTTGGAACAACATTATTTATAAGTAATAATAAAGGGAGATCATTTGATTCTAGAGACAATACTCAGACGGGACTTACTGGTAGTTTTATTAGCTCAATAGAAGTGCATAATTCGAATAGTAATATTGTGTGGGTATCAACAGCTGGGTCTAATCCACAATTTCCAAGTAGTGGTCATACCGGAGGAGGGGTTTTTAAATCTGTAGATGGAGGTCAAACCTTTACTGATATATCTTCTGGATTACCCTCTGAATCCAAATTTGTTGTAAGGCACCATCCTTTTTCTGATAATAATTCTATTTATGTTGGTACCGCTTTAGGTGTTTACCATATGAATGATAATGATGGAATCTGGGAGGTATTTTCTACTAATTTGCCCAATGTTGCTATTACAGATTTAGAAATAAACCCATATGACGCCACTATTACTGCATCAACTTATGGAAGAAGCATTTGGCAGTCGCCAATTCCAACAGTCACACTCCCTACAAATGAAGCTGATTTGATTAAAGTGGTATCACCAGACAATAGTGTATCTTGTGGTACAATTTTTCCTTCAATAAATGTTCTAAATAATGGTACTGCAGATTTAACTTCTTTGTCAATTAACTATAATTTAAATGGAGGGACAAATCAGGTTTTTAATTGGTCTGGCAATATAACATCAAATACTGTTGGAGCTATTGAATTACCTCAAATAAGTGCCCCAGAGGGATCCTATACTTTAAATATTGAATTAGTGCAAGGTAATGATGCTAATTTATTTAACAATAATAACTCTACTACCTTTGATATTAATCAAAGCCAAAGTGGTAAAATTACTTATACATTTGGTGATTTAAATCCTACGCGAAGACAAGATAATGGTGATTGGTTAGTTTCCAACAGTTTGTGGAAAACTGGCAAGCCTACGACTACTGATTTTAATGACCTTGCTGAATCAGCCTATGTGACAAACCCTACAGGAAATTATTCTGATGGTACTACGGCTTATCTTATATCTCCTTGTTATAATATATCGCGCCTAATAAACCCCGTTTTAAAATTTGACATGGCATTTGATATTGAGCTAAATTGGGATGTTTTTTATGTAGAATATTCTACTGATCAAGGCGCTGATTGGAAAGTTTTAGGTACAGCCAATGATCCAAATTGGTACAATAGCAGCTTTATAGACCCTAATAGGCCAATTACAATAGGTAAACAATGGACAGGTAAAGACACTACTTTAAAAGAATATAGCTATAATCTTTCGGAATTTGCTAATGAAACAAATATGATGTTCAGATTTGTTTTTGTATCTGACGCTGCGGTTAATGAAGAGGGTGTGGTTATTGATAATTTTTTTGTTGATGCTACCCAGGTTCT
Organism: Maritimimonas sp. 2304DJ26-3; assembly: GCF_056591635.1. Taxonomy (NCBI): domain Bacteria; kingdom Pseudomonadati; phylum Bacteroidota; class Flavobacteriia; order Flavobacteriales; family Flavobacteriaceae; genus Maritimimonas; species Maritimimonas sp. 2304DJ26-3. Next base: position 388,801 of record NZ_JBWQOK010000001.1, read on the forward strand.
TAGTGTAAATGATTTAGATGCTACTAGCTTTGCTATATACCCCAACCCTTCAAAAGATATTTTTAATATTAGAAGGTCTAATTTCTTAGGTGAAAATATGGAAGTCAAAGTTTATGATATAACTGGTAAGTTAATTAAAAATCAAAAAAACATAATTAATAACAATTACCAATTAGATATGTCGGATGTTACTAAAGGCCTCTATTTCTTAAGAATTAATATTGATAATAAATTCCTTACAAGGAAATTGATTTTAGAATAAATCAACGGTTAAAATTCTAAAAAAGCTGCTAAATATGTCGGCTTTTTTATTTATTAAAATATTATATTTATCAATAATTTTTGATTTATAGATGTCGTTGAATCTTACTCAAATTGATACGGTAGAATCTATTACCAAAAAAGATTTTATTACCAATTATTTTAAAGCACAAAAACCTGTTGTAATAAAGTCACAAATAAAAGACTGGCCAGCTTTTAAAAAGTGGAATTTAGATTACATGAGTTCTATTGCTGGAGATAAAACTGTGTCATTGTATGACGACAGACCAGTAGATTATAAAGATGGTTTTAATGAACCACATGCTCAAATGAAAATGAGCGAATACATTAATCTCTTAAAAAAAGAACCTACAAAATATCGAATCTTCTTATGGAATATTCTAAAAGAAATTCCAGAGTTACAAAAAGATTTTTTTTATCCAGATTTTGGACTTCGATTAATGAAAGGATTACCCATGTTATTCTTTGGAGGTAGAGATTCTTATACCTTTATGCATTATGATATCGACTTAGCAAATATTTTCCATTTTCATTTTGAGGGTAAAAAACAATGTATTCTTTTCGATCAAGAGCAAAACAAATATTTATATAAAATTCCTCATTCTTTAATAACACGCGAAGATATCGATTTTTCCAATCCTGATTTTAATAAATGGCCAGTGTTAAAAAATGCTAAAGGTTATATTACAAATTTAGAACATGGTTATACTTTATATATGCCCGAAGGCTATTGGCATTATATGAAATATATTACACCAGGGTTTTCAATGAGCCTAAGAGCAATGGCTAGAAACCCTGAAAATTTAGGGAAAGCCGTTTATAACATCTTGATAATGAGGTTTATTGACAATTTAATGAGAAGAATAAAGGGTCAAAAATGGATCGATTGGAAAAATGAACAAGCAATAATCAGAACAAATCGATTCAACAATATTAAGGAATAAGCTCTAGGATTTTACGGTATACCAAATCTGATTCCCAACCTCTGTACAGTAAATAATCAGCTAATTTTTTACGTTTTTTGTATTTACTTTTTTCTTTAATTTCATTGAATCTCTTTAATGATAATGTATTGAAACTCTCTTCATAATCTAATTCGCTAATTTCTTTCAAGCCAGACTTAATATTATAATCAGAAATATATTTGGATCTTAATTCTCTAATTATCCGTTGCTTTCCCCATTTCTTTATCCTAAACTTTCCTCTTACATAAGTTTTAGCAAATCGCTCTTCATTTAAATAATTATTCTCTATTAAATGGATGATTATTAATTCTTTAACCGATGAAATCATATTCATTTCAGAAAGTTTTTTCTCAACTTCATAATGACAACGCTCTTGATATGAGCAATAATGTTCTAATCTTTTCCTTGCTTCGTCTACAGTAAAAGTTTTTTTCATAAAAAGTTTCAAAGCTCTAAAATAGAAATAAAATCAAGTAGAATCGATATAAAATGTATAGGATAAACGTTAATAAAGTTGTTATTAATATATAGTTATTAGGTCAAATTATCAATACTTGTTAAGTTATATTTACAAACCAAACCTTACAAGAATCCCCTTTGTAAGATCAAAATTAAATGAGGAGTCATGAAAAGAATTACAATCTTTTTATTATTGCTATGGGGAATTTTCGCCGCTAATGCGCAAACTATTATCGCTAAACAAAGTTTTGAAGCTTCTGGTGATACATGGTCTCCTTTGTCTTTTTCAACCCCTCCATGTGCAGTTGGAAATGATGTTTGGGATTATGTAAGTAGTTTTCCAGGAATACCTTCAGCAAGTGATGGCAGTCAGTTCTGGGGTATAAGAGACCTTAATGGAAGTTGTGGTGGTAATGGCTTTGAAACAATTTCATTTCCTAACATAAATATTTCTGCTAATTCTAATGTAGTATTTGCATTTGACTATAATGCAATTAGCTTTGAAAATAATGAAGATTTAAGATATGAGCTATTTTACGATAATGTTTCTCAGAGTGAAGTTATAGTTGTAAACGGCGTAAACGGAAATAGTGATAATACCAATGGATGGCAAACAGAATCAGTTAACATACCCTCTAATGTAACAAATGTAAGAGTAGTCTTATCTGCTAGAAACAACCATGGTAGTGATCGCGGAGGTTTTGATAATGTTCGACTATCTGGTATTGCAAGTTTTGACTCGGATAGTGATGGTGTTTTTAATCCATCTGACATTGATGATGATAATGATGGCATTATAGATTCTGAAGAAGGAGATTGTGCTCCAATTATTAATAATTCTAGTATAGAATCACCCTTAGTAACAGGTAGCACACCTTTTTTACAATCTTTTGACGGTGGAAATATTAAAATTTATAATGCTTCTAATATTCCTTTCTGGAATACCACCGCAAATGATAATGCTATAGAAGTTTGGAATAGTTCTAATTCGATAACAAATCCGCATGCTAATGCACATACTGGTAATCAATTTATAGAATTAAATGCAAATTTAGTAGCTTCTACTTATCAAGATCTTCCAACGGAGCCAGGCACCACATTGACATGGTCTGTTGCACATAGAGGCAGAAGCGGTACAGATAATGCTTCAGTTAGCATAGGTGCACCAGGAAATGTTTCTACTGTTCAAACAATGACTACTAATAATACAGCATGGGTTGTCTATTCAGGTTCTTATACCGTTCCAACTGGGCAAACAACTACAAGGTTTCAATTCGATTCTCTAGGTGGTGGTAGTGTTGGCAATTTTATAGATAGCTTTGTAATAACATGTACTGGAGCTTTAGACACAGATAACGATGGAATACCTAATAGTTTAGATCTAGATTCAGACGGAGATGGAATACCTGATAATGTTGAAGCTCAAAGTACCCAAAATTATACAGCTCCGAGTGGAAATGACACTAATTCTAATGGATTAGATGATATTTATGAAAATTCTACTGGTGTTGGTATTAATCCTATTAATACTGATAATATCGATTTGCCAGATTATTTAGATGTAAATAGTGATAATGCAGATGAAAATGATACTATTGAAGCAAATCTTTCTTTGTCTGGAAATGATTCGGATAATGATGGTTTAGATAATAGTATTGATACTTCTATTGGCTATAATGATCCTGGTGGGATAATAGACAATCCTTTAACGGGTGCAGTCATTTTACCTGATGCAGATAGTGATGTAAATTTTGGAGGTGATGTTGATTATAGAGATTCCCTTCCTGTATGTGGTTTTGTAACAATATGGAATGGTTCTAATTGGAGCAACGGTATGCCAAATTCTTATGCTTCTGTTACTATTAATGGAAATTACAACACATCAACAAATGGTGATTTTGATTCTTGTAATTGTACTATAAGTTCTGGAAATACAGTCACAGTCGCGGCAAATGATTATATTTTAATTGATAATGATTTAACCGTTAACGGAACTATAGAAGTATTACATGAAGGTTCTTTGGTAATGGTTGAAGATGATGGAAATGTTAATGGCTCAGCCAATATCCACAAAACATCAACACCCTTTAATCAATATGACTATATGTATTGGTCATCGCCTACTAGTGATGAAACTATTGGTAGTGCATTAGCTTCTTCAGAATCATCGAGAATATATACTTGGGACTACCAAGATGCGTGGGTTTTTACTCCTGGCCCTACAATTATGGGGCAAGGTATTGGTTATATAGCTATGGGAGATACTTCTGGTTCATTTCCTAAAACTCAATCTGTAGTATTTGATGGTCTTATAAATAATGGAACAATCTTAGCACCAATTAATATAGGCTCTCTAGATTTCGAAATCTGGAATCTTATCGGAAATCCATACCCATCTGCTATAAATGCGCAAACTTTTTTAGACGACCCTAGAAATTCTTCTATAGTGAATGGTACTATTTATTTATGGACACATAATACTCAAATATCAGAAGGCAATCCTGGAGGTGAGAGATTTAATTACGCAAGTAACGATTATGCTACGTACACATCGGGAACAGGTGGAGTTCAAGCAGGTTCTGGAGGTATTATTCCTAATGGATTTATTGCATCTGGGCAAGGGTTTTTTATTCAGGCAATTACAGCTGGGTCTGTAACATTTGACAACTCAATGAGAATTATCAATAATAACAATCAGCTTTTTAGAACAAATTCAAAAAAGTCCACATCAGAGAAAGATCGTATTTGGCTAGATTTAAAAAATGACAATGGTGTATTTAGTCAGATTTTAATTGGTTTTATTGAAGGAGCTACAGACGGAATAGATAGGAGCTTTGATGGAATACGATTTGATGGAGGTAGTTATGCTTCATTTTATTCAATTGTAGAAAATCAAAATTTAGCCATACAAGGGAAAAAATCAATTACTGATAAAGAGCACATAAAACTTGGTTTTTATTCATTTATAAACGAAGGCGACAGTTTGAAAATTGGCATCAATAATTTTGAAGGAAAAATTAACGAATATAATGCTTATCTAAAAGACAGGTTATTAGATATAACACACGATTTAAAAATCGAAGATTATTCATTTATAATGGAGGAACAAGGTGTATTTAATGATCGTTTTGAATTAATTTTAAGCAAATCTTCTGTTCTTAATACAGAAGAAAATATCATAAATCCTATAGATTTAGTCTTAATAAATCAAGAAAATACTCTTCACATAAGTACAACAAATGGAGCATTCATAAAAGATTTCAAAGCCTTCGATGTTTTAGGAAAACTAATTATTGATCAACGCCCAAATAAAGATAAATTTATAGTTAACACTAGTAATTTAAGAAAAGGTACAGTTTTAATTATTAATGCTACTTTAGAAAATAACCAAAAGATTACAAAAAAATTCCTGATACATTAAAAAGATAAAACGTGTTTTCAGCTGAAAACACGTTTTAATCCAAACTAACCAAACCTAAATCAATTTTTATTTTAAGACTTTAAAAAACTGCAAAGGTTTAAATTAATCCATAAAAAAATCCCATAACTTTTATTGTTATGGGATTTATTGATATAATAGTACCTTATTTTACAACTTTATCGTTTGCTGTAAAGAAACGATATTGTAAATACTGGTAAGCATCTCGTGGAATCACTTTAATCCACTTTTTATATTTGAAAAACCATTTGTTTTGTAATGATGGAAATCCTCCTTTAATATAGGATGCAACAAATGGATGTACATGTAATGTAACTCCTTTTACATCTTTAGAAAGTAATTTTTCTAATTGGCTTTCAATTTTATCAATCATAATGATTGGAGCCTCGACTTCTCCATTCTTATTAGGATTTTCTTCTTTTGTTTTAATAACCCTTTCAGGTCGTACTCTTTGTCTGGTAATCTGTACCAAACCAAATTTACTAGGTGGTAATACCTTGTGTTTTGTTCTAGATAATTTCATTTCATTTTTAAGATGTTCATACAGTTTATGTCTATGATCCGCTGTATGCATATCAATAAAATCAACTACTATAATACCACCCATATCTCTTAATTGCAATTGTCTAGCAATTTCAGATGCAGCAATTAAATTAACTTCTAATGCTGTATCTGCTTGTGAATTTGCTTTGTTTGAACGATTACCACTATTTACATCTATTACATGCAAAGCTTCGGTATGTTCTATGACCAAATATGCTCCTTTAGGCATTGATACTGTTCGGCCAAAAGACGTTTTTATCTGTCGCTCGATACCATATCTTTCAAAAATTGGAGTTTTAGATCTATGTAATTTTACTATAGATTCCTTTTCAGGAGCTATTCTACGCAAATAGATCTTTAGCTCTTCTACCAATGTTTTATCGTTTGTAATAATACTTGTAAAAGAATCATTAAAAACATCTCTTAAAATCGAAGATGCTCTATTCATTTCTGATAAAACTTTTGCAGGAGCTTGTGCTTTTGGTAGCTTTTCACAAAGCTTTACCCATTGCTGCAGAGAATTTTGTAAATCTTTATCTAAATCTGCTACTTTAATACCTTCGGCAACAGTACGCAGAATAACGCCAAATCCCTTTGGCTTAATACTTTGGGCAAGTCGCTTAAGACGTTCTTTTTCTTTTCTACTTCCAATCTTTTGAGATACAGAAACTCTATCAGAAAAAGGAACTAACACTAAATATCTACCGGCTATAGAAAGCTCTGAGCTTATACGAGGGCCTTTAGTAGATATTGGTTCTTTAACGATTTGTACTAATAAATTTTGACCAGCCTTTATAACCTGGTCAATACCTCCGTTTTTATTTATATCTTTTTCGAAACGGAAATTTTTTAAAGTGAATTCTTTTTGCTTACCTGTGCTTACTCGGTGTGTGAATTTACTTAAAGATAATAGTTGCGGACCTAAATCGTGATAATGTAAAAAAGCATCTTTTTCACTTCCTACATTTACAAAGGCTGCATTTAATCCTGATAATGTTTTTTTGATCTTAGCTAAAAATATATCGCCAACATTAAAATCATTATCGTTTTCATCTTTATGTAATTCAACCAACCTACCATCTCTTAATAAGGCAAAATCTATATCAGAGGAATTTGATCTAATTATTAATTCTGTTTTCACTCTGTATATGTTTTACACCCACACTAATTGCTGCTAAAAGCAATAATGCAGGTAGGTTAAATTAATCACAGGTTATTTTTTATAACCCGACGAAATTTATCTTAACAATAAATCTCTTTTTCAAAGAACGATTGTACTTCTTAAAAAGAAAAAATAGTTTAAAAACTATTTTTTCTTTTTGTGTCTATTTTGTCTACTTCTTTTTTTACGCTTATGAGTAGAAATTTTACTGCGTTTTCTTTTTTTACCACTAGGCATAGTTCAAACGTGTTTTATACTATTAATATTATTTTACTGGTACATTTTTCTTTACGCCTTCAACAAATACTTTTGCTGGTTTAAACGCTGGAATATTGTGTGCAGGAATCTTAATCGTAGTATTTTTAGAAATATTTCTACCTGTTTTTTCTGCCCTTGTCTTTACAGTAAAGCTACCAAAACCTCTTAAATAAACATTATTTCCACTCTCTAAAGAATTTTTAACTTCTTTCATTAAATCTTCTACAACTCTCAACACATCTGCTTTCTCAATTCCAGATTTATCCGAAATATTTGTAACGATTTCTGCTTTTGTCATTATTATTAAAATTTATATTATTATTTATTCCTTTTTAGGGGTGGCAAATATAAGATATTAAATCAATTTCAAAAAGCTAAATAGTTAAAATTTAATGAGATAAAAACAGTAATATTACCAAATCATTAAAAACGTATGCATTTTTCTAATACATTAATTTACTGGTATTTACAAAATAAACGTGATTTACCTTGGCGGAAAACAAAAGATCCCTATTCCATTTGGTTATCAGAAATTATTTTACAGCAGACCAGAATTGATCAAGGTCTATCTTATTATCACAAATTTACCGAGAATTACCCCACAGTTTTTGACCTTGCTAAAGCGGAAGAAAATGATATTTTAAAATTATGGCAAGGACTAGGATATTACTCACGTGCAAGAAACTTACATTTCTCCGCTAAGTACATAGTTAATGAATTGAATGGAAAATTTCCAACATCATATAAAGAATTATTAAAACTAAAAGGTGTTGGTGATTATACCGCTTCTGCTATATCTTCTATTTGTTATAATGAACCAACTGCTGTTGTAGATGGAAACGTGTATCGAGTCTTGGCTAGGTATTTTGGCATTGATATTCCTATTAATTCTACTAAAGGAGTTAAAGAATTTAAAGAACTAGCGCAAAGTTTAATTGACAAAGAGCAGCCAGATACTTTTAATCAAGCTATAATGGAATTTGGTGCCATTCAGTGTAAACCTCAAAATCCAGATTGTATAATTTGCCCTTTAAATTCAAGTTGTGTTGCTCTTGAAAATAAAAAGACAAGTCTACTTCCCGTTAAGGAAAAGAAACTAAAAATAAAAAAGCGCTACTTTAATTACCTTGTTATAGATGGAGATAAAACAATTCTTAACAAAAGAATGGGAAAAGGTATATGGCAGAATTTATATGAATTTCCATTAATAGAAAGTAAAAATGAAGTTGATTTAAATGAGCTTTTAGCTCAGTCTACTTTTGAACAGATTTTTAATAATGTAGCAACTGTAAAATCTTTCAATCAAGAACCCGTAATCCACAAACTATCTCATCAACATTTACACACAAAATTTTGGATAATTACACCTAAAGAAGCTATAAAAAATGGTGTTTCTTGGGATGAATTCGACAACTATCCTGTGCCTATTTTGATAGCTAATTTTGTGGAAAAATTTAAAAATAACGATTGATATTTTATTTATCTTTGATAAATAAATAGAATAAAAATGGCAGGTACACTTAATAAGGTTATGTTGATTGGGCATCTTGGCGATGAGGTAAAAATGCATTATTTTGATGGAGGTAATTCTATTGGTAGATTTCCAATTGCCACAAACGAAACATACACTAATAGACAAACAAACGAAAAGGTAACTACTACCGAGTGGCATAACATTGTTGTTAGAAATAAACTTGCTGAAATTTGTGAGAAATATTTAACAAAAGGTGATAAAATTTATGCTGAAGGTCGTATAAAAACCCGCCAATGGGAAGGTCAAGATGGCGGCAAAAGGTATACAACTGAAATACATGTTAATGATATGACCTTTTTGTCAACAAAAAAAGATTTACAGCAAAATCAGACAAACGAACCTTCTGCCATTAATGATCATAAGCCTTCAGAAAAACTGGTAAATGAGCAACCGCAAGATTATGAAGATGACTTACCATTTTAAGTTTAATTAAAATTTATTTTTATTGGATTCTGAGCCACCGAGTTTATATTTCTTAACTTCAGTTGATTGGACATTAACTTCAAGTGTAATTTTATTACTTGTTCTTTTATTAATTTCCGCGCTTATTTCTGGATCTGAGGTTGCATTTTTTTCGCTTTCAAAATCTCAATTAGAAGATGCTTCAAATGATACTTCTAAACAAAAAAATATAGTAGCTAGACAACTTGAAAATCCAAAAAAATTACTTGCCACTATTTTAATAGCAAATAATTTTATTAATATTCTAATCGTTTTATTATTTGCGTATATAGGAGAACATTTTTTTGGCGGCATAGAATCAACTTTACTACGTTTTGTAGTAGAAGTGATTATTATTACTTTTTTAATTTTACTATTCGGAGAAGTTTTACCAAAAATTTATGCCAATAGAAATTCCTTAAGTTTCGCATCATTAATGGCGCATCCGATAAATTTTTTGAATTCAGCACTAACCTTTCTGAGTGCACCTTTAATGAGTTTGACCACTATTGTTGAGAAGCGATTAGGTAAAAAGCAAACAGATTTTTCTGTAAAAAAATTATCTCAAGCATTAGAATTAACTTCAGAAGAGGCTACAACAAAAGATGAACAGAAAATTTTAGAAGGCATAGTTAGCTTTGGCAATACTGAGACCGTGCAGGTAATGTGCCCACGAATGGATGTTTTTGCCTTAGCGGATGATGAATCGTTTAATGAGGTAGTAGGCAAGATTATAGAAAACGGTCATTCAAGAATTCCTGTTTATAGTGACAATATGGATACTATTATTGGAGTTTTATACACCAAAGATGTATTACCACATCTGTCGAAAAAAACATTTCAATGGGAAAAATTGCTTCGAGAACCTTTTTTCGTTCCTGAAAACAAAAAATTAGATGATTTATTAAAGGAGTTTCAAGAAAAAAAGAATCATTTAGCTATAGTAGTTGATGAATATGGTGGAACTTCTGGTATTGTTACTTTAGAAGATGTTATCGAGGAAATTGTAGGAGATATTAGTGATGAATTTGATGATGATGATCTTTCCTATTCTAAGCTCGACGCTCATAATTATGTGTTTGAAGGAAAAATAGTACTTAAAGATTTTTATAAGGTTCTAGAAATTGATGAAACTGATTTTGAGGAACACAAAGGTGAAGCCGAAACCTTGGCGGGATTTATCCTTGAAATTTTTGGAAAGTTTCCTAAAAAGAATGAGATACTGAATTTTAAGAAGTATCAATTTAAAGTGGAAGTATTAGATAAAAAACGAATTAAACAAGTTAAAGTGACATTACCCAATGATTAAATATATTTTCTCACAGTCATTCTTGCGTAGGCAGGAATCCATATTAGTAGCGATTTTATGTCTTTTACTTGCATCCTGTAAAGAAGAAACTTTACCTAAACCAAAGGCTTTTTTAAGGTTGGCTTATAATGAAGTGGATTATCAAAAATCTACAACAGATTGTCCTTATGTTTTTGAGTATTCAAAAGGTGCAAATGCAAGTCCAAATTCAAAATGTTGGATTAATATTCAATATCCTTCTTTAAAAGCTTCATTAAATTTAACATATAGACCTGTAGAAGATAACTTAAAAGAATTATTATCAGAATCTGAAAAATTAACCTATAAACACTCAGTAAAAGCAGACGGTATCAGTGCGCAACCTTATTTAAATTCTGATAAAAAAGTATATGGTTCTTTATTAGAAGTTACTGGTAATGCAGCTTCGCCATTACAATTCCATTTGACAGATAGTACCAAACATTTTATTACTGGAGCTTTATATTTTGAAGTGCAACCAAATTATGATTCTATTTTACCGGCTATTAAACATGTAGAAAAAGACATTAAACATTTAATGGAAACATTAGAGTGGAAAAATTAAACTTTTTGTTTTCTACTTTGTAGAATCAAATAAAACTGTGCACCAAATAAAATAGCTGCAAAAAGCATATGTACTACTTGTGTACCAAACGGAAAGTTAAAATAATACATTAATACACCAGCCAAAACTTCAACCGTTAGAATTACTAAAATCCAAAAAAGCGAGGTGTATCCCAAGTTAAGTTTGCTATTTCTAAAAAACAACCAAATGTTTAACACTACCACTATAATGGAAAATGATCTATGAATTAAAAAATTGGTGTTTGATTCTAATTGCAATAATCCTTTATTATCAAATCCAATTAATTTTAATTGTTCATCTACAAACTCTCTAATATCTATACCTAAAATAATCTGAAGAATTGTTAACCAAAAGGCTATAAAAAGTAAATTTCTAAATAACCTATCTTCTCTAAATTCTTTTTTTAAGCTCGTCTTAAATTGTAACATTAATAATACAGCTACTATCAGTAACGCAACTAACATATGAATTGTAATTTTTGAAACTGCCAGGTTAGAATCAACAACCGTTTTACCTAGCCAAGCTTCAAACAACATTAAAAACAAAGCTAAAAATGACAGTAAAGTGAGTATTTTCTTTTCTTTCCAAAACTGCATTGAAGAAATTATAAGCAGTAGAAAAAAGATGCCAGATGCAGCTGTAGCAAGCCTGTTAATATATTCTACCCAAGTATGAGTGACATTAAATTTAGCATAATCGTGTTTAGTATAAGCTTTCCAATTTTGAGAGTTGAATTCAGTAGATGATACAAACTTACTCTTAGCCACAAACAAGGACTCATTCTTTATAATAACTAGCCCTTTTTTGAATTCAGTATTTGGTTTCCATAGCAGCTCTTCTTCACTTGTTGGCGGAATTAAATGTCCAAAACATTTTGGCCAATCTGGGCAACCCATTCCACTACCTGTCATACGAACCGTAGCTCCAGCAAGAATAATTACATAAACAGAAATTAAACAAACTTTAACTAGAACTGGAAAGTGTTTTTTCATTCAAGAAATTTCAACAAAGATAAATAAAGGCATAAAAAAAGGCTTCACAATGGAAGCCTTAATTTATAAGTTTTAAAAGAATTAGTTTTCAACTTTTTCTTTTACATCTTTAGCAGCTTTTTCAACAGCAGCAGCGCCATCTTTTACTACTTCTTTAGCACCATCTTTTACAGCATCAACTGCATCACCAGCTTTAGCAGCAGCAGAATCAGCTACTTTTTCTACAGCGTCACCAGCAGCTTTAACAGCGTCACCAGCAGCATCTACTGCATCTCCAGCAGCGTCAGTAGCAGCATCAGCAGCTCCTTCTACAGCTTCAACAGCATCTTTAGCATCTTCTTTTGCTCCTTTAGCAGTTTCCTTACACGATACAGCTACTAAACCTACGATAGCTAGCATCAATAATCCTTTTAATAATTTCATTTGTTTGATAAATTTAGTTTTATACGTTAACGAAACGCAAATTAACCAATTATATTTTATATAAACAAAGGTTTTTTTTGTTTTTATTTATTCAGTTTCAGCCACTTCTGTGACTTTATACAAGTCACCTCCGGCTATCTTTTCTACTGTCTTTACAATATCTTTTTTAGATAATAAATTGGTGTCATATTCTACAATACCTTTTTTCTCTTCGAAATTTACTAAAACATACTTTACACCTTCAGTTTTTGCCAATTTTGATTGAATAGTCTTGGCGCAACCTATTTGACATGTCATTCCTTCAATATCTAATGATACTTTCTTAAGGCTTACAGCCATTTCTTTTGCTCCTTTAACTGCAACCATCTTATCTTCTGTACTATTTGTTTTTGCACAAGAAAAAAATACAACTCCTAACAAAGAAAGAAAAAAGACACTTTTTATTAGCCTCATAATCAATATTTAATGATTTTAAGGCAAATGTAACGATAAATACTTTGTTCAAATAAGTTATAACTAAACTTTAACTTTTAAGTAAGAACATTAATTCAAGTTAAATTATTATACGACATTTGTTGCTTCGATATTTAACTAAATGAGTCAAAAAAAGCTACGCTGGTTCTACTTAGTCATTCTTGCAATTGTATGGGGAAGTTCATTTATTTTAATGAAAAAAGCCTTGATTGGCTTAACCCCAATACAGGTTGGAGCTTTACGAATTTTAATAACTGCTTTAGCACTTCTTTTAGTAGGATTTAAAAGCCTATTTACTATAAAAAAGCATCATTGGTGGTATATTTTCTTAACTGCCATATTAGGCACATTCTTTCCTGCATTTCTATTTGCTTATGCTATTAAAGGAATTGATAGTTCAATTGCTTCAATTTTAAATTCTCTAACCCCATTAAACACATTAATTATAGGGTTCTTAATTTTTGGTTTTGCATTTAAACGATCCCAATTATTTGGGGTTTTAATAGGATTAATAGGTACAGTAATTTTAATACTTAAAGGTGCTGCTTTGAATCCTGATCAAAATTATTGGTTTGCTTTATTACCAATTATTTCTTCTATCGGTTACGCTTTTAATGTAAATATTTTAAAAAAACATTTAGGTGATATTAGTGCTTTAGCTGTAACCACGGGTAATTTTGTTTTGATTATTATTCCAACACTAATAGTTTTATGGTATTCAAAATTCTTCACAACTTTTGAATACACGCCCGAAACTAAAACCTCTCTTCTTTATCTAACTATTTTAGCTGTAATTGGCACTGCTTTTGCAAAAACATTATTTAATAGATTGGTACAGATTTCTACACCTGTTTTTTCTTCTTCCGTTACCTACCTCATACCTATAGTTGCTATTTTTTGGGGAGTTTTAGATGGTGAAAATTTAAGTTTTATTCAACTAATTGCTGGTGGAATAATCTTGCTTGGTGTTTATTTAGCTAGTAAAAAATAAAAAGCCGAACATTTAAAATATTCGGCTTTTATAATTTATTCTAAGAATCTATTTTTATTTAAAGTCTTCTTCTGTTACTCCTTTATTAATTAAAACTTCAATTAAAGTCGATTCAACTTTTTGAGGCCCTAAAGATCCTTCTTTTTTTCCAGCAAACTTAATCCCATCAAAATCTTTATAATCAGAATATGTTGCTTCTTGAGATTGCGTTTTTCCACCCATATTGATTAAAGAAATTTCCTTCACCTTTAAACCAGAATCAACATCATAAAACATTGAAGCCGATACAGCTTCGCCAGGAACATCAATTTTATAAGCATCCTTACCGTTTATTGTTTCAATTCCAGCTAATTCAACTTTATCATTTGTTAAATAACTCAATTCCACGAAAGTGCCAAAAGAGTTTTTAAGGTCATTCAACATATTGGCTGGCATCGGCATCTTATTAGCACCTTGTTTCATATACATTTCAGAATCATTTGCAACTACCATCATCATTGGAGTGCCATTCATATAAGTAGTATTCTTATACTTATCTGCAACACGTTTTTCTTCTACCAATACTTTAGAGCCCATAGCTTCCGCTTCATATTTAGTAACAACGGAGTTAACTCCCTTTAATTTATCTAGACCGCCAATAGCTTTGATATAATTCTCTAATACGGTTTTAGCAGTAACTCCAGCAGGAATTGGCTTAGAAAATTTAGGTTTTTCAATACTATTGCCATATTTATCAAAGTAGTTCATTTTATATCCTAATTGTTCTAACTTATCAGCAACGTCTACTCCTTTACCAGTAACTATAATTCGAGCATTATCAATTTGAAAATATTTATTCGCTGCTTTTTGAACATCTTCTAAAGTCACAGCTTCAAAATTCTTTAAATAGTTTTCATAATAATCTGCTGGCAACCCTAATGTTTGAATATTCAAGGCATAGCTAGCTATCGTTGTAGGGCGTTCTAATGCTCTTACAAAACTTCCAACATATTTGGCTTTTACTAAGTCTAACTCGGCTTGATCAATTGGTTTTGATCTTACTTTTTTAATTTCTTTTACAAACTCTACAACAGCACTATCGGTTACTGCATTTCTAACCGCCGCAGTTGCTTTAAATCTAGACGCGTATCTGCTTGCACCAATACCTGAATAAGCACCATAAGTGAAGCCTTTGTCTTCACGTAAATTTTTGTACAAACGAGCCGTACCTCCACCACCTAGGATCTGGTTTGCTAATAAAGCTGCGTAATAATCACCATCATTCATGTGTAATTTAACTGCGTTAATTACAGATACTTCAGATTGAACAGCATTTGGCACATCTATAAAATCAATTTCAGTAACTGAAGGGTTTTCAACTACAGGTAGTTCTTTCTTTGGTAATTCTGCTTTTTGCCATTTACTAAATAATGTTTTAACCTGCTTTCTAATATCTTTAAAATTAACATCCCCGATAATAATTAAATAAGCATTATTAGGTTTGTAGTAAGTGCTATACAGTTTTTGAACGTCATCAATTTTTACATTTTCTAAGCTCTCTTTTGTTGTTGATTCTCCAAAAGGATGATCTTTACCATAAGTCAAGGCATTTTCTACTCTGGTAGCAATTGCTTTAACATTACTTTCTTGATTCTTTATACCATCTAAACTTTGTTTTACTTGTTTATCAAATTCGTCTTGAGAAAAAACAGGATTTATGGCAGCATCTGCCATTAACTCCAGTACTCTAGGGAAATATTTTGATAAACTATTAGCTCTAGCACCTTCATCCCAAAAAGAGATGTTTGCTCCTAAATAATCAACTTCTTCGTCAAATTTAGCCTTAGGCATATTGGTTGAGCCTGTTCCTAACATTCCGCCCAATAAACCTTCTACTCCTTTTTTATCACCCAACGCATTAGGTAAATTATCGATAGTTAATGTAGCACTTACTCTAGGTAATTTATGGTTTTCTACTACTAAAACTTTTAACCCATTCTTTAATTCAAAAGTTTCTGGTGTGCCCAAATTAATTTTTGGTGCTGGTCCTGGTTTTGGTTGTTTACTTCTATCAATTTGAGCAGAGACTCCTAAAGAAAGAAGAAATATTATTATGATTGAAAATATCTTATTTTTCATTTTTGCTTTTTTAAACTAATTATTTTTCTTTTTGAGACTCAGGTAAGTAATCGATAATAACGCGCTTGTTTTTATCTAAATACTTCTTTGCAACTTTTCTAATCTCTTCCTTAGTAATAGAATTCACTATTTCTAATTCTTTATTAATCATACTTGTATTACCAACTAACAAATAATATGTTGCTAATGTACTAGATATACCTTGCACATTTGAATTAGAACTAACGTATTGATTTTCAAATTTATTTCTAACTTTCTGTAAATCTTTATCAGAAATTAAATCTGTTTGAAGCTTTACAATCTCTTCATCAATTTCATTAATAAGATCGTCTAAAGAATTACCCCCTAAAGGAATTGCCCCCATTATATATACACTATAATCTTTTAATGGCCTTGAAAAGGAAAATGCTTGTAGTGCTTTCTTTTTATCGTCAACTAATTTTTTATACAATCTTGAGCTCTTACCATCACTTAGAATAGTAGAAATTACATTTAAAACTCTTGCATCTCTTTCTTTCATAGATGCTGTTTTATAAGCCAATAATATTGCAGGTAATTGAATATTTGCATCATATTCTTTTACTCTTTTTTCTTGGGTTCTTTCTGGTTCTATAATATTATGACGATCAGCAATTTTTCCTTTTGGAATAGGACCGAAATAATCTTTTATCATTTTCTTCGTCTTTTCAATCTCTATATCACCTGCAACAACTAGTACTGCATTATTAGGCATATACCATTTTTTAAAAAAAGCTTCGAAATCTTCTAGTTTAGCGGCATCTAAATCTTTTATATAACCAATCATTGGTCTACCATAAGGATGCTTATCAAATAAATGGTTATAGATATCACCATAAATTGCCTTTCCATAAGGAGCATTATCCATACGGAATCTTTTTTCTTCTTTTACCACCTCATTTTGTGTATCGACAGCTTTTTGATCAATTATTGGATGCATTAAACGTTCTGACTCCATCCA
The DNA here is from genome assembly GCF_056591635.1 of Maritimimonas sp. 2304DJ26-3. Taxonomy (NCBI): domain Bacteria; kingdom Pseudomonadati; phylum Bacteroidota; class Flavobacteriia; order Flavobacteriales; family Flavobacteriaceae; genus Maritimimonas; species Maritimimonas sp. 2304DJ26-3. The sequence continues at coordinate 405,774 of NZ_JBWQOK010000001.1, forward strand.
AAGAGCTAACTCTAAATTATTAGAAGGGAATGTTTCAAAATAATCGGTTCTATCCCAATTAGTACTTGCGTTTCTAGTACCACCATTTGCAGCTACAATATTATTCCATTCTCCTCTTGGAATGTTCTTTGAGCCAGTAGATAAAAGGTGTTCATAAAAATGAGCCATTCCAGTTTTACCATCTTCTTCATCCATAGCACCTACATTATACATTACTCTAGTTGTTACAACCGGTGCATTGTTGTCTTGATGTAAAATAACGTGTAATCCGTTATCTAAATCATACTCTATAAAATCTACTTTTTGAGCACTAATAGCTAGTAATGCAACAAAAAATAAAGCTAGAGCTAAATTCCATTTTTTCATTTGATAGATTTTTAATTGTTGTTTGTGATATCTGACGTTAACTTATCAGATTTGTTACCCTTTTTCTTAGTTTTTTTAGAGGAATACAAATTTAATAAAATAAGCATCCTTATTAAAGGAATAGCCCTGCATTAATTTTTAATTAAACCTATTGTCAGTATGTAAAATAGCTGTATATTTGCACTCATTTTTAATTAAGCGAATCCCTCCAAGTGGGATATTATAAAAAACATTTAAATTATGTACGCAATTGTAGAGATAGCAGGGCAGCAATTTAAAGTAGCAAAAGACCAAAAGGTATTTGTGCACCGTTTACAAGAAAAAGAAGGATCAAAAGTAACTTTTGATAATGTTCTTTTAGTGGATGATGGCAAAGTAACTATTGGCGCCCCAGCTATAGACGGAGCAGCAGTAACTGCAAAAGTCATTAAGCACCTAAAAGGTGATAAAGTAATCGTTTTTAAGAAAAAACGTAGAAAAGGATACAAGGTAAAGAACGGACACCGTCAATCTTTATCTGAAATTCAAATAGAAGGTATTGTTGCAAGTGGTGCTAAGAAGACTGCTAAAAAAGCTGAGCCTAAGAAAGAAGCAGCTCCAAAGACAGAAGAAAAGAAAGCTCCTGTAAAGGCAACTGAAGATTTAAGCAAAAAAACAGTAGCAGAATTAAAAGAAATGGCTAAAGCTAAAGGGATCGAAGGAATCTCCTCAATGAAAAAAGCTGATTTAATTGCTGCATTATCATAATTAATAACAATAATTAAAACTATAGATCATGGCACATAAAAAAGGTGTAGGTAGTTCTAAGAACGGTAGAGAATCAGAATCGAAACGCTTAGGTGTTAAGATTTTTGGTGGACAAGCTGCTCTAGCAGGTAACATTATTGTTCGTCAAAGAGGTACAAAACATCACCCAGGTGAGAATGTATATATGGGTAAAGACCATACGTTACATGCACAGGTTGATGGTTTAGTAAAATTTACCAAAAAGAAAGATAACAGATCTTACGTTTCAATCGATCCGATTGAAGCTTAAGAATTTGTAAAATAAATTGTAAAACCCTTACCATTTCGGTGAGGGTTTTTCTTTTATATTTGTGAAGCATTTTTTCCTTAACAGGATGACCACTAACCCAAATTCAACTTGAGTTCGTTAAAAGGATTTTTTAAAGACACCATTATCTACGGAATTGCCGCTGTTTTACCCAGAGCAATAAACATCCTTTTAACCAAATTACACACAGATAAATTAGTTTCAGCTGAATTTGCAGAGAACACTTGGTATTTTGTTTTTGCTGCTTACTTTATTGCTTTTTTAACCTTTGGATTAGAAACAGCTTTTTTTAGATTTTTTTCAAAAGAAAAGGAAAAAGGGAAAATAGTATCAACAGCTTTTATAACACTTCTATTATCAACTACAGTTTTTTTACTTGTTTTATTAGGCTTTAATGAAACGCTATCCAGCTGGTTAGGTTTTGACAATCCTATGCATTTAAAAATATTAACGCTAGTTACTGCTTTTGACCTTCTAGTAGTTATTCCGTATGCATATTTACGTGTAACCAAAAGACCTATAAAATTTGCTTTTTATAAAATAAGCAACATCATAATTTATGCGTTTTTTAATCTATTTTTTTTATGGTTAATACCTTATGCGCTAAAAAATAATATTAGTTTACCAACTTTTTTAACTGATCACTATCAAAAAACACATCCAGTAGTTTATATATTCATTGCTAATTTAATAGCAAGCTTCGTCACATTTTTAATGCTGCTACCACAAATGTTAAAGTTTAAGTTTCAATTTGATAGATCAACATTGCAAAAAATGATGATATATGGAGTACCAATCATGATAGGCAGTTTAGCTTACGTAACTAACGAAAATCTAGATAAATTGCTTTTAGGTGATATGATTGGTAAAGATCAAATGGGTATTTATGCCGCTTGCTACAAATTAGGAGTCTTTATGACATTGTATGTAATGGCATTTAGATTGGGTGCCGAACCCTTCTTTTTTAATGAAGCACATAAAGAAAATGCCAAGGAAACTTATGCTAAAATCATGAAATGGTTCACAATCATAGGAACCGTTTTTATGTTAATTGTAGTAGTTTATATTCATCTTTTCGCAAGTATTTTATTGAGTAAACCTGAATATTATCAAGCCTTAGCTATTGTGCCAATCATTTTATTGGCAAACCTATTTTTAGGAGTTTATAATAATTTATCAGTTTGGTATAAGTTAACAGATAGAACAAAATACGGCATGTATTTTTCAATATTTGGTGCAGCAATTACAATTATTTTAAACCTATGGCTTATTAAAGAATATGGTTATATGGCTTCCGCTTGGGCTACCCTTGTAGCATATGGTAGTATGTGCATAATATCATACTTCTACGGAAAGAGATATTACAATGTACCCTATAAAATCAATGCCATTTTTCTTTATCTAATTTTAGCTACAGTTCTATCATTTATATCCTTTTATCAGTTTAAAGAGAATTATATAGTTTCTACTTTATTTGTAGTAGCTTTTGGGGGATTCATAGTATTTAAAGAAAAAAACGAACTTAAAACTATCTTTAAAAAATGACCGTAGAGATCATTAATAAATCAAAACATCAATTACCGCATTATGAAACTGAAGCTTCTGCCGGTATGGATTTACGGGCCAACATTAATGAAGCAATTACTTTAAAGCCACTAGAACGAGCAATCATTAAAACTGGATTGTTTATTGCCTTACCTGTTGGTTTTGAAGCTCAAGTTAGACCTCGAAGTGGTCTTGCCGCTAAAAAAGGAATTACCGTTTTAAATGCACCAGGAACAATTGACGCCGATTATCGTGGTGAAATAGGTGTGATTTTAGTGAACTTATCAAATGAAGATTTCGTGATAAATGATGGGGAACGTATAGCGCAATTAGTAATTGCAAAATATGAGCAAGCTGATTGGAAAGAAGTTGAAGCTTTAAATGAAACCAAAAGAGGTACTGGCGGATTCGGGAGTACTGGAGTTTAATTTTCCAGAAAATAATTTTATCGCATTATGAAAAAAGAGTTTCTGATAATTTTGGCAATTTTATCTCTAAACCAAGTTAAAGCTCAACTGATACAAGAAAGAACCATAGATATCTCATTAGGTTATGGATTGAGTGCACCTTATGATGATGTTGATGTTACAGGCAATGGGTTTTATTTACAAGGAGAATATGTATTTACATTTACTAATTGGTTAGATGTTAGACCCTATGCTGGTTTAATATTGACGAAAGTTGATGGTGATGACCAGAATTCAATTCAATATAAATCAACTGCAAATGCATTTCTAATAGGGGGTAAAGCAAGAATTACAGCTCCTATTCCTTGGGTTGCACCTTATTTAGAATCTGGAATTGGAGTATCTGTAGGTTCTTTCGAAACTCTAACCCCATTTACAAATATTGAAAAAAGCGGATTGTTATTTCACATTCCTGTCTCGATTGGATTGGAATTAGGACCCAAACACAATTTTGACCTTGCATTTACATACTATTTTCATCCTAGTGCAGAACAATTTGCAGGAGCCGTAGCACTTGGAATTTCAATTCCTTTAAAAAAATAGCATGTTAGTTAACCCCTTTAGATTCTATTCTTTCGGCAAATTCACCTTATCCTCAATAACTGTATCTATTCTATCCTGAGCCTCTTTGGGTAATAAGCCTTTACCTGCCAATACCAAGCCAAAAATCATAAGAGCGATACCCATACCACGCTTAATCTTTCTAATTACAAATGGAGTTAATCTACTTCGTAACTGCTTTGCCAGTAAAATTTTAAGTAAATCAGTGAGAAAATAAGCAATTAAAATAGTCGTAAAATATTTAAATATACGCGTGTCATTCATGTCTAAATTAGGACTAATAACTACTACCATACCTAACCAAAAGGCCAATACTCCTATATTAATAAAATTGAGAAAAAAACCTTTTACAAATAATCCTAAATAGTTGTTTTTTTCTACAACAACCAAGTCTTCATCTGTTATAACAGGTTTTCTTCGCTTGTAAAATGTGAAAAGCCCATAAACAAATAAAATCCCGCCGCCAAGTATAAACAATCGAGGATCATCTTTAATTTTTTCTAATAAAGTTCTACTACCGTAATAAGCGAACAACACAAAAAGAATATCTGCTATTATAACACCAAAATCAAAAACAACAGCAGCTCTAAAACCCTTAATTGCACTTGTTTCTAGTAAGACAAAAAAGACTGGTCCAATCATAAAAGCCAGTGCGATTCCTAAGGGTATGGCGTTAATAATGTCTTGCATATATCGACTACTATAACTAAAATTAGTATAGTTTATTTAGGGAATTTTAGTGAGCTAAAAATACAAAATTGGTTATTGAAATTTCTCAATTAACCTAAAGAAATTTCATCCGACAATTCATTAGTGTCATCAGATTGATGCGGAAAGTATTCCTTTAACTTTATTCCTGTTTCAGAAATTCCGAGTTTTAAACCATTGGCATAATTTCCGTTAGAAAACTCGCTGATGATATTATCTTTAATGCTGTTCCAAAAATCATCTGGAACAGTACCATCAATACCTTTGTCACCTAAAACAGAGAATTTTTTATCATCTACAGCAACATAAAACAAAACTCCGTTCTGTTGCTTTGTCTCATCCATTTTTAAAAAGTAAAACACCTCTTTAGCTCTCTCTAAAGCATCTTTTTCAGTGCTTTTTTCTAAATGAACACGTATTTCACCAGAAGTATTCTTTTCTGCATTTCGAATTGCTTCAATAATTTGTTGCTCTTCTACTGCAGTTAAAAAATCTTCTACCTTAGACATCCTATTCTTCTTTTTTACCGAAATCGAAGTTTACGTCTGGTGCATTCTCTGAACCAGCATCAGATTTATATCGAGCCATTTCTTTAAAGCCAAACATACCAGCTAGTATCTTTCCAGGGAATTTAGTGGTAAAAATATCATAAGTGTTTACGGCCTCGTTATAACGATCGCGCGCTACATTAATTCTATTTTCGGTGCCTTCTAACTGAGACTGTAACTCTAAAAAATTCTGATTAGCCTTTAATTCAGGGTAACGCTCAACCACAACCATTAATTTACTTAATGCGCCTGTTAAACCACTTTGCGCCTGTTGAAAAGCAGCCATATTTTCAGGAGTAATATTTGTTGGATCGATCGTGGTTGAAGTAGCTTTAGCTCTTGCATTTATAACACCTTCTAGCGTTTCCTTTTCAAAATCTGCGGCACCTTGCACTGTCTTCACCAAGTTCCCTATAAGGTCATTTCTACGTTGATAAGAGCTTTCTACATTAGACCACGCTGTCTTGGCATTTGCTTCATGTTCTACTGCTGTATTATTGAACCCTACAGCCCAGTTATATAAACCAAAACCTACTATGGCTAATATTATTAATACTATTAGTCCTTTTTTCATAATGATCTCTTTTAAAGTTGATTTTTAATTTGTAATAGTTCATCTTTCACTGCCTCTAATCTAGCAATAATTGAATGATTGTCTTTTATCTTTTCTGGGTTTTGTTTTAGTTTGGTTCGAGCACCGTCTAATGTAAATCCTTTTTCCTTGACTAAATGATAAATCATTTGTAGATTTTTAACATCTTCGGGCGTAAACATTCTATTGCCTTTAGCATTTTTTTTGGGTTTGATTACATCAAATTCTTTATCCCAAAAACGAATTAATGAAGCATTTACATTAAAAGCCTTAGCCACTTCGCCAATCTTGTAATATCTCTTGTCTGGTAAATTTATATGCATTAATCGAAAGATTGATTTTCTTGTGAAGCTGCTTTCAACATTGTTTTGAACTCTTCTGGAGTTAAATTTCCGTAATAGAAATTTATAGGATTAATTGGTTTACCATCTTTATGTACTTCATAATGTAAGTGTGGTGCCATAGACCTACCAGTGCTACCAACAAAACCAATTAAATCTCCACGTTTTACACGTTGCCCCTTTCTAACATTGTATTTAGATAAGTGAGCATATAAAGTAACATAGCCAAAACCGTGATCTATTCTAATATGATTTCCAAACCCAGATGATCCATTATCAGCTCTTTTTACAATTCCATTACCCGTAGCATAAATAGGCACTCCTTTAGCAGCAGTAAAGTCCATACCCTTATGCATTTTACGTGCTTTTGTAAATGGATCTGAACGCCATCCATACCCAGAAGCCATTCTGGTTAGGTCTTCTTTTTTTATTGGTTGAATTGCTGGTATAGATGCCAACAGTTTTTCTTTATCTTCAGCTAGGTTAATGATCTCATCTAATGATTTAGATTGAACATATAATTGCTTCGCAAGAATATCCATATTCTTAGTAGCATCAATAATCATATCAGAATTTTCAAAACCTTCTAAAGATTTATATCTATTTACTCCTCCAAATCCTGCCAAACGTTGTTCTTCTGGTATCGGATTCACCTCAAAATACATTCTATAAATATCATTATCACGTTGTTGAACACCTTCTAAAACCTTTTGAGCCTGGGTCATTTTTTTATCTAACAGCTCATAACGCAACTTTATATTATCTAATTCACGTTTTTGAGCCTTTTCTTTCGGAGATTCTATAAACTGAAGTAAAACAAAAATGATAAGTAAAGCGAATAAGACCGAGCTTGCCAAAAAAATCAACGATTGCTTTATCTTATCTCTTTTTCTTAGCTCTATTTTTCTATACGATAAGGTTTCAGAATCGTAATAATATTTTACCTTCGCCATAATGTGAATTTGTACTATTTTTGCACTTTGAAAGAGGCTATAACGTGCCTTATTTCAGTTGCCAAACGAACAAATTTACAAAATGTTTCGCAACCGTAAAAACAAGCAATTCATTTAGCTTTTAATTAACATTTTATGACATCTCAAGAGATACGACAGCATTTTTTAGACTTTTTTAAATCAAAAGAGCATAAAATTGTGCCTTCATCACCAATGGTATTAAAAAACGACCCAACGTTGTTATTTACCAATGCCGGTATGGTTCCTTTTAAAGAATATTTTTTAGGTCAGAAAAAAGTTGAAGTAAAAAGAATTGCTGATACTCAAAAATGCTTGCGTGTTTCTGGTAAGCACAACGACTTAGAAGAAGTTGGTATTGATACCTACCACCATACTATGTTCGAAATGCTAGGTAATTGGAGCTTTGGTAATTATTTTAAAAAGGAAGCTATTGCATGGGCATGGGAGCTTTTAACTGAAGTTTATAAAATTGATAAAGACAATTTATATGTAACAGTTTTTGAAGGTGATAAAGAAGATGGCCTAGACTTTGATCAGGAAGCATATGACTATTGGAAAGAATGGATAGGCGAAGATAGAATTATCAATGGTAATAAAAAGGATAATTTCTGGGAAATGGGTGCACAAGGACCTAGTGGTCCGTGTTCTGAAATTCATGTCGATATTCGTTCTGACGAAGAAAAAGCAAAAATTTCAGGAAAAGAGCTCGTAAATAAAGACCATCCACATGTAGTCGAGATTTGGAATTTGGTCTTTATGCAGTACAATAGAAAAGCAGATGGTTCTCTAGAAGATTTACCTGCAAAACATATAGATACAGGCATGGGCTTTGAGCGTTTATGTATGGTATTGCAAAACGTAAAATCTAATTATGACACTGATGTTTTTACTCCGCTTATCCGTGAAGTAGAAACTATTTCTCAAACAGAATATGGTAAAGATGAAAAAACGGATATAGCTATTCGAGTGATTGCTGACCATGTTAGAGCCGTTGCTTTTGCCATTGCAGATGGTCAATTGCCAAGTAATACTGGTGCTGGTTACGTGATACGTCGTATTTTAAGACGTGCCATCAGATACGGATTTACCTTTTTAAACCAAAAAGAACCTTTTATTTTTAAGCTTGTTCAAATCTTAAGCAAAGAAATGAGTGATGTTTTTGTAGAGCTAAAAGAGCAACGACAGCTTATTACAAATGTTATTAAAGAAGAGGAGCATTCTTTTCAAAAAACGTTGGAACAAGGCTTATTAATGTTAGACGGCATTATAAAAGGCGCTGACAATAAAGTTATTTCTGGAAATAAAGCTTTTGAATTGTACGACACATATGGTTTTCCAAAAGATTTGACTGCTTTGATCTTATCTGAGAAAGGAATGTCTTTTGATGAAGGTGAATTTAATAAAGAACTAGAAAAGCAAAAAAATCGATCTAGAGCGGCTTCAGCTGTTGAAACAGATGATTGGAACATCTTAATTGATGATCGCGAAGAAGAGTTCATTGGTTATGATTCGCTTCAAGCAGATGTACGAATTACCAGATATAGAAAGGTTACTTCAAAGAAAGATGGCGATATGTATCAACTGGTTTTCAATCTTACACCTTTTTATCCTGAAGGTGGAGGACAAGTTGGTGATAAAGGCTATTTAGAAACTCCTAATGGAGATGTAATCTATATAATTGACACTAAGAAAGAGAACAATTTAATTATACATTTTGCAGAAAATCTTCCTGACCATGTAAAAGATACTTTTAAAGTTGTAGTCGATGAAAAACAACGTTTTAGAACTGCTTGTAATCATACTGCAACGCATTTGTTGCATCAGGCATTGCGTGAAATTTTAGGAACACATGTTGAACAAAAAGGGTCTGCTGTACATTCTAAATATCTACGTTTCGACTTTTCTCATTTTTCTAAGCTTAGCTTAGATGAACTTCGCGAAGTCGAAGATTTTGTAAATGCACGTATTAACAACAAATTAAAGCTGCAAGAACATCGAAGTGTCTCTATGGAAAAAGCTTTAGAAGAAGGTGCTATGGCATTATTTGGCGAAAAATATGGAGATTCTGTCCGTACTATTCGTTTCGGTAAATCCATCGAGCTTTGTGGTGGTACACATGTAGAGAACACGGGTGATATTTGGCATTTTAAAATTCGTTCTGAAAGTGCTGTTGCGGCAGGCGTACGACGTATTGAGGCAATTACTTATGATGCGGTAAAAGACTTCTATTTTGAAACAAACAGATCTTATTTTGAAATTAAAGATCTATTTAAAAGCTCATTAAGCCCTGTTGAATCGGTAAAAACACTTCAAGAGGAAAATATCCAATTAAAGAAGCAAATAGAATCGTTGATGAAAGACAAGGCGTCTTCTTTAAAGGATGATCTAAAAAACAGTGTTGAAACTATTAACGGTATTAATTTTATCGCTACTGAGGTTTCTCTAGACCAAAGCGCAATTAAAGATTTAGCCTTTCAGCTTGGTGGTGAAATTGATGATCTCTTTTTTATTGCGGGTTCAAAAAATAACGGAAAAGCCATGCTAACTGCTTTTGTTTCTAAAAACATAATTAGTGACACGCTAAATGCTGGAAAAATAGTTCGCGAATTAGGTAAACTGATTCATGGCGGCGGCGGCGGACAACCTTTTTATGCAACTGCTGGTGGTAAAAATCCTGACGGAATTAAAGATGCTTTGGTAAAAGCGAAAGAGTATCTTAATTAATCAAAATGCAACTCCAAACCAATATTCCGTTACAACCTCAACAACACAATCAAATAGATTATAATTCTGAATTGTTATTATTAGGTTCCTGTTTTGCCGAAAATATTGGAGCTAAGTTAGATTACTTTAAATTTCAAAACAGCATCAATCCATTCGGAATATTGTTCCATCTTAAGGCTATTGAAAAGTTAATTACTAATACAATAAACGAGAAGGTATATACTGAAGAAGATCTTTTCTTCTTAAACGAACAATGGCATAGTTTTGAAGCACATTCTAAACTTAGCAATTCAAATAAAGATGAACTACTAACAAACTTAAATTCAGCCATTAAAGTTACTTCTCAACAAATAATCGATGCATCTCATATCGTAATTACCTTAGGAACCGCATGGGTGTATAGACATATTGAATCTGATACAATAGTTGCTAATTGCCACAAAGTACCTCAAAAGAAATTCTTAAAAGAACTACTTTCTGTAAATGAAATTAGTGGAAGTCTAGAAGCGACAATTTCATTGATAAAAAGTGTAAATCCTAGCACTTCTATAATTTTAACCGTTTCGCCAGTGCGCCATTTAAAAGATGGTTTTGCAGAAAATAACAGAAGTAAGGCACATTTGATATCAGCTGTTCATAATGTAGTTGAACCAAGAAGAAACATCCACTATTTTCCTAGCTATGATATTATGATGGATGAATTACGAGATTATCGTTTTTATACTGAAGATATGATTCATCCTAATCAAACAGCTATAGATTATATCTGGGGAAAATTTCAACATGCTTGGATTTCTCAGAAGGCCAAAAAAACCATGGAAGAAGTAGATGGCATACAAAAAGGGTTAGCTCACAAACCATTTAATGTAAATTCTGAACAACATCAAAAATTTATTGAGAGCTTAAAGCAAAAAATGGAAACACTTGAAAAAGCATTTCCATTTATAAATTTCAATTAGGCTACTATTAATTAACGTGTTGGTCAACATTTTGCCAAGGTCCGCCGTTAATAACATCTATACCGTGATCGGCTAAAAACTCTTCTGCTCTACCACTACGAGCACCGCTTCTGCAACATGTAATCACTGGTTTATTCCATGCTTTTATTTTGTCTACATGATCTGGCAAATAATCTAATACTATATGTTCAGAACCTTCTACATGCCCTTCATTATATTCTGCGTCAGTTCTTACATCGAGTACAACAGCATCTTTAGCCAAATAAGCTTTTACATCGCCAAATTCAGATTTTTTACTAAAAAGTCCCACTTTTTTTATTTTAAATTATTTGATACAAAGAAAACAAATAACGCTTTTATATAAAACTATTTTTTATAATTCTTACCGTAGTCAAAAACTAAATTTACAAAAGACTGCACTCCCAGTTTTAATCCACTCTCATCAATAAAAAAGTCTGGTGTATGATGTGCCGCCGCATCTTCTGGTTTAACATCTAGTGGTTTTCCTCCTAAAAAGAAATAAAGTCCAGGAACTTCTTTTTGAAAAAAAGAAAAATCCTCCGCTCCAGTAATAGCATTAATCAAATGTACATTTGTTTTGCCAGCTGCTCTCTCTAAAGAAGGAGCCATATTTTGAGTCAACTCTGGATCATTATATGTAATAGGATATCCTTTTTCTATTTCTATAGTAGCATCTCCTCCAAAAGCTTTTGCAATTGCAGGAACTCTCTTTTTCATTTCATCATTCAATTTTTTTTGCATATCATAATCCAACGTTCTAATAGTACCGATCATTTCAACTTCTTCAGGTATAATATTACCCCTTATACCACCTCTAATCATACCAACTGTAATAACGGCGGCTTCTTTAGTAAGTTCAGTATCTCTACTTACAATAGTTTGTAAGCCATTGATAATTTGTGCAGAGATCACAATTGGGTCAATACCTCCCCAAGGTCTAGAACCATGAGTTTGTTTTCCTTTTACCTTAATTGAATATCCTTGAGATGCAGCCATAATACCAGCAGGTTTATAAGAGATATGTCCAACTGGCATTCCAGCTGAAATATGTAAACCAAAAACAACATCAACATCTGGGTTTTTCAAAACTCCTTCTTCAACCATCATTTTGGCACCTCCATTTTCTCCTTTAGGAGCTCCCTCTTCAGCCGGTTGAAAAATAAATTTTATTGTTCCTTTAATATCTTTTTTATTTTTAGTGAGCACCTCTGCCACACCCATTAATATAGCTATATGCGTATCATGACCACATGCATGCATAACACCGGTTTCAATACCATTATAGGTGCTTTTTGCTTTAGATGCGAAAGGCACAGGAGTTCTTTCGGTAACAGGAAGGCCATCAATATCAGCTCGTAAACCAATAACTGGTCCTGGCTTTCCTCCTTTTAAAATTGCAACAACGCCAGTATGAGCAATACCCGTTTGCACTTCTAAACCTAAATCTTTTAAAAATTTTGCAATCTTTTCAGCCGTTTTAAACTCTCTATTTGACAATTCTGGATTTTGATGAAAATCTCTACGCCACTCAATAACTTTTGATTCGACATCGTCGATCATTTTATCAATTTTAGCATTTTGTCCTTGCGTATAAAAACAAGAGCATACAAATAAAAGAAGTAGTAATTTTTTCATTTTGAGTTAATTGTTTTGTGAAGCCTAAAAGTAAGGAAAATAATACTTAACCAAAAGTCAGTTTAATCTAGAGTTTTAAGAAAACAAATGCTACTATCAACATCTTTATATTGACCATAGTTAGGTATAATACTATACATAGATTTTTTATAAAGTGAAACCGCTGGCTCCATATCTTTTGCTGTCTCTAGAACTGATTTATAAAAACCTATTTCTTTTGCCCAGATTTCAAGCTCCATTAATATTATTTCTGCTACTCCTTTTCTTCTTGCAATGGACTTAACGAACATCCTTTTTATCTCAACAGTTGTAGCATCGTATCTTTTAAATGCTCCGCATCCAATAGCATTGTTTTCATCATAAACTATAACAACATTATTTAAATCATTTAACTTATTATATTGTTTAAAATAGTCATCTGAGTCTCCATTTATAACACTCAAATAATTATCTAACTCTTCTGTTAATAAGATAAAATCTTTATGATTTGAATTCGTTCTAATTACTTCCATTATTTTATAAAAAAATCCCACTTCTGTGGGATTTTTCCAATTACCTAGTAAATAATAATTCTCTATATTTTGTTAATGGCCAAAGATCATCATCCACCATTAATTCTAACTTATCACAGTGATATCTAATTTGTTCAAAATATGGTTTCACTTTATTACAATAAGCATCTGCTGCTTTTTGACCTTCTAACTTATTTGCTTTTTTACGAGCTTCAATCATTTCATTAATTTTTGAATTGATCTCGGCAATATGGTTTGATATTTTCTCAATCAAATCTATTTGCTCAGCAGCCAGTTTTTTAAATTCCTTGCCAAAAATATCTTTTAATCCTCTTACGTTTTCAATTAAAGTGTTTTGATATTTAACAGCCGTTGGTATAACATGATTACGAGCAATATCTCCTAATACTCTACTCTCAATTTGAATTCTCATAGTATATTCTTCCAACTCAATTTCATGACGCGCCTCTACCTCTACCTTGCTCATCACACCCATTTCTTCGAAAAGTGAAATTGCTTTTTTAGAAACCTTAGGTTTTAATGCTTCGGGCGTTGTTTTATTATTACTTAAACCACGTTTTTTAGCTTCTTTTTCCCATGCTTCTCCATAACCATCACCTTCAAATCTAATTTTTTTAGAAGCTTTAATATATTCTCTCAATACATTAAAAACAGCTTCATCTTTTTTAAGGTTTTTAGTTTCAATTAGTTTATCAACTTCTTTTTTAAATTCTTTTAACTGTTTTGCCATTATTGTATTCAAAACCGTCATGGGTCCTGCACAATTAGACCAAGAACCTACAGCTCTTAATTCAAACTTATTTCCTGTAAAAGCAAATGGAGATGTTCTATTTCTATCTGTATTGTCGAGTAAAATTTCTGGAATTTTACCAACGATATTCAATTTAAGATCTGTCTTTTCTTGAGGAGATAACTTTCCTTTAGTCACATTTTCTAATTCATCTAAAACAGCAGATAACTGCGAACCAATAAATACCGAAATTATTGCAGGTGGTGCTTCATTTGCTCCCAAACGATGATCATTACTTGCACTAGCAATAGATGCTCTAATTAATTCTTCGTAATCATTTACAGCTTTAATTGTATTCACAAAGAATGCTAAAAACTGTAAATTTTTCATTGGTGTTTTACCTGGGCTTAACAAATTCACTCCAGTATTTGTAGATAGTGACCAATTATTATGTTTTCCAGAACCATTTATCCCTGCAAAAGGTTTTTCGTGAAATAACACTTTAAATTTATGACGCTGCGCAATTTTTTCCATAACGTCCATTAATAAAGAGTTATGATCTACAGCTAAATTTGCCTCTTCATAAATAGGGGCCAGTTCAAATTGGTTTGGAGCTACTTCATTATGCCTTGTTTTCACAGGAATACCTAACAACATACTTTCCTGTTCTAAGTCTCTCATAAAACTCATAACTCTATTTGGTATTGATCCAAAATAATGATCATCTAATTGTTGACCTTTGGCAGGAGAGTGACCTAACAAAGTTCTACCTGTTAAAGTAATATCTGGTCTTGAAGCAGCGAGTGCAGAATCAATAAGGAAATATTCTTGTTCCCACCCTAAAGAAGCATTTACTTTAGAAACATTTTTATCAAAATATTTACAAATAGCTGTAGCGGCATGATCAACCGCCTGTAATGCTCTTAAGAGAGGTGCTTTATTATCTAATGCCTCACCAGTATATGCAACAAAAACCGTTGGTATACAGAGCGTTGTTCCATAAATAAAAGCTGGCGAAGTAGGGTCCCATGCTGTATATCCACGTGCTTCAAAAGTATTTCTTATACCTCCATTAGGAAAACTTGAAGCATCTGGTTCTTGTTGTACCAATTGACCTCCTCCGAATTTTTCCATAGCTCTACCTCCTTGGATAGTTTCGAAAAAAGCATCATGTTTTTCTGCAGTAGAGCCTGTTAAAGGTTGAAACCAATGCGTATAATGTGTTGCATCTTTTGACAATGCCCAATCTTTCATTGCTGCCGCAACTTGATTTGCAATTTTTCTATCAATTTTAGTTCCATATTCTATTGCATCTTTTACGCTTTGATATGCGTCACTAGTCATGAACTGACGCATAGCATGTTCGTTGAAAACATTTTTGGAAAAAGCTTCTGAGCGTCTACCGCTTTCTAAAACCTCAACGGGTTTTCTATTCAAAGTTTCTTTTAAAGCATTAAATCTTAAAGTTGACATATCATTTATTTTAATCTAATGTCAAAAATACAATTTTTTTAATTTTAAAACATATACCCTAAAAAAAATAGGGCTTAAATTATTATTTTAATAAAAAAAACAAAAACACCCCTAATTATTTTATCAATTAATTAAAAAAACACATATTTGCATTGTTAAATTAAAAAAATAGTACTATGAGCAAATCAAAGCTAGAGTATATTTGGTTAGATGGTCATGAGCCCACCCAAAACATGAGAAGTAAAACTAAAGTTGAAAATGATTTTAGTGGTAAATTAGAAGATTGCCCTGTTTGGTCTTTTGATGGTTCTTCAACCGAACAAGCATCGGGAGGTGCTTCAGATTGTTTATTAAAGCCTGTGGCAATTTATCCAGATCCAACTAGAAAAAATGGATATTTAGTGATGTCAGAAGTTTTAAGCGCTGATGGAACTCCGCACCCTTCAAATGCGAGAGCTACCATAGATGATGATGATAATGATTTTTGGTTTGGATTTGAACAAGAATATTTCTTAATGGACGGTAAAACTGGTTTACCGTTAGGATTTCCAAGAGGTGGTTTTCCTGGTCCACAAGGAAAATATTATTGTTCTGTAGGTGGTCGTTATACATGGGGTAGAGATTTTGTTGAACAACACGCAGACTTATGTATTGAAGCTGGATTAAATTTTGAAGGAATCAACCAAGAGGTTGCTCCAGGTCAATGGGAATTTCAGTTATTTGCTAAAGGAGCAAAAAAGGCTGGGGATGAGATTTGGGTAGCTCGTTATTTACTAGATCGATTAACTGAAAAATATGGATACTATATTGAATATCACCCAAAACCTGTAAAAGGTGATTGGAATGGTTCTGGTATGCATGCAAACTTTTCTAATACCACATTAAGAACTTGTGGTTCTAAAGAAGTGTATGAGAAAATTTGTGAAGCTTTTAGACCTGTTACCAAAGAACATATTTCAGTTTATGGACAATACAATGATCAACGCCTAACTGGATTACACGAAACTGCCTCTATTAACGATTTTAGTTATGGAGTCTCTGATAGAGGAGCATCAATCAGAATACCTATTATTACTGTTGAAAAAGGATGGAAAGGTTGGTTAGAAGATAGAAGGCCAGCTTCTAATGGAGATCCTTACAAAATTGCAGGAAGAATTATTAAAACTGTTAAAAGTGCAAATATTTAAGTAACAGTTAAAAATAAATTATGATAAGGCCAGCTTTTAGAGCTGGCTTTTTTTATAAGCCTCTAAAAGATAAATATATAAATATGATGTAGGCCGAAAACAGTAATAGCCCTTTTAGGCGAGAAATAATCAACTTTTTAGGAATAAATATTAGCGGCAATAGTAATAGCGAAATGGCAATCATCCAAATCAAATCATTTGACAATAAATTTTTATCAACTACGTGAATAGGTTTTACTATTGCAGTTAAACCCAGCACAGAAGCAATATTAAAAATGTTTGAGCCTATCAAATTCCCTAAAGAAATTGCTTTCTCTTTTCGCAAAGCAGCGATAACTGAAGCAGCCAACTCAGGAACGCTTGTGCCCAAAGCAACCATGCTAACGCCGATAACACGCTCACTTACACCCAATTTTTCAGCAATATCTACTGCTCCTTCAACAAGTAATTCTGAACCGGCCCATAATGCAACACCTCCAATAACAAGCCATAAAAAGATTTTTGAAGAAGAAGTTTCTCTTAAAGCTTCATCAACATCACCTTCATCATTCACAGAACCATTTTTACGAGATTGCTTGATCATAAAATAGATAAACACAATTAATGAAACTAAAAGAATCAATCCCTCAGCAGAAGACAGTACACTATCATTCCACAAAAAATAATAAAGCACCAGTGACAATAGCATCATCATTGGCCAATTCATTTTATAAAAATCTTTATCCACAGCTAACGGAAAGATAATAGCCGTAACACCGAGAACCAATGCTATATTCGCTATATTAGAACCTACAACATTACTTAGCGCCAAATCTGAATACCCATCTAAGGCCGCTTGTAAACTAACAATCAATTCTGGAGCCGAGGTTGCGAATGATACTACAGTCATACCTATTACGAGTTTAGATAGGTTTAATTTAAATGATAACCCCACAGACGATCGTACCAAAAACTCACCACCAACAACTAATAATAAAAAACCTGCAATTAGGTAAAAAATACTCATATACAATTTTTGACAAATATAATTTTAAATAGTATAAAGTTACTTAGACAATGGGTCTTTTATTAAAGAAAATATTCTGTAAAAAAGAAAAGAAAAAATGCTTTTAAGAAATAGAAACCTAAAAAACAGCCTTAAAAAAGACGATTTTTAGATGATTTAGTCCAAAACCGTTAAAAAAGACTCTACAATTATTACGCTTTATAACTAAAAACACGCTTTTATGTAATAAATTATTACTAATATCTAGATCTATTTATTACACCTGTGGTTTTAAAAATCATTATATATTAAAATTTGATAGGCAATTCTATAGATTTTTAATTTTTTTTGTGACCAAAATTTAGAAAGTTCACATATTGAAAAAGAATTAATTCTAAAACCTAAATAATTATCAACTTTTAACCCATTAAACATTTATGATTCTATTTATTATTTTAATTATTGAAACAATTATTAACCTTTTTTAAGTCGCTGCAAATTTTAATTAGACCAAACCACAAAACATAATGAAAAAGAAAATGTAGCATAAGTAAACCAATTTCAAATTAACCAAACCTAAGCTCTTGTCTCTTTTACTATAAAGATTCAAGAGTTTTTCTTTTGTATTATTGTACAATGAAAAAATCACTATTCAAATTACTAGCAAAGATCAATAAAGCTGTCTTACCAAGTTTTACGAAAAAAAGATTAGATATTTCTAAAGCTACAAAACTTCAATTAGCTATAATCGGTTGGCGGGCATTTATTACCAAGAATGCTATAGATTAGTTGTATTAAATTATACTCATTTCATTTTTCTATTATTTAGAAAAGAAATATATTTGCAACCCAAAATTGGCCTCGTGGCGCAACTGAATAGCGCATCTGATTACGGCTCAGAAGGTTATAGGTTTGAATCCTATCGAGGTCACTAAAAATAAAAAAGGCTCATACCATATCGGTGCGAGCCTTTTTACTTATCATGAATTGGAATTGTTTTTCGTATTAATCCTATTTCGGGGAGAAAGGAAAATTATTTTCGACTACAAAATTCAAACATATGTTCGAATTTTAGACAAACTGCCTTACGGCTTTACTACTTAACATAAGACAGCTTGTCTTCTAATTCACAGCAACTTTCCCTTTCATCAAAATGAAACTAACAGAAACTATTTTAATGCTTTCTATATTTTTATTCTATTATAAAGATTCTAAATTTTTTAATAAATGTTTCTTTTTAGGGACTTAATTCTAAGTTTACTTTATGTTTCACTTATTATTTACGAATCTTTTAAAGAACTTTAACTAATTGTTATGTTAGTTTTAATGTTTTCGAAAGTGTTATTTGCAACTTTCACTAATTAAACAATGATCTCTAAAAAGTTCCTACCCAAAAATTGAAATATTTTAATTTTTTTAATTAACTTATTGTTAATCAGTCTTTTAAATTTAAAATAATATTTAGAAATTTTATGCACACATTAATTTAAACTACTTAAAATCATTAAAAACCTTTACTTTTACCCATCAGTTAGAAATAAAATACCGAGTTAACACAATAATATAAATGTTAAAATTTCGCTATTTACAGACAATAAAAGACAAACAATTGTAGTTAATAGAGGCAGAATTAAAATTAGTATAATACATTAATATATAATTAATAAAGATTCGAATTAACTCTACCTTAAACAAACCAAATCACAAAACAATGATTAAGACACTTGATACTAGTGTTTGCCAAGAACATATTTTCTCAAAAATGTTTCAAAGTCATTCTACAGATCTTTTTAACTTTTTGAGATATAAGTATGGTGAAAACTTAAATCCTAAAGATAAAGTTCAAGAAGCATTTATTAAACTTTGGGACAATTGTAAGAAAGTGACTCCCGAAAAGGTAAAATCGTTTTTGTTTACTACTGCTAACAATATGATGCTTAATGAAGTGAAGCATCAAAAGGTAGTTTTAAGACATCAGCAAACTAAACCAAAGAGTTATACACACGAAGATCCCGAATACAAATTAGAAGAGTCTGAATTTATGCAAAAGTACGAACGTGCCTTGGCAAAACTATCAGAAGCACAACGTGTAGCCTTCTTAATGAATAGAACAGAAGGTAAAAGACATAAAGAAATTGCCGAAATACTCGGTATATCTAGAAAGGCAGTAGAAAAACGTATTTACGGAGCATTAGAAAAGTTAAGAAAAGAAATAGACGGTATATAGCCGTAGGAAAAAATAATACTATAGTTGTTTTATTTTAAACCGAATACAACAACTAATAAAAAATATCTATATTTAGGTAGGAAAAAAAACCTTTTAGTTGTTCTATTGATATAGAATTAAAATATGGAAAAGGATAATTTAATACAAAAATGGTTAAGTAACGAACTTAACGATGCAGAAATGGAAGCTTTTAAAAAGTTGCCCGAATACGATTCATATACTCGTATTTCTGAAGGTGCTAAACTTTTTAAGGACACTTCTTTTGATGTAAATAATGAATATAATAAGCTAGACGCAATTATAGCCAAAAAGAGAATGTCAACCAACCAAGAAACAACCCAAACAGAAACAATATCTTTATTACAAAGATTAAAACCAGTACTACAAATAGCAGCTATTTTTGTTATTGGTTTAGGAATTTATTTTGGTCCGTTTTACGACAATATGAAAACCGTAAAAACTGCCCAAAACGAAACAACCGTAAAATTACCCGATGCATCTTTAGTAGCCCTAAACAATACATCTCAAATACGGTATAAAAAGTCAAACTTTAAGAATAAGAGAGTCGTAAATCTAATTGGCGAAGCTGATTTTGATGTTAAAGAAGGCTCTACATTCGAAGTAGTAACCTGGTCTGGAACGATCAATGATTTAGTAGGTACTAAGTTTAGTGTTAAGCAACGTGCCAATACATTTGAAATTCTTTGTAAAGAAGGTGAAGTAAGCTTTACTTACAAAGGCAAAATCATTAGATTACCAGCGGGTAAAAAGCTAAACATTATAGATGGTAAAATTATCGAAGCTGAAACTAAGCTAGCTTAATTAACGTTTCACCCTACAAGCCATTAAAAAACTCCTGATTTCTCAGGAGTTTTTCTTTTTATAATATTTTAACATTAGCTCTTTAAGCTCCGTTCTCTTTCTTAATTAAGTTTAGTGCTGAACCATAATTAAACCATTCTATCTGACCAGTATTATATGTATGATTAGCAATAATAGTATCTTCTGAACCATCAGCATGTTTAACAAGAATTGTTAGCGGTTTACCCGGAGCAAAATCCTTAAGATCAACAAAATTAAAAGAATCATCTTCTTGTATTTTGTCGTAATCAGACTCATTAGCAAAAGTTAATCCTAACATACCTTGCTTCTTTAAGTTCGTTTCATGAATTCTAGCAAACGATTTGACTAAAACAGCAACAACTCCTAAATGACGTGGTTCCATAGCAGCATGCTCACGAGAAGAGCCCTCTCCATAGTTATGATCACCAACAACTATTGTAGGTACTCCAGCAGCTTTATAAGCTCTTTGTGTAGCTGGCACACCACCATATTCACCTGTCATTTGATTCTTCACAAAGTTTGTTTGTTTATTATAGGCATTTACTGCTCCAATTAGCATATTGTTAGAGATGTTATCTAAATGTCCTCTATAACGCAACCAGGGGCCTGCCATAGATATGTGGTCTGTTGTACATTTGCCAAAAGCTTTAATCAATAGCTTAGCGTTATTAATTTCACTACCAATAGGCTCAAAAGGTGTTAAAAGCTCTAAACGCTCAGAATCAGGACTTACATTAATTTGAACATGACTACCATCAGCTTCTGGAGCTAAATAGCCATTGTCATCTACATCAAAACCTTTTGGCGGTAATTCCCATCCTGTTGGTTCATCTAACAACACTTCTTCTCCGTTTTCAGCAGTAAGTGTATCAGTTATAGGGTTAAAGTCTAAACGACCAGAAAGTGCTATTGCAGCTGTTAATTCTGGTGATGCGACAAATGCATGAGTATTCGGGTTACCGTCAGCTCTCTTAGCAAAGTTTCTATTAAATGAATGTACTATACTATTCTTGGGAGCATTTTTAGGGTCCTCGTACCTACCCCATTGCCCTATACAAGGTCCACAAGCGTTTGTAAATATTTTCGCATCTAAATTTTCGAAAACTTCTAAAATCCCGTCACGTTCAGCTGTATATCGCACTTGTTCAGAACCTGGATTTATACCCAATTCTGATTTCATCTTTATTCCTTTATCTAAAGCTTGTTGTGCTATCGATGATGCACGAGATAGATCTTCGTAAGAAGAATTTGTACACGATCCAATTAAACCCCATTCTACATCTAAAGGCCATTCGTTAACCGTTGCCTTTTCAGTCATATCATTACCAACTTCAGTAGATAAATCTGGAGTAAAAGGCCCATTTAATAATGGCCCTAATTCAGATAAGTTAATGTCAATCACTTGATCAAAATATTGTTCTGGGTTTGCATATACTTCGTCATCACCTGTTAAATGTTCTTTCACCTCATTAGCAGCATCTGCAATGTCAGCTCTATCTGTTGCACGCAAATAACGCTCCATTGACTCATCATAACCAAATGTAGAAGTAGTAGCTCCAATTTCAGCACCCATATTACAGATAGTTCCTTTACCAGTACATGACATCGCTCTTGCTCCAGGTCCAAAATATTCAACAATGGCTCCAGTACCACCTTTTACAGTTAATATTTCAGCTACTTTAAGTATCACATCTTTAGGAGCTGTCCAACCTGATAATTTTCCTGTTAAGCGAACACCTATAAGTTTAGGAAACTTTAATTCCCAAGGCATTCCAGCCATTACATCTACAGCATCTGCTCCACCAACACCAATGGCAACCATACCTAACCCTCCGGCATTTACAGTATGTGAATCTGTACCAATCATCATCCCTCCAGGGAATGCGTAATTTTCCAATACTACTTGATGAATAATACCAGCACCTGGTTTCCAGAAACCAATACCATATTTATTAGAAACTGACTCTAAAAAGTTAAAAACCTCATTACTCGTATTCAAAGCATTTTGTAAATCTGCCTTTGCACCAATTTTAGCTTGTATTAAATGATCGCAATGCACAGTAGTAGGCACAGCAACTTTTTTCTTACCAGCTTGCATGAATTGCAATAAAGCCATTTGTGCTGTGGCATCTTGACAAGCAATTCTATCTGGAGCAAAATCTACATATGATTTTCCTCTTTCAAATACTTGAGATGGTGCTCCTTCAGTAAGATGAGAATACAATATTTTCTCAGCTAAAGTTAGAGGTTTACCAGTAAGTTCTCTTGCTTTATTTACGCGATCGCCCATAATTTTATAGACGTTCTTTATCATTTCTATATCAAATGCCATACTTAAAAATTGGTTTAATTAACGAGTGCAAAGTTACTTATTTTTGAAAACTTTTTGAACTATGCTTAATATAAAATGCTGAATTTAACCTATTAATGATAATTTAATAAAAATTGTGTGTTTTATTTAAATTATTAATAATTGAAAGGAAATAATTTTACCAACCTAGAAATGAATTTTTTGAAGAAAAGCCTTATTTCAAACGATTTCGGCGGACAAACCTAGGTTCAAAAGTCGGGTGCAACGAGGTTTTAGCTCATCATATTCGCCTGTCTTAACAGCACATTTACCTTTATAATGAACTAAATAAGTGCATTGCTCAGCTTGCTCTGGAGTATGCTCGCAAACATCTATTAAAGAGTCAATTACAAAATCAAAGGTATGAACATCATCATTGAATAAAACGATTTCATGTTGATTTACTTCTTGCTCAAGTACATCAATCTCTTCTTGTATTTTTTCTTTACCACTCATACTTTAAACATTTCAACAAAAATAATAAATCAATGTAAATAAAAAAAGAGGCGCATTTTTGATACGTCTCTTTTTACTTTTAAAGAATAATTGAAATCCGTAAGTCAATTGACTTGTGGCTTATTATGAATAATACAGATACACTACGAATATAAAAGTTGTTTACAATAGAATCAATAACGAAAACCGTGAATTTTAAAACTCATGGTAAACCACTAAATGCTTATAAATATTTAAGTGCAACCCAGTTATTACGCTCTATAATATTATCAAGTTTTAGATTCTGTTTTGAAACCTCTACATCTATTATAGGGATATCTTCTTGGTAAAAACCACTTAAAAGCAATACTCCTTCATCTTTTAAGCAGTTTGCATAAGTTTTTATATCTGACAAGAGAATATTTCTATTGATATTAGCAATAATAACATCATACTTTTTATTCACCAGTAAAGAAACATCACCTTCATACACTGAGATATATTTACAATTATTTCTTTCGCAATTCTCTAAAGAATTTTCGTAGCACCATTTGTCAATATCAATGGCATCAATAGGTTGAGCTCCTTTTTGCTCTGCAAAAATCGCAAGTATACCGGTACCACAGCCCATATCGAGTACTTTCTTACCTTTTAAATCTATGTTTAATAGATGCTGTATCATCATATGAGTTGTTTCATGATGACCAGTGCCAAAACTCATTTTTGGTTCAATAACAATATCGTATTCTAAGTTAGGATTTTCATGAAAAGGTGCTCGAATACTCACAACATCATCTACTTGAATAGGTTGAAAGTTTTTCTCCCATTCACTATTCCAGTTGACTTGCGCTATTTCTTCTTTGATATAAGAAATATTAAATTCATCGTTTTGAAGAATATAAATTGAACCCAGAATGTCATTATGATGTTCAGCTTTTTGGATATAAGCGGTCACACCATTTTCGTTTTCCACAAAACTTTCGAATCCGGCGTAACCTAATTCAGCTATAAGAATTTCCGTAGCTGGCTCTTTAGGTAAAACTTTAAAACTATATGCGATGTAAGTGTTAGACACTAAATGGAATTAATAATAGCTAAAAAATCATTCGCTTTTAGCGAAGCACCACCTATTAAACCGCCATCTACATCTGGATTTGAAAAAATTTCTTTGGCGTTGGTAGGTTTAACACTACCTCCATATAAAATAGAAACACGGTCAGCAACTTCATCATCGTATTGTTCTTTAATTAAGTTTCTAATAAAAGCATGCATTTCTTGTGCTTGATCTGGCGTGGCCGTTTCGCCAGTACCTATAGCCCAAACTGGCTCATAAGCGAGAATAATCTTATCCCAATCAACGTCATTTAAATGAAATAAAGAATCTTTTAATTGCTCTCGCACCACATCAAAATGATTTTCGCCCTGACGATCTTCTAGTTTTTCTCCAAAACAAAAAATTACTTCCATCTTATGTTCTAGTGCTTGCTCTACTTTTCTAGTTAACAGATGTGCATCTTCATTAAAATATTCTCGACGTTCAGAATGACCTAGAATTACTGTATCAATACCAACAGATTGTAACATATCTGCAGATATTTCACCTGTGTAAGCACCACTTTCAGCAAAGTGCATATTTTGAGCAGCTACTTGAACTTTAGAATTACGATTAGCTGAATCTTGAACGTATGGAATATTTAAAAACGGAGGTGCAACAATAACTCTAGTACCTTCTAACAGATTTGGCAACCCTCTACTAATTTTACTTACCAACTCTAAGGAAGCATCCTTAGTTAAATTCATTTTCCAGTTACCTGCTACGATTTTTTTTCTCATGATTTTATTTAAGTTTTACACGTGGATCTAGCCATCCGTAAATGACATCTACAAAAATATTGATAATAATAAACATTGTCGCTATAACCAACACACTTCCCATAATAATGGGTAAGTCTAGGGTATTCAAAGCGTTCACTATCTCCTTGCCGAGACCATTCCAGTTGAAGATATATTCAACAAATACGGCTCCAGCCAATAACGAAGCAAACCATCCTGAAACTGCTGTTACAACTGGATTCAATGCATTTTTTAGCGCATGCTTTCGAATAATCTTATACATAGTTAATCCTTTTGCTTTAGCCGTACGAATATAATCTTGATTCATCACTTCTAACAAAGAGTTACGCATTAACTGAATCACCACCGCCAATGGTCTAATACCTAAAACAATCGCTGGAAGTAGTAAGTTCTTCCAAACGATATATTTTCCTTCACCAAAATCGTCTACTTCATACAAACTCCCTGTCATATTCAAATTGGTATATTTATGTAAAACGAAGCCAAATAACCATGCAAAAATAATTGCTGAAAAAAAGGATGGTACACTCATACCTAAAGTACTAATGACAGAAATAAACTTATCAAAAAAAGTGTCTTTAAAAATTGCAGATAACACTCCAAAAACAATTCCGATACTAATGGCTATGACAATAGCAGACACAGCCAATACAAATGTATTTGGTAAGGTTTCGCCAATAACACTAGCTACACTTTTCCCATTCTTTTGAAATGACTCTCTTAAGTATGGCCATTTTATCGCCAGTGTTTTATTACCAATAGAAAACAACTTAGCAAAACTATATTTATCAGAATTTAAAAAAGTATAGTCTTCTTTATTATTTGAATGTAAAGAAATAGGCGATAGATCGTTTAAATAATACACATACTGCGTAAAGATTGGCTTATCAAAGCCATATTTTTTTTTCACAGCTAATAATTGTTCACTATCCTCTCTCTGATCTAGCATCATACGCGCTGGATCACCAGGTAATACCGTAAACAAAAAGAAAATAACAGTTACAACACCAAAAAGTGTAAGTACTCCGTAAAATGATTTGTTTAAAATATAGCTGAGCAAAAGTGGATTTTGAAAATCAAATATAGGTAATTTCACTACATTTGCCCAACCTATAAAAGTAAGCAATGACCCAACAAGAACTTGTTGCCCAGATTAGAAAAAAACAATCTTTTCTATGCATTGGATTAGATGTAGATCTAGAAAAAATTCCTCAGCATTTACTTAATTTAGAAAACCCTATTTTTGAATTCAATAAACAAATTATTGATGTCACACATCATCTAGCTGTTGCTTATAAACCAAATATTGCCTTTTATGAAGCTTATGGTATCAAAGGATGGGTAGCTTTACAAAAAACCATTAACTATTTAAACGAAAAACATCCCGAAATTTTTACTATTGCCGATGCCAAACGCGGTGATATTGGTAATACTTCCACGCGATATGCAAAAGCTTTTTTTGAAGATTTAAATTTTGATTCGATTACCGTTGCGCCTTATATGGGAAGTGATTCTGTTGAACCGTTTTTAGCTTTTAATGATAAATTTACCATAATGTTAGCTCTAACTTCTAATATTGGCGGGCTTGATTTTCAAACCTTAAAAATTGAAAATGAAGAATTGTATAAAAAAGTGCTACAAAAATCACTTTCTTGGAAAAATTCTGAACAGTTAATGTATGTTGTTGGAGCAACTCGCCCAGATTACTTTGCCGAAATAAGAAAGATTATTCCTAATCATTTTTTGCTGGTCCCCGGTGTAGGAGCTCAAGGTGGAAAATTAGCAGATGTCTGTAAATATGGACTCAATAATGATATTGGATTATTAATTAATTCTTCTAGAGGAATTATTTATGCATCTAATGGAAAAAATTTTGCAGAAAATGCGCGCGCAAAGGCATTGGAATTACAGCAAGAAATGTCAAATTATTTCTAATAAAAAAAGCCAAGGTAATCACTCCTTGGCTTTACTAATTAATTCAAATAATCACACCGTATGAAACAAAAGTTTAGTGGCGTGAAGTATATGTCAAATGTATAGCGATATCAATTAAGGTTGCTCTCAAAAGAAGTAAACTATCTTATTTTTGATTTAAAAGACAAAAAGCTCACCAAAAAAGTGAGCTTCTTATCATCAGTTATTGATTAAATTATTAGTCAATATCTGTTATATTGACTGTTTGAGATTTCAATAAATCTGTTCCACCTCTTCCAACAAGAACTTCACCTTCACTATTTGATGCACTTGTGAGGGTCACAACCAATGTCTTATCTCCGTCCGCAACCCCATCAGTTAATAATTGAACGACAATATCAACATTATCCAACAAGTTAGCCGGATCAGGAGCATTCGGATCAGGAACAATGACTACGCTGCCGCCAGCACTGGTAGCATCAGCCACTGTGAAGTCTGTCCCAAACTCTGCAGTACCACTAAATGTGAAATTCACCGTTACATTTGAGGTTGAACCATTAGGAATTTCCACAGATAAATTTTCCTCATCACCTTCATTAGCATCAACGGGATCAACGGTGGTATTGGCTCCCGAAGCAGCGAAAGCAACATATTTACCATCCAATAATTGGACGTTAAGGCCCTGATCATTATCATTCAATTCAAAATCTTCAGAACATCCGGTTAAAAATACAGCGGACATACATACTATATATATTATTTTTTTCATCTTAATAGTGTTTTAGTTTTCAAACCACATAGGTGTTTGTGTTGGTTTATCATCCGGAGTATTTGGATTCGCCGCAATTTCATCTGGCGGATATGTAAATCTCCGTAAAATTTCACCAATAGTTGAATTAGGTGGAGCCGTTAAGGCGGGAACTTTGTTAATTCTCCAAATATTCCAGGCCATTACGGGCTGTAGAAAGGCGGCCAAATACTGCTGATTATAAACGTCATTTAATATAGGAGCAGCAAGGCCGTTTATATAGGCATCAATATCGGCTGTTGAGACCGTAGCCAATATACCTGGAACATCTTGCCCCCACCATTTGATAGCATTTCTTACACCATTTCTATAATTCGTGTCTGCATCGCCAGCTGCTACAAAACCTTCTAAGGCTAATTGCGCTTTATAAAGATCTATTTCAGCAGGCATTAGTAACATATCCGGAAGATTACCTCTAATAATATTATTGCTTAACACAGAAGTAGTAGGATCAGGAAACAGGTCATTCCCAGGAGGATCTAAGTCGTTTCTTGCTACCCACAGATCCCAACGAGGATCTCCTGATTCACTTAAGAGCTCATCAATCGGGTCACCTGGACCGAAAACATCTTGACTTTCATTATCTGGTCCAAAAAAACGAGTGATAAATGTGAACATAGCATTTTCAGCTCCTGCTTGTCCTGCATATTGTATCATGGCAGTTTGATCGTTACTTTCCATTAAGGGTTGCCCTAAGGCCTCATTAATCTGTGCATCAACACTCGTACCTCCACTTTTTAACATCATCAAGGTACGTAACTTCAATGAATTGGCTAAAATTCTCCAATTTGCTATGTTACCACCATAGAACATATCACTGCCTGGTGTAATCACAAAGTTACCAGTTGCAGGAATTGCATCTATTAAGGCCATAGCCTCATCGTACATAGCAACAACACCATTTAAGACTTCTTCTTGACTGTCAAAATTTGGGCTCGGAAAATCAGTCCCATTTAAAGCCTCTGAAAAAGGTACGTCTTCCCAAATGCTCGTCGCCTCGTAAAAAACATGCGCCATTAAGATGGTAGCGATGGCATTGACATTATTACTGGTTTCACCGGCGGCGGCGGCATCAGTTTTTACCAATGATAAATTTCCCAACGCTTGTACATAAAACATACCCCACGTATTACCGGTAAGAAAGCTGCTCACATTTCCTCTATTTGGGCTGTTAAATGTGTTTGAAATATATTGTGATACGTCACAAATTCTGGTCCCTAATTCAGGGACTTTCCTCGCAGAATATTGCACAAAAACATAAGGCAATACTGCATTGGGATCTGCAGAAGAAGCAGCCAATGGATCTGTATTGATGTCTAAGGTCCTATCACAAGACTGCAATGACCCCACCATCACTAAAGATGCCAATACTATAAATTTTAATTTTTTCATCTTTTCTTAATTTTTAAATTTAAAATGTTAGCCTTACATTAAAACCAATACTTCTTGTAGAAGGAACATTCGATCTTTCAACACCAAAACCATCAGCACCTGAACCAAATAAACTTGCTTCTGGATCGATGTGAGGAACTTTAGAATATAGTAATGCTAAATTTCTACCTTCAACTCCAAAAGTTGCACCTTTAAGGAAGGTCCTCTCTAATAGTGAAGAGGGCAACGTATATGAAATACCAACCTCTCTTAGTTTTACAAACGTGGCGTCAAATACCCAAGGGGTAGCAACAGAACCTACACCTAATGATTGAGTCCAATAGTCCTGAGCATTTAATAATGGTACATTATTTTCAGTTACATTACCACTGGCATCAACAAGTACACCTTCGGTATCAATAAAAGTACCCTCTCTACCATATAATGTTTCTGTAACCAAACCACCTTGCTGTAAATTTTCAACAGTAGACGATTTCATTACTCCACCCCATCGCACATCAACAGTGGCTGTTAGATTAAATCCTTTATAGCTAAAGTTATTTACCCATCCACCGGTCCAGTCTGGTAAGACAGAGCCCAGAATTTCAGCCTGACCCGCTTGTTGCCTTCTGCCTGTTGTGGGATCGATAATTGGCCTCCCGGTCGTCGGTTCTCTTAAGAAATCAAAACCAAATAATTGGAATTCTTCACCAGGTACTGCCATCACCTGAACACTGTTAAAGGCAGAGGCAATCTGGAATTGCTGTAATTCTCGAGTTAATTCTACAACTTCAGATTCAACTTGTGAGAAGTTGATCGCTGTATTCCAGATAAAATCTCCTATTTTAAGCGGCGTTGCATCGATTGCAATTTCAAAACCTTCCTGGTCTACCTGACCTACATTTAATACTCTAAATCCAAAACCTGTAGTTTCCGGAATGGCTACCTGTAGTATCTGATCCTTATTTTGATTTTTAAAATAGGCAACATCCAGTCCTATTCTGCCTTTAAATAATTTCATATCTAATCCAAATTCATATGATGTTTGTTCTTCCGGCACCAAATTGGCAGGTGGAATCGTTGGATTTGCTCTATACGCCAGAGCACCATTGAATGGAAAATTCACGTTTAAGCCATATTGACCCGTAGCAGTAGTAACAGGTAAAAAGTTAAAATCTAACTGATACGCCTGAGTATCATTACCAACCTGTGCCCAACTAGCTCTCAATTTTCCATAAGAGATCCAATCATTGTCAATACCCAATGCATCAGTAAATACCAATGCTAAACTCGCCGATGGGTAGAAATATGAATTATTATCTTCTGGTAAGGTAGAAGACCAGTCATTTCTCGCTGTCAACGTTAAGGTTGCCCAGTTCTTATAACCGAACTCCGCAGAACCATATAAGCCAACTAATCGAGCCTCAGCAAAATCTCTGGTTGCAATGGTTTGCGCAGCATTGGCAGGGCTAAATAATTCCGGTATTAATAAATTTACTCCTTGAATTCTTTGACGCTCAACAAGTCTCGAATTATACTGAAAACCTCCTAGTACATTCAACGAAAAATCATCAGTCAAGTCTCTTGTATATGAGGCAATAATATCCGAAGTAATTTCTTGTCTTCTCAAATTATCTGAATCAAAATCTCCTTGCAATCTTTGAACAGTACCTTTACTGTTTTCAATAAATCGTTTATCATCATCAAGATCGATACCTATTCTTCCTGTTAATGCAAAGCCTTCAAAAGGCTTATACGTTACAGAAGCATTAGCAATCACACGATCATCGTCACGGTCATTGGAATTCTCATTTCGCAACCAAAGAGGGTTATTTGATAAGTTACCCGCGTCATCAACAATATGGTTGATTTGATTACCACTTGCATCGATCCAAGGATCAAATAAGTTTTGATCTAACGTACTACTAAAAGAGCTTAAACCAATAATATTTGGGTCATTTGCACCAGTTGCACCAGTTCCTTCAGATTTCGATTTCACATAGGTAACTCCAAATCTTGATTCTATTTTATCATTATGTCTAACACCGGCATTAAAACTTGCTGTATACCTATTTAATTTAGAGCCAGGCAGTATCCCTGTTTGGTTTAACGAGGTCAAACTTAGCCTGTAATCCATTTTATCTGACGCGTCGGCAATGGCGAAATTGTTAATATAAGTATATCCGGTATCAAAGAAATCTTTAATCCCATTATCATCCACAGCCGTTAAAGGTCCAGATTGTCCGGTGACTGGTAAATTAGGAACAGTTTGACCCACGATACGTGGTCCCCAATCGAAGCCAACAAAACCAGCGTCGTAAACACCTCCGGTTCCCATGGCATATTCTTGCTGATAATCTGGTACTCTAAATAGATCATCAAATCTTACTGTAGAGTTGATAGTAACTCTTGCATTACCATCGGCAGTCGCTTTACCCTTTTTGGTTGTAACAATTATTGCACCACCCGCAGCTCGAGAGCCATATAAGGCAGTTGCGGCAGCACCTTTCAGTACGTTCATCGATTCAACATCATCAGGGTTGATTACCGCAGCACCATTCGCGAAATCTCTGTTACCGGAAATTCTACTATTACCAGCCGTTTGAGAGTCATTAATAATGATGCCGTCAACAATCCAAATCGGACTATTTCTACCAGATAAAGAAGATACACCACGAATAATAATTTTTGATGAACCTCCAATATTACCACTCGAGTTGGTAATTTGAACACCTGTTACTTTACCTTGTAGGGCATTTACGATATTACTTTCTCTCGCTTTTACTAAGTCATCGCCTTTTACAACATCAGTACCATAACCAAGCGCACGTGCTTGTCTTTGAATACCTAACGCCGTAACTACAACTTCTTCTAATACGTTGTCTGCCACTAAAACAACATCAATTACATTACTACTTCCAACTGCTTTTTCTTGGGTGGCCATACCAACGAAGCTAAATACCAGCACATCGCCGACATTCGCATTAATTGAGTAGTTACCATCGAAATCAGTTTCAGTACCTGTAGATGTACCTTTAATGATAATACTAACACCTGGTAATGCGCCAGTTTCGTCTGAAACAGTACCCGTAATTGTTCTTTCCTGTGCATGTGTTGCAAAACTTAAAAACACAACAAAAAAGAAACATAAATTGTAAAACTTACATTTCATATGTATAAATATTTAAATTATTGTGGCGCTAAAGTATACTTCGGCCTAGATTATAATTGAAACTTTGAAGTAGGCCTCACATATAATGAATTAAAGGGTTTTAAATTCATAACTTATTATATAATTAGATTTAGCAGGCTGTAAAGTTGTTTATTCAATATAAAATCCAAGGAAATTTATGTATAAACAAATGATTTGAAAGGTTATATTATTGAATTAAAAAAATTATTATATGATTTGAATAGCTTATAAGTTGATTTTAAGGTATATTGAGAATAAAAATTACAAATCTTAATTAGCGATATTTACTTATTAATTCACAGTATATGTCATATATAGAGACCATCATTATCGATGACGAGTCATTAGCAAGAAAACGCATTTCATCTTTACTTCAGGATATCCCTGATATCAAAATTATTGGTGAATGTTCTAACGGTTATGATGCAATTAAAAAGATTACAGAGTTGAAGCCAGCATTAATTTTTTTGGATATTCAGATGAAAGACATGACTGGTTTTGAGGTCTTGAATACTTTAAAGCCTGAATTATGCCCATTGGTCATTTTTGTAACAGCATACGATGAGTATGCGATAAAAGGTTTTGATTATTTCGCTTTTGATTATTTATTAAAACCCTTTAAAGATGAGAGATTTTACAATTCTGTTAATAGGGCTAGGGAGTTTGTTACGAAAAATAATATTCATTTTTTTAAGGATAAAGTAGAAGATTTATTAGAGTATATTAAAAGTCAAAACAAAAGTGACAATCTGGACATATTCAACAAAATCTCAATTAAAATTGGCAATAAAGTAAAATTTGTAAATATTGAGTTTGTAAAATATATTACTGCTTCCGGGTATTATGCAGAGATCCATACCGATGAAAAAAAATACTTGCTGAGAGAATCTCTTACTAATTTAATTGTAAGACTTAATTCTCTTCATTTTATTCGAATACATCGATCTACTATAATAAATCTTCAATTCATGGATGAAATGGTACATTCAAATTTTAGCGAAATTGATGTTAAAATGAGTGATCAGAAGTTATTTAGAGTCAGTAAAGGTTATAAAAAAGATTTACTTAAAAGATTGACCTTAAAATGAAAAGAGTTTTCGGAATCGATAGCTTACTGCTCAAATACTTAGTGTTATATTATTCACTCGTTACTTTCTTTGAGTTATTAAAGAAAATTTATTGGAGATATGAATTTAATCCGGCAAATGAAATAAACCAGGATTACAAAACAATGAGTTGGTTTTTTTTGTTATTCTACAATTTATTATTAGATTGGTTTATCGTAATAGTTATTATGGTACTTGTTGCTCGTTTAACAAAATGGATGCTCAAAGAGTTAAGTTGGATCAATGTGTTAATTATTAATTTTTTTCTTTCTTTTATTTTTCCATGGCTAATTTTTCTTTTTGCAGGCTCTGTAGGTTTTCTCATAAGAGGCTCAGCAGGTTCATTTAAGAGAACAGTATCGCTTAATCATTACGTAGATGTCTTCAGCTTAAACTTTCTAATCTACACTTCAATGTTGGGTATCATAATGTTATATTATTATATTCAGCAACTTAAGGAAAGTGAGGGTAAGAAGATCAAATTATCAAGACAACTAGCATATTCTAAGCTAAAAGCTCTGAAGTCGCAGTTACAACCTCACTTTTTATTTAATACGTTAAACAGCATTCATTCATTAATGAGCAGCGATATTAAGAAGTCGCAAGAAGTATTGGTTAACTTGAGTGATTTATTACGCGAAATTATTGACTATAGAGATAATAATATAATTGAATTACAACAAGAAATCAACATTCTTAATAAATATTTGGAAATCATTAAAGTTCGTTTTTCAGATGATCTATCCATGGCGTTAAACGTTCAAAATGGAGTGAAAGACGCACTCATTCCAAGTCTACTGTTGCAGGTAATTGTTGAAAATTCTGTGAAGCATGGCTATTCAAAATTCCATAGTGAACTTAATGTAGTCATTAAAATAACAAGTAAAAATGACAAGCTTATTTTAAAGATCTATAATGATGGAATACTGTTGGACAAACCTTTTGAGGTCTTAATTTCTCAAGGTTCAGGGTTAAAAAATTTAATAGAACGATTAAAAACCTTATATAATGATGACTATTCCTTTCTTTTTTATAACAAAGACAATAAATTAGTAGTGACGGAAATCCAAATACCATTAAAATTTCCAAATATGAAAATTAGACACAATATGATTAGTAAACCAACTAAGACTAAAAGTGAGTAAATAGTATTCATTTTTTTCTTGATGTATTCTCCTATGTATAATTTAAATAGCTTATTCTTCGAATTAAATTTTAATATTTGTCGATTAAAACTCTTCGTATGAAATTACCCAACTCCATCATCTGCTGATGTCCTTTTTTCTTCCCCCAGCGTCCAAAAATGTAAAAAAACACCCATAAGATTGGCATCGTAATAGTTAACCCAAGTGATACAGAGTGGTTTTTCCCTAAACTCAAATCGGTATAGAGCATTGTTGCAAAAACGGCAAAGGCTAATGCTACACCAAAATAAATAAACATAAATAATGTCCATAATGTTGGTTTGGGTCCAAATAACCCTTTAACAATTGACGCATCATTTCCTACATTTTCAACCTCCAACTGCAATTGTGGTGACCAGAAATGCTCATCAATTTTAGCAACATCAATAACAATATGATTTCCTGTCACTTTTCCTCTAATATCAGAAGAACTTAGTTTAAATACATTTTTAAATTTTTCAAGAATATTGTTTTTAGATTCTTGATGTTCTAATACAAAGCGAGGCTTTAATAGAATTTTGTTTAATTGATTATCAATAGAAAAATCATCCACTTGCAAACTATGTTTATTCAATCTTAAATTTATAAAATCTATTCCTAATAGGTTATCTTTGCACCCATATTTAAAAGCCATGGGAAACATTGTTGCCGTAGTTGGTAGACCAAATGTTGGTAAATCCACTTTTTTTAATCGTTTAATTCAGCGTCGCGAGGCTATCGTTGATGCTGTTAGTGGTGTTACACGTGATCGTCATTATGGAAAATCTGAGTGGAACGGACAAGAGTTTACCCTTATTGATACCGGTGGTTATGTAGTCGGTTCAGACGATATTTTTGAAGCTGAAATAGACAAACAAGTTGAGCTTGCTATAGATGAAGCCGATGCCATCATTTTTATGGTAGATGTTGAATCTGGTGTGACTGGTATGGATAAAGACGTTGCTCAACTGCTTAGAAAGGCTAAAAAACCTGTTTTTTTAGCAGTAAATAAAGTTGATAATAATAAACGCAGAGATGATGCTGTAGAGTTCTATTCTTTGGGTCTAGGTGAATATTACCCAATTGCAAGTATTAATGGTAGCGGCACAGGTGATTTATTAGATGCGCTTGTTGAAGCTTTACCTGAAAAAGAGGAGGAAATTATAGATGAACTTCCTCGTTTTGCAGTTGTGGGTAGACCCAATGCTGGTAAATCTTCGTTTATCAATGCCCTTATCGGTGAAGACCGCTATATTGTAACAGATATTGCAGGTACAACTCGAGATGCTATTGATACCAAATACAATCGTTTTGGGTTTGAATTTAACTTAGTAGATACGGCAGGAATCCGTAGAAAGTCTAAGGTAAAAGAAGATTTAGAATTCTATTCAGTAATGCGTTCAGTTAGAGCTATAGAGCATTGTGATGTTGCTATTTTGGTTTTAGATGCTACTCGAGGATTTGAAGGTCAAGACCAAAACATTTTTTGGCTAGCTGAAAAAAACAAAAAAGGAGTTGTAATCCTTGTTAACAAATGGGATCTCGTTGAAAAAGATACGCATACTACTAAGCAATTCGAAGCGCATATTAGAAAAGAAATTGCGCCTTTTACAGATGTTCCTATTTTATTTATTTCGGCTCTTACTAAACAGCGAATTTTTAAGGCAATTGAAACAGCCGTTGAAGTTCACAAAAGCCGAAGTAATAGAATTGCAACTAGCAAATTGAATGAAACTATGTTAGATATCATTCAGCAAAATCCACCACCTGCTACAAAAGGGAAGTTTGTAAAAATAAAATTCTGTACTCAGTTACCAACGCCTACACCTCAATTCGCATTTTTTTGCAATTTACCACAATATGTAAAAGACCCTTATAAGCGATACCTTGAAAATAAAATGAGAGAGATTTATAATTTTCATGGAGTACCTATCATAATTTACTTCAGAAAGAAATAATACTTTCGAGATCTTAACCATCGTCCAATATTTTGTACATTTATTTCATCAACCTTAAATGTACCCTCATGAACTTCAAAATTATTTTTTTATTCCTGCTTTTTAGCACATCTGTTCTTTTTGGTCAAAAAAACAAACAAGATGTTTTAAAGAAAATTGATAGTAAAAAAGAAAAGTACAGCAAGATCGCTCAAACAATCTGGAATTATGCAGAAATGGGTTATCAAGAAGAAAAAAGTGCTGCGTTATTACAACAGAATCTTAGTGATGAAGGATTTACAATAAAAAAAGGGGTGGCAGGAATGCCCACTGCTTTTATTGCAGAATATGGTTCAGGCGAACCTGTGATTGCTATTTTAGGAGAATATGATGCATTACCTGGTCTTTCACAACAGGCGATTCCTGAAAAGAAATCCGCTAACGGAAAAGCTGGACATGCTTGTGGCCATCATTTATTTGGCACGGCTTCAACTGCCGCTACGATAGAGATAAAAAATTGGTTAAAGACCAATAATAAAAAAGGGACAATACGATTTTATGGTACACCAGCTGAAGAAGGAGGTTCGGGCAAAGTATATATGACACGAGAAGGTTTGTTTAATGATGTTGATGTTGTTTTACATTGGCATGCTAGTAATAAGAATAGTGCCAATCCTAGAATTGCTTTAGCTAATAAATCAGCAAAATTTAGATTTTATGGGGTTTCTGCTCATGCCGCAGGTGCACCCGAACAAGGTCGTTCTGCATTAGATGCTGTAGAAGCTATGAACTATATGGTAAACATGATGCGTGAGCACATACCTCAAGAGTCTAGAATACATTATGTAATTACAGATGGTGGCAAAGCGCCTAATGTGGTTCCAAATTATGCAGAAGTTTACTATTATTCTAGACACCCAAGACGAGATAAAGTAATTAAAATTTTTGATAGAATTATTAAAGCTGCCGAGGGTGCAGCTTTAGGCACAGGAACAACTATGGATTATGAAATGATTGGAGGGACTCATGAAATGCTTCATAACTTAACATTACAAAAATTAATGCATGATAACTTATCTTCAGTTGGCGGGTTTAATTATACTCCTGAAGAAAAAATATTTGCAGAAAAAATTTCTAAAAGTTTAGGTATTAAATCTCTTGATTTAACATATACAGAAGGAATATTTCCTTATGAAACCAATTTGAATTCTAAAGGTTCTGGATCTACTGATGTTGGTGACGTAAGTTTTGCTGTTCCAACTGCTGGTATGAGAGCTGCTACTTGGGTACCTGGCACTCCAGCACATAGCTGGCAAGCAGTTGCTACAGGGGGAACTGATATTGGTAATAAAGGAATGATTGTCGCTGCCAAAACTTTGGCTTTAACAGCAATAGATTTATTTTCAGATCAAGAAATAATTGATAAAGCAAAAGAAGAATTTAAAAAACGAAGAGGCGCTGACTTTAAATATATTCCGTTATTAGGGGATAGAGCACCAGCATTAAATTATAGAAAATAGCAATTAAAAAGAAATAATCATTTCTTGTTTTGCAACATTAAATCCTTTTTCGAGCACATTTTTTTGAGCTTCGCTACCATCAATTAATAATGGGTTGGTATGGTTGAAATGAATAAAATAGATTTTCTTTTTATTCTCTTCTGACAATTCATTAAATAGACTCATACTTTCTTCAACAAAAGGATGCGGCACCTCATTCATATCTCGGTTGATTTCTCCGTTTTTAAAAAAAGTTGCATCTAGTAAAGCAATATCCACGTCCTTAATATAGTCATTAATGCTTCTATCCCATTTACTCCACTTATCAATATCAGGTATAAATAAAGCCTTCTTATTTTGATTATTAATTATAAACCCTACTGTTTCTGTAAACTCATCTCGATGTGGAACTTGAATTGGAGTTACAGAAATTCTTTTATTTAAAACAATCGTTGAGTCCCTCCTTACAGATTTTAGTTTAACATTATTCAGTTTTACCAATTGACTCCAAGGTCCGTTTTCAGATAAATATTGTTTCATTTTTGGCATTACATAGACTGGTATTTTCTGAGCACTCATTGCTTCTCTACCCAAGTACATTAAACCTGTGTAATGCCCCATGTGACCATGTGTTAAAAAGATGCCGTCTGGTAATTCTTTATCTTTTAAATATTTTGAAAGTAAATTAGTCTGCTCAGTAAAATCAGGAGTTGCATCAAAAACCCAACTTTCATTAGAAATAGGATCAACTAAGGCAATAGAACTTACCAATCTTTTATGTTCTACATTATTGTATACTCTTTGGCAACATTCTTTTTGACAAGAAATTTGAGGATAACCAGCATCTTGAGCAACACCCAGAACCACAATGTAAGGATCATTTTTTGTTTCAATTATTCCCTCTTTTTTACCAGAGCAAGAAATAAGAAAAAATGAAAAAAGTATGTATATAAAAAATCTCATTAATAAATCACCATCCACCAGAAGCACCACCGCCACCGAAGCCGCCGCCGCCGAAGCCACCGCCAAAACCACCTCCACCAAAGCTTCCGCCTCCAGAACTGCCACCGAAGCCGCCACCACCGCCAAATCCTCCACGTCCGGCATTACTTAATATAATAGCTTCTAATAATGAACGAGCAGCATCACCGTCTTTATAACGTCTTCTTCTACCTCCTCGTCCACCTCTATTCCTATTAGAAAGTATAATTAACAGAATTATAAAAAACAGAATTATAAAAAATATTGGAATTCCACCACTGCCACTGTCATTAGAAAAGTCACGTTTTTCTTGATATTCACCATTCATTATTTGCATAATAGCAGAAGTGCCTCGGTCTAGACCTCCATAAAAATTGCCTTTTTTAAATTCGGGTGTAATTATATTCGTAATAATACGTTTAGCGAGATTGTCAGTCAATAAATGCTCAACACCTTGTCCGGTTTGAATCGTTAGTTTCCTATCATTTTTAGCAATTAGAACAAATATGCCATTGTCTTCTTTTGCTTGACCAATTCCCCATTTTTGAGCCCATTTGGTAGCGTAAAATGCAATATTTTCATCATTAATTGTATTAACAGTAGCTACAACAATCTGTGTTGAAGTACTATCAGCGTAATTAATCAATTTTTGTTCTAAAGCATTTTTCTCATACCCACTCAATAAATTTGCTCCATCGTAGACACTCGTTTGTACTTTTGGTTTTGCAGGTATTTCTGTCTGAGCAGAAACAGAGAAATTCACAAAAAGCAGCAATAAAAAAAGAATAGAAAAGTATTTGGTTTGTTGTCTTAGCATGTAATTATTCAATGCATATTTTTGAAACTGCAATATACTAAAATGTATCTGCATTACATAGGTCTACATTTACTGCTAGATGTTACTCAGGTGTTAAAAAATTGGTTATCAATAAAATTCAAATTACT
This sequence comes from Maritimimonas sp. 2304DJ26-3, assembly GCF_056591635.1. NCBI lineage: Bacteria > Pseudomonadati > Bacteroidota > Flavobacteriia > Flavobacteriales > Flavobacteriaceae > Maritimimonas > Maritimimonas sp. 2304DJ26-3. Next base: position 445,803 of record NZ_JBWQOK010000001.1, read on the forward strand.
TTAGATGCTCTTTTAACTAACCTTAACAAAATGAAAAAAATAGTAGTACTTTTTGTGCTTATTACTTCCACAGCATTTTCTCAACAAATAGACATCAAAAAATTAAAGGGTATGAAGCCTCGTGCTATTGGTCCAGCAGGTATGAGTGGTCGAATTACTGCTATTGATGTTGTAAATAGTAATTCAGACATTATGTATGTAGGAGCTGCTTCTGGTGGTGTTTGGAAGTCTGAAAGCGGTGGCATCGATTGGAAACCGATTTTTGATGATCAACCTTTACAGGGAATCGGTTCGATTGCTATTCAACAGAGCAATCCCGATGTGATCTGGGTAGGTACCGGTGAAGGAAATCCTCGAAATTCCCTAAATGGTGGTTACGGTATTTATAAAAGTTTAGACGGTGGCAAGACATGGAAATCGATGGGGCTCGAAAAAACGCGCAATATTCATAGGATTATTATTGATCGCGATGACCCGAATACAGTATATGTTGGAGCTATTGGTTCTCCTTGGGGAGAACATCCAGAGCGTGGAGTATTTAAAACAACAGATGGTGGTAAAACTTGGAGTAAAATACTCTTTGTAAACAATAAAACTGGAGCTGCTGATTTAGTTGTTGATCCAAGTAATCCTAATAAATTAATTGCTGCTATGTGGGAGCATAGACGGAAACCATGGACGTTCAATTCTGGTGGTGAAGGTTCAGGATTATATGTCACCTATGATGGTGGTGACAACTGGAAAAAAGCTACAAACGAAGACGGACTACCCAAAGGAAATTTAGGACGCATGGGATTAGCCATTGCTCCAAGCAGTCCTAATATTGTATATGCCTTAGTTGAGGCAAAAAAGAATGCCTTATACAAATCTGAAGATGGTGGCGCGAAATGGAAAAAAGTAAATGACAAACCAGGTATTGGCAATAGACCATTTTACTATTCAGACATTTTTGTTGATCCGGTTAACGAAAATCGTGTTTATAGTGTATTCACTTATGTAAATGTAAGTGAAGATGGTGGGAAATCATTTAAACAACTTATGCCTGCTTATAACACTAATGTTGGTGTACACCCTGATCATCATGCCTGGTGGATACATCCTCAAAATCCAAGCTTTATGATTGATGGTAATGATGGAGGTCTAAATATCACAAAAGATCGAGGCAAGACTTGGCGTTTTGTAGAAAATTTACCCGTTGGGCAATTCTATCATATTAGTTACGATATGGAATATCCTTATAACCTCTACGGAGGTATGCAAGATAATGGTTCTTGGGCTGGTCCCGCTTATGTTTTAAAAGCACAAGGAATTCGAAATTCTTACTGGCAAGAAATCTCTTTTGGCGATGGTTTTGATGTGGTGCCTGATCCTAATGACTCACGTTATGGTTATAGCATGTCACAACAAGGTTTTGTTGTGCGTTATGACCGTGAAACCGGTAATGGTAAAATGGTTCGCCCTACACACCCTGATCCAAAAGTGAAATTACGTTTTAACTGGAACTCGGCAATTGCTCTTGATCCTAATGATAATGAGACTATCTATTTCGGAAGTCAATTTGTACATAAATCTTCTAATAAAGGACATGAATGGGATATTATTTCTCCTGATCTAACCACTAATGATAAATCAAAACAAAAGCAACATGAAAGTGGTGGTATTACCATGGATGCCACAGGGGCAGAAAACAATACAACTATTTTAGTAATTGAACCTACAAAACTTGAAAAAGGATTGTTATGGGTTGGTACTGATGATGGATTGATTCAGGTAACTCGTAACGGCGGCACTACATGGACAAATGTTACACCGAAACTTAAAGGTTTTCCGAAAGAAAGCTGGATTGCACAAATAAAAGCATCACCATTTAATGCTGGCGAAGCTTATGCTGTTGTAAATAATTACAGAAACTTTGATTTTAAACCATATCTATACAGAACAAGAGATTATGGTAAAACATGGGAAAGTTTACTAGATAAAAAGAGTGAAACCTTTGGCTACTCGTTATCATTGGTTCAAGATCCAATCGAAAAGAATTTATTATTCTTAGGTACAGAAAACGGATTATATTTCTCTATTGATGAAGGAAAAAATTGGGTGAAATGGACAGAAGGTTACCCTTCTGTACCTACTATGGACTTAGGAATTCATCCTCGAGAACACGATCTGGTTATTGGTACTTTTGGCCGCTCTTTTTATGTGCTAGATGACATTAGTCCTTTAAGGGAATTAGCAAAAAATGGCGCTAATGAACTCAGTAAAAGATTAAAGGTATTTAATGCTCCTAAAGCATTTATCAACCAGATTCAACAACCTTTAGGAACGCGTTTTGGCGGTAACGCAATGTTTAACGGAGAAAACAGAAAGCGCGGTGCCATGATTACTTATAGTATTAATAAACCAGAAGATAAAAAAGAGAATACTGAGAAAATTGATGATAAAAAATCTGTAAAGAAGAAAGGCGATTCATTAACCGTGAAAATATACAATTCAACAAACGAATTAATAAGAACCATAAAACAAAAAGCGCCTAAAGAGAATGGTATCAATAGAATGTATTGGGGTCTACGTGAAAAAGGCGTTCGAGGTCCATCGCGCAGAACAGTTAAAAAAAATGCTCCAGAACCTAGAGGAACTACTATTTTACCAGGAAATTATAAAGTTGTGATTCATTATAAAAACACTAAAGATTCTACTACAGTTTCGGTGGCTTATGACCCAAGAGTGAACATGCCCCTTGCTACTTTAAAAGCAAAGTATGATCTATTAAAGCAATTAGAGAAAAAGACTGCTTTAGCAGGAAAAGCCGTAGAGCAGTTAAAAGAATCTAAGAAGATTGCTGAGTCATATAAAAAACAACTCAAAGAGCAAAAAGGAGGTCAATATAAAGATGCTATTAAAGCTACTGATTCTATTGCAAAGTCAATTGGAAAATTAATTGATGGCATGATTGGTAAAGAGGATAAGCGCCAAGGTATTACACGTAATCCTCAACCGACACCTTTAACATTCTTATTTACAGCAAGGCGCTATGTAGGTTCTTTATTGCAAATGCCAGGAAAAACTGAAAAAGATGCTGTTAAAAATGCAAATGATAAAGTAGATGGTGCTATGAAATCAATTAATGAATTTTATAAAACCCATTGGCCAAGCTATAGAAAACGAATTGAAGATTTGAATTTGACTTTATTTAAAAATTATAAGGAGCTTAAGGAATAATTTTATTTGAAGGTACCAAACATTTATTAGTATTCCACTTGCCTTTTAAAGAGTCAAGTGGAATTTTTTTATGTTGACAATCCAAAAAGTAACCATCATTATCCTTTAATAGAATTTTCATTTTCCCCAATTTAACGGAATCAATAATTATTTCAATCAATTTAGTTTTAGACTCTTTCTTAAACATTTTTCCAATTGAAATACCAACTTTATTATTATATAAATCCATTTCTGTAGATGGATAATCTGGTAAAAGGCCATCTTCTAATTTCCGCGCTTTAAACGTTTGATAATTTCCCTTTTCATGAGCTTCCCCTAAACTATAAGCTGTTCGTCTACCAATACCCTGAGTTAATCTAGCCATCCAATAGCTATGTTTAAAAGCATCTAACTGACCGCCATTATTATCTTTACCAACTATGTCTTTTGATCTTATTGAATCTTTAATTCTTTCCGCTTCAAGCGAAATTAAATATGCTTTTTTTGCTTTAAAAGGATGGAATATCACCCAGTTTTTCTCGGGCTTAGAAAGTTTAGAAAATGAGTTTTTTAATGTAGGTGAACATCCTAAAAAGAGGAAACTTGAAACCAAAAAAATTAACTTATTTACTTTCATTTCTATAAGACAAAACCCTCTCTAAAATATAATTTTTTAATCAATCAACTAACAATTTAGCACTTCGATAATTGCATTATTCACATATATTTTGTTAATTTATAATTAGTTAACCAAAATAATTCAACTTTATGGAAAATTTACTCCCATTAATCGTACAATTAGTAAGTGGGGCTGTAGGCGGAAACGTAGCTGGCTCTTTAATGAAAAAAATGTCTTTAGGTACTGTTGGTAATTCTATTTTAGGAATTCTCGGTGGTGGTCTTGGAGGTCAACTTCTAGGTATGTTAGGCATTGAAACTGGAGGTGCTGAAATGGACTTAGGTGGCATCTTAGGAAGCATAGCTGGCGGTGGTGTCGGTGGTGGTGTTCTAATGGCAATTGTAGGGTTAATTAAAAATGCTATGAATAAATAATTAGCAAAAACTAAACAATTTCTAGGCACTCAACTTTTGAGTGCCTTTTTTATTTTCTACTATCTAATAAATTATATTCTTAAATTCGAGATTTAGAAATAATAAGAATAAATGCAGGCATCAAAAAGTAATTTCGAAAATTACCTGATTAAAGTTATTAATAATAGAGATTTAACAAAAACGATTCCTGAAATTGTAACTTCATTCAGTTTTTTAGAACTTAAAAAAAATGACTTTTTTGTAAGAGAAGGTAATATTTGTTCTTATTTCTGTTATATAGAAAGTGGTATTTTACAACATTCTATAGATGTGCTTGGTGAAGAGAAAACAACTTATTTGGGTTTAAAAAATTCATGTACATCTTCATTAAAGAGTTTCATAAATAAAGTCTCCTCAAGAAAATCTATCAAAGCATTAAGTGATTGTCGTTTATATGTTATCAGTATTGACCATTTTTATCATTTGCTCGAAAATAACAGAGGATTTAAGCAATTTTATTACAACCTGATTGAGAATCAAATTTATCTTATTGATGACTATCGTATAGATTTATTAACTCTTTCTCCTGAAGAACGTTATAATAAACTTTTATTAAATGAACCCAAATTATTACAACAAGTGCCTCTCCATTACCTAGCTTCTTTTTTAGGTATTTCTACAAGGCACATGAGTAGAATTCGCAAAAACATAAATTAACGCCATTTGGCTACTTAATTACACTTTTCTTTAATTATTTTTGAGGTTCATATTTAATTCACCTTTATGAAATACCTTCCTATTGATCGTAACCTGTATATAAAGAATCGTAAAAACTTTATGGCTCAAATGAAGTCAAACAGTCTAGCAGTATTCAATTCAAATGATATCTATCCTATAAGTGCAGATAGTACGATGCCATTTGAACAACATCGTGATATTTTTTATTTAAGTGGTGTAGATCAAGAAGAAAGTATTTTGGTATTATTTCCAGATTGCCCAAAAGAAAAACATCGCGAAATCTTGTTCTTAAGAGAAACTAATGAGCACATTGCTGTTTGGGAAGGTGAAAAGCTGACAAAAGAAGCCGCTCTTAAAACCAGCGGAATAAAAACGGTTTACTGGTTGCAAGACATGGAAAAAGTTATGTTTGAATTGATGACACAGTGCGATACAGTTTATATCAATACTAACGAGCATTATAGAGCTGCTGTGGTTATCGAAACCAGAGAAGATCGTTATACAAAATGGTTAAAAGAAAAATACCCTGCACATTCGGTTGCTAAGAGTAATCCTATCTTACAACGATTACGTTCGGTAAAAGATCAAACCGAGTTAGATTTAATGCAGAAGGCATGTAACATAACCGAAAAAGGGTTTAGACGGGTATTAGGTTTTACAAAACCTGGTATAATGGAATATGAAATTGAAGCCGAATATATGCACGAATTTTTACGTAATCGCTCTAAAGGGTTTGCTTATACACCCATAATCGCTTCTGGCAACAATGCTAATGTATTACACTATATAGAAAACAATCAAGAGTGTAAGGCTGGCGATCTTATTTTAATGGATGTAGGAGCTGAATATGCTAATTATGCCAGTGATATGACACGAACAATTCCAGTATCTGGTAAATTCACCAAACGTCAAAAAGAAGTTTACAATGCTGTGAATAGAGTGAAAAATGAAGCTACTAAAATGCTAATTCCTGGTACTGATTGGGCAGAGTATCATGTAGAAGTTGGTAAACTAATGACCTCAGAATTATTAGGATTAAAACTAATAGATAAAACTGACGTTCAAAAAGAAGATAAAGATTGGCCTGCTTATAAAAAGTATTTTATGCATGGCACTTCACATCATATAGGTTTAGACACCCATGATTATGGCATTTTAACTGAACCCATGCAAGCCAACATGGTGTTTACAGTTGAACCTGGCATCTATATACCTGATGAAGGTTTTGGTGTTCGTTTAGAAGATGATGTTGTTATTCAAGAAAAAGGAGAGCCTTTTAACCTAATGCAAAATATACCTATAGAAGCAGAGGAAATTGAGGAAATAATGAACCAGTCTTAGACTGGTTTTATTTTAATGTCAAAGCATTGTCCTCAGTACTTTTACCTCTTGGTATTAACTGGCCTTTGACTTCAATAGAACTTGTGTCAAACGATTTTATTTCTTTCTTATTTACAATATAAGATTTATGTACTCTGATAAAATAATTAGGTAAAGATTCTAAAGCTTTTTTTATCGAACCATATGCCGTAATCTTTGAATTATCAGTAAAGTGATAAGTAGTGTAATTACCTTGGCCTTCTATATATAGAATTTCATTAATATTTACTCGATGTATTCTTCTGTCTGCTTTAATTTCCAGATAATTTGTTGACTGATCTTCATTTTTCTCTTTTTCAATTAAAAACAACTGAAATATTCTTAAACTTAACACCAAAAAGACTGTTGTGTTAATTAAAACCGTTGCCCTAAGCAACATTTTAAAACTAAACAATCCTTGAGTCGTATTATTTTGCAATAGGTCTTCATAAAAGACATGAATAAAAATACGTTGTAGAATTGCAGCAAATAAGATCAATAAAACATAGCCCATTATAAATTTTAGAAACTTTTTAGGTATTAAAAAATTTGGCAATAAATAATAGATAGTTATATACACCGCCATAATACGAATTGGCAATAAAATAAATTCTAAGAAAAATGATGCTTGTAAACCTTGATTCGTTGCCCAAATCAAACTAAAGAAGACATAATAGAGTATCCAAAAAAGTACATGGGTTACTATTCTAGAATTGAAAAGATAAAATTGGGTTGACCGCATAAAAATTTCAACAAAACCAAATCATATCTTTAAGCCTTTTCATATAAAAACAAAAGGCGTTTATATAATTTGTGATTTGAGTAAAAGTAATCAATCTAATTTTAAAGAAAACTTAAAAAAATTACAAAATATGTTATTCAAGCATCTAAAAGTTACCATTTCATTTTTATCTTTTATTTTATTTATTAACCTAAGTTATTCGCAAAGACTAGAAAGAAGAGCAATGTGGCAAGCGAAAATAAGTAGTCCCAAGAATAACATGCCAGGGGCTAAAATTGTTTCCTTGGAAAAAGGGAGTCCATTGGAAATAGCTGGATTATTAACCAACGATATTATATTAAAAGTTGATGACAATCTGATTAGAGATGGTGAAACCTGGACGGAGATTACTTATGGAATTAGAGCCGAAAAATCAATAACTATTGAAGTCCTAAGAGATAATTATTTATTGCAGAAAAGTGTACGTTTAAATCCTATTCCTAAAGAAATACATAAGGGTCTCGACACTCATTATGAAGAAGTAACAAGCTCTTATGGAATTACCCAAAGGGTAATCATTACTAAACCAAAAAAAAGTCGTAAACAGCCCGCTGTTGTTTTAATTGGTGGTTTAAGCTGTTCAAGTATTGAAGCATATCCGGGAAGAACCAATAATTGGATGCGAGTGATTAAAGATTTGGTTGAAAAAACAGATATGGTTGTTATGCGTATTGAAAAACCAGGGGTTGGCGATAGCGAAGGCGATTGTTCTAAAAGTGATTTTCTAACGGATATTTCAGGGTTTAAAGCTGCTATTAAATTATTAAAATCAAAGCCCTATGTTGACACCTCAAAGATTATTGTTTATGGATCAAGTATGGGTAGTGCTTTAGCTCCTATGTTAGCAAATGAATTTAATCTAGCTGGTGTGATCTCTGATGGTGCTTTTTTTAAAACTTGGTTTGAACATATGCTAGAAATTGAAAGGAGAATTCGCGAAATGAATGGAGATTCTGAATCTGAAATAGTTGAAAAAATGAATAAATATTATATTCCATTATATTACGGAATGCTTATCCAAAAGAAATCTTATCAAGATATTGTAAATGAATACCCTGCCTTAGGAAAATATAATTATCATGGCCCTCAACATATGTATGGGCGACCTGTGAAATATTATCAGCAATTACAAGATTATGACTTGGCTGGTGAATGGGAAAAAATAAAAGTTCCTGTACGAATTATGCGAGGTACTAATGACTGGATTATGTCTTCTTTTGACAATAAGATGATTATAGAGATACTGAAGAAGAATGGTCATTCCGATCATATTCTATATGAATATCCTGGCTTAGATCATTGGAACACCATACACGAATCGCCTAAAAATTCTTTTCAAGGAAAGCCTGGCAAATGGAAAGATGATATTAGTATGATCATTGTTAACTGGGCTCGAGAAATGGCAGGGTTAAACTAACCACTAATCATTCAACGAAAATTTAGGTGGTGATTGCCATACTATGTTTATGCTTTTCCAACCGTCATCGGTCTTGACCATGTTAAGGTAATCAATACCCCATTCAGCTATTACTTTAACAACGGCTATTTTATCTGAAACTTCTAATACCTCAACTACTCTAGGAGATTGATCATTTGTTCGGTCTCCTTTTACGTTCCAACGTTTTGCCAAACTAACTAATCTATCAAAAGGCATTTCTATATTGTCTGAATAAGCATTCTTTTTTTTATCAAACCACCAACCAACTTTACGAACATCTTTATGTACACTTTTATAAGCTAAAGTAGTGTCTACTTTATAAAAGGTATCTATATAATTATAACCCGCCTCGGTTACATCTTTAATGGCTTGTTCTTTATCTTGAGCTACTAATGGAAAAGTAAATAATAATACCAAAAGTATAGTTAGTTGTTTCATGACTTGTTATTTTCCTCAAATATAATTAAATATCAGATTACAAACTATTAAAAGAGTTCTAGCAAAAAAGCGAACTTACGTCCGCTTTTGCTATTTATTATGTATTCTATATCTATTTAAGCATGGTAATAACGCTCATTGATAATCTTACCATCTCTCCATTGAGTTCTGTTTACTTGTTCAAATTTATGATGTTGACCGTCCTTAGTTTTGAATTCCATTATAGCCTCGTAATATGATATATCTCCCGATACTGATTCGTTTTTAATATCATATCTAATAAACTCAGATACATCAGCTAATAATTCTTCTTCTGCTCTAATACATACATCTTTGCCCACTTTCGGTTCATTATTTGCTTCTTGTAATACTACATCATCAGCTAGATATTTATCCATTGCCTCAAGAAACTGTCCTTTACCTAATAATTCTTTTAAATCTTTAAGTCCTTCTTTGATCTGGTTTTCCATAATTTATTGATTTTAAAAGAGTGTCATAAATAATATGACACTCTTGATTTATAATTTATTGTGCTACTGCAAATTTACCCGCTTCTACTTTTGGGAAATCTACTTCTGTGTCAGCTATATGATTTACATAATTTGTAAGAGTGTTCGAAACTACATTTAATACAATTTCTAATACATCACCATCTGTATAACCAGCGTCTTTAACAGCTTGTAATTCTTCATTATTAACAACTCCTCTGTTTTTAGTAACTAATTGCGCAAATTTCAATCCAGCTTGAGTTTTAGCATCTTCTGAGTTTCCTAAACGATTTTGTTCAGTTTGCTCATCTGTTAATCCACTCATTTTACCAATTGCAGTGTGAGCAGATAAACAATAGTTACATTCGTTCTCTTCAGCGATAGCTAAAGCCAATTGCTCTCTAAATTTTGCGTTAAAGTTTCCGCTTCCAGCAATCTCTCCTAAAGATAAATAGGCTTTTAACGTAGCTGGCGAATTACCAAATACTTTAATAAGATTGGGTATAAATCCTAATTTTTTATTTACTGCATCAAATAATTCTTTTGATTCTCCTGTAGTTGTTTCTGGGTTTAATGTTTCAATTCTTGTACTCATTATTTCTAATTTTTTAATTGTTATTATTTGTTTTATTTATTCTTACAGCTGTTTGCATCATATTCTTGATAGCCCCAGCAGTTTGGGCATTGTTTATTTTTATTCATGTTATGCCGATTTTAAATTATTGATTTTTGTACGTAAATCTGATTCTGAAATAAGGCCAACTTCGCGACCTACTTCAATCTTATCTGCAATATGAATCAGTGTAGGTATACTACGAACACCAAACTTTTGCGCTAATTCTTGATTTTGATCTACATTCACCTTTTTAATGATTACATCTCCCTCAAATTCCTCTGCCAATTTGTGAACTGTTGGTAACAAGGTTTGGCATGGTCCACACCAGTCTGCATAAAAATCGATTAGTACATTCTTATTATTTTCTATTGTTGTTTGAAAATCTTTTTGATCTAATTGTATGTCCATAATTCTTTGTTTTTAAATTCTGACACAAAGATGCGGCGGATACTAAGGCAAGAAAATGGACAAAAGTTCCTAAGGTTTGGACAGGGTTAAGTTTTTGATAAAAAAGAAGCCCGATTCTTTCGAATCGGGCCCAAAATATTTTAAAATTTAATGAGGCTTACTTCTTATTGTTAAGCGCTAATCCTGCCAGCGTTAACGTAAGTGCTACATGAATCATACTATCCATCCAGTTTGCATTTGGAATATGCACTAACACCAAAGCTACCAATATTACAATAGCCATAGACGCGTAAGCTTCATACAACCTTTTATTTGCTAGTATTAATATACCAGCTACTAATTCTGTTGCGGCTAAAAGCGCAGCTAAGATTAAATTACCAGTATCTCCAAGAAATCCGAAACCGATACTTTGTAAACCTTCTGCCATTTTTTGTAATCCCACACCTCCGAGAAAACCAATAAAAAATTTCTCAAGACCACCCCATATAAAAAGCAGGCCCATGCCTATTCTAATTAATAAATTTCCGTTGAACATAATTTTAAAGTTAAAGTTAGTTTGCTAAAGTTATTACTTTTTAAACTCTTTCTCTAGTTCTTCAGTTGTATATACATGACTAGAGATCATTCTAAAGTTAGTTAGTGCAGCTTGATAACCGTCTAAATCTGGCAACTTTGCTGCAGCCGTAGCATCCTTTACAACTGCCACCCTAAAGCCCTGTTCTACTAATTCTCGCATGTGGGATTCTGTACATAGATTTGCAGACATTCCGCCAAGAATAACATTCTCTATTCCTCTCTTGCGTAACTGCAAAACAAGATCATTAGTATCTGGGCCATATACTTTATGTGGACTAGTAACAACTGTATTATTATCATTAATATACTGTTTATACTGTGTCAACCAATCGGCTCCTGAGTTTTCAAAACCGTCTATTGACAAAGCATCTTTACGATCAAACATTCCTATTTTATGCATTAAAGCCTCTAATGCACCTTCTATCTTCCATTTATGATCACTAGGATAATAATAATGTGGTGATACAAAAACAGGTATGTTATTTGCTTTGGCTAATTTAAATAGCGTTTCGATGTTGTCTACTGTATTGTTCTCAGTCACACTAGCTCCCACTACTCCCCAAGTCACTCCTTGAGGGCTTAAAAAATCATTTTGAGGATCAGTAATTACGATAGCTGTTCTATCATCAATCTTAAACCCTGGGTCTGGTAATTGTGCAAAACTTATTGCACTTATTAATGTTAATGCAAAGAATAACATTGCTTTCTTGATTTGTTTCATGCTAAATAATTTTAGTTATGTATTTAATTAATTATTACAGCACAAAACTATAATTGCTAAGAATGATAATAAATGGACAAAAGTTCTTAGGAATAGGACATCCTAATTTTTAAGTTCTTTTTTGAATTGTAAAGGCGATTTTTCTACAACCTTAGTAAAAAATCGTGTGAAGTAAGCAGGATCGTTAAAACCCAAATCGTAAGCAATGTGCTTTACAGAATCATCTGTATAGAGTAATTTACGCTTCGTTTCTAGTATAATTCTGTTTTTAATAAAATCACTAGGTGTTTGCACTCCTATATTTTGGAAATGTTTTGTTAATGATTTAGGAGATAACCCAAGACGTTCTGCGTAGTAAGTAACTGAATGTTCCTTCTTAAAATTAAGATCAACTAAAGTGCTAAAATCTTTAAACAATTTAGTTTCGGCAACTTCTTTTACAACATCTCGTTCTTTTTTAATACGAACCGAATGCACAATAAACTGTTTTAAATACGCTTGTAACATATCGTACTGAGCAGTATCTTCTAAACGAAACTCCTCAGTTAAGTTAGTAAGTATGGTAGTTAACTTATTACTTTCTTCTTGATTAGGTTTTACAAATGGAGATTCATAAATATTATTGAATAATACTCCATTACAGGACACCTCTTTATCATGTGTTTGTATGCAATAAAAATCTCTAACAAACGTAATTTGATATGCTTCTTTTACTTTTTCAGAATTAACTGAAAATACCTGACCTGGCGATAGAAAGAATAAGACTTCTCCATTAAAATCATAGGTGTTAAAGTCAATACTATATGAACCTTTACCATCTTTAATCCAATAGATACGATAGCTATCTACCTGTTCTGGTTTGTTAACCACACATGCTTTTTCAAAATCTACTACATGTAATGAAAAAATGTCTTTATAGGTATAGGTTTGTATATCTTGAACCGCCATTATTTTTTATTAGCATAAATTTAGTCGTAAAATTCTAAAAATATTTCAAACTTAAAATTTACCTCCGCTATAAGAAAATATAATAATTGAAATTAACCGAATCTTAAACTTTAAAAGTATATTTATCCCAGAAAACCAAGGTTACTCCAGTGCTATTTAACTCAATTGATTTTGCAATTTTTTTACCAACAGTTTTCTTACTGTATTGGTTACTTCAAAACAAAAGGCTAAAAATTCAGAATTTTTTGATTGTTCTAGCCAGCTATCTATTTTATGGATGGTGGGATTGGCGATTTTTATCATTAATACTTTTTAGTACAGTTGTAGATTACTCTGTAGGATTGCTTCTAAAAAAAGAAAAAAACCTAGTTACTAGAAAATTCTTACTATCTATAAGCATTTTAATTAATCTTGGCTTTCTAGGGTTCTTTAAATATTATGATTTTTTCTTAGATAGTTTTGTAGAGACCTTTTCATTTTTTGGAAAAAGAATAAATGCTAATTCATTGAATATTATACTTCCTGTTGGAATTAGTTTTTATACATTTCAAACACTAAGTTACACTATCGATGTTTACAGAAAAAAGCTCAAGCCCACTAAAGACTTTATTGCATTTTCAGCTTTTGTAAGTTTTTTCCCTCAATTAGTTGCTGGCCCAATCGAAAGGGCCACACATTTACTTCCACAATTTTATAGTAAGCAAGTTTTTGATTATAAAAAAGCTGCTGACGGAATGCGTCAAATACTTTGGGGGTTATTTAAAAAAATAGTTATTGCTGATAATTGTGCAGAATTTGCCAATCAGATTTTTAATAATTCTTCAGATATGAATGGTAGTTCTTTGGCTTTGGGAGCTTTATTCTTTACATTTCAAATTTATGGTGACTTTTCAGGCTATTCTGATATAGCTATTGGTACATCCAGATTATTTGGATTTGACCTAAAGCAAAACTTTGCTTTTCCGTATTTTTCAAGAGATATTGCTGAATTCTGGAGACGTTGGCATATTTCTCTTTCCAGTTGGTTTAAAGACTACCTCTACATTCCTTTAGGAGGTAGCAGAGGTGGCACCTGGATGAAAATTAGAAACACTGTCATAATATTCGTAGTTAGTGGTTTTTGGCATGGCGCTAACTGGACATTTATCTTTTGGGGTGCTTTAAACGCCATTTACTTTTTACCATTATTGTTAACTAAAAACAATAGAAAAAGTATGGAAATAGTGGCTAAAGGAAAGTATCTACCCACTTTTAAAGAATTGTCTTCTATGCTATTCACTTTTGGACTTACTGTTTTTGCATGGATATTCTTTAGAGCCGAAAATATTGAACACGCATTCTCGTACATAACCGGATTATTTTCTACTTCTCTTTTTTCAACACCAAACTTTGATGATAATAATGTTACAACAACTTCTATTCTTATCCTGATATTCTTACTAGTTGAATGGCAAGGTAGAGAAGGACAATATGCAATAGAAAATCTGGGGCTTAAATGGAAGCGCTCCATAAGATATACTCTATATTATGCAATTATATTTTCAATTATTTGGTTCGCAGGTGGAGCTCAAGAGTTTATATATTTTCAATTTTAGAAATTATTATGAAAAAATTTATTTATAGAATTTTGATCTTTTGCCTTCCTATTGTTGCCTTCATATTTATATCATTGATCTATTATAAATTTGTAAAAACGCAAAGTGAATTCAAAATAAAAGATATTTCAAATTTTGAAACCATCTTAATGGGTGACTCACAAATACAACGAATTAACACTGATTATTTCACTGATGATACTTATAATTTTGCAAGTAAAAGCGAACATTATTATTTTACTTATCAAAAGCTATTACAACTTTTAAAAGATAAGCATTCTATTAAAAGGGTGATCTTAGGTGTATCTATCCATAACTTCTCTCCTGTTTATAATCGACTTTTTAATGTTGCAACCCCGGAAGGAAAAAAAAGTTTAGAACGGTATTTATATTTTATAGATTATTTTGAGCCATCTGATTTTTTAAAACAATCTTCTGCATCTCATACCAAGAATATTATTAAAGGCCTCTACAAAACGCCTACAATTAATGGGTTTTACGAGTCAGTTGAGAAAAAACCTAATAACGAAACCATTCAACGCATTCTAAATATGCACTACTCAGCAAAGAAAGATGAAAACACTATTAGCGATAGTCAGATTCTATATCTAAATCGTATTGATAGCCTTTGTGAAGCGGAAGATATTGATTTGTATTTAGTGTCAACACCATATCACCCCAATTATAAAAAGAGAATTAATAAAGAATATGTTGATATCTTTTATGAAACTATAGGCAACTTAAAAAAAGCTCATCATATTGATTTTCTGTCTGATCAACCTTCTATAAATTGGATGTCGGATGCTAATCATTTAAATAAAGATGGAGCTGCTATTTACAGTGAAAAAATCAATCAAATTATAAATGCTAATGCCAATAAAAAATAATTCTCTGTGGCAATTCTAAAATTTATCCTGTAAATTGCTCTTTTAACCAATTTTTAAAACTATCGAGCAAAAAAATCTATCTAGATATACCTTTATTGTACTACTCATCTTAGCCGGCGAAGCCGTGTTTATTTTACCTTTTGTATTGGCGCGTATCTTTTTACCTACTTTTTTGGAAACTTTTGACCTTACCAATTTAGAAAAGGGTATTTGTTTTTCGGTATATGGAATTGTAGCTTTTATCTCATATTTTTTTGGCGGAATGTTAGCCGATAAGTTTAAACCCAATAACTTAATGGCCATTGCACTTTGGTTGACTGCTTTGGGTGGATTTTATATGATAACAGTTCCCAGTTATTTTATGCTAA
Organism: Maritimimonas sp. 2304DJ26-3; assembly: GCF_056591635.1. NCBI lineage: Bacteria > Pseudomonadati > Bacteroidota > Flavobacteriia > Flavobacteriales > Flavobacteriaceae > Maritimimonas > Maritimimonas sp. 2304DJ26-3. The sequence goes on from NZ_JBWQOK010000001.1 coordinate 461,394, forward strand.
AAGTACTATATGCCTATTGGGGTTTTACCACTATCTTTTTGTTTTGGGCTGCGATGATAAAAGCAACACGTATTTGGGGAGGTGTAAATTCACAAGGAAAAGCCTTTGGTTTTTTAGATGGTGGTCGCGGATTGGTAGCAGCGTTATTCGGAACTTTAGGTGTCGTAATTTTCTCTGTTTTTATGCCTTCGGCTGAAGCATTGGCCGCGGGCGCGCAAAGTAGTGAAGCATTTATTAGAGTGATTTTTATTTCATCGATTATAGTAGCATTTGTAGGAGTGTTGACTTTTTTCTTTTTAAAGCTACCTCAAAAAGAAGCTGCTGAACATCAGGTAAAAAGTATCTCTGCTGCCAATGTAAAAACGGTTTTAAAATTGCCTGGTGTATGGTTGTTAATGATTATTATTTTATGTGCTTATGTAGGTTATAAGTTTACCGACGTATTTTCATTGTATGCAAAAGAAGTGATGCTATATAGTGAAGTTGATGCAGCTAAAACAGGCACTTATTTATTATTTATCAGGCCAATAGTTGGTGTACTCGCGGGTTTTTTGGCTGATAGATCTAAAGCATCAATTTATTTAGTAATAGGTTTTGCCGTAGCAATTGTTGGTTCTTTATTATTTGCTAGTGATTTGATTGACCCATCGATGGATATCTTTTTCTTACTCTCAGTATTTTTAGTAGCTCTTGGTGTTTATGCCGCTCGCGTATTGTATTTTGCCGTGTTAGAAGAAGGCAAAATACCATTAGCTCTAACAGGAACTGCAGTAGGTGTTATATCTGTAATAGGATATACCCCAGATATTTTTGCAAGCCCTTTAATGGGCTATTTACTCGATAGTTCACCCGGAAGAACTGGCCACCAACATGTTTTTTTAGCACTTGCAGTTTTTTCGTTGGTAGGATTGATAGCTTCTTTTATTTTTATGAGACTACATAAAAGTCGATAAAAAGAACACTTCTAATTAAAGCTGTATTTTTACTCAATGAACTATCGTTATTTTATTTTTAGCCTTGCTCTCTCTATACTTTCGTGTTCTAGCCCAGCTCAAAAGAAAGAATCTAATCATATTTTAAATACGAAAAATCAAGTTCTTCAATTTGACACATTGGTCTGGTCAGATGAGTTTGATACCAATGGCCCACTTGATTCATCAAAATGGTTCCAACAGAAGCAATTACCAAACGGTACCAGTTGGTACAATGGTGAAATTCAACATTACACTAATAGAATAGATAATGCTGTTATTGAAGACGGAATCTTAAAAATAATTGCCAAAAAAGAATCATTTACTGATCAAGGAGCTACTAAACAATATACCTCGGCAAGACTCAATTCTAAATTTGCATTCACCCATGGCAAGGTTGAAATAAGAGCTAAATTACCTACTGGAATTGGTACTTGGCCAGCAATGTGGATGTTAGGAAAAAACATATCAGAACCAGGAGCTTACTGGCAAACACAAGGGTTTGGAACAACCCCGTGGCCTAACTGTGGTGAAATTGATATTATGGAACATTGGGGTGCCAATCAAGATTTCGTGCAAAGTGCTATTCATTCCCCCTCAAGCTTTGGTAACACTGGTAATAAAGGTGGGCAAACAATTAGCAATGCGTCTATTGAATTTCATGTATATACCCTCGAGTGGACTCCTGAAAAAATGATCTTTAGTGTTGATAATATAGTGCATTACACCTATAACCCACCAGTTAAAAATGATAGCACATGGCCCTTTAATGATGATCAATACTTGCTTTTTAATGTTGCCATTTTACCTAATATTGCTACAAATTTTACTAGTAGTAACCTTGAGATTGACTATGTTCGTATCTACCAACAAAGTACGCTATCAAATAATGAGATTACGCAATCTAATGATACTATTGCTTATCCAAATCCGGTATCAGATTCAATGACAATTGACGTTAGATCGACAAATAATGAAGCCCTTGCTACAATTTTTAGTATTGAAGGCAAACTGATCAACACTACCTCAGTGCCTATAAAAAACCAACGTATTTTTATAAACGATTTAGAGCGATTAACTAAAGGTATTTATTTTATAAAACTAGAAATCGACGGAAATAACAAAACTATTAAGTTTATTAAAAAATAGGAGCTTAGTGCTTTTTAAATGCATTCGCTAAGACAAAAGCAACTAAAGCTGGTAACACCCATCCCAAACTATATTGAGAAAGCGGTATTATATTCTGTATTCCAGCTAAGCTTTGCGGCGGTATAATAAACTTTAAAAAGTCAGGTATACTAAACAAAAAGGTTACCGCTACTACTATTTTAAATACCAAAGGTGAAGCAAATTTCTCAGGTATAACATTCAACAATATCAATACAATAGTAATTGGGTAAATAAACATTAATGCAGGTAAAGCAATATCAATGATATAATGTACATCAAACTGACCTACAACTACGCCAATAATACAACCTAATACCGCCGTAATTGTATAAGCAAGTTGTGATTCTTTAAATAATCCTTTAAAGTAATCGGCGGTTCCAGTAATAATTCCCACGGCAGTGGTAAAACAAGCCAAAGCAACCAATACACTTAAAAAAGTAGTGCCAAAATTACCCAAAGTAATGGTACTTAAACCTGCCAATACTTCTGTACGCGTGGCTGTAGCATCAAAAGACATATTAAACAACGAACCGCTTAAAATCATACCACTGTAAATAATAAATAATCCGGCTCCGGCAATAAAACCAGATTTAGTAATGAGTTCTTTCTTCGCTTCAAAAGAATCATGACCTCGCAACTTTAAAGAGATAATTATAACAGCACCAACCACCACGGCACCAATGGCATCAAAAGTTTGATACCCTTCTAATAGACCATCTACAATAGGTGTTTTAAACAACGAAGGATTTTGCAACGGTGTAGATGAACCCAAAGCAATGGCAATAATGGCCAATAGAATAAGTACAATAAGTGGCGTAAGATATTTACCAATAAGACTTAAAATCCTTGAGCGGTTCATTACAAAAATGAACACCAACACAAAATAAATAGTGCTGGTTAATAAAGAGGTGGTACCAAAAAATGGTTCAATAGCCATTTCGTGTGTAACCGAAGCTGTTCTAGGCGCTGGTAAAGCCACCGAAATGGCATACACAATTAAACAATAAGCTAAACTAAAAACAGGTGATACTTTTTTACCAAAGTCATACATGGTACCTTGTAAACGTGCATGTGCTAGAATACCCAATAGTGGAATCAATACGGCAGTTATGGCAAAACCTAAAGCTACCCAAAACCAATCTCCACCAGCTTTAAAGCCTAAAAAAGGAGGTAAAATAAGGTTTCCTGCCCCAAAAAACATCGAAAACAATGCAAAGCCACTAATCCAAATTTCTTTTGTTTTATTCATGCTAACTTCCCATAAAAATAGGAATCTTTTTAATTGTTAATAATTCTTTTCTTTTGGCACTTCTAACTTCAATCATCAAGCATCCATCTTCTTTATCTTTGCCGAATATAGTAAAATGATTTTAGCACATAAAGGCATCGATATTTTTTATACCGACCAAGGTAAAGGTCAGGCGGTGGTATTGTTACATGGTTTTTTAGAAAATTCATCAATGTGGGAGCGGATAACCGCCCAGCTAAGCATGAAAAATCGTGTGATCTGTATTGATCTTTTAGGACATGGCAAAACCGGATGCTTGGGTTATATACATACCATGGAGCAAATGGCCAAAGCTGTTGAAGCTGTTTTACAGCATTTAATGATTAGACGTTCGATTATGATTGGGCATTCTATGGGTGGCTATGTAGCGCTCGCTTTCGCGGAAAAGAATCCGGATGCTTTAAAAGGGTTATGCTTGCACAATTCCACTTCAAAAGCAGACTCAACGGAGAAAAAGAAAAATCGCGATAGAGCCATCAAAGCTGTAAAACAAAATCACAAGACTTTTGTTCGAATGGCTATTGCAAATCTGTTTAGGCCAAAAAATCGAAAGATTTTTGCTGAAGAAATAAAATCTCTAAAAAAGGAAGCATTAAAAACACCTTTACAGGGAATTGTTGCTGCTCTAGAAGGAATGAAAATACGTGATCATAGAGATATGTTATTGCATTTTTCACCTTATAAAAAGCTATTGATTATTGGTAGAAAAGATCCTGTGTTAGATTATGACTCATTGATCGATCAAGTTAAAAATACAGAAGTAGAGTTAGTAGAATTTGCCGATGGACACATGAGCCATATCGAAAACTTTGATGATTGCTTATTTGAGTTGCAATGGTTTATCAAAAAATGTAGTTAAATACTTTATAAATCTTTTAACAACCTCTCGTGTAATTATAAATTATTTTAGCCGACCATTGCTACAGCAAAAACCAAACTATTATGTTTAAAAGATTACTTTTCTTATCAATATCTATTGTGATACTATTGTCTTGTACAGAGAAAGAAGAAGTTACTTTTTCTATCTCAGGAACTATTGACCCAGTTGTTGATTATGCAATCTTAAAGCAAGAGGCAGATATAGAGCGTAAAGTAGAAAAGGTAATAGATACCATCCTAATTGATAAAAATGGATATTTTGAAGCGTCATTTAATACAGAGCCTTATTTATATTCTCTTACGTTTCCAAATAAAAAGAAAGTAGGTTTAGTAATAAACAAAGGGCAAAATTTACTCTTAACCATAACTGGTTATAATACTGATAATTTTAAAACTGTAGTTCGAGGTTCAAAGGATAGTGAAGAATTATTGGCATATGAAACTTTTAGAGCTGAATCGTTAGATAGATTGGTAAAATCAGTTCGCAGAGAAATAAAGGAATTGAAAAAGACTGAGAATCCAGACCAAGGAAAGATTGCTGAATTAGGTAAATTAGAATTAATCAATTACGATAAGCATTTAGATCAACTAGTTGATTATATTCAAAAAAATATGAATTCAACTTTGGGTTTATATGCAACTTCTATAAGATGGAAAGGAGCACATCAATTAGCTAACTTTGATTCATTGGCTACTCAATTTGAAGCTGCCCACCCTGATTTAGCTATTACCAAAAAAATTCGAGAAAAAGTAAATCGTCTACAACAAACTGCTATTGGTGGAACAGTTGCTCCTATTGAAATGCCAAACGCTGCCGGAGACATGGTAAGTTTAGCTTCATTAAATTCTGATTATACTTTAATTGATTTTTGGGCTAGTTGGTGTGGACCCTGTAGGCGAGAAGCTCCAAAATTAAATGAGTTAATGTCTAAACATTCACGAGAGCAATTTGATATTTATGGTGTATCACTCGATGATAAACGTGAAAAATGGTTAAAGGCATTAGAAAAAGACAATCGTACTTGGGCTAATGTTTCTACTTTAGAGCGTTTTAAAACACCAGCTGCTTATGACTATGTTGTAACGGCTTTACCTGATAATTTTTTGATCGATAAAAATGGTAAGATCCTAGCCAAAAATTTACATGGAGAAGAGCTTACTAAACTTATTGATAATCTGATTGTCAAAAAGTAATTATTTCTTTACTTCTTCAAAATCTATAGAGTAAATTCTATTTAATCCTTTCGGACATTGTTTATACATCTCTAAAAATGAATCTAAATCTAACGATTTGTCGTAGAATCTCTTCGCGTCAGTTTTCTGACTCGTAAAATATAATTTACCTGTTTTTATATCTACAAATGGGCAAAAATCAAGATACTCAGAATTGATTTTGTTTAATAACTTTCCTTTAGACCAAGTGCCATTTTCATTATAACTAATATACAATTCCCCTCTTCCTTTACCTTCTTTAGGGCGCTGACCACTAAATAGAATATAACTCTCGTCAGGGGCTACAAAAGCATTAAATTCAAAATATTTAGTATTTAATTCTCCTTTAAGTGAAGTTGGCTCTTGGTATTTGCCATTCTTTAATCGACTAACAAAAATATCTTCCCTACCCACAGCTCCTTCTCGTTCAGCAGTAAAATAGATATCCTCATTATTAGTAACCGAAGGATAAAATTCGTGAGCCGAAGTATTAATAGGTTCTCCAATGTTTTTTGGCTCCGACCAGCCATCATTAATTCTATCTACGAACCAGATATCATAATCTTTTGGTTTTATAGAATCCTTATGAATCGGCCTATTCGACACAAAATATAATCGCTTGCCATCTGGAGAAAATGCTGCTTCTAAATCTCTATATTTACCTGTAAAAGAAACAGATTTAGGCTTACTCCAACCGTCCTTTGCTTTCTTAATATATGCAATCAGTGCTACTCTACTTTTTAGATCATCAACTGTAAAATAAATCTCTTGGCCATCTGGTGACATCGTAAAATCGCGCACATTAGGATAATCCTCAAAGACTTCTGGTAAAAAGGCCTGAGCTTCTTTTTGAGAAAAAGATAAGATTGAAGCTAATACAGTAAAAATTGATAGTATAATTCTAATCATTAGGGATTGATTTTGGTTTCCTAAAATTAGGATAATATTAGCTTAAATGAAATCAACTTGAATAGATTAACTCTTTTTTAACTACAATCTAGCGAAACGTAAAAATTAAATAATAATTAGTTGATTTCTATCAATGGTTCAATATTCAATAAGCATCCTTTGTCTTTGCCATATAAACTACCTTTACTCATATCATAAACCTTTTAAATAATTGGATTTGAGATTAATAATTACAAGGCGAAGTATACTTTTATCAAATTTTTTAAAATAAGTATTTTGTACGTTGATTAAGTTAAATCTAAAGATTAATAAGATGCTGTTTTAATTATTTTCATATTGTAAGATGTGACACCTAAATTTTATTCATTCTCTTAACTTCTATTTCAATCATCTTTTTATCGTTAAAAGTGATTTTTTCAATGGCCTCTGCAATTTTATTCTTGTCTTTTTTATTTTTTAGATCGTATGATACCAGGTAGTAATCTTTTATTTTTTTAATTTCTAAATTGTATGCTTTATTAATACCTACATAAGGCCAAACAGCATCAAGCATTTCTTCTCTACTTTTATAATTAGCCCATTTGCTTTTAAACACTATATTTTTATACAGAATATTCAGCAAAGGTTCTTTAATCTTGTCGCCCATACATTCGTAATACACTTGAATTGTTAATTTATTTTCATCCATTCTTTGTTTTGTTTCTATTTTTTTGCGCAGTCAATAACTAAGAAAATGAATAGTAATAAAATAGAGTGTTGAATTTCATAACTCTTTTACTTTTAATTAGATCAATTTATGATATATAATATACCACCTACGATTATTAGTATTAAAATCCATATTGATAGAATAATTACTAAAAAATAGAATCGTTTATTTGAAGTATCACTCATTTATTTTAAAATAGATTGAAAAAACAGGATTTCCTATTTCGTCTGCCGTAGTTATTAAAATGGGTGGTTCATTATTTGATAGTTTTACATTATTTATAGCGGCATGCTTAAAAGCTTCACTATATAAACTATTCATTAATGATTTATCTTTTGTAGCACTTACTAAATATTCGCCAGCATTCATCTCTACAATTTTGAAAGGAGGTTTTATATTTCTTCTTTCGTTTACTACATGTCCATGAAATGATTTTAACATATTTTCTTTTTCCGTTTGAGGATCTGACAAATAAATTGACACCGCATTTAACGGTTTGTAGTAATAATTCAAAGTTTTTAGTTTCGATTTCACCTGTTCTATATGCTTTGGTGTATTTTGATAAGAACCTATGAATTCTTTACCAAAAATTAAATTATCTTCTTCTAGATTTATCTTTTTAATTTCTACGTTACTACTCATTTTATTTTCAATTTTAGGTTTGTATAATCCGTCATAGACAGGCACCCATGTCTTGCCTTTATCTATTGAGCGCTCCATAAGTTGTCTTACTGTTTTATCTTCATTATTGAAATAAGACATTCTTAATAAATACTTAGCTCCATTTGGTGTTGTTGCGTTCGCAATAATTTGCATATTTCCTTTTGTAATACTATCTGGCTCTGAGTAGTGCGAAACACTACCACCAGCTACCCAATTTTGCTTCCATTTTTTGTCAGCACTATCGTAATAACTGATTGAATTGCCACCAGCCCTTCCATTTTGCGGTCTATAATTTTCTATTATACCGCAGTCTCCATTGGTTAATGAAATTGTACTTTCCGCAATTTTTTGACCTCGAGTAAACACTTCCCACTCACCAACCCAAAAATCAAAACGTCGATAGCTGTTATCTGCTTTACAAGGATAGATACTATTATATACTTGTTTTCTTACTTTTCTATAATTCTGACTAGATTTTAATAACTCGAACTCAGAATTATCAATTTGATTTAGAGTTAATCTGCCCGTTTTGGAAGCAGTGTCTAGTTCTGCTATAGCCATTTCTATCTGACCAGTTTTTGTGTAATTTTTGGCGAGATTTAGTTGAACAGGAAAAATATTAAGCCCGTTTTCTTTGGCTAAGTTTAACTGCTTAATGGCATCATTATGCTTTTGCAAATTGGTATACGACAAGCCTAACATATAATTAGCCATAGAGTCTGTTTTATTGACTATAAGTGCTTTTTTTGCTTTGGCAATTACTGCTTTGTAATTTTTGTTACCCAGTTCTGGTTGATATGCTTTTTGAGAAAAGCCAATATTTGAAAGGTTAATAATTAAGAGGGTTAGTATTATTCTTTTCATTTTTAAAATAATTAGTTTCTCAAATGAAAAGAATCTAATTTGAAAATCTGTAAACCTTTATAAGGGTTAGCTACAATTAACAAAGTTTAACATAACTGTATTTTTATAGTTAAAAGAATCCAATTTTATAACCATTTTTAGTTTTGTAAATCTTTAACAATAAACAATATTAAGCCCAATATTAATACCGAAATTAAAACGTGCAAACCAGCTAAATATTGATCAAAATTTGGATTAGAATCATAACTATTTAAAATCATAAAAGTAAGTGGTAAAAACATTAATAATAAGAAGATCAAAATTAATAGGATAACTATTTCAATCTTATCTTTGACACTCATTTTAATCTTCTTTAATACACCATATTTGCCAAAAAATATGTTCTTTACCATTGGGCATTACCATTTTCCCTGTCCAATCATAGCCCTTATCTGATATATTAAAAAAAGTAAGGATACTTTCAGCTTCCACATTATTCTGGAGTTTTTGTTTTCTTTTCAATATAATCTTATCGCCTTCTTTACCACCAACCCAAACATTTGGATCTCGCATCATATTTGGTGTAAAGAATGGAACATGCCATTTTTTAGTTTTAGGATTGAGTATTCTTATACTTGTAAATGCTGATTGAATTGTATCGTTGCCAAACCAGCCATCATCTTGCACCCCAAAACCATTTAAAATATACTTCCATCTCCATTTAAGTGCCAACGTATCTTGACCTCTTTGCAAACTTTTACAATTACATTCGCCTATTAGTTTTTCGAAATCTTTAATCTCAGCTGGGGCTTTAGGGTTTGACTTACCGTAAGGGTTTTCTTTGGAAACTTCGTTCACAGTTAGTCTCTTACTAAATGGCTCTTTAAATTGGGCGCAAGCAACATTACATATCATGATAGTAAATAGCAAAATGTTTATACTTCTTATTTGATTAATCATATGTTTAAGGATTCATTATTTAGAACAAGATTAAAAGTCCGCCACGAAAGCGGACTTTCTAAAATTGTAAAGGTTGTTTTTTATATCAAAGTCAATGCAAGAGCATAAAAATCTTAATCATTAATTTAAATTAATCGATCTAAGGTACAACAGTATACATTGTGACACCACGCTCACCATAAGCAGTTGCTGTCCAATAAATGGTAACTACACCGGTTGCGGCATTATAATTACTAGCAGTCGCAGAAGCAGCATCTTCTATAACTGAACCACCAAACTGATCTGAAACACCGCTCCAAGTAACTGGTCCGTCAGTAGTTGGGTCAAATTCAATTACGGCAGCAGCAGGTGTAACACCATAGTTTGTTGCATAAGCATTAGTGTATAATCCTCCTGTGATATCTGCGATACCATATTCTCCTTCTACAGAACAATCAGCTAAAGCAATTCTATCATCATAGGCATATGGTCCAGAGCCAAAGTCATCTACTAAGATTGTACCAGTAACATTATAAAGTCCTGCTACGTCTCCACAGTCTATATCAGAAATGTTTACAGTCTGAGTTCTTAATAAATCAGTTCCACCACGACCAACATTTACAGCACCTTGACCATTAGAAGCACTTACAAGAGTTACAGTTAATGTTTTGTCACCATCTTGATTTTGATCTTTTACTAAATCAATAAGTATATCCACATTATCTATGACGTTAGTGGCGCCACCACCGTCATCCGGTGTAAGTACAACACTACCTCCAGCACTAGTACATCCAGCACAAGTGAAATCTGTACCAAAAATAGCTGTACCCCCAAACTCAAAGTTAATTGTAACATCTGATTCTGTACCTGTAGGTATCTCAACATTTAATGCAACACCAGTATCTCCCTCCTTAGCATCTATTGCAGGAGTAGTAGTATTGGCTCCATTAGCACTATACGCTACATAGTCGCCATCTAATAATGCAACGTTTAAACCTTGATCATTATCGTTTAATACAAAATCTTCTGAACAACCGGTTAAGAAAATAACCGATGCTATTAAAATATATGTTATTTTTTTCATCTTAAAATACGTTTTTAATTTTCAAACCACATTGGTTCAAAAGTTGGTTTATCAGCTGGAGTGTTAGGATTCGCTGCTATCTCATTTGGAGGATATACAAATCTTCTTAATACAGTTCCTATCGACGAATTTGGTGGAGGAGCTAAAACAGGTACTTTATTAATTCTCCATACATTCCACGCCATAACTGGTTGTAAGAATGTAGCCAAATATTGTTGATTATATATATCGTTCATTGTTGGAGCAGCTAAACCATTTACATATGCGTCAATATCACCAGTAGCTACAGTAGCTAATACTCCAGGAATATCTTGCCCCCACCATTTAATAGCATTGCTAACACCATTTCTATAGTTAGTTTCAGCGTCACCAGCAGCCGCAACACCCTCTAATGCTAATTGTGCTTTATACAAATCTATTTCTGCTGGCATTATTAGCATGTCAGGTAGATTAGCTCTTATAATATTATTACTTAAAACTGATGAAGATGGATTTGGAAATAGATCATTACCAGGTGCAGGCAGATCGTTTCTAGCAACCCACAAATCCCAACGTGGATCTCCAGAGCCATTTAACAAAGCATCTATTGGGTCACCAGGACCAAATACATTTAAACTTTCATTATCCGGGCCAAAGAATGCAGTAATAATTGCTAACATTGCATTTTGAGCTCCTGGTTGTCCAGAATATTGTATCATGGCAGCTTGGCTATTTGTTTCCATTAAGGGTTGGCCTAAAGTCGTATTAATTTGTGCATCAACACTTGCGCCACCACTTTTTAACATCATCAATGTACGTAGCTTTAATGAATTGGCTAAGATTCTCCAATTGTCCATATTTCCGCCATAATACATATCACTGGTAGGAGTAATTGTAAAATTACCTGTAGCAGGAATGGCATCTATCAATGCGATAGCTTCATCATACATAGCAACAATGCCATTCAATACATCCTGCTGGCTGTCAAACTGAGGGTTAGGAAAATCAGTACCATTTAAAGCTTCACCAAAAGGAACATCTTCCCAAAGACTCGTTGCTTCATAAAAAATTTGCGCCATTAAGATGGTTGCAATTGCATTTACATTATTACTTGTTTCTCCCGCAGCTGCAGCATCCGCTTTTACTAATGATAAATTTCCTAATACTTGCACATAAAACATTCTCCAGGTATTACCTGTAAGAAAACTACTTACAGTACCTCTATTTGGGCTATTAAACGTGTTTGAAATGTATTGAGATACATCACAAATTCTAGTTCCTAATTCGGTTACTTTTCTAGCCGAATATTGTACAAAGACAAATGGCAAAACTGCATTCGGATCGGCCGAAGAAGCAGCCAAAGGATTAGTATTGATATCTAGGGTCTTCTCACAAGATTGTAATGACCCAAACATCAAAACAGATGCTAATATTATAAATTTTATTTTTTTCATCTTTTCTTAATTTTTTAAGTTTAAAATGTTAGTCTTACATTAAAACCAATACTTCTTGTAGTAGGCACATTCGATCTTTCTATACCAAAGCCACTAGCTCCAGAACCAAGTAAACTGGCTTCAGGATCTATGTGAGGAACTTTAGAGTATAATAATGCTAAATTTCTTCCTTCAACACCAAAAGTTGCACCTTTGATAAATGTTTTTTCTAACACTTTTGAAGGTAATGTATATGATAAACCTACTTCTCTTAGCTTAACAAAAGAAGCATCATACACCCAAGGAGTAGCTACACTACCAACACCTAAAGAAGCTGTCCAGTAGTCTTCAGCATTTAATAATGGCACATTGTTATCAACAAATCCACCATTTCCATCAGGAATAACACCATCAGTATCTATAAAAGCTCCATCTCTACCATATAAAGTTTCAGTTACAAGTCCACCTTGTTGCAAGTTTCGAACTGTAGAAGATATCATGACACCACCCCATTTTACGTCAATGGTAGTATTCAAGCTAAAACCTTTATAAGAAAAGGTATTTACCCAACCACCTGTCCAATCTGGTAAAACAGAGCCTAAAGTTTCTGCTTGGCCTGCCTGCTGCCTTCTACCAGTAGTAGGATCAATAATTGGCCTGCCTGAAGCAGGGTCTCTTAAGAAATCAAAACCAAATAATTGAAATTCTTTACCAGGAACAGCCACTACCTGTACACTGCTAAATGCAGACGCTATTGTAAAACGTTCCAAACCGGGTGTTAGCTCAACAACCTCCGATTCCACCTGTGAAAAGTTAATTGCAGTATTCCAGGTAAAGTCACCAACTTTTAAAGGGGTAGCATCTATGGCAAGTTCAAAACCCTCTTGATCTACCTGACCAACATTTAAAACTCTTGATCCAAATCCTGTAGTTTGAGGAATAGCAACAGCTAATATCTGATTTCTGTTTTCATTTTTAAAGTAAGCAAAATCAATACCTAATCTTCCTTTGAATAGTTTCATGTCTAACCCAAATTCATACGAAGTTTGTTCTTCTGGAACTAAGTTTGAAGGAGGAATAATTGTACTGGCAGAATATGCTAATGCGCCGTTAAATGGGAAATTATTATTTAAACTATATTGTCCCGATGCTGTAGTAACTGGAAAAAAGTTAAAATCTAATGCATAAGGAGTTGTATCATTACCTACTTGCGCCCAACTAGCTCTAAATTTACCATAAGAAATCCAATCACTATCAATACCAAAGGCATCTGTAAATACAAAAGCTAAACTTGCTGATGGATAAAAATATGAATTGTTATCTGTAGGTAATGTAGAAGACCAGTCATTTCTAGCTGTCAACGTTAAGGTTGCCCAATTCTTATAACCAAATTCGGTAGAACCATATAAACCAACCAATCTAGTCTCGGTAAAACCTCTACCTGCTAGCGTTTGCTGAGCATTTGCAGGGCTAAACAATTCAGGAATTAATAAATTAATACCTAGTATTCGCTGTCTTTCAAATATTCTTGAGTTATATTGGAAACCACCTAATACATTTAAAGAAAGATCTTCTGTTAAATCTCTTGAAAAAGAAGTAATAATATCAGCAGTAATTTCTTGACGTCTTATATTATCAGAATCAAAATTACCCAATAACCTTTGTATTGTACCCTTGCTATTTTCTATAAATCGCTTATCGTCATCTAGATCAATACCTATTCTTCCTGTTAAAGCGAACCCTTCAAAAGGCTTGAATGTTACAGAGGCACTGGCAATTACACGATCATCATTACGATCATTTGAATTTTCATAACGTAACCAAAGTGGGTTATTTGCCAAGTTGCCTTGATCATTTACTATATGGTTTATTTGGTTACCGCTAGCATCTTTCCAAGGACTAAATAAATTTTGATCTAATGTACTACTAAAAGAACTCAAACCAATAATATTAGGGTCGTTGGCACCTGTAGCACCAGTTCCAAAAGATTTAGACTTAATATACTGAACACCAAATCTTGTTTCTAATTTATCATTATGTCTAATACCAGCATTGAAGCTAGCAGTATATCTGTTCAAACTTGCACCAGGAAGTATACCTGTTTGATTTAATGATGTTAAACTTAACCTGTAATCCATCTTCTCACTGGCATCTGAAACAGCAAAGTTGTTGATATAGGTATAACCTGTATTAAAGAAATCTCTAACTCCATTATCTTTAACTGCTCTTAATACACCTGGTACATTTGTCACAGGAGCATTAGGTACAGTTTGACCAACAATACGTGGCCCCCAGTCAAATCCAGCAGAACCAGAACTGTAAGTACCATTAGTACCCATTGCATATTCTTGTTGATAGTCTGGTATTCTAAAGAGATCATCCATTCTAACTGTTGAATTAATAGAAACTGTAGTATTACCACTTGAACTTGCCTTACCTTTCTTGGTAGTAACTATGATTGCACCAGCTGCTGCTCTAGAACCATAAAGTGCAGTAGCTGCTGCTCCTTTTAAAACGCTCATAGACTCAACATCATCTGGGTTGATCACAGCAGCACCATTGGCAAAATCTCTATTACCAGAAATTCTACTCGTTCCAGCTGTTTGAGAATCATTAATGATAACCCCATCTACAATCCATATTGGGCTGTTTCTACCAGATAAAGAAGATACCCCTCTAATTATAATTTTAGAGGAACCACCTAGGTTACCACTCGAGTTTGTAATTTGAACACCAGTTACTTTACCTTGTAAAGCATTTACAATGTTAGACTCTCTAGCCTTTACTAAGTCATCTCCTTTAACGGCATCTGTACCATATCCAAGAGCACGAGCTTGTCGTTTAATACCTAAGGCGGTAACAACTACTTCCTCAAGAACATTATCAGCAATTAATACTACATTAATTACCCTTGCAGTACCTACTGTTTTTTCTTGAATAGCCATACCAACAAAGCTAAATACAAGCACATCCCCCTTTTTCGCATTGATTGAATATTTACCATCAAAATCAGTTTCGGTACCCGTTGCAGTTCCTTTAATAATTATACTTACTCCTGGTAAAGGGCCAGTATCATCTGAGACTGTTCCTGTAATAGTTCTTTCTTGTGCATGTAGTAGAACACTACTAAACATAACAAAAAAGAAACATAAATAGTAAAACTTACATTTCATAAATTAGTTATTTGAGTTAATAAATAGTTAAAAGAAATGCCAAACAAAAAAGCTTTAGAAAACTAATTAATTCAAATAATTTTCCTTAATTATGAAAACAAAGTTTAGTGGAACTTTAATACTTTTATAAGTAGGAAATGGTTTCGTCCACTTTTGTTGTTCAACATTTCTGCTTTCAAAGAAATATTGAAAAGAATAGAAATATGTAACTGCTTAAGAACCTTTACAGATTCGCCGATACAAGCTTACATTTACATTAATAATCAAATGTTTACAGTTACATTTAGTTATCTAAACAAATTCAATTCGACTTGCTTAAATTGTTATCTTATTTAGAGATTGATATACATAAATCAATAATTCAAATAAAAAAGCCAGAGCTCATAACACTCTGGCTTACTAATTAATTCAAATGTTCATCCTTATGAAACAAAGTCTAGTGGACTAATGTATTATCATGAAGTAAGAACTAAAGCTATACGCTTTATATAACAAAGAAAAATAAATAAATCCTAGGGATTGTAATGTCTTAAAAACCTTTACAAATTTGCCGATATATTTTAATAATATATTTAATGTATTCTAGGAAGCTCGGTCTTCTTTAAGCTTATATTGGCTTGGAGTAATACCTGTATATTTTTTAAATGCTTTATAAAAGGAAACTCTATTATTAAAGCCACTAGCATATAAAACATCTGTAACAGTTAAATTGTCATCATCGTTTAACATTGTTTTGGCTTCTTCTATTCTATACTTATTAATAAAGTCGAAGAAATTAGCATCAAAGTGTTCATTAATTACTTGAGACATGTGATGTCTTGATAAATTTAATTTTTCTGCTAAATTGTCTAACCTAAGGTCGCTATTTAAATACGGCTTATTCTTATTCATAAAATTTTCAAGCCTAAATTTTAACTCAATAGAATGATTCTTGGTCAAACCTGTTTTTTGATATTTTTTGAAGGGTATGATTTTATCCATTGATAATCCATTGAAAACATCGGGTTGTAAAAATCCAAAATAGGATATCATTGCTATGAAAAAAATCATTGTATAGACTATAATATAATCATATCCTTCCGCTATCAAACCTATTTCTTGAAATACAAGATAAATTATGAATGTTGTTACATAGCCTAAAAAAGAATATATTAACCACGCAAGCCATCTCGATTGATTATAACTTTTTAGATCTCTTCGTTTATTCAAGAGAATGTAAACTCCATATACTAACATTATTAGCACCAAAAATTTTGTAATGTGTCGATTGGAAAAATATTGATACTCAGAAAGTTTACTATTTCGCAAAACAGCCAATTTGTTAGACGCAGAAAGGACATAAAATTGCCATGAATTAAAAAGCAAAAATATAAAAGGAAGAAAATGAAAAGTGTCTTTAAGAGTAAATTCTTTACGAAAAATTATTCGGTTGACATACAAAAATAAAATGGGGGCATATAAAGACCAAACCAAGCTATTAGAGAAAATTAGTACCGCATAATCGATTTGAAACAAAAAATTAGACCAATACAATACGTTATAAAAAATATTATAGCCAAAAAGAAGAATATAAAATCCCAATAAAAAATTGGCAACAATATCCCCTTTCTTTTTTAAGAAAAACAAGAACGCTATAATTACAGCTTGAAATGCAAAAAACAAAAATATGTTCTCAAATAAATTCATTGACTTATTACTTGCAGCAAAAATACCATTAAGCCAGGCTTAATCTGTAAACCCTTATAAGCAAGAACAAAATACTTGGTTAATATCCATTTTTTAACAAGGCATTCCATCCTTGTGCAGTGAGTTCCACTTTTTGATTTGCGCGTGTAACCAAACTCATTCCTTCATTTTTGTCGGTAATATGCCCAATAACAGTAAAGTTTGGGTTTGCTTTTATTTTTTCAAAATCATCAAGGGAAATAGTGAAAAGTAATTCGTAATCCTCCCCTCCACTTAACGCTACCATTGTAGAATCTATATTAAACTCTTCGCAAGTAGAAATAACCTGAGGATCAAGTGGAAATTTGTCTTCATATAAATTACACCCTACTTCGCTTTGTTGGCAAACATGTATTATTTCTGACGACAATCCGTCAGAAATATCGATCATAGAAGTTGGTTTTACCTCTAAATCTTTTAGGAGCTTAATAACATCTTTTCTCGCTTCAGGTTTCAGTTGCCTTTCAACCAAATAAGTATAATTATCTAACTCTGGTTGTGCCTTAGGATTCGCCTGAAAAACTTGTTTTTCACGCTCTAAAACTTGTAAACCTAAATAAGCCGCTCCTAAATCACCTGTAACAATCACTAAATCGTTAGGTTTAGCACCATTTCTATAGACCACGTTCTTTTCTTCAACTTCACCTAAAGCAGTAATGCTTATCAATAAGCCTTTAGTTGAAGAAGTTGTATCACCACCTATTAGATCAATATTATAATTCTTACAAGCTAAATCAATTCCTGCATACAATTCCTCAATCGCTTCTAATGGAAAACGGTTCGATACTGCAATAGAAACTGTAATCTGAGTAGCGTTTCCATTCATAGCATACACATCAGACAAATTTACCATTACAGCTTTATATCCTAAATGCTTTAATGGCATATACGAAAGATCAAAATGTACACCTTCAACCAACAAATCAGTCGTAACTAAAATTTGCTTATCAAAGTCTAATACCGCTGCATCATCACCGACTCCTTTAACAGAAGATTTATGCTGTAATTTAATTGATTTAGTTAAATGCTGTATAAGTCCAAACTCACCAAGATCGGCTAATGAGGTGCGTTGTTCATTTTTATCTTCTAGCATAATTCAAGTTTAACAGTGAGAAATGTATACATTTGTTTTTCATTGCAAAAATCGATAATTTTTAACAATTAGCATGATTTTTGATAGTTTTTAAAACTCAAATAATACTTAAAATGACTAAAAAAAATTGTTTCCTATCAATCATTTTTATTTTTTTAATTCTGTTTTATTCATGCTCATCTTCTGATGACACTACAACACCTCCACAAGTAATTGATAACAAATGTCCAAACGGAGAAGCAAATGGCTTTCCCTGTAAAAATTATGATCTTCAATCACAAGTTACTTTAGGTGAAATGTCAGCCACTTCTGGAAATGATTCTTGGGGATGGACAGACGCAACTACTAACAAAGAATATGCTTTAATGGGTTTAAACAACGGTACAGCATTTATTGATATTACTGATGCTGAAAATCCTATTTTTTTAGGAAAACTTCCAACAGCAACCGTAAATAGTGGTTGGCGAGACGTTAAAGTGTATAAAGATCATGCTTTTATTGTTAGCGAAGCAACAAATCACGGTATGCAAGTATTCGATTTAACTAAGCTTAGAAATGTTTCAAACCCACCTCAAACTTTCACAGTTGATACACATTTTACAGATTTTGGCAAGGCTCATAATATTGTAATTAACGAAGATAGCGGTTATGCTTATCCTGTTGGTACTGATAGAACCGGCACTTATAGAGGAGGACCACTTTTTATTAATATTCAAAATCCTCTGAGCCCAATGAGCGAGGGCGGTTATAGCGAAGATTCTTATAGTCATGATGCTCAAGTAGTGACTTATATTGGTCCAGACACAGATTATTCGGGAAAAGAAATTCTTATTGGAAGCAATGAAAATGAAATAGCAATAGTAGATGTATCGGATAAATCTAATCCGCAAAGAATCTCAACAATATCTTATAGTAATGTGGGCTACATCCACCAAGGTTGGTTTACAGAAGATCAGCGATATTTTATATTAGGAGATGAATTAGATGAAACTGGTTTTGGGTTTAACTCTCGTACCTTAATATTTGACTTTTCAGATCTTGACAGCCCTTTATTTAAGTCTGAATACATAGGCCCAACGGCCGCTATTGATCATAATGGCTATGTTAAAGGTAATTTATTCTTTTTAGCCAATTACACTGCCGGAATGCGTATTATTGACATTTCTGATATTGCAAATGGCAACCTAAATGAGGTTGGTTTTTTTGACACGTATCCTAACAACAATGATGCAGCTTTTGATGGTGTATGGAGCGTATATCCTTATTTTAATAGTGGAAATATTATAATTAGTGATGCGGACAACGGTCTTTTTATAGTTAAAAAAACTAATTAAAAGTTATGAAAAAAAGAAGTATTTATTTTATGTGCTACCTCTTGTTGTTGGCTGCATGTGATAAAGATGATAATATTACTTCTGAACCTCCCATTATCTTACCAACACCAATTAATGATGGCAGAACACCTTGTATAAATGGTTTTGCACAAGAATATCCTTGTAATAATTATGATTTGATGGGGCATCTAAGTCCTGCCGAAATGAGTGCCGAACGAGCAATGGATATATGGGGCTGGACAGATAGTGTAACTGGCAAAGAGTATGCACTGATATGCTTAAATACCGGGTTAGCATTTGTTGATATTTCTGACCCTATTAAACCTATATATTTGGGTACTTTAGCAAGTGCCATTGTTGGTAGCCTAATCACACCAAGAGATGTTAAGGTTTATAAAGATCATGCTTTTATGATGGCTCAAGCGACAGGTCATGGATTACAGGTTTTTGACTTAACCAAATTGCGGAATGTCGACAATACGCCTCAATCATTTAATGCAGATGTTTACTATACAGATTTTACTAACGCTCACAATTTGGCCATCAATGAAGAGACAGGCACTCTCTGTGCAGTTGGTAGTCAAGAATTTCAAACTAGTGAACCCTTTCTGGTTCAAGGTCCATATTTTATAGACATTCAAGACCCTGAAAACCCTATTGCAATAGGTGACTATCATTCTTATATATCTCCTATAAACTCCTTAACTCATTATGTGTCGCATCATGATGCACATGTTGTGACATATAAAGGACCAGATACAGATTATACAGGCAAAGAAATTTACTTTGGGCTTAATCTTTCTGGTGAAAATTTAGAAATTTTAGATATTACCAATACTTTTAATCCTAAGGTTATTTCGCATGGTGAATATGAAAATGCTTCTATCCCACATCAAGGATGGCTTACTGAAGATCATCGTTATTTCTTATTAGGTGACGAGGGTGACGAAAGTGATTTTGGTTTTAACACTAGAACAATTGTTTTTGATTTATTAGATTTGGATGCTCCTAAAGTACTTTACGATTATATAGGCACGACAGCCGCCATAGACCATAATGGCTACGTAAGAGGTAATACTTTTTATCTTGCCAATTATGAAGCAGGGTTAAGAGAGATCGATATTACCAATATTGCCAATAACATGGAAGAAGCTGGTTATTTCGATACTCATCCTGAAAGTGATAATGCTTCCTTTGAAGGTGCTTGGAGTGTATATCCTTATTTTAATAGTGATAACATAATAATTAGTGATAGAGAGAATGGCTTGTTTATAGTTAAAAAGAATACTCAATGAAAGTAATTTCTAAATTTTTCATACTAATCAGTTTAGTATTTATTGGGTGTAATTCAGATAATTCCATCTCTATTCCAGCTTTAACAGGAAAAATAGAATGGCAGAAAACATTTGGTGGTAGCGGAAATGATATAGCTCGAGGAATAATAGAAACCACGAATGGAGGTTATGCTATTATCGGATATACCAATAGTATAGATGGTGATGTCACAGATAAAAATTTAGCTGAAAATGATTTTTGGATCTTAAAATTAGATCAAAACGGAAACATAGAATGGCAAAAAACCTATGGAGGTAGTGGTGATGATAAAGGTCGTGCCATTATTCAAACCAACGATGGTGGGTACGCTATAACTGGCCCAAGCATGAGTGCTGATGGTGATGGAAGTCAAAATCAAGGTTTTCATGATCACTGGTTAGTAAAATTAGACTCTCAAGGCAATATTCAATGGGAAAATTCTTTTGGTTTTGCAGGTCACGACCATAGCCGTTCACTATTTCAAACCGATGATGGAGGTTATTTTATTGGTGGTTATTTAGATGTTACCGCTTCTGGTGGTGCAGGAAATGAAACTATAACAACAAAACATGGTGTCGGTGAATTTTGGGTTCAAAAAATTGATGTTAATGGAAATCTACAATGGCGTCGCTATTTTGGTGGATCTAATAATGATAGGATCTATAAAGTTTTACAATCTCATGATGGAAATTTCTTACTAGTTGGTTCATCAGAAAGTGATGATTTTGATATTACTAACACCAATGGTAGTTATGATGTTTGGGTAGTAAAAATGGATACTCAAGGTAATAAATTATGGGAAAAATCTTTTGGTGGTTCAGGTATTGATGATGGTTATGCAGCGGTCGCAACAAATGATGGAAATTATTTAATTGCTGGAGCCGCAATTAGTTCGGATGGTTTGATTTCTTCTCCGAAAGGGAATGCCGATGTATGGGTTATAAAAATCAATGATAGTGGTGACCTACTATGGGAAAAATCTTTTGGCGGTTCTGCTTTCGACGCAGCCTTTGCTATAAGTAAAAGTAATAGCATTTTTAGCTCCTATGTAATCGCTGGCAACTCTAAAAGCAACGATGGTGATCTTTCTGCGAATAATGGTGAAAATGATTTTTGGGTATTAAAAATTGACACGAACGGAAAACTATTATTCGAAAAGTCATTAGGCGGATCAGGACTTGATTTTGCTTATGGGGTTACTGAAACTTTTGATGGAAAAATAGTTGTTGTAGGAGAGACTGAAAGTTCTGATAAAGATATTAATTCTAATAAAGGCGGAAAAGATATTTGGGTTGTAAAAATTCAATAACTCTATTATTTCTTCAAAACCAAATTACTTAATTATATTTATAGGGTGAATTCCATCCTAGATCAAGCTTTACAAAACGCTAAAAAAATCACAATAAATTGTGATTCTAAGCTTATTTTTTTTAGTGATCTACATAGAGGCGATAATAGTTATGCCGACGACTTTAGCCATAATATGGAAATATATGGGCATGCGCTAAAAACATATTATGACGATGGCTTTACATATTTTGAATTAGGCGATGGTGTTGAGCTATGGGAAAATCATTCTTTTGAGCCTATTTATAGAGCACATGCTGCTTCTTTTGAATTATTGCGCCAATTTCATTTAGAAAATAGAGCCTATATGTTATGGGGAAATCATGATATGATTTTTAGAGATCCTCTAGTTGTGGAGAATATGGTTTATAAATACATCTATACCCCAGATGAGTTAAGAGAAAAAAAACGACTTTTCAATTTACATTATAATGAAAGCATTTTACTCGAAATTGAAAATACTGAAAAGTCTATTCTTCTCATCCATGGGCATCAAGCAGATTGGTTTAATTATAAGATGTGGAAACTTAGCTTATTTTTTGTACGCTATTTATGGATGCCTTTGCAGAAATGGTTTAACATAAAAGACCCTACGAGTCCTGCCAAAAATTTTAAAAATCTAATTAGAGTAGAACGCAAAATACAAGATTGGATCATCAATAATAACAATCAAATGGTAATTGCTGGCCATACACACAGACCTCGTTTTCCTGAACCTGGAGATATTCCATACTTTAATGATGGTAGCTGTGTGCACCCTAAGTCGATTATTGGCATCGAGATTAAAGATCTAGAAATCTCTTTAGTAAAATGGCACAATAGTATTGACGAAGAAAATCAAAACAAGATTATTAAAACAATTTTAGAAGGACCTAAAAGTTTAGATTTATATTTATAAACCCCGTTCCTTTTGTATTTGCTCATAAGCTTGCTGAATCTTTCTAAATTTCTCTTCAGCACCTTTTAAATGTTCTTCACCTAAATGTCTTAATTTATCAGGATGGTGTTTTTTAACCATTTTACGATATGCTTTTTTAACCTCATCATTAGAAGCATTTTTAGTAATCTCTAAAATCTTATATGCATTGTTAACTTCGTTGTAGAACATTGCTTTAATCGATTGAAAGTCTCGATCACTTATATATAAGTATCCTGCTATACGGCGAATAGTTTGCATTTCTACTTCGCTAACATTCCCATCTGCCTTACCTATACCAAATAAAAAATGCAGCAATTGTAATCTAGAAGAATGCTCCATCATTTGACGGATTTGCATACAAACCTGTCGAGTGGAGATATTATTATTCTTAATAATTCCTCCAAAAAGTTTAAATGCTTTATTTGCTCTATCTGCTCCATACATTCCTTTAAAACTCTGGCGTACAAAATCGAGCTCGCGTCTATCAACTCTTCCATCAGACTTTATAACTACCGCTGCTAAGATCAATAAACTCACTTCGAAATCACCAGAAGATGTCATACGCGGCTGTCTTCCGGCTTGACCCGTTTGTCTAAAATCTCTAACATCTACGTCAGAAAATCCATCAATAACACTTCCTAAAGCGAAGCCTAAAATTCCGCCAATAGGGCCTCCAAATGACCAACCTAAACTAGCACCTAACCACTTTGCAAAACTCATAAACTGTAATAATTTCTAAAATATTTCAAATATACATTTATTGTATTTATACGTATCTTTGCAAGACATTTTGTTACTAAAAAATTAAGAAAATATGTATCCAGAAGAAATAGTAAAACCAATGCGTACGCAATTAGTTGAGGCTGGTTTTAAAGAATTATATACAGCAGAAGATGTTGATGTTACTTTAAATGAAAAGGGAACCACTTTAGTGATGGTAAATTCGGTTTGTGGGTGTGCCGCTGGTACTGCAAGACCAGGTACAATTATGTCTTTACAAGGCGAAAAAAAACCTGACCATTTAACTACTGTTTTTGCAGGAATGGAAAAGGAAGCCGTTGATAAAGCTAGGGAGCATATGATTCCGTTTCCCCCATCATCACCAGCTGTAGCTTTATTTAAGGATGGTGAATTGGTTCATATGTTAGAACGTCATCATATTGAAGGTAGATCTGCAGAAATGATCGCTGAAAATTTAAGTGAAGCTTACGCAGAATTCTGTTAAAAAGAACTATGAAACGCAACCTTATAAATGATCTTATATCTACTAAAAAAATAGTTGGTATGAGATCATCTTTTTATGTGTTTATTTTAGTGCTTTTAGCAGCATGTAGTTCAGAAGATAGTGCTACAAAGGAAAAGGAAGCTGAATTAAAGCAAATTACTGATCTTGAAAGTGAAATAAGAGATTTAGTAGATTCCTCTATTTGTAATGAAACCTCTGAATGTGCTTATATAGCTTTTGGAAGCAAACCTTGCGGTGGTCCTTGGAGCTACTTAGTTTATTCTACTTCAATTGATGTTGATTTGCTTACATCTAAGGTTGAAGAATTTAATGATATGCAAAGAGAGTATAATCAAAGACATGGTATTGCTTCTGATTGTGCTTTTGTAAGTCCACCAACAGGTCTTGAGTGTGAAAATGAGAAGTGCGTTGCTGTTTCTACACAAGTAGGCAATTAGAAAACTCTTGAGAGGTTAAAACCAAAAAAGAAATCACCATCACTCCAGTCTCCAGTACCTTGACTTAAAAAGCCATTAGCATTCATTGGTTGTGCATTGGTAAAATGTAATTGAAAAACATGCCCTCCAGTCTCCAAATCAAATCCAATTGAGAGTGGATTTTTAAATGGTGAATTCTCTGCTCGGTTTAAATGTAAACCATAATCTATATTTACTGACCAACGTTTGCTCAATTTATGTCGGCCACCTACGCCAACAATATACTGTGTATTATCTTGATTACTAAGCTTTGTTAAATTTTCATGTAATAATGAGGGTATCAACTCTAATGAAAAATCTTTATTAAACTTTTTTGAAATTAATAGCTGACTTACATAAGCCACACGGTGCTTAAATTCTAACCCAGTTAATACATCCTCATCTAGTCCAGTATTAATTGTTACACTATTAAAACCAACTATAGTTACCGGAAATCCGTTTTTCTCTTGACGAAAAAGCCTATACTTTAAAGCACTTTCATAGGTTTTTTCAAAAGAACTACGTGAAATACTTATGTTTAACCAATCTGATACACCATAGATAAAGTTAAGTCGTGTTACGGCTTGATCTAAGCCAAAAAAATCTTCAATTCCAGTTTTTACAGAGCCGAATCGATGTGAAACAACCAAATAAAATAACTTTTTGTCAGCGAGCTTAGTAGACTCAAAATTCACAATTTTTAGGCCTTTAAAAGCAGCATCTTCAAATTGATCAGAATTATCTTTATCAATATCATTTAATAAGTCTTCTTGAGAAAAACTTAAAAACGGAATAAATAATAGTAGTAATAATTTTTTCATAATGTTTTATTTGTCATAAAATACAATTGCTTGATCTATTTTAAGTTGCTCTAGAAGATCATCATATCCCACATATCTTCCTTTAACCGTAATTTGGACATGTGTTTTTAAGGTTCTTAGCATAGTATGCTTAAATGTAATATAGCTTTTGTTATCTAAAATCAACCCTTTCTCTTCTAAACTTGAAACAATACCTTTAAGTTGAATTACTTTGTCTAAATACTTTTCATTAAACTTATCTTGATCTTCTTGAAACAATGCATAAAAATCTGTTGCTTTTAAAGTAATTACAACTTCTTCATTAGCAATATTACGATGTTCTTTATTTAGATAATTATATAGAAAAAAAGCAACAAAAATTAATGCCAAAACAATGAATACACCTTTTCGTTTCATTGTGGTGTTAATTTAAAATTTAGTTCAATTTTTACTTTTTTGGCAATTTTGTTCCGAACTATTTTAGGAATCTTAATATTGAAGTCTTGAGGAATAGTTATAAAGCTTCCTCTTAAAAGGATATTAGGTCCTTGTTTAGAAATTATAAGTTTAGATTCAATTTCTTTATCAATACCATGAAAGTTTAAAGTACCTACAACATTATATTCTTTCTCAACCGATGATAGTTTATCTATCTTAAAATCTACTATTTTTCCTTTAAATGTTGTTTTAGGATAGGAATCAGATTCTGCATAATTTTCATTAAAGTGTTCTTGCATTAAAGCGTTTCTAAACCTGAACTCTTTTACCAAAGCAAGAGAGGCGATTTCACCTGTTTTAATATTTAGGATTGCAGTTACTGAATTATTCTCAGCCTTAACGGGTTCAAATGTTTTTTCTGAGGCTTCAAAATAGATACTGCCACCTTTATCCAAATATTTATTTTGAGCAAAAGACTGAATGGAAACAACAACGGCAATGAAAAATAAAATCCTCATTTAATTTTCTAATAATCCATCTTGTATCCATTGATCTACAACATCTATAGTTGCTTGAGGCAATCTGGGTCCACCAACAGGCATAAACCCTGTTTCACCTAATTGTTTAGAAATGGCCGTCAAAATAGAAGAGGCTCTACCTCTAACTTCGGTGTAAGTGGTTAAAGAAAATGGAGCATCGTTAGTAGTTGGATTACCATGACATCCTAAACAATTCGCATCAATTGCTGGTTTTACATGCTGATTGTATGTAATTTTTTCCGATGGAGGTGGTGGTGTAACATCATCTTCACTATCACTAGAGCAACTATAAAATCCTAAAGCTAAAAGGACAATTAAAAACGTACTAATATTTGTTTTCATGATTTATACTTTTTAATAATTCATTCTTTTTTGTTGTTTTTTGATAATTATTACGACAAAAGGTTACAAGATTTGTAACTTTTTTTAGCAAACATTATCTAAATTAAAACTCATTTTCTATGGAAATAGTACGAATTAAGGATTATAAAAGTTATAAAATATCAGATTCTGAAGTAGCTCAAAGAGTGCTTTCTGGAGAAAAAGAGTTGTATGAAATTCTACTAAGGCGTAATAATCAAAAATTATTTAGAGTTATAAGAGCTTATTTAATAGAACCTCAAGAGATAGAAGATATAATGCAAAATACCTATTTAAAGGCTTATGAAAAATTACATCAGTTTAAGTTTAATTCAACATTTTCAACTTGGTTGATTAGAATTGGCATCAATGAAGCCCTAGCTAGGTTAAATACTAAAAAAAGGTATTACAATTTGTATGAATCGAGTGAAAATTATTCCAATAAAACTATTTTAAAAATAGCATCTAATAAACAATCTAATCCAGAACAAATCACAATAGGTAAAGAAGCCATGCAGATTATTGAGCAAGCAATTGATATATTAGATTCAAAATACCGTGTTGTTTATATCATGAAAGAAATAGAAGGCATGAGTATCTCAGAAATTGCTGATTGTCTTCAATTGAGCACTTCAAATGTAAAAGTAAGACTACATAGAGCTAAAGGTAAAATTAAAGAAAGCTTATATAAGCAATACTCTCCACAAGAATTATTTGAGTTTGGGTTTAGTAAATGTGATAGACTTGTAGAATCTGTTCTACAAAAAACTTTCTAATTTTAATTATTTGGTTAATAAACTCAAGTAAAAAAGTCCTCTATGTTTATAGAGGATTTTTTATTTTTATAAAAAATTATGCTTTATGTCTAAAAAACAATTGTCTGATTATTCAAATAATGAGTTAACTGCTCAATTAAAAAAAACAAAATCTCTTTTTGCCATTTTTATAGGTTTAATAATTACAATGGTATTCATAAGTTTTTTTACTATTTACTCTAACGAAATCAGTTTTAACACATTTTTACCTCTGTTTTTTTTACCAATGTTATTTGTTTATCACAAGCAAGTAAAACTTATTAAAAAAGAGATAGCTTCAAGAAAATAAATGAACAAAAAACAAATAATTCAAAATACTATTGGATTCGTAAAAAATACTCTCGTTGGAGCTGAAGGCGGTCATGATTGGTTCCATATTGAACGTGTATACAACAATGCAAAATTAATAGCTAAAGGCGAGGATGCTGACGATTTTGTGGTTGCTCTTGGTGCTTTACTACATGACATAGCTGACGCTAAATTTTATGATGGCGATGAAACTATTGGTCCTCGAAAAGCTTCTCAATTTTTAATCTTACAAAATGTAGACAGTCTAATTATTGAGCACGTAGTCAATATAATTAAGCATATCTCATACAAAAATAATCTAGATAATTTAAGTAAAACATTTATTTCTAAGGAGTTAAAAATAGTTCAAGATGCTGATAGGTTGGATGCTATTGGCGCAATAGGTATTGCTAGAGCATTTAATTATGGTGGATTTAAAAATAGAGAATTACACAATCCTAATACTAAACCAAATCTAAATATGTCTAAAGAGGAGTATAAAAAATCTAAAGCACCAACAATCAATCATTTTTACGAAAAATTACTGCTTCTAAAAGATAAGATGAATACCAAGACTGGTCGACGAATTGCTACAAATAGACATAAATTTATGGAATCATACCTTCAACAGTTCTATAATGAATGGAATGGGAAAAAATAATAATTTTCACTGCGAATTGATAGAGGGCTTTCCCGATACAGAAAGACTCGAAGTTCTAATCAATCTCTATGATTCTATTTTCGAAAACGGGCGAGTCACATTTTTTAAAGAAAGACTCTTAAACAAAGAAAATGTATTATCTCTTATTGCTTATAAAAACAAACATCCTGTAGGCTTTAAAATCGGTTATAAATACGATGAGAATACTTTTTATAGCTGGGTAGGCGGTATATTAAAAAACCTTAGAAATCAAGGCTTTGCATCTAATCTAGCATTGTATCAAGAAAACTGGGCAAGAAAAAAAGGATTCACGAAACTTAGAACAAAATCAATGAATCGTTTTAAGCCTATGATGATATTAAACCTTAAAAATGGGTTTGATATCAAACAAGTTTACACAAACGATAGCGGACAAACTAAAATTATCTTTGAAAAGGATATTTAAGAAAAGTTCGACTTACGTTTCTCTAAAAAGGCAGATGTACCCTCTTCAAAATCTTCGGTTCCAAAACAATTTCCAAACTCTTCAATTTCAACGTTATAACCATTAACACCATCTTTAAAATTAGCATTAATAGCTTTAATTGCAGAAGAAAGTGCAGTTGAAGAATTTCGCATAATCTTGGCTGCAATTTTTTCAGCCAATGGTAATAATTCTTCTTGTGTGATTACATGATTTACAAGTCCTGATTTAAGAGCATCTTCTGCCGAAATCATTCCAGCGGTCATTACCATTTCCATTGCTTTACCTTTACCTACCAATTGAGCTAAACGCTGTGTACCGCCATAACCGGGTATCACTCCTAAACTAACTTCTGGCAATCCCATCTTTGCATTATCAGATGCCACTCTAAAATGTGCTGCCATTGCTAATTCTAAACCTCCGCCTAGAGCAAACCCATTTACTGCTGCAATTACAGGTGTTGACAGGTTTTCTACAAAATCAAACAATGTTTCCTGACCATTCCTTGCTAACTCCTTACCTTCTTCAACATCAAAATCAGCAAATTCAGAAATATCAGCCCCAGCAACAAATGCCTTTTCACCGCTACCTATAATAATGATCACTTTACAAGAAGTATTAGAATCTGCTTCAGCAAAAGCATCATGTAATTCTTGAATGGTTTCCCTATTTAATGCATTCAATTTTGAAGGACGATTGATCGTAATTGTGGTAATTTCACTATTTTCTTCAACTAATATATTGTTATAACTCATAGTTTATATTTAAGACGTTTCGACTTTACTCAACGTGACAAATTATTTTTTAGGAATGGTAACTGTAAAAACTGTACCTCGTTCAATTTCTGATACAAAAGTAATGTTTCCGTTGTAAGCTTCTACAATGCTTTTTATCATAGGCAAACCTAGTCCCATACCACTAGATTTTGTAGTAAACTTTGGCTCGAAGATTTTGGTTTTATCTTCTTCAGATATTCCTTTACCATTATCTGCAACAGAAATTAAGACATTGCCATTATTTTCGACAACTTTTACTTCAATTTTAGGATTCGGTTGATCTTCTAATGATTGATTTGCATTCTTTACCAAATTGGTAACCACCCTAATAAGCTGAGTTTTATCTAACTGCGCTAACAACTCATCTTCTTTATGAAAATAATGAATGTAGTCTTCATTAAAAATATCTAGTGCTAATTTAACAACCTCTATTACATCTAACTCTTCTCTTTTTTGTTTAGGCATTTCTGCAAAACTTGAAAAAGCCGATGCAATTGAACTCATAGTATCTATTTGTTGAATCAACGACTTACTAAACTCATTTAGTTTTTCTTTGGCTTTAGGATCATTAGCATCAAAGCGTTGCTCAAAACTCTGAACCGTTAATCGCATCGGTGTTAACGGGTTCTTAATTTCGTGTGCTACTTGCTTGGCCATTTCGCGCCATGCTTGTTCACGTTCGCTTTTTGCTAATTTTACAGCACTTTCGCCAAGTTCATCGACCATATCGTTATAAGCATTTACCAAATTATAAATCTCCTCGCTGGCATCTTTTAGAATAATTTTCTCGTTACGCTTATCTAATTTGGTTTGATTGATCTTATCACTTACTGTTTTAATTGATTTTGTTATGTATTTAGATACTAAATATGCTATGGTGATAGCAATAAATAGCATTAATAAATACACCAAACCTAATCGTAGCAAGAATTCTTTAAGCTCTTTTTCTTGAAAAG
The DNA here is from genome assembly GCF_056591635.1 of Maritimimonas sp. 2304DJ26-3. Taxonomy (NCBI): domain Bacteria; kingdom Pseudomonadati; phylum Bacteroidota; class Flavobacteriia; order Flavobacteriales; family Flavobacteriaceae; genus Maritimimonas; species Maritimimonas sp. 2304DJ26-3. The sequence continues at coordinate 492,175 of NZ_JBWQOK010000001.1, forward strand.
TATTATCCTCTAAATAAGGCAGGTGCAATATGCCTATCGGTTTATACTTGTTGTCGTTTATATATGTATATGATGCTTTAACTTTAATACCATTGGTTCTTTCTTCTTCTTGTACAACTCTGTGATTACCATCATCAGAAATTTGCTCTAATATATCTTGTGGAATATCATCATCATCTGTGTCTTTAGAAAAGCTTGACGACGATGTTACAAGTAGCTTTCCGTCAAGGTCATAAATATTAATATCAAGCTGATTGATTTCAGAAATATCATAAATTCTGTCTTTAAAAATCTTATCTAGATTTTCTGTGGAAACATGATATGTAGTTCTTCTTCGTAATTCTAGATCTATACTCGATTTTATGGCATTTTCCTTACGTGACAAACGACCTTCGTGATAGTCTTTGGCCTGCTCATTATATTGATAAATAGTAATTAACGCTATTAAAATAGAAGCAATGACCACTAATAAGATCATTGCCACAAAAATACGAGTACGTAATGAAGTTTTTTTAAGCTGCATTTATAAATAGATTGCCGTAAAGATAGCAAATATCGTTCCTAAAAAAGTTCAAATAAATAGAATACTAAAAACTAATTAAACCAAACAGCATAGCGTTTTCTTCGGAGTTCGAGAGCTAATGCCTTTTCTTTTTTTAAAGCCTCTGTTCTAGTGTTAATTGGTTCAATATGATTGTAAAGACTTGGTCTAAGATAAGATCCATATTTTTCTACAATAGAAGATGATAATTTATAACCTTTCTTGTTTCTATATCCTGATTTATGCTGAAGAAAACGTTCTTTTGGTGTTCTACTCGTCATACCAACATAAAGACATTCTAAAACACCATTGAATTGAGGATTTGCTTCTCGGAATTTTTTGTTTTCGGTAAAAACACGTTTAGAAAGCTCTACAACATAAATATGGTATGGCATAAGTAAACTTATCTAATTGAATGAATAAAGTTACTTATACTTTTTACATCATGTTTGCTCAAATGCTTTATAAAAGCCGAACCAATAATAGCTCCTTGGGCATATTGAGTAGCTTGTATAAATGTTTCATTATTTGAAATGCCAAATCCAACAATCTGAGGATTATTAAGGCTCATATCTGAAATCCTTTTAAAGTAATCTGTTTGAGTATTTCCAAATCCACTTTTGGCTCCTGTGGTACTTGTAGAACTTACCATATAGATAAATCCATTTGAAACTGAGTCGATATATCTGATACGTTCATCACTTGTTTGCGGTGTAATTAAAAACACATTGATTAGCCCATATTTCTCAAAAATCGACTTGTATTGTTCGTCATATACATCTACAGGAAGATCTGGTAAAATCAATCCGTCTATTCCTATTTCATGACATTTTTTACAAAATGCTTCCACTCCATATTGTAAAATAGGATTAAAATAACCCATAATAATTAACGGAATCTCTACGCTTTTGCGGATATTCTCTAATTGAGAGAATAGAACCTCTGTAGTCATTCCATTTTTTAGCGCTTGTGTTGAACTCGCTTGAATTGTAGGTCCATCTGCTAAAGGATCACTAAACGGTAATCCAATCTCAACCATATCAACTCCTGCTTTTTCAAGATTTTGGATGATTCTAACGGTATCGTTTAAAGCCGGATAACCAGCAGTAAAGTAAATCGATAATAGTTTTTTATCTCCTCGTGATTTCTGATTGATTCGGTTCATCATAAATTAAAATAGTCAATATAGTTTTGTAAATCTTTATCTCCTCTTCCCGAAAGACTAATTACTACAACATCTTCAGGATTAAACTGTTTGTGTTTAAAAACAGCTAATGCATGACTACTCTCAATTGCAGGAATAATTCCTTCTAATTTTGCTAATTCTAAGCCTGCTTGCATCGCTTCATCATCTGTTGCTGAATAAAATTCACCTCTACCCGATTTGTATAAATGTGAATGCAATGGCCCTACACCTGGATAATCCAATCCTGCAGAAATTGAATAAGGTTCGGTAATTTGTCCATCATCAGTTTGCATCAATAAAGTTTTACATCCATGAATAATCCCTTCTTTTCCGAGCGCCGAAGTGGCAGCACTTTTTCCTGAATTTATACCCTTACCTGCTGCTTCAACCGCAATAATTCCGACATCTTCATTATTTAAAAAATGATAATAGGTCCCTGCAGCATTACTCCCACCACCAATACAAGCAACCACATAATCTGGATTTTCTCTACCTTCATGTTCTTTTAATTGCCATTTAATTTCTTCCGAAATCACCGATTGAAATTTTGTTACCATATCTGGATAAGGATGTGGACCAATAGCTGAACCTATGATGTAATGTGTATCTACCGGATTATTAATCCAATCACGAATAGCTTCATTGGTCGCATCTTTTAACGTACGACTTCCTGATAAAGCTGGACGAACCTCAGCTCCCAGCATTTTCATACGAGCAACATTTGGTGCTTGCCTTGCAATATCTATTTCACCCATATAAACCACACATTCAATTCCCATTAATGCGCATACAGTGGCAGTTGCAACGCCGTGTTGTCCAGCACCTGTTTCAGCTATAATCCTGTTTTTGCCTAAACGCTTAGCCATTAAAATTTGACCAATAGTATTGTTTACTTTATGAGCTCCTGTATGATTTAAATCTTCTCGCTTTAAATATACTTTTGTGTTGTATTTTTTACTTAATCGTTTGGCAAAATACAATGGTGATGGACGCCCAACATAATCTTTTAACAACTGATTGAACTCATCTCGAAAGGAAGGTTCAGCCATTACCTTCAGGTAATTCTGCCGCAATTCTTCTACATTAGGATATAACATTTCAGGGATGTAAGCCCCTCCAAATTCACCATAATATCCTTTTTCTGTTATATGATAACTCATAACTGAGATTTAAACTTTTTTAATTGTTCATTGTTTTTTAAACCTGGCTCAATTTCAAACCTACTATTTACATCAATTGCATGGCAATATTGTGCAGCGTCAGTTTTTCTAAAAGATTTAATATTATCTATTTCATCCAAACCTATTCCTCCACTTAAAAAATAAGGTTTTGTTGATGGATATTCTTGCAAAACACTCCAATCAAAGGCATATCCATTTCCACCGGGAAGCTTGCCTTTCGTATCAAACAAATAGTAATCACAAACATCTTCGTACGGTTCTAAAATAGAAAAGTCGAATTCATCTTTTATAGAAAATACTTTTATAACTTCTTGCCCTTCATTTTTCAACCTTTTACAGTATTCGGGTGATTCACCACCATGGAATTGAACAGCATTTAATTTATAATTCTCTATCTTTTCAAACACTTCTTCTATTTCTGAATCTACAAAAACACCAACTTTTTTAATCGAATTGGGAAGCTCTAGAATAGTGTCTTCAAAATTCCTTGGAGATTTATCATAAAAGATAAAGCCTAAGTAATCCGGTTGAAGCGCTGCTACCTCAGCCGTATTATATTTCATACCACAGACTTTTAATTTCATGCTTCTAACTCTTTTATAAATTGATTAGCGTGTAAGCCAGGGTTATCAGTTTTCATAAAGTTTTCACCTATTAAAAAACCTTGATATCCATATTGTTTTAAATCTTTAATCGTTTCAACAGAACTAATACCACTTTCAGATACTTTAACAAATTTCTCTGGGATCAAATCACTTAAATTTTTGCTTATTTGAGTGCTTACTTCAAAAGTTTTTAGATTACGATTATTTACACCAAGCATATCTAAACTAGGCATGATAGATTTTTGCAATTCTTCTTCATTATGTACTTCCAATAATACATTCAATTTAAGGCTTTGTGCTAATTCTGAAAATTGCTTAATTTCATTTTGATCTAAAATTGCTGCTATCAAGAGAATAACATCTGCACCATTAGACTTTGCCTCCAGTAATTGATATTCATCTATAATAAACTCTTTACGAAGTAATGGCAACTTACAGCTTGCCCTAGCTAACAATAGATCATCTAAAGAACCTCCAAAATATTTAGCATCAGTCAATATTGACATACCACATACATCTGCTTCTTCGTATCCTGAGGCAACATCTTGTACATTTAAACTTTGGTTAATCACAGACTTGGATGGAGATCGTCTTTTGTGTTCAGCAATAATACCTGAAGTACTTTTTCGTAATCTTTCAGTTAATGAAATGGTCTCTCTTTCAAACAATATAGATTGTTCCAACCGTTTTGTTGGAATCAATTCCTTTTTTAATTCAACTTCTTTTCGTTTATCGGCTACTATTTTATCTAGTATCGTCATTTACTTAATACTATTAGTTTATCTAACTTCTGTTTTGCCTTACCAGATAGTAAGGATTCTTTAGCTAATTCAAAGCCATCTTTCGGTTGTAAACCTTTTACGGTAGCTATCGCCATGCCTGCATTAGCCGAAACTACATTATTCTGTGCTTCTGTACCATTACCGGAAATGACCTTCATGAAAATATCAGCAGATTCTTTCACAGAATCGCCACCAAAAATATCCTCTTGCCGGATAGCATTTACGCCGAAATCCTCTGGAGACAACATATCCTCATAGTTATTGGATATCATTTTAGTATTCCCCGTAAGGGATATTTCATCATAACCATCTAATGCATGTAACACTGTATAATTCTTGTCAGATTTTTGATAGAGATACCCGTATAATCGTGCTAATTCTAAACTAAAAACCCCTACCAATTGATTCTTTGGAAAGGAAGGATTTACCATAGGACCTAACATATTAAAGAAGGTTTTAACTCCCAATTCACGGCGAATAGGTGCTACATTTTTCATTGCTGGATGAAATAATGGTGCATGCAAAACACAAATGTTTGCCTTCTCTAAACAGTGCTTTAAAAAATCACTTTCATTACTGAATTTAATCCCTAGATGTTCCATCACATTACTTGATCCTGAAATAGAAGATACTCCATAATTTCCATGCTTGGTCACATGAATTCCAGCACCAGCTGCCACGAAAGATGACAATGTGGAAATATTAAACGTATTTTTTCCATCACCTCCTGTGCCGCATAGATCAATAGTGTTATAATCTGAAACATCTAATGGAATACATAATTCTAATAGAGCATCTCGAAATCCCTCCAATTCTTCAACGGTGATAGTCCGCATCATATACACAGTTAAGAAAGAAGCTATCTGACTCTGGTTGTATTCTCCTTTCGATATGTTTACCAACACATTTCTAGCCTCTTCTTTAGAAATGGTTTCGTGATTGATCAATCTATTTAATAATGCTTTCATAAATTAAGAATTGATCCAGTTTTTTAATATTTGTTTTCCGTTTGGAGTTAACACAGATTCTGGATGGTATTGCACTCCTTTTACATCATATTCTTTATGGCGCAAAGACATAATCTGTCCGTTTTCATCAAAAGATGTAGCCTCTAAACTATCTGGCAAATCTGTATCTACCACCCAAGAATGATAGCGCCCTACAGGGAATTCATTGTCCAAGCCTTTAAACAATTCTTCATCTTCAACACTTGTGGTAACATTGGTAGCTACTCCGTGATATACCGTATCTAAATTTGAAATAGTGCCACCAAAAACTTCACCAATAGCTTGTTGTCCTAAACAGACTCCTAAGATGCTTTTTGAAGGTGCATATCTTTCAATAATGGCTTTTAACAAGCCTGCTTCATCTGGTATCCCAGGACCTGGAGAAAGTATAATTTTTTCAAAATCATCTACTTCATCTAAGGTTAATTTGTCATTCCGTTTAACTACTACTTCGCAATCTAGATCTTCTAAATAATGAACCAGATTGTAAGTAAAGCTATCGTAGTTATCTATTACTAAAACTTTCATATTATTCTATTCTTTCTGCTGCTTCTAATGCTTTTGTTAAGGCTCCTAATTTATTATATACTTCTTGTAATTCGTGTTCTGGTTTTGATTTAGATACCAACCCCGCTCCTGCTTGCCAGTGTAATGTATGATTCTTACTCAAAAACGTACGAATCATAATAGCATGATTAAAACTACCTTCAAAATCCATAAAGCCAATAGCTCCGCCGTAGAATTCACGACTCGTTTTTTCATATTTTTCGATTAACTGCATGGCCATATGCTTCGGTGCTCCACTCAATGTCCCTGCAGGAAAGGTATCTGCTACAACCTGCATAGTCGAAGTATTTTCATGCTTTTTACCAACAACTTTACTTACTAAATGAATAACATGCGAAAAGAATTGCACTTCTCGGTAACTCTTCACCGTTACTTCAGATCCATGTCGGCTTAAGTCGTTTCTCGCCAAATCAACTAACATAACATGTTCTGCATTTTCCTTTTCATCAGCAGCAAGTTGCTTTGCCAATTCTGCATCCTTTAAATCATCACCAGTTCGTTTAAAAGTTCCTGCAATTGGATGAATTTCTGCTTCTCCGTTACTAACAACCAATTGTGCTTCTGGCGAGCTTCCGAAAATTTTAAAGTCTCCGAAATCAAAATAGAATAAGTAGGGTGATGGATTTATGGTTCTTAATGCTCTGTATACATTGAACTCATCACCTTTAAATTTCTGTGAGAATTTTTTTGATAGTACTAGCTGAAATACATCTCCTCTAGCGCAATGTTTTTTAGCTAATGCTACATGCTCTTTATATTCTTCGTCTGTTAAGTTCGAACTAATAGTTCCATCTTTAGAAAAATTGAACGTTGTATAATTCTTAGCCTTTAGTAACTGATGAATCTCATCAACATTATGATTTCCGTCGAAACTATTTGAGAAAATATAGGCTACATTTTCAAAGTTACTTATAGCAATTATGTTTTGATAGACTGCATAATACATATCAGGAATTCCTAAAGAAGCATCCTTTTTAGAAATATCTATATCCTCAAAATAACGAACTGCATCATAAGCCGTGTAACCAAAAATTCCATTAGTAATGAACTTAAATTTTTCTTCTAGATCAACACTGAATTTCTTAGAAAACTCATGAAAAATCTCAGGAACATTCGTTTCTTCACCAATATCAACTTGAGTTGAAGTTCCATCAGGGAAATTTTGAGTTACCCCTTCATTAGCTACTTTAATTGTGGCAATCGGATTAAAACACACATACGAAAAACTATTATCAGTAGCTCTGTAATCACTATTCTCTAATAAGATACTATTCGGGTATTGATCACGCACTTTTAAATAGATACTTACAGGCGTAATAGTATCTGCTATGATCTTTTTATATTTTGACTTAAGATTGTATTGTTTCATTTTTTAAATTAAAAAAGGCTTGTCGTGAATGACAAGCCTTTTGATATTATAGTTTTTAAATATACGTAGGTGTTACTTCACGAAGTTTGAGTTTCGAGAGTTCCACCACCAAGTATTATTTAAAATTGTATTCATCTTTTATTTTCTTGAGACAAATGTAAAAACTTATTTCTACTATCCAAAAAAACTTTTACTATTTATATTTTAATTTAAAATAGATCAACATCATCGATAAGATTCCTGTTATTCCATTTGCTACAACCATGGCTACACTATTGATATAAAACCCGTATACCAACCAAGCCATAATACCGATAAAGAACAACGAAAACATGGTTAATGATAAGTTCTCAGCCGATTTCTCTTTCCAGGTTTTATATACCTGAGGCACAAAAGATGCAGTGGTTAAACCACCAGCTAATAATCCTAAAATTTCGATATTAAATACCATAGCTTAAAATTTTCGAGCGGCGAAAGTACAACAGAATTTTTAAATATTAGCCAACAATATTTACAATTTTACCAGGCACTACAATTACCTTTTTAGGTGTACGCCCTTGCAACTGCGCTTGTGTCTTTTCATGCGCCATTACAGCTTCTTCTATTTGCTCTTTATTTAAGTCTAAACCTAGCTCCATAGTAAAACGCATTTTACCATTAAATGAAATAGGATAGTTCTTAGTACTCTCAACTAAATGACTTGCATTAAACTCAGGGAACTCAGCAAATGCAATCGATTCTTTATGACCTAATTTGCTCCATAATTCTTCTGCTATGTGAGGCGCATATGGTGAAACTAAAACAAGCAAAGACTCCAGAATTTCTCTACTCGTACATTTTTGAGCTGTTAATTCATTTACGGCTATCATAAACGTAGATACTGATGTATTGAACGAAAAGTTCTCAATATCTTCTTCTACTTTTTTAATGGTTTTATGAAGCGTCTTTAGATTATCTTTTGTTGGTTCAGTATCGCTTACGCAGAAAACATCTACATCATGATACAATTTCCATAACTTTTTTAGGAAGCCATGTACACCTGTAATACCCGCAGTATTCCACGGTTTTGATTGCTCCAAAGGGCCTAAAAACATTTCATATAGACGTAAACTATCTGCACCGTATTGTTTACAGATATTATCTGGATTGACAACATTGTATTTTGACTTGGACATTTTTTCTATCTCACGAATGACTTTAAATGTCCCGTCATCTTCACAAATAAACTCAGCGTCCTTATATTCTGGCCTCCAATTCTTAAAGTTTTCAATATTTAATTCATCAGATGCATTAACAAAAGAAACATCAGCATGAATAGTTCTAAACTTCACTTTTGAAATTTCATTCATACTCAATCCCTTTTTGTTAAAAAAAGATAAGAACTCTTTCCATCTATGGTGTTCAGAATTCATATAGTTTGGACCTTGTAACAAACCTGCCGATTCAAAGACATTTAAGCTTTTGTCATCATAAATCGCTTCATAGACAAACGCACTTGTTCCCGTAATCATCCCTTGGTTGATCAATTTTTTAGCATATTCATCTTTAGGTACTAAACCTTTATCAAACATAAACTTTTGCCAGAAGCGCGAGTATAGTAAATGTCCGGTTGCATGTTCTACCCCACCTATATATAGGTCAACATCTTGCCAGTAGTTAATCGCTTCTTGCGAGAAAATCTCCTCATTGTTATGAGGATCCATATACCGGTTAAAGTATTGTGAACTCCCTGCCCAACCTGGCATTGTATTTAATTCTAATGGGAAAACGTTTACATTATCGATCAACTCGTTACTTACTACTTCTGCCTTGAGGCAGTCCCAAGCCCAAATCTCTGCATTCCCTAATGGTGGTCTTCCGTCTTCTGTAGGCAAATACTTTTCTACTTCAGGTAATACAATTGGTAAATGTTCCGCATCAATCATTTGCGGCATTCCATCTTTATAATATACAGGGAATGGCTCTCCCCAATAGCGTTGACGACTAAATACAGCATCCCGTAAACGGTAGTTTACCTTACCATAGCCTAAACCACGTTTTTCGATCTCATAAATAATGGTTTTCATTGCTTTTTTATACTTCAGACCATTTAAAAAATCTGAATTTGCAATGACAGTATTTTCTTTATCAGAAAAGGCTTCTTCAGAAATATCTACTCCTTCAAAAATATTTGGGATAGGAATATCAAAATGCTTGGCAAAAGCATAATCGCGTTCATCACCACAAGGTACCGCCATAACAGCACCTGTACCATAACTAGCCAATACATAATCGCCAATCCAAATCTGTACTTTTTCTCCAGAAAATGGATGAACTGCGTAGGCACCAGTAAATACTCCTGAAATGGTTTTTACATCAGCCATACGTTCACGTTCACTACGTTTGGCAGTTACCTCAACATAATCTTCTATTGCTTCTTTCTGCTTATCAGTCACGATTCGTGACACTAATTCATGTTCTGGAGCCAACGTCATAAAAGACACTCCAAAAATGGTATCAGGTCTGGTGGTAAATACTTCAATTTTAGCATCATGCCCATCAACATCAAATGATACCATTGCACCTTCTGAACGACCAATCCAATTGGTTTGAATATCCTTTAAGGGCTGAGGCCAATCAATGGTATTTAATCCATCTAACAAACGTTGCGCATAGGCAGAAATACGCATACTCCATTGTTTCATTTTTTTACGCACAACAGGATGACCACCTCGTTCTGAAACTCCATTTACAATCTCATCATTTGCCAATACAGTACCTAAAGCCGGTACCCAATTCACTTCGGTTTCCGATAAAAAAGTTAATCTATATTTTAAAAGTATTTCTTGTTTTTTAACTTCAGAAAAAGCATTCCATTCATCAGATGTAAAAGTTTCAACATCGTCATCCGCGGAAGCGCTTATTGTAGCATTTCCTTCATTTTCAAAAATTGCAATTAAGCTCGAAACATCTTCTGCTTTATTACTATCATTATTATACCACGAATTGAATAACTGAATAAAAACCCACTGTGTCCATTTATAATAACTAGGGTCTGAAGTGCGAACTTCTCTACTCCAATCAAAAGAAAAGCCTAACTGATCTAATTGACGACGATACGTTTTGATATTTTCTTCAGTTGTAATGGCTGGATGCTGCCCAGTCTGAATAGCATATTGCTCAGCTGGTAGTCCGAATGAATCATAACCTTGTGGGTGTAATACATTAAAGCCTTTATGGCGTTTATACCTCGCATAAATATCACTGGCGATATAACCTAGAGGATGCCCAACATGCAGTCCAGCTCCCGAAGGATACGGAAACATATCTAACACATAATACTTTGGCTTGTTTGATGTATTCTCTGCCTTAAAGGTCTCATTCTTTGCCCAATACTCTTGCCATTTGGCCTCTATTTCATTGAAATGGTAGCTCATTCAGTTTCAAAATTTTGAAGTGGCAAAGTTATAATTAATATGGTTAACCTCAAGTAGTTATTTTACATAAAAAAAGCGAGGCAGAGCCCCGCTTTTTAAGAATATTTTATACGATTAATATTTGATTGGAACAGTAACAATTGTATTTCCCCAACCTAAATACATATTTACATTTCCCTCCTCACCATCGAAAGCAATAGAAAAGGGCTCGATATGAGCATCACCTTTAGATACCATTCCTTTAACACGAACAACATCTTCAGATTCTTTGTAAGTATAATCACCCCAAGCATTTCTAGCAGTATTTAAAATTAGTGTCCACTCTGTCTCGCCTGGAATTGTAAAAAAAGCATAAGTTCCTGCTTTTACATTTTCACCTCCAAAAGTAACATCTTGGAAAAATGTGATTTCTGCTGCTTCATTAGCACCGGTTCTCCAAATTTTTCCTGATGGAGCCAACGATTCAAGTTCTCTTTTCCTTAATTGAGGTCTACTATAAACTACTTTTATTGATTTATCTAACACTTTATAATTTTTAGGAAACCATGCTATATCCATTGGGCTTTTATTTAAGCCACTAAATATATGATCTGAGCTCTTGTCCTTTGGCTTTTCGGCACAACATAACATCGCAAATGCCATCACCAATATTATAGCTAATTTTTTCATGATTATTTTTTAGGAGTTTGTCATTTATGTTAGCAAGATAAAAATAACAAAAAAATTATAAACTCTTTATTTCATTTATTTTCTTGCTAATTTTTCTTGAGGTCGCAAACAATTGTAAGTAAAAGAGTTAACCGGAGTTTCAACACCGAGCCTTTTACTCTCTTTTACTATGTAACCATTAAAATTTTCGAGTTCACTAGGTTTGCCTTCCATAATATCACGCTGCATAGATGCTGTAGTGTTTGGACCCATACTTAAAAACATATTAATAGCTCTATCAACATCTTCTGAAGTTAAACCGATTTTTTTAGCATTGGCAACAGCTTTAATCTCATTAGCAGTTTTGTTAATGATATCCATAATCTTTTCGTCTTTTTGGAATTCGCCAAAAGGAACACGAGTTAAAGCACCAATGCCACTAACTGTAGCAATGAAAAGAAACTTGCGCCAAATATCTAAATGAATATCTTTAGAGATTTTATTCTTTATATCTGATTTATTAAAAATGGAATGGATTTCTTGTACTCTTTCAGTTTGATTATTATCATATTCACCAAAGATAATTTCGGGTTCATAGACAAAATGATCGATAACACCCGGAGCTTCAATCTTACTTACGATCTTGCATAAACTCGCGAGTACATTTTTATGAGGAAGTTCCGCTCGTAATTTATCAACATTATCTGCTCCATTTTGTAATGGTAACACCATTGTCTCTTCGTTAAGAATGGGCTTTATCTGTTTAGCAATATCAGTAACTTGCCAAGACTTTGTAGCTAGAATAATCAGGTCAGGGTTTTGAATTTCTCCAACCTTATCAATAGCTCTTGGATGTACAACGAAGTCTCCTTTTACGCTTTTTACTTGCAATCCATTTTCTTGAATTGCCTCAAGATGTTTCCCTCTTGCAACAAAGGTTACATTAAACCCAGCTTGAGTCAATTTTCCACCAAAATAACCGCCAACTCCTCCTGCTCCTACAACAACTATATTCATCTAAATAACTTTAAAATTTAAAAGTACAGTTTTTTGTACATTTAGACTTCTTAAAACTAAACCATGAAAAATTTACTCTTCGTTCTACTAATGCTATTAACTCTTGCCTGCCAGCGGCAGGAAAAAGCTGATTTAGTGGTAATTAATGGTAATATCTATACTGTTAGTGACAGTTTTGCTAAAGCGGAAGCATTTGCTGTAAAAGACGGAAAAATTATCGCCGTAGGAAGTACCGGTGAAATAAAAGAGAAGTATGCAACTCTTAAAATTATTGATGCTAAAGGAAAAGCAGTGTACCCAGGATTTATCGATGCACATTGTCATTTTTTAGCGCTAGGCATAGAAGAACAGCAAGTAAAATTAGTAGACACGAAAAGCTTTGATGAGGTTTTAGAGCGACTTGTTGATTTTCAGAAGGAAAAAAATGTTAGTTACATTCTCGGGAATGGCTGGGATCAAAACGACTGGGAAGTCAAGGAATTTCCTACCAAGGAAAAATTAGATTCCATATTTCCTAATACACCAGTAGTCATAACAAGAATTGATGGACATGCTTTATTAGCAAATCAAGCGGCTATAGATCTTGCAGGTGTTACTGTTAATACACAATTTTCTGGTGGAGATATTTTACAAAAAGATGGTAAACTCACCGGTATATTTATTGATAAACCTATGTTTTTAATTGGTGCTAAAATTCCGCTACCAAGCCTAAGAGAATCCGTACAAGCGTTAAAAAATGCTGAGAAAATATGCTTTGATTTGGGTCTAACTACTGTAGATGACGCAGGTTTGTCTAGAGAGACAATCGAACTTATTGACAGCTTACAACAAGCTGGAGAATTAAAAATGCGTGTCTATGCCATGGTGAGCGGAAATAAGGAGAATTTAGATTATTATTTAAATAAAGGTATTCATAAAACTGATCGATTAAATATTCGTTCTTTTAAAATTTACGGTGATGGTGCTTTAGGATCACGAGGTGCTGCTATGCGTAAAGCTTATAGTGATAAGCCAGATCACTATGGAGCCTTGGTAAATACTCCTGAATTCTTAGCTAGTGCAGTTGAACGAATTGCCAATTCTGAATTTCAAATGAACACGCATGCAATTGGCGATTCAGCTAATCACTTTTTATTAGGAACTTATAAGCGAGTATTAAAAGATAAAAAAGATAGACGTTGGAGGATTGAACATGCACAAATAGTATCGCCAGAGGATTTTGATGCTTTTAAAAATATTATTCCTTCCATACAACCAACTCATGCAACTAGCGATATGTATTGGGCTGAAGATCGTATTGGTTCAGAACGTATAAAAGGAGGTTATGCTTATAAAAATCTACTTAAAAGGTACGGAAAAGTAGCTTTAGGAACAGATTTCCCTGTTGAAAAAGCAAGTCCGTTCTTAACATTTTACGCTGCCGTTGCAAGAAAGGATTTGAATAATTATCCAAAGGATGGATATCAAATGGAAAATGCATTATCTCGTGAAGAAACTCTAAAAGGAATGACCATTTGGGCTGCTTATTCTAACTTCGAAGAAAATGAAAAAGGTAGTATTGAAGTTGGCAAGTTTGCTGATTTTATAATTCTCGATCAAGATATCATGACCGTTGATGTTAATAAAGTACCTAGTACAAAAGTATTAGAAACCTATGTTAATGGTGAAAAAGTAAACTAGATTTAATAATCTGTTCTATGCGCTAATGCATCATTCTTTTGTTTAAAATCTAATGGAATTTTAATTCGAGTAGCGTCCCAACCTAATACCATATCTATATGTTTTGTGGCTTTTTTAAAAGCTATTGAAAATGTCTCTAATTCTTCTGCTTTACTTATAGGGATAATGACTTCTGCGACATTAAACATTTCGTCATATTGAAATGCCCCCCAAGTATCAAGTTGAGAGTTTAAAATTACCTTCCATTCTTTTTCTCCAGGAATCGTTAGTAAAGTGTAACTACCTGCAACAACTTTTTCTCCGCCAAATTCAACATCTTTATAAAATCTAATCTCTGTAGCCTCATTATAACCTGTTCGCCATATTTCCCCGAAAGGAATCTTATCTCCAAAAACTTGTTCTCCATTTTTAGACGGACGACCATATAATACTTTTACCAACGGAGGCGTAACTCTTGTCTCTCTATAATAAGATATATCGTGAGGAACTTTGTCTAAATCTTTAAATCCTTGGGCAGATATCTCGCCAGTGATTACCAGAAAAAACATAGAAATACCAAATAAAATGCAATTTCTTTTCTTCATGAATTAGTACTGTTTAGCATACTACTAACGACATAACGGATTGCTTTAGTATTTATATTAACATATATTAGAATAATTTTACTTTCATAACCATAAAATTACACTTTAGCATAAATCATATAAACAAATTGATAATTTGTAACTAAAAAATACTTATTGGTTTTGATTAATAAACTTATAAGCAACATTTGCACTATAAATTATAGAACAAAAACAACAAAAAATTATGTGTGGAATTGTATGTGCATTTGATTTAAAGCAAGATTCAGAGATATTACGCCCTCAAATATTAGAAATGGCTAAGAAAATACGTCATCGTGGTCCAGACTGGAGTGGTATTTTTAGTGATAACAAAGCTATTTTAGCTCATGAACGCCTGGCAATCGTTGACCCAGCTTCGGGTAAACAGCCTTTGTTTAGTGAAGATAAAAAACTCATTTTAGCTGCTAATGGCGAAATCTACAATCATAGAGATATTCGCAAAGATTTTGAAAAGACTTACAAATTTCAAACACAATCAGATTGCGAGGTCATATTAGCTCTGTATAGACAAAAAGGAGAACGTTTTTTAGATGACCTTAACGGCATATTCGGTTTTGCACTTTATGACGCTGAAGAAGATGCTTATTTAATTGCTCGAGATCATATGGGTATTATTCCTTTATATATTGGTTGGGATAAATTCGGAACTTTTTATGTTGCCTCGGAATTAAAAGCGTTAGAAGGTATTTGTAGTAAAATTGAAATTTTCCCTCCTGGTCATTATTTATATAGTAAAGATGCTGAAATTAAAGAATGGTATCAACGTGATTGGATGGATTATGATGCAGTTAAAGAAAACCAAACGAGCATTGATGAATTACGAGAAGCACTAGAAGCTGCTGTGCATCGTCAATTAATGTCTGATGTACCTTATGGTGTTTTACTTTCTGGAGGATTAGACTCTAGTATTACATCTGCAATTGCCAAAAAGTATGCTTCTAAACGTATTGAGTCAGATGATCAAAAAGAAGCTTGGTATCCTCAATTACATTCTTTTTCTATAGGATTAAAAGATTCACCCGACCTTATTGCTGCCCAAAAAGTTGCAGATCAAATAGGAACTGTTCATCATGAAATTACTTTTACCGTTCAAGAAGGTTTAGATGCCATTAAAGATGTTATTTATCAATTAGAAACGTATGACATTACAACAGTAAGAGCTTCTACACCTATGTATTTAATGGCTCGTGTTATTAAATCTATGGGAATCAAAATGGTACTATCTGGTGAAGGTGCCGATGAGATTTTCGGTGGTTATTTATATTTTCATAAGGCACCAAGTGCAGAAGAATTCCACAAAGAAACTGTGAGAAAGCTAGATAAATTATATCAATATGATTGTTTACGAGCCAACAAAAGTTTAATGGCCTGGGGAATTGAAGGTAGAGTTCCTTTTCTTGACAAAGAATTTATGGACGTAGCAATGAGAATTAACCCACAAGATAAAATGATTAATGGTGAGCGCATGGAAAAATGGGTATTACGTAAAGCCTTTGAAAGCTATTTACCAGAATCTGTGACTTGGAGACAAAAAGAACAATTTAGTGATGGTGTAGGTTACAATTGGATTGATACACTTAAAGAATTGGTAGAAAGTGAAGTGACAGATGAAATGATGAAAAACGCTGCATTTCGCTTCCCAAAACAAACACCTGCTACTAAAGAAGAATATTATTATAGAAGTATTTTCGAAGGTCATTTCCCTAGTGAAGCAGCTGCATTAACAGTTCCATCAGTTCCATCTATTGCTTGTAGCACACCTACTGCTTTAGAATGGGATGAAAGTTTTAAAAATGCTAATGAGCCTAGCGGTCGTGCCATTGCGATGGTACACGAAGACGCCTATTAAAATATAAAAGAAAGAGTTTTGTTTTTGTTCTAAATACGGTTTCAAAAGTTAATTTTGTAGCCGTATTTATTTTTCTTCAATTGTTATACGTAACTTTACATTCCTTAAAAAAACAAGCCATTTTCATTTAAAAAATTAAATAGATGAAAATTTTAATTGTAGAAGACGAAATCGAACTATTAGATAGCATGGTAAGCTTTCTAAAAAATGAAGATTTTATCTGTGAACAAGCCACAACCTTTTTTGATGCTGAAGATAAATTAATCAGCTTTAAATACGATGTGGTTGTATTAGATATTAATTTACCTGATGGTAGCGGTATCGATTTATTAAAGCTAATTAAAGAGCGAGATTCTAATATTGGTGTTTTGATTGTTTCCGCCAGAGATTCGCTAGATGATAAATTAGAAGGATTAGATTTGGGTGCCGATGATTATATCACAAAACCATTTCACCTTGCCGAATTAAATTCTAGAATAAATTCTCTAATTCGTCGCAGAAGTTTTGGTGGTAGTGAGTCTATTGTTTTCAATGAAATTGAAATCGATCCAGGTTCAAAAACAGTTACTATAGATAAAAAACCTATAGAGCTAACCAAAAAAGAATACAATCTTCTGTTATACTTTATAGCTAATAAAAATAAAGTGGTTACTAAAGAATCTATTGCAGAGCACTTATGGGGTGATGAAATTGAAATGGCTGATAGTTTTGATTTTATTTACACACATTTAGGTAATCTTAGAAAAAAAATGAAAAAATACGGCTCTCAAGATTATGTAAAAACAATGTATGGATTGGGGTATAAATTTGCTGAATAACTAAACACCTCCACTTTCGTGGAAAGGAAGGATGAAACTTATTGAAAGAACAGGTAGAGCGTACTTATTTTTATCAATTGCTATTTTTATATTGGGTGGTATCATTCTAGCTATTGTACTAACCACAGTAATGAATCGTCGTTTAGATGAAAAATTATTGTACAACAAAGAAGTACTCTCCAAGGTCTATAAATATGAATATCCCCTTACAATATTCGATGCACCTAGAGAATTAACTGATGCTGAAAATAAAATGTATCCTAACGACACTATCATATTTAAGGATACTTTGATCTTTCATGCGATAGATGATGTTGAGGGAGCCGAAACTTATGAAAAATACCGACAATTAACAGCTTATGAAACCTTACAGGGAAAACGTTTTAAAATAGTAACCAGAAATTCTCTAGTAAGAAACCAGGACTTTATTACGATAATTACAGGTGCTACAATCTTAACGATTCTGTTACTTTTAACTGGGTTATGGTTCTTAAATACCCGAATTACCAGAAGAATTTGGAATCCATTTCACCACAATTTAAGTAGTCTAAAAAATTTCTCCATTCAGGATCAAAAATCTATTGATCTAGAAAGGTCTGAAATAGATGAATTTAAAGAACTAAACAAATCTATTAAAAGTCTTACCGAAAAGGTAAGTTCAGATTTTAACAACCTCAAAGAGTTTACCGAAAATGCTTCTCACGAAATGCAGACTCCATTGGCTATTATGCAGTCTAAAATAGAACTATTGCTACAATCTGAAAATTTAAACAAAGAAGAAATTAAACAACTACAATCTATATATCAAGCTGGTAAACGACTTTCTAAACTAAACAAAACATTATTGACCTTAGCTAAGGTTGAAAATCGTCAGTTTAGTGAGATAGAAAACCTCAATTTGACAGAAGCTGTCAATAATAAGCTCGAGAATTACGAGGATTTTATCCAACAAAAAGAACTTACGGTTACAAAAAAAATGAATCCAGACACTATATTATCTACTAACAGCACGCTTATTGACATGCTAATTACTAATTTAATATCAAATGCAATTAGGCATAATATAAATAAGGGTGATATAAACATTGAACTTCAACCACAATATCTATTTATTTCTAATACTGGTAGTGAACTAAAGATTGACCCTAAAAATCTATTCAATCGTTTTAAAAAAGAAAGTTCTTCGCCTGATTCATCTGGATTAGGTTTAGCCATTGTGAAGAAAATTTGTGATATAAACGAATGGAAAATAGACTACACTTATGCTGATAAGCAACACCAAATTATGGTGCGTTTTTAAATCTTTAGATTTTCTTTAGATTCTTACCATACATTTGGAACATATAATTGATTGCTTTCGCTGTTTGATATCCAAATAAATAACTTTTTTTATTTTTCAATTAATGGCATAAGGGGAAAAATTAAAAAAACAATCAATCAGAATAGAAAGCTAATTCGGTTAATGGCTTGTAGGGTGAAATAGTCTAAAATCTCTTCAAAATTTTAGACTATTTCTTTTAAAAAGAAGATAACAGATCAAACATATACTCTAAATTAAATTAATAACTTCCGCGTTATTAATATTTAAAAAACACGCTAATCGGCGTGTTTTTTATTTGATAAACTTTAACATTTAGAATGCTTTAGTTTTAGATTTTCTTTAGATTCTCGCTATACTTTTGTCATCAACAAACTAATACTAATTTTAGTTTAAACATTTATAATTATGAAGAAATTAAGCATATTTTTATTGTTACTAAGTACGGTAAGCTTTGCTCAAGAAACAAAAGAAGAGAAAATCGAGGAAGAAAAACAAGAAGCAATTGTTGTCAAAAAAGCAAAGGTGGATGTAGGTAGAATCCCAGTTAGCATATTAGAAACACTTAAAGGTTCTTACGCAAAACATTTTGTAACTAATGCCTTTAAAACTAGAACTAAAGATGTGATCTACTTTATAGAACTTCAAAAGAGCAGAGAGCTATTTACAATAGCTATAGATAAAGATGGTCATGTAATTAGAGAAATTAAAGGTGAAGCCAAAACTTCTCTAGCCAACTTAAACTAAGCTCTTAAAAATTTATTGATTATTTGTGCTTAACACATTTTAAAAGCATGCTCCTAATGTACCGAGCATGCTTTTTTTATGCTTTCTTTAACATAAAATTGTATGTTTTTTTAGATTTTCTTTAGATTCAAAAGCTAACTTTGAAGGACAAACAAAAACTATTTTTTTAATCTAAATCACATGTCATGAAAAAATTAAGCATTCTATTTGTATTAGCAGTTTTTTGCCTTACAACCACCACTACCTTTGCTCAAGACACCAAAGAAGTAGCAAAAAAAGAAATGAAAGCCAAGAAGAAAAATTATGCTGAAGTAGCTACTGCAGATCTTCCTGATGCCGTTCAAGCAACACTAAAAGAATCTTTTGCAGATTATAATGTAAAAAAAGCATACAAGTCTAAAAACGATGAAGGTAAATTGGTATACTATGCTAAAGTAGAAAAAGATGGCAAGTGGCTTAAAGTAGGTCTAGATGAAAGTGGAAAAATCTTTAAAAAGAAGGAAATCCATAAAAAACACAAAAAAGAGAAACATTCAAAATAACAGAGATCATTTAAAACAAAATGGCTCATAGTAGGGTTAGAAATAGCTTAAAAGAATCAATAAACTTTTAGGCTATTTCTGTTTGTGAAACTTAGAAGATAATTACAATAACTTTTTTCTAATTTTTGTTAATAACTTACCTTATTATAGACTTTAAAAAACACGCTCAAACGAGCGTGTTTTCTTATATTTGTATGTTTTTGAAAATACGTAAAAAAGAGAGTAAAAAATATGAGCGAAGAGGCTAAAAAACCGAATTATTCAGCTGATAGTATTCAGGCGTTAGAAGGTATGGAGCATGTTAGAATGCGTCCGTCAATGTACATAGGTGATGTGGGAGTTAGAGGACTCCATCATTTGGTTTATGAAGTAGTAGATAACTCTATAGATGAAGCCATGGCTGGTCACTGTGATGCTATAGATGTTTGGATCAACGAAGACAATTCAATTACCGTAAAAGATAATGGTCGTGGTATACCAGTTGGCATGCACAAAAAAGAAGGTGTTTCTGCTTTAGAAGTAGTAATGACCAAGATTGGTGCTGGGGGTAAATTCGATAAAGATTCTTATAAAGTTTCTGGTGGTTTACATGGTGTTGGTGTATCTGTTGTAAATGCATTGTCAAATAGCTTAAAAGCTACCGTTTACCGTGATGGTAAAATCTGGGAGCAAGAATATGAAAAAGGTAAAACACTTTATCCTGTTAAAACTGTAGGTGATTCTAGCGAAAATGGAACTATGGTTACTTTTTCACCAGATGATACTATATTTCAAGCAGAAATAGATTTTAGTTACGAAACACTATCGACTCGTATGCGCGAACTTTCCTTTTTAAATAAAGGAATAAAAATTTCTATTACTGATAAACGTGAAAAAGATGATGAAGGTAACTTTATTAGAGAAGATTTTCATAGCACTGAAGGACTTAAAGAATTTGTTCGATATCTTGATGCTACTCGCGAACAATTAACATCTGAAGTGATTTCTATGGAGGGTGAGAAAAATGGCGTTCCTGTTGAAGTCGCTATGGTTTATAATACTTCGTATACTGAGAACTTGCATTCTTATGTAAATAATATCAATACACATGAAGGAGGTACGCATTTATCTGGTTTTAGAAGAGGATTAACCGGTACTTTAAAAAAGTATGCCGAATCTTCTGGTATGTTAGACAAATTAAAGTTTGATATTGCTGGAGATGATTTCCGTGAAGGATTAACAGCTATTATTTCTGTAAAAGTTGCTGAACCTCAATTTGAAGGGCAAACAAAGACCAAATTAGGAAACAGAGAAGTAACTTCTGCTGTAAGTCAGGCAGTTTCTGAGATGTTAACTAATTACTTAGAGGAAAATCCTAACGATGCTAAGACTATTGTTCAAAAGGTCATTTTAGCTGCTCAAGCTCGTCATGCTGCTCGTAAAGCGCGTGAAATGGTACAGCGTAAAACTGTAATGAGCGGAGGTGGTTTACCAGGAAAATTATCTGATTGTGCTTGGAGCGAACCAGAGAAATGTGAGATTTTCTTAGTTGAGGGTGACTCTGCAGGTGGTACTGCAAAACAAGGTCGTGATCGTAATTTTCAAGCAATTTTACCACTGCGTGGTAAGATATTGAATGTAGAAAAGGCAATGCAACATAAAGTTTTTGAGAATGAAGAGATCAAAAACATGTTTACTGCTCTTGGGGTAACTATTGGAACTGAAGAAGACAGTAAGGCTTTAAACCTTGAAAAACTACGTTACCATAAAATAGTAATTATGTGTGATGCCGATGTTGATGGTAGTCACATTGCTACATTAATTTTAACGTTCTTCTTTAGATATATGAAGGAATTAATAGAAGAAGGTTATGTCTATATTGCTGCACCTCCATTATATTTAGTAAAGAAAGGTGCTAAAAAAGAGTACGCTTGGAACGATGAAGAGCGTGATGCAATTGTAGAGAAGTTCGGAGGAGCAACTATACAACGCTATAAAGGTCTTGGTGAAATGAATGCTGAACAATTATGGGATACTACTATGAATCCAGAATTTAGAACAATGCGTTTGGTAACCATAGATAGCGGAGTTGAAGCTGATAGAGTCTTCTCAATGCTTATGGGTGATGATGTTCCGCCAAGAAGAGAATTTATTGAAAACAACGCGATTTACGCAAACATAGATATTTAATTAACTTTTTCCATGGCAATGGGAATCTAAACAATACAAAAACTAAAAAATGAAAGTAACGGTTGTAGGCGCTGGTGCAGTTGGTGCCAGTTGTGCTGAATACATAGCTATTAAAGATTTTGCATCTGAAGTAGTACTATTAGATATTAAAGAAGGGTATGCCGAAGGCAAAGCTATGGATCTAATGCAGACAGCTTCTTTAAACGGATTTGATACAAAAATTACTGGTACTACTAGTGATTATTCTAAAACGGCAAATTCTGATATTTGTGTGATTACTTCTGGCATTCCGCGTAAACCAGGTATGACTCGTGAAGAATTGATTGGTATTAATGCTGGTATTGTTAAATCTGTTTCTGCAAGTTTAATCGAACATTCGCCAAATACTATATTAATAGTTGTTTCAAATCCAATGGATACCATGACTTATTTGGTTCACAAAACAACTGATTTACCTAAGAATAGAATTATTGGCATGGGTGGCGCTCTAGATTCAGCTCGTTTTAAGTACCGTTTGGCAGAAGCTTTAGGAGCACCAACTTCAGACATTGACGGAATGGTTATTGGAGGTCATTCTGATAAAGGAATGGTGCCTTTAACACGTTTAGCAACACGCAACTCAGTACCTGTTTCTGAATTTATTTCTGATGAACGATTAAACCAAGTAAAAGAGGATACTAAAGTTGGTGGTGCAACACTTACTAAATTACTAGGTACTTCTGCTTGGTATGCTCCTGGAGCAGCTGTGTCTGGTTTGGTTCAAGCAATTGCTTGTGATCAGAAAAAGATATTCCCATGTTCTACTTATTTAGAAGGCGAATTCGGTTTATCTGATCTTTGTATTGGTGTACCAGTAGTTTTAGGTAGAAACGGAATTGAAAAAATTGTTGAAATAGATTTGAGTGAAGCTGAAAATGCACATATGCAAGAATCAGCAGCTGGCGTTTCAAAAACTAATGGTCTTTTAGAACTATAATCTAGTTTAAAGTTTATAAAATAAAAACCCTGCTATTAGCAGGGTTTTTATTTTTGTATATTATTTATAATTAACCTTTAAGCCAAGCATCTCTCAACTTAATCTGTTTTTCTGTAGCATTTTCTTTTGGTGCAAGTTTTTTACCATTTGTATAAGATTGGGTTAGTTTGGTTTTTATAATTACCTCTTCTCCCGCTCTATCAAGTTTAACTTCTATCTCTTGACCTGGCTGCCATGCAAAAACTTGTCCTAAAACTTGATTGGCATTTTGCAATGTAACTTCGCCTCCATTAACAGTTTTGATAACGTCATTAGGTTTTACACCTTGCTCGTTCCAAAAGCTATTATTTACAACTAAATCATTAAAATAAACATCTCCTTTGGCTTGATTAACAGCAAAAATTAAAGCCCCTGCATTCTGTACATAATTTGTTTTTACTTTACCTTCTGCAATTTCTAATCCTACTTTGTCAAAATAAACGCTGTAATCTATTGGAGTAGAACCTATCACATGAGTGTCAAAGAAATTTCGAATAGACGGATATGTCATCGAGACAATTTCATCTACAATCTTATCATCTTCAAATGGTTTATTCTTTCCATACTTTAAAGACAATTCTTTCATTAAACTTAAAACACCTCTAGCTCCATTACTTTCTTCTCGCATTAAAATGTCTATACACATTCCTATTAAAGCACCTTTTTGATATACATTAGCATAATTAGGAGCATATTCTTTCTCTAATATATTCTCACTCATCGCTGTAAAACTCATCGCATCATTAAACCTTAAAGAAGAATTGATTTTTCCTAAAATTTTTGCGTAAAACTCATCATTAGAAACTAAATCTTGATTGATTTGAAACAATGTCGCAAAGTATTCTGTAAGCCCTTCATACATCCATAAATGCTTAGAAAAAGTTGGTTCGTTATAATCAAAATAATGTACGTCTTCAGAATGTACACTTAAAGGTGTGACAATATGAAAAAATTCATGAGAGACTATATCTATTAAACTTTTAGCCAACGCTTGTTCAGACATAGATGCAGGCATTACTACCACGGTGGAAGTATGATGTTCTAATGCTCCAAATTTTGTTGGTGCATTTTCTTCATTACTAGCTAGATAAACATAAATATCATATCTAGGTGTACTATTGATGTCTCCCAAATATGTCTTTTGAGCTTTCATCATTTTCTCCATTGTTTGTTTAAGTGAACTCGCAGAATGAAGATCACTTGCTGAATACACACTTAAAACAATTTTTATATCACCTACTTTAAATTCTTCAACTGTTAAATCACCATACATCATCGGATTGTCGGTGATATCAAAATACCTCGGTGCAAAATAACTAGATGTTATAGTAGTTCCATCTTCACTTTCCTTGCTATTAGTGACTTGTAATGCAGAAGTACGCACAAAATCTTTAGGAGCAACAACATCTAACTTATATTGATTGTTTTTTAAAGAATCAAAATAACCTATAAAACCATGAAGGTTTAGTACATAATTATCAGGTTCAATATTAGTACCAGCCATCGAATATGGTGTAGTAATCTCTTTATTTTTTTCGACATCGAATGTATCATTAACTAAATAAGTAATCTTATCTAAATTTGTAGCATTACTAATCGTCCATGTATTGGTTGAAATTTTTTCTGTAGGGATTTCATTACCATTATAATCAAAAGCTTTGAAGTCATCTATAAAATATCCGAAATCACTCACTTCATAAGTTCCCTGAACTACTTTTGGTAATCTATATGTTACGCTATCTACTAAAAATCTTCCAGGATTAATTGTTACAGGTGCTTTGTCGTCAACTACCTTTGTAAGATCGATAGACGTTTCAATTGGGGTTTGTGTTGCTAAGTCGTTTGGAGTTGCTGTTTTTACACTTCCACAACTAACCATAATAGCCGCGAGCAAAAACATCATTACATTTCTCATTATATAAAATTTTTAATTTTATAATTAGTAGTTAAAAACCAATTAGTGTTACAGTTTTTTAAGAATTTCTTTAAGATAATCCTGATATTACACCATTGTTGTCAATAGTCATATTCTCTGAAGCTGGATGACCTGGCAGACCAGGCATTCGCATCATTTTACCAAGAATTGGTATTAAGAATCTTGCCCCTGCAGCAATTTCTATCTCACGTACTGTTATTCTAAATCCTGATGGTCGTCCTATCAATTTATCATTATCTGAAAATGATTTTTGTGTCTTTGCCATGCATATTGCAAAATCGTTAAACCCTAAACGATCAATACGTTTTAAGTTCAATCTAGCTTTATTATCAAAATCTACACCATCGGCTCCATAAATTTCTTTAGCAATCTTTTCAATTTTTTCTACAACAGGCGTATTCCAATCATATAATGGTTTAAATTTAGTTGCTTTATTTTCAACAACATCTACCACCGCTCTAGCTAAATCTTGTGTTCCATCACCTCCTTCAGCCCATCCTTTAGAAACTACAGCGTGCACTCCTAAAGATTTACATTTATCAATTATAAAATCAACCTCTTCTTGAGAATCACTTATAAAATTATTGATTGCAACAACGGGTTCAATATTAAATTTTCTAATATTTTCAATATGCTTTTCAAGATTTGTAAAACCATTTGATACACGTTCTACACTAGGTGTATTGTACTCTTCTTTTGGTGATCCTCCGTGATGACGTAGCGCCCGAATCGTAGCTACCAATACCACACATTTAGGATTCAACCCTGCGTAGGCTGATTTGATATTTAAGAATTTTTCTGCGCCTAAATCGGCGCCAAAACCTGCTTCAGTCACAACATAATTTGATAATGATAATCCCATTTTTGTAGCAATAATTGTATTAGTTCCTTGAGCAATATTTGCAAAAGGCCCTCCATGAATAATTGCCGGATTATGCTCTAAGGTCTGAACCAAATTAGGTTTAATGGCATCTTTTAATAAGATAGCCATAGCGTCTTCAGCTTTGAGATCTCGTGCGAAAATAGCTTTTTTATCAAAGGTAAAACCTACAAAAATATCACCTAATCGTTGTTTAAGGTCATCAAAATCTGTTGCCATACAAAGTATTGCCATTACCTCTGAAGCTGGTGTGATATTAAATCCGTCTTCACGTGGAATACCATTTGAAATACCGCCCAAACCAATTGTAATTTGGCGAAGTGCTCTATCGTTCATGTCAATTACTCGCTTCCAAGCAATTGTTCTTGGGTCTAATCCTAGGTTATTTACTTTACTTTGCAAGTTATTATCAATTAGTGCTGATAATAAGTTGTTTGCTTTTTCTACTGCATTAAAATCGCCTGTAAAATGCAGATTGATATCTTCCATTGGAACTACTTGAGAGTAGCCTCCTCCTGCAGCTCCTCCTTTAATTCCGAAAACCGGACCTAAAGATGGTTCACGTAATACAACTGTAGCCTGCTTACCTATTTTATTGAGACCTTCATTTAATCCTATAGAAACTGTTGTTTTCCCTTCACCAGCAGGTGTTGGTGTTAAAGCAGTAACTAAAACTAAATTATTATTCTTTATTTTCTCATCATCTATTAACTTTAAAGGAAGCTTTGCTTTATACTTACCATAAAGAATTAAATCGTCTTCATCTATATTTATTTTTGCAGCTACTTTACTAATATGCTGCATGTTGTTTTGTTGGGCTATTTCAATATCTGTAAGGTGAGCCATGTAGAAAAATTTTGAGTACGCTAATATACTAAAATTACTATGCGTTGCCTTCCGCGAAAGCGTATTTAACGACTTTGTTTTCAATGAGTTTTTAGCTAAAAAGCTGAAAAAGAAAAAAGTGCAAAACAATTGGCTATTCTTTATCGAAATACTATATTTGCGCGTTAATTACAAATTGAAGATTTTTTAAATAGAAAAGAGAATGCAGAATAAAGGACTTATTAGAACATTAGCCATCATTTTTGGATTGATTTGTGTGTATTATTTATCGTTTACATGGGTAAATAACTCTATAGAAGATGAAGCTAAAGTATATAGTAATGGAGATGCTAAAAAAGAACAGGCATATTTAGATTCGATTGGCAATCTACCAATAGTCAACTACTTATATACCAAATACACACCAAAGGAAGTTCAAGATAAAGCAATAAATCTTGGTTTAGACCTTAAAGGTGGTATAGATGCTACATTAGAAATTGCAGTTAGAGACATCTTAGTCGGTTTATCTAATAATTCTAAAAACCCTGTTTTTAATAAAGCTTTAGCTGATGCAACTTCCGCTCAAACCAATAGCGATAGTGACTATTTAACATTATTCTTTGAAGCCTTTGATAAAGCTAGTGATGGTAATGTAAAACTAGGTGACCCTAGCATTTTTGGTAATAAGTCTTTAAAAGATAAGATCAACTTTAAAATGCCGGACAATGAAGTTAAAGCTGTTCTTAAAGAAGAAGTTAAAGGCTCAATCAACACTGCTTTCGAAGTATTACGTAGTAGAATTGACCGTTTTGGCGTAACACAACCTAGCATTCAACAAGTTGGCGAATCTGGTAGAATCTCAATTCAATTACCTGGTGCTAAAGATATAGATCGTGTAAAAAAATTATTACAAAGTACTGCTGAATTACAATTCTGGGAAGTATTTGAAAATACAGAAACTTCTAATTTCTTAATTCAAGCAAACACAACATTGGCTGAATTATTAAAAGATGAAACTCCAGAAGTAATACAAGACACAACCATTTCTAAAGATGCTGAAATTGATGAATTATTAGGCGAAGTTCAAGATTCCGTAGATACCAAAGCTGCAAATCCGTTGTTCTCAATAATGATTCCTAACATTCCACAGAATCAAAATCAACGTAGTTCTGCAATTGCTTATGCAAATGTAAAAGATACGGCTACAGTAAATAAGTATTTAGCAATGCCTCAAGTTAGAGCGTTATTGCCACAAAACATGACTTATGCTAAGTTCTTATGGGATGCCAAGCCAATTAATGATTCAGAATTAATCAATCTTTATGCTATTAAATCTAATCGTGAAGATGTAGCCCCTATTAATGGCGATGTAATTTCTGATGCTAGTCAAGTATTTGATCAGTTAGGTGTGAATCCTCAGGTTAGTATGAACATGAATAGTAAAGGTACTAAGCAATGGGGGAAAATGACCGAAGATAATGTAGGTAAATTCGTTGCTGTTGTACTTGATGATTATGTATACTCTGCACCTAATGTAAATGAGCCAATTCCTAATGGAAGAACTTCAATTTCAGGTAACTTTACAATAGAAGAAGCGCAAGATTTAGCAAATGCTCTAAAATCTGGTAAATTACCAGCTGCTGCCCGTATTATAGAATCTTCTGTAGTTGGAGCATCTCTGGGTCAAGAATCAATTGATAACAGTATTGTAGCCTTCTTAATTGCTTTAGGATTAGTACTGGTATGGATGTTATTCTACTATGGTAAAGCAGGTATTTTCGCTGACATAGCTTTAGTTTTAAATATCTTATTCATCTTTGGTGTATTAACTGCTTTTGGTGCAGTATTAACACTTCCTGGTGTAGCAGGTATTATTATTACAATTGGTATGGCGGTTGATGCAAACGTAATTATTTACGAACGTATTAAAGAAGCTCTAGCTCGTGGTAAAGTATTAAAAGAGGCAATTGTTGAAGGATTTAGTTTAAGAGGAGCTTTATCTGCAATTATAGATGCCAATGTTACTACATTTTTAACTGGTGTTATTTTATATGTTTTCGGTTCAGGACCAATTAAAGGTTTTGCTACTACATTAATGATTGGTATTGCAACTTCGTTAGTTTCTGCAGTATTTATTACAAGATTACTTGTTGATTGGGCTGCTAATAAAGATTATGGAATGACCTTCAATACTAATATCACTAAAGGATGGTTCCAAAATATTAGTGTAGAATTCTTAAAGAAACGTAAGCTTGCATATATCATTTCTGCTACACTAATTATAATTGGTTTAGCATCTATTTTTACACAAGGTTTTAACCAAGGTGTAGACTTTAAAGGTGGTAGAACGTATACCGTACGTTTTGATCAAGCTGTAAGTCCAGAAGAAGTAAGAACTTCGTTAAAAGAAGTGTTTGGCGATGCTCCAGAAGTAAAAACGTATGGAGGTGCTAATCAGTTAAAGATTACAACTGATTATAAAGTTGACGATAATGCAATCACAGTAAGTGATGAGATTCAAGGTTTGTTATTTCAAGGGTTACAATCGTATTTACCAGATGGCTCTTCGTTAAATAACTTTAAAATTGGTCCAGATCAAGCAGATGATAAGATTGGTATTATGAAATATTTCGAGGTAGGTCCAACTATTGCTGATGATATTAAGCAGAAAGCTGTTTGGGCAATCTTAGGATCTTTAATTGTAGTGTTCTTATATATCTTATTACGCTTTAGAAAATGGCAATATAGTTTAGGTGCTGTTGCGGCGGTTTTTCATGATGTATTAATTGTATTGGCTGTATTCTCATTGTTCTGGAAAGTATTACCATTTGATATGGAAATCGGTCAATCGTTTATTGCTGCCATCTTAACAGTAGTTGGTTATTCACTAAATGATACCGTGGTAATCTTTGATAGAATTAGAGAGTTCGCAGATAAACATCCTTCATGGCCATTTGCAAAAACCGTAAATAGTGCATTAAGTACTACATTAGGTAGAACTATTAATACTTCGTTAACTACATTAATTGTATTATTATCGATCTTTATCTTTGGTGGTGATTCTATTAAAGGATTTATGTTTGCAATGATTATTGGTGTTATAGTGGGTACGTATTCATCATTATTTATTGCTTCTCCTATTATGTATGATACAACTACTAAGTTGACAAAAAAGAAGTAATCTAAAATAAAATTTATGGCCAAACCGTTTTGCATATGCTGTTAATTCAGTAATTCAAAACGGTTTGATCATTTTAGAAATATGAGCATAATAAAATTACATGACAAGCATTTTAAGCCATTTATAACCGAAGAGCAAATTGCAGAAACGGTTAATAGAATGGTAAAATGGGTCAAAAATGATCTTGACGGAGAGATACCTCTTTTTGTTGGCATTATGAATGGATCGTTTGTATTTGCTGCAGATTTTATTAGAGCTTTTGAAGGTGATTGCGAAGTGTCTTTTGTAAAATTAACATCTTATAAAGGTGAGAGTTCTACAGGAGTAGTAAAGCAATTAATTGGAATTGACGAAGATCTTGAAGATAGAACTGTTATCATTCTAGAAGATATTATAGATACAGGTACTACTCTTGAAGAAATCTATGAAATTTTCAGAAATAAGAAAGTAAGACAATTAAAAATAGCCACACTATTTTTTAAACCTGATGTTTTCCGTAAAGGATTACCCATAGATTATATAGGTATTTCAATACCTGATAAATTTATTGTAGGATACGGATTAGATTATGATGGT
Organism: Maritimimonas sp. 2304DJ26-3; assembly: GCF_056591635.1. Taxonomy (NCBI): domain Bacteria; kingdom Pseudomonadati; phylum Bacteroidota; class Flavobacteriia; order Flavobacteriales; family Flavobacteriaceae; genus Maritimimonas; species Maritimimonas sp. 2304DJ26-3. The sequence continues at coordinate 522,656 of NZ_JBWQOK010000001.1, forward strand.
TTAGGAAGAAATTTAAAAAGTATATATCAGCACACAACGCAACAAATGACAAACATAGTATTATTTGGCCCTCCAGGCGCCGGAAAAGGAACGCAGGCAGAAATCTTAAAAGAGAAATATAACTTAATCCATATTTCAACTGGTGACGTTTTTCGTTACAATATTAAAAACGAAACTGATCTCGGTATGCTAGCAAAATCATTTATGGATAAAGGTGATTTAGTTCCTGATAAAGTAACTATTGATATGCTCGAAGCCGAAGTAGATAAAAATGCTGATGCCAATGGGTTTATCTTCGATGGATTTCCAAGAACAGAAGATCAGGCAAAAGCTCTAGATGCTTTTTTAACCAAAAAAGGCGAAGCAATTAATGGTATGGTAGCACTAGAAGTGCCCGAAGATCTATTAGTAGAACGTTTATTAGAGCGTGGTAAAACAAGTGGTAGATCAGATGATCAAGATGAAAGTAAGATTAGAAATCGCTTTAATGAGTACAACACAAAAACTGCTGTTCTGCAACATTATTACCAAGCTCAAAATAAGTACTATGGTGTTGATGGTGTTGGTAGCATCGAAGATATTACTAAGCGTTTAAGTGAAGTAATTGATAAACTTTAATTAAGAGATTCCCACTTTCGTGGGAAGTAAGACATGACTGAAGGCAACTTTGTAGATTATATTAAGATTTTTGCAACTTCCGGAAAAGGAGGCAAAGGCTCTGTGCATTTACATCGTGAAAAATATATTCAAAAAGGAGGTCCAGATGGTGGAGATGGTGGTCGTGGTGGCCATGTTATTATTCGTGGTAATAAAAACATGTGGACATTGATTCACATGAAATTTAAAAAACACTTTAAGGCCGAACATGGAGGAGATGGTAGTAAAAGTAGAAGTACTGGTAAAGATGGTGAAGACATTTATATTGATGTGCCGTTAGGTACTATCATTAGAGATGGCGAAACTCAAGAACAACTTTTTGAAATAACTGAAGATGCCCAAGAAAAAATCTTGGTAGAAGGTGGTATGGGTGGTCGTGGTAATTGGCATTTTAAATCATCTACTAATCAAACTCCTCGTTATGCCCAACCTGGTATTCCTGGTCAGGAAGGTTGGTTTCAAATGGAATTGAAAATACTAGCAGATGTTGGTTTAGTAGGTTTTCCAAATGCCGGTAAATCAACATTACTTTCGGTAATTACAGCTGCAAAACCAAAGATTGCTGACTACGCATTTACCACTTTAAAACCAAACTTAGGTATTGTTGAATACCGTAATTTTCAAAGTTTTGTAATAGCCGATATTCCTGGAATTATAGAAGGCGCTGCAGAAGGAAAAGGTTTAGGTCATCGTTTTTTACGTCATATAGAACGTAACTCTACTTTATTGTTTCTAATTCCTGCGGACTCGGCAGATATTTCTAAGGAATATGATATTCTCTTAAATGAATTAAAAAAGCATAATCCTGAATTATTAGATAAAGATCGATTACTGGCAATTTCTAAATCTGACATGCTTGATGATGAGTTGAAAGAAGAAATCGAAAAAGAATTACCTAAAGATATTTCACATTTATTCATTTCATCTATAGCACAATCCGGCTTGACCGAATTAAAAGACAGATTGTGGCAAATGCTTAATGACTAAATCATTAGACTTATAGATTATCAAATTGTTAACAATAAAATTTATTAAAAAAAATACATTTTATTGAATTTCAATATACTACCTTTGCACTTTATTAATTTATTATTTTATTATCATGGGTAGAGGTACCGTAAAATTTTTTAATGACTCTAAAGGATTTGGATTCATTACCGAGGAAGAATCTGGAAAAGAGCATTTTGTACATGTTTCTGGCTTAATCGATGAAGTTCGTGAAGGAGATACTGTGGAGTTTGAACTTACTGAAGGCAGAAAAGGACTGAACGCTGTAAACGTAAAAGTAGTATAATATATTTCTATTACTGTATTGCAATTACAAGCCTATCATTAATTTGATAGGCTTTTTTATTTCTAAGAACTTAGTATCTTAGGCCATCAATCAACTAACTATGAGTAAGGATTTTAATAACCCTGCCTTTAAAAAATTACTGCAAAAACTTCAAGAAGAAAGCTGGCAATTAGAACTTCTAATTTCTGGTTTTGCCATATTCGGTTTGTTTACCGCATATGAACCTATAAACATACTCGCTAGTGAGGCTAAAAATAATGATCAAACTTATGCTGCGTTAATTTACACCTTTGTATCAATATCTATAGCAATTTTATTATTTAACCTTTTACTACATGTTATACTAAGAGGACTATGGATAGGAGCCTTAGGTCTTCGCTATGTTTCAGGAGATATTGACTATGAGGAGTTAAAGTATAGTCCAAAATTTACTAATTACTTAAAGAAAAAAATTGGCTCTTTTGACAAGTATATAGGTACGCTCGAAAATTATTGTAGCGTTATTTTTGCAATTTCTTTTCTACTCATTTTCTATGTATTAGCTTTTGCATTTACCATAATATTTTTAGTTGGCTCTATTAAATATCTAATTGACAATGACAATTTACCAGGATGGATCGGAAAGGGCATTGGCATACCTGTAGTTTTATTTATTCTTTTCGGTATGGTCTTAACTTTTATCGATTTCTTAACTCAAGGATTCTTAAAACGTAAAAAGTGGATTTCTAAAATCTACTTTCCTGTGTACTGGTTATTTAGTTTTATAACACTTTCATTTCTTTACAGACCGTTAGTCTATAATTTTTTAGATAATAAGTTTGGTAAGCGAATAAGTTTTGTTTTAGTACCAATCTATATTCTATTATTGTTTGGCACATCTATAGAGCATAAGCAATCTAATTACTTTAAGAAAAGTCATAATTCTAACGATTATATGGCGAATAAAAGGAACTATGAAGACATGCTTACAGAAAAAGGTGAGTTTATAAAATCAGTGGCTATCACTTCAAAAGTAATTAAAGACTCTTATCTAAAAGTTTTCGTTGTCTTTTCTGATGCTATCGAAGATAGAATGTTTAAAAGAAACAAAGGTTTAAAGCCCGAAAAAGATCAACGTGGATTAAACACTCAGATTACCTTTTCAAATACATTAATCAATTTTAACAAAAGAGATAGTTTGAAGAGAGAATATATAAAAACATTCAATAATACCTATAAAGTATTCATTGATACCACTCAATACAAATCTGATTTTATTCTTGGAGAAAGCAGTACTAAAGAGTTTGGCTTTGAGACTTATTTAAATATTAAAAACCTATCAGAAGGCAAGCATGTATTAAAGATAAAAAGAGATGTTTACAGAAAAAAAGATACGGTTATTCGTACTTTTACCACTATTCCTTTTTGGCATTTTAAAGAATAAATTGTCATAGAATGTATACCAAACCTACTCTACTTTTAGATAAAAATAAATGTAAAGCCAATATTAAAAAAATGGCCGATAAAGCCAGAAGAAATAATATTGATTTTAGACCTCATTTTAAAACACATCAATCATTAGAGATTGGTGAATGGTTTCGTGAAGAAGGAGTTTCAAAAATTACGGTTTCTTCTGTGGCAATGGCTAATTATTTTGCTCAAGGCGGTTGGAAAGATATAACAATTGCCTTTCCAGTAAATATTTTAGAAATTGAGGTAATTAACCGTTTAGCTTCTAAAATAACTCTGAATATCTTACTAGAATCTATTGAAGCTGCAACTTTATTAGATAACAAGCTATCTGCAAATGTAAATGCATATATAAAAATAAATATTGGTAACAACCGAGCTGGATTAGAGCCTAATGACATTGAAAACATAATCGATCTTTCAAAAACAATTAACGAAAGCAATAATATTTCGTTTAAAGGGTTTTTAGGTCATGCGGGGCATAGTTATAAATGCAGATCGAGATTAGAAATAGAAAATATTCACAAAGAAAGTATCACCAAGATATTACGATTAAAAGATCATTTAAAAAAAAAATACCCTAACCTATTAATTTCTGTTGGAGATACCCCAACGTGTTCTTTGGCCAAAGATTTTTCTATGGTTGATGAAATACGTCCTGGTGTTTTTACTTTTTATGATATCATGCAGTTACAAATTGGTGCTTGTCAACAAAATGAAATAGCTATTGCTATGGCTTGTCCAGTAGTTGCTATTCATAAAGAAAAGAAAGAAGTAATTGTGTATGGTGGTAGTGTTCATTTTGCTTCAGATGCTCTTACAGTAGAAAATGATAATAAAATTTTTGGCAAGGCTGTTGAAAATACAGCAACTGGATGGGGCCAAATAATTAATGATGTTTACCTAAAAAAAATATCGCAAGAACATGGTATTCTTAAAGCAACATCAGAATTTATTGAGGGTATTGCTATTGGCGATGTTATAAAAATAGTTCCGGTACACGCATGTACTACAGCAAATCTTTTTGATAATTATACAACATTAGAGGGTGAAAAAATTAGCAGATTTAGATTCTAGCAATCAAAACTTTAAATATCTTGAAAAGATCAAAGGATAAATTTTCAAAACAAGCTGTAATCTATAAAAGGTTTCGACCTACATATCCAACTGAGCTATACAATTACATCCTATCCTTTGTTAAAGAAAAAAATACTTGTTGGGATTGCGGCACTGGTAACGGGCAAGCTGCATTAGTACTAGCAGATTATTTTAAAAACGTATATGCTACAGACATCAGTGAAAACCAACTTAAAAATACCATCAAAAAAGAGAACATATTTTATTCCTTACAGCGAGCTGAGCAAACCAATTTTCTCGATAATAGTTTTAATCTGATCACTGTTGCCCAAGCAATCCATTGGTTTGATTTTAAGTTTTTTGGCAAAGAAGTAAAACGTGTGCTAAAGCCTAAAGGCGTGTTGGCAGTTTGGGGTTATGGACTTTTACGAGTTACTCCCGAAATTGACAAGCTCATAGATCATTTTTACACAAAAACTGTTGGAATCTATTGGAATGATGAGCGCAAACATATAGACACTAATTATCAATCTGTAGTATTAGGCCTCCAAGAAATTAATGTGAAGCAACAATTTTCTATCAGCTCGCAATGGACACTCAACCATTTAGAGGGCTATTTAAATTCATGGTCAAGCGTACAGAATTATATTGATGCGAAGGGTGAAAACCCTGTTCCAGACTTTATTAAACAACTAACTCCTTTATGGAAAGAAAAAACACAAACTATTAATTTCCCTGTCTTTTTAAGAGTTTTCAAAATTGATTAGTTTCCCTAACTTTAGGCTCCATAAATTTTTAACTATGCGCAGCTTATTTTTCCTCCTATTTCTTATTACAAGTTTTTCTCTTCAGTCTCAACAAAAAACAGTATTCAAAAATTTAGATGTTTTTGAATTAGAGTGGGCTAATAACCCACAAATATCACCTAGTGGCAATGCTATTGTTTATCAACGGAGCGGTTTTGACATTATGAATGATAAACGAGTTTCAAGTCTTTGGATGATGGGTAGTAATGGTCAAAACCACACTAAATTAACCAGTAACGATGTAAACGAATCGAATGCCAAATGGTCGCCTGACGGAACTCGAATAGCATTCACAAGTAGTACTAAGAATGGTTCAGAAATCTTTGTTTATTGGTTAAAAACGAATAAAATAGCACGTCTGACACAGCTCGAAAAATCACCTAGTGGACTTGCTTGGTCTCCTAACGGAAAACATATAGCTTTTACCATGAAAGTTGATAGCAAACAACCTTCTTTAGTAAAGCCTCCAAAAAAACCTAAAGGTGCAAAATGGGCAGATCACCCAAGAGTGACGACTAGGTTAAAGTATGAAGCCGATGGATCTGGTTATACCAAGCCAGGTTTTAGACATTTATTTGTAATTAATGCCGAAGGTGGTTCTGCAAGACAAATTTCAAGTGGTGATGTTAATTTTGGTACTCCTCAGTGGTCAAAAGATGGCAAATTTTTATTCTTTTCTGGCAATCAAAATAAAGATTGGCAGTACGAAACCAGAAATTCCGAAGTTTATGCGATTGATATCGCTTCAGGTAAAGTAAATGCCTTAACTGATAGAAACGGACCAGATTTTGGCTTAGCGCTTTCTCCTAATGGAAAACAAATCGCCTATCTAGGTTTTGATGATAAGATACAAACTTACCAGGTAAATAAAATTTATTTGATGAATGTTGATGGTTCTAACAAAAGAATGATCAGCACAAATCTAGATCGTGGTAAATCTAATTTAACCTGGAGTGCCGATGGTAAAGGAGTCTATTTTCAATATGATGATAAAGGAAATACAAAAATAGGCTACACTACCCTTTCGGGGAAAATAACTAAAGTCGCAGATAATGTTGGAGGTACTGCAATTGGTCGACCTTATGGTGGTGGTTCATATTCTATATCAAGTACTGGTAAAATAGCATATACATATGCAACGCCTTATCACCCGGCCGAAATTGCTGTAGTTTCTAAAGGGCAAAAACCACAGGTTATTTCACACCTTAATGATGATATTTTAGCCTATAGAAACTTAGGTAAAACAGAAGAAATTTGGTATAACTCTTCTGTTGATGATATTAAGATTCAAGGTTGGATCGTCTATCCACCCAATTTTGATGCTACAAAAAAATATCCATTGCTAGTAGAAAATCATGGCGGGCCGATTTCTAATTATGGTGATCGTTTTTCGCCAGAAATTCAATTATATGCTGCTGCAGGCTATGTAGTTTTTTATCCGAATCCTCGTGGAAGTACGAGCTATGGTGAAAAGTTTGGTAACCTACTCTATCATAATTATCCAGGCGAGGATTATAATGATGTTATGGATGGTGTTAATGCTGTAATTGCTAAGGGTAATATTGACGCAAACGAATTGTATGTTACTGGTGGTAGTGCTGGAGGTATTATGACAGCTTGGATGATTGGCAAGAACAATCGCTTTAAAGCTGCTGCTGTGGTAAAACCTGTAATGAACTGGATTAGTAAAACCTTAGTAGCTGATAATTATTTCTACTATGCAGACTATCGTTACCCAGGTCAACCATGGGAAAACTTTGAAACCTATTGGAAATTTTCGCCAATATCATTGGTTGGTAATATAGAAACGCCAACATTGGTAATGGTTGGTACATCTGATTTACGAACCCCATTATCTGAAGCCAAACAATTATACGGCGCCTTAAAAATTAGAAAAATACCAACTGCACTAGTAGAAATACCAGGAGCATATCATGGTATTGCTAGACGGCCTAGTCAATTAATTACCAAAGTAGATCATGTACTCGCTTGGTTTGAAAAATATAGAAAGAAATAGTGCAAACCTATATCTGTTTATTACGCGGTATTAATGTAAGTGGTCAAAAAAAGATCAAAATGGTAGAGCTTAAAGCTTCTTTTGAGGGCTTAGGTTTTACAGATGTAGTTACCTATATACAAAGCGGCAATATTGTTTTTAAGTCAAACGAGAGTGATTCTAAAAAACTAGAAAACACAATTCATCAGCTATTGTTAGATGATTTTGGTTTTGACATTACTGTAATTGTACTAACTCCAGATCAGATAAAATATGCAACCACCAATAACCCTTACGAAAAAGACGAGACTAAGGACCCAAAGAAATTTTATGTGGTGTTTTTACAAGAGCAACCTTTACAAGAAAATATTGATGTACTAGCCACTTATGACTATAGCCCAGAAGAATATCTTTTAGATGGCAAAGTCATTTTTTATTATGCCGCCAATGGCGCTCATAAGGCTAAAATGAGCAATAATTTTTTTGAAAGTAAACTTAAAGTAAGAGCTTCTACACGTAATTGGAGAACGGTAAATAAGTTGGTTGAACTTTCATGTTAAATTTTATTAAATAAAAGAATGAAAGATAAAGTTTATTGGTGTGGTATCGAATACGTATATAAAAAGGATGCACTAGATTATGAAAAACTAAATGGAGGGTTTGTTTATGCTTTTATTAAAACATTTGATGTACAAACCGCATTAAATTCTGTTTTAGATGAATTGAATATGAAAAATTTGAGCCCTGTTTTAATTGAGTTCATTACTCCTTATGAAGAGGGAATGGAATGGGAAAGTGAAGAAAAAACTCAACATTATATTCAAATCTTTGAAATAGCTTCTAATTCTAATGAGGTTGTATTTGATGACTTTTATGCATATGAAAAAGAGTAGAAAAGATTATAAATTAAAGCTTTTTATGGAATCATTAAAAAATTCAAACTCAAACTCAAATCCAGTATTCTTAATCTTATCATTTAATAGATACTGACTTTCTAGTGTAATCGCTGCCATTTCGCCTAAGACCAATTTAATAGCAAACTCAGGTACATTGGGTAGAAAAATAGATTTATTTAAGCTTTTAGCTAATGCTTTTGTAAGTTCAGAATTGCTTATCGGATTAGAGGCAACTGCATTGTAAACCCCTTCTAACTTATTTTCTATAATATGTAAAAATAGTTTTGCTAAATCTTTTATATGTATCCAAGACTGCCATTGGTTACCGCTACCAATTGCTGCACCAATACCTTGTTTAATGGGTTTGGCCATTTCTTCTAAAGCTCCACCTTTACTCGCTAAAACAATGCCTATTCTAATTTTACTTACAGAAATACCTAATTCTTTAATGGTCTCTGCTTCATCTTCCCAAGCTTTTACTACTTTTCCTAAAAATCCTTTATTAACTTTAGTCTCTGTTTCGTCATACTTTTCTGTTAATGAAGATGGATAAATACCTAATGCAGAAGCAGAACAGAACTGTGTTACTTGATGTTTGTTTTCAGAAAGTAGCTTGTATAGCGTTTGAATCGAGTCTATCCTACTTTGTAGAATTTCTTTTTTATAAGGCTTTGTCCATCGTTTCGAGATACTAGCGCCAGCTAGATTAACAATGGTATCTATTCCGTTAAGGCAATTTGTATCTACTTCCGCAGTAGCGGGATTCCAATAAAAACCTTTATAATTATCTTTAGTGACTTGTTTAGATTTATTGGTAGTTAGATAATGAACCGTATAATTTTTAGCTAAACATTGTTTAACCAATTCTGTACCCACCAAACCCGTAGCTCCTGTAATAAGTATATTCATCTTAAAAGAATCGAGCCAAGATGCTTTCTGCATTTCGCCATAAATAAATAGCTATTAATAAAGCAATAATCAATAAAAGAGGTCTTTTGCTATTAGACTTTCTTCTTTTTTTAAATCTTCCTAACTCCATAATATAAGGCAATTTAACTATTCAAAAATACGCATTTTTGTAGCTCGAATCTTATTTTGTGCACCGACTAATTTAAGTATCTTTGTGGGCTCAAAAGCCGATAGTTAAACGACGAATGAAAAATATTAGAAACTTCTGCATTATTGCACATATTGATCACGGTAAAAGTACCTTGGCAGATAGATTATTGGAGTACACCAACACTATTACCGATCGTGAAAAGCAAGATCAATTACTAGATAATATGGATTTAGAGCGTGAGCGTGGAATCACCATTAAAAGTCATGCCATTCAAATGGATTATGAGTTAAATGGTGAACAATATATCTTGAATTTAATTGACACACCTGGTCACGTAGATTTTTCATACGAAGTCTCTCGTTCTATTGCTGCCTGCGAAGGTGCTTTGCTAATTGTAGATGCTGCGCAAAGCATTCAAGCGCAAACTATTTCTAATTTATATTTAGCATTAGAGAATGATTTGGAAATCATTCCTGTATTGAATAAAGTTGACTTGCCAAGTGCTAACCCAGAGGAAGTTACAGATGATATTGTTGATTTGTTAGGTTGCGATGCCTCGGAAGTGATACCTGCTAGCGGAAAAACTGGCTTAGGTGTTGACAACATTTTAGAAGCCATTATTGATCGTGTTCCAGCTCCAAAAGGAGACCCAGATGCGCCATTACAAGCATTGATTTTTGATTCTGTTTATAATTCGTATCGCGGTGTTGAAACCTATTTTAGAGTGATGAATGGCGAGATAAAAAAAGGGCAACGCATTAAATTTATGGCTACTGATAATGAGTATTTTGCTGATGAAGTTGGTACATTAAAACTAAATCAAGTTGTTAAAAAATCTGTTAGTGCTGGAGATGTTGGTTATTTAATAACTGGTATAAAAACAGCAAGTGAGGTAAAAGCTGGTGATACTATTACCGATGCTGCAAAACCTACAGAAGCAGCAATTGATGGATTCGAAGATGTAAAACCAATGGTTTTTGCGGGTATTTATCCTGTAGACACTGAAGATTACGAAGAACTTCGTAATTCTATGGAAAAGCTGCAATTAAATGACGCTTCTTTGGTTTTTCAACCTGAGAGTTCTGCGGCTTTAGGATTTGGGTTTCGATGTGGTTTCTTAGGTATGCTACACATGGAAATTATTCAGGAACGTTTAGAACGTGAATTTAACATGACTGTTATTACTACGGTTCCAAACGTATCGTATCACGCATATACTCGAAAAAATCCAGATGAAATTCTTATTGTAAATAATCCATCAGATTTACCCGATCCTTCTAGTTTAGATAGAGTTGAAGAACCATATATCAAAGCATCTATAATTACAAAGTCTGATTTTGTTGGTAATGTAATGTCTTTATGTATTGAAAAGCGCGGACAAATTACCAATCAAACATATCTAACAACCGAACGTGTTGAATTAAATTTTGATATGCCTTTGGCAGAAATTGTTTTCGATTTTTATGATCGATTAAAAACCGTTTCTAAAGGGTATGCTTCTTTTGATTACTCGCCTATCGGAATGCGTGTTTCTAAACTAGTACGTGTAGATATATTATTAAATGCACAACCTGTTGATGCTCTTTCTGCTTTAATACATGCAGATAATGCACAAACTATTGGAAAAAAAATGTGTGAGAAATTAAAAGAATTGATCCCTCGTCAGCAATTCGATATACCAATTCAAGCTGCTATTGGTGCTAAGATTATTTCTAGAGAAACCACAAAAGCATTACGTAAAGATGTAACCGCTAAGTGTTATGGTGGTGATATTTCGCGTAAGCGTAAACTCTTAGAGAAACAGAAAAAAGGTAAAAAGCGTATGCGCCAAGTTGGTAATGTAGAAATACCTCAAGAAGCGTTTATGGCTGTATTAAAGTTGAACGACTAGGCGTTTATAGCTTTACCCATATAAACAAATTCATACCCTTTTTGGATATCGATTCCGTTTTTAGAAGTTGATATAATTTCTAGATCACCCGATTTTGTTTTTACAAATAATGGAACACTATTTTCATCTTTTCTGATTTTTTCTAGTAAATCACTATAATGTGAAGGTGAATCTATCTTGGTTTCATGAATCTTAGGAAACTCTCTTACAACACCTGAAAGTTTTACATAATCATCGGTATGAGAAAATAATCCTTCTTCTAGATTACTTTCAGGGTCATTCATTTCTGCAGAAGTAATTAAACGGAAACTACCATTTTCACCGAATTGATCTTTAAATTTATTGATGGCATAGGTATTAATTTCAGCGTTCCCTGTTAAAGCCAATAAAAAGCCTATATCATTCAACTCAATATTATTCGAAAGGTCATCAGAATAAATATCTTCTTTTGATGCTTCTAATCCTAAATCTACCGCCTTTTCTACGTTGCTAGCATTACTATCTACTAATACAACATGTCTATTATTATCTTTTAAATAGTTGGCTATTAAACGAGATAATTGACTAGCACCAATGATAAGTATTCCATCTGATTTTGACAGAAATACTCCTAAAGCCTTTGCAACAATTCTTGCAGTTGTAGCATTTAGTAATACTGTACCCAATACAACCATAAAAACGAGTGGTGTAATATATTCTGCACCTACAACATCTTCGGCCATCAATTTACTACCGAATAATGAGGCAATACCTGCTGCAACAATACCTCGCGGGCCAACCCAACTAATAAAAAGTTTCTCACTAGTATTTAAGGTAGAGTTTGTAGTGCTTAAAAAGACACCTAAAGGGCGTATTATAAAAATAACTATAGCAAATAATGCTGCTGTTTTCCAATTGGCTAATAATAATAAATTTTTGAAATTTATGTTTGCAGCTAATAAAATAAAGAGTACAGAAATAAGTAGTACACTTAATGATTCTTTAAAATATAATAGTTCTTTTAAGTAGGTAGCATTTCTATTACCTAGAACCATCCCCATTATAACAACTGATAATAATCCTGATTCGTGAGCGAAGCTATCAGATAAAACAAAAACGCCCAAAACCATTGCCAAGGCAAATACATTTATTAGATAATGAGGTATTAGTTTTCTTTTTATCAAAAAGTCGAATGCATGAGCGAAAGTAAACCCAAAGGTTAATCCAAATAAAACAATCTTACCAAACTCAACCAATGCTGTTTTGGTAAAGCCACCACCGCCGCCAACGAAAATAAACTCAAATACTAATACAGCAACCAACGCACCGATCGGATCAATTAAAATACCTTCCCATTTTAAAACTGCCGAAACATCTTTTTTAAGTGGAATATTTCTCAATATTGGTGTAATAACTGTTGGGCCCGTAACTATAATTAATGCAGAGAATAAGAAAGACAATTCCCAATCTAAATTAAATATGTAATGCACTGCTATAGCCGCACAAAAGAATGTTACTATTGACCCTAATGATATGAGTTTCGTAATAACCGGGCCAACATTTTTAATTTCGCTCATTTTAAGTGTTAGGCCTCCTTCAAAAAGTATAATACCTATTGCCAGAGAAACAAAATAATATAGACCTTCGCCAGGGAAAAGACCTTCTTCACCATTCCAAATAGGTTCAATCCATTTAGTTCCATCAGATGATAAAAACTCTGCTGCAATTGGGCCAACTAATAAACCAATTAATATTAGCGGTAGTATTGCAGGAATCTTAAATTTCCATGCAACCCATTGTGCTAGAATTCCTAAAATTATAATGCCTGCTAGCTCTAACATTTTTCAAATTTTTGTGAAAATAAGAATTTAAAGCTAAACTTAGTGAGATTAAGAAAGTTTAATAAAAAGAAAAGCATCATTCAAAAAATTTCGAATGATGCTTTTACAGTTAAGAACTGGTTAGTTTTCTTATAATTATTCTTGATTCCTTTTGTTTTCCATAACGCTATTAGCGATAAGTGCAATACCTCCAAAAAGGAAAATCATAGAAAAATAGCCTACTTCTTCAGGTAATGTAGTATACTCATCGATTAATGAACCTACCAAAATACCTAAGGCTACACCTACTAGTAACATACCAAACTTTAAAGTAAGATTTGCATAATTTCTTTTAGTAGCGAACATAGAAGCATCTGCTCCTTTTTCTATCATTGATAGACGTTCTTTATTGCGTGCTGTAAAGTATACATATAGAATTCCGAAAATAGATGCGAAAAACGCTAATGGAATTAATACCTCTTCTCCCATAATATTAGATTTAATTATTACTGATTTACACTACCTATGACGACAGCTTTTTAAAAATGGTTACATATTTAGTTTGTTTCTTATTAATTTTTCTTTGAACTTGCGCTTATCGTCGGATATAAATCATTAAAACGAATCATATCCTTAGAGTTGTGTTTAATTTAAAAAAATGATTGTAGAAGAAAATTATTTCCAAAAAGCTGGAGGAGATTCAGCTGATAATGTTACTATATCTGATATTAGAAAAGCTATATTGGAATTACCAAAAATGGACGATGAACATGGAGCATTTTGGGTTGGAATTTTTGGACCTGAAATTGATGAAGTTATTCTCGAAGTCCATAAAGATATGACCATGATTGGAAATTTTGACGGAACTGCTGAAAATGAGTTGAAAAAAGTAGCGGAAAATTGGAATGAAGTTGAATCTTGTTACGAATTATTATTGAAAGGAAATTTGACCGAATTAAAGAGTCGAATGAAAAACTAAACACAACAACGTGTATAGTTCATTGCTCGGAAATTCCTACTCGGAATTTCTCTCGCTTCTGAACAATGGGTTTCTTTTTATTTGCTAACTTAGTGCTAACGCAACGAAACCATACACGAACACGATAAGCGAAACCCTAAAAACACCTTCTACAAATTATACGTCACACTTAAAATAGCATAACGCGGTTGTACAATATAAGTCGATGTACTGTTCAATACATTTTCAACAGTATTATCACTATTTAGTGATTTAGTGTCTAAAATATTAGTAACGCTTAGTTTAAACTCCCAACTACTATCTTTCTTTTGATAGCTTAAGTGTGCATCCCAAAAGCTATAGTTATTAATGGTTCTATCTTCAGTTCTATAATTATTATAGGTATACTTTGTATTGAAAATAAAATCTCTTAAAATATAAGCATCAAAATTTATAGAAGGGCTATGCGTAAAAAATTTGTTTTGGATGTTTCCTTGGTTATAATCATTTACCATAAATGTATAAGCTATATCAAAATTAGGAGCATTTCTAAAGTTTGAACTTATTTTAGTTCGATAAGATTGTGTAAATGATTTTGATTCTCTATTTTCAGCTACTTGACTTTGAGAAGATGTAAATAAGTTATTGCTTTTACTATAAGACACATTTCCGCCTAAATTAACTTTTACTTTTCTAAAGCTCTTCTGAAAATCTGCATTTGCCGAAATACTTTCATCTGGAAACGCAGAATTAATAGAAGTAGATAGTTGATCTACACCCAATTGTTCTGTATTAGATTTTATACCATCTATTCGTTTATTATAATTTACAGAAGCAAATACATTGGTATAATTAAACATACTAAAACTAGAGTAGTTTAAATTAACATTATGAGACAATGAATTTTCAAGTGTTCTGTTACCAGCATATAATTGATTGTAATTATTTAGTACATACCCCTCGGCCAACTGATTAATATCCGTAAAACCTACTTGCATATTATAGGCTAAGCGCAAAGTCTCCGATTTTTTAAGATTTACTTTTACAAATGCGTCTGGTAATAGCTTGGTAAACTTATTAGTAAACTTACCACCTAGCTGAGTATTTCTAGCTGAATAGCCATGCAACGTAGCTCCTTGATTAAATGTAAATATACCTGAGACAAACTTATAGTGAAAACCTGCATACAAATCACTAAAAGTATATTCTATATTGTTTATTGTATTTTGCCCTAAATCAGTATTTAGATTTCCATTATCTAAAATTTGAAAAATAGTTGAGTTAAATTTCTGATTACTCTGTGTTGTGCCTAAACTCACGTTTAAATTACTTTTCTCATTTATCACATAGTAATAATCTAGGTTAGTATCTAGTTTATTGGTTTTTACACGATTGTTCTGAGAAACATTAAATTGATTCTGACCTAGGTCTAAATTCAACGTACTAGCAAAAGATAATTGCTCTAGTTGTGCATTATAAAAAGGGTCTTCATCTTGCCAAAGGTGCTGTGCTTCTAAAGCAAAAATATGTTTATCGCTCAATGTATAGTAATAGTTTAAATTCTGATTGATAGAAAAAGGTGATTGTGTTTTTTCCTCCAAAATTCCTCCGAGTTCAGACGAAAGAAAATCTTGATTCTGGCTGAGCTTAGAAATTTTACCAAAAACATCATAATCTAAATGATTGTTGCTGTTTGGCTTATAACTTGAGCTTAATTTTAGCAAGCCTAGATTATTTTCTTGTCTGGTTAAACTATTAGTAGTTTCTGTAATATCAGTATTGATATAGTTGCGTTCGCTCGTTTGTTCAATATCTGTTTTCATGCCAGAATAGATAGCAAATCCGCTTATATCCCAAGTCTTTTTTGGCGAATAACTAAAGTTTAAAGCACCAAATTCGGCTTCTATATTTTTAGCTCTATTATTACGCATTACCAAAAAGCCAAGATCATCGGTTACATTAATAGTTGTACCTCCATTTCCCAAGTTTCCAAATCCTCCAGTGAATTTATAATAGTCGCGCCATGTAAATGGAACATCACCAATATTATTAACATTAGCCATCACATTTAAACTATATTTTGGGCTATAGTAAAACAATTTGGGGTTAATGATATGCCTAGATTCATCTTTACCATCGCCACCACCAACTCTAACATCGCCAAACCAGAAGTTCTTTTTACCTTCTTTTAGTTTAATATTAAGTGCAATATTGTCTTCGTTATCGGTTACACTTCGTAATTGCCCTACCTCGTTAAAATTCTTCAATACCTCTACTTTATCGATGGCATTTGCTGGAATATTTTTGGTAGCCAATTTAGAATCGCCATCAAAAAAATCTTTGCCTTCTACCATTACCTTATCTACTGTTTTGCCTTCAATTTTAATTTCTCCTTCATCATTAATTTCAACCCCTGGTAGATTCTCTAAAACATCTCCTAATTTTTTCTCTCTCCCAGTTTTAAAAGAATCGGCGTCATAAACTATCGTATCTCCTTTTATAGTAACTGGCATCTTATAAGTAAGGTTTACTTCTTCTAGTGTGCTATCTTCTTGTAAAATAACTTCGTTTACAATATCAACTTCCTTGGTTTGCAGACTAATCTCTGCTGTTTTCATTCCAATATAGCTTACTTTAATAGTGTACCTGGCATTCTTATACAAATTCAATTTATAACGACCTTTTGCATCTGTAAACCCATGTGAATCCATTTCATTGGTGGTTTGATTAATTGCAATAATATTAGCCATTTCAAGGGCATTGCCAAGACTGTCTTTTACTGTACCAGTAACTGTAATTTGAGCAGTAGCCACCCAAGTAGTCATAAAAATGACCACAAATAAAAACTTATTCATTAATGTTTTTTGAGAGTTTAGTGGTATTCCGCTATAGCGAAAATTGTAATATTGTTAAAATGATGTATATTAAAATCTGGATCATATAATTAGCCTTGTATTTCTATACTCATGTTATGTCCGTCTTTAGATTTTCTTCTATTTCTAAAGCGTTCCATCATTTCTTTACTGTGGTCATCCATAATTTTATCAAACTTTTCTTGAGTGATTTTCTTTCCTTTAGTCGGTTCATCTATAGTTATCTTCTCAGAAGGGTTTAGAACAATTTCTGTGCAAACAATAGTTTCATTTCCTTCTTGAATTTCTAAAATCAACCCTGGTAACCCCCAATATTCTCTTGGGCCATTACTTACAGGTATATCTGGTGTATACCATGCAACAGTTTCTACAGTAACCATTTCTTTATTCTCTTTCTCTTCACCATTATTTACGGTTAAAGAAATACGTTCTTCTTCTCTAGATCTTGTTGCCTTATAACAAGTATAGTTGCCAATGTTTTTGGTTTCTCCAGACATTTTCCAATCAAGACCTTCTAGTTTATCTTGAATTAAAAAACGCTTACCGCTAATTTCCGTTTTATTCGCATAACGCTTTTCAGCTATGTTTTTATACAATAAATCAGTGCCGCCTCCGCCACCAACTTCCATAATCATAATTTGTGCGCCACCTGCTTGCGCTTTTGGTGCTTCTAATTTTTCGTTTTGTTTAAATGTTGATTCCGTTTTGGTAAAATTCAATGTATAAGTTCTTTGAAATTGTTTTTGCAATTGTGCCATTAGCTGTTTTTGAGTATCTGCATCTGGGGCGTTAGAAGAACTATCTAATTTAATATCTACTTTTCTATGCGTTTTATAAGTTGCTTTTCCAGAAAAATCTTGGGCATTAATTAATAATGAAAATAGTAAAGCAAAAAAGGTGAATGTGTTTTTCATGAGTTTAAAATTTATTATTACACCACAAATATGAGCTTGAAAAAAGACATTTTAGGTTAACGAGTGTTAACGAGTGTTAAGTGATCTCTTTTATAGCACATAACTAGCTATATTTGAAGCATGAACACCAAAAAATATAACTGGATACTGTATCTGATAACGGCAACTATTATTGCAACTATCGTAGTGCAATTGTATTGGAATTACAAAAATTATCAGCTTAACATGGACCGTGTTCAAAGTGAAATACAAATAAGTTTAGATAATTCTATAGAGCAATACTATGCTGATCTTTCAAAAAGAAATTTTTTGGCAATTGTTGAAACCGATTCTATAATAAACTATAATCATAAAAATAAAAGTGCTGTTAACAATGTATTTAAGCATATTCAAAGGGATACAGCTGATGTTGAAATTTCAACTATAGAGATAAGTACTGATACCAAGGCAGACTTTAAAGATTTCGATTCTCTTTTTAAAGGAGTAGAAGATAGATTACGAAAAAGTATTAAGGATACTTCTTTGCATTCATTTTCTAAGGTTAAAAAATTCACGCAACTTTCTAAAGATGGTAACACAGGACTTCATTTTGATTCAGAAAGTGGTGTTACAGATGTACGCGTTTTTAGAGGTAAGAGAGCTACAGATAGTTTAAAACTGATTACAGGTTTAAAAACTATTTTTGTTGCACTAGAAAATGATTCTATAGACCATTATAAATTAGACTCAATTTTAAAAAAGGAATTTAAGAATAAAAAGATTTCTACATCTTTTTATTTTAATCACAAAAAAGATGACACTCTTTTTTATTCTACGAAAGTTGAGCTTCAACCAGAATTCATCCTTGCGAGCAATGCAAAATCCACTTACTTAAAACCTAATGAGCAATTTACACTTCGTTACGATAACCCAAGTTACGAAGCTTTTAAAAGAAGTTTAACTGGAATTCTGTTATCTCTTTTATTGTCAATAGCAGTAATCTCCAGTTTGTTTTATTTGTTGAAAATCATCAATCAACAAAAACAATTAGCCGAAATAAAAAATGACCTAATCAGTAATATTACTCATGAATTTAAAACACCTATTGCTACGGTGTCAACAGCAGTAGAAGCTTTAGAAAATTTTAATGTCGTTAATGACAAAGAAAAGACAAAAAAATACCTCAACATTTCTTCAGTTCAGCTTAAGAAATTGCATGGTATGGTAGAAAAATTACTTGAAACGGCAACATTAGACAGTGAAAAATTATTACTCAATAAAGAAACTCAAGATATTATTGAATTAACTGAAAAAGTGGTTCAAAAGCATCAATTAATAGCAACAGAGAAAAATCTACATTTTTCAGCAAATACTCAATCTTTAACCATAGACGTTGATCCTTTTCATTTTGAAAATGCCATCTCAAACCTTATTGACAATGCCACTAAATACGGTGGTAATGATGTTCAAGTTACCATAACCTCTATTCTAAATACAGTCGAAATCACTATAGCAGATAATGGAAAAGGTATTGATAAGCACCAACGTGAAAAGATCTTTGATAAATTTTATCGCGTGCCAAAAGGAAACACGCATGATGTAAAAGGCTTTGGAATTGGACTATATTACACAAAAAAAATAATCGAAAAGCATGGTGGTACTATTAGTTTGAATTCAGATTCAAAAAATACTTCTTTTAAAATTTCTTTACCAAATGAGTGATACTATAAAAGTTATTTTAGCTGAAGATGAACCCAGTCTTGGGCAAATTGTTAAAGAAAGCTTAGAAACTCGCAATTTTGAAGTTTTTTTAGCAAAAAATGGTGAAGAAGCTTTACAAGCATACCATAAAGGAATACCCGATATTTTGGTGCTAGATGTAATGATGCCAAAAAAAGACGGGTTTACATTGGCGAAAGAAATTAGAGAAGAAAATTCAAATATTCCAATCATTTTTTTAACTGCAAAATCACAAACTAAAGATGTGGTAGATGGATTTAATTATGGCGGTAATGACTATCTAAAAAAACCATTTTCTATGGAAGAACTGATCGTACGCATCAATTCACTCCTTAATAGAATTAATTTAAAGCAAGACCTTTCTAATATTAGTATCGGTTCTTATCTATTTGATTATAAAAAGCAACTATTAAATTATAGAGAAGAATTCGAACCTCTTACACATAGAGAGTCTGAATTATTATTACATCTCACTCAAAAGAAGAATGAGGTACTAGATAGAGCATTTATCCTTAAAAAACTGTGGGGTAATGATGACTTTTTCAATGCCCGAAGTATGGATGTTTTTATTACTAAACTTCGCAGAAAACTAAAAAAAGATGATTCTATTCAGATTGTGAATGTTCGTGGTTATGGTTATAAGTTGATCTGTTAATCAAATAATTTAGTATTTTGCCTTTTGTGAGACTACTACTGTTTATCTTTTACTTTGCATTTATAAATGTTTCTCTTTCGCAGGAATCGATTACCACACAATTTATGGATTCTATTTCATTGAAAGCAGATGTATTTGTTGGTGTCGATGATTTTGAAAACTACTATTACACTAAAGGAAATACTTTTTATAAGAAGACTAATAAAGATATATTCTCCTACACTAATACACGAATTGGTGAAATAACTTCTGTGGATATAACAAACCCTTTAAAAATTTTATTGTTTTATCGAGATTTTAACACCATAGTATTGTTAGATAATAGATTGAATGAGTTGACAGATATTATAAATTTTTCAAGAGAGAATTTTACTAAGAATATAACATATGCTGGTATTTCTTCTAACAATAATCTTTGGTTGTATAGTTTAGATGACAATGTGCTCTCTTTATGGAATTATGAAACTAAAAAAACTGTTTTTGATTCACAACCTTTAAGTTTTTATAGCTTTAATTTTGAAGCCAATAATTTAATAAGTGATTATGAAAACTGTTGGGTATATTCAGAGAAAGAAATAGTTAAGTTTAATGAGTTTGGCAGTTATTTGACGACTATTTCTTTGCAAGAGTTTTCAAACATTCAACTATTAGATGATGATTTAACTTATTTTGAAGGTAAGGATCTATTTGTATTTAAAAACAACTCTATGATCAAGGTTGAACTCGTTAACAACAAACACTTATCAACAAATTATTTTGTTAATAAAAATAATCTTTATTTTTTCAAGGATGCCGTCATTTACAAGTATTCTATTTTAAAAAAATAAGTACCTTTAAGCTCTTTAAAAATCAAACAAAAACACCTAGAATGCACGTTGCAATTGCCGGAAACATTGGCGCTGGAAAAACTACCTTAACTAAACTTCTTGCCAAACACTATCGATGGAGCCCACATTATGAATCTGTAGAAGAAAACCCATATCTCGACGATTTTTACGCCGAGATGGAACGATGGTCTTTTAATTTACAAGTATATTTTTTGAATAGTAGATTTCGCCAGATTCTTGAAATACGTGAAAAGGGTAAAAACATTATACAAGATCGTACTATCTACGAAGATGCACATATTTTTGCTCCAAATCTACACGCTATGGGCTTAATGACCAATCGTGATTTTAGCAATTACTCTTCGTTATTTGAATTGATGGAAAAGCTAGTAGCTCCACCTGATTTATTGATTTATTTACGTGCTAATATTTCTACTTTAGTAGATCAAATACATAAACGTGGTAGAGATTACGAAAACACTATTAGTATTGACTATTTAAGTCGGTTAAATGAGCGATATGAAGCTTGGATATCTACGTATACAAAAGGTAAACTCTTAATAATTGATGTAGATAATTTAGATTTTGTAGACAAGCCTGAAGATTTAGGTTCTATTATTGATAAAATCGACGCTCAGATACATGGGTTGTTTTAATCTTAAAACCTAATCTGTAATCATTTAAATTTCTTCTCGACTTAAAGTTGTAACTTGGAATAACTATTTCTAATAAATCAACTTTATGAAAACCAACCTTATTGAAATAGCTAAAGTTTCAGAACTTAAGCCATTACAACCAACTTATGCATTAGTTAAAAAGACAGATCTAGTAATAATTAAACATGAAAAAGGCATTTCTGTTTTGTATGGAAGATGCTTACATCGCGGTGCTTTAATGGCAGATGGTCATATTGATGGTCACAATTTAATTTGTGGCGTTCACGGTTGGGATTATCGTTATGATACAGGTGTTTCAGAATATAACAATAGCGAAGTTTTACATAGGTTTCAAGAATATATTGAAGGGGATTCTTTATTGATTGATAAAGCGGAAATTGATGCTTTTGAAGCAGAACATCCTCAACCTTTTAATCGTGATGAATATTTGGGTACTTACGCCGATACACATCCAGAAGATACAGAACCTTATACTGGTTATATTAAAGAACTTGCCAAAAATGGTTTGAAAAATTTGGGGCATCATGGGTTTTCAGCTTCTATGGGTGTAGATAGAAATACACTTCCTAAATGGAGTGATATTCAATTTTTACCTGCTCAACTCGCAACCTTACCTTTGTTAGATAATGAAGAAGTTGTTACTAAAGTTGTAATAGGTCCAAAAGCTAAGAAACCTCTAGAATTAGATATTCCATTGTTTGTTTCTGATATGAGTTTTGGAGCACTTTCAAGAGAAGCTAAAATCGCCTTAAGTAAAGGAGCCGAACTCGCTGGTACTGGAATTTGTTCAGGCGAAGGAGGTATGTTACCACAAGAACAAGCGAATAATTCTAGATATTTTTATGAATTAGCTTCTGCTCAATTCGGATTTTCATGGGACAAATTAGATAATGTACAGGCCTTTCATTTTAAAGGTGGACAAGGTGCAAAAACTGGAACTGGTGGTCATTTACCTGGCAATAAAGTAAGTGCAGAAATTGCTAAAGTTAGAGGTTTAAAAGAAGGAGAAGCAGCGATTTCTCCTGCAGCCAATCCTAATTTTAAAAATGTGCAAGATTTTAAAGATTTTTCAGAAAAAGTTCGCAAACGTACTGGTGGAATTCCGATTGGTTTTAAAATCGCTGCTAGTCATATAGAAAAAGACATTCAGTTTGCATTAGATGTTGGTGTTGATTATATTATTCTTGATGGTCGTGGTGGTGGAACAGGTTCTGCACCGACCATATTGAGAGACAATATTAATGTACCTACTATTCCAGCACTAGCTAGAGCAAGAAAATATCTTGACAAACAAAACGCAAAAGACATTACTTTGGTTATAACTGGTGGCTTACGAATTGCTGAAGATTTTGCCAAAGCAATGATGTTGGGAGCAGATGCTATTGCAGTTTCCAATTCAGCATTACAAGCTATTGGTTGCCTCGGGATGCGTGCTTGTGGAACAAATAACTGCCCAGTTGGTATTGCAACGCAAAAAGAATCTTTACGTAGCAGATTAATTATTGAATCATCAGCTAAGCAGCTATATAATTATTTTGATGCAACCAATAATCTTATAAAAGTTATTGCTCGATCTTGTGGTTATGATGATATTTCTAAATTTAATCATAACGATTTATCAACCTTTGATTTTGAAATGCATAAATTATCTGGAATTAATTTCGCAGGAACTCACTAATTATGTTCAATATACTTATAGCAATTATCGCACTTGCTGCATTGTTAAGTTTTATAAATACCAAGTTTTTAAAACTCCCTGAAACTATTGGTGTAATGCTTCTTGCAATTATCATATCATTCTCAATAGGTAGTTCTATATATCTTTTTGACAAAGAATTATTTATGAAGTTATATCCTATAGTTGGTCAAATCGATTTTAAAACTATTCTTTTCGACTTTTTATTAGGAATCTTACTATTCGCAGGAGCAATTCATGTGAATTTAAAAGGCCTATTAGATGAAAAAAGTTCAGTAATTATATATGCGACTTTTGGAGTATTAGCATGTACTTTTTTTATAGGAACTGCATTTTACTTTATAACTTCTTTAATCGGATTTGAAGTTAGTTATTTATATAGCTTGGTGTTTGGCGCATTAATTTCACCTACAGATCCAGTTGCAGTATTGGCATTATTGAAAAAAGCAGGCGCACCGAAACACATGGAAATTAAAATTGTGGGTGAATCACTGTTTAATGATGGTGTTGGTATTGTGGTATTTTTATCATTATTATCATTGGCTACCATGGCTAAAGAGTTTGAGGTTGTTCATATATCTAAAGAATTTATAATAGAAGCCGGAGGAGGTCTTTTAATGGGATTTCTTTTAGGACATTTAGGAAAAATATTTATTAGAAGTGTCGCCAAAGAACCAGTAATAGCCGTACATATTTCTTTAGCTGTTGTTTTGGGTGGTTATAGTATATCATCAATTTTTCATGTTTCAGGAGCCATTGCGATGGTTGTTGCTGGCTTAATAATAGGAAATAGCTTGCATTCTCAGAAAATTTCCAAAGAACTAAAAAATCATATGAACATCTTTTGGAAAGTCTTAGATGAAATTTTCAATGCTGTTCTTTTTGTACTGATTGGCCTCATTATTATTACAGTAGATTTTAATATTCGCTATCTTTTATTGGGCGCAATAGCTATTCTTATTACTATCCTTTCGAGATATATTACTATTTATCTATCTAACTTTTTTCTAAAAAAAAAGAATCGAGCAAATGCAAAAGAACGGAACGTGTTGACTTGGGCTGGATTACGAGGTGGAATTTCAATTGCATTAGCACTTACGTTACCAGAAAGTGAAGTAAGAAATCTTATTTTATATGTAACCTATGTAGTCGTGGTGTTTTCAATAGTTGTGCAAGGATTAACGATTGAAAAACTCATTTTAAAAACGTTTAAAAAAATATAAATGGACAAAAAAATTATTTGGCATAAAGTCTTAGATAATAGAAATGAGCTTCCTGAAGGCCGTGTAAAAACCGTTACTGCAAACCATAAAGGTATTTGTTTAACACATTACAAAGGCAAATTTTCGGCACTGGATAATCGTTGTCCGCATCAAGGTGGACCTTTAGGTGAAGGTTCTATAGAAAATGGATTGCTGCGTTGTCCTTGGCATGGTTGGGATTTTGATCCTTGTTCAGGAAAACCTCCTGGAGGTTTTGACGATGGTATAGACACTTTTCCTGTTAAAGAAGAAGAAGACGCGATTTTTGTGGGTCTCGAAGAAGAGGCACCTCATGAAACCACAGTATCAGATATTATGGCAGAAACTATGGTCAATTGGGGAGTCACTAAAGTCTTTGGTATGGTGGGTCATTCCAATCTTGGTTTTGCTGAAGCCATGCGTCGTCAAGAAGAAAAAGGAAATCTTAATTTTTACGGTATTAGACATGAGGGTGCCGCCGCTTTTGCAGCTTCTGCCTATGGAAAATTGACTGGAAAGCCCGCAGCTTGCTTCTCTATTGCTGGTCCAGGTGCGACTAATATGTACACAGGACTTTGGGATGCAAAAGTTGATAGGGCCCCTATTTTAGCATTAACTGGGCAAGTAAAAACACAGGTTGTTGGAACAGGAAATTTTCAAGAAGTAGATTTAGTACAAGGTTTTAATACTGTTGCCGAATTCAACCAGCGTGTACAACATGATAGTCGTCATGCGGAGTTGATGTCCTTAGCTGTAAAACACGCTATTTTAAAACGTGATGTGTCACATTTAACGTTTCCTGATGAAGTACAAGAATTAAAAGTAAACTCAAATACGAAATCAAAAGGTCCAAAAAATAGAATTACAACATTAGAAATTGCACCTCCAAAAGAAGCCGTTAATCATGCAGTAGCATTAATTAAAACTGCCAAACGACCAGTAATTATTATGGGGCACGGTGCACGAGCGCACAAAAAAGCTGTCGTTGCTTTTGCTGAAAGTTTAAATGCTTGCGTTGTTACAACCTTTAAAGGTAAAGGATTAATTGCAGACAATCATCCACTTGGTGGAGGCGTTTTAGGTAGAAGCGGAACGCCAATCGCTTCTTGGTTTATGAATGAAAGTGATTTACTTATTGTCTTTGGAGCATCATTTTCTAACCATACAGGAATAACTCCTAAAAAACCAATTATTCAGGTAGACTTTGACCCTTTGGCTTTGAGTAAATTTCATCAAGTAGAAGTAGCAGTTTGGGGAGAAATATCAAGAACTTTAGAAATATTTAATTCAGAATTAAAAGAAAATATAAATTCTGAAGATCAACGTAGTGAAATTGCTTCTCGTTGGAAAATTTGGAAAGCAGAAAAAGCAAAACGTTTATTAGAAATATCCGATAATGGAATTAGTTCAATTGCAGTTTTTGAAGCTATGAACAAACTTACTCCAGAAAATGCCGTAATGTGTGTAGATGTTGGTAATAATGCTTATTCATTTGGTCGTTATTTTGAGCCAACAGATCAAGATTTCTTAATGTCTGGTTATTTAGGTTCCATTGGTTTTGCGTTGCCTGCAGCAATTGGTGCTTTTGCGGCCGTTGGAACGTCACGACCTATAGTAGCTGTAGCTGGCGATGGTGGTTTGTGTCAATATTTGGCGGAAATTACAACTCTTGTCAAGTACAATATGCCTGTAAAGCTAATTGTAATCAATAATCATGAGCTCGGAAAGATATCAAAAGAACAACGTGCGGGTGAATTTGATGTTTGGAAAACATCATTATCAAATCCAAACTTTGCAGAATTTGCACAATCTTGTGGTGCTTGGGGAAAACGTGTAGAAAACCAGGATGATTTAGAAGGTGCTATGGAAGAACTCTATACACAACCAAAAGCTGGTGTTTTAGAAATTATTGCAGATGTGAATTTAATTTAGCCTTTTTATATAAAAACATAAATTTTTTATTTAGAAATATTCTTAAGTAAAAAATGCGAACCATCAGGTTCGCATTTTTTTGTTTTTATGATGGACGGTAGAATCTCTATTCTTCGTGTTCTGCAATTAAATCATCCACTTTATCTCCTTCTACAGTTTCAACGGTAACTTCTTTTTTACCATTAACTTCAGTAGTTGTAATCACCGTTGCATTCTTTTCGCCATTCTCTTTCTTTACCAACACCTTCATTTCAGTATTTTCGGCTGTTACTTCATTTACAATTGTATCAGCACTTGCATGATCTTCAGAAACTGTATGACCTCCTAAAATTGGAGCAATCACTAAACCAATCAAACAAGTTAATTTAATTAAAATGTTCATCGAAGGGCCAGATGTGTCTTTAAAAGGATCTCCAACAGTATCTCCAGTTACTGCAGCTTTATGAGCATCTGAACCTTTGTACGTCATTTCTCCATTAATTTCTACACCTGCTTCAAATGATTTTTTAGCATTATCCCAAGCGCCACCTGCATTATTTTGAAAAATTGCCCAAAGTACACCAGATACTGTAACACCAGCCATATAACCTCCTAACATTTCAGCAATTGCTAAATTATCCATCCCAAATAACATTGGCACAAAAGCAATTACAAGTGGAAATCCTATAGTTAATAAACCTGGTAACATCATTTCTTTTAAAGATGCTTGTGTAGAAATAGCAACACATTTATCATATTCTGGTTTACCAGTTCCTTCCATTATTCCAGCGATATCTCTAAACTGACGTCTTACCTCATGTACCATTTCCATAGCAGCTTTACCAACAGCATTCATAGCCAATGCAGAAAATACTACTGGAACCATACCACCAACAAATAACATTGCTAAAACAGGAGCTTTAAAAATGTTAATTCCGTCAATTCCTGTAAAAGTTACATAAGCAGCAAACAATGCTAATGATGTTAATGCAGCAGAAGCAATAGCAAAGCCCTTACCAGTTGCAGCTGTTGTATTACCAACTGAATCTAAAATATCTGTACGCTCTCTTACAATTGGTTCTTGTTCGCTCATTTCAGCAATACCACCAGCATTATCAGAGATTGGTCCGAAAGCGTCAATAGCTAATTGCATAGCTGTTGTTGCCATCATTGCAGAAGCTGCTAACGCTACTCCGTAGAATCCTGCGAAAGCATAAGACGCCCAAATTGCTCCCGCAAATAATAATACTGAAGGGAATGTAGAAATCATACCTGTAGCTAAACCAGCAATAATATTTGTTCCTGCACCTGTGCTAGATTGCTGTACTATTTTTAAGATTGGAGGTTTTCCTAAGCCTGTATAATATTCAGTAACCGCAGAAATAACCCCTCCTACAATTAATCCAACTAACGTTGCGTAGAATACACGCATTGAAGAAATTTCTTGTAAGCCTTCTCCAAAGAAATTCATTTGCATTGTTTCAGGCAACATCCATGTACATAATGCAAAACAAGATATTGCAACTAATACGATTGAAGTTATATTACCAACATTTAAAGCGCCCATTACCTGCGCTTCTTTGGCGTCGTTATTTTTTATTCTTACTAACATTGTTCCTATTACAGAAATAATAATTCCTGCACCAGCAATTGCCATTGGTAATAAGATTGGACCAATACCTCCAAAAGCATCAGAGATAGCTCCACCCATATCTTTAATTACATAATTACCTAAAACCATTGCAGCTAAAACTGTAGCTACATAAGACCCAAATAAGTCAGCTCCCATACCAGCAACATCACCTACATTATCACCTACATTATCTGCAATAGTCGCGGGGTTACGAGGGTCATCTTCTGGGATACCAGCTTCTACTTTACCAACTAAATCAGCACCAACATCGGCAGCTTTTGTATAGATACCTCCACCAACACGCGCAAATAATGCAATAGATTCAGCACCTAAAGAAAATCCAGCTAAAGTTTCTAAAACAATAGTCATATCGGCAGTTGAAGTCCAAGCTCCATCCATAAAATAATTAAAGAAAAAGATGAAAAAAGCGGTTAATCCTAAAACAGCTAAACCTGCTACACCTAATCCCATTACGGTACCACCACCAAAAGAGATATTAAGCGCTTTTGGTAAACTGGTACGAGCTGCTTGTGTAGTTCTTACATTTGTTTTTGTTGCTATTTTCATACCAATATTTCCTGCGAAAGCAGAAAAGAAGGCTCCAAAAATAAAAGCAACAACTATTAGCCAGTGCGTTGTTGGCACTATAAAAGATACTGCTGCAAGTGCAATACTCACTATTACTACAAATATTGCTAGTAATCTATACTCTGCATTTAAGAAAGCTAAGGCTCCTTCGTAGATATGGTCAGAAATTTCTTTCATTTTACCATCTCCTGCATCTTGTTTCATTACCCAAGATTTCTTAATAAGCATATAAATTAAACCTGCTGCTGCCATTACTATTGGCATATAAATCATCATTGATTCCATTCTATAAATTTATTTAATTGACTTTTGTTTAAGCGATTGCAAAAGTAGTAAAAGAGAGGGGATTTAAAAAATAAAAACGCTAAGTAAACTAAGGTTTTAAGCCATATCGTTTGCTCTAATTACATTAGCTATTCATAAAACGACTTTAAATAACAAAAGCTTTAAACAAATATATTGTCAACATTCCCCAAAAGGTTCCTGTTGCCATACTCAGAATTGCTAAAATTATAGCATGAGGCATCCATTTTTTTTCATATGCAGCTGTTACCGCTGGTGCTGTAGCTATACCTCCAACATTTGCCATACTTGCAATTGGCACCCATGCCGTATTTACATTTAGTAGTTTGGCTATACCGAGCATTATAAAAAAATGACTCACTAACCAAAAAATTAAAAAGGACAAGAAATTAAAATCAAATTGGAATAAACTAAATTTTAACTTTAAACCTAAAACCGACATCACTATTAAAATTAATATTCCCCCTAATTTTAAAACAAAATTAAAATTCCATTTCTTGATTAAATTACTTAATAATAAACCAACTATTGATAAGATGATAATCTTAGTCACAAAACTATTAACTACTTGATTAGTAATAACTACACTTAGAAATAATATCAAGGAACATAAATAAGGGTTGATTACTGCTTCTTGACTGCGAGTTAAGCTTTTAGGCATAGAGAGGTTTGTAATCTTTAGTTTTTTATTAAGAAAATCACTTCTCTTAATTCCTTGAAACATAAGGATGGTCCATATATTTACCAAAATATTATCTAATATTAATACAGTTAAAAATATATCCTCAGGACACTCAACAAGCTCTTTGAGTACTAATTGACTTGTGCTTCCTCCAATCCAACTTCCAACAATTGGAGGAACTCCTTTCCAATAACTTTGATTAATAAAAGTTTCTGTAATTAATTCACTATCCACAAATAATAAAGCGAGCATTATTGGAAAGACAGCTATCCAAAAAGAACCAGACACAAAAACAATAATCGGTTTCCAACCAATAGATTTTAACTGATCAAGTGACAAGCTACTCATAACGGCTACAATTGCTAATGGAATAAAATAGAGCTTACTATATTCATGAATATTATCACCTGAAAAATCTTTTCCTATTAAAGCAGAAAGTCCAGCTGGAATTAAATAAGCTAGCAAAATTGCTGGGACCCAATCGAACAATGATTTAATATGCTTATTTTCCCATTTATCTAAAAAATAAACTGCTATAACTGTTAAAAAAACTATTATCCAAGGTGTCATTTATTATTCGCTATAGATTCACTTAAAATCGATAAACAAGATTGTATACCCTCTAAAAAATTACCCAGTCTTAAGTTCTCATTTGGGCTATGAATATTATTATCTGGATTAGGTATTCTAATTGATATTGCTGATACATTTAATGTTCTTATAAAAGCAGCTATAGGTTGAGAACCTCCAGTAGTTCTCATATTAATAAATTCATCTCCAAAAACTCTTCTCATGGCTCTATTAGCAATTATACCAATTGGAGAATCAAAAGGAGTTCTAAAAGGTTGAGAGCCTAATCTATAGTTGAACGAAGCCAATTTTGGATGATTCTTTCGATCTTCTTCTGAAGGAATTGAATCAACAAAATGAAAACCTTGATTTTGTATATGTTTTTTGAGCAATTCCATTAGTCTCTTACCATTAGATTCTGGCACCAAACGCATATCAATTTCTACAATAACGTCAGATGGAATAATAGTTCTCACATTTTTATCTACCCATGCTGCTTTTACACCTCTTATGTTTAAAGAAGGATACTGTAGTGCCTCTTGATATGTACTCCCTACAGAGTCAATAGTTGCCACTCCTATTCTTTTTTTAATAACATCTACATTTTCTGGAAGGTTATTTATTTTACTTTTCGTTTCTTCACTTAAAGCAATACCGTCATAAAATCCAGGAATAATGACCCTACCTTGTTCATCTTTTAAACTAGCAATTAACTTCGCCGCTTTAAAAACAGGATTAGGGGCAAAATTGCCATATTGTCCACTATGCAATGGATATCGTGATCCAAAAATCTTAAGGGTTGCAGTGGCAATTCCTCTTGCTCCATAAGTTAATGTGGGTAAATTAGACACATGCCTGGTGCCATCCATAATAAAGAGCATGTCAGATTGTAATAATTCTTTATTACTAACTACCGCTTCTCTTAAACTCGGAGAACTTAACTCTTCTTGAAAATCCATTATAACTTTTATGTTATATGCTGGTTTCCATCCTTTTTCCATAAAAATTTCTAATGCAGAAATAAAAGCAATTGCAGGACCTTTAGAGTCTGATGCAGATCGTGCAAAAATCCTCCAATCTTTGTCAAAATTATCTTCAATTTTAAAATAAATTATTTCCCAATCATTCAATCCTTTTCTTTTCTTTAAAACTGGCTTGTAAGGACTCTCTTGATTCCATTTTGAGGAATCTACAGGTTGCCCATCAATTTGAAGATAAAACAACACGGTCTTTGCTTTTTTATGAAACTTTTTTTGCGCAAATAACAGAGGTTCTCCTTTTGTTGTTAAAATCTTAGTCTCAAAATCGAGTGATTTAAAAGTTTTATTACACCAATTAAGATTATTTTGAATCTGTTCTGAAAATTTTCCATTATTAGGAATTTCTAAAAATTCTTTTAGTTTATAAGTAGCATCTATGAATTTTTCTTCACTCACTTTTTCAATTTCTTCCTTCGTTAAGTATTGGGCATTTATTAATTGAATAAAGAAAAATAGAAAAAACAATGTGTTAAGGGAGAAATAAAAAATTTTCATTTAAATGGTCTTGATTTATTTTGTTGTAACATATAGTGATCTACCATCTCGTCTTGGGTCTGCTGCACCAGTCCATACGTCATTTTCTTTGGCAATAGTATGCACTCCTCCAAAATATGGATTTAACCAATTTTTATTGATTAAACTTTTATCTGGAATTTTAATTGATAAACCATACTTATTGAGCATCTCTTTATTAAGCAATAAAGTGTCTGATTCTTGTTCTAAGTATAATTTATTTCTATTTACATGAGTCCTACTCGAACGTATTAGTTTCTCAATTGGCTCATTATTAATCCATCTTGCAGTTAATTGGGCAACTGTTGAGATAATTCTACTGCTGCCTGGGCTACCAATTACCAATTTATTTTTCCCATTCTTTTGAACAATTGTTGGTGACATAGAAGAATAGGCCATAGCATTGGGTCGAATAGCAAAAGGATGAAGTTCATCTTCAAAAATAAAATCATCCATATAAGTATTATAAAGAAAGCCTAACCTTTTTGACGTGGCTAATGCCCCAAAATATGCATTGATACTAGCCGTAATAGAAATGGCCGTTCCATCAGCATCAACCACAGAAAAATGTGTTGTTTCGCCTGATTTTTCATAATCTGTTATATCTATATCCGTATTAGTATCATTTAAAAGATTTAAAGCATAATCATCTGCAAGTTTAATTTCTGTAGTATTGTTGTAATTCTTTAAATTGGTTATAGGATTTTTTCTTCTATCATTTTGACCAAGATATAGTGCTTCAACAATTCTCGATAGTGAAATATCTTCTTCAGATTCATACTGCTTTAAAATATTCATTATAAGAAGTGAGGTCCAACCTCCACATGGTGGTGGTTGAGAATATATTTGATGCTCTTTATACTCTATTGAAAGTGGTTTTAGCTCTTGAGGGTCTTTGAAATTTTTTAAATCCTCTAGAGTAATCCAACCACCATTCTCTTTCATGTCTTTTGCAATTTCATCGGCAATTTCCCCCTTATAGAAATCATCCGCTCCATAAGATGCTAATCTTTTTAATGTCTTTGCTAAAATGGGTTGTCGAATAAATTGTCCTTTTGTTGGAATTTTATTTCCGTCTGTAAGAAAAAACTCCGTACCGTGATTACTATTTAATAATTTTTCTTTGTATTTATTATAGACTTTTGCTCGAAAAGGACCTACTTCAAAACCTTCCTCAGCAAGTTGGATGGCAGGTGTTATTAATTCCTCCCAAGCTAAATTTCCGCTACTATAATTCTTAAATAAATAATCAAGTACTTTAACGGTTGACGGAATGGTACTTCTTCGATGATATGTTAAAGTATCTTGAGTAATTACAGGTAATTGTCTTGGAGAAAATGTGGTTCCATTAATAGCGATCGGAGAGCTATTTCTAATAGATAACAGCACTTGTGTTCCCCCTCCAAGCCCCGACATAGCTGGCTCAGTAACAGCCAATGCAAACGACACCCCAATTGCCACATCAACAGAATTCCCTCCTTTTTTGAAAATCAATTCACCAACTTTTGAAGCTTCAGGTGTTGCAGATGATACGACTCCTAAAAACCGCTCATCTTTTTTTTGACTGCAAGAAATTAAAACAAGAATAGCTAATCCTATTAAGCTATTTATTTTTATAGAGACTCCGTCCATAATCTGATTTTTTGAATGGCTCCTACTATTTTAGGACAGTTTTTTTCTATAAATCTATGATCAAGTTCAAGTAGAGGATTTTCGTCTACAATTTTTAACAGTTCTTCTCCGTCAAAATCAACATAAGATAGTCTTGCGGTAAGGTATTCACCTAAAAGTCCAAAAGCGTCTCCAGGTAAAAGGGCTACACCTGTTTCTTCAAGTAATATATTACATAAATCCGTACTGGTGTATATATTCCTATCTTTAAAACTATCCTTCCATTTGGTAAAATTTGGAAATAAGTAAAACCCTCCCTCAGGTTTTGGCATAGTAATACCAAGATTTAAAAGTTCATTGTAAGCATAATTGCCAACAGCACGTAATATTTTTCTACAATTATTCAAATATTCATCAATAACGTAGTTTTGCTTGTAGGCTTCAATTGCAGCAAATTGTATTGGGGCACTTACTGAAGTAAAGGTTTCTGAAGCAATAACCGCCATTGCATCTTGTAGGTATCGTAACTCTTTAGGAAAAACAAGTAGGCCAAATCGCCAACCTCCTGCTCCTGCCCACTTACTTAGCCCTGTGCTTATAATTGTTCCCTCTGGGTAAAATTTTGCAATGGTACAATGATCACCTTCATGATGAACTTCTCCATATATTTCATCAGCAACTACCAGTATGTTATACTCTCTAAAAACCTCGGCCAATTCCTTTAGTTCATCTTCAGAATAAGTTATACCTAAAGGGTTTGAAGGATAATTTAAGATTATTACTCTATTTACATCTGGCGAGGTTTTGCAATGATCAAAAATTGTTTCGGCGTTTATTCTCCAATCATTCATTTCATTTGTTGGTAACCAAACTACTTTACGGCCGGTAAGTATTGCCTGAGGTTCATAGGAAACCCAGCTTGGAGAAGGCAATAGCAATTCTTCAAAATCATACACCAATTGAAAATCATATAGAAGTTCTTTAGATCCGGGGCCAATGATAATGTCTTCTGGTTCTCTATACAACTTATAATTTCTTTTAAAAAATTGAGCTATTTCACTTTTTAGAGTGGGTAAGCCTTTAGATGGCATATAATCCTTCTTACTGGCATTGTTTTTTAAAGCTTCAACTATTTCTTCTGGAACTGGAAAAGGAGATTGTCCAAATCCAAGCTTATAGATTTCTTTTCCTTCAGAAATTAATTTTTTTGAAAGCTCGTTAATTACTATGGTAGCCGATGGCTTAACTCGTTTCAATAATGGGTTTAATTTTTCCAGTGACATAATTGAAACAATTATTTAAGTAAAACTAGAATATATTAAAAGTACTATATATTTTCTATTATTTAACTAACGAACAGTCAATTAAATATTATCTTTTTTATCGTTAAGCCAGCATTGCTTTCAATTCTTAAAAAGTAAACCCCAAAAGGTTTTCCTTTAAAATCAATAAAAACTTTATCAGAAACATTATTTAGAGTCTTTACTTTTTGACCAAACATGTTATATGCTTCTACCTTTATAATTAAGCCTCCGTTAATGTTAATACCACCATTGGTAGGATTAGGGTATACAGAAATAGAAGTACTTAGGTCAAGTTCATCTACGCTTAAAGTGCTTTCAAAAACATTAGCTAAGGCATTATTCATTTTTACCCATTCAGTAGCACTATCTCTTAATTTTGTTCTTTCTTGTTCTATATGGATAAATCTTCCTGTTGTACTGACAGCTGAAGTATTACAGTAATCGGTTGAATTGTTTATCAGTCTACCTTGTGTATTTGTAAATCCGATAAGACGTGTCCAACTAGTATTAATATGTGCTATTTCAAAAGTAAGCGTATTGTCTTCTATTAATAGCGCATCTCTAATTTGAGCAGCATAATCCGTTGTTGGTGTTTCTCTTGTACCATTACTCATAATCACATAGGGGTCAGTCGAACGTTTACCGAAACCATGTAATTGAATAAATACTGAATTAGAAACTGCATTTAATAAATTCTCAGTTGTTTTTTGAAACATTGCATTAGTCACATGTGCCAGATCTGATATTCTGTAAGACTGCCCACTTGATCCACAAACGCCTGTAGTGCCAGAGCATGAAGAAAAACTGCTACTATTACAACGATGTGTTCCATTTATAAAAACTGCTCTAGCCACATTATTTTTAAAACAATATACCGCTTGCTTACCAGTATTGGTGTCAAATCTAGAATGAGGTGCTTGGATGATTAGATTATTTCTAGTAGGTGTCTTACTAAAAACATAAGTCCCCCAAAAATTTGATTGTGGACTTTTCTCTTCTAACACGTAAAATATTTGATTTGGAGATAGTGAAGTATCTGTAAATTCTGTTATTTGATAGTTAAGTGTATTAGCATTTGATCGAGCTGTAGTAATGTTTTCGTTTAATATATCAGTAACAATTCCATTCCATGTATTTAACTCTGAAGTATTTGGATTGTCATAATTATTTCCTCCACTTCCAGGAGCATTATCAATAATGTTTCCAATATACGTTTCAATATCCCCTGTTGCTGTTTGAGCAACAAGAGATATTGAACTAACTAAAACAAATATTAAAATGAAACTATTTTTAATCATATTTTACTTTCCTTTGAAAGGTGTTCAGTTTTAGCATTTTTATTGTTAAAATTCTGCATCAGCTGATACACATGTGGAATTTGTTTCTGAAAACGAGTAAGGATATCGTAAGATATATTCTCTCGGCTAAATGGTACTACCTTTACATATTCTTGAATTTCGCCTGTATTTCTACCATATTTATAATCATATGGAAAACGACCTTGTTCATCAATCAGATTATTAGCATTGTCTTTATTAGTTACACTTATATAGAACTCACTATTCTTAATATTTCCGTTAGGGTTAAATAAAGATTTCTCTTTTAAATGCTCATGTAATTCTTTAGCTGTATCTACAGCAGGGTCTATCAACTTAACATGTTCTACCATAAAATCTCTATATAAATGCTTGCCATCATTACCTTCGTAATTATACAATTCTTTTAAAATTACACCTATTTCATCGGTCATATAAGGATAATGAGTGCACCCTAAAATTATTGACTTTAATTTATTGGTAGTTTTAGATTGGCGTATTTGTTCCATTAAAGTTACTAAGTGATAACGGACATAATTTTGTGCATCATTTATTTGAAGTATTGAACAGTCATCTGTCTTTTCTGAATCACAAAGCATTTTACTATCGTCAAAATCGAAGTTATAAATATCAAATAATGTTTTATCTATTTTTATATCTCCGCCTAAGCTTGGCCCTTTGTAACTTTCTCTAGGTTTTTTAAGATTTTTATTAAAATAGTCTGGATCTTCATCCACAGCTTCAGCAATACCTACTCCACCTTGAGAAAAAACTTCTATATTGCCAGTATATCCCAACTCAGCCTTCATTTTTAAAATGGTATTGCGGTATCCCTTTGAAGCAACCGTTCCCGCGGTAGCTAAAACTCCAATAATGGCATCTTCATCTTTTTTAATCGATTGTAATGTTCCTCTAACTCCGGCATCAATTACTCCTATTACCTTAATGTCAGTATTTGCTTTTCTTAAAAATTCTTCAATATATTCTTTACCATAAGCGGTCGCAGTATTGCAAGCAATTACTAATGCTTTTACAGGTTGTTTATCTGTATTTACTAACTCATCATTTTCATCGGAATAGTATTTATTACTTAATAAAAACTGTGCATCTTTGATAATATGTTCATTCAAGAGATCAACCTTATTTTCTTTAGAATAGTTTCCATAAGGCATATTGGCTTGATCACCTAAATAGATAAAAGATTCTTTACCAAAATCTATAACCCCATCTTTTCCACCTTCATAATTATCATTATTATTTTCATCATAGTTAACAATGGCTTTTAGCACCGTTAAGCCGCCGGTACCAGAATCAAAAATACCAATGGGCAATGATGTATCTGAACTGGGGTAATTATTGAAATTAACATGATAAAAACTATCCTCATCATTGATGATAGTCTCAACTATATCCCCTTGTTGTACTTCAACTTTAGCTACCTCATCCTTTTTAGGATTCTGCTTACAACTAATTAACAGTAAAATTGTTAATGCTACAATTGTTAAACTCAATCGTTTCATAATATCTTATTTTTTTAAAACTTTGCCATTTAATTGTTCAGTAAACTTTCCGTTTTCTATGGATAATTTTCCGTTGATTATACTATACTCTAAACCTTCTGCTAGTTGAAAAGCATCTTTATAATCAGCTTTATCTTTAAATGTTTCAGGATTGAACATGATAATATCAGCGTAATAACCTTTTTTTAACTTTCCTCTTTTCGGAATTTTAAATATTTCTGAAGTTTTAGATGTGCTATTTTTGATAAATGTAGCAAGATCAATTACACTTTCTTGTTTTACATATTTATGATACTTTCGTGGAAATGATCCGTACTTTCTAGGATGACCAGTGTTACCATCTGAACCTGTAGTCACCCAAGGTTGTTTCATAAAGTTTTGAATATCATATGGGTTCATATTGAAAGAAGCAACACGCACATATCCTTTTTCTAAAACCTTAAAGACAGCCTCTTCCGGATTTACTTTAAGCATTTGAGAAACTTCTAATAGGTTTTTATTTACAAAACTAGAGTCGGGAGTCTTAACTAGTAAGAATTTTTCGGGCCCTCCACGGCGTGTAATGTTCTTTTTTGTCTCTTTTAATATTCGCTGCTTGAGTTTAGGGTTCTTTATACGTATAAATAAAGAATCTTTTCCTCCACTTTCTGCCCATCTTGGTACTACAGCGGCCTTTAATCCGGTTGCAGAAGCATCGTATGGATATTGATTTGCACTAACTTCTATACCTTCTTTTTGAGCTTTTTCAACTAGCATAACAATTGAATCGCTTTGTTTCCAAACATCAACTCCTAAACATTTTATATGTGAAATATGTATCGGCAGTTTAGCTTGACGTCCTATTTCTAGTGCCTCTTCAATTGCAGGTATAAGACCGACAGTATAGGAACTTTCATCTCTTAAATGTGTGTCATAAATTCCACTATTTTTACTCACTATCTCCGCTAATGCTATCACCTCATCGGTATTCGAATAACTTCCAGGTGAATAAAATAACCCTGTTGAAATTCCAAAAGCACCAGCATCGAGTTCTTGCTGAATCAATTCTTGCATTTTTTCAATCTCTTCTTCTGTTGCTTTTCTATCACTTTTACCCATCACTTGTTCTCGAATAGTTCCATGACCAACTAACAGAACTGTATTTGTACCTATACCGTGAGATTCATACATTTTTACATATTTAGATGTTGGATAAAAACTATCTCCATCATTAC
This sequence comes from Maritimimonas sp. 2304DJ26-3, assembly GCF_056591635.1. NCBI lineage: Bacteria > Pseudomonadati > Bacteroidota > Flavobacteriia > Flavobacteriales > Flavobacteriaceae > Maritimimonas > Maritimimonas sp. 2304DJ26-3. Next base: position 561,346 of record NZ_JBWQOK010000001.1, read on the forward strand.
CAGTAACAACAGTTGTAATTCCTTGAAAAAGGAAAGGCATATTGTGTGATTTTAACGAATCTTTTAATTCTCTATCAGCATGCGTATGTGGATCAATAAAACCTGGAGAAACAACAAAACCAGAAGCATCGATAGTTTTATTTGCTGATATTTCTACATTTCCTGTTTCACCTATAAATACAATCTTATCACCTTTTACTGCAATGGAAACATTATTTGCTATGGAATCCATTCCATTATAAACAGTTCCGTTTTCAATTAAAATATCGGCATCTATTTTCTTTTTTGAACATGTAGAAAAAACCGTTAAAAAAATCACTAGGTATAAAATTCTTTTTATCATCATTATTTTGAGTCTATGGCTAGCATTATTTTCATCAACTGTTGAGCATACACTTTTGCTCTTTCTTTTATAATAGCTCTATCTATTTCATCTCCATCTTCATAGGTAACTGCCTCACATCCCATTTGATTAAAAAAATAGTTATAACAGTAGGGTAACTCTTGACTACGTCTTCTTGCCTCAACTTTAAACTGAGAGTTACTTTCTATGCTTTTAATCCAATTCGGAATAATTCCTTTTGTTTTAGCTTCATTAATAGAGTCTAGCACTAACATATACGCGCCAGAATGAGAAGTATGGAAGTCAAGGGCAAACTTAATTTTACTGCCCTCTTCAACTTTCTTTTCTATATACTCTTTCACCATCCGTGTTTCTGGTTGTGTAAAATCTATCCAGTCTCTATTGAGGTCAACACCATTGGCATTATGGCGCCAATTGCCCATGTCAGCCCCATCTGGGTTTAGCAATGGAAACGTAATAATATTGAATTGTTCTCTAAATGTTTTCGCAGTTTCAGAATTACTTAAAAGCTCTTCATAAAAAGCTATAAAGCCTATCGTACCTCCAGGGATTTCTGGTGGGTGTTGTCTCGCTATCAATACAATTGCTTCCTTCAAATCTTGATTAGAATTAACAACATAGTTGTCATTTCCCTTAACCGTTTTTCCTGCAATTTCTTTTTTTAGGAATAGTTTAAGCCCTAAAATTTCATCTAAGCATTCATATGTTTTTTTACTTGGTTCAAGTTCCTGGGCAGCAATGTATAATTTTTGAGGAGAGATGTTTAAGGTAAGAGTAGCATTTCCAGAAACAGTATCAATTTTAATATTTGAATCTTTAATTTTTTTCCAAGTTATTTTGTCTGAACTTAATTTAGGAATATATCGATGCTTGTATTTTCCATAATTAAGAACTACTTCAATCTCTTTTTCTTTTTCGGAGCTAACTCCAAAAGCAAACCAGGGGCTTTTATTAACTGGTTCAAAAGCTGGGTTTATGTAGGCTATATATCTATCATCACCCTGAAATACAGCACTGTCTAATCTTGCTCCAGCAAATGACGAATCAAAAACTACCTTATCTTTGACTTTATCTTTTGAACATGAAAAGCAGATAATAAAAATAATGGTTATTAAAAGTAATTTTCGCATTGTTACAAAAGATTCCTACTTACACAGGAATGACATTTTAATTAATATATCCTGGTACAGAAATATCTGCCATAGTGTGCAATCCAGGAGATGCTTTTAGTACACTTTTTATACTATTTATGGCTATAGCACAAGTAGCTATATCTCCATTAACCCCACCATCTATTTCTGAAGAAAAAGAAGGTGTTCCTTTAATGGTAATTCTATCAAAAGAACGTTGTTCTCCAATGGCGGCTTTAAAATGCATTTTTATCTTACAATCACCATTTTGATAACCATATGCTGTTTGTTCTACCCCTCTGGCATCACCAACAGCTATTTCTATTGCTTCTGTTTTAAAGGATTTTTCTGAAATAACAGGCTTAAGTTCTTCTGCTACATTATCTAGTTTTATACCTATGCTATTCGCAAGCAGATAAACTGATTCAGGTAAACCTACATGACGTAGCGAGCCTTCTTGTTCTTTGGCTTTAAATGCTTTTAAATCTAACCCAGCTCCTATTTTCTTTTGAAAAGGAATACGTCTTGGGGTAGCATCTTGAACACGTTCAACTATAATTTGTTCTACGTCTTTACAAACCGAACTCATTACTGAAGGTAAATAATCCATTAAAAACCCAGGATTAATTCCTGTCCCCAAACAAGCGATACCATTTTCTTTACAGATAGTATCTAATTGTTTACTTAAATTAGGTTGCAATTCCCAGGGATAAGAAAGTTCTTCACATGTGGAAATTACGGGAATTCCAAATTCAGCAACTTCCTTTACCTGTGGAATTAGTCTCTGCAAATCAGAAACTGTAGTAATAATAGCTACATCTGGTTTTATATCTAAAGATTTTATCGCGTCATTTACCGAACTATAAATGAGCGTATTATTAGCCAATGACTCATCTATCTTACTTAGATATTTTCCTTTAAACTCAATATTAATATCAACAACGCCAACAGTTGTAACTGTCGATTTTTCACTAATATATTTGGCTACCTGAACTCCTAAAGGTCCAAATCCAATTTGTAACACGCTTATCATAAGAGTTGTTTTAAGAAAAGAAGAGGCTGCTTAAACAGCATTTAAACAACCTCTTTACTAAACAAAATTTAGTTGGTAACTACTGATTTACCGGAGTTGCTGTAAACAAATCAGGTATCGGGCTTGGTGTATTACTATTATTGTTTATCTCATCTTGGGCATATAACAAACGTTGTGGGTTAACAGTTGTAGTTCCATTATTCAACGGAAACGGAACAATTAAATCACTATCAGAAGCTCTTAATCTTCTTGCATCATTCCAAGGTATATATGTACTGAAACCAGATACATAACGTTCTTGAATTATTTCTCTTAAAATTGCTCGTTCGGTGTCAATATTATCCATATTTTCCATTCCTCCAGCTTCAAAATCTGCTAATACATAATCGTCGTACAAAAATGGCTCTCCGTTTAAAATATTAAATGCATTACCTGATCTTAAATAAGCACGTAACTCATTTAATTTGTCGATTGCACCTTGAGCATCGTTATTCACTCTAATTAAGCATTCTGCCCAAATTAGTAAGTTTTCATAATAACTCACTAATTTCATTGGCGTATTAGCATCATCTATTCCTCCAGCTTGTTCTCCATCTCCACTTATATAAGAATAGACTCTTCGAGCAGTTTCATTGGTTTTTGCATTATTTCTACTATTTGGGTTAGCAGGGTCCAATAAATCTCTATAGAAGGTTCCAGCACCTGTCATATCTCCAGCACGACTACTATTAACAAAATTGAATAGTATATTACTATCGCCATTAACTTCTCCTTCTGGATTATAACTCATTGTTCCAGATCCACTGCTAATTCCATTAACTACATTAGCCAAAGCTTGCGCATAGTTTTTAGTTTGTAAATAATAACGCGCTTTCAAAGTATATGCAGCAGCTATCCAATCGCCTGCATTTCCTCCAAAATAATTATCTGCATCATTTGTATTAGAAGTTGTTGAACCGTTTTGTAATTTAGGAATGGCATTATCTAATAATGTTTGCATCGCAGCATAAACATCAGCTTGAGCATCAAATGTTGGGTCCGTAGATCCAGCTCCAGGATTATCAGGAACGGCAGTAGAATAAGGAATGTCTCCAAAAATTGAAGCAGCAGTTCCAACTGCTAATGCCTCATTCACATCTATAATTCCTTGCAAACGACCAACATCTGGAGAAATTCTTCGTATCTCTTTGTTCTGCACTAGTATACCATTATATAAATGACCCCAAACGGCATTAGAATCACCAGGGGTATAATCATAATTATATAAGGTTTCTTGTACTAATTGAAGGCCTATTAAACCACCTGTATAATACATGCTTGTTCTAGCCAATTGCCCTTGTTGTATTTGAGCATTTGCTAATAACGTTCCTCTAAGTAGTAAGTCTCCCGAAGGAACCGCTACCAGTTGATTTGGGTTATCATTTACATCTATGTAATTATCACATGCCACAGAAGATGTAAGAAAAACCAACGATAAAATTATTTTATATATAGATTTCATAATTTCTTACTAATTAATAATTAAACTTTATTCCAAAAGCATATGTTCTAGATCCTGGGTTAGAAAAATAATCTAAACCTCTTGCTCTACCAACACCAAATTGGTTAATATCTGGATCAATACCTACTACATCTGTCCAGATAACTAAGTTTCTACCAGAAGCTGTAAATTCAATCGATTGAAGCCCTGTCGATTTTTTCAATTTCTCTGAGTTCCAAATATAAGACAGTGATAATTCTCTTAAACGTGTCCAACTACCATCATCGACTGCAAACTCATTTAATTTACCGTCTCCAAAACCATATAATGAAGTGTAATAATCTTCATCTAATAACACATTACCTCCGCCAAAATTTCCAACATTACCTCTTACAACTGATCCTGCAGGAAATACGTCGCCGTCATAGTTTGTTAATTCTTCTGTTAAAGTAATTGTATTGCCTGTATCAGCATGAGTTCCGAAGAAAGTTGTAATAAATCTCGTTCTTTGTGCTAAATCATTACCTTGACTTGTATCAAACAATGCAGATAGTGATAAATTCTTGTAAGATAAGTCAAACTGTATACCTCCTCTCCAATCTGGATTTGGGTCTCCTACTATTAAATTTCCGCCTGTATCAACTTGAGGGAAGCCGTTAGCATCCAATGCCAGACTTCCATCCGCATTTCTAAGTGCTCCTTGAGTATACAATACTCCTAAAGGTTGCCCATCTATAGCCACAGATTGAATAGAACTTCCTTCAGAGAACTCATCAATAAATTCTCCTTCTCCCCTAGGGCCTCGAACAATATTTTTATTTGTGCTAAAGTTTACAGCAACTGAGCCTTTCCAGTCCTGCTTTTTGAGAAAGTCGTAGCGGAGCTCGGCTTCAAAACCATCATTCTCTATTGTCGCTCCATTTGCATAAATTTCTTCAAACCCTAGCGTAGGAGGTATTCTTAAAGTAAGTAAAACATCTTCTGTTTTATTTGTATAATAAGTAGTAGATAATGATAATCTATTTTTGAGAAATCTTAGATCTAGCCCAACTTCATACTCGGTTTTAATTTCTGGTTTTAGAAATGCGTTACCTAGACGCTCATCAAATTGAAAACCTCCACCAAAATCCTCTAATGCAATTGCATCAGAAAAAGTAGAAAATGTTCCAACCTCAAATACTGTCTCAGCTCTATGAGCGATAGGCACATTAGCTACCTGACCATAAGCTAGTCTTAGCTTGGCAAACGATAGCGTGCTAGTATCTTCTAATAATTTACTAAACGTCCATCCTAACTCCGCACTTGGATAAAAAACCCAATCATCATCTCTTGGTAAAGATGAGTGTCGCTCATAAGCTCCTCCTAATTGCAATACTAGTTGATCTGCATAGTCAAAATTTGCTGTACCATAAAATCGAATATTTCGAATCTTTCTTCTTGTGGTTTCTCCACCAATATTTTCTTTTGCAGAGAGTTCGGCAGCATCTAAAGGGCTTCTAAAATTGGCTATAAAATTATCTGCAGTTATATAATTGGTCTTACGTCTTCTATCATTCAAACCAAAACCAACAATAATATTGGAGTTTAAATTTTCAGTAAGTGCGTAATTAAAGTTAGTTATTAAATCACCACTAAACTCTTGATTATTAAACGTTTCATCATTTAATAAACCATATCTTCTAGCTGAACCAGCTGTATACCATGGGAAAAAATAAACTCTTGAATCTACATAAAAATCTACACCTCCACGTAAGATGGTACTTATATTATCATTCCATTGATATGATACTTCTCCACTACCAATTAAACGATTTAAGTTCGCCGTACTTTTTTGTTCGTTAATTGTCCATAAAGGATTATTGTAAATAGCATTGTCGCTATTTGCTAAGTATCTTCTATAAGCTCTATGTCTAAATGGCGTTACAGCACCTGAACTACTATGATAGTTGCCTATATAGTCAGATTGGTCAAAATCCGCTGGTGTTCTTAACAAACCTAGATATAAGCCTGCAGTATTTGATCCTTGCTGAATTCTGTTAGAACCTGTATGAATATAGTTTGCTTTGAAGTTTGTCTTTAACTTATCAGTTAAATTTTGAGTCATATTAATTGAAAAGTTAGTTTTTTTGTAAAAGCTACTTTCGATTATACCGTCTTGGGTAACGTGACCAGCACTTAAATAATAAGTTCCTTTTTCAGTTCCACTGCTCACTGTTATTCTATTATCATAAGTAATCCCGTTTCTAAAAACCTGATCAAAATTACGATCTGTGTATATCTCTCTTGAATTCTTTTGTGTTATTGGATAAATAATATTATCTGATACCAAAGATTCAAAAAACTGTCCTGAAGTATCTACACCATCGGCACCACCTGCTCTTTCTGATATTCTATCACCCCAAGATCTTTGAGCTGTCGGGCTATAACTACCATTATTACCTTGACCAAAAGAGGTTTGTAAAGGATGCTTGTATGAAATTTCATCTATTGATATCCCTGACGAAAACGTTGCACTAAATTTGCCTGCCTTTCCTTTTTTAGTGGTTATAACAATTACACCATTTAAAGCTCTCGAACCATAAAGTGCTCCTGCCGATGCTCCTTTAAATACTTGAAAAGATTCAATATCATCAGGGTTTAAGTCATTTAACCGTGATTGCTGTGAGACTCCCGCAGATTGATCACTATCTCCTGATCCAGCTAGGTTATCATTATTCAATGGAATACCATCTACAACAATTAGTGGTTGACTTGAGCCTCCTAACGAGCTTGCGCCTCTAATTGATATATTAGAACCAGCTCCAGGATCACCTGAAGTGGCATTAATACTCACACCAGCTGCCTTACCTGCAATACCATCAATGATTTTATTTTCTACGGGCTGTACTAATTTATCAGCTTCAATTTTAGAATACGTTGAAGCCATTTTGTCTCGTTTCTCAACAAAACCGAGCGCTGTTACTACAACTTCGTCTAACGCTTGTGCATCTTCTACAAGGGTAACATTAATTGTTGTTTGATTACCAACTGTGACTTCTTGATTTACATACCCTAAAAAGCTAAATATTAATACAGCTTCATTGCTTGGTACATTAATCGAATAATTTCCGTCGAAATCAGTAGTTGTTCCATTCGTAGTGCCTTTAACAACAACACTAGCTCCTGGTAAAGGCCCTGAAGCATCGCTCACAGTACCCGTTACTTCTTTTTGTGCTAGAACAATACTGCTAGATAGTAGTAATGCACACAAACATAAAAATAGTTTCCTAATCATAATTGATCGAGTTTAGTTAATAATTTATTTGTTTAGTAAAATGCTCATCATTTGTTCGGCAGTAACTTTGCCTATTAATTTTATTCTATCTCTTGGTGTTGCATCACCAATTTCATATGTAATTCCAACAGCATTATGTCCATACAAGAACCATCCTTTTGAAACTGGTTTGGTACTATTACCAGCAGCCTCATTTACTTTATAATTTGGTATACTACCCTCTAAAGCTGTAAACCAGTTTTCAATAAAATTTGGCAATGTCGTTTCTTTTCTAATTTTATTGGTATAGAAGATATCGTACCAAGTAGAATGGAAATCTAAGCCTAAAATTAGCTTAGCATTATTCTTTTTCATTTGATTTGTAATATATTTTACTGTTTGACGAATTTCGGGTTGACGATATTCAGACCAATCTCTATTAGTATCTACTCCACCCGCATTGTGACGCCAATGACCAAGATCAACCCCATCGGGATTCAAAATAGGGAATGCCAATACTCTATATTTATTACGAAATTTTTGTGAAAGTTTTGAATTATTCAAAATAGTTTGTAAAAACTCTTGAAAAGCAAAATACCCTGTAACTTCTGGTGGGTGTTGACGAGTTAATAATACTATAATTGACTTATCTTTCTTTTCACCTTTATATATATCTAATACAGGTAAATTTTTTCCTAATTTAGATTTTCCATAATTTTTAAGGTGTATATGGCTCTCTTTTCCTTTGATTAAATTAGTGTACCAATTCTTTACATCTGTTGATGATTGAATTTCCTGCGCAGCTATTATTAACGGTTGTTTATCTAAATTTACTTTTATAGTAACAATACTATCTTTTTTAAAAAAGTGAGTTGAATCTAATGCCCGCCAAGTGGCATCTTTTTTAAATTTAGGTAAATATCTATGCTTATATCCTTTAGGGTAATTAAACTCAAAATAAAAAGGTTTAGCATTGTTCGCCCATGTTTTAAAAGCAAAATATCCACTATTATTTATTGGGCTATTTTCAGGTTCAATAATTACTAATGCAGTACTATCATTGATTTTTTTGAATCCGTTTAAACGAGCTGCATCAAATTCATTGCTAGCATAAACTCCAACATCGTCTAGAGCATATGTTTGCTTTACTTGTTGAGAAATGGGCTTAGTTGTGGTGTCTACAGGAGTTTTAAAACCAACTTCCTTTACACTTCTACAACTAACTAGAGCAAAAAGTAATGTGCCTATAAATAGGTGTGATTTTATGCTATTGATTAAGGATTGCATCAATTAATTAGTTGAAAATAATATTAAAATTAACTCAAGAATACAGTATATTGCGCATACCAATTATAAACTATAAAGCATACCAATTTTGCATTTTAACATAAAAAGCATTTTAGAGAACAATGGTTTTGGGAGTAAAGAAGATTATCAAAACATCTACTTAAATCTTTATAATTCGTTGAAAAAAGCTATCATAAATAGATCTTTAGAAGAAGGTGTAAAGCTACCCCCTTCAAGAATACTGTCTAAAGATCTAAGCATATCCAGAAGTACTGTTTTAAAAGCCTATGACTTATTAGTACTAGAAAAATATGTGAAATCAATTAAAGGATCTGGCTACTTTATACTTCCTTCTAAGAGTAAAAAAATTTACTATAAACTAGGCTCAGAAAGTGTAAACGGTAAGTATCCATCTATTTCTAAAAGAGGAAAGGCTTTTAAAAAAAATATTCATGTAATTAATAAAGAATCGAATAAGGGAATTGCTTTTAGGCCTGGGCTACCTCCGTTAGACATTTTTCCAGTACAACAGTGGAAACAATTAATTAATCAATATTGGAGGTCTATTAAGTCTTCAGAATTATCATACTCTAATACGATTGGTTTACAAAGCCTTAGAGAAAATATTTCAAATTATCTAAAACTTTATAGAAATATTAATTGTAACGCTGATCAGATTGTAATTACAACTGGCTCATTACATTCTTTATATTTAATTTCAAATATATTAATTGATAAAAATGATGAAGTAATAGTTGAAAACCCAACTTATCCCCATGCTTATGGTTTATTTGATAGCCTCAAAGCAAAAATTTGTGCCGTTGACGTAGATAATGAAGGAATTGTTATTAATAAAGTTAAGTGTAAAAAACCCAAATTAATCTATACAACGCCCTCCAATCAATATCCATTAGGTATAAAAATGAGCATGAATCGAAGATTGGAATTACTTAAATGGGCTTCGATAAAAAACACATTTATTATTGAAGATGATTATGATCATGAATTCAGTAACTGGGAAAAACCATTAGCTTCTATTTATAGTTTAGATCAACAAGAGCGAATAATTTATCTAGGTACTTTTAACAAATTATTACACCCTTCTATTAGATTAGGGTATATGATAGTTCCATACTACTTATTAGATACTGTTGTCGCTTTATGTGAACAGTCAAGTAGATTTGTTTCGAGGTCTATTCAAAAAACAATGAGCTCCTTTATAGAAAGAGACTATCTAAATAAACATCTGAGAAACGTAATAGAAGTTTCCATAGAACGTAAAGAAGTATTTATCAATCACTTTATGAAAAACCTCAGTAATCAACTTTTATTAGATTCAACAAATACAGGTTTACATCTTATTGCTAATATCAGTCAAAATTTTAGAGATGTTGATTTATCGAAACAATTAAATAAAGACAATATTATTGCTCATCCTTTAAGTAAATATTTTTTAAATAAAGAAAAGAAAAACGGATTGGTTATGGGATACAGTTCGGTGAACACAAAATTAATAAAAGACAACTTATTAAAAATGGGTAAAAGTTTGGATCAATTCGTTAAAGATTCAACATAAAAAACCGAGTTAAAACTCGGCTTAAAAATGTACTCGAGGTGGGAATCGAACCCACACTCCCGAAAGAACTGGATTTTGAATCCAGCGCGTCTACCAATTCCGCCACTCGAGCATTTGAGATTGGGTTGCAAATCTAAAAAATATTTTTGCTTCTACCGCAGAAAATATATGATATGTGTAGTATAACTTTTTAAATAATTTCTACTTTTGTCATGATTTGAAAATCAACACATTTACTATCTAAAACACAACTACACAACATGAAACAAAAAGTACCTAAACCTAAACTTTTTGCTTGCTCTCAATCTTTAGAATTAGCCGAAAAAATTGCAAATGCCTTTGGTGCTGAAATTGGAAAATCTAGAAAGAATGTCTTTAGTGATGGCGAATTTCAAGTGTCTTTCGAAGAGTCAATTCGTGGAAGACGGGTTTTTATTATTGGCTCTACCATTCCACCAATGGATAATCTAATGGAAATGCTCTTGATGATAGATGCCGCTAAGCGCGCTTCTGCAAGACATATTACCGCAGTCATTCCTTACTTTGGATGGGCACGTCAAGATCGAAAAGATAAACCGAGAGTACCAATTGCCGCTAAAATGGTTGCAAATTTATTGCAAGCAGCAGGTGCAACTCGTATTATTACAATGGATCTACATGCCGATCAAATTCAAGGATTCTTTGAAAAACCAGTAGATCATTTATACGCATCAACTATCTTTTTACCAGAAATTAAAGCGATGCATTTAGATGATATTACTATCGCTTCCCCAGACATGGGTGGCTCTAAAAGAGCTTATGCTTACTCTAAATACCTTGAGAGTGAAGTAGTAATCTGTTACAAGCAACGTAAAAAAGCCAATGTAATATCTCATATGGAGTTAATAGGCGATGTAAAAGATAGAAATGTTATTCTTGTTGATGACATGATCGATACTGCTGGCACATTAACAAAAGCTGCTGACTTAATGATGGAAAAAGGTGCAAAAAGTGTACGTGCTATTTGTACACATGCTGTGCTTTCTGGTGAAGCTTATAAACGTATTGAAAATTCTAAATTACAAGAACTAATTATAACAGATACAATTCCTTTAAAAAAGCAATTATCTAAAATTAAAGTTGTATCTTGCGCCCCTTTATTTGCTGACGTAATGCACAAAGTGCAAAGTAATAAATCGATCAGTGATCAATTTTTAATGTAAAACAAATTTAAGTAATGAAATCAATTACGATCAATGGATCTCAAAGAGAAAGCGTAGGTAAAGTTTCGACTAAAGCCTTACGTAATGCTGGAAAGGTACCTTGCGTGTTATACGGAGGAGATAAACCACTACACTTTTCAGCTGATGAATTAGCCTTCAGAAATTTGGTGTATACTCCAAATGTTTACACGGCGTCAATTGAATTAGACGGTCAAAAATATGCTGCTATTATGCAGGATATTCAGTTTCATCCTGTAACAGATAAGATCTTACATGTAGATTTTTATCAATTGTTTGATGATAAAGAAGTTACCATGAATATTCCAGTAAAATTAGAAGGAAATGCACCAGGTGTTATTGCAGGTGGTGTTTTACGTTTCCCTAATAGGCATTTAAGAGTACGTGCAATACCTGCTAACTTACCAGATTTTATCAATGTAGATATTTCTAAATTAAAAATCGGAGATAAGAAGTTTGTTTCCGACGTAACAAATGAGGAATATTCTATATTGCATCCAGATAACATGGTTGTTTGTCAAGTAAGAATGGCTCGTGCCGCTGTAGTTGTAGATGATGAAGATGAAGATGAAGAAGGAGCTGAAGGTGAAGCTACTGAAGCTACTGCTGAAGGCGCAACTCCAGAAGCTGCTGCTCAAGAATAGATAATTATTCAATAAATGAATAGTAAAAAGCTTCGCTAATGCGGAGCTTTTTCATTTTTAAGAAATTGTATATTTACACAATGTCAATTATTTCTTTTTTAAAACTCTTTTTCAGGAAGAAAACTACACCAGAAGATAACATGAAAAAATACCTAATTGTCGGTTTAGGAAACATTGGAGTAAAATATGACGGTACACGCCATAATATAGGTTTTAAAATCTTAGACAAATTAGCTAAAAACGAAGATGTAACTTTTGAAACTAAAAAATTAGGCGATTTAGCTTCTTTTAAATTTAAGGGAAGAACCTTTATCTTACTGAAACCCTCAACATATATGAACTTGAGTGGTAAGTCCATTAAATATTGGCTTACAAAAGAAAAAATACCTTTAGAAAACCTCCTAGTAATTTGTGATGATCTGAATATCTTTTTTGGAACAATTCGTTTAAAAACCAAGGGAAGTGCTGGCGGACATAATGGCCTTCAAAACATTCAAGATATTTTAAATACTTCAAAATATACTCGTTTCCGTTTTGGAATAAGTGATGAATTTTCAAAAGGAAGACAAGTTGACTATGTACTTGGTAAATGGAATGATGATGAACAAAAAAAATTACCCGAGAGACTAGAAAAATCAATTCAGATAATTAAATCTTTTGGAACCGCTGGTATTGCTATTACTATGAACGAATTTAACGGAAAATAGTTATTCTACGGTAACAGATTTTGCTAAATTTCTAGGTTGATCTACATTACATTCTCTCATAACAGCAATATGGTATGATAATAATTGCAACGGAATTGTTGTTAGTAAAGGCGTAAATGCTTCTTCAGTTTCAGGTATTTCAATCACATGATCTGCAATTTCTTTTACTTGAGTATCGCCTTCTGTGACAACAGCAATAATCTGCCCTTTACGTGACTTTATTTCTTGAATGTTACTTACTACTTTTTCATAATGCCCTTTCTTAGTAGCAATTACAACTATTGGCATATTCTCATCTATCAATGCAATTGGGCCATGTTTCATCTCGGCTGCAGGATAACCTTCAGCATGAATATAAGAAATCTCTTTTAGTTTTAAAGCACCTTCTAAAGCCACTGGAAAATTAAATCCTCTACCTAAATATAAAAAATTAGACGCGCCTTTGTAAACAGCGGAAATTGCTTTAACATGCTCGTCAATACTTAATAATTTCTCAACTTTTCCGGGAATTAATTCTAATTCTTGTAAATAAAGTCGATAATCTGAGCTTGACATGGTTCCTTTTGCCCTAGATAATCGCAGAGCTATTAAGCTAAGAACTGTGATCTGTGTTGTAAAAGCTTTTGTAGAAGCAACTCCAATTTCTGGGCCAGCATGAGTATATGCACCTGCGTGTGTTTCTCTAGCTATAGAGGAACCAACCACATTGCACACACCAAAAACAAACGCTCCTTTTGACTTAGAAAGCTTAATCGCTGCTAAAGTGTCTGCCGTTTCACCAGATTGAGAAATAGCAATTACAACATCTTTCTCAGTAATAATTGGGTTCCTATATCTAAACTCCGAAGCGTATTCTACTTCTACAGGTATTCTAGCAAATTCTTCGAAAATATATTCTGCAACCAATCCTGCATGCCAAGAAGTACCACAGGCTACAATAATAATACGATCAGCATTTAAAAACTTCTTCATATTATCTTCTACCCCTGCCATTTTTATTAAACCTTCATTTCTCAATAAACGCCCTCTATATGTATCTGTAATAGCTCTTGGTTGTTCATGAATTTCTTTTAACATGAAATGATCATAACCACCTTTTTCAATTTGCTCAAGATTCATTTGCAACTCTTGAATATCTGGAGTTACTAGAGAATCATCTTTAATTTTTCTAATCTTTACGTCTTTACCTACTCGAATGATTGCCATTTCTTCATCTTCTAAATAAACAGCATCTTTAGTATATTCAATGAATGGAGAAGCATCAGAAGCAACAAAATATTCTTTTTTGTCCTTACCAATTCCTATAGCGATTGGACTTCCAAGACGAGCAACAACAATTTCATTAGGCTTGGCCTTGTCAAAAACAGCAATAGCATACGCACCTATCACTTGGTTTAATGCTATTTGAACCGCTTTACCAAGCTTTACATCATTTTGTTTTTTAACCTCCTCTATAAGGTTAACTAATACTTCTGTATCTGTATCACTTTTAAAAGTATAACCTCTTTTAATGAGTTCCTTTTTAATAGTATCATAATTTTCAATAATACCATTATGTATAATAACTATTTCACCAGACTGAGATACATGTGGGTGAGCATTAACATCATTAGGTACCCCATGGGTAGCCCAACGTGTATGACCTATCCCTAAATTTCCTTCTGTGGTAATTTCGTCTTTAACTCGTTTGAGAAGCTCGCTTACCTTTCCTTTAGTTTTAGACACTTTGACTTTCTCTCCGTTGTATAAGGCAACACCAGCACTATCATAACCTCTATACTCTAAACGCTGTAATCCGTTAATGATGATAGGATAGGCATCTCTATAACCTACATAACATGTAATACCACACATAGCAATGTTTTATTTAGTTATTATTTTGTTCTGTATAAAATATTCTAAGTTTTACTCTTTTACTGTAGTCTATATCCATAGCATCTATTTTATTTCCTTTTAACACAACTCCTTTTGGTTTCCAACTAAAATCTCTAATAATTGTATCTATAGCACTTGTAGGATTATCTGTTATATGGTGCGTTTTTATAGCAAATTTTGTTAGCGGCCTTGGATTTGTTTCTTTCAAAAGATCTGAGATATATTCCGTTATTACAAAACTATATTTTACAGGATTACCATTTTCATCTCTATCTAAAAAGCCACCCACGCCATCACCTACTGCGTCTTGAAGAGCTACTTGATCGTCTAAATTATAAATATACAACCTATTAGGTATAAGATCATTAGTAGATTTAGTATCATCTATGTAAAAATCTAATATAGCTCCATTAATAAGCCACTCTTCACCTCTAATTTGCCGAAGGTCAATCCCTTTAAAAAGCTCTAATTCAATATTAGAACCTGCAGCGCCCGAAACAAATAGTTCATTCTCACCAGTGTTAACTCTATTAGGGTTAGCAAAAGAGTTTAATAAACTTGTTGCTTGAGAATAATCTCTTTCATATGTTGCCGTTCTAATTCCTGTTAACTGAAGAATTAGATCCCTCTTAGTCTTAATTGGCACCTGCATATCATCGGTATCACCATCTCCGTTAAGATCCACAGTGGTCTCGTCTGTTAAGACCTCATTAGTATAATAGACAGTAATTGTAGCACTAGCCATGGGCAAAGTCATTATTGACCCCTCATTACCAATGGCCTCTACCATTATTCCTCTGAAATATTCATTAAACGCTTCGTTTGATTCAAAATTAGTAGAATTAATATTGTTAACAAGTAAATCCTCAAATTTTTGAGTATCTAAAGGCAGTTTAATAGATGGGCTTAAATCTTCTTTTTTTATCGTATCTATCATATTCTCTCCTTCAAACAACCTTCTTGTTATGTAAAGAACTGTATCATTAGTATTAGGTTTAAAATTCCCTGAATAGAACTCTTCTTCTACCTGATACGTTTCATCAGAAAAGTATCTTTTATTAAGAGTCGGGTCATTAGGGTTTAATGTGTTTAAAAAAGTACGAAGTCTATTTACTTTCAAAATATACTCTTGCTCAACATTGCCGAAAACAGAATCAAGTTCAAATTTAGGAGATCCATCGCTATTATTTTCAAGTTGTCTTGTAGCAAAATATGGAATATCTAGAATCACTGTATCTAAAACTGGATTGAGTCCAAAATCTATAGTTATACCTGGTCTTAGCACTTGAGAGATAAAAGATGCATTTAACTTTCCAAAATTAGGGTCATTTAAAATACCAATACTATACACCGGCAATCCATCGATCTGTTGAGTGGCCGCATTATCTCCGCTTACTTCAGATCTAATCACATTTTGATTATAAGTTATGACTTCAAATACCGAATCTTTAGTGGTGAAAATATTATTATCAACCAAATTAACTCCGACATCTTCAAAATCTTTTTCACAGGCAATGATACTTACCAATGTAAAACCAAATACAACAACAGTCTTAACACTGTTTATAATTTTACTCGTCATAAACAAATCTTAATCTTTAATAAATTTTATAAAACTTTGGTTAGGTAAAAATTGGAATATGCTTCCGCAAAATCATCAAAAGGTTGATAATCTAACACAGGTGTTTCTGAAGTTTTTATATGTTCTAAAACATCTTTAGGAAGTTCTTCACTTCCTTTAATAACAGCATCAGAATTTTCTATTGCAATTTTTATAAGGTTGGTATGATTTGCTTTATTTAGAGATTGTAACTTTTCTTCTGAAATAGAATCAAATTTAATTTTCTCTATCATTTCTTCTCCTAATGATCCTTTAAAGTCATTATTGTAAACTGATGTTACTATTTTACTTTCAGAAAATAATGGATCATTTTTATAATATTCTTTAAGATACAAAGGTAATAATGAAGCCATCCATCCATGAACATGAATAATATCTGGAGCCCAATTCAACTTCTTTACTGTTTCAACTACGCCTTTAGCAAAGAAGATTGCTCTTTCATCATTATCAGGGAATAAATTTCCATCTTCATCCGTATACAAAGCTTTGCGCTTAAAATACTCATCATTATCAATAAAATAAACCTGCATTCTCTCTTTAGGAATTGAGGCAACTTTTATGATTAGAGGCATATCCATATCATTTATAATCAGGTTCATACCTGACAACCGAATTACCTCATGTAATTGATGTCTACGCTCATTGATCACCCCGAATCTTGGCATAAAAATTCGAATTTGAGCACCGTTATTATGCATCTTTCTCGCTACTTCAAACGACATGCTTGCTGTTTCATTTTCTGGCAAATAGGGTGTTACTTCAGAAGAAACAAACAATATTCTCTTATCTTTCATAAATCCATCTATAATTAGGAATATGCAAAATTACGAAAATTTATGTAGATTTAGACGTAAAACAGTAAGTTTGCGTGCTTTTAACTTGTAATTAACACATCATTGATACGCGTTTTTCATACTACTTCAGAAACTCAAGCATTTTTAGATAAAAAGAGAGTTAACAAATCTATCGGATTTATTCCTACTATGGGTGCTTTACATCAAGGTCATTTATCATTAATTAAAAAAGCTCAAAAGGAAAATGATATTATTGTGGTTAGCATTTTTGTAAACCCTACTCAATTTGACAAAAATGAGGATTTAGAAAAATATCCTCGTATGCTTGATGCAGATATAAATTTGCTCAAGACTATAAAATGTGATGTGGTTTTTGCACCCTCAGTTACAGAAATATATCAAGGCAATCTCGAATCTCAAAAGTTCTATTTTGACGGATTAGAACATCAAATGGAAGGTAAACATCGTAAAGGTCATTTCGATGGTGTTGGCACAATAGTGAAGCGTCTATTTGAAATTGTGCAGCCTCATAATGCTTATTTTGGTGAAAAAGATTTTCAACAACTTCAAATAATTAAAAAATTAGTTGAAAAATATAACCTTCCTGTTAAAGTAATAGGATGCCCTATTCATCGCGAAGTAGACGGATTAGCTATGAGTTCTAGAAACACTCGTCTAACAAAAAAACATCGCCAAGCTGCGCCATTTATCTACGAGATTTTAAACGAAACGAAAAATAGATTCAAATCACAGTCAATTCCTTCAATCGAAAAATGGGTAAAAGAACAATACAAAAATAATTCTGACTTAGAACTCGAATATTTCGAAATTGCCAGCGTCAAAAACTTAAAACATGCTAAGCGAAAAATGAAAAAAAATAAGTACCGCGCTTTTGTGGCTGCCTATGCAGGAAAGATTCGCTTAATAGATAATATCGCATTAAATTAATTACTTTTGCTAGCGAAATTATCTTCCATTGAATCCTAAATTAAAAAAACTACTTTTCACAATCGTTCCTATTGCCTTGGGCATAGGTATTATTTGGTATTTCTTAGCTCAGTTAACATCTGAAGATAAAACAGATATTATTAATTCTTTTAAATCTGCCAATTATTGGTGGGTTGCACTATCGCTGGTCTGTGGTATATTAAGTCATTTTTCTAGAGCTTATCGTTGGCAATTTCTATTCGAACCCTTAGGCTATAAGCCAAAATTTGCAAACAGTTTTATGACTGTGTTAATGGCTTACTTGGTTAATTTAGCCATGCCTAGAGCAGGTGATGTTGCCAGAGGATCTGCTATTTCTAAATATGAAAAAATCCCATTTGAAAAAGCTATAGGTACCATCTTCGCAGAACGTATTGCAGATGTAATCCTGTTGTTTTTTATTATAGGAATTGCATTTATTTCTCAGGCAGAATTAATTAAAAGTTACCTATTTAAAGATGGTACATCTAGCGCAATAGTTGGTATTGTTCTTTTGCTAATAATAGGTTTATTGGCTTTTATTGGTTTTAAATTAATTCAAAAGGCTAAAAGTGGTTTTTTATTTAAAGTGAAAAATTTTGTTAATGGCTTATTTGAAGGAGCTATTAGTATTTTTAAAATGAAGAATAAATGGGCCTTTATTTTTCACACTTTTTTTATCTGGATCATGTATGTTCTTATGTTTTATGTAGTAACTTTTGCTCTACCAGAAACTACTCATTTACCATTTGAAGCTATTATAGTTGGATTTGTAGTTGGCGGCTTAAGCATGGCGCTTACTAATGGAGGGTTAGGCACGTACCCTGTTTTTGTTGCTGGAGCACTTGTTTTATATGGCGTTACTGAAAATCCTGCAAATGCTTTTGGTTGGATAATGTGGACCGCTCAAACGTTAATGGTGATTATTTTTGGAGGGCTATCTATGCTTTTATTGCCAATATATAATCGAAATAGAACCTAATGGATAGATTCTACAGCAATGGTAAATTATTGTTGACAGGAGAATATTTAGTTCTTGATGGTGCTAAGTCATTGGCCCTACCCACAAAAAAAGGACAATCATTAGAAATAAAACCGATAAAAGAATCTAAGCTCATTTGGGAAAGCTTTGATGAAAATAATAACCAATGGCTTCAAATTGAGTTTGACCTACCTCGTATACGTATTACTTCAGAAACATTTGATTCAGCAATTGAAAATGGAAGCGACTCGCTGGCCTTAAAACTTCACGAGATTTTATTAGTAGTTAAACAAATGAATCCAGGTTTTTTAGATTCTGGTGACGGATTTTATGTAAAATCGAAACTTGATTTTTTAAGAAATTGGGGCTTGGGTTCTTCGTCTACTTTAATTAACAATCTAGCTAATTGGGCAAATATTAATGCCTTCAGTTTGCAATTCAAAACCTTTGGTGGAAGTGCTTACGATATAGCTTGTGCTCAAAATAATTTTCCAATTGTTTATCAATTAGAAGATAAAACCCCTATAGTTGAGGAAGTTGGTTTTAATCCAGCTTTTAAAGATCAGATATATTTCATTCATCTAAATAAAAAACAAAATAGTCGAGAAGGAATTGCTCAATACAAAAATTTTAAAGGAAATATTAGCACTTATGTGAAAGAAATTTCAACATTAACTAATGAACTTTTAAAAGCAAATGCTTTAAATGGTTTTGAGAAAATTTTAGTTGAGCATGAGAAAATCATTTCTTCAATTATTAATCAAAAGCCCATTCAACGAACATTATTTTCTGACTACTTTGGGCAAACGAAAAGCTTAGGAGCTTGGGGTGGTGATTTTATTTTAGCCACAGGTAATGATGACACTACAAACTATTTTAAAAATAAAGGATTTAACATTGTAATACCATATCAAGAAATGGTTTTATGAAACAGCAAGTTATTATTATAGGTGGCGGTGCAGCAGGCTTTTTTGCAGCCATAACTATTGCTGAAACAAATTCTGATTTGAAAGTTATTATTCTTGAAAAAACTAATAAAATTCTTCAAAAAGTTAAGATTTCTGGAGGCGGACGCTGTAATGTTACTCATGCCTGTTTTGATCCAAAAGAACTAGTTGAGTTTTACCCTAGAGGGAAGAAAGAATTACTTGGACCTTTTCATCAGTTTATGACTGGAGATACCATGCAGTGGTTTCAAGATCGAGGTGTTCAATTGAAAATTGAAGCCGATAATCGCATCTTTCCTGTTACAAATTCTTCACTAACCATTATTGATTGTTTAGTTAAAAGTGCTACAAACGCTAGTGTAATATTGCAATTGAACCAAAATGTGAAGCAAATTTCAAAAGTTGATGAGCAGTTTATTGTTACAACAGATTCACAAGAATTTAGAGCTGATAAACTCATTATTGCTACCGGTAGCAGTCCAAAATTCTGGGAGTTACTATCTGGCTTAGGTCACACAATTATTCCACCTGTACCTTCATTATTTACTTTTAAGATAAACGATACTAGAATAAAAGAAATTCCGGGAATATCAGTTCCAAACGCTACAATAAAATTAGCAAATTCTTCATTTGTAGCTAACGGACCCTTACTCATTACCCATTGGGGCATTAGTGGGCCAGCAGTTTTAAAATTATCTGCTTTCGGAGCTTTATTTCTTGCCGAAAAAAAATACCAATACAATGTACTCGTCAATTGGATTTCAAAATCAAAAAATGAAGTTTTAGAAGTTTTGAAATCTGTTAAGGGTCAGCAGCAAAAAAAAGAGGCAGTTTTAAAATCTCCTTTTGAAGAAATACCAAAACGTTTATGGACAAAATTGACATCAGCTTCGCAAATTAATGCAAATCAAAAATGGGCTGAACTCAGCAATAAACAACTTGAAAATTTAGCTGAACAACTGACTAATACTTTATTTAACGCTAACGGAAAAACAACTTTTAAAGAAGAGTTTGTCACTGCTGGTGGAATTGATTTAAAGGAAGTTAATTTTAAACGTTTTGAGAGCAAGGTTCATAAAAACCTCTTCTTTGCGGGTGAGGTGTTGAATATAGACGCCGTTACAGGTGGTTTTAATTTTCAAAATGCTTGGACTGGTGGTTATATTGCAGGAAAAGCAATATCCAAAAACAACTAGATTTTTTTAGAAACTAGCATTTTATTAAAATATGAAGCCAAAATTCCACCCACAATAGGTGAAAGAATATACACCGTAAAAAAACTAAAATTTACAGCTGGAAAAGCAGCTGAATTCCACCCTGCGAAATAGGCAACAATTCTTGGCGAAAAATCACGAGCAGGATTAAATCCTCCTTGTGTAAATGGAGCAATTAAACAAATTAAAATGGTCACCGTTAATCCTATTAAAATTGGTGTTGCATTATTAATCTGTTCTGGTTTTTCAGTTAGTCTAAAAATTACAAATACTAAAATAAACGTCCCCAATCCTTCCATAACACAAGCTAGCACATGCGAAACTGATAATTTATCCTGAAAACCAGGATTTGGAAAATATTCACCAAACATCATAGCTGAACGATATGACTCGCTACTCCCTCTTATAATTCCATTGGTTTGTTCATAAAATTGAATAGCTTCCGCGAAAGCGAAATACAATATTAAAGCACCAACGAAAGCGCCGAAAAATTGACTCAAAACATAATACGGTAATTTTTTTAATGGCAATTGTTTTGAAAAAAACATGCCAACGCTTACCGCAGGATTTAAATGTGCAGGGCATATATTTCGAACAGCAAAAATGGCCATACTTACCCCTAATCCGAAAACAATAGCAACACCTAATAAGTTCAAAGCATCAAATAATACAGATACCGCAACAGCTCCGCAACCAAAAAAAACAAGTAGTAGTGTTCCTAAGAACTCACCAAAATATTCCTTTAAAACATTCATTATTGAATCATCGAAAATACATAATACATTTCAGTTGCTATTTGCAAGCTACGTTCTTGGTATTTTTCTGCTTGTATTGGTGTATTGTCGAATGCTTTAGGGTCTTCATATGTAACTGAAAGACGTTTTTCTGCATTGCTAATAAATGGGCAATTTTCTTCGGCTTCTGAACACACCATTACCGCTGCAAATTTCGATTTTGGATTAAACTCGTGATCATATGTTTTAGAGAAACCAATAACTGGATGCGAATTATCATCGAATTTTATGTTATAAACTGGGTTTCCTTTATCAGAAAGTTTTGAAATATTAAACCCGGTATTTCTTAACGTCTCCACAACCATAGGAAACATGGCAGTAGCTTCTGTTCCTCCTGAATAACAAGTCACATTTTTAACACTAAAATAAGCAGACATAATTTGTGCCCAAATCTGTGATAAATGACTTCTGCGCGAATTATGTGTGCAAATAAAGTTTAATAAAACTGATGAATTTTGATTTGTTTTATACTGAATAAAATCAACTAGAGGTTGTAATACCTTTTTTCTTTCTTCAGATATTTTAGAAATATCTAAACTTGATATTACATCCTCTAATTGATTAAAAAGTTTATTTTTCATGTACTCTTTAAATTAACAACAATTTGAATCAGAGCAACATGCAGCTTCTTCTGCTTCAGTCGCTACCAATTCTTTGTTAGGTGTTTCGCAAGTGCTTTTAGCCTTACAGTCTGTTTGCGATACAAATAACTTAATTAGTAATTTATCTGAAGTTAACTCAACGTTATGTATTTCGAGATTAGTCTTATGGAAATTATCATTACTATATTCAAAAAGTACTTGAGACTCTCTATCTATAGCATGAATTTTATCAACTTTTTCTATAATCGATAATGCCTTGCCAGCCTCCATAAAATTACGTTTACCAATTTCTTTAGGGCTCTCCCATAATTGGATGATCGTTTCGTTCCAAGCGTCGGATCTTCCACCACAGTCAACTGATTTAATTACTGTGTTTTTTACTTCTGTAATATGGTAATTTGTACCAACAAATTCTCCTTCTTTGTATTCAAAAACCAATTCTTTGCTTTGATTTTCTTTTAATAAATCTAATAAATTTTGCGTTTTCATATTTATATAATTTAATCTATTCCTATTGTTTTACTTCTTCTTTCTAGTATAATATTGTCTCGCCAAACGTCATCCATCTTCCCTATTTTTTCTCTAAATCCTATTTCTCTAAATCCTAATTTCTTGTGGATTTTTAAGCTGGCAATATTCTCAGGAAAAATACCTGATTGCAAGGTCCAAAAACCTGCTCTTTCACTTTCGTGGATTAAATTTTCTAATAATTTTGAACCAATTCCTTTTCCACCTTGAGTGATATCAACATAAACACTCACCTCGGCAACACCTCCGTATACACATCGACTTGAAACAGGAGATAGTGCTGTCCAACCAACTATGTTGTTATCTATAGTTGCTATTAGTCTGCATGTTTGCACATGTGTGGCATCCCAATGTTGCCATGTGGGCACATCGGTTTCAAAAGTGGCGTTACCTGTATCTATACCCATCTTATATATGTTGGATACAGTTTGCCAGTCTTGGGGATTCATCTTTCGTATTTCTATATTCATATCGTAATTTTACGATGATTAAATTCAAAAAAATAGCTTAGCAACATTGTATTGACTTAAAGTCTTTTTTAAACAATGTTGCAAATAAGTTCTTAGCCTTCTGCCAGTTTTCTTGATTGATACAATAGCGAATCTTAGGTGGATTAACCTCGCCATCTATTAAACCTGCATCTTTTAGTTCTTTTAAATGTTGTGAAATAGTTGATTGCGCCAACGGCAAAACCTCTACCAGATCACCAGTATAACAACAGCTCTGGTTGCTTAAATGCTTTAAGATTACCAAACGAACAGGATGCCCCAATGCTTTTGCGTAACGAGCTAACTCTTTTGAGTCTACTGAATATTCTATATGTTGTAATGTTTTGCTCATAATTCATCGCAAATATACGATAAATATTTTACTTAAAATGATTCTATATATTTGTTTTGATATAACGGTTAAGCAATATATGTGCAAATTCATCGAGAATATAATTATGAAAATCACAATCGTCATTCTTAGTTTAATCATATTTTCTTGCTCATCAAAAGAAAAGAAAACAGAAATTGTTAAGCCTACTAAAGCCCAAGCTATAACAAAAACAAATGAGGTTAAGGCAGGAATTAAACCCGAATTATCTTTTAAAAAAACACAAGACTCATTACTTAAAGAACTTCTAAAATCTAAACCTAATCAAAACCTGAAAGCAAGTATCCTTCGTGAATTATATATTAGAGGACTTGTTAACCAATCGGGTGATAAAATTTCCTTCGATCTTCCTTTTAATTTACACGGACTTGATTGTGGAGCTCCAGATTGTTACTCAACTAATATTAGTTTTGAAATTACATCTAAAAATCCAGTTGAATTTCCTGAAATTATAATGTTCAAACTTTTCGAACATGGATGTGTAGATCACGAAAAGTCAATAAATGGAGAATTTAAGTTGAGTGAAAAATCTGCGGAGTTTGTTAATTACTTTTCTAAGGAATTAAAAAGTAATCTAATTATTAAAAGAAAAGGACAAATGTATTATTATCCACATGAAGGAACCAATTCGGTAAGTATAGAAATAATAGATAGGAAATTTGAAAACAATGAATTTGAAGATTCAGAAATAGTTCCTTATCAGTCAACTATTATGACATCTCAATCTCAAAATTATGAATATTTTATAAAAACCAAATAAAACTTCTTTATATAACAATTACTTCTAAATTCACTATTCAATCACAGTAAAATCCTTAATCGCTTGGTTGGGTTCCATAATATTATAACCTTTCCAAAAATCTGGGTTGTATTTTGGCATGTAGGTTGGTAACATTTTATTATTTTCTTTAAAGGCATCAAATACAGAAATATTTACATTTTCAACATCAAAAACCACAACTTCATTTTTTTCAGAACTAGTAACTGCCATATCTAATTTTACATACAGTTCATTTTGTTTCCGTCTACCTCTAACATGTTTATTTTTCTCTATAATCTTTAAAGGGCGTCTAATGCCAAATCTACTAGCACTTTCTTTTTCTAAGTATTGTAAGTTATAACGATTGTCTTCTGCCTTATTAAATATTATTTTCCCTTTAGATTGGTAAATTCTATACGAAATGCCTAATAATTTAAAATTCTTTACTGCTTTAACATTTTCGTAATCTGCACGTATAATGGCAAAGTCTTCGGTGTTTATATAGAGTTTTCCTTTATAATCTTCAGATCGTTTAGGTTTAAATTCAAGTACGTAAACAGCGTCATTTCCTAAAAAAGTTAAATCGAGTAAGTTGAACTCATATCTGTTAGATTTATTGATAAAGTTAAGTTTTGATTTCTCATTAAAAAATAAACCATTCATCATATTAGCAAGACTTCTTCTTCTATTTTTAGCAAAATTCTTTTTACGGTCTTCCTTTCTCATCTTTTCTTCTTCTAATTGTTTGTTTAAAGCATCAGTATCTGTAGAATCTACTTTTTTATCTCCTTTAAACTCATCCATATCTACTTTATCTCCAAAAATGCCAGACTTGATTTTAAAATATGAGTTTGGTTTTACATTCTTTTCTAAGATCTTATTAAACTTATCTTCTAAAGCTGTTAGACCAACTTCATTATTTTTATCATACAACTCAGAGGCTTTAATTAATTCTATCTTTTGTTTTTCTTTGGTAAAATCACCATATAAATCTGCTAATATTTCTGTGTAATATGAGTTCTTTTTGGGTACACTATTTAACACACTATCTAAAAAAGGCTTGTTCAATTCTTTAATAGTAGATTTTTTAAGTGTATAATTAGATTTTACAAAGTTCTGATGTTGAGATTCTCTAAAAAACAGGCGCTTTTTGCTATAATCGAAATTGTAATTTTTGGTAATATTTACCTTTACTTTCTCTATAATCTCTTCGGCAGTATACTTTTTGTCCGTTAAAACCACTTCTTTTAGCTCAATAGTCTTGGGTGACATATAAATCAAGCTATCTTTAAACTGATTCAGAGGTTTTGCAACCGTTTTATAACCAATACAAGAAATGGTTAGTGTATCTGTTGGTTGCGCACCATTTTTATATAAAAAACTAAATCTACCCTCTTCGTTACTTATCATTCCTTTTTTCTTAAAAAGAATGGTGGCATACGGTATTGGTTCTTTAGAAATAGAATCTATAATCTTAGAACTAACAACTTGGGAATGTCCATTAAATGAGTAGAACGAAGTGATAAAAATAAGTCCTAAAACAACTTTATACATAGTTTCAATTATAATGAAAGCGAATTAAAGAATTCTTACCTGATTAACAATAGATTTAACCGTCTCTTATGACAATTTTATTCTTTTTTTAACGCTTTTATGGAAGCTTTTATTTGTTCAAAGACGAGTGAGTCTTTAAAAAGTAACATCTATTTTTCTTTATTTTGCAGACTAATGTTCAACAGATGATCAATAAAGTAACAACCAAAAAAGATATAAAAACCACTGCCAAACTAGCGCACAAAATTTGGAATCATCATTATGTGCCAATTATTGGTCAAGATCAAGTTGATTATATGCTTAATAAGATTCAAAGTGAAAAAGCAATAACTGAGCAAATTGATTTTGATTATGAATATTATCTACTTTATGATGAAGGTAAACCCATTGGGTATTTAGGGTTACGACCCAATCACCCTAAAGGTAAATTAATGATCAGTAAAATTTATGTAGATCATACAATTAGAGGAAAAGGATATGGCTACAAACTACTTGAATTTACTAAGCAATTGAGCTTTAAAAAAGGAATTGAAACTATTTGGCTTACGGTAAATCGACACAATGCCAATACAATTAATTGGTATAAAAAAAGAGGTTTTAAAATTACCAAAGAAAAACAATTCGATATCGGAAAAGGATATATAATGGATGACTATGTGTTAGAGGTAGACACAGAAAAATTATTGACTTAATTAGCTACTTCACCTCTATGGGGCTTAAGAGCATCTCTAACTATAACAATATCTTTTTCATCAATAATCATAAATGCTATTGACATAAAACCTGAAAGTTTTTCAGTAGCTATATCATGAGTATTAATATTTTCACTCTGAACATACTCTTTTAAATGAACTACATGGTGTTCAGCTGTTTTCTCAGCTGCCGGGCCTCTAAAATCCCAGATTAATTTTATTTTTCTATTCATCTTTTCATTTGAAGTGCAAAACTAATAATTCTATATTTGCACAAAACCAAAATAATTGGATACAAACGAATTCATCTATCAGCCTAAAGGTTCAAAAATATTATCTGATAGCAGCTTTACCTGGAAAGCACCAAGCAATATAGCATTGGTAAAATATTGGGGGAAAAAAGAGCCTCAACTCCCTAAGAATACTTCTATAAGTTTTACCCTTGACGCCTGCTATACTTTGACAACTCTAAAATTTAAAAAAAAGCAAGCAAATAAAGCTAGTTTTGAAGTTTATTTTGATGGAAAGAAAAAAGATGATTTCAAACCAAAAATCGCTACTTTTTTTGAAAGAGTTCAAAAATACATCCCATTTATTGAAGGTTATGACTTTGTAATCGAATCACGAAATTCTTTTCCACATAGTAGTGGCATCGCTTCCTCTGCCAGTGGTATGGCAGCCATAGCACTCTGTATCATGAGTATGGAAAAAGCATTAAACCAAGATATGTCTGATGAGTTATTTTATAGCAAAGCATCTTTTTTAGCTCGTTTAGGTTCAGGCAGTGCATCAAGAAGCATTAAAGGAAACTTGGTTGTTTGGGGTGAACATTCGAAAATTAAAAAAAGTTCAGATTTTTTTGGTGTTCAGTTTCCATATAGAGTTCATGGTAATTTCAAAAATTATCATGATACTATCTTGTTAGTAGATAAAGGTGAAAAGCAAGTATCGAGTACAGTTGGTCATAACTTAATGCATGAACATCCTTATGCAAGGCAAAGGTTTGAACAGGCAAATAACAATATTGAAAAGATTAGCGAAGTATTACAAAATGGAGATCTTAAAGCTTTTATTAAAATTATAGAGAGTGAAGCTTTAACACTGCATGCTATGATGATGACAAGTAATCCATACTTTATTCTAATGAAACCAAACACATTATCAATTATCAATAAAATATGGGAATTCCGTAAAGAATCAGGTTTGCATATTTGTTTTACACTTGATGCTGGAGCTAATGTTCACGTGCTTTATCCAGAAAAAGAAAAGGAACCCATTAACAAATTTATAACAACAGAGTTACTTCAATTTTGCCAAAAAAATCACTATATTTGTGATAGAGTGGGCTTTGGGGCCAAGCAAATGTAATTAGAAAACCCGCTACTAAATTTAATGTGCCCTACCATTAAATTTTGAAGATGTTAGAAACAAAAACTTAATAATACATAGTAGCTCTTGGGTCGCAAGAGAAGTTTTTGTGTTAATAGTAATTTTTAATCTTCAGAATTATGAAAACATATATTTCAATTTTACTTGTCGGATGTTTTGCTCTAGCAAACATAAATCTCAATGCTCAATCAGCAAAAGACACTATTTGGTATGATGCTAATTGGAATCCTGCTGAAAAAAAAATAGCTGCCTATTTTAGACCTGCACCAGAAAAAAAAGACAATGGCTATTGGCTAGTAGATTATTATTTATCTGGCGCTAAACAAATGGAAGCACTATCTAACGCTCCCAATACAGAATTTTTTGATGGCACTGTAACTTGGTATCATGAAAATGGTAACGTTATGCAAACCGTAAACTATAAAAATAATATTGTGGCAGGTGAGCGTAAAAACTATCATGAATCTGGGCCTTTAAAAAGCCAATATTCATATAATGATGATGGAAAAATCCATGGGGTTTGGGTAAGTTTTTTTGAAAACTCTAAGCCTGATGAAGAAGGTCAATTCGAAAATGATTTGCGTAGTGGTCTATGGAAAGAATATCATAAAAATGGCAAGCTTAAAGGTGAAGGAAAGTATAAAGATGGCAAAAAAGTAGGTGTTTGGAAAATGTACTTTTATGATGGCATCGAAGAAGACGAATAGTAAATAGTTTTAATAAATTAAAAATTTGATTTACAACAGAATCTGCTATATTTGCGTTATACTATGAAAAAACGCTAACTAAGTATATGAAGGGGCCATTATTTTATGCAAAAATTTTATTGTTTGGTGAGTATGGAATTATAAAAGATTCTAAAGGCTTGGCCATTCCATACAATTCGTATCAAGGGGCTTTAAAGACTGATACACATCAAAACGAAAATGCTAAATCTTCAAATAAAAATCTAGCAAAATTTCTTGACTATCTACAAAATTTAGATCAAGATCTTATACAATTCAGGTTGGATGAACTAAAATACGATATTGATGGCGGAATGTATTTTGATTCTAGTATTCCACAAGGATATGGTGTTGGTAGCTCTGGTGCTTTAGTAGCTGCAATTTATGATAAATACGCAGTCGAAAAAATTACCGTTTTAGAAAATCTTACACGTGAAAAATTACTCAAGCTAAAAGAAATTTTTTCTGCGATGGAATCATTTTTTCATGGTAAAAGCTCTGGTTTAGACCCATTGAATAGCTATTTGAGCCTCCCTATTCTTATTAATTCCAAAGATAATTTAGAGCCCACAGGTATTCCATCACAGAAGGAAGGCAAAGGCGCTGTGTTTTTATTAGATTCTCAACAAGTTGGAGAAACTGAGCCTATGGTCAACATTTTTATGAACAAAATGAAGAATGAGGGTTTTAGAAAAATGTTAAATGAAGATTTCGCAAAATATACAGATGCCTGTATTGATGATTTTCTGCATGGTAATGTAAAATCTTTATTAGGCAATGTAAAACAACTTTCTAAAGTAGTATTAAAGAATTTTAAGCCTATGATACCTAAGGCTTTTCATAAATTATGGCAACAAGGTATCGACTCTAACGCTTACTATTTAAAACTTTGTGGTTCAGGCGGTGGTGGTTATATTTTAGGGTTCACTCAAGATTATTCTAAAGCAAAAGAACTTCTTAAAGATTATAAATTAGAATTGGTGTATAGATTTTAATCCGTATTCTTATGGATGAGCTTAAATCTAATGTACAAAAGAAAGAATACTCAATTTTCTATAAATTTTTCAGTCTACTCTCTGTTGTAAGAGGTTACAATATTCTAATAGTTGCTGTTGCGCAAATCTTAGCTTCTATCTTTATTTTTTCTCCAGAAAAATCTTTAAAAGAGATAATTCTAAATTTAGATCTATTCCTAGTTGTTTTGGCAACAGCATGTGTAATTGCCTCAGGGTATATTATTAATAATTTTTACGATGCCGAAAAAGATAGGATCAATAGACCCTTAAAAGCAAAAATAGATAGTATGGTAAATCAGAAAACAAAGCTAAATATCTATTTTTTCCTAAATTTTCTAGGATTTGCATTAGGTCTTTTGGTATCATGGAAAGCTGCTTTGTTTTTTGGCATTTATATTTTCTTAATATGGTTCTATTCACATAAATTGACTAAATATCCATTAACAGGATTAATTGCTGCGACGATTCTATCTTTACTTCCTTTTTTTGTAATTTTTGTGTATTATCGTAATTTTTCAAAAGTTATTTTTGTACATGCGCTTTTTTTAGGAGTTATTCTATTGATTAAAGAACTTGTAAAAGAACTAGAAAATATCAAAGGCGATTTACTACAAGGTTACAAAACTGTTCCGGTTGTGTATGGAGAGAAATTTACAAAAACTTTAATCACAATCTGTGCCTTTGTAATTGCACTACCCGCTTATATTTTATGGGAATATCCAGAGATCGGTTACATGAAATATTACTTTTATTTAACAGGTTTGATATTAGTAGGTTTTGTAATTCTTCTTTGGTTTAAGTCTTCTAAAAAAAATTATGTGTTTTTACATAATGTAGTTAAATTCATTCTTATTTTAGGTGTTTTTAGTTTAGTTTTGATAGATACTTCGGTAATTATTAAACGAATTTTATAATATGGACCATCTTTTAAAAGTAGCACTTGCACAAATCTCACCGGTTTGGTTAAATAAGAATAAAACTTTAGAAAAGGTTAAGAATTCAATCGAAGATGCTGCAAAAGAGAAATGTGAATTGATTGTTTTTGGTGAAGGGTTAATTCCGGGATATCCATTTTGGTTGCCTTTAACAGGAGGTGCTGAGTGGGATACAAAAGTAAATAAAGAATTACATGCGCATTATGTAAGAAATGCTATTACAATTGAAGAGGGTGATTTAGATGCTGTTTGTCGAATGGCGAAAGAAAGTAAAATAGCTATCTATCTTGGTGTAATTGAACGACCTTTAGGTCGTGGTGGGCATAGTATTTATGCCTCTTTGGTATATATTAATGAAAGTGGTGAAATAAAATCTGTTCACAGAAAATTACAACCTACTTACGATGAGCGTTTAACTTGGGCTTCAGGTGATGGTAATGGATTACAAGTTCATTCTCTAAAAAATTTCACTGTTGGCGGATTAAACTGTTGGGAAAATTGGATGCCTTTACCTAGAGCTGCTCTGTACGGACTAGGAGAAAGCTTACATATTGCTGTGTGGCCTGGAAGCGATCATAACACAAAAGATATTACGCGATTTATAGCCAGAGAATCTCGCTCATTTGTCATTTCTGTTTCAAGTTTAATGACTAAAAAGAATTTTCCAAATGATACGCCTCATCTTGATAAAATTCTTGAGAATGCACCCGATGTCTTAGCTAATGGAGGGAGTTGTATTGCTGGTCCTAGTGGTGAATGGGTTATAGAACCTCAACTAAATAAAGAAGGATTAATTATTGAAACTTTAGACTTCAATCGAGTATTGGAAGAGCGTCAGAATTTTGATCCCGTCGGGCATTATTCGCGACCAGATGTTACACAACTGAATGTAAATAGGGTGCGACAATCTACAATTTCTTTAAAAGATTAAGGTCAACTAGTTTAAAGAAGTATCTTTGCCAAAATTTTTAATAAAAATGGCAACTAAAAAAAACTCGTCGAGAGGACGACACGCCAGCGATGCTTCTCGAAAATCAAATTCACAAAAGAAAACATTTGGCAAAAGTAAATCGAACTACAAAAAAGACATTCGAAAAATTACCGACACAAAAAAGAAACCTGAATCCGACACCATTCGGCTGAATAAATATATTGCAAATGCTGGTATTTGTTCGCGTAGAGAAGCCGATGTTTATATAAAGGCAGGTAGTGCAACTGTTAACGGAAAAGTGATAACAGAAATGGGTTATAAGGTACAACCAACAGATGAAGTTCGCTTTGATGGTTCGTTAATAAACCCTGAAACAAAACGCTACGTTTTGTTAAATAAGCCTAAAAATTATATAACCAATGTAGAAGATGAACGTGGTAGAAAAACTGTAATGGAATTAATTGCAGGTGCTACTAAAGAGCGTTTATATCCTGTAGGTAGATTAGACAGAAATACAACGGGTTTATTATTGTTTACAAATGATGGCGAAATAGCTAAAAAATTAACCCAACCAAAAGTACCTTTTAAAAAATTATACCAGGTTTCTTTAGATAAAAAATTAGCTATGAAAGATCTACAGAAGATTTCAGAAGATTTTAAAATCGAAGGTAAAACGGTATTTGTAGATGCAATTTCATATATTGATAATCAACCAAAAACCGAAGTAGGTATTGAGATTCATTCAGGCAGAAACCGCATTGTTCATAAAATATTTGAACATTTTGGGTATAAAGTTGCCAAATTAGACAGAGTCTTATTTGCGGAATTAACCAAGAAGAACTTACCTCGTGGTCATTGGCGTCATCTTACTCAGCAAGAAGTTAACAACCTTAAAATGATATAAAACCAAAAAAGCCGATCAGTTTGATCGGCTTTTTAGTGGTGGTGCCTCCAGGAATCGAACCAGGGACACAAGGATTTTCAGTCCTTTGCTCTACCAACTGAGCTAAGGCACCAGTTGCATAAATGCGGATGCAAATATATATTCATTTTTAAAATTGACAAAAAGAAACTTTATAAAAATTGCTTTTGTAAATTTACGCTATCTGTTTTTATTATGAATTTAATTATTGACGTTGGTAATACAAGAACTAAGCTTGCTCTTTTTCAAAGAGATAAACTTATAGAAGTTATTATTTCTACCCATAAACAAACCAATAAAAAAATTAAGTCCTTACTAAAGAATAAAAGTTTATCAAATATTATTGTTTCCTCTGTTGGACATCCAGATATAGTTGATGAAAACCTTTTTAAAACTCTCATGTCTTTAGATCATGATACCAAGGTTCCGTTCAAAAACAAATATAAATCCCCAGAAACATTAGGTGTTGATAGAATTGCATTGGTTTCTGCAGCAGCGATTCAATATGCCAAAAAAGATGTCTTAATTATAGATGTAGGCACATGTATTACTTATGACATTCTAACTAATAAAAATGATT
Source organism: Maritimimonas sp. 2304DJ26-3 (assembly GCF_056591635.1). Lineage (NCBI taxonomy): Bacteria > Pseudomonadati > Bacteroidota > Flavobacteriia > Flavobacteriales > Flavobacteriaceae > Maritimimonas > Maritimimonas sp. 2304DJ26-3. Next base: position 594,746 of record NZ_JBWQOK010000001.1, read on the forward strand.
ATCTAGGTGGAGCTATCTCTCCAGGAATCAACATTCGATATAAATCATTACATGATTATACCGCCAATCTACCTTTGTTAGAAATTGGCCATTATTCCCTTACGGGGAAGACTACAAATGGTTCTATTCAATCTGGTGTCTTAAATGGAGTAGTTCAAGAAATTGATGGTGTTATAAATCAATATCTTAAAAAATACCCAAATTTAACAGTAGTTTTAACAGGAGGAGATGCAAATTACTTGGCTAAAAAGCTAAAAAGTAGCATATTTGCCAATCCAAATTTTTTGTTGGAAGGATTGAACAGTATTATGATACATAATTTAGACGAATGATTAAACAAATAATCGGGTTACTTTTTATACTAATTTCCCTAAACCTTTTTGCTCAAAGAAATAACAATTCCCCTTATTCTTTCTTCGGAATTGGAGATCAAGCTGGTGAAAAAACAGTAGAAGAACTTGGTATGGGTGAAATTGGAGGTGCTTTTAATAGCACATTTCAATTAAGTTTTACAAATCCTGCTTCTTTAGCTCATTTACAACTTACAAATTATTCTTTGGCTGGTCAAAATAGAGCTATTCAATTAAATGATGGTACTAATAAAGATTCAGGTTCAAACGCCGCACTTTCATATTTTGCACTAGCTTTTCCTATTGGGAATAATGCGGGTTTTGCCTTTGGGTTAAGACCTAGTACAACTGTAGGATATTCTCTTTTACAACAAATTTTTGTCGATGAAAATCTTGTAGAAATTAATCAATTTAGTGGTGAAGGTGGTACCAATAGAGTATTTTTAGCCTTTGGGCATAAAATAGGAAAAAACTTTAGCTTAGGTATAGAGGGTAATTATACTTTTGGAAGTATAGAGAATAATTTACTAAACAGAAGAGACGGTGTGCCACTAGCAACTTTATATAAATCTGACTCTGATGTTCGTGGGTTTAGTGTAAAAGGTGGTGTACAATATCAAACTGAAGTTACAGAAAACTTAACATTAAAGACAGGTGCAATTGTAGAGCTCAGTAATGAATTATCAAATGAAGGTGGTGAATATCTTATCTCTACTTTGAATATTGAGAACCCTACACCCTTTCAATATCGAGATACTACATTAAGTAATGATTTTGATAGAAATTTTAAAATACCCGTCAAAACAATCTTAAGTACAGGTATTGGTCAAGAGAATAAATGGTATGCTGGGTTAGAATATGAATTTCAAGAAGCATTAAGTGTAGACGATACATTTTCACAAGGCACAGTATCACTAAACTACAGAAGATCTAGTAGAATATCAGTTGGTGGTTATTATACTCCTAAATTCAATTCAATAACAAGTTATTGGCAGAGAGCTACTTACAGAGCTGGGCTAAAATTCAAGCAGACAGGATTGGTAGTTGGCAATACGGATATAAATGACTTTGGCATATCTTTTGGGGTAGGCTTACCAATGGGCAGACAACTATCTAAAATTAATATAGGTTTTGAATTAGGACAGAGAGGTGAAGTTAGTAATGGATTGGTTCGCGAAAATTATCTTAACTTTAGAGTTGGTTTTTCACTTAGTGACAGGTGGTTTAGAAAACGAAATATAGATTAACATAAATATTATAACCGAGATGAGAAGAAATGTTACAAATTTGATGTTGGGTTTATTCCTTTTGATAGGAATAAATCAAACTTACGCACAAGATAAGTATGGCGCTGATCCAGAAAAATGTAAAACTAATTTGTCTATCTTTTATGAATATGCAAAAGCTAAAAACTTTGATCCTGCATATGAACCATGGACTTGGGTATTAGAAAACTGTCCAAAAGGTTCAAAAAACATATATAGCCGTGGATTACAAATTGCTGAGCATAGATATAAAAATGCTTCTGGGGCTCAAAAAGAAACTGAAAGCGCTTTAATTGATAAGGTATATACGATGCGTGTTGAGCATTTTCCAGATAATCTTGGTAAAGTATATAGTGATTGGGCTACTTCATTGGAAGAAAGAGCTAAATCTAAAGGTGAAATTTTTGAAAAGTTAGAGAAAGCTTTTAAAACTGACCCTGCTAAAATGAGTATAAAGAACTTAGCAAAGTATTTTCAAGAAATGACCGATAGAAATAAAGATACTAATGCTCAAAAAGTTTTTGATACCTATGATGATGCCTTAGAAGCTGTGAATAAAAAGATTGACGTTCACTCTAAATCTGCTGATGTTTTAAATGCTAAAAAAGAAAAAGGACAAACATTATCTAAAAAGGAAGAAAGAAAACTTAAGAATGATGGTATCAACTTAAGAGGTTTAGGTCAGGTAGAAGATATTTTGGATAAAATTGTAAGTGATGTTGCGACATGTGAACGTTTAATTCCTCTATATAACAAAGGTTTTGAGGCTAATAAAACTAATGCAACTTGGTTGCGTAGAGCAGCTTCAAGATTAAATTCTAAAGAATGTACAGAAGACCCTATATACCCAAAAATGGTTGAAGCATATGTAAATGCTGAACCATCAGCTGATGCTTATATATTTTATGCAGGTATTTTAGAAGATAGAGGCAAAACTAATGAAGCGTTAGAATATAGAAATAAAGCAGTTGATCTTGAGACTGATTCATATAAGAAAGCAGATTACTTATATAGAATTGCTTTAACAATGCGTAATAGGAGTAAAGGGCAAGCCAGAGTTTATGCAAATAGAGCCTTAAAAGCAAGACCTAGTATGGGTAAAGCCTATATTTTAATTGCAAACTTGTATGCTAGTAGCGCAAATAGCTGTGGTACAGATGAAGTTAGCAAAAGAATGGTATTCGTAGCTGCTGCTAACAAAGCAAGACAAGCAAAAAATGTGGATCCAAGTTTAACATCTAGGGCTAATAGATATATCAAAAGTTATATGGCAAACGCACCATCGAAAAAGTTAATTTTCACCAAAGGATTAACTTCTGGAGCGACACATAAAGTTGGCTGTTGGATTGGTGAAACCGTAAGGATTCCATAAGGATAATCTTTAACAACATATAATCTTAAACATTATGAAAAAGCATTTTCAAAAAATCGTTCTACTAATTTGCATACTATTTTTTGGAGATGCTTTTTCGCAAGATAAGTATGGCAATAACCCAGATGTTTGTAAAGAAAAACTTTCAGAATTTTTCGAATATGCAAAGACAAAGGATTATGAATACGCTTATGAACCTTGGTTATGGTGTTTTGAAAACTGCCCAAAAGCTTCAAAAAACATCTACAAATACGGCTTAAATATCGTTGAAGATCGCTACCAAAAAGCTACGGGGAACCAAAAAGCTGTTGAAGCTAAAATGATCGACAAAATATATGAGCAGCGGATTCAACATTTTCCTGATAATTTAGGTAAGGTTTATAGTGACTGGGCATTGTCTCTCGAAAAAAGAGGTGCTTCACAAGAACAGCTATTTGAAAAGCTTGATGTAGCTTTCAAAGCTGGCCCAGAAAGTATGAGTATAAAAAATCTAGCAAAATACTTTCAAGAAGTTACCGATAGAAATAAAGAATCAAATCCTCAAGTTGTTTTCGACACATATGATGATGCTTTAGACGCTGTAAATAAAAAAATTGAAGTTCATACAAGATCTAAAGATCAGTTAGATAAAACTATAGTTGATGGTGGCACCTTAAATAAAAAACAAGCTCTTAAATTAAAAAATGACGAAATTAATTTAAAAGGATTAGGTCAAGTAGAAGGTTTATTAGATCAAATTCTTGGTGAAGTTGCAACTTGTGAAAGATTGATTCCTCTATATACTAAAAGTTTTGAATCTCATAAATCGGATGCTAAATGGTTACGTAGGGCTGCATCGAGATTAAACTCTAAAGAATGCACGGAAGATCCTATTTATCCAAAACTTGTTGAAGCATATGTTGCTGTAGAACCCTCGCCGGAAGCGTATGTTTTAATTGCAAGTATTCTTGAAGATAGAGGTGAAAAAACTAAAGCAACTGATTATAGAAAAAAAGCGGTTGATTTAGAAACTGATCCATATAAGAAGGCAAAATATCTTTATAAAATTGGAAGATCCTATATTAGAAGAAGTCCTGCCACTGCCACCTCTTATGCAAAACAAGCATTATCTCATCAACCAAGTATGGGTAGAGCATATCTCTTGATTGCAAGCGCTTATGCAGCTAGCGCTAATGCGTGTGGTACTGACGAACTTTCTAAAAGAATGGTTTTTGTAGCTGCAATGAATAAAGCTTCAATGGCTAAAAAGGCAGATCCAAGTTTGACATCTACGGCGAATAAGTATATTAAAAGTTATAGAGCTCAGGCACCGAATAAAAAATTAGTGTTCGGAAGTGATTACAAATCCGATCAAAACTACAAAATAGGATGCTGGATTGGCGAAACTGTCAAGATTCCTTAATTTTGTACTATGCGTAAACATTGTTTACATATATTAAATAAAATTGCTATCATATTTATGGTAGCATTCTTTTTTTCTTGTGAAAACAATATTAAAGAAGTTCAAGATTTTTTAGCAGATAAGAACTTACCTATTGGCGTGGCCAAGAACGTCAATTTGGTTCATACAGATTCAGGAAAAATTAAAACAAGATTGGTAACTCCTCTCCTGCACGATTTTGCAAACCGTGAAGCACATCCATATCAAGAATTTCCAGAAGGAATTCAAATCACCAATTATGAAAAAAATGGTGATTCAATAACTTTAATTGCTGATTATGCAAGAACTTTTAGTAAAACAGCTATTTCTGAAGTAAAAGGAAATGTAATAGTCATCAATCACGCTGATAATTCTAAACTCTACACCGAGCAATTATATTGGGATCAAAATACACACTATATTTATACCGAAGAAGATTTTAGGTTAATTGCAAAAACCGATACCATTAATGGTCGAGGTTTTGAATCTAATGAAGATCTTTCTAAGGTCACAATGAAAGACATAAGCGGTGCCGTTTATGTAAACGAAAACAACTAACTTACTATGGTAAAATATTTAAAATTCGCTGAAATCCTATATTTAGGATTGATTATTTTCTCTTTTTACATGTCATATAAAAGATGGAATATTGATAGAAATAATGCATACATATTTTTGTTTTTCTCTATTCTTTTAATAATAATGTTCTACTTTAAAAGAAGATTTAGAATCCGTTATGAAGAACGTAGAAAAAACCAAGATAAGAAAGAGTAAGATTTACTATATGAAACAAATAACATTTCTTGTTTTATTCTTTATTTCCTTTTACAGCTTTTCACAAATTTTATCACTTAAAGAGCGTTCTAAAGTTGAAGATGAGATTTTAAAAGATCGTTTCGATAATTTGTTGCCACAATTAATGGATCAAACAAATATTGATATGTGGATTCTAATCTCTCGTGAATATAATGAAGATCCTGTTCTACGAACCATGTTGCCTTCAACATGGTTAAATGCCCGCAGAAGAACCATCTTGGTTTTTATTAGAAATAAAGAAAGTAACACCATAGAAAAATTGGCTGTCGCCAGATATAATGTTGGTGAGAACATAAAATCTGCTTGGGATAAAGAACAACAACCAAATCAATGGAAAGCATTATTTAATCTCATAAAAAAGTATAATCCAAAAAAAATAGGATTAAATATCTCTGAGTATTTTGGTATAGCAGACGGGTTGGTAAAGACAGGTTATGACTGGTTTACAAAAGATTTACCTAAAGAATATAAAGACAAAATTGTTTCTGCAGAAAAATTAGCAATTGCATGGATAGAAACTCGAACAGTTAAAGAAATGAAATTGTTCGAAAAATTAACCAAACTAACACATGATGTTATAGCTGAAGCTTTTTCAAATAAGGTAATAACTCCAGGTAAAACTACTACAGAAGATGTGGTTTGGTTTTTACGACAGAAAGTAAATGATCTAGGTTTAAAAACATGGTTTCATCCTACCATAGATATTCAACGTAATAATGAAGTCTTAGCTAGTCATATTACCTCATTTTCAAAACGTCCAGATAAAAATATTATACAAAAAGGCGATCTTTTACATTGTGATTTTGGCATTACCTATCTTAGATTAAATACCGATTGTCAACAACATGCCTATGTGCTTAATGACGGAGAAACAAAAATTCCTTCTTATTTAGAAAAGGCTTTTAAAAAAGGAAATAGATTACAAGATATTTTAACTTCAAATTTTATTGAGGGTAAAACAGGTAATGAGATCTTATTAAAATCTCTAAATGAAGCTAAAGCGGAAGGTTTGCGTCCTTCAATCTATACGCATCCTCTAGGTTTGTATGGTCATTCTTCTGGGTCTACAATTGGTATGTGGGATTCTCAACAAGGTGTTCCGGTTAATGGAGATTATCCTTTACATAAAAATACAGCATATGCTATTGAATTGAATACTACTGTACATATCAAAGAATGGAATCGAGATATTCGAATTATGTTAGAAGAGCCTGGGTTTTTTGGTGAAGATAGTTTTAGATACATTAATGAAAGGCAAGAGCAAATTATTCCGATTAACACTAATTAAATGATTTTACAGATAAGCATAATTGTAGCTTCTATTTTACTTTCTGCTTTCTTTTCTGGGATGGAGATTGCTTTTGTATCTTCCAATAAAATGCACATTGAAATTGAGAAAAAAACCGATAATTTCTTCGCTAAAATATTAGCTATACTCACTAAAAACCCATCAAGATTTATTACAACAATGCTAGTAGGTAATAATATAGCTCTTGTGGTTTACGGCTATTTTATGGGTGAGTTATTAACACCTTATATTACCCCCTATATAACAAATAGTTTTTTAATTTTATTGATTCAAACTAGTGTTTCTACCTTAATAATTTTAGTAACTGCAGAATTTATTCCTAAAGCTATTTATAGAATTTATGCCAATGAAGCCTTAAGAACCTTTGCTTTGCCTGCGTATATTTTCTTTTTACTATTCTATTTTATTTCAGAGTTTATAATTGCTATTTCTGATTTTGTTTTACGCGTTTTTTTCAACACAAAGAAAGACCAAGCTCAGTCAGCTTTTAGCAAAATTGAGCTTGGTGATTATATTACCGAACAGTTAGAAACATCTGATGATGAGGCTATAGATTCTGAAATACAAATCTTTCAAAATGCATTAGAATTTCATAATGTAAAAGCACGTGAAGCCATGATTCCAAGAACAGAAATTGTGGCAATAGAAGTGCATGAACCAATAGAAAATCTTAAAAAACTATTTATAGAAACTGGTCTTTCTAAAGTGATGGTGTATCGAGATTCTTTAGATGATATTATTGGTTATGCACATGTTTTCGAGTTATTTAATAAGCCTAAAAACATTCGTTCTATGCTGGTTCCAATAGATATTGTTCCAGAAACGATGATGATTAACGACATTCTAAACGGACTTACTAAAAAACGTAAGAGTGTTGCTATAGTATTAGATGAATATGGAGGAACTTCTGGGTTAATAACCATAGAAGATATCGTTGAAGAGTTATTCGGTGAAATTGAAGATGAACACGATACAGTTGAACTTTTAGAACGAAAAATAAACGATCGCGAGTTTGAATTTTCCGCTCGCTTAGAGGTCGACTATATAAATGAAGAGTACAACTTAGAACTTCCTGAGAATGATGCATACGAAACCCTTGGCGGATTAATTATGCATCATACTGAGAATATTCCTGCTCAAGGTGAAATTGTAGAAATTGACAACCATCAATTTACTATAAAAGAAGTTTCATCTTCTAAAATTGAAAACATCTACTTAAAAGTTTTATTTAAAGAGGAATAGCTTTCTTTTTATCTTATTAATTTCATTGAATTTATCCTTTTTTTATTTAAAGGTAAATTGTATTTTCGCACACTAAATTTAAAATAACAGTAGAATGGCAATTTTAGGAAAGATTAGAGAACGCTCTTTATTTTTAATTATCATTATAGCAATGGCTTTATTTGCCTTTGTATTAACAGGTTTATTTGATGCCAATAGTCCTTTATTCAATAAAAGCACAAACAATATTGGTGAAATTAATGGTGAAACCATTTCACGTGAAGATTTTGCTCAATTAGTAGACCAACAACGTGCTCGTTCAGGTAACAGAACTTCACAACTACAAAATGTAAAAACTGCTTGGGATAACTTGGTACGTGAAAAAGTGTACGAAACGCAATTAGAAAAGTCTGGTATTGTAGTTGGTGAAAAAGATGTTTGGGATGAGATTTTAAAGCAACCTTTTATTCAAAGTAGCCCTTTATTTAAGAATGAAGCTGGTCTTTTTGATGAAGAAAAACTAAAAGAATATATTGCTACTCTAAAAGATAACTCCAGTGAAGATGAGCAAAGTGAAGCACAGTGGTTAGGGTGGTTAGAATATGAGCGTAATATTAAGTCTAATTTAGAATTAAATACGTACTCTAATCTAATAAAAGTTGGTCTAGGCGCTACTTTAAAAGAGGGAGAAAGAGATTATTTAGACAAGAACACAAAATTAGATTTAGAATATGTACATATTCCTTTTTCTTCAATTGCAGATAGTTTAGTTACTGTATCAGATGATGAGATTAAAGAATATGTAAAAGCTCATAAGGAAGATTATAAATCTGACGCTACTAGAAATATCAGCTTTGTAAAGTTTGATATTAAAGCTACTCCAGAAGATGAAGCTGTAATTGAGGCTGAATTACAAAAGATGATAAATGATAGAGAGGAGTACAGCACAGCAGCAAAATCAAATGTAAAAATCACCGGTTTTAAAAATGCAACTAATGATTCTCAATTTTTTAGAGATTATAGCTCTGATACTCCATTAGATGAAGCTTTTTATACAAAAACAAGAATTGTTCCTGCAATAAAGGACACTATTTTTTCTTTTAATAAAGGAGAAGTATACGGACCATATAAAGATGGTGAGTATTTCAAACTTACTAAAGTTGCTGATGTTAAGCAATTGCCTGATTCTGTTAAGTCAAGACATATTTTAATCCCTTTCCTAGGATCAAGAGGTGCTGATGCGACTATAACTCAAACAGAAGAAGAAGCTAAAAACACTGCCGATAGTTTGTTAATTATCTTAAAGTCAAATAAATCTAAGTTTGAAACATTTGTAAATGACTTTTCATCAGATAAAGCAAGTATTAGTAAAGGCGGTAAATACGATTGGTATCCATACACACAAATGGTGCCTGAATTTAGAGATTTTACTTTTGAAGGAAAAGTTGGAGATTTAGCAGTTGTTAAAACGGCTTTTGGATTTCATATAATTGAAATTGAAGGACAAAAAAATCTTCAAAATGCATTGAAATTATCAACGTTTTCAAGAAAAATTGAGGCATCTGAAGAAACTGAAAATGCAATTTTCGAAAAAGCTGAAACCTTTGCTTCTGAACTAACAGGCGGAAAAGATATTATTGAATTAGCTAAAGAAAACACCTATACAGTTCAACCTGTAAATGGTCTAAAAGAGCTAGATGAAAAAGTATCTACATTAGGTGATCAAAGGGAAATTATTAAATGGATTTTTGAAAATTCCACTGATGAAAATAACTCAAAGAGATTTGACATTGATGGTGGCTATGCAATAGTAAAGCTAGATAAAAAAAATAAAAAAGGATTGGCAATAGGTAACTCTAAGTCTAGAATAAGAAATATTCTTCTAAATGAGAAAAAAGCTCAAATTATTAAAGATAGAATGAAAAATGACGGAACTGACTTACAAGCAATAGCAAATACGTTTAACACTCAAGTAAATACGAATAACGCTGTTTCTGTATCAAGCCCTGTTTTGCCTGGTATTGGTAGAGTTCCCAATCTAATCAACATAATTTCGTCTCTTGATGCAAATAAAGTATACACTAACATCGAATCAGAAAATGCTGTATTTGCGGTTAAAATCTCAAAGAAAGAACTCCCTTCAACTTTAGATAATTTTAAAAGTTTTGCCACTACGATTCAGCAAAAGTTACAAGGTAGAGGTAGTAAGGCATATGATGTATTAAAAAAATCTGCTGATATAGAAGATAATAGAGCTGTTTTTTACTAGTATTTGTTATCTTTGAGTATACAAATATTTATTTCCGTTAAGAAAATAGTATAAGATTTTTATATTTGCACTAATAAACAAGAATTTAAACAGAAATTATAAATTAAAATTAATTAAAATGAAACATTTGAAAAAAGCGATTTTCGTTTTAGCTCTTATTGCTGGTTTAAGCATAAATGCACAAGACGAAAACAACCCTTGGTCTATTGACTTTGGTATTAATGCTGTAGATGCTTATCCAACGAATCAAACAAATTATGGTACTGGTAAATGGTTTGATGAGTTTTTTAATGTTAGCAACTATAATGTTCTCCCATCTGTTTCCAGAGTACGTGTAGGTAGATATTTAGGAGATGGTTTTGCTGTTGGAGTTGCGGCTTCAATTAACAGGATTGAAAAGCTTGGAGATGTTAGTATAAACAATTTAACTTATTATGCTGCTGATTTAGATGTCAGGTATAATTTAGGTAAATTGAAGTGGTTTGACCCATATTTGACTGTTGGTGGTGGTTATACATGGATTGACAAATTAGGAGTTGGTACTTTTAATGGTGGTGCTGGTTTCAATGTTATGTTTAACGATTTTGTAGGTTTAAATATTCAATCTACTTATAAGCATTCATTTGACGAAGCTCGTGTATTACCTCATTTCCAACATGCTTTAGGTGTAGTAATTAAATTTGGAGGAAAAGATACTGACGGTGATGGTATTTATGATAAAGATGATGAATGTCCAGATGTATTTGGTTTAGAAGCATTCAATGGTTGTCCTGATACTGACGGTGATGGCATTAAAGACGGTGATGACGCTTGTCCTAATACTGCTGGTTTAGCAGCATTGAATGGTTGCCCTGATGCTGACGGTGATGGTGTTGCTGATAAAGATGATCAATGTCCAAATGAAGCTGGTACAGCTGCAAACAATGGTTGCCCTGATGCTGATGGTGACGGCGTATATGACAAAGATGATGAGTGTAAAGATGTTGCTGGTCCTAAAGAAAATAAAGGTTGCCCATGGCCAGATACTGATGGTGATGGTGTTTTAGATAAAGATGATAACTGTGTGAATGAGGTAGGTCCTGCTTCTAACCAAGGTTGTCCTTTAGTAATCATTACTGAAGAGGCTAAAGCTAAATTAGATGAGTTTGCTAAAGCTATCTACTTTAATACAGGTAAATCTTCATTTAGAGCTGGTGTTGAAGAAAAATTAGACTTGATTGCTGACATCATGAAAGAGTACAAAGATTCTAACTTCCATGTTGAAGGTCATACTGATAGTGTTGGTTCCGCAAAATTGAACCAAAGTTTATCTGAGTCTAGATCGAAAGCGGTATTAGATTACTTAGTTTCTAAAGGTGTTGCTTCTAGCAGATTAACTTCTAAAGGTTATGGTGAAGACAATCCAATTGCTTCTAACAGAACTCGTAGAGGTAGACAACAAAACAGAAGAGTGGATATTAAATTAGCTGAATAATTTAAATCTAATCTAACAAATAAAAAAGCCGCACAATGTGCGGCTTTTTTATTACCCATTATTTGTACTTTCGTTTTATGCCTACTTTCTTATCAAATGTTGTTGATGATATACTCGAAAAAGAGAAATCTATTTCTAATCTAACTTTTATACTACCAAGTAAAAGAGCGGGCACATTTCTAAAACAAGAAATTAAAAGGAAAATTTACAAACCAATTATTTTCCCAGAAATTAAGAGTATTGAAGATTTTATATATGAATTATCTTCTATTGCTCATTTAGATAATACAACTTTACTTTTTGAATTCTATTCTGTCTATCGAGAGAATACTAAAGAAAGCCTTATTGAAGGCTTTGATGGATTCTCTAATTGGGCCTCAATAGTATTACAAGATTTTAATGAAATCGATAGACACTTAATAGACACCAAGTATATATTTAACTATCTAAAAAGTATAGATCGTTTAGAAAATTGGGACATTAAAAAAGGCTCTGAAACTAAGCTTATTAATAATCATTTTACTTTTTTTGAACGACTAGAAGTTTACTATAGAAAACTTTATGAAAGCCTTAGTTCTCGGAAGCTTGGATATCAAGGTATTCAATATCGAGAGGCTTTTGAAAGCATTCAAAACTATATTGAGAATAATCAAGATAAAAATTTAGTGTTTGTTGGATTCAATGCTTTAAACAAAGCAGAAGAAACCGTTATACAGGAGTTACTAGTAAATGAGTTAGCCACCATTTATTGGGATATAGACTCATATTATTTCAAAGATCACCCTGCCTCTATTTTTTTAAAAAAGTATAAAAATGATTGGACATATTTTCAAAATAATCCTTTCAATTGGATTCAAAATAACCTCTCCCTAAAAAAGAATATACAGGTGATTGGCTCTCCTAAAAATAATTCTCAAATAAAACATGTTGGGGAAATATTGCAGAAATTAAAAAACAAAGAAAATAATTATCAAAGTACTGCTTTAGTATTAGCTGATGAGTCTTTATTGCCATTAGTACTAAATTCATTCCCCAAAAGTATTGAGCACGTAAATATTACTATGGGTTATGATCTCAAGAACATGTCAATTAGTTCATTGATAGAGTCTCTTTTTAAATTACATGTAAACATTAAAAATAATAGTTTTTTTTACTATAAAAACGTTATTACAGTATTAAATCATCCTTTAATTAAAAAGATAGAAAGAACAGATCAAATCATCAATCAAATATTAAAAAACAACTATATTTTCTTCAATAAATCCACTTTTTTAGCAATATCAAAAAAGTCTACAATTAATGTAGAAAGCATTTCTTTTCTATTTGATAATTGGCAAGACAACGCCAACATTGCTGTTAAAAACTGCACTGAAATAATATCAATTTTAAAAGGGAAAATCAGTGATAAATTAGAGCGCGAGTTCTTATTCAAAAACCTTACTGTTTTAAATCAACTAGAGCAATTAAACGCTGAGACAAACTATATAAAAACTATTAAAACCTTACATCAGTTTTTTAAACAAATAATCAGGAATGAAAAGCTTTCGTTTCAAGGAGAGCCTCTTTCTGGGCTTCAATTAATGGGAATGCTTGAAACCAGAGTTTTAGATTTTGAAAATGTAATCCTTACTTCTGTTAATGAAGGAATATTACCAGCAGGTAAATCTGACAATTCTTTTATTCCGTTCGATGTGAAAAAGGAAGTGGGTTTACCAACCTATCAAGAACGAGATGCGATATTTTCGTATCACTTTTATCGTTTGTTACAACGAGCAAAAAATGTTTATCTATTATATAATACTGAAAATGATCAATACGGTTCTGGAGAACAAAGTCGATTCGTCACAGAGTTAGAAATTAATAAACCAGAAAACATAAATAAGTTTGTTGTTAGCCCTAAAGTAATTTCGAAAAAAACTAAACTCAAACAAATTAATAAAATCATATCTATCAATAATCGATTAGAAGAACTGGCTAAAAAAGGTTTTTCACCTACATCATTGACCAATTATATTAACAATCCTATTAAATTTTATGAGCAAAAGATTTTAGGAATTAAAGAAACTGATGAAGCAGAAGAAACTATCGCAGCTAATACGTTAGGAACTATTATTCATAAAACATTAGAGTCGTTTTACCGCCCTTTTAAAGGAAAAGTACTTCAATCAGGTGATGTTGGTAAAATGAAAAAAGAAACTCCCTTAGAAGTGAAAAAATGGATCACTAACGAATATAAAAACGGAGATGTTTCTTCTGGAAAAAATTTGTTAATATATAATGTTGCTCAACAGTTTATTATAAATTTTTTGAATAATGAATTAAAGTTATTGAATGAAGGTAAACAGCTTAAAGTTTTAGAACTTGAATATGATTTAGAAACAGAAATACAAGTAGAAGGATTAGATTTCCCTATAAAGCTAATTGGGCAAGCAGATAGAATTGACCTACTAGATGGTGTTCTAAGAATCATTGATTACAAAACTGGAAATGTTGAACAAAAAGATCTTACAGTAAAAGACTGGTCGTTAATTACCAGTGATTATAAAAAATATAGCAAAAGTTTTCAGGTATTGATGTACGCTTTTATGTATACCTGCATGAATAATTTAAATTTAGATTCTAATCAAATAGAAAGCGGAATTATTTCATTTAAAAACCTCAAAATTGGTTTTATGAAAATCAATAGAAGCTCAATAAAACAAGAAGATATAAATTGCTTTAAACAAGAACTAGAAAGTTTATTGTTAGAGATTTTTAATCAGTCTATTCCTTTTATAGAAAATGAGCATAGATATTTTTAAAAGATGAAAATCATTAAAAATCATATTATAGATGGCGAACACCAAAAGTCTATATTAATAGATTTCTTATTTAATGAAGACAACAAGCCAAAATCTATTGTCATTTTTGCACATGGTTATAAAGGGTTTAAAGATTGGGGATGCTGGAATTTAGTTGCTGAACAATTTGCCAAGAACAATTTTTTCTTTGTGAAATTCAATTTTTCACATAATGGAGGTACAATTCAACAGCCAATAGATTTTCCGGATCTAGAAGCTTTTGCAGAAAATAATTACACCAAAGAACTTGACGATTTACAATCTGTTATAGATTTTATTTTATCTACTACTAATTTTAGCGATCAAATAAACCCTAAAAACATCACATTAATAGGTCATTCTAGAGGAGGTGGAATTGCAATCATAAAAGCTTCAGAAGATAATAGAATTACAAGATTAATTACCTGGGCAAGTGTTTGCGATTTTGGAAAACGAACCGCTACAATTGGCGATCTAGAACAATGGAAAAAAGATGGTGTTAAATATGTATTGAACGGTAGAACTAAACAGCAAATGCCTCACAATTATCAATTTTATGAGGATTTTAAAGCAAATGAAGAAAGGTTAAATATTAAATCTGTAACCGAAAGATTAAAAATACCTCATTTAATTATTCATGGTAAAAATGACCCTGCTGTTCTTTTTAATGAAGCTGAATCTTTACATAAATGGAATTCTAAAAGTATTTTATCCCCTATAGAAAATGCAAATCATGTATTTGGAGCTAAACACCCTTGGGAAGAAACAAATTTACCTAATCAACTAAGTGAGGTTATCACAAAATCTATTAACTTCTTGAAAGTAAAAAATAATTTTACTCAATTATAAAGCATCAATAGCACTATCTAACCAACTTAACCTATCTACTATCCAATTTTTTAAATAATCTGATTCTTCGACATAATTAGACCCCACAAAATTATTAGGCCATATATAAGTTCCCAAAATACCCCATCTTGAAAAATTTTCATCGATAGCACCAGCTTTGGTAAGTAACTCAATATTATTGTCAATTTTTCCTAGAATACTTGCTTCTGAGAACGAGCTAGATCTTAAAGTGTTCCATCTATTTTTTAATTGAATGATAAAATTCGGATCTTCGAGTAAACGTTCCCACCAAAAAGGGACTAACCAAAAGTCTTCAGAACACCTTTCATTAAATTTATAAGCCCATACATCCGTTTTGCCTCCCGAGCAATAATCTACGTTCCCAAAAGCCAAATTAAAATCCCATATGGGGCCCATCTTTAATTTTTCGCTTTTATCCTTATGCATAAAAGTACTTAATCGATAACCATCTACATTGTTAGATAATTCGTTTAATAAAAAGAAGTCAATAAAACTAGGAACATCTATAAAAGCTGAATAACCAGTGGTAGAATTATCAAAATCATTTGAAATCAAAACGTTTTCAAAGTCTGAAACATAAGAAGATATATATTCTTTTTGGTCTTTTGTAATATCTTCAGCATCTGGATATTCATATAAAAAATAAATTTCTTGTCCAGCCGTGGCATTCAGAGGGTGATAGTTTGATTTAAATGAATTGGCATCATTATATCCGTTTCCTAAATTATTTCCTGCAGTTTTATCAATTTTCAAAATATACCCTCCTGTAACATCTTCTCCAGAATTTTCATCTTCTTTAAGCTTATTAATTGCTATTCGCTGACTATCTCTTTTTAATTTTTCCATAAAAACATAAACTCCTCTATAGTCATCATTAATCGATAATTCTACAAATTTAGTTCTGCTGGCATACATATTTATATCTCTAGATAGGTCATAGATAAGAACATTTCGCATTAAAGACTTATCACTATAAGGCCCATATAAAATCCAATCTTCCTCCTCAGGAAATTGTAATAAAGAAACATCTAAATCTTCATTGTTTTCATCTCTTGTCTCAAAGCCAAATGATTTTTTGGGAAATAATGCTTGAGAAGATGCCCCTCTAAATTCTATGCCAATAGGACCTGCGTAAGAAATAACATCTTGCTTTGTGATAGTAAGATCAGCATTAATTTTTGGTTCATCGACAATTGTGTTTCCGTTAGTATTAACTGAGATTTGAGTTAATTTATCAGCAGGGTTTACAACCACCTCATCAATTTCAGTATCATCTTTTTTACAAGAGCTAATTATTATTAACACAAGAAATAAGCTTAGGATTATTCGAACATTTTTCATTTCTATCTATTTATAATTAAAAAACCTCAATAATGAGGTTTTTATTAATTTGTTGTATGTGGAGAAGATGGGAGTCGAACCCACGACCTCTTGACTGCCAGTCAAGCGCTCTAGCCAGCTGAGCTACATCCCCAAAATTTATGCAATTCCCTTAAGAACTAACAATGGTATTCTGCTTTCAAAATACGATTTTTTAACAGTATCTTTTTCCCAAAGTCTTGCAAAGAAGCCTCTTTTTCGTCTCATAACGCATAACATATCTGGTTCTGTTATATGTAAATGTTCTAAAACTCCTTGAAAAATAGTAGCATTTTCGGTTGTCTTAAAAGTAGTGGCTAAACTTTGTAATTCTTCACTCACCTCTTTATCATCATCGGTAGCTCTAGGCGTAATAATTTGTATTAAATCTACAGTTGCATTAAACTTATTTAAAATCTTCTTAAAAGGGTCTAATAAAGTGCCTGGTTTTATTTTACCTGATTTTATAGCCATTAAAACCTTAGAAATAGATTTAAATCTATATTGTGCTGGTACTATTAATACTGGTACATCAATATCTTTAACCAAACTTCCAGCAACTTTCCCTAAATATAATGTTTCATCCGTAGAAACACTCTTAGCGGAAGACACTATTAAATCAATTTCTAACTGATCTGCCAATGCCTCAATACTATCTAACACGCTTCCTTTTATTGTTGCCTTAGCAACCTCAACTCCTTTTGTGTCAACTTGATCTAAAATGCTTTGAAGTTCTTGCTTGCTATCTTTCTCTAAAACTGCGTCAATGTTTTTTAAAGATCCCGCTACTCTAGTGCTTTCATAAATTTGAGTTACAAATACTTTTGCACCTATTGTACTCGCAAAATCTATGGCATACTGTAATGTATTTACAGCATTTCCGCTTGAACCTATTGGAACTAATAAATTTTTCATTAGCTTAAAATTTTTGCAAAGATAATTTAATTAAAATTAAAAACCCTTACTAACGAGAGTAAGGGTTTGTTTATTATGTCTAAAGAAGAATTCTTTAATATCTGTAATACTCTGGTTTATAAGGGCCTTCTACAGTAACACCAATATATTCGGCTTGATCTTCACGAAGCGTCTCCAGTTCAACACCTATTTTTTCTAAATGCAGACGGGCTACTTTTTCATCAAGATGTTTCGGCAACATGTACACTTTGTTTTCATACTTATCAGAATTATTCCAAAGTTCTATTTGCGCTAATGTTTGATTAGTAAACGAATTACTCATTACAAAACTTGGGTGACCTGTAGCGCATCCTAAGTTAACTAAACGACCTTCAGCCAATACTATAATATCCTTCCCGTTAAGGGTATATTTATCAACTTGAGGTTTAATTTCTACTTTAGAATTGCCATGATTTTCATTTAACCATGCCATATCTATCTCATTATCAAAGTGACCAATATTACAAACTATGGTCTTGTCTTTCATAGCCTCAAAATGACGAGATTGTACGATATCTTTATTACCAGTTGTAGTGATAACAATATCACATTTGCCAATAACCGTATCTAATTTTTTAACTTCGTAACCATCCATTGCAGCTTGTAATGCGCAAATTGGGTCAATTTCAGTAACCGTAACAATCGCTCCAGCACCTCTAAAAGAAGCCGCAGTACCTTTACCAACATCGCCATAACCACACACTGTTACACGCTTACCTGCAATCATTAGATCTGTAGCTCGTTTAATAGCATCTACTGCAGACTCTCTACAACCATATTTATTATCAAATTTTGATTTAGTAACAGAATCGTTCACATTAATCGCTGGCATTGGTAATGTACCTTCTTTTACTCTATCATATAAACGATGTACACCGGTAGTTGTTTCTTCAGATAATCCTTTGATACCTGGCACCAACTCAGGATATTTATCTAGAACCATATTTGTTAAATCACCTCCATCATCAAGAATCATGTTTAATGGTTGTCTATCTTCACCAAAGAATAACGTCTGTTCAATACACCAGTCGAATTCTTCTTCATTCATCCCTTTCCATGCATATACCGGAAATCCAGCTTCAGCAATTGCAGCAGCAGCTTGATCTTGGGTAGAGAATATATTGCAAGAGCTCCATGTTACTTCTGCACCAAGTGCTTTTAACGTTTCGATCAATACAGCTGTTTGAATTGTCATATGCAAACATCCTGCAATACGAGCACCTTTTAAAGGCTGCTCGTCTTTATACTCCTCGCGTAAAGACATTAAACCCGGCATTTCAGCCTCAGCTAATTCAATCTCTTTTCTTCCCCAATCCGCCAAAGAAATATCTTTAACTTTATAAGGAACATATGTGGCGGTTTTTGTACTCATATTCGTATCTTTGTTTATCTCTAAAATTAGCCTGCAAAGTTACGGAATAACTTTTTAATATGCCTATTTATAAGACAATTGACGTAAATAATACAACCAAAGTCTACATCTGGAAGATAGAAGAATCTTACGATGAACTTTCAAAAGGAATTGAATTAACGGCTATTTGTCAAAAAAGAGTAAATGGTATGAAATCTGAACTGCATCGCAGAGGGTTTATGAGTGTACGCCATTTATTAGCTGAAGCGGAATATGTAGATGCTGACCTATTTTATGATGATTTAGGAAAACCCCATTTAAAAGATGGTAATCATATTTCAATTACACATTCGTTTCATTTTTCAGCAATTATTGTAAGTAAGGATATTCCTGTAGGGATTGATATTGAGAAGCAACGCGATAAAATTGTTAGAATAGCTAATAAATTTACACCTTTAAGAGAATATAAGATCATTGCCAATCATGACGCTTTGGTTAGTAAACTAACCATTGTCTGGGGAGCCAAAGAATCATTATTTAAGATACACTCTGCTGAAGGATTGAGTTTTTTAAATAATATTTATATTGAAGATTTTTCTTTTGATGATTCACAAACAACGGGGAAAGTGAAATTTAATGGTGAAACCACAAATTATTCGATTACATTTTTAGAGTTTGAAGGATTTACCTGTGTTTACGCTTTACAATAAAATGCAAAACATTTATTCAAACATTGTTAAAGCTGTAAATGCTGGTGAGAAGTTACTTGCCATATTGATAGACCCAGATAAAGTATTATTAGAAAATTTACCTTCACTTTTTGATAAAATTCATTCTTCTATTGCAACTCATATTTTTGTAGGTGGAAGTTCTGATGAAGATCAAAAAACTGAAAAAGTTGTTGCAAAAATAAAGCAGTTAACTCATTTACCTGTCATACTATTTCCTGGAGATTATACTCAGATTACAGACTATGCTGACGGAATTCTTTTTTTAAGTCTAATTTCAGGTCGAAATCCTGAATATCTAATTGATCAGCAAATAAAATCAGTACAATTATTAAAAGATAGTGATCTAGAAATTATCCCAACAGGATACCTTTTGATTGATGGTGGTTCAGAAACTGCAGTAGAACGTGTTAGTGGAACAAAACCTATTCTACAAAACAATATTGAATTAATTGTAGATACGGCTTTAGCTGGGCAATATTCTGGCAAGCAAATCATCTATCTAGAAGCAGGTTCAGGAGCCACCGAGGCAGTGGAGTCAAAAGTTATAAAAGCAGTAAAGCGTGAACTAACAATCCCACTTATTGTCGGCGGTGGAATTCGCTCAAAAGAACAATTAAAACAAGCTTATAATGCAGGCGCTAATATGGTTGTTATTGGTACTGCTTTTGAAGAAAATGAAGATTTTTTTAATGAATTAAAGAAATGAACCAATTGTTAGACTTTTTTATTGAGCCTTATAAAAATGCCGAAACAATTAATATTGTTTTAGAGTTTATTGCAGCGCTTTTTGGTGTGATTAGTGTTTTTTATGCCAAAAAAGAAAATATTCTGGTTTACCCAACTGGTATTATAAGTACTGGTTTGTATGTTTATTTATTATCACAATGGAATCTTTATGGAGATCTAATCATAAATATTTACTACACAGCAATGAGCATTTATGGTTGGTATATGTGGAGTAAAATTATAGATGATGATAAACACCATATTCCAATTACAAGATCTAATAGAAATGACAAATTAAAAACTACTGGTATATTTATTTTTACCTCAATATTTGTAATTGCCGTTTATCGATATTACAATGTAATGCCTAACAATCTGAGTTTTTCTGAAAGCATTAATTATGCTACTTCAAACATGATTTCAGGTAATCTAGAAAATTTTAGAAAAATCACGCCATTTCTAGATACGTTTACCACTGGAATTTTCTTTGCAGCTATGTGGTTAATGGCCAATAAAAAAATAGAGCATTGGATTTTTTGGATTGCTGGTAATATTGTTTCTATTCCTCTTTATTTTGTAAAAGGCTACGGTTTTACTGGAATTCAATACACAATTTTCTTAATTTTAGCCATTCAAGGATATTTCGCATGGAGAAAAAGCTTAAGCAGCAACCTGCAAACATCATAAAAGTTGTTTTATTTGGCCCAGAATCTACTGGTAAAACAACGCTTTCAAAGCAATTAGCACGCTACTATAATACTGTTTGGGTTCCAGAATATGCCCGCGAATACTTACAAAATAAGTGGAATAATGAGCGTAAAACATGTGAAAATCATGACCTCATACCTATTGCTAAAGGCCAAATGAAGCTTGAAAATATACTTGTTAAAAAAGCAGACAAAATATTAATTTGTGATACTGATCTCTTAGAAACTAAAGTTTATTCTGAAGAATATTATGGTGGGTTTGTTGATCCTAAATTAGATGAAGCCGCTTTAAAGAATTCGTACGATCTATACTTTCTAACTTATATAGATACTCCTTGGGAAGAAGATGATTTACGTGATAGACCTGAACAGCGTATAGAAATGTTTAATGCATTTGAAACCACTTTAAAAAAATACAAGTGCCCGTATATACTGTTAAAAGGCGATAAAGAAACACGGCTAAAGACCGCTACTAAAGCTATTGATAAATTACTTAAAGAAAGAGAAAATTTAGATAGTTTCTCTGAAACATTGATTGATCTCGATTTACATTTTTTACATCATAATACCGATCATCAGAATTTTAATATGGGAGATGGATTTTGAAACCATTAAAAAAGAACTTCAATTTAAAGCCATAAGAAGTTCTGGTGCAGGTGGCCAACATGTAAATAAAGTATCTTCTAAAATTGAGTTAACGTTTGATGTTGCAAATACTTCTCATTTATCTAAAGAGGAAAAAGAATTACTTTACAAAAATCTTTCAACTAAGCTTACTAAAGACAAATTGCTTATTCTTTTTTGTGATGAAAGTCGCAGTCAACATAAAAACAAGGAGCTAGCTATTGAACGCTTTTTCGAACTTCTAAAAAAAGGATTAATAAAACCTAAGAAGAGAAAGGCAACAAAGCCAACGAAAGCATCCAAAAAAAAACGATTAGATAACAAAAAGAAGCAATCGGAAAAGAAAAGTAGCCGAAAAAAACCTAATGTTAACTAATTCAATTTGAGCTTCAATTGTATTATATTTATACCTCAGAACTAACTCCTTATGAAAACTACTATTTCCATCTTATTTATTTGCTTTTCTATTTTTTCATTTTCCCAGAAAAAAGTTTTAGACCATTCTGATAAAGAAATCTGGAACGCTATAAAAGATCAAACCATATCACCAAATGGTGACTATATTATGTATTCTCTTGAAAAAGGAGAGCGAGATAATTTCCTAAATGTAAAAAATAAAGATGCATCCTCTTTATTTGAATATGCAAGAGGTCTAAAAGGGCAATTTTCGTACAATTCTAATTTTGCCTTTTTTACCATAAAGCCTTGGAAAGATAGTATAGCAGAATTGAAACGAAAAAAGGTAAAAAAAGATAAGTTACCGAAAGATTCTTTAGGTATTCTTAATTTATCAGACAAATCATTAACTAAAATAGCTAATATAAAATCGTATAAAATCCCTGAGAAGTGGTCTGATTATGTAGCATATACTTTTGAAGAAGCGAAGTCAAAAAAGAAAGAGAAAAAAGATTCAACTCAAACAAAAAAGAAAAAGAAGTCCAAAAAAGTAGGAAAGGAAAACGGGTATCATTTAGTTCTCATAAACCTCACAACAAAAAAACAAGACACTTTTAAATATGTAACTCATTTTACATTTGCCAAAAAAGGAAAACGATTTGCTTATTCTACTACTGGTGAAAATGACAAAACTAAAGCTGGAGTTTATGTGCTTAATCTAGAAAATGAAGAATTAAAACCAATATATCAAACTGAAAAAGCGAAATTCTATCAATTAAATTTCAGCGATTCGGGTAAAAATCTTGCTTTTGTTGTTGATAACGATACTACAAAAGTTCAAGTTCGACCAAACGAACTATATCACTGGAAAGAAAATAATACTTCAGCAAAAAAATTGTTTGACAATACCTCTTCCCCGAAAGGATATTTAGTCTCTTCAGATGGCAAAACCAGTTTTTCAAAAGATGAATCTAAATTATATTTCGGATTAGCGGCTCCTCCAATAGTAAAAGACACTACGCTTATAGACGATGAAATTGTGAATGTCGAAGTATGGACTTATGATGAACCACGATTATACACGGTGCAAGAATTACAGGTTAAGAATGATAAAAAGAAATCTTATCAAACAGCAATTCATCTCAACACAAGTAAGCTAATACAGTTAGGTACAACAGAATATCCTAATACAAAATTAGCTGATGAAGGTAATGGTTCTTTTGCTTTAATTGACAACCCAGAACCTCATCAACTTGAAAGTCAATGGGATGGCCTTTGGGCTAGCGAATATGCTATTGTAGATGTAGAAAATGGTAATCATAAAAAAATACTTGCAAAAGTCGCAGGTAATGTGAACTTAAGCCCAAAAGGCAACTACGCTTATGGATATAATCGTATCGACAGTACTTGGTTTGCCTATAATATCAAAAATTCAAAATATTTACCTTTAACGAAAGGCAAAGTTTTCTATAACGAATTGCATGATTCCCCTACACCGCCTTATCCTTATGGTACAGCTGGTTGGACAGAGGGTGACAAAAATATTCTTATTTATGATCGTTACGATATTTGGCAATTCAACCCAGAAACCGGTAAAAATGTTAGACTTACAAAAGGGAGAGAGGATAAAACTGTTTACAGATATGTACAGTTAGATAAAGAAAAACAATATCTAGATTCCAAAGAAAAATGGCTGTTTACGATTTTTAATGAACAAAATAAGAATTCAGGATACTACCAATATAATCCAAAATCTAAAAAAGGAAAATTACTTTTAGAAGGACCTTATAATTATTCGAATCCTAAAAAAGCAACTTTTGCAGAAGATGTAATTTTTACCAGACAATCTTTTCAGGAATTTCCAAACATTCGTTATGCCGATCTTAGTTTTAATAATGTAAAAGTTATCAGTAGTGCAAATCCACAACAAGTACAGTATAACTGGGGAACAATTGAGTTGATAAATTGGACTTCTCTGGACGGAAAAGAATTGACAGGAATGTTAGTGAAACCTGAGAATTTTGACCCCAATAAGAAGTATCCCATGATTGTCAATTTCTACGAAAAAAGTTCTAATGGTTTGCATAGACATCGTGCTCCAACCTTTGGTAGGTCAACAATCAATTATCCATATTATGCTAGTAATGGATATGTAATCTTTAATCCTGATGTGCATTATCGCGAAGGTTATCCCGGTGAAAGTGCCTACAATTGCGTAATACCTGGTGTTACTTCTCTTATCGAAAAAGGATTTATCGATAAAGATAATATTGGAGTACAGGGGCATAGCTGGGGTGGTTATCAAATTGCATATTTAGTAACTAAGACTGATATTTTTAAAGCTGCAGAGGCCGGCGCACCAGTACCAAATATGATTAGCGCTTATGGTGGAATCAGGTGGTGGACGGGTTTAAGTCGTCAGTTTCAATATGAACATACACAGAGTAGGATTGGTGGTACTCCTTGGGAATATCCTGCTCGCTATATAGAAAATTCTCCAATTTTCAATCTTGATAAAGTAAATACTCCTTTATTAATTATGCATAATGATGCCGATGGTCATGTACCATGGTATCAAGGTATTGAGCTTTTTGTGAGTCTTAGACGTTTAGGAAAACCTTCATGGTTTTTAAACTATAATGACGAGCCGCATTGGCCTTTAAAATTTCAGAATAGAAAAGATTTTAATATTCGTTTATCACAGTTTTTTGATCATTATTTAAAAGGTTCCCTAAAACCTGTATGGATGAAACGAGGTGTGCCAGCAATCGAAAAAGGGATAAATCAAGGATATGAATTGTTAGAAGATGAAAATTAAACTGTCAATAAATTTAACCTCACAACTAGAGTTGAACATGTTTAAATTTAACTAAGATGGCTGAACCACTCAAGAACGTATATAACGACGAATTCTTCGATAAACTTACAAAAGCTTTAAATGGAGTAGTTATAGATTTTGACAAGAAAACCTTCTTAAAAGAAATCTATACAGGTAATTGGGACCAAAAAGAACTTAAAGATCGAATGCGCCATATTGCTTTATGTCTGCACAATCAGTTCACACCCAATTATCAAGACAATGCTAATTTATTAGTTCAGTTGATTGAGCAACTAAAGGAAAATGGTATTAAAGAAAATAGTTTTGAATACATGTTTCTTCCAGATTATATTGAAGTGTTCGGCTCAAATCACCTTGATGTTTCAATAAATACGATAGAAAAGGTTACCCAATTTACCAGCTGTGAATTTGCCGTTAGACCATTTATTATTAAAAATTCTGATAAAGTTCTTAAGCAAATGCTAGAATGGTCTAAGCATAATCATCCTATGGTGCGTCGTTTGGCAACAGAAGGGTGTAGACCTAGATTACCATGGGCAATTGCATTACCAGAGTTAAAAAAAGATCCTATTCCTATTTTACCGATTTTAGAAAATTTAAAGAATGATTCTTCTGAATCTGTTAGAAGAAGTGTGGCCAATAACTTAAATGATATTTCCAAAGACAACCCTGAAGTTGTTATAACTATTGCTAAAAAATGGTTGGGGAATAGTCCTGAAACAGACTGGGTAGTAAAACATGGGTGTAGAACTCTATTAAAACTAGGTCATCAAGAGGTATTGCCTTTATTTGGGTTTGGTTCTGTTAAGAATATAAAGATTGAAGATTTTAAAGTCCTTACTCCAAAAATAAAGATTGGTGATTCTCTTGGCTTTAGCTCAATTATAAAAAACACCAACAATAAAGGTGCTAAACTACGCTTAGAATATGCTTTATATTATAAAAAAGCTAATGGTAG
Organism: Maritimimonas sp. 2304DJ26-3; assembly: GCF_056591635.1. Taxonomy (NCBI): domain Bacteria; kingdom Pseudomonadati; phylum Bacteroidota; class Flavobacteriia; order Flavobacteriales; family Flavobacteriaceae; genus Maritimimonas; species Maritimimonas sp. 2304DJ26-3. Next base: position 620,576 of record NZ_JBWQOK010000001.1, read on the forward strand.
TTTATCTAAAAAAGTGTTTAAGATTAGTGAAAAAATGTACCCTGAAAAATCGTCTACACGTATTGAAAGAAAACAACCTTTTAAACTAATTACCACAAGAAAATTTTATCTAGGTGAACATAAAGTAGCTATAATAATAAACGGCAAAGAGTTTGAAGCCTTGCCATTTGAATTGGTTTGATTTTATTAAATTAAAAACTTATTAACTTCGGTTGCTGGCACCCGGACGCCTGGTCTTCGCATTGCTTTTTTGGTTAAATCTATATACAAAAGTCAGCATGTATTTTGGCCCCAACAATTTTCTGTGTGATTGATAGGAAAAATCTTCGCCAGTTCTAGTAATTATTTGTTCTCTAGAGTCCAAAATATTGCGTGCGTTTAAAGTAATCGTCGCTTTATTGTTTAGGATGTTTTTATTGAATCCTAAATCCATAAAGTAATTAGATTTTGTAATGCTTTGTGCATTTTGGTTTTCACCATTGTATCTAAAGCTAGCCTGAAAATTAATATCAGACGGTAGTTTAATACGTGTATTTAAACGTGTAAACCAAGTGCTATCATCAAAATCAAAACTTGTAGCTTTATATCCACCGCGCTGTTCGAAAGAAAAATAATTAAACTCCCCTGATAGTTGTAACCATTTTACAGGCTGGTAATTTGCTGATAACTCAAAACCTAAACGGTCTTCACTGTCTATATTAATCGGTTTGGTTATTAAAACATCCTCATTATTTCTTTCTGTAAAAAACTGAAACGGATCATCTGTATTCTGAAAATATACAGAAGGATTGATCCGTAATTTCCCGATTCTTGTTAAGAATCCGAATTCTAACGAATTGGTCAATGCAGGATCCATATCTGGATTTCCTTGACGTTGTACATTGATTTGGGCCAATCCTCCAAAAGGATTTAAAAACCAGAATCCCGGACGATTAATTCGTCTACTATAACTTAACTGCATGCTCGTTTTCTCAGAAAAGTTATAGGTAAGGTGTGCCGTTGGAAAAAACTTAGTGTATTCTTTAGTGTCGTTAAACTCATCTTTTACATCGGTAATATCAATTTTAGTGAATTCAGCCCGCAACCCTAACTGATAACTAAACTTCTTTAGTTTACTTGAAAATTGTGCGTAAATACCACCAATATTTTCTTGATAATCTAGATCATTAGCGATATTATTAAAAATCTGCCATTCGCCGCCATCAAATGTTTCAACTTTATAATCACTGGTAATCACTCTCGTTTCTCCACGCAAACCAGTTTCAAAAGATGAATTCTCATTGAATGGATTTACAAAATCCAGCTGCACTAAGAAGTCTTTACTGCTTTCTATATCTCGGGTTCTTAAAGGGCGATCATCAACAAAGATTGAACCAGTTTGAGTGGTATTTAGAGTTTCATTTTCGTCATCATCCCAAAAGTCATACTGAAAATCTAGGGTTAGTTTTTTATCTTTTTTATCAAACGTTTTGACATAACTTAACTCTAGTTGATTATGATCTTGAGGCTCATAATATTTCTCATTTCTGAACACAGTACTCACCGAACTTTTGATATTATTAAAATAATCATAGGTATAATCAACATTATTATTTCTTTTAATAAATACATGGTAAAAAGATGCTGTTAATGTGTTTTTTGGATTGATGTTATAATCCGTTCCAAAATAGATAGTCGTTAGTTCAGAATTCCTGTAACTATCTACGTTTTGGTCCAATAAAACCTCTTCATCATTGATAACTGAACTTTGAAATACATCTTGTCTAATCTCATTATCTACAAAGCGATAACCTATAGTAGAGAAAAAGTTAAACTTTTCTAGCTTGTAGTTAAGGTTTGCATTTGTATTTACATCTGCTCTAATCGCATTGCTAACGCTGAGCGATCCGTTAAATCCACCTTGAGTACTCTTCTTCAAAATTACATTAATAATACCTGCCGTCCCAGCCGCTTGATAGCGCGATGATGGATTGCTTACCACTTCTATCTTTTCAATTTGTTGTGCCGGAATCTGATCTAAGCCATTATTAGCCACCAATACAGATGGTTTACCATTGATCAAAACAGTAACGTTATTGTTTCCGCGTAAGCTTACAGCACCGTCTAAGTCTACAGCTACCGATGGTACATTTTCAAGGATTTGCACCAACGAACCATTTTGAGAAAGTAGGTCTTTACCTACATTAAATACTTTTTTATCGAGCTTGAGATCAACTGTAGATTTTTCTGCAACTACTTCTACTTCGTCTAAGGTTTGTTCATCTATTTGCAATAAAATAACTCCTAAGTCAACATTTTTAATAAGTTTAATTGTTGTTTCATAACTTTTATAGGAAATAAATTCAACTTTAACACGATAGTTGCCTGGTTTTATATTCAAACTAAAAACACCTTGTTCATTAGTAATTGTTCCTTCAATAAGGTTTTCTCCATCAAAAATTGTGACCGTTGCAAATTCCATTACTTGTTGGGTTTCAGCATCTTTTACTATTCCAGATATATTCTTTTTTACAGTTGAGGAGTTTCCGAAAGCAAACAAAGAAATCAACATCAAACAAAGTGCTATTAATATGCGTATCATTATTTTTTAAATTTTAATTGATACTGCAAAGGATCATTTTTTATATAAGCGATTTGAAGAAAGTAGACTATTGAACCTATACAACACTCAAATAGAACTTTTCATAGAGTAAATCTAATTAAGGGGTAACTAAGCTTAATTAATAGGTATTTAAAGCGAATTTGTCTAAATAACAGTTCTCTCACTGGGATTCTCATTATTTTTGACACATGCAGAACTATTTTTCTAAAGTATTGGACTATATACAAGATCGCCGTTGGTTAGGGCATGTGCTTTTTTGGGTTCTGTTTTTTTTAATTCAGACCTTAAGTACTGGATCTGAATATTATGCAACTTATCAAGTGGCTACCCATAAGTTTATCATGCTCTTTCCTAAAATAGCAGCTGCATATTTACTTATTTACTATCAGATCCCTCAGCTTTTATATAAGAAAAAATATTTGCTGTTTGCTATATCCTTTTTAGCTACTAGCTATATCTTTTCGGTATTAGCACGTATAATGGTTGTTCATATAGTGGAAGAATTGATAAGGCCAAAACCTTTTGCGCAAGAATCTATAATGGAAATTCTTACTGATGTAAAAAGGTTATATACTAACTATTATTTGGGTGTTTATTTTCCAGCATTACTATTATATATTATAAAACTTATTAAAGAAAAATCATTTGAAAGAAATCAGTTAGAAAAGTTAGAAAAAGAAAAATTTTCGGCAGAGTTAAACTTTTTTAAAGCACAAATACATCCTCATTTTTTGTTTAATACATTAAATAACCTATATACACTAACACTTCATAAATCTGATAAGGCCTCTGAAACAGTCTTAAAGCTTTCTGAGATCTTAGATTATATGCTATATAAGTGTAATGATGATCGCGTAGCTATTGAAAAAGAACTGAATTCTATTCAGAATTATATTGATCTTGAGCAACTGCGTTATGGCGATCGCTTAGAGCTTATATTCACTAAGGATGTCGACAACTTACAGACCCCTATAGCACCTCTTATTCTAATGTCCTTAATAGAAAATGCCTTTAAACATGGGGCTAGTGGCACCATAGACAAACCATTGATTAAAATAGATATTAGTGTAAAAGATAAACAGCTAGCCTTTTCAGTATTTAATACAAAAACAGCTACCAAACAAGCAGACGAAACCAATTTTAAAAGTGGTATTGGCCTTAATAATATTAAGAATCAGTTACAACTTATTTATCCTGATAAACACCAGTTGGAAATAAATGAGCAAGAACTGTCGTACCATGTGAAACTTAACGTAGATTTGGGGTAAGAACTATTTCAAAACTACTTTTCTATTTGTTTTTATGAAAACCAAGTGTGTGATCATTGATGATGAACCTTTAGCCATAGAGTTGATTAAAAGCCACGTGTCGAAATTTCAGAATTTGGAACTCGTTGGTACAGCTGCCAATGCAGTTGAAGGCTTAGAAATATTGCAATCGAAACAAGTAGATCTGCTTTTTTTAGATATTCAAATGCCTATGCTTACAGGCATTGAATTTTTACGATCACTTAACAATCCGCCCAAAGTAATCTTTACCACGGCCTACAGAGATTATGCTTTAGAAGGTTATGAATTAGATGTAGTTGATTACCTTTTAAAACCAATTTCTTTTGATCGTTTTTTTAAAGCAGTCAATAAATACTTTAAAACGGTTGAACCGAAAAAAACGATACCTAACACCATTGAACAGGCTGAAGATGTAAATTCTTACATCTATGTAAATGCCAATAAAAAACACTTTAAAGTATTCTTTGATGACATTCTCTATGCCGAGAGTTTAAAAGATTATGTGCGTATCCATACTAAAAACAATACCATAACCACCAAAGAAAAAATCAGTGATTTCGAAAAAAAACTACCTTCAACATTTCTTAGAACTCATAGATCGTATATTGTTAACTCTAAAAAAATAACTGCTTATACGGCTCAGGATATTGAATTAGGGGAAATTGAAATCCCTATTGGTATCAGTTATAAACAACTGGTTTCAGATTTTTTAAAGAGCTAAATAAAATTATTTCAAATTAAGATTAATTTCCTTTTTCAGAAATATATACGTAACCAAAGTAGAAAGAATATCTGCTATGGGGAAGGACATCCATACACCATTAATACCAAAAAACCTAGGCATAATAAATACAAGAGGAATTAAAAATATTCCTTGTTTTAATAAGGTTAAAAATAAAGCCGGATATGCCTTTCCAGCAGCTTGAAAATAAGCTGATCCTATTAATTGCGTAGTGATTACTGGTGTTGCTAAAAAAGCAATAATTAAAGCATTTGGTGTTAACTTCAATAAGTCTTTGTCTTCAGTGAAAATTCCAACAAGTTCAGTTGGAAATATCATAATTAAGATAAAAATTAAAGCTGCAATTCTGGTTCCGAAAAGAATAGACGTATTAATAGTCTGTTTAACTCTATCTACATTATTTGCTCCATAATTATATCCTGCAATAGGTAAAAATCCTTGGGTTACTCCTAAAACTGGAAACAATGCAAACATCATTACTCTATTAATAATTCCATAGATGGCAATGGATATTTCTCCTCCATATTTAAACAAGGTGTAATTCAATACAATTACTAGTAAACTAATGGTTCCTTGTCTAGCAACTGTAACACTACCTAAAGCAAAGATTTCTTTGAAAATTGAGTTATTAATTCTAAAATATTGTGGAATGATTCGCAGCTTCGATTTCTTTGAAAGAAAGAACCATAAAACAAATAATCCTGAAACTCCATAAGAAATTGACGTTGCTAAGCCAGCGCCATACATACCCCAATCTAAATATTTTATAAAAACAATGTCTAAAATAATATTTGCAATAGCGGCAAAAATGAGGGTTAGCATAGCATAATTAGGTTTACCAACTGCTCTAATAACTGGATTTGCCATCATAGCAAATGCCAAAAAAGGAACGCCCCAAATAATAACTTCAAAATACGCTTCTGCCGGATTGACTATATTACCATTTGCTCCAAATAATTGTAGGATTGGCAAACAAAAGAAGGTGCCAAGTAGAACAAAGAAAAAAGACAACGCAATAGTTAGGCTAATCTGATTTCCAAGTACTTCAAATGCCTTTGAGGTATTCTTTCCTCCTAATGCCCTAGAAATGATTGAACTTCCTCCAACTCCAATCCCCATACCAATAGAAGAAATTAAAAATACAATTGGTAAAACTACAGTGATTGCAGCTATTGCCATTACACCAATCCAACGACCAACAAAAATGGTATCAACTATCATATTAATAGACATAATAAGGATACCAATAGAGGCAGGAACGGCTTGTTTTAATAATAGTTTACTAATCTTTTCGGTGCCCAATATATTGACCTGTCGATTCATGCTGACTTTTAGGATTTTTAAATATCAACATAATTCAAGTTCAGAAAAGAAAACAGAATGTTAATTAAGCAATAATTAACACCAAATTCTCTTTTTTTAAGATTTTCTTATGAGTTTAGGAAGGCGGAATAAAATTTATTGTAAAAGCAATTCCTTGTTATTCATTCATCTTTTGTAAAAACTCTCCCATTTTTTGATGTACAATATTCATAGCTTTTAAAGGACGTACCATAACCTTTAACGATTTTAACTGCCCTTGATCATTGAATTTAATTATATCTACACCCTCAACGGTAATACCTTCAATTTCGGTTTTAAATTCTAAAACTGCGTGATCATCTTTTGAAACTTCATTAACATAGTCAAAGCTTTCATTGGCAATTATTTGCTCAGCTGCTAGTAAGTACATTTTTACAAAAAACTTGCCTTCAATGGGTGTGAAAACTACTGGTGAATAGAGTACTGCATCTTCAGCAAGAAAATCGTCCAATAATGACACATCTCTATTTTCGATAAACTGATGCCAGGTTTTTAATCCTTTTAATTGATTCATACTATTTTATTTGGGTAATCCTAAAATATAATATCCTAACTTCTTACCGTTAGTTTTCGTAGCTGCTTCCATTTGCCAAGTATAAGAATCATCTTGTATGTCATCTAACAATTCATTTATATCATCAAAAGTATACATTCTTGGCATCGATGCTTGCCCATCCCAAGCATAAAAAATAGGGATGATCGGTATCAAATAAGTAAATATAATTTGCTTTAAAGATAATGGCTTGCAAAATGGTGTCATAAATAACACCATTACAAAGAGAATTACTAGTGAAATTGGTAATAATAACCACCATAATAACAACGGCATCTTATTTTCTGCAATTTCATAGATTAGTAAAGGCTGTCTGTTTTCTTGAGCCGATTTTAAAATTTGCTTCGCTTTATCTGGAGGCATGTGATGAAAACTATTCATCATCGTTTTTAATCCTGCTTGTGCTTGGCTAAAATTAGTCGCGTCAAGTGATTCTTCTTGATAGGCAATATGATTGAGCTGTTGATTATTAATATGATTTATATACTCTTTGTTAGGGTATAAATCTGTTAATATTAAAGAGATAGGCTTGTTATTCTCCTTATTCAAATGCTGAATTACCTCTGGCATAATACCTCCTGAGCCTGAACCAATATCTACTACCCAATCAAAAGAATACATCTCTTTGATTTTAAGTAGTAATCCTGCCAACACTTCTTTGGTGCCCATTATTTTATGGAGTACAGCAATAAGATTTGTCATACTAGAGCGTATCCAATTTGGAAACCAAGAAAAATCTTCGAATTCAAATAGTTGGATTCGTTTCATAATATCAAATAAATCTAAAGTGGAATATTTCCGTGCTTACGCTTAGGGCGATCTACTTTTTTTCCTTCGAGCATTGCAAAAGCTTTGATCAATTTTCTACGAGTTTCCTCAGGTAAAATAACCTCATCAATAAATCCTCGTTGTGCTGCGCGATATGGATTTGCAAACTTTTCAGCATATTCAGCTTCTTTTTCAGCCAATTTAGCTTCATGATCTTCCGCTTCTGCGATTTCTTTTTTAAAGATAATTTCACTGGCTCCCTTCGCTCCCATTACAGCAATTTCAGCAGATGGCCAAGCAAAATTCATGTCAGACCCTATATGCTTTGAATTCATTACGTCATAAGCTCCTCCATACGCTTTACGTGTAATTACACTCACTCTAGGCACCGTAGCTTCACTCAATGCATATAATAATTTAGCTCCATTGGTGATAATAGCATTCCATTCTTGATCTGTTCCTGGTAAAAATCCTGGTACATCTACCAATACTAACAGTGGAATATTAAAGCAATCGCAAAAACGGGTAAACCGAGCTGCTTTTTTAGAACTATTCACATCTAAACATCCCGCCAAACTCATTGGTTGATTGGCAACTATACCAATACTTCTTCCTGCCAGTCTCGCAAAGCCAACTACAATATTTTCGGCGTAGTCTTTATGAATTTCGAAGAAAGAATCAGTGTCCGCTATACCATTTATTACCACACGCATATCGTACGGCTTATTGGCATTTTCAGGAACAACAGCAGACAACTCCTCACGATACTCATCCCCTAAATCAAATGATAGCTGTTTAGCCGTTTCTTGATTATTTTGAGGCATAAAACTCAACAATGTCTTTATATCTTCTAAGCATTGTACATCATTTTCTGAGGTCAAATGTGTTACCCCAGATTTAGTTGCGTGCGTAGAAGCTCCACCTAATTCTTCTGAGGTTACTTCTTCATTTGTTACTGTTTTAACCACATTTGGACCAGTAACAAACATATAACTAGAATTCTCTACCATTACAGTAAAGTCGGTCATTGCCGGAGAATACACAGCACCGCCTGCACAAGGCCCCATAATAGCAGATATTTGCGGAATCACCCCCGAAGCCTGTACATTTCTATAGAAAATATCGGCATAGCCTCCTAAAGAGCGAACACCTTCTTGAATACGTGCTCCACCTGAATCATTTAAGCCAATTAATGGAGCGCCCACTTTTACGGCCAAGTCCATAATTTTACAAATCTTTTCAGCATGCGTTTCTGATAATGACCCTCCAAAAACGGTAAAATCTTGAGCGAAAATATAGACCAACCTTTCATCAATGGTTCCGTAACCCGTAACTACACCATCGCCATAAAACTGTTGTTTATCCATACCAAAATCAGTGGTACGGTGCGTCACTAAAATACCAACTTCTTCAAAAGAACCTTCATCTAATAAATAGTCGATACGTTCACGAGCTGTTAATTTTCCTTTTTGGTGTTGACGCTCGATTCGCTTTTCTCCTCCACCTAATTTTGCCTTAGCAATTTTATCTTGTAGTTTATCTATTTTAGATTTCACGAGTTGGTACTTTTAAGGTTTGCTGTTCTTCCAAATACATTTTCAAAGCTATTTTTGCGGCTATTTCAGCTTCTGTTTTATAGGTCTCTTCTAATAATTCTTTTGAATAGTATTTCTTTACAAAATGTGTGTCAAAATTTCCTGAAGTAAAGGCTTCATGTTCACAGACGAACTTTCCAAAAGGCAATGTTGTTTGAATTCCTATTACTTTATAATTAGCTATGGCATCTTTCATTAATTCAATCGCTTCATTACGTGTTTTTCCATAAGTTATGAGTTTGGAAATCATAGGGTCGTAATAAATAGGTATTTCCATACCTTCTTCAAAACCATCATCAACACGAATATTTTCACCTTTCGGTGGATTATATACTTCTAGAGTTCCAATACTTGGCAGAAAATTATTCAATGTATCTTCAGCATACACGCGTAATTCTAAAGCATGACCATTAATATCTAAATCTTCTTGTTTAAAGGATAGTCTCTCACCTCTTGCAATCTTAATTTGTTCTTCAACAAGGTCAAGACCAGTGATCAGTTCGGTTACAGGATGCTCTACCTGCAAACGCGTATTCATTTCGAGGAAATAGAAGTTCTTATTTTCATCCAATAAAAACTCTACAGTACCTGCACCTAAATAATCACATGCTTTTGACACTTTTACAGCGGCTTCACCCATTTTTTCACGGATTTCTGGAGTCAACACACTCGAAGGAGCTTCTTCAACCACTTTTTGATGACGGCGTTGCACACTACATTCACGTTCAAATAAATGAACTGTGTTTCCATGACTATCTGCCAATACCTGAATTTCAATATGACGTGGTGAACCGACATATTTTTCAATAAATACAGAGCCGTCTCCAAAAGCGGATTCTGCCTCAGAAATGGCCCGTTTCATTTGTTCGGTGATATCTTCTTCCTTTTCTACAACTCGCATTCCTTTTCCACCACCACCAGCAGAAGCTTTTATTAAAATTGGGTATCCTATTTCTTTGGCTATTTTTTCAGCATATCTGACATCGGTAACCGCTTCATCAATTCCAGGTACCATTGGAATATCATAATCTTTAACAGCGTCTTTAGCTGCTAATTTGCTTCCCATTACCTTAATGGCTTTTGACTTTGGGCCTATAAATATGATTCCTGATTTTTCAACTGCTTCAGCAAAATCTGAATTTTCACTTAAGAATCCATATCCCGGATGTATCCCTTCAACATTTAAAGATTTTGCTACTTCAATAATTTTATCACCCAATAAATAAGATTGGTTTGAAGGAGCAGGACCTATACACACTGCCTCATCTGCAAAACGAACATGCGGTGTATTTCTATCAGCTTCAGAAAAAACAGCTACTGTTTTAATTCCCATTTTTTTTGCTGTGCGCATAACTCGTAGCGCAATTTCACCTCTATTTGCTACTAATATCTTCTTCATCTTATTCCATTTCGATTAATAGTTCATTTTTTTCAACCTTGTCTCCTGCTTTAATTGTAATTGATTTTACAATACCATCCTTGGGAGCCACTAAGGTGTTTTCCATTTTCATAGCTTCTAATACTAAAATACCATCGCCTTCTTTCACTTCTTGTCCTTCTTTAATATCTACAGAAACTATTAATCCTGGCATTGGGGCTTTTAAATCGTTTGCCTTTTTAACTGAAGATGCTTCTAATCCTAACTCTGTAATTAACATATCTAATTCGTTAGAAATAGCTACTTCGTAACTATTTCCATTAACCTGAACGGAATATTTTTTTTGATTAAAATCAGGTGATATTATTTTAGTATCGAAAGATTGATTATCCTTTAAAATATGATAATCGTTTTTGTTTTTTTGAAAGTAATCTAAGCTTTTAATTTCTTCATCAGAAAAATCAAAATCATACGATTCATTGACCTTTACTTTAAATGATCGACTCATAAAGAATTTTGTAATTAGAATGGCTAAAATAATAATTTAAACTAGGCATTGCTAATTAAAAAATAGCTAGTAATTTTGCACTGTTCTCATAAAGGGGTGCCTATAATCGGCTGAGATCATACCCATTGAACCTAGAACAGATAATGCTGTTTAGGAAAGTGAATAAAATGAAGCCTAGCTTCATTAAATAAAACAAATTATTAATTAAGAATAATTACCTCTTTTTATTCGGTTAAAATTTTAATCGATGAAAAATTTATTTCTATTCTTGACATTACTGATACTTTCGGTCAGTATCTACGCTCAAGAGAAAAAACAAGACACAACTAAAGTTGAAAAACTAGATGAAGTTCTGGTTAAAGCTGTGCGTGTAAAAGCGAATGCACCTGTAACACATTCTAATCTCACTAAAAAGGAAATTGCTAAACGTAATTTAGGGCAGGATATCCCTATGTTATTGAATTATTTACCATCGGTTGTTAGCTCTTCTGATGCTGGGGCTGGTATAGGTTACACTTATTTAAGAGTTAGGGGTTCTGATGCAACTAGAATTAACGTCACCTTAAATGGTATACCTTATAACGATGCAGAAAGTCAAGGGACTTTTTGGGTAAACCTTGGCGATTTTGCTTCTTCAACTCAAAGTTTACAATTACAGCGTGGCGTAGGTACATCTACCAACGGTTCTGGCGCTTTTGGTGCAAGCTTGAATTTATTAACCGACGCTATTTCTGATACTGCTTTCGCAGAAATTTCAAATTCGTTCGGTTCTTATGCAACTAGAAAACATACTGTAAAACTAAGCACGGGGTTAATTAATGATAATATTGAAGTTGTTGGTCGTTTATCTAATATTTATTCTGATGGATATATTGATAGAGCATTTACAGATTTAAAATCATATTTTTTACAGGCTTCTTATATTGATGATAACACCTTAATTAAAGCTTTGACTTTTGGTGGAAAGGAAAAAACCTATCAAGCTTGGTTTGGTTTAACGGCTGAGCAGTTAGAAGAAGATCGTAGGCAAAACCCTTATACTTATGAAAATGAAACTGATAATTATGAGCAAAATCACTATCAATTTCATTGGAATGAAAGACTAAGTGATAGTTGGTCCACAAATATTGGGTTAAACTATACTAAAGGAGAGGGTTTCTTTGAGCAATTTAAAGAAGAAGAGTCAGCAGCTGATTTTGCCAATCTAATTGAAGATAATAGTGATGTTATTGTTAGAAGATGGCTTGATAATGATTTTTATGTTGCTAATTTTAATGTGAACTTTAAAAACGAGAAAATAGATTTTATTACTGGATTATCTTATAGTAATTATACTGGTGATCACTTTGGGGAAGTAATTTGGGGAAGTGATTTATCTTCAAACACAAATATTAGAGATCGATATTATTTTAGTGATGCCAAGAAAATTGATTTTAGTATTTTCTCTAAAGCAACTTATAATTTCAATGAAAAGTTAATTGGATTTTTAGATTTACAAGGTCGTTTTGTAAACTATGAAACAGACGGGTTAACTTCAGATAGAGAGCCAATAAATGTTGATGAAAATTTTAGTTTCTTTAACCCTAAGCTAGGTTTTACGTATATTTTAAACGCAAATAATAGTATTTACGCTTCTTATGCTAGAGCACAAAGAGAACCTAATCGTGATGATTTTGAAGACAATACAGCTGTTAAACCTGAAAAATTAAATGATTTTGAATTAGGTTGGAGGTTAAAAAATAAAAACATTCAACTAAACACCAATGTCTATTACATGGCCTATAAAGATCAATTGGTTTTGACGGGTGCTATTGACGATGTAGGAGCAAGAGTAAGAGCAAATAGTGATAAAAGTTATCGTCTAGGATTAGAAATTGATGCACAAATAAGAATATCTAATCAATTATCTATTAGCCCAAATATTGCAATCAGTGATAATAAAAATCAAGATTTTGTTACACTAAAGGATGGTGTTTTACAAAATGTAGGAAATACGTATATTTCATTTTCACCAAGTTTAATAGCAGGAAATGCTTTAACTTATCAACCAATAAAAAATTTACAATTTAGTTTCTTATCAAAGTATGTTGGTGAACAATATATGGGTAATATCGATGAAGAAAGTTCTAAACTAGAAAGTTATTTTATTAATGACTTAAATGCCATATATGAAATTAAGCCAAATAAGATCTTTAAGTCAATAATATTATCCGCTTTAGTAAATAATATATTTAATAAAGAATATGTTTCTAACGGATATTTCGGTTCTTTTGATTTTCCTGATGTTAACAGCCCTTCTGGTACAACAACAGGGCATTTTACAGGGTTCTATCCGCAAGCTACCACAAATTTTTTAGTAGGAGCGACACTAAGATTCTAAAATAAAAAACGAGGAAAATTCCTCGTTTTTTTATTTTTTTACAATTTCAAAATTGTTTGATTCCCAATTTAAAATTCCTCCTTTAAGGTCATAAACTGTATAGCCTTGTGAACTTAGTTTAGCAGCAGCTTTTCCACTTCTTCCACCACTTCTACAGTACAAATAAACTGGTTTAGATTTATCTAGTTCTTGAGTTATTAAGCTTATGAAGCTATCTTCATAAAAATTAATATTCTTAGCATTTTTTAGATGACCATCAGCAAATTCTTCTGGACGACGAACATCAATTAACTGAACTTCTTTATTTTTAATAGCAGATTTAAAACCTGTTGCTACTAGCTTTATATCTTCACCTTTTGTTTGTTTAGCTTCCGATTGTTTTACTTCAACTGAACCGTTTTTTTCTTCTTTACATGATAAAGAAAAAAGAATAGTTAAAACCAATAACAATTTTAGAAATTTCATTTTTGATAATTGAATTTTAATTCTTTAGAAGTACCATCCTTTTGTTTCATCAACACATAAACATTCATTTCATTATCGCTGATTTTTTCAAAGGTCATTCCATCAAAATAAACTGTTTTATCTGTAATTTTTACTAAAGGAAAATCAACTGTTTCATCCTTGGTTTCCCAACCTTTTAAATCTCCATGAAAATGTTTTAACTGAAGAATTAAAGATTCTTTTACTTGTCGGATGATTTCTATTTCATAGAAAGATACTTTACCATTGTTAATCAATTTAAAGGCAGCCATCATAGAATCACCTGATGGTTTACTCCAATTTTCTTCTGTAATACCGCCAAACGCTTCACCTTTCCAATTACCTGCTATCCAAACTACATCAGCCAATTTAGCCTTTGGAGCAGTTGATAAACTATCTAAACTAAAAATATGGTCTGTAACTTGCTTCTGTGCATTTAAATTGAATGCTAATAGAAATCCGAAAAGTAAATAAAGGTGCTTCATAATATAATCTTTACTTAAAGACGATTTACTTCAAGGTAGTTGGACAAACATAGTCTGTTTTCTTAATACCAGTATTTTTTATTGCTCCATAACCACCCGCTACATCTACCACTTTGTGAAACCCTCTTGCTTTTAAAATAGAAGCCGCAATTACAGAGCGATAACCTCCTGCGCAGTGCACATGAAATTCTCTATCCGTTGGAAAATCAGAAACATGCTGGTTGATAAAGTCTAAAGGCGTATTCGATACACCTTCTATATGTTCACTTTGATATTCTCCTGGTTTGCGAACATCATAAACCAAAGCATTCTGTTCATTAATTCTAGTTTCTAATTCAGCTGCAGAAATAGATTCCAACGAATCAATTTCTTTGCCTGAGCCTTTCCAAGAAGTAAAGTTTCCTTTTAAGTATCCAATTGTATTGTCGAAACCAACACGAGATAATCTTGTAATTGTTTCTTCTTCTCTCCCTTCTGGTGCTACTAGCAAAATAGGCTGTTCAATATCCATAATTAAAGCACCTACCCATGGTGCAAATCCACCATCAATTCCAATAAAAATAGAACGAGGAATGAATCCTTTTATAAATTCTGATTGATGACGAACATCTAACACTAAAGCGTCAGTTTCGTTAGCTAATCTCTCGAACTCATCGGGGTTTAAAGGCTTTGCTCCCTTATCAAGAATTTTGTCAATACTTTCATAGCCTTCTTTATTTAGCTTTACATTTAACGGGAAATATTGCGGTGGTGGTAACAAACCATCTGTCACTTCTTTTACAAATTCTTCCTTTGTCATATCAGCTCTCAAAGCATAATTAGTTTGCTTCTGATTACCAATTGTACCAACTGTTTCTTTACTTAAATTCTTACCACATGCAGAACCCGCTCCATGAGCAGGGTACACAATTACATCATCTGCCAAAGGCATAATTTTACTTCTTAAACTTTCATATAAAATGCCTGCAAGGTCTTCTTGAGTCATATCTGCAGCTTTCTGGGCTAAATCTGGCCGACCTACATCACCTAAAAACAAAGTGTCTCCACTAAAAATAGCGTGATCTTTTCCACTCTTATCTTTTAACAAATAAGTAGTACTCTCCATAGTATGACCAGGAGTATGTAATGCAGTAATTGTTATATCACCTATCTGAAAAACCTCATCATCCTTGGCAATATGCGAGTTAAAAGATGTTTGAGCTGTTGGTCCATAAACAATCTTTGCTCCAGTTTTTTCCGCTAAAGTTACATGACCACTTACAAAATCTGCATGAAAATGCGTTTCGAAAATATATTTGATCTTCGCGTTATCTTTTTGAGCTCTCTTTATATATGGCTCTACTTCTCGTAAAGGATCAACAATTGCCACTTCGCCATTACTTTCTATATAATATGCCCCTTGAGCTAAGCACCCTGTATATATCTGTTCTATATTCATAATCTTTTCTTTATGCTACAAATTTAATGACTATTTCTAGTTGTAAATCTGATTTTTGTCATAAAATACTGTTAATCAAGATTGACTTGATTGACATATTTGCTGTACTTTCTTTCTTTCTTTTCTTTTTTATAATAGTAATCAACACCCTCTTGAATACTCATAAAGAAGTTTTTAGCTCCAATTTTTTCGATCAAATCACTTTTAGCCAAAGCATCTCTTACTGGGCCTTTAACACTTGTGATATAAACTTCAACATCTTTATCTTTATACTTATCTGTTAACTCACTCAACGTGGAAGCGCCAGTGCTATCAATATTATTAATAACCTCAGCATCAATAATAATCGCTTTTAACCCGTCTCCTTTAGCATTGGCAAATTCGTCTATCTTTTCTTTAAAATAGTTCGCATTGGCAAAATATAAACGAGCATCAAACCGAACTATTAGTATCTCAGGATGCTCTTCTACATCATCAAATCTAGAGATGTTTCTGTAAAAATGTGTTGTGCCAGGCACTTTGCCTAACACAGCCATATGTGGCATAGATGAGTCAAAAATTACTGCAAAAATAGACACTAAAACACCAACCATTATTCCTTCTTTAACACCTATGGTTAGCGTAACTATAAATGTTACCAACATCATTAAAAAATCTTTTTTATTTGTTTTCCAAAGGAATTTAATATCGTCTATCTTTATTAAGCTAAAAACAGCGACAATAATAATTGAGGCTAAAACTGTATTGGGTAAATAATAAAATACCGGCGTTAAAAATAACAATGTAAAAGCCACAAATAAAGCAGCAAAAGCATTTGCCATTGGTGTTTTGGCACCTATTTCTTTATTCAGTGCAGATCTGGCAAAACTTCCTGAAGATGTATAAGAGTTTATCATCGATCCAACAATATTACTCATCCCTAATGCTATTAATTCTTGATTGGCATTTAATTTAGGATTAGCATAATCCTCATCTATTGCTTTAGCAATTGAAATTGCTTGTAAAAATCCTGTAAAAGAAAGTGTAAGGGCTAAAGGGATTAATTTATAAAACAGATCGTAATTTAATTTAGGAATCTCAAAAGCAGGTAATCCCTTCGGTATCTCTCTAACAATTTCTACACCACCAAAATACTCTTTAAAAGAGCTCACCAATAGAATACCTAAAACTACTACAATTAATGGTCCAGGTATTCGTCTATTTACTTTTCTTAAACTATATACTATTAAAATAGATATACCTCCAATCAATAGGCTCTTTAAGTGAATCGTAGATAAGCTGTTAAAAATATCGTAGATCAAATTTTGGATTCTATTACTACGTTCTATATTTATCTTCAATAATCCTTTAAACTGGTTAAATCCAATAATTAAAGCTGCCGCAGTTACAAATCCTGTTAAAACGGGTTTTGAAAGAAAGTTAACAATGAATCCTAGCTTAAAAACACCCACAATTACCTGAATACATCCGGTTATTAAGGTTAAAGCCAAAACAACTACGATATAATTTTCCGGATTTACCGATGCAATAGCAGAAACTCCTGCTGCGATAATTAAAGAATCTATTGCAATTGGGCCCGTTGCTAATTGCCTAGATGTACCAAAAATGGCATACATTACTTGCGGAATCAATGCTGTATATAATCCATAAATTGGAGGTAAACCTGCAATTAATGCATAGGCAATTCCTTGGGGGATTAAAATAATACCAACCGTTAAACCAGCTATAAGATCACCTTTTAAAAAAGAAAAAGAATAATTAGGGAGCCAATCTAGTATTGGTATGTATTTTTTCAATCGGTTAGTTATTATCTAACAAATGTAGCAGATTTTAATAACTTTGACTTATGAAGATACAAGTGTTATTTTTTGGTATTACACGAGATATTATTGGTAAAAGTGCAAATGATTTAGATGTTTCGGAAAGTATTTCGGTTTTTGATTTAAAACAACAACTTATTCAGCAATATAAAGAGTTAGACGCCTATAGTTTTTCGGTCGCTGTTAATGAAGCTTACGCGGAAGAAAATCAGATGCTAAAAGACAATGATATTGTTGCTTTAATACCTCCCGTGAGTGGAGGTTAATTAAACTCTTAAATACTTTTTATCAATATAAAAAGTACCAAAAGGAATAATAGAAGCTGCTAACACCCACATAAATGTTTTAGTATCCCATTGCATTTTATCTTTTATTAAATACGCTAAAACTATATAAGTTATAAATAATAAACCATGTGGCATTCCAAGTAATTTAACATAGGTTTCATCACCACCGATATATTTAATTGGCGTTGCAATAAATAGCAACAAAATATATGATAGTCCTTCTAAAATACTTATAACTCTAAATGTATTTTTCATAATCAAAAAATATGACTGCAAAAGTACAACCCGATTCGCTAACTTTGTAATAGAATCTGTTAAAAAATGACTGAAAATAGTTCGGTAAAAATTATAACGAAAGCACTTAATATACAAGAATGCTATGATTTTGTAAGAGATGCTTCATGTGGCGGCATTGCCTTGTTTGTAGGTACGGTTAGAAACTTAACGCAGAATAAAGAAGTAACTTTACTCGATTTCTCTACTTACCAAGCTATGGCTTTAAAAGAAATGCAGAAAATAGCTGATAAAGCTTTAGCCGATTTTGATATTTTAAAGATTACTATTCATCATGCTGAAGGAAAACTCAATATTGGTGATATACCCGTAATTATTTCCGTTTCTGCTCCTCACAGAAAAGCTGCTTTTGCTGCTTGCCAATTTGCTATTGACAACTTAAAAGAAACTGTACCCATCTGGAAAAAAGAGCATTTTATAGACGGTGAAGTGTGGGTAAATGCTACACCTTAATTAATATATTTTGTCCAATCATCGCTTTCTGCCACTTTCTTTAATTCTTTGTTTTTATTCTTCAAAAATTTTGTCATATAATTTTGTAGAAATAATTTATCAACTATTTTGCCTAGAACACCAAAAGGGGAATAATATTCAAATTCATCTATCATAACAGTTTTATTCCTTTGTTCCTTAAATCTATGGACATGTTGCATTGATTTAAAAGCACCTTTTAGCATTCTATCACTAAACATAGCTGGCTTATTAAATTCAGTAAGTTTTACTGTCAGTTCTTGATAGATCCCTAAATGTCTTGCTCTCCAAGTAACTGTATCTCCTAACTCTATTAAACCAGTAGTTCTTCCTGCTACAACTTCTTCATTTGTCCCAGTTGTAGAGTTCTTATGCAAATCAACACTTCTAGCCAAATCAAAAACACGATTAATAGGAGCATTTATTTCTGTTTCAAGTTTTATTATTGGCATTACTTTTAATTTTAAACTATCTCCATCTTCTTTAACAAAAATGAAGCATTCATATTCTGGCAAATGCCATCTTTTAATTTATAATCAAAATAGAGTTCGTCGTTAATGATTTCAGCGTCAAAATAATAGTTTTCTACTTCTATTAATTCTTTTTCTATTTCGCATAAACTTAGGTCGTGTGTGGCAATAATTCCTGTAGAGTTAGAGGCAACCAATTTTTGTACAAACTTTTTAGAACCAATGGCTTTATCGGTACTATTGGTGCCTTTTAATATTTCATCTAGAATGATAAAATAGTTTTCATTTTTAATTTCTTCCACTATAAACTTTAAACGTTTTAACTCTGAAAAGAAATAGGATTCATCATCAGCTAACGAGTCTGAAGTTCTCATACTAGTTATCAATTTAATTGGTGAATAGTTGAAAGATTTTGCACAAACAGGTAAACCAATATTTGCCATTAAAATCCCCAAAGAAACTGTCCGTAAAAAAGTACTCTTGCCAGCCATATTCGCACCTGTAATAATAAAAAATTGCTGATTTTCAATCTTGAAATCATTATTTATTCTATGTTCTCTTCTCAATAGTGGGTGCCCAAATTGTTCTGCCTTAATAACATCAGAATCACTATTGATTGCCGGAGAAACATATTCTGGGTGATTAAAAGCAAAGTTCGCTAATGAATTTTGTGCATCAAAAAAAGCAATCACTTCAAACCAACTTTCCACTTTAGGTGCATATTGTAAAATCCATTTCTCTACTTTAAAAGCTTCATGAGTATCTCTTAAAAAAAAGGCATTCCCTAATATGGCAATAATTACATTATTTCGTTGATCTAAAGCATCCAATACCTTAGAGAATTTTGCAAAAATTACTGAAGATTTTAACTTTTCGGTCTTAATTTCATCTTGTTTTTGCTGTAAAAGTGATGCCGAGAATGTTTCAGATTCTATTTCATTTAATAATTTGTGGTATTGCTTAAAAGTATCTTTTGCCTTATCTGCTTCTTGGTAAATAGTGTTTACTCTTTTAAGATACATTCCTGAAACCCCTAAACCTATAAAAAACCAAATAAGTACTACCGAAAAAGGAAGTAGACTAAAACTTAATAACGTAATTAAGGTTATAGAAATAATAGAGAATACTAATGCTAAATACGTAATAAATGACGGAAAAATAGCTTTGTAATTTGTCATCCATGACGTTATCGATTTCGCAGAATGCTGCACTTTTACCAAACGTGCAATTGCAGAGAATTGCTGCCTCCATTTTGGCATTGCAGATAACTCTTTAATCGCTTCTTGTTTTTCTTCAATTTCTGAAATATTGTTTGAAGTTAATAATAAAGCTAATCTCTTTCTGCCTTCATCGATAGTGGTTCTATTGGTATATTGAAAGAAAGATCCTCTACCAAAAAGGTCTATATCATAACTATAAAAGTGTGTTGGATCAATAAATTCTCTGCCTTCATCTAACTTTAAATAATTTCCAGCTAAAGCATCAATTTCAACTTGATTGATCTTAACTAATTCTGTTGTTAAATCTCTTTTGTATTGTAAATCTGTGTGGCGCAATAATAAATACACAAAAATTGAAATTCCCGCCAAAGCTACTAAACCCATTGCGGTATAATTCCCAAAAAAGAAATAGGTTCCGAAACCTGTAAGTAAAAATACCAGTAATCGCAATGAGCTTGAAGTCGTTAATTGATTCTTTAAAACAGTTAATTCGTTTGTGAATTTCTGTTTTTCTGTATTATAAAATTCTTTTGGATGCTGCATTAGTAATTAGTAATTCCGCCCTTAAGGCTCAACACATTTAGGTGAGGGTGCTTTGCTTTTATTCGTTGTGTGGCAATATAACTCGAAATACCTTTGTTGCAAACAATCACATATTCATTATCATTTGCAAAATTTTGTTGCTCAATATTTAATATTGATAATGGTGTTTTTTGATGAACCTGAAAAGGTAACTTGGTGTTTTTATCTTCTATAACAGATATTATATTTAGATTTCTAGATGCTTCGCCATGTAGTAATTTTTGCCGTAACGCTTTCGCGGAAATTAATAACGATTCTTCTTGAAGTTCACAATTAGGATCGTGGTATGTTTCTGTTTTAAACAGCTCTTCTATTTTCTCCTTACTGAAGGATTTTTTAAGTTTCATTTTAAACTGAGAGCTCTCTAAACTATTGTAGATCAATAATTCATTCGCTAACGCTTTACCTATACCAGTGACTAATTTTAAAACTTCATTGGCCTGCATTAAACCAATAATTCCAACAATAGTATTTAATGTACCAACCTCAGAACAATTGGGTACTTGTTGCTTTGACATCTCCGGAAAAGCATCTCTCAAATTGCAGCCATAGGCTGTTTTAGCAATCTTAATATTAAAACTGGAAACATAACCGTCAAACTTATAGAGAGAACCATAAATCAATGGTTTCGCTTTTAACACACAAGCATCATTGAGCAAGTATTTAATGGGTAAACTATCTGTACAATCTAGCACATAATCAGCCTTAGCAATTAAATTGAATACGTTCTTTTTAGAAACAGGTTTTTTGCTAGTGCTAACTTTTACAAAAGGAGAAATTGTGTTTATATGAGCTGCTAACACTTCTATTTTCAACTTACCAATATCTTCTGTTTTGTAGAATACCTGACGGTGTAAATTTGACTCAGAGACCTCATCAAAATCTACTAAATGTAAGTACCCTATTCCACTTGCTGCCAAGTAAACTACCGCTGCATTTCCCAGTCCACCACAACCAACCACCAAAACTTTAGTCTCTAGTAGTTTTCGCTGACCTTCTTTGCCGATTTCTTGCAAAGTGGTTTGTCTTAGATATAGCTCTTCTTTTGTAATCTTCTTCATCTATGCCAATACTTCTTTTCCTTTTTTATTTAAAAAATATACATTCTCCTTTATATCATAATAATCTTTCAAATCATTTAATCGCACTGCATATTGTAAGTCACCAAACCCATTTACTGTTTCACTCCTTTGCCAATGTAAGAGTTCTCTAATGATACATTTCTTATCATGTTTGCCGTTCTGAATTATTCTTAATGCATTATAGGCAATTGAATCCAATCCATTAGTTCTCTCTAAATTCTTTAAATGTTGCTTAATAGCTATATCTAAATATTTGAATTTGTGATTTTTCTTAAAATTAAAAGCCTCTAAATCTTCTTTGACACCTTCAACGTAAAGATTCCAGCATTCATTAACAAATAAGAGATCATTCCGCGAAAGCTTTACTTTATTTTCATACAAATTTCGGAATCCATTATTAGGTGAGTAATCTGCTAAAGTTTGCCAGCCATCTCCTCCTTTTTCTCTGCCAACGCAGATCAAGTAATATGAAATATCTTTTCTATAATACTTCAATAAATACGAACATAAAGCCATTAAATTGACTTGGCAAAAAAGATCGTATTCAAACCAAAGAACAACTTCTTTATAATTTGATAAATCCTCAATACCAACGAGTTCTTTGATTGTTTTGTCATAATATTCAAGCTTATCTACTTTTAATTCTCTTTCAAAAAAATTATAGCGTTGCATCCAAAAGTCATCACTTCCAACATCTTTTACCAAAGGACCATCACATAACATTTCTCGCCAAACAATTCGATCACCATTAAGTTTACTTTTCTCTAAAAGATACAAAGTGCTATCGCCATTTAAAATGTGAACAGCAGCATTCATAGATTAGGCTTTTTGAGCGATTTCTTTAAGTGCAGCTTCATATTCTTCAGGAGTGTTTACATTACGGATCAAATTATCATCAACCTCTACAATCTCAACATCAGAATTGATCAATGCTTTGCGTGGGCATGAATATCCTTGCGACAAATAACTCAGTAAAATAGGATAAGATTTAGGTTCATATATTGTTATAATAGGCTCTACAAATTCTTTAGATTTTCCTCTAACAGCCGTTGCAGCTTTAGAAGGATTACGATGCTTTAAGAGTTCCTTTACTAGATCATCATTTATAAAAGGTAAATCTGTAGCCAGTACCAGCCATGCTTTATTTGGGTCTTTCATAAAAGCAGAACAAATGGCCCCAAAAACACCTAATCCTACAAACTTATCTTGTATTACTTGGTAATCGTCTAAATTTTGGTCTTTAGCTAATGAAACATAAGTGTTGAGTAGGTTGTTTTCTAACAATTCAATCGTATGAGCTAATTGCGACTTACCGTAATAATTAATTTGGGTTTTGTCTTGCCCCATGCGCTGACTTTTTCCTCCAGCTAAAACCAATCCCTGAATTGGGGCAATAGTTTCTTGAATTAAATTATCAATATGTTGGGCAATTGCATCAACCTCATCTATATGATACGATTTTAAGTTTCTTATAGTAGGATATTTTTTTACTAGAAAATCAAAATAGTTCGAGTCATTATTTAATTTTACAACAAATTGAATCCGGTCTAACTGATCTAGTCGTTTTTTAACCGATACTTCTTTCTCATTATCTAAAATGAGTATTTGTTTAGCACCTTTATAATGGTTACCGTTAATAAAAAGTAGATCATAATCCGAAAAACGAATACGCTCATTATATTCATTTAAATCATGTTGAGTTGTAACCGATAAACTCCCTGAATGATGTCCTGTGAATTCATCTAAAATTGGAGCTTCAGTAGTGTCAGAGTGTGAAGCATCTAAATAGCCAATTTTAGTCCTTTTTTGTAGGTTTTTGCTCATTTTTTGAACAAAATTGGAAATAATTGAGCATTTTGAGCCTAAAATGGCAATTTCGTTAGGCGCATAATTATCATTGATTCTGCGTTCTAATTTAGCGTGTTTATAGTGTTTTATGTTATCCATGTTTAATATCCGATTTTCCGCCTGTTTTCTCCAATAATCTTACTTCTTTAATAATCATATTATGTGAAATAGATTTGCACATATCATAGATTGTAAGTGCGGTAACCGAAGCTCCTGTTAAAGCTTCCATTTCTACACCTGTTTTACCCTCGATTTCTACTGAACTAAGGATTTCTATAATTTCGTCATCTAAAATATTAATTTCAATATCCACTCCATTGATCATTAATGGATGACACATAGGTATTAAATCTGAAGTTTTCTTTACTGCTTGAATTCCAGCTATTATTGCAGTTTGAAAAACAGGCCCTTTTTTGGTCGTTAACTCATTGTCTTCAAACCTAGAAATAATTTCAGTACCTAAAAACATTTCAGCTTTAGCAATTGCTTGTCGTTTAGTGATTTTTTTATCACCAACATTCACCATTTTAGGTTGATTTTTATCTGTTATATGTGTAAAATCACTCATTATCTAAATGTTATTAAAGGGTAAACCTCGCCTGTTTTAAATTCTGTTTTATCAGATGGCAATTCTAAAAACCCATCAACGTCTACTAAATTAGCTAAATCTCCTGAACCATTGCCTATAACAGGCTTCGCGACTTTCAATCCATCATTATATTGTAATTTTACTTGTAAGAAATATGTTAATGATGGCTTAAATTCAAAATTTTCACCAAGTATTGCTTTGTTAGAACCATTAAAAGCAATTCCAACAGACTTTTTATACCACGGATAGAAATATTTTAAGCAACCTACAAATGTAGATACAGGATTTCCTGGAAAGGCAAAGACACAAACTTTTTTATCAGTTTTATTTTCATCCCATTCTCTCAAACCAATAGACGCTATGCGTCCAAACCAAAAAGGTTTACCTGGTCTTTGCGCTACTTTATGAAATAATTTTTGTGCACCGAGTTCATCTAAAACTTCAGGTAAATAATCAAACTTTCCTTTACTCACCGCGCCGCTAAATAACAAAACATCATATTCATTTAAATATTTTGCTATTTTTTGTTTTAAAATCTCTTTATCATCGTTTATATGATCAGATTTAGCTGAAATATGTAATCGCTGCAATAAAGAAATCAAAGTGAATACATTACTTTTTCTAATTTGATGAGGCAATGGTATTTCATCCGTGTCTACTAACTCATCACCAGTAGAAATAATCATTACTTTTGGTTGTTTAGCAACTTTTACTTTGGCTTTACCAACTGTACTTAAAACGCCTATTTCAGCAGAAGAAATTATTGTATTCTTTCTAATTAAAATATCGTCTTGCTCACGATCTTTTCCCTGTTGATGTACATTCTGTTTTTCGGATATTGAATCAATAGTAATTCTTGCAATTCCATTTTCTATAGCTATGTCTTCATACCGAATTACAGTGTCAGCATTTACAGGAAGTACTGCGCCAGTCATCACTTCAAGGCAGTTTTCTTTATCTTCTAAAGTCAATTGTGGACTTCCTGCTGCTTGTATTCCTTCAATCTTAAAGATTTTTCTTCTTTCATTAAAAGCGTTATAGTTAATGGCGATACCGTCCATACTAACCCTATTAAATGGAGGGAAGTCTCTATCTGCTACTACATCTTCTTTTAAAACTCTATTTTGAGCGTCTAAAAAAAGAACTTCTTCAACACCGAAATCTTGCGTGTTGTCTAGAATAATATTTAATGCTTCTTGTGAGGAAATAAGTTCCATTAGCCTCCAATTGTAGACATACTTTCAGAAACTTTTTTGTTTTGTTTTCTATTTGCTTCGGCAACAAAACCATTTTCAGGTTTATCCTTCACTATAGATAAAAAAAGTTCTTTTAAATCTTCATTACTTGCTCCTTTACGGATAAAATCTCGCACATTAAAAACTCCTTCATCAAATAGGCAATTTTTAAACATCCCTGTGGCGGTTATTCGAATACGATTACAATCTCCACAAATTGTTCTTGTAAAAGCCGGGATAATTCCGAAAGTCCCTTTATAATCTTTAACTTTAAAATTCTTAGAAGTAGATGATTTTTCAGAAACTAGAGGTTCAAAGTTCTTGATTTGAGATTTGATCTTGTCTAAGATTCTATTATAATTCCATACTTCTTTAGTTTGACGCTGACCGATACCATTAAAAGGCATTTCTTCAATAAATCGAACGGCGATATTCTTATCTCTAGTAAGTTCAACAAAATCTACAATTTCGTGAGTATTAACACCTGATTGAACTACCATGTTCAATTTTAAGTTCATTGAACTTTGCTCCAATAATCCTAGTGTTTTATAAACCTCATCGAAAATATCGCGACGAGTAATTTTTGCAAAATTATCCATGTCTAAGCTATCTATACTTAGGTTGATTGATTTAATCTTCAGCCCTTCTAATTTCTCAATATGATTCGCAATTAATGCTCCGTTAGTTGTAATATTGATCTCATCTAAAAGGTCATTAAAAGACAACATTTCTAAGAACTTGATAAAATCTTTTCGTACAAAAGGTTCACCTCCCGTTAAACGGATTTTATTCACCCCTAATTCACTCAATGCACGCGTAATACGATACATTTCTTTATAAGAGAGTAAGTCTTTACGATCAACAATATCGATCCCATGTGCAGGCATACAATACTGACAGCGTAAATTACAACGGTCAGTAACTGCCAAGCGCAAATAAGAAATTTGCCGACCAAATTTGTCTTTTAACTCACTCATAATGGAAGATGCAAGTTACGAAAGAAATTAGGAAGAAAATTATTAAAAGCTTCTTAATTTTCTAGCAAAAAAGCGAGTATTTCATCTGATGCGCCAGTGTTTTCTTTTACGTAATTGCCTGCAATTTTTCCTTTTTCTTTTGCAAAGCTTTTGTTTTTATAAAGATTCTTTATTGTAGTATTAAATTCCGATTTATTATTAACGACTAAACAAGCTCCTAACTTCACCAATTCTTTTGCTTCATTAAACTTCTCATATTGCGGTCCAATAATAATAGGCACTCCATAAGTTGCAGGTTCTAAAACATTGTGCAGCCCTGTTTTAAATCCGCCGCCTACATAAGCAGTGTTGGCATAACTAAACACTTTGGTTAATATACCGATTGAATCAATTATTAGCACTTGAGCATCATAAATTTGTTCTTTATTTCTATTGGAAAAAAGCGCTGTTTCTTTATTAAAGGATGTTTTTAATTTCTCTATGTCTTTAGGGTTTATATTATGAGGTGCAATTATAAATTTTTCATCTTCTAAAACCTCATTATTTATATAATCAATAAGTAATGATTCGTCCTCTGGCCAAGTGCTTCCCGCAACTAATACATGCTTACTATTTACAAAACTTTCAATCTCTTTGATTGAATTGTCTTGATTTAAAATATCGTAAACCCTATCAAATCGTGTATCTCCACTAATTGTGGCATTATTAAAACTAATAGTACTCAATAATTTTTTTGACGTTTCATTTTGAACAAAGAAATGATAGAAAGTATGTAATGATTTCTGCATCCATTTACCATAATATTTGAAAAATGACTGGTCTTTTCTAAAAATACCTGACACTAAAATAGTTTTGATATCTGCTTTTCTAAGTTCTCTAAGCAAGTTTGGCCAAAATTCGTACTTGACAAAAATTGCAGCTTTTGGTTTTACTAAATCAATAAACTTTTTCGCATTAGCTTTTGTATCTAAAGGTAAATAGCAAACCATATCCGCGTAAGCGTATTCCTTGCGAACCTCATATCCTGAGGGCGAGAAAAAAGTAATTAGTATTTTAAAATTTGGTCTAAGAAATTTTAGTTTTTCAATAATTGGTCTTCCTTGTTCAAATTCACCTAATGACGCGCAATGGAACCAAATTATATGGTCATCAGATGAAATTTCGTTTTTTAAATATGAAAAAACGTCTTTTCTTCCTTTAACAAAGAGGTTAATTTTTTTATTAAAAACTGCTATGAATTTCAATAAAAAAGAAGTGATATAGATAGCTATATTATATAAAAAATACATTGACGTTTGCTAAAATATAAATTTAGCCTAAGAGCACTCAAATAATTCGTATTTTTGTGCGTTTACGATTCAAAACTTACTATGAATATACCTATGGTTGACCTTAAAGGTCAGTATAAGAAAATTAAAGATCAGGTTGATAAAGCAATAATTGACGTGGTTGAATCTTCGGCTTTTATCAATGGCCCACAAGTAAAAAGTTTTCAGAAAAATTTAGAAGGCTATTTAGGTGTTAAGCATGTGATCCCTTGTGCTAACGGAACAGATGCTTTACAAATTGCAATGATGGGTCTTGGTTTAGAACAAGGTGACGAGGTAATTACCGCTGATTTTACCTTTGCTGCAACAGTAGAAGTGATTGGTTTGTTAAAGTTAACGCCTGTGCTTGTTGATGTAGAAAGAGATACGTTTAATATCGATATTGATGCTCTTAAAAGAGCGATTACTCCTAAAACAAAGGCAATTGTACCTGTTCATTTATTTGGACAATGCTCTAACATGGAAGCCGTTTTAGCAATAGCAAAAGAGCATAATTTATATGTTATTGAAGATACAGCTCAAGCAATTGGTGCAGATTATACTTTTTCTGATGGAACTAAGAAAAAAGCTGGAACAATGGGTGAAGTAGGTACTACTTCATTTTTTCCATCAAAAAACTTAGGTTGTTATGGTGATGGTGGTGCAATTTTTACTAATGATGATGAGTTAGCTCATACACTTAGAGGCATGGTAAATCATGGCATGTATAAGCGTTATTATCATGATGTTATTGGCGTGAATTCTCGCTTAGATACAATTCAAGCTGCTATTTTAGATATCAAGCTACCTCATTTAGATGCCTATTGCGATGCAAGAAGAAAAGCAGCAGAATATTATAATAATGCTTTTGCAGGAAATGACAAAATAGAAACACCAGTTACGAGTAATTTTACAACGCATGTTTTTCATCAATACACTTTAAAATTAAAAGGTGTTGATAGAGATGCTTTACATAAACATTTGTTAGATAATGGTATTGCAAATGCTATTTATTATCCGGTTCCTTTACATAGCCAAAAAGCCTATGCAGATAGTCGATATAATGAAGAGGATTTTAAAGTCACTAATGAATTAGTGCAAACGGTCATTTCTTTACCAATGCATACTGAGTTTGAAGAAGATCAATTAAGATTTATTATCAAATCCATTTTAGACTTTGTAAGCTAAATTATAATTGTGAAAAAAATTTTAGTTACTGGAGGTTTAGGCTTTATTGGGTCTCATACCGTTGTAGAATTACAAAATAAAGATTTTGAGGTTATTATTATTGATGATTTGTCTAATTCTTCAATTGATGTTTTAGATGGTATCACTTCAATTACCAATATAAAACCTGAATTTGTTCAATTAGATTTAAAAAATCAGCATGCTTTAAAGCAATTCTTTAAAGAGTATTTCGATATTTCTGGGATTATTCATTTTGCAGCTTCTAAAGCAGTAGGCGAAAGTGTGGAAAAACCTTTATTGTATTATCACAATAACATTTCTACGCTTGTTTACCTTCTAGAAGAAATGTTAAACAACAATATCACAAACTTTATTTTTAGTTCATCTTGTACAGTTTATGGGCAAGCAGATGAATTACCTATAACTGAAAATGCACCAACAAAATCAGCCGAATCTCCTTATGGAAATACTAAAAAGATAAGTGAAGATATTTTAAAAGATACAGCTAAGGCTACTAACTTAAATACAATAGCCTTACGTTATTTTAATCCTATCGGGGCACATAAAAGTTCTAAAATTGGGGAGTTGCCAATTGGCGTCCCACAAAATCTGATTCCTTACGTAACCCAAACAGCTGCTGGTATTAGGGAGCAGCTATCCGTATTTGGTGGTGATTACCCCACAGAAGATGGTACCGCAGTTCGTGATTATATTCATGTTGTTGATCTAGCAAAAGCACATATTGCGGCTTTAAATAGATTGCTGGAAAACAAGAACAAAACTTCTTTCGAAGTCTTTAACGTTGGAACAGGCAAAGGGTCTTCTGTGCTTGATGTTATTAAATCGTTCGAAAAAGTGTCTAATCAAAAACTCAATTATAAAATCGTTGAAAGAAGAGAAGGAGACATTACAGCGGCTTATGCTGATGCTTCTCTAGCCAATAAAGAGTTGAATTGGAAAGCCGATCTTACTTTGGATGAGGCCTTGGGTTCTGCCTGGAAATGGCAATTAAATTTAAAGAAATGAATAAAATATTAATTACTGGAGGAGCTGGATTTATAGGTTCACATGTTGTTCGATTATTTGTAAAAAAATACCCTGATTATCACATCTTTAATCTTGACGCTTTAACCTATGCAGGGAACTTAGAAAATATCAATGATATTACTCAATCTGATAATTATACTTTTATAAAAGGGGATATAAAAGATAGTCAGTTTTTAAATGATTTATTTGGTCAGCATCAATTCGATGCGGTAATTCATTTAGCTGCAGAAAGTCATGTTGATCGTTCAATTACTGATCCTAATACTTTTATAGAAACCAATGTGATCGGAACAGCAAATTTAATGAATGCTTTTAGAGATAGCTGTGGTGATAATTATAAAGACAAGTTGTTTTACCATGTTTCCACCGATGAAGTATATGGCTCATTAGGTAAAACAGGCTTATTTACAGAAACTACATCTTACGACCCTCAATCTCCCTATGCGGCTTCGAAAGCCGCCTCTGATCACCTGGTAAGAGCCTTTGGTAATACTTATAAAATGCCATTTATTATTAGTAATTGTTCTAATAATTATGGCGCCAATCAGTTTCCTGAAAAATTGATCCCATTATTCATTAATAATATAGAGAACAATAAATCATTGCCTGTTTATGGTGATGGTCAATATACTCGTGATTGGCTTTTTGTTGAAGATCATGCTAGAGCGATTGATCTAATTTTTCATAAAGCAAAACACGGTGAAACTTATAATATTGGTGGTTTTAACGAATGGACAAATCTTAATCTCATTCATTTATTATGTGAGCAGATGGATGAAAAATTAGGTCGTAAAAAAGGATCTTCAGCTAAATTAATCACATACGTAAAAGATAGAGCTGGGCATGATAGACGTTATGCCATTGATGCATCTAAACTAAACAAAGAGTTAGGCTGGATGCCTTCTGTAACTTTTGAAGAAGGTTTGTCGAAAACTATAGATTGGTATTTAGAAAATGAAAAATGGCTTAATAATGTAACTTCTGGAGTTTATAAAGAATACTACACTAAAATGTATTCTTAATGTCACTTAAGCAGCGTTATGTAAAAAGGGAAAAGGAGTAAAACACACAACGCCACTTAAAATGACTATATTTTTATACTATTAAAAATCAAATTTATAGGTCAGCCCTGCAAAGAACTGTAATCCTTGAACCTCAAAGTTCGTATATTTTTGGTAATTACTTCCAAAAACATTGTTAACTTTTGCAAAAGCCGTTAGTCTATCTGTGAATTTATAACCTCCGTTAAGGTTTAAATCCATATAATTTCCGTTAGTAATAGCGATTGATTCTGGCTGCATAATTACATTAGGAATTAAAAAAGTAACTTCATCTTTTCGTTCACCTACAAAAAATAAATTTGCCCCGGCAAACCATTTATCATTGGTGTAATTAGCAAAAGCTGTCGCTCTTAATTCTGGTAAATTCCAAGCTTCTGATTGATTAGTCGTAGAAAAACTATTAAACTCTACATTTCCACCAAATTTTAACGTTTTAGAAAAATCTACACTAACTTCCGCGAAAGCGTACATGGTCTTTATATCATCATAAACTACTTGAAATGAATTAGCAGCTTCATAACCTTTTGTAATCGTATTTGCTCCATCTGTTTTTGATGGATTTAACTTAAATAATGGCTTGGCTTTTTCACTTTTATAACCTCCTTTAAGATTATAGCCAACATTAGATGCTAACTTTCCTTTTAGACCACCATAAGCATTATACTGTTCGTCGGTTCTCAACACATCTAGAGTTGGCGAAACAAATGGGTTTTCACTAGTGAAGCCTCTAAATGAATTTTGATGTAAATCACCAACAACTCCCGCATAAAAAGTTAATACTTGATCTATTAAAATATAAGAAGTAGTTATTTTAGGATAAATAAAACCTTTGCTTTCACTGACTCCAGAAGCAGCACTATATACAAGATTTGCACCTAAATTAATGGTTAAATTATCTCTTAATACTTCAAAATTAGGATTGAATCCAATATTAAAGTAAGTATTACTAATATCATTTTCTGTTACTTGAAAATTTTGAAAGAATTTTGTTCTTAAAAATTCAATACGCGCTTCCGCATTAATTAATTCTGTTGCAATCGGGAATTCAATTTTTGGCTTAGCTAGAAAATGGATTTCTGAACTAGCTTCATCATCCGTAAAGCTATATGCTTCAACTGTTCCTCCTTGAAAAAAAGAGTCTTCATAATTAACCATCCCTCCAATGTAAACCTCTGTATAACTTAGATCTTCAGTTATGTTATCAATTACAAGCTGATCGTAATTTATTTGATCTGAAAGCCCATACCAATTATATTTTTGTAATCTAAAGCCACCATTTAATTGCCAGTCGAAATCGCGCTCTTCTTGTTTGTAAAACAAGTCTATTCTAGCGTCTGAAAAATCATCATCTAAAACTACACCATCAATTCCTCCTTTAGATGAATGATAGTTAATAAATCCTCCAAAATTATTATAACGATTACTACTAGTTCTAAAAAAAGCTTCTGCCTGTGGTGTACCAAAGCTACCAAAACCGCCAGTTATAAAGTTATCGTAAACTGGTGCGCTAGGGTCTACACGAAGTACTTTTGCTTTTCCTTTGGCAGGAGTAAAAGTAGACGCCACAGGAATTGAAAAAATAGAATAACTCACACTTTTCTTCTTGGTAATAGTTGAGTCGTTAATTTCTGGGTTCGCTTTTATCTTAAACGCATCTGATATCGTTGGTGAATATGGTCGAACCACATTAATAACCTCAGTATCAATTGTGTCTTTTTGTTTTTTTTGAGCAAAAGAAATTGATGCAGTTAAAATAAATATGATTAAAATTTTATGTTTCATGTTTCTTTTTGATTCTGTGTTAACACTCAGAATGACAAGTTGATTTTTAGTTTCCGTCTGGGTTTACAGACTCATTGGTTTTAGATTCTTCGGTCTTAATTCGTTGTAGTTCGGCTTTAGCTTCTTGCACAACATCATCATAATCTTTAAAGTTTTTAATAACACTTTCTAAAATATAAGTGGCCTGAAATGCATCGTCTAACTCATAAAAATTCTTAGCCATTATAATTAATCCTTTAGCACCGAAATATTTATATGCTGCGTAATCTGAAACTAATTTTTGAACTACCGTATTAGAGTTTTTGTAATTACCTTCTTTATTTTTAAAGTAAGCATCGTAATACAATGATTCTGCTTTTAGCTCTCCGCTTGCAATTCTTTCTACTTCTTTATAGGCTTGCTGCGCTTTAGCTTCATCACCTGTTTTAAAAGCTGATCTTGCAATAATGATCTTGGCATCTGAGCGCACGCGCTTTTCTAATTTTGGGCGCTTTAAAACTTTTTCGGCGTATGAAACGGCATCTTCGTAATGATCTAATGCATAATGCCCTTTCATTAAATTACTCTGCGCAAATGTGATATTTTGAGGAAAATCTGCTTGTTCTTCTAAACGTTCGAGTACTGGTATCGCTAGTTTCCAATTATCATCTTCTAAATAAACTTGCGCTAATTTTGATAGGGCTTGCTCTGTAAATTCATTGCGTTCTTGATCAACAACATATTGGTAATATTTAGTTGATGCTGCTTGTTGCTTTTCAGCAAATAATGATTCTGCTAAGTAAAAATTAGCGTTTAAAGCATGAGCTCCGTTAGGGAAACGTTCTATATACTTTGTAAATGCAGTTATTGCTCTTTTTCTATTGTTTTGTAAATATTGCTTTTCAGCTGATTCGTACATGTCATTGTCAAGATCATTATCTGTAACCTCGACAAAATCGATATCTTTTACCCAGTCTGCATATTCATCTACTCGACCTAGATCAACATATACTTGACGAGCATTTGCTACTGCCTGTTTTGCTTCATCTGTATTTGGATATTCTTTTACTACACGTCTGTACTTATCTAAAGCTTGATTGTCTTGCTCTACATTATAATAGATTAAGCCCTGTTTTAATAGCGCCTTTGGGACATACGAACTACGCTTGTAATACTTTATTAAGTTATCGTAGGCTTCAATTGCTTCATCAGTTTTATTCGCTTTAGTGTACGAATTGCCTAACTCATAATAAGCATCGTCTCGCAATGACGAACCTCTACGTGTGGCTAAAAACTCCGTAAGGTCAACTATTTTATCATCATTCCTACCTATCAATCCATAACTCATAGCACGTTGAAAGTGTGCATAATCTACTGCCCGTTCTTTTGCATTAATAACCTTGTTGTATTCATCAATAGCTCTTCTGTATTTACTATCTACAAAATACGTGTCGCCTAGGCGAACTTGACTATCGCTTAATCGCCCTTCATCACTAGGATTTGAGCTTATATAATTTCTAAATTTATTTCCAGCTTGACTGTAATCTTTCAACTTAAAGTGTACATAACCTAAGTTATAGTCTAACTGACCATTTTCTGAAAGATCGGCAACATCGTTCATGTTTTCAAACTGTGTAAAACCAACCAACGCATCATTATAATTTGTTTGCTGATAATCTGCTTCTGCTTTCCAATAGGTACTTCTAGCTGTGACTTTTGAATCTCTAGGTTCATTTAGAGCAATATCAAAATGTTCTTTCGCTCCGTCTAAATCATCTTCATTAAACAATTGCATACCTCTATACAGTGCTACTTTTTGATACGTTTTTCTATAATCGGCATCTTTTTTATCTTTTAATGCCTCAAGAGCTCCTGCAAAATCTTTTGAGGTTACATAAGCGCTAATCTGTAATGCTTCTATTTCATCTTTTGTTTCTGATTGAGGGTACAAATCCATATATTCCTGTAAAACATCTGGCACACTTTTGTACGGATTACCAACTTCATAACTCAACTTAGCATAGTTTAACCAAGCATCCTTTTTGATATCATTATTAAAATCCATTGAGGATGCGTTTCTAAATGCATTAAGTGCTTCAGTTTTTTGGTCTGTCTTCAAATAACATTCAGCTAAATGATAATAGGCGTTCTGTGCAACAGCATCATTACCTCCTACAATCTTATTGAAATACGAAATGGCATTCTCGTAATCTTTTTGTTTATAATAGGCGTATCCTAAAAAATAATAATCCGTATTCTTAAATCGACGACGCTTTCCTTTATAATCTAATAAATAAGGGATCGCTTCTTCATACTTTCCTAAATTGAAATAACTTTCGCCAATTATCTTAGATACTTCTGAATGTTGATTTCTATCCGCTTTAGCTAGAAAAGGTTTTGCTACTTCAATAGCTTCTTCAAACTCGCCAGTCTTGAATTTGATATTTGCCATGTAATATGGTACATCATGGCCTAACTCTGAGTCATCAGCTACTTCATTTAAATAGCGATTAGCATTATCGAAATCATCGGCTTGATAAGCAATGAATCCATAATAATATTTGGCTTGTGAACCATACTCAGAAGAGTTTAACAATTTCTGAAAATATTCTTTAGATCGCTTATAGCTGCGAACCGCAAATAAACCATAGGCATACTTAAAATTGTAATCTTCTTCTTGACCAATTGATAAATTTCGAGTTTCTACACGACCATACCATTTTAGAGCGTAAGGATAATTGGCATTTTTAAAATAATAATCTCCTACTTCTAAAAATGCTGTATTTTGCTTTGTACTTGTTGGATAGCGCTCTACAAAATCTCGCATCATTTTATCTCCATCACTATCTCCTAATTGAATTGTACTAAAAGCAGCATAATATTCACAATTGGCTTTGTGTTCAGAATCATTACTAAAATCAGATTTCAACTTATTAAATAGATGCCTGGTAGCAACAAAATCTCTATTGTTATAGAGTTCTACCGCGTGATTGTATTCTTTAAGTGAATTCGTATAAATATCAGATTTCTGACCAAAAACTATAAAAAAAGAGAATGCGAAAAAGATTGCCAAAAGGCGACTACTATGCTTCATTTTGAGGGTATCTTTTTAGGAATGATAAAAATATATCATACCTAAATTAAACAACGCTTAATTATTTTGAAATTGTATAATTGTTAATTAAAATAACATTTTGTTAAGAAATAAATGTTAAAATTAACGATAGTTGAAGTACATATATCGCGCCAAAGTGTCTTTACTCAGAAATTAATTGGTTCATAAAGCTATTGAAATCATCCACAAAATCTTCATAATATTTACCAGTTGCAGGCCCAGAAAAACCTGTGTGAATTCTGCGGACTTCTCCTTTTTTATCAATAAAAATAGTAGTTGGAAATGACAGAACATGGTTAAGCATTGGTAATGTTTTGGCTGCCGCCTCTTTATCGTAAACACCGGCTATAACATAGTCATAATTTACATTGTACTTCTCTTTCATTTTCTCAACACGTGCTTTTGCGTATTGAAAATCGTCTTTTGCCTCGTAGGCTAATCCAATAATTTCTACATCCTTGTCTTTATTTTTATTATACCAATCTGAATAAAATATAGTCTCGTCCATACAATTAGGGCACCAGGTTCCAAAGATTTGTAATAACACTACTTTGTTTTGATACTTTTCATCATTTAAAGCAACTGGCTTACCATCTAACCCAGGGAATGAAAACTCAATCTTATCATAACCTTCTTTTAAGTGTGTTAATTTATCTGCATCTGTGAGTTTTGCTCTCTCATCTTTATATCCTGTAAACGTAGCACGATAGTCTTTACCAGATAAAAACTCACCTTTAATTGAATCTCCCTTTACAGCAGTGTTGAATATAAAAGCATGATTTCCGTCGAATGTATATAGACTCATATAATTTTCTGATGCTTTTCCTTCCAAATAACGATAATCGCCAGTTTCGGTTAAGAAAGTTCCTGTCATTAAATCGTCTTTTTGCTTAAAAATACCTACAGCAGGAAATGTCTTACCATCATCTTCGGTAAACATAACTTGCCATTTACCATTAAATTTTGGGGAGCTTTTTAGTTTGTCAAATCGCTTCGGTTTATTATAGGTAGCCATAAAAGGAAGCTTGTAATTCTCTTTGTAATTTTTAATATAATAACCTTTTAAAGAGCCTTCATTTATCTTAGCTTTTAAGTCAATATCAAAAATGTGTAACCTTATAAATAATGAGTCATCTACTATCTCGACCTCATCTAATGGAAAATCTTCTTCGGCATTAATCAAATTGATTTTATAGTTTTCATTATTTTTTAAAATTTCGAAATTAAAAGGTAATTTTTGGTCTTGCATATGTATTTCTCCGCGCCAAACACCTTCTCTTAATTCAATTAATTTTACTTCTTTTTTACATGAAAATGATAATCCTACTAAAAGAACTATTCCTATAAATCTTCTTATTTGTTTGTCCATTCTAATAAATATACTTTGTTGCTTACTTGTTGGTTCTCTTCTATACCTCCAACAATAATTTTAGTTGAGTCGTTAATTTCTGCAATTCCTCTCAAATCCATTGGGAATTTATTTGTAAAATCTTGTTTGAGCTTTCCTTCTTTATAAATTAAATCTCGATTTGAAGGACTCACACCACCCGAGCCATTATATGCAATAGGATTATAATTATAGGTAATAGAACTACCACCAATCCAATGCGGAAAACTGTTTGCTGAAGTTGAAGCCATACGGTAACCAACTATCGCTGAATCTAAAACTGTATGAGACCAAGAAATTTCAGATGGCTTTTCTGGATTAATAATTCCTTTTCTTAGTACACTCTGAATTGGATAATGTTTACCCATTGATGCACCTCCAAAATAAAAAATAGTATCACCAACTATAGTTCCTGATGCACCAAAAGATTTAAAAGTATGGTTGTTGGGAACAGGTGTACCGTGCATCCAAGTGTTCTTTTTTGGATTATAAATCTGCACATTTGGCATATTTTCTTTACCTGACCAACCTGTAATAACAAAAATTAATTTATCTCGCCATACTGCTTGAACTTGGTCATCTATTGCAACAGGAATTGAAGCTCCATCCTCTAAAAAACGATTCTCTTTAATACTATATCGATGTACTTTATTAGAAGATATCTCATGGTTATCTTCAAAAACGTAATAACCTCCTATAATATAAATAGTATCTTTTATCCTGCTAGCTGCACTTGCAATTTTACCAAGTGTATCAGGTACATCAGCTATTTGTTGCCAAGTTTTATTAGTAACATCATATTTGTATGATCGTAAATGTATGCCAGAATATTTTTTTGAACTATCTAGTCCTGCAAAAGAATATACATAGGGTTTTCCGTCAATAAAACCTTCGGAAACAGCATTATTTGTAACTGCCTCTGGCACATTGTTTAATAACTGAACTTTCCAATTTTTTGGTAATTCTTTTTGGTCTCTTTTACAGCCTATTACACAAACTGTTAATACTACAATTACCAGTAGGTTTTTCATACTCTATAATGCTTTAGGAAATCAAATATAGAATTATTAGCATTCTAAATAATGTCTTTTAGTATTTAAAATTTTAACAGTAAGTTTGTAACTTCAAATTATAAAATTGTATGTCTAAACCTATTTTACACCTTAAAAACGCCTTTATTTTTCAACAAGAAAACATGGTTTTATCTGATATTAATTTAGATGTTTTTAAAGGAGATTTTATGTATTTAATAGGTAAAACCGGAAGTGGAAAAAGTAGTTTAATGAAAACTCTTTATGGAGACTTGCCGCTACAAAAGGGAGAAGGAAATATTGTTGGTTTTGATCTACCTAAATTAAAAGAAAAAGACATCCCATTCTTACGTAGAAAGCTTGGCATTGTGTTTCAAGATTTTAAGTTATTAAACGATAGAAACGTACATGATAACTTATTATTTGTTTTAAAAGCTACTGGTTGGAAAGATCTCGGAAAAATGAAAGTAAAGATCAACGAAGTGTTAGAAAAAGTAGGCATGAAAACCAAAGGGTTTAAAATGCCTTTTCAATTATCTGGTGGTGAACAACAAAGGGTAGCTATTGCTAGAGCTTTATTAAATGACCCTGAATTGATCTTAGCTGACGAACCCACCGGAAATCTTGATCCGAAAACTTCTCTAGAAGTGATGAGTGTTTTAGAAGATATAAGTAAAAGTGGTAAAACCATCTTAATGGCTACACATGACTATGCGCTTATCTTAAAGTACCCTCACAAGACTATAAAATGTGAAGGAGAAAAAGTTTTTGAGGTTGTTTGATCTAATCTTGTGATTTCAGTTCTCATACCAACATACAATTATAACTCCTTTGATCTAGTCAAAAAAATTCACGCCCAATTAATAAACTCTAATTTAAAGTTTGAAATCATTTGCTTTGATGATGCCTCAAATAGTAAATTAAACATAAAAAACGAACAAATAAATACATTAAATTTCTGCCAATTTAAGGTATTAAATGAAAATGTTGGAAGAAGTAGGATTAGAAACTTGTTAGCTGAGAATGCTAATTATGAAAAATTACTTTTTTTGGATGGTGATGTCATTCCTAAAAATTCAACTTTTATAAATGGTTATTTAAATAAAAAAGAAAAGCATGTTTTATGTGGGGGCGTGGCCTATAAAAATCAAAAACCTGAAAAATCAAAATTATTACGTTGGGTTTATGGAAAAAACCGGGAAGAAATAAAAACTTCTATAAGGAATACAAATTCATATCGGTATTTCTTTTCTTCAAATTTTTTAATTGATAAAGTAACTTATAATCGAATTAAGTTTAACGAGGATATAATTGATTACGGATATGAAGACCTTCTTTTTTCTAATGACCTAAAAAGTAGAGGGATAGAAATTAAGCATATAGATAACCCCGTTATGCATTTGGGTATTGAAGACAGTAATACATTTATTAATAAAACAAATAAAGGCATTAAAAATTTATTGACTCTTTATAAAAAAGGGATAATGAAAAAACAAAATGTGAAATTATTGCACCTTTATTCTAAATTGCAATCAGTCAGGTTAACTAAATCATTTGCCTTTTTCTTTAAGGTCACTAAAAATTTACTTGAAAAGAATTTAACTTCTAACAGACCATTTTTGTTTTTATTTGATTTTTATCGATTGGGATATTTATGTAGTATGGCTAAAAAATAATCATTTTAAATTATTAAATATCTCCCTTAGTTTTATCGACTCTTTTCCCCAAGTATATTTTTCAGAAGCTTTTTTTAAATTAATTTTATATTCTTCTATTAAAGCTTGATTATAAATAACATCTGAAATTTCTTTTGCCATTTTTTTAGGTTCTTGA
This sequence comes from Maritimimonas sp. 2304DJ26-3, assembly GCF_056591635.1. Lineage (NCBI taxonomy): Bacteria > Pseudomonadati > Bacteroidota > Flavobacteriia > Flavobacteriales > Flavobacteriaceae > Maritimimonas > Maritimimonas sp. 2304DJ26-3. Next base: position 660,764 of record NZ_JBWQOK010000001.1, read on the forward strand.
TTTTTTACAACAAAACCAATCTTGTTCTCCTTAACCAAGTTAGCCACTACTTTTCTATTAGAAACTATTAAAGGGGTTTTTGCTTGTATATAATCAAATACTTTATTAGGTAAAGCATATTCATAATTGAGGTTTGTTCCTTTATCTAATGAAAGTCCAAAATCTGCAATTTGGGTATATTTCATTAATTGGTCAAAGGGCATTTTAGCTTTAATAAAAACTTTATGCTTTAGCTTCAGTTTCTCTACTAACTGTTTTAGCTTATCAAAAACATCTCCTCCTCCAATAATATATAAAATAGTGTTTTCAAGATATTGCATCATCTCTATAGCTTCTTCTGCGCCTCGATCAATATTAATCCCTGACCCTTGTAAAATGAGCATTTTTTTATCCTCTTTAACATTCTTAGAAAAGTTTTCATCAACCTCTTTAAGCGTATACTTTAAGGCAATATTTCGAATAATTTTTACATCAACTTTATATTTACCCTTATAAATCTCTGCAATAGTTCTGTTAACCGTATATACATTTTTAAGTTTTGGGAAAATATTCTTTTCTATAAACTCCCATACCGACTTTATCCTTGGTCTATTTACAAGCTCTGGTATTTCAGTAAACAGTTCATGACTATCATAAACTAATTTTTTTCTAGAGGTCTTACTTACTAAAAAGTTAGGCAATAATGTATCAAGATCATTTGCTAATAAAATGTCTTTTTTGATAAAAAGAAGTTTTAAAAATAGCCTCAAATTATATTCAGCGTAAAATAAAAATCCTTTATTAAAAAGTAATTTTATTCTAACTGTTTTATAAGGTCTTGATATTGGTAAACTGTTCGGTAATTTTCTTCCAATAAGTAAAACTTCAAAATTCATTTCTGTTAAAACAGCGCAGACTTTAGCAACTCGTTGATCGGTAACAAGGTCATTAGTAACAGAAACTAGTATTCGCTGCAAAACAGATTGAATTGATTTAAGCGAATGTAAAAAAATTATATAAGCGAAACGTATTTAATAAAGTGGTCTACCACAAAAGTCATAGCCCTTTAGAATTTTCATTTTTCCTTGAATGTTATCTAAATGCTGTTTTGCAAAGGGTGAAAAGTTTGTGAATTTCGGTATAGATTGGTATAACTGATTTAAATTAATAATTGGAGCATATTCATTATTTACTTCTCCAAACTTCCACGTTTGTTTTTCTTCTTTTATTGGAAACTCAACATAAGAAATAAATGATAAAATTGGATTTTTATTTACCTGAGTATAAAAATTAGTTGACATGAATTTGTAATCTTCGTTTTTACTTTGCTCTAAAATTAGCGCAAAATCGTATTCTTTATCAGATACTAATTCTTGCGATATAGCAGATATAGATAAAAACAAAATAATTAAAAGGAATATAACTCTTTGCATCATTGAATTATTTGAAATGAGTATATCAAAAATCACACCATAAATCCTCTAAATCTCTGTGGTTATTATTATGAATATATTTCAAATAGATTATTATTTTTATATATTTGATAAACATTGAAGCAAAAAGTTGCTTTTTTATAGATGTTTAATTCCGACCAAAAGTCAATCACATCTTATTTATTAAAACAATTACAACACATTAAATCTACTAGTGTTATGGAGGCAATTGCGAAACAACCAGAAGTAAAGAATTTTATAAACGGAAAATTTGAAAGAAACGGCCATACTACTATGGATGTAATGAGTCCCTTAGATGGAAGTGTTATTTCAAGTTTACCCTTATCAACCTATGGTGATGTTGATGAAGCCGTAAAGGCTGCTGAAAAAGCTTTCCCTGAATGGTCTTCCATGACTTTTAAAGAACGTGTTCAGATATTTTTTAGATATCGATCTCTTTTAGAAAAGCATATAGATGAATTGACAAATCTTGTTTCTATTGAAAATGGAAAAACCTATGGAGAAGCTAAGGCTGAAGTTGAAAAAAGCATGGAGCTTTGCGAATTTGCTGTTTCTATTCCACAAATCATTGTCAATGAAATTCAGGAAGTAAGTAAAGGTGTTGAATGCAGAATCGAGCGCAAACCTCTAGGTGTAGTTGCGTGTATTACACCTTTTAATTTTCCAAATATGGTACCGCATTGGACAATGCCAAATGCTTTGGTATTAGGAAATACTATGGTGATGAAACCTTCAGAATTAGTACCCTTAAGTACGATGCGTATGGCGGAATTACTAAAAGAAGCCGGTCTTCCCGATGGTGTTTTTAATATAGTAAATGGTGGCAAAGAGGTTGTTGAGGCTATTTGCGATCATCCAAATATTGAAGCTGTTTCTTTTGTTGGTTCCACAAAAGTGGCAAAAATTGTATATAAGCGTGCTACTTCAAACCTAAAAAGATGTGTAGCGCTTGGTGGCGCAAAAAATCATTTATTGGTATTGCCAGATGCTAACCCCGAAATGACAGCAAATAATGTAGTCGCTTCTATGTCTGGCTGTGCTGGTCAACGATGTATGGCTGCTTCGGTTATGGTAGGTGTCGATAACGTACAACATATTATTGATAAAATGGTAGATGAGGCTAAAAAAATAGTTCCTGGTGATAATCTAGGCTCTGTAATAAGTGCCGAAGCTAAAGAACGAATAGAGGATTATATCGCTGAAGCGGAAAAAAATGGTGCTAAGATTTTGCTTGACGGAAGAAATACTTCCGTAAAAGGAAAAGAAGATGGTTTCTATGTTGGTCCTACAATTATTGATTATGTAACTACAGATATGTCAGTAGCCAGAGAGGAAATTTTTGGTCCAGTAATATCAATTTTAAGAGCGAAAAATCTTGATGAAGCTATTGAAATTGAAAACGGTTCTAACTACGGTAATGCTGCTGCTGTATTTACGCAAAGTGGCGGACTGGCAAAACAAGTTATGGAGCGCGCCAGTGCAGGAATGATTGGTGTAAATATAGGTGTGCCCGTGCCACGTGAACCTTTTTCTTTCGGTGGCTGGAACGAATCTAAATTTGGAGTTGGCGATATTACTGGAAGAAGTTCTATTGAATTCTGGACTCAAAATAAAAAAACAACTACTAAATGGAACCCTGAGGCTCAAACCAATTGGATGAGCTAATAATTTAATGCAATCAACTTAATGGACAACCAACAAATCTTAAAAAGCAACCTAGATTATACGTTATTCTCATGGTCTAAGCAAGGTGGATTAAACCCAATAAATGCATCTCATGCAAAAGGCTCTTATGTGTATGACCGAGATGGCAAAAAGTACTTAGACTTCTCTTCCCAACTCATGAATGTAAACATAGGTCATGGCAACCAACGTATCACGGAAGCTGTTGTCAAACAAATGCAAGAGGTTAGTTACGTGTATCCAGGCATGGCAACAGATGTTCGAGGTCAATTAGGTAAAAAAATAGCCGAAATTACTCCTGGTAATCTTACCAAAACTTTTTTCACGTTAGGCGGAGCTGAAGCTATTGAAAACTCAATCAAGTTAGCCAGAATTTATACTGGTAGGCATAAAATAATTACTCATTATAGGGCCTATCATGGTGCAACTTACGGTGCCGCTTCGGCTGGTGGCGACCCAAGAAAGTTTCCAATAGATAGTCAGGCCATGCCTAATGTAGTACATGTAGAAAATCCATATGCATATCGTTGTCCATGGAACTCTTCTTCAATAAAAGAATGTGGTGAACGTGCAATTGCACATTTAGAGCGTGTGGTAAAATTTGAAAATCCAGATAGTATTGCCGCAATTCTGTTTGAAGGAGAATCGGGTTCTTCAGGATGTATTAAATACCCACCAATGTATTTAAAGAAGGTAAGGGAATTATGTGATAAGTATGGTATTCTTTTTATTGATGACGAAACCATGAGTGGTTTTGGTAGAACCGGAAAAATGTTTGGCATAGATCACCACGATGTGGTGCCAGATATAATGGTTATGGCTAAAGGATTAACCTCAGGTTATTTACCCTTAGGCGCCATGGCTATAACCGATACTATTGCAAATCATTTCAATGAAAACCCTATGTTATTAGGATTGACCTATTCAGCACACCCTATTTGCTGTGCAGCCGCGTTAGAAAATCTAAAAATTATCGAAGAAGAAAATCTAGTTGAGAAAGCTGCTGAGATGGGCAAATATATTGAGGGTGAAGTTGAAAAGTTAAAAGTAAAGCATCCATCCATTGGTGATTTTAGGAATACAGGACTATTGGGGTGTATAGAGCTCGTGAAAAATAGAAAAACAAAAGAACCTACAACACCTTGGAATGCCAAGCCAAGTGAAATGGAAGCCACATTAAAAATGGCTGCTAAAATTCGAGAATTGGGTATGTTCACCTTTGTTCGATGGAACTGGATTTTCATTGCTCCACCGTTAAATGTATCTAAAGAAGACGTTGATAAAGGTTTAGAAATTATCTCACAAACAATTTCTATAGCAGATCAATACTGTAACTAATGAGTAAAGATATTGTAGAATTACATGAAGATGTTTCAAATTCGCCATTATATAGCGAAGATTTAGCTCCTGTTCCACCAAGTGAAAGAACCTGGAGTAAATGGCACTTAGCAGCAATTTGGGTAGGTATGGCAGTTTGTATTCCTACTTATTTATTGGCTTCATATATGATCAAAACAGGCTTGAACTGGTATGAAGCATTGATCATTATTGGGTTGGCAAATCTGATTATTACCGTACCTATGGTACTTAACGGACATGCTGGTGTAAAATATGGTATTCCTTTTCCAGTTATTGGTCGAGCATCATTTGGTACCAAAGGTGTACATCTGGCCTCTGTGGCCAGAGGCATTATTGCCTGTGGTTGGTTTGGTGTACAAACATGGATTGGTGGTCTTGCCATCTATGCTATTTTTAATGCCATTACAGGTTCAACTGGTGAATTAGGATTGTCAATTGGAAAGTTTATTGGTTTTGCTATTTTCTGGATCATTAATATGTATTTTATCTGGAAAGGAACTGAAAGTATCAAATGGCTGGAAACCTATTCCGCACCGATTTTAATTATCATGGGATTGGTACTCATCTATTGGGGATATAGTCAGGCTGGTGGTTTTAAAATTGTATTAGATCAAAGCAAGCAATTAGAGAATGTAGCTGCCACAATTACTTCTCATGAGGACGAGGGTTATTCAACCATTTCATTTTTAACGTTAGATGTGTTAAACAACAAGGATGGAAGTTTAAAAGTAAATGAATATAAAATTGTTTCGGACGAAAATAGTTCTTGGAAAAATATTGTAAATAATCCAGTGCTAATTTCTAATACTGAAAATGTAAAAGTGCAATTCAGAAATACTGAAGGTGGTTCTGAAGTTTTATCAAGTGTTGTAACGGCAAACCTTATAAATAATTCTAATTCATCTTCAGGGAGTAAACTATGGAGTTATCTGCTATGGCTTACGGCTATGGTTGGCTTTTGGGCAACCATGTCGATTAGTATTGCCGATATTACACGTTATGCTGCCACTCAAAAAGATCAAATGATTGGTCAATTTACAGGATTGCCATTAACCATGATGCTCTATTCGTTTGTGGGCATTTTTGTGACCTGCGCTGCGGTTATCAACTTTAAAGATGTTTTGATTGCCGATGATGCACCATGGGATCCCGTGTCTTTAATCGCTCGATTTAAGAATCCTACTGTAGTTATAATAGCTCAAATATTTATGATTATCGCAACTTTAAGTACCAATATTGCTGCAAATGTTATTGCTCCATCAAATGCATTTTCCAATTTATGGCCTAAAAAAATTAGTTTTAGAACAGGTGGAATCATAACCGGTATCATCGGTATTCTAATAATGCCATGGTGGCTATTAAATCAGATTTCAGGATTCCTAATTTTTGTTAGTGGATTGTTAGGCCCGGTATTAGGAATTATGATCTCAGATTACTTTTTTATTAGAAAAAAGAATATGCAATTAGCAGAATTGTATAAAGAAGATGGTATTTATTCATATAACAAAACTGGGTTTAACAGGGCAGCAATGATTGCGTTATTTGTTGGTGTTTTTTCAGCTTTGATTGGTTATTGGGTACCATCTTTAAATTTCTTATATTCATTGTCTTGGTTTACAGGTTTTATCATATCATTTATTTTATATCTACTATTAATGAAGAAAGCATAATATGTCTATAATTATAAAAAATGGCCATGTTGTTACGGCCTCCGAAAGTTATAATGCCGATGTTTATATTGAGGGTGAAAAAATTATCGCTATTGGGCAAAATCTTACGCATAAAGCGAATAAGGTAATTGACGCTTCGGGTAAATTGGTATTCCCTGGAGGGATAGATCCTCATGTGCATCTAGATATGCCATTTATGGGAACTTATTCTAGTGACGACTATGAAACGGGTACTCGTGCTGCCTTACATGGTGGCACTACAATGGTTATCGATTTTATTCTACAAACCCAAGGTGATACATTGTATAGTGCTTTAAAAACCTGGCAACAAAAATCGGAAGGAAAAGCTATTGGTGATTATTCATATCACATGGCGGTAACAGATTTTAATGATGATGTAGCCAAAGAGGTTGTTCAAATGATTGAAAAAGAAGGTATTATTTCCTTTAAGACTTTTATGGCTTACAAAGGTGCTTTAATGATCGATGATGGGCAGATGGTGCAACTTATGAAAGTGGTAAAAAAACATGGTGGACTGGTAACTGTGCATGCTACCAATGGTGATATGATAGATTCGTTAATTGCTAAAAATAGAGCCGAGGGTAACTTATCACCCTTATATCATTATCTATCACAACCAGAAGTTACCGAAGCAGAAGCCTCAGCTCGATTTACAGATATGTTACATTATACTGATTGCCCAGGATACATTGTGCATATGACATGCGAAGGCGCATTAAACGCTGTTCGTACAGCAACAAAGCGTAATCAAAAAGTGTTTGTGGAAACCTGTACGCAATATCTAATGTTAGATGCTTCACTTTATGAAAAAGATTTTGAAGGTGCTAAATGGGTAATGAGTCCTCCTTTGCGGGAAAAGAAAGATCAAGAAGCACTTTGGTCTGGTATCAATCAAGGATTGGTACAAGTTGTTGGTACAGATCACTGTCCGTTTATGTGGGAACAGAAAAAGATGGGTAAAGATGATTTTTCTAAGATTCCTAATGGGCATCCGGCTATAGAACATCGGATGGAGCTATTATACTCTGAAGGTGTTCATAAAGGAAAAATATCACTAACAAAATATGTAGAGGTAGCATGTACCAACGCTGCAAAAATCTTTGGAATGTATCCTAGAAAAGGAACCATTGCTATTGGTAGTGATGCAGATATTGTCATTTTTGATCCTAAAAAAGAGCACACTATTTCTGTAGAAACACATCATATGAATTGTGATTATTCAGCATATGAAGGGCAAAAAGTAGTCGGTAAAACAGAAACTGTAATCCTTAGAGGAGAAATTGCTATAGAAAATGAAGAGTGTAAACTAAAAGCAGGTCATGGACAGTTTATCGCCAGAGGAAAAACATCAAAAACAGTAATTTAGAAAAGAATATTATGCCAAGAAAAGTAAAATCAGGATTGATACAAATGAGTCTTCCAATGACAGAAGGTGAAGGAACGATTCAAGAAATTATGGATGCTATGTACGATAAACATATACCGTATATAGAAGAAGCTGGTAAACAAAGTGTTCAGATCTTATGCTTACAAGAAATTTTTAATACCCCATATTTTTGCCCAGGTCAAGATCGTAAATGGTATACTTCTGCTGAGTCTGTTCCAGGTCCAACAACAGAAAAAATGCAAGTACTCGCTAAAAAGTACGATATGGTCATTATAGTACCTATTTATGAAAAGGAACAGGCGGGTATTTTATACAATACAGCAGCTGTAATAGATGCTGATGGAACTTATCTCGGAAAGTATAGGAAAAATCATATCCCTCATACCACGGGCTTTTGGGAAAAATTTTTCTTTAAACCTGGTAATTTAGGTTATCCTGTTTTTCAAACAAAATATGCTAAAGTTGGTGTATATATATGTTACGATCGTCATTTCCCTGACGGAGCAAGAGCATTAGGCTTGAATGGAGCAGAAATCGTGTACAATCCATCAGCCACTGTGGCCGGATTGAGTGAATACTTATGGAAACTCGAGCAACCTGCTCATGCTGCAGCCAATGGTTATTTTATGGGGTGCATTAATCGCGTTGGTGAGGAAAAGCCATGGAATCTTGGCAAGTTTTACGGGCAATCGTATTTTGTTGATCCTCGTGGGCAAATATTTGCAGAAGCATCACGTGATGATGATGAATTATTGGTTGCTGAATTCGATCTTGATCTAATTGAAGAAGTACGTTCTACCTGGCAATTTTTTAGAGACAGAAGACCAGAAACTTATGGGCGTTTAACGGAATTGTAGCCATTAAATGATAAAGTTTTTCCGAAGAATTAGACAGCAATTACTCACTGAAAGTAAATTCAGCAAATATTTACTATATGCTATTGGGGAAATAATACTTGTTGTTATTGGAATTCTTATTGCACTTCAGATTAATAATAATAATGAAGTAAGAAAAGAACGTATAGAAGAGCAAGCTATTTTAAAACAATTGCAAGCTGATTTTAAAAGCAATTTGAAGCAATTAGATCAAAAAATTTCATTCAGAAGAGAATTTATGAGTTCTTCAAAGGAGCTTTTTAAATATATAGATGACCCAAACCTTCGAGATAAGGATAGTGTGGATTTTTATATTGCTAAAACTTTGCCATACGCAACGTTTGATCCTATTATAAATGATCTAGCAAGTTCTGGAGAATTAAGTCTTATTAAAAACATCCAATTAAAACAGGCCTTAACACATTGGTCATCTAATATAATGGATGTTATTGAAGATGAAGTTATTTGGATGAATTATAGAAATAACATTTATTTTCCATTTTTAGTTGAGAATTACCAATTAAGAACTGTTAGAAATAAAGCATATAAATCAAATATTTTAGGTAAATATTCACTTGAGATTGGAGAAAATGCTGAAACCTATGCAAAAAATGAAATAGGCATGTCCACACATGAAGAAGATTTTAATAAACTCTTAAATCATCCAGATTTAGAAGACCATTTAACGAGGTGTTATGCTATTAATAGTTGGGCAAATGTACAATCAGGTATTTTAAGAGAACGAATTGTTGAAATAATCAAATTATTAGAAAGTGAAATTAAATCTTAAAACTATAACTTTAAGGCATGGCAGAGTATAAAAGACCAACCACTCAAGAGGAGTTTGATAAAAACTTTAAGCAGAAAAAGCCGTTGATGAACGATACCGAAGCGTATTATGAAAGTTCGCGTTGCTTATTCTGTTATGATGCTCCTTGTGTACAAGCTTGCCCTACTCATATCGATATTCCTTTATTTATAAAACAAATACATACCGATAATGTTACGGGAGCAGCAAAAACTATTTTCGACGCCAATTGGCTTGGTAATGCCTGTGGAGTAGTCTGTCCAACAGGTGTTTTATGCGAAGGTGCATGCGTTTACAATCATCAAGATGTACCTCCTATTCAAATTGGTCGTTTGCAAAATTATGCAACTAATAAAACGATTGATGCTGATAAAACACTTTTTAAAGTCGGTAAGTCAAATGGAAAGAAGATTGCTGTAATTGGAGCAGGGCCAGCTGGTATTGCATGTGCTTGTGAAGCCAGAACCTTAGGTTTTGAAGTGGATATTTTTGAAGCTAAAGGAAAACCTTCGGGTTTAACAGTTTATGGAATTGCTCCATACAAAATCACAAACGAAGAAGTTCTAAAAGAAGTGAATTATTTGCAAAAGCAATTAGGTTTTAATATTAAATACAATACCAAAATAAATTCAAAACAAGAGCTATTGTCACTTGAAGAAAAATATGATGCTATTTTCGTAGGTGTTGGTTTAGGAGCAACACGACATTTAGGATTAGATGGTGAAGATAAAAAAGGTGTTGTTGGTGCAGTAGAATTTATCGAAGAACTTCGAATGAAACATCACGAGGTTAAAGTGCCTGCTAAGGTTGTAGTAATTGGTGGTGGAAACACTGCTATGGATGCTGCCTCTGAAGCTGCAAGAATGGGAGCTCGCAAGACAGTACTTGCCTATAGAAATTCTAAAGAAAAAATGGGTGCTTATGGTTTTGAATATGACTTAGCTATCAGTGCTGGTGTTGATAGTTTATTTAATGTAACACCATTAGCAATTGTGGGTAACGGAAAAGTTGAGGGTGTGAAATTTGCTAAAACTGAAGTGGTAGAAGGAAAGCTTCAAACCAATATGAATAATACTTTTATTGTTAGATGTGATCTAGTTATTAAGGCTACAGGTCAAGCAAAGCAAGAGCATTTTTATGAGCTTATTGAAAACCTAGATATTGACAATAAAACAAGAATAGAGGTAAATAAACATTTTCAAACATCAAATGCGATGTATTTTGCTGGTGGAGACGCCATTAATGGCGGTGCAGAGGTTGTAAATGCAGCTTATGATGGTAAAATGGCAGCTCAAGGAATGTTTCAACATCTAATTAAAAACTGACAACATTGTTGTCATCCTGAACTTGATTCAGGACTTTATTATTTGAATTAAAAAGTTAATGGATTCCGCATCAAGTGCGGAATGACAAAAAAGAATAATGATGATAGACTTATCTATAAATTTTGCAGGAATTAAAGCTCCTAATCCATTTTGGTTGGCATCTGCGCCACCAACAAATTCAGGATATCAGATCATGAAAGCTTTTGATGCAGGTTGGGGAGGTGCTGTTTGGAAAACATTAGGTGTACCGGTAGTAAATGTCTCAAGTCGTTATGGCTCAGTGAACTATCGAAACACCCGAATGATGGGATTCAATAATATTGAATTGATTACCGATCGTCCATTAGCAGATAATCTTAGAGAAATTGAAGAGGTTAAAAAATATTTTCCAGATCATGCTGTGATTGCTTCACTAATGGTAGAAAGCAAGGCTGAATGGGAGCAAATTATAAAAGATGTTGAAAATGCTGGGGCAGACGGAATTGAATTAAATTTCGGTTGCCCTCATGGAATGTGTGAGCGCGGTATGGGTTCTGCCGTTGGTCAAGAACCAGAAGTATTAGAAACTATAGTAGGTTGGGTAACAAATGCCGCCAATATTCCTGTTATTACAAAATTAACGCCGAATATATCTGAAATTACTGATCCTGGTTTAGCAGCGGTTAAAGGGGGAACAGATTCTATTTCATTGATAAACACCATAAAAAGTATTGTAGGTATTGATCTTGATACATATGCACCTTATCCTATTGTTGATGGCAAAGGGTCAAACGGTGGTTATTGCGGTCCTGCGGTAAAACCCATTGCTATGCATATGATTCGTGAACTGGCTCAACATCCTGAAATTAATAAAGTGCCTATTTCTGGCATCGGAGGTGTAGAAACTTGGCGTGATGTGGTAGAGTTTATTTTGTTAGGAGCAACTTCTGTTCAAGTCTGTACAGCTGTAATGCACTACGGTTTTGGAATTGTTCGTGAAATGGAGGCTGGTTTACGCCAATTTATGGAAGAAAAAAATTATAATACTATTTATGATTTTGCAGGAAAGGCTTTACCAAATGTAACAGAGTGGAAACACCTCAACTTGAAACATAAAGTTGTTGCTGAAATCAATCCAGATAAATGTGTAGGTTGTGAATTATGTTATATTTCATGTGATGACGGTGCGCATCAAGCAATTGCCTTATCAGAAGATCCATTAAATAGAATACCGAGTATTATTGAGGAAAATTGTGTAGGCTGTAATTTATGTTCTTTAGTATGTCCTGTAGAAGATTGTATTACTATGGTCAAAAAGGATGATGGAACTCAGCACATCACCTGGGATGAACGTACGCAAAACGACGACATTCCAGTAACTTTTGATGATGACAGAGCCGGAGGAAAGCATCATTATGTACCAAAACCTACAGATGCGCTAAAAACAAAATAAAAAAACCCACCTCGATTAAAAGGTGGGAAATTGCTATGAAAAAGATTGTAAATCAAGATGATTTACAAATTTTATAGTCGTAAGTTAATAAAAAAACTTACAACTTTAGTTTTCTGGTTTGTACTTGTAAGATTCTTGGTTAATTCCAGTTCCGCTCACATATTCGTTGTTGTGATATCTACCACCAATATTTACACTTTCTTTATAATAAAAGTTTGCAATACCGTGCTTTAAATTATTCTGCCAAGTTCCCTCGTAAATGGTGCCATTAGTGTAATAATAAAGCCCATAACCACTTCTTATACCATGGCTATAGTTTCCTGAATACTTAGAACCATCACTCCAAATATAGGTTCCTTGACCATGACGTTTGTCATTATTCCATACTCCAGAATAGGTGTCACCATTACTCCATGTAAATTTTCCAAATCCATGACGAAGACCATCTTTCCAATCTCCTTCATAAATCCCACTTTTATATTGCATTTTTCCTTTTCCTTCTTTACAATCACCATTTATACAAAAAGGTTTTTTGTAAACAGTTTTCTTCTGTTTAGATTCTTTAACTTTAGGTAGAGAATCTTCTATATCACTCTTAGTTACTGCAACAGAGTTTTCGTTAGTTTGTGCAGCTAAAATTAAAGGGAAAGCAAATAATAAAAATAATAGCTTTTTCATGATTACCGATTTATATATTAATTAACGCGTAATACCTTAATTTATTATACGTAATATAGTCTGAAAATGAATAAGTTATAATTCTGTTAAACTTTAACTTTTTAGATAGTAACAGATATATAAATTTTTAATTTAGCACTAATCAAAATTGAACAATGATAAAACATCTTTTTTTAGTTGCTTTTATAGCTGTATTATTTTCCTGTAAAGAAGAGAGAGAAAATAAAGAAACTTCTTCTTTAAAATCCGATTCTACCACTATTAAGACTATTGATTTTAAGGGGTTAGAAACTTTTTTAAGTGAAGATGATAAAACTTATGTTGTTAATTTTTGGGCTACTTGGTGTAAACCATGCATAAAAGAACTACCCTATTTTCAAGAACTTGAAAAGGTATATACCGATGATGAATTAAAAGTATTATTGGTAAGCTTAGATTTTCCTGAAAAACTGAATGATAAATTGATTCCGTTTGTTGAAAAACATAAAATAACTCCAGAGGTATTATTATTAGATGCTCCAAATGAAAATGAATGGATTCCAAAAATAGATTCAACATGGTCTGGCGCGATACCAGCAACTATAATCTATAATAAAAACAAAAGAGCATTTTATGAACAATCTTTTACTAAAGAAGAGCTGTTTAATGAAGTAAAAAAATTCACAAAAATTTAAATCTTATGAAACACTTAAAACTTATTTTATCACTTATAATCATAGCAGTCTTTTCTGCATTTACAATGGTTAATGAAAACACCATTATTGGAGAGGGTTATAAAGTTGGTGATATTGCTACCGATTTTAAATTAAAAAATATTGATGATAAACTCGTTTCTTTAGCTGATTTTAAAGATGCTAAAGGGTTTATTATAGTCTTTACATGTAATACTTGTCCTGTTTCTGTGGCAAATGAAGATCGTATTATTGCTCTTGACAAAAAATACAAAGAAAAAGGATACCCAGTTATTGCAATCAATCCTAATAACCCAGCAGTACAACCAGGTGATAGTTTTGAATTGATGAAAGTTAGAGCAAAAGAAAAAGGATTTACGTTTCCGTATTTATTTGATGACGGACAAACAATTTATCCTCAATATGGAGCTACAGCTACACCGCACGCTTATATTCTGAAAAAAGAGAAAGAAGGTTTACGCGTAAAATATATTGGTGCACTAGATGATAGTTCTCGTAGATCGAGCATGGTTAAAATTAAATATGCCGAAAATGCACTAGATGCCTTGCTAAGTGGTAAAGAAATAGAAACAACTTATACAAGAGCTATTGGTTGTTCAATAAAATCATAAACCAAAAAAAAGCCAAGCTAAATAGCTTGGCTTTTTTTAATTCAAATAATCTATGCTACTTAAGCAAAAAGCTTAGTTACTTTTTTTCTTCCGTACATATATTGATTTTTTACTGCTTCTAACGCTTCAAAAACTAAATCTTGTTGGTTAGACGCTAATTTAAAACCTCCGGCAATTGCCTTTTTAGTAACTTTTTGCCATTGCTCAGCAACAACTAAAGACTCAGTTACAAGTACCTCGGTAGAGTTTAGTGCAAACTCATTTGAGTTTTTTACTACATTCTTTGTTGTACTAAAAGCTTTTTTCATATCTATGTTCTTAAGAGCCTTTTCTATGTTTTTAATATTTTTTTTCATGTGTAATATCTTTAACAGATTTATTTTTTTGCTAATTCTTTAGCTTGTGCTTTCCAATCGGTTGTATTGTACATGCTAGGATTCATATCAGCATCGCTAATTACTTTATCTAAACTCTTAATAGTAGCTTTCGCCAAATCAGTAAATGAAGTAATACCACCTTTGTTTAATACGCCTTCCATTTTAGGGCCAATTCCTTTAATTACTTTAAGGTCATTTACCACAGCAGCAACTTTTTTAGCCGCTGATTTTTTAAGAGCCGCTTTTTTCTTAGCTGGAGCCTTTTTAGTTTGTGTCTTGATAGTTTTTTCTACTCTCTCTTGAACATCTTCAACTACATCTTCTACCTTGTCTTTTACATCGTCAGCAACGTCCTCAACCTTATCCTTAACGTCTTCAATAGTTTCATTTAATTCCTTTTTTAATTTATTAGCCATTTTCTCAGCCTTCTTTACTAAAGGATTCTTCTTAATCTTTTCCGCAGTTTCTTCAGCTTTTTGAGCCAAAGGGTGACCTGTTACCATTCTTTTAGCTTGTTCGATCATCTTAGGGTCATAACCTACTAAATTCTTTAAGCGATCTGTACTATGCTCTAACTGACCTTTAATATTTTCTGCAGTATCAACAACCATATTGATCTGTTGTTTAGATAAAGGTTCTGCTTTTTTAATCAACTTAGAAGTTAATTTTTGCCATTTTTCTCCAGTTTTAACTGTAGTTTCAATAGCATTGAAAGAAGTATCTATTAAATCGTTGTTTATTTTCTTAACGATCTTTTTAGCGTTCTCTAATTTTCCTGATTTTTTACTTTTTTTAGCTGTCATCATATGTTGTTTATGTTTTATTCTAACTATTTATGGCACAAAAATAAATAGTGGGAGTTACAAATGAGTTACAATAATGTTTATCAATCTTTTAGCAAAGAAAAAGGTCAAGTTTCTAAATGAAGTCTTGACCTTTTTAACTAACCTAACTCTATGAACTAATTTTTACTAAATAATGTTTTTGATCTCTTAACACCATTTAAGATATGACCTTTAGCAGTCTCTAAAGAATCAAAAATCATGTTTTGTTGTGTGTCTGCTACTTTTAATCCACCTTTTACAGCTTTAGCAGTTACTGTTTGCCATTTAGTAGCAGCATTTATCATTTCTGTTACTACTTCTTCTGTAGTTTTTAAAGCGAAATCATTTGTTTTAGTAGCTGCTTGTTTTACTGTATCTACAGTTTTAAAAACTTTGTTTGTTACTGTTTTTTTAGTTTTAGTTGCCATATCTTTTATATTTTTTAATTCTAATTTATACGTTAATAATTTTCTAATAATTCCCTCAATGAGGGTTCTGATTATTTAATCTGGGGCAAACATACTATTGGTGAGTTACAAATGAGTTGCAACGTAATTTTATAATTATTGTTTAGGAACATTTTGCTTTCGCGGAAGGAAAATTAGCTTAACTAATTTCTTCTATTTTTTTGATCAGTTTTTTAGTTTCTGGTAGCGGATCAATGCCATATTCTTCATCAAGAATATCTACACATTTTTGATATGCTTTAATTGCTTGAGGGCGATTTCCTTTAGCTAAATAAGCTTGCATTTGTATACGATAGGCATCTTCCCAAGTAGGATCAATAGCTAATGCGTTTTGCGCTAATCGAATGCTTTCTAGTGGCTTTTTTTCAAGAATAATCTCTGCCAATGTGATATAGGCTCCTAAAATTAGTAACTGAATTTTTTCACGCTCTTCAGAAGACCAATCTTCATAAATTCTATTTGGTAAGTAAATACCTTTATATAGATCAATAGCTTTTTTATATGCTTCTTTGGCAATAGCATTATCTGAGCCATAAAATTCATTACCAATAATTACATAATTTTCAAGAGCTTCAGCGTCTATCCAAACTTGATCCATGTCTAATTGATAACTCAACCCTTGCCTGACTAAATATTTTGGTTCTGTTCTTGGAGGTCTATCTGGTTCTAAAGCTTTATTGATGCCATGTAACGCAACTTTAAAATCGCGATCATCTCCTTCATCCCAAAGATGATCCATAATTTTTTCTTTGTGAAGTGCGTGTCGTTGACGGTTTGAAATTAGATATTGTAGTAATTGGATCGTTTTATCTCGTCCCCATTGTTTAGAGTCTATTTTTTCGCCATTCTTCCATACGTTGAATTGCCCTAAAGTCTGAATTCTAATTTCAGCTTTGTCATAAAAATCTTTCAATTCCTGCAATTCTGGAGAAAGCGACATAGTACAATTACTTTTTACTTAAAGCATCAACCTTACTGTTGAGTCTTTTTATTTCTCTAGCTAGTTGCTTTAAGGAATCTTGTACTTCTTTAAAATCTGATCGTGAAGCATTACGCCATTGATCTATTTGTACTTTTTCGCTTATTTCTTCACCAATTGTACTAATCTGACCCTGTAGTTGGTCTTGAATATTTGAGATTTGTTTTTTAGGGTCTTTTATGGTTTCCTTAATAATGTGAGGAGCCATTGTTTTCATGGTCTTCCACATGGAGAGGCTTTTATCTAGTATATTTTCCCTTTCTTCAGATGACTGATCTTTAGTGGCTTCACTTGTCAACTCAGATAGCTTTTGTTGCATAAATTCTAAAGCATCATTAAAATCTGAAAATCGCTTTTCATCGCCATCCTGTACATGCGAAATGCGACCACGCCACTGAACTTTAGACTCACCATCTTCTTCAAAAATACGTTGGTTAAAGCGCACCATAAATGATGCTGTTTGATCTGCTTTTTTTGCCATAATACTACTCTTTAAAACCTGTTTCTATAATATTCCATTGAACTAATTCTCCACTTTCATCAAAGTTTAATTTTAAATATTGATATCCGTTGGGATCAATTACTCCATACTTCTCTTCAATAAGATATTTTAAATATAAAGTGTCCTTTTGATGTGGTTCCCCAAGCAATTTTTTCACTTCCTTAAAATTCATCCCAAAATAAATATGATTTTCCAACAAATCATTTAACATTTCAACTCTTTTGCCGTCTAAAATCGCATCGGAAGGCAACCATTTTTTAGTACTGAATTTTGTTTCTGAACAGGAAAAAAAGAATAATAAAACTGAGAAAATAAAAAATTTCTTCATGTGCTTTTATCCTGGTTCTTTTTCTGAGCCAACTTCTATTTTTAATAAGCCTCTAAAGGCATCATTAACATTGTTTCCTTCATACAACACTTTATAAACCTCTTCAGAAATTGGCATTTCTACATTGTAATCATTTGCCAATTCCATTACTACCTTTGCTGTTTTAACACCTTCGGCAACTTCGTTCATTTCTTCTATAATCTGTTCTAAGCTTTTTCCTTGCCCTAGTTGAAACCCTACATGATGATTTCTACTTTTGGCACTAGAACAGGTAGCTACAAGATCTCCCATTCCTGCCAAACCAGCAAAAGTTCTTCGTTTTCCTCCCATCGCAACTCCTAAACGCGTTAATTCTGATAACCCTCTCGTGATAACTGCAGCTCTTGTATTGTCTCCAGCATTTGCTCCATCACCCATGCCCGAAGCGATAGCCATAATATTTTTTAATGCACCTCCTAATTCACAACCTATAACATCACTATTCGTATAAACACGAAACAAACCAGAGCTAAAAACAGGCTGTAGTTTTTTAGCAATAGTATCATCTACCATTGCAATTACAGCCGCAGCGGCTTTTCCAAAATGAATCTCTTTCGCTAAATTTGGTCCAGTTAATACCCCGGCTGGATGACCCGGCATTTCTTCCTCAATAATTTCAGTCATGCGTTTCTTAGTGCCCATTTCTAAACCTTTGGCTAAACTCACAATTGGTATCCAAGGGCGGATATGCTCTTTAGCTTCTAGCAAAACATTTCTAAAACTTTGAGAAGGAATACCCATTACAATTAAATCAGCGTTTTTAACCGTTTCTTCAATAGAATTAGATGCCTTTAATGATCTAGTTAATTTTGCATTGGGTAAATATTTGCTATTTGTATGGTGCTCATTGATTTCATTTACAGTCTTTGGATTTCTCGCCCATATTATGGCTTCTGCATTTTTTGCAACAATTGAAGCTACTGTCGTGCCCCAAGAACCTCCTCCAAGTATTCCTACTTTAAGTTTCATTTGTTATTTTTTAGTTAGTCTTCTAATTCTTTTAAAAATAAATTACGCACCTCTTCTACATATTTTTCAACATACTTAGGTTTCCATTCAGAAGTGTCTACTGGATCTAGAACTACAACTTCAATATGTGTAGGCTTAAATACTGAGCTTCCCTTTGGCAATGCCATGTATGCATTCTTAATCACAATCGGTATGATAGGAACTCCCGCTTTCATAGCTAAATGAAAAGCCCCTTTCTTAAATCTGCCCAATTCTTTACTGCCACTTCTTGTTCCTTCTGGAGCTATTGCCACTGAGGTACCCTTTTTTAAAACATTCGCGGCTTTATTTAATGATTTAATCGCTTTCTCTTTGTTTGATCGATCTATAAAAATGGCTCCTAAAGATTTTAAAAATGGTCCTGCTGGACTATATTCTAATTCTTTTTTTGCAATACCAGTAACATCTTTTCTTAGGAGCTTTAATACTATAAAAAAGTCAGCAGATGATTGATGATTAAAACAGAAAACAGCAGGCCTGTAATCTTCAAGGTTCTGTTTACCCTTTACTGCAATGTCTAATCCTGCAAACTTGGTTCCTAGATCACCTAAGCTCGAAACCGTAGTATTGATTGCTTCTTTCTTTGACATTGTTATAGCCCCTTTTACCAAACCCTTAATAGCGGAAGGATAAATACTTGCAGCTGCTAAGCCTGTTCTAAAACGATTTACAATAGGCTGATCATCCCTTTCATCAAATCGTAAGATTGGCCAACCATTTTCAAATGCAACTTGCGACAATCTACTATCTGGGTTAGTAGCGCACGGATTTCCTACAATTTCTAATAAAGGATAGTCATCAAAACTGTCAGTATAAAAAAAGCTTTTTGATAAATCTATATCATTTTCTTTTGCAAATTTCTTTCCTGCTTTTGCCTTACCCTCGCCCCAGCACATTTCTTGAATCTTACCAGTAAAACGTCCTTTTTTTACTTCCATTTCTGTACAAAAAACATCTTCAATCCTCAATTCATCTGCTATGGGTCTTATCTGATAGATCGTTGCTGCAGATACAATTACAACTTTATGTCCTTTTTCTAAATGCGATGCGATTAATGTTCTAGATTCTGGATAAATAGTGTCTGCTAAATGCTCTTCATAAACTCCTTTTCCTAAAACTTCAAACTCTTTTTCCTTGATTCCTTTTACGCCTAATGCGGATACTTTGGTTAAAACTTCAAAATCTCTATTACCAGCAGAATATAATAAGACGGTAGCAAATTGCGATAATAATTCCTTGGTGGTTGATTTTCCACTAAGTAATCTGCTTTGTACAAATTTCTTTGCCGAAAAGTCATCTATTAATGTTCTATCTAAGTCGAAGAAAGCGGCTATATGTGAACCTTCTTCTTGACGTAATATCTTTTCTGAAATAGTCTCTATATCCGAACCTGGTACGGTTTCTTTTTCTTCTTTTTCATCTTCTTGTTTTACTTCTTTTGCTTTTCGAATTGCTCTAATTTCAAGTTTCTGCAGTATATTGAATCGACTGGTTAACTCGTCTAATTCTTCCATCCAGTCATCTAGACGATCATAATTTATTTGTCCATCAATTGGAGTTAGATTACTATTCTTAGCAAAACGTAAAGCACTAGTTAAAAAAGGTTTAGAAACACTGTCTAATCGCGTAATACGAGATTGCCAATGCAATTCTTTCCCTTTAAACAAGCACAGGTCTATAAACTCTGAATCTATAAAATCATCATCTAGATCCCAAGAATTTAAGGTGTGACATACAACCTTATTCGCTTCTAAATAAATCAGTAATATTCCTTTAGAAACATATAATTCTTGACGCTTTAACAATCCATAAATATCTCCTTCTGGATTAGCAATTATAGTACGCCAATCTTTATCAAAGAGGTTTAATTCTTCCTCTATCTCACTACTAAATTGAGGCTTATTTGTATAGAAAAACTCAAACTTAAACAAGTTGCGCAATCGCATGATTTCTTCCCAGAAATGGATAATTCTGTCAGGCGACGTGTCGTCTTTAATCTTTACCAAAGCTATTTCTATAAAAGCTCTATGGTATAAATGCCCTGAAGACATATTTGCATAATAGGTAGCCGACAAATATTCGTTAGCAGCTAGGCTATATTGTGTTTTACGGCCTGCTTTACTCTTTTGAATAATGTGAGCACTCAGTAGTAAATTCAATGCTTTTTGAACGGTTACACCAATCTTATTACCACGATCTAATAAGACATCTTCTTTGCGTTGCTCAATATAATTCATGAGCTTGATCACATTGGCTTCGATCTCTTTTTTAGTAAGCGCAAAGTTGTTCAATAGCACATTACAAACCAATGAAACTGTGGTTACTGGTGTTATAGTATTTGCCTTATGAATCAATTCAAAGGCAAATCTTGGTAAAGTATTCTTATCAGCATAGCTCTGTTCTTCATCATCTGGAATAATGGCATTTCTATGAGCTGAAACATCTACTGGCTCACCAAAACGTATTGCAGCGCGACCGTATTGATAACCTAATTTTTTAATATAGTTAGCAAAAACACCTAGATCTTCTGATCGTTTACTTTTTCCTCCTTTACCTTCTTCCGTCATTTCTTTTACATCAGGAATCAAATCATATACAATAGAAACAGGTACATATTTAATATCTCTAGAGCTTTCTTGCTCGCCTTCCATAATGTATTTTAAAATACCCATTTTAGGATATACTATCTTACCAGTACGCGAACGAGTTCCTTCAATATTCCACGTTAAGTGATCTCCTTTTTCTATTAAATAAGAAATATAATGACGTAATGATGCTTTATACACCTCGTCATCTTTAAAACTTCTACGTAGAAATATTAATCCTGAGTTTTTACCTAGTTGCTTCACTCCAGGCATCGCTAAGTTTATTCCACCAAAAAAATAAGGAATTGGCATACCATATCCTGCCAAAGTATTGATTAAGACTACCGTGTCTAAATAGGTTTTATGGGTAAGAATAAATGCAACAGAATTTTTGCGCATTAATTTCATTAACCACTTGATCTCTTGAGGGTCGACGTCTATCTTATCTTCATAAGCCTTAGACATCATATATTCAAACCCCTTGAGTGTTGCCATATTTGCAAAAGGATCTTGCTTGGCATACATTTCAGTAATGCAAGCTTCAGCCTCTTTTTGCACATCTTGAAGTTTTCGCTTTTGCGACTTAGCTATTTTTTTTAGCTCTTCTTGAAATTTTGGTTGGTCAATGACTTTTTGCACTCGTTGTATTTTTAAGACTCTAATTTACAGAAATGATCCCCTCAAAAAAGGGCTTTTGTAAAAAACAAAATTAATTAATGAGTAATAAATCTCTTACAATATCTAATTTTTTTCTTTCCCAAAAACGTGGGAAAAAGATATTTTCTAGTTTAGTAATGAACCCTTTAGGAGCTTCGCCTTGGGTGTTTTTGATCAATGTATTTGCTACCGTTACCAATACAGAAGCATTAGCGCCTAAACCAATATGACTTCCATATACTTCTACATTTTTTATATCATCGCGAAGCGTTTCTGCCTCGAGACAATGCTTCCATGGTACAAGGCCATCAGTCTTTGTATAAATACAAGTGATTGGTACTTTAGGAATTTCTTCTAGTTCTTTTAAAAACTTTGCGTTGCGTTCTCTTAGTGTTTTCCCTCTAAAAAACTCAAGTACATTTACCAGTGGCGTTTGCATGTTTTTTACACCCCAAACTGGTGAGCCTATAGTGATTAATTGTTCTACTTTTTCAGGATATCTATTCGCAATAATCTTTGCAAAAATTCCTCCGCCACTCCATCCAACAAGGCTAACTTTTTCTTGATGAATTTCAAATATCTCGTCTAATCGTTCCACTAGTTTTGGTAAGTATTTAGAGTTAATCATATTAACACCCAAATCCCATTTATATGTTTTAAAGCCAATTGCTTTTAAATATTTTCTAACAAACTTAGTAGAGTGGTCATTTCCTAAATAAGGAGGCATTAATAGCACAGGTTTATCGTTTCCTTTCTTTCTTTTTGGAATTAAATGGTACAAACCAATCATTGTAGTCCATTCAATAATAGAGCGGCTTTCTAAAACTACATTAAATAAAGGTGGCGCAGGGATGTCTTTGTTTATTCTGGTTATTTCTTTACGGAAATGCTGTGTTATTTTAGAAGAAATGTCTTTTGCATCTTTTACAGACTTTTCATTATTAATACTCTCTAAAACTAAAACTAATGTTACATAATCACGATCAGGCCCAAAATCTTCACAAACCGAAATGCAATTATTTAATAAGGTAATTAATGTTTCTTTATCGAACTCATCATTTTTAATGGACTTTAAAATAAGTTTCTCAAAAGGATGATTTTCGAATTTTTGCGCTACTAAATCTTTGGCTTTTTTAAGTGTGTAGCCTTTAGATAAGGCAACTTTAATGGCTAATTTTGTAAATGATTTGTAGAGTGTTTTGTTGTTTTCCATAATTAGTTTTTAGCTTCAATTCGGTTATTGAGCCAATTAATAAAATCTCTTTCTACCTCTTCTTTGTTAATTTCATTTAGCATTTCGTGTCTACCACCTTGGTAGATTTTTAAAGTAAGGTCATTAATCCCTGCTTTTTCGTATTTCTTTGCCACCTTAACTACGCCAGTTCCCATTTCTCCAACCGGGTCTTTATCACCAGAAAAAATGTAAATAGGCAAATGTTTTGGCGTGGCTTCAAAAGTTGGCTTTTGGTTTATTTTTTTACTTCCTTTTAGAATATCAATAAATACACTTGTAGAAAAATTCTCTATCCGTAACGGGTCAGATTCAAACAAATCCACTTGTTTTTCATCTCTGCTAATCCAATCAACCTTAGTTCTGTTTGGTTTGAATTTTTTATTGAACTCTGTAAAAAACAACGATTTAAGGGTCTCACTGCTATGCTTTTTTCCTTTAAAAAATTTAACAACATTAGCACCTGCTAAGCCCACTATGCCAAGCCCTTTCATAAAACTAGCAGTTCCTGATAAAACCAAAGCTTGTAAATCATCACCGTACCTAGTAACATACTCACGGCTCAATAAAGAACCCATACTATGACCAAATAAGATGATTTTTTTATTAGAATGGTGTTCTTTAATAACATTAGTTAACTCACGCATATCTTCTACTGCGTCATTAAAATAATTTTCGCCTTCATAAAAACCTAAATATTCTTTAGATTTTACCGAATTACCATGTATTCTATGGTCATTAGCGTACACTTCGTAACCATTATCTTGTAATAAAGTTGCTATAGGAATATAACGGCCTGCGTGCTCACCAATGCCGTGCGCAATTTGAACAATCCCTTTTGGATTTTTGTTTTTCCAGTGGTAGTAAAAAATTTTCTCGCCATCATTAGCGATATATGTGTTTGTACTGTACTTCATTACTTATTCTTCAAAAAATCTTCTAGCAATCCTATCAATTTCTTTTGATGAGTTGCTGTTCCGTCTATCAATATTCGTCCTTGTATTTTGAGCTCTTCAAATAATAATTCTTTATTATATAACGCCGTCAGCACCTCATCTCTTATTTTAAGTGCTGCTTTTGGGTTTGATAACTTTTGTTTCTTTAACACGCCTTCCTTTAATTGCCATGTGGCTTCCGATCCATCGCTCAACAACACCTTAATACCATAATTATCTTTATATTTTTTAGCAATTTTAGGGTTTGCTTTTAAGTATTTTCTTAATCCGTTAAAAAAATTAGTACTCTGAATTTTGATGATTTTCTCTTCTTCTTTTTTCTTACCTTTCTTCTTAATAATTTCTTCTAGTTCGTTAGCTGACTCACGTATATATCGAGAAAATTTATCGGCATCTGGCATCGTATTCGCATCAGAAGTGGTTGTAATGGTAACCTGACCATTATAACTGAACGCTGCGATTATCAATCCAAAACCATCCAAAACAGGTGTTAATCCAAAAGTAGTTACAATCTTATGTCCTCTTAAATATAGCATTCCTTTTGGGCCAGGAACATTGGTGATTGTACAATTAAAAGGCGGGCGAATTAATTCTTTAATATCATAACGACTGTACAAACCAGCAGCTAAATTTGCAAGACCAAATGGTACACTCTCTGCCATTTTCATTAGGCTTTTTGCACCAACGGCTTTATGCTTGCTCTTACCTATTTCGGTTTGTTCTTGTATGTATTCTAATCGTTCAATAGGATCTTTAATATGCGTGGCTATTGGTATGAGCATATTAGAAATCTTATTCTCCATTTTTTGTTGCTCACCTTCAACCCTTATAGAAATAGGTACATTTGCTACTAATGATTGAGATGGTAATTTATCTTTTTCTATTAGATATCTTCTCAATGCTCCCGAGCAAATGGCCAAGACCATATCGTTAACACTTACGCCCATTATTTTGCGCAATGTATTAACTCTATTAAAAGAGAGTATGGCCGTGCCCCATGTTCTTTTTGGGGATACATTATTATTAAAAATTGTACGTGGAACAGAAAACGATCGTCGGTTAAATGCTTTTTTGCCTTTTAATTTTTTATTGGCCTGTCCTTTAATTAAAGCTAAAGCTGTTTCACCAATAGTTACAGGTGCCTTTAAGGGATCTTTTATAAATTTTGAAGAGCTCTTTATTAATAAGCTCAATTCGTCTGGTAACGGATCGGGTTCATATGGTTTTGGCAGCGGAATTGATTTTCTTCGGTCTTCTTTATCTTTATCAAATAGTAGCCCCATCAAACCTACACCAGAAGCGCCGTCGATCATAACATGATGAACTTTAGTGATAATTGCTACCGATCCTTTTGGTATCTGCGAAATTTCATCTAATCCTTCAATAAAGCTTACCGACCACAAAGGGCGCCTTAAGTCTAATGAGCCACTAAAAATAGAGGCCGTGATTTCGCGTAATGTTTTCCAATTGGCAGGATCTGGTAATTTGATTCTATCTATATGTAAATCAATATCAAAATTAGGATCATCTACCCAATACGGATAATCTAAATTGAATGGTACGTTGAGTAAGCGCTTTCTAAACTTTGGCATTAAATGCAGTTTAGAAGCTAAAATTGCTTTAAAATCTTCGAAATTAAGAGAGCCTTCTACTATAGTTAAAGAACCAATATGCATTGGGCTAGTTGGTGATTCGGCATATAAAAAAGTGGCATCTTGAGCTGAAATTTGCTCAATAGAACTGTCTAAAGCATCATCTAAAATGTCTTTAATTACTTTTTTTGCCATAAATTATTGCTAAATATTTTTGCATAAAACCACCACAGCTCTGCAATATAGAGATTTTATTATAATAATTCTGTGACAAACAAACTCTCATAAAAGTAAAAATTTGTGGAGACGGAGGGACTCGAACCCTCGTCCAAACAAGCAACCAAAGTGCTTTCTACATGTTTAGTTATCGTTTATTTTTCGATTAAAAGCTGACCGAAAACCGCCCACTTTTAACTTAGCTCCTTAAGTTTCGAATTAGTATCGAAGCACTACTAACTCTAGGTTTACTTTTACGATGCCTCTAATTAGAACGCCATAAACCAAGGCTTTCAAGAGACATAAAGCTTCTCTACCTTGTAGAGACTAGGCTAGAATCTTACTATAATTCAGATTATTAAGCAGCTAAAGCGTAGTTATTCTCGCCGTTTAAGTTTTAAAATTGATTTTTACGAGTACTATTTTATTGCTCGACATGCTTACAGTTCGATTGATCTTGCAGTCAAAACCAGTCGTCCCCAAATTTTCAAAGAACAGGATGGCAAATGTATATATTTTTTTATAAATCAAAATTTGCGAAATCCTATTATTCATGATACATTGCGGCAATTTTTATACCAAAAAAAATTAATGAATAAAGTCAGTTTAATTAGAGTTTTTGTTTCTTGTCCTAGTGATATAAAAAACGAACTTAATTCTATTAAAATAATCTGCGACGAACTAAATAAATTACAAGGCAATATCCAGAATTTTAGAATTGAGTTAATAAACTGGAAAACTGATACATATACAGATATAGCCTTTGAAGCCCAAGCTGTAATTAATCAGCAAACACTTGAAAATTATGACATCCTAATTGGAATATTAGGACTTAGAGCTGGAACCCCTACAAAAGATTACGATTCCGGAACAATTGAAGAAATTAATTTATCTATTAAGCATAAAAAAAGACAACTAGTTTTTTTCAAATCAGAACCACCAGAAAACATTTATGATTTAGATTTAAGTCAGTTTGAATTAGTAAAAAAGTTTAAAAAAGAGCTTACTAATAAAGGTTTGCTATATAAAGACTATTTGAACATAACAGAATTTGAACAATTACTTAGAGCCAATTTGTCAAATTTAATAACCAAAGAAATTCTTAATAAAGAGAGTAATAAAGTTGTTGAGCGTTCAAAAAAAGAGGAGAAAACTAGCGAAGAGCTTTTAGATATTGAAGTTTTAATTGATAAAATTGAAAATGAAGAAATTGATCCTATAGATGATGATTTATTTGAATTAGCTCAGGAATCAACTCAAAATGCCGAAAATTTTAATAGCTCTCTACAGGTTTTGAATAAAATCATTCGTGATTCAAGTAGCTTGATGAAATTAAAAACGCCTTTATTTACTAGAATATCTGCAATAAAGGATCATAAACTTAGAGAAAAAAAAGCAAAGAAAGAGATTAAGGAATTTTCTATTGATCTAGAAGCAATTAATGATAGACTAGAGGCTGAGTTTATAAATTATACGGAAAGTCAAAGTGCAATGATCGGATCAATCTCAAAAGTATTTCTAATTTCAAAAGAAAGTATTTTAGACTCTGTTAAAGATCTAGTTTTAGAAATGAAAGATGCTCTTGAAGCTACTTCAAGCTATATTAAAGCTCTGATGGAATGGCCCGTTTTAGAGAAAAATTTCAACAAAGCTAAAAACAGAGCTATTATACTAAATAAAGATTTACTCAAAGAAATGTTGAGTGGATATAAAATGTTAAAAGAATTATTATAAATGAAATTTGCTCTCATAAAAGAACGTAAAAATCCGCCAGATCGTCGGGTTGTTTTTTCTCCAGAAGGCTTAGCTGAAGCCCGTAAACAATTCCCAGAAGCAGAATTTGTAGTTGAAAGTTCAGACATTCGTGTTTTTTCTGATAAAGCCTATGAAAACTTAGGTTTTACCGTTACAGATGATGTTAGTGATTGCGATGTACTACTTGGTGTTAAGGAAGTTCCAATTGATGAGTTAATCCCCAATAAAAAATATTTCTTTTTTAGCCATACTATCAAAAAGCAGCCTTACAATCGCAAATTACTTAAAGCAATTATTGATAAGAACATTCAACTTTACGATCACGAAACTATTGTTAGACAAAATGGTTTACGTTTAATTGGTTTTGGTCGCTATGCTGGGTTGGTTGGTGCTTATAACGGATTTAGAGCTTTAGGCTTACGAGACAATCTTTTTAACTTACCAAAAGTTGAAACGCTTGCCGATCTAGATGAGGTAAAAGCTGAGTTAGATAAAATAACCCTGCCGAACATTAAAATTTTACTTTCTGGAACTGGTAAGGTCGCTAGAGGAGCAAAAGAAATCTTAGATCATTTAAAAATCAAAGAGGTAAGCGATGCCTTATATTTAACATCAAAATTTACTGAGCCAGTATATTGCTTGGTAGATGTAATGGAGTATGCCAAACGTAGTGATGGTAAAGTAGGTAATACTTCAGAATTTTATAAAGATCCTTCTGGTTACGAAAGTAACTTTATGCCTTATGCTAAAGAATCTGATCTATTTATTGCTGGTCATTTTTATGGTGATGGTGCCCCATATTTATTTACTAGAGAAGATGCAAAACATCCTGATTTTAATATCAATCTAGTTGCAGATATTAGTTGTGATATTGATGGGCCGGTAGCCAGTACCTTAAGAGCTTCTACTATTGCCGATCCTTTTTATGGATATGATCCTGTAAATGAAACCGAAGTTGCTTACGATGCTAAGGATGCTATTACAGTTATGGCAGTAGATAATTTGCCTTGCGAACTTCCAAAGGATGCTAGCGAAGGATTTGGAGATATGTTTTTAGAACATGTTATTCCTTCATTTTTTAACGATGATGAAAATCAAATTCTTGAGCGAGCTCGAATGACTAACGATAAAAAGTTAACTGATCGTTATAGCTATCTTCAAGACTATGTAGATGGTAAAGAATAATGCAGCAAGACAAACAATTCTTACTCGACCTTGCTAAAACAAAAATGCCGTATGGTAAATATAAAGATCGATATCTTATAGATTTACCTGAACATTATGTGGTTTGGTATCATGCTAAAGGTTTCCCGAAAGGAAAATTAGGAATGATGTTAGGTCTTGTTTACGAATTAAAACTAAACGGCTTAGAACATTTAATAAGAAAAATTCGTGCAAAAGAGAATCTTTAATTTTTTGTTAAATCATCTTTTTATTTTGAAATATCTGGGCTGATTTTTTTAAATTTAGAACAACAAACAATTCTAAATTTTTAAAAATGAGTACTGAACAAGTAGCCAACCGCCTCGTTGAAATGTGCCGCAATGGTCAAAATATGCAGGCGCTAGAAGAACTATATGCTGACGATATTGTGAGTAAAGAAATGCCAGGATATCCTGGAGAAGTAACGGAAGGTATTAAAGCTGTTTTTGAAAAAAGCGAAAATTGGTTTGCCAATGTAGAAGAGTTTCATGGCGCCAAAGTCTCAGATCCGCAAGTAGCAGGAGATCATTTTTCTTGTACTATGGATATGGATGTAACTTTTAAAGATAGAGGCAGAGTTCAAATGAGTGAGGTCTGTGTTTACGGAGTCAAAGATGGGAAAATTGCTTCTGAACAATTCTTCTATACCATGCCAGGCTAAAAACTTTTTTTGTAAAAAATGAAGCAGCACTAATTTAGTGTTGCTTTTTTATTCTTATCAAAAGTTAATAAACCATAGAATATATTCAACACTCCAAACCCTACAATTAAAAAAAGTATTTCATTATCGGTAATAAAAAAGGCAATTACTGCAAGTAAAATTTCAGCTAAACCTAAATATAACAACGATTTTGAATTAATTCTGCTTAAATTTATTAATAACAAACCATAAAATGATAAAAGTAAAGGAGTTGTTAAACTATAGTAACCTTTATTAGCAATTG
The DNA here is from genome assembly GCF_056591635.1 of Maritimimonas sp. 2304DJ26-3. Lineage (NCBI taxonomy): Bacteria > Pseudomonadati > Bacteroidota > Flavobacteriia > Flavobacteriales > Flavobacteriaceae > Maritimimonas > Maritimimonas sp. 2304DJ26-3. Next base: position 690,401 of record NZ_JBWQOK010000001.1, read on the forward strand.
CAATGATAATAGCACTAAGAATTAATGTTGGCAATAAGGTGTTTAATCGTTGATTTTTAGCTACTTTATTCCACAAAGCGCCGTTGTTCTTCTTTGCTTTTCGTTTAGCTCTTATCCATAAAATAAAAAGAGAAATAAGTATAATTAATACTGCAATTACAATAACTGCAATTTCTAAAAAAGCAATAGGCAAAGTTGAAGAACCATCGAAGCCTTGACCATAATCTGAGGTTAAAAAATTCACAAGATAAATTCCTAACAAAGAAAAGACTCCTATTAAAATTCCCGAAAATCCACTTAAAGAAAAATATGATTTTAGTTCTTTCATTAATTATAAAGTATTCTACAAATTACGTGAATATTTTTTGAGTGTTAAAAGTAGTACTTTTAACCTATGAATCCTGCTGAAGATTACATCTTAAATCAAGAAGAACCTTATAAGTCGATCTTATTGCATTTGCAAGTTTTGATTGAAAATAGTTTTAGTGATATTGAGTTAAAGTATAAATATAGAATTCCTTTCTACTATTTAGCTGGTAAACCATTTTGCTATTTAAATGTTCCTAAAAAAAAAGATTTTGTAGAAGTTGGCTTTTGGGCATCAGCACATTTATCTAAATTCAATGAGTTTCTAATTTCTGATGGCAGAAAAGTAGTAAAATCTTTTCGCTATAAATCAATTGATGATATTAATCAAAAAATACTTTTAGCCGTTTTAGAGGAAGCTTATAGTGTTAACCATAAAGGCTTCTGGAAATAACTATTTAGCTTCAACTTTGTACTGTAAGGCTGTTCGTCGATTTGCAATAATAAATAATTCTGTGTCCTTATTTTGAGCGAAAGGGATAGTAAAAGTACATCTTGAGCCTAAACATTTGGATTGAATTTCTTTTGGTATTCGCTCTCCTTTAAACGCATAATGTAATTTTACTGTACTTGGTATTTTACCCATTTCAAAAGAAATTTTGTTATTTGATGGTACTAAAATTTTTCCCCTTAAAGGAGAAATCAATTCTAAGTTGTGCTTAAAAAAAGCTCTTCCATAAACTGGAGAATCGTAAAATTCTTTCTTTGATAGTTCCTTTTGTGAAAAAGAAAAATCAAGTTCTGATGGTAAATGAGATAAAATGAATTCATCTGGATCTGTAAAAAAGTAGTAATCATTAAATCTTTTCACCCACTTGTTTCCATTCATATAACCAGCACCCCAAGTGGCATCAATTAAGTGCCATTTGTTATTTATACGAACGGCATTCCAAGCATGATTCCCTTGACTTGGATTGCTGCCAATATCATTTATTTCTGTCTTTGAATAGCCATCAATAAACAAACATGGTATTCCTAAATTTTCTGAAATTCGTTTAAATGTTTGTGCATAACCTTCACAAACTGCCTTTTTATTACGCAAGGTTGAATTGATAGTATGATCGTTTACAGCGGCTAATTTTCGGCGTAGATCTTCTTTATCAGTATAAGTAAAATTGATTCTTGAATTACCATTATATAGAGCTTGAACATCGTACGAAATATTAGACGTTAGCCAAGTATAAATTGCTCTAACTTTATCTATATCAGAAGTAAAGTCCTTGTTAATCTGATTAGCAATCGCCTCTGTGGAAACAAAAGATGGGTATAAATTAACCTTACTATCTACCTTTTCAAAATTTTGACTTAAACAAACCAAACTATAAAAAAGAAAAAGGATGAAAGAAAGAGGCTTCATATTATAAAGGAAACAAAAATGATGGTAAAAAATTGTTGAAGCAATGTTAAAATTAATTTACAGCGAATTCACCACTTTTCTAATGGCTACCAAATTGCTTAATAACGATTCTAAATGATCTAGGTGTAGCATATTCGCGCCATCGGATTTTGCATTTGCTGGATCAAAGTGTGTTTCTATAAATAAACCATCTACTCCAGTAGCTATGCCCGCTCTTGCAATAGTTTCTATCATATCTGGACGTCCGCCTGTTACACCAGAAGATTGATTAGGCTGTTGTAGCGAATGCGTTACATCTAAAACCGTAGTTCCGTATTGCTTCATCGTTGGTATTCCTCTAAAATCAACGATCATATCCTGATAACCGAACATCGTACCTCTATCAGTAATCATCACATTATCATTCCCTGAATCTAGCACTTTTTTTACAGCATGCTGCATACTTTCTGCACTCATAAATTGTCCTTTTTTTAGATTGACAACTTTACCAGTTTTAGCAGCGGCAACTACTAAATCCGTTTGTCGTACCAAAAAAGCAGGAATCTGCAATATATCAACGTATTCTGCGGCTTTATAAGCATCAGAAACTTCGTGAATATCAGTAACCGTTGGTACATTAAATTTTTCACCAACTTTCTTTAGTATATCTAATGCTTTTTCATCACCAATTCCAGTAAAAGAGTCTACACGAGAGCGATTTGCTTTCTTAAAACTACCTTTAAAAACATAAGGTATTGCTAGTTTATCAGTAATAGAAATTACCTTTTCTGCAATGCGCATCGCCATATCTTCACCTTCGATAGCACAAGGACCCGCAAGTAAGAAAAAATTGCCACTATTGGCGTGTTTTATATTCGGAATTGATGAAATGTTCATATATTAAAATTTTATCAAAGATACTACTTTGTTAAACTTCTAAACAGGCTTTCTAAATCTTGGTTTTTCACTTGAGACTGTAATAATTTGAGTCCGTTTTCTTGAGCAAAATCAAAAATAGCAGGACGCATATCTTTTAAGGTATTAAACGTTAATTGCCAAGTAGTATCGTGCAAATTTATTGCCTTAGTAATTTTAGATAATTTTTTAAGCAACTGTTCTTCAACTCTTAAATCGAATTCAACCTCAACTATTTGTTCTTTACCAGTTTTTAGTTCATTTAGTTTTTTATCAGTAATTATCTGCCCTTTATTTATAATAATTACACGATCACAAACAGCTTCTACCTCTTGCATAATATGTGTAGATAGTAAAACAGTTTTTGTCTTACCTATTTCACGAATCAATCCACGTATTTCTACCAATTGATTTGGATCTAAACCTGTTGTAGGTTCGTCTAAAATTAATACCTCAGGGTCGTGTAAGAGTGCTATTGCCAATCCACAACGTTGACGATATCCTTTAGATAACTGTCCTATCTTTTTATGACTTTCGGGTGTTAGGCCAACTTCGGTAGTTACTTCTTCTACTCTAGCCATGGAAATATTATGAACATCTGCATAAAAAAGGATGTATTCTTTGACATACATTTCTAAATATAATGGATTATGTTCGGGTAAATAACCCACCGACTTTTTAACATCCATTGATTGTTTTGATACATCAAAACCATTCACTAAAACTACACCTTTGGTTTGAGAAATATATGAAGTGATAATTTTCATCATGGTAGATTTTCCAGCTCCATTTGGTCCTAAAAAACCAACAATCTCACCTGAACCAATCTTAAAACTTACGGAATCTAAAGCCTTTTGATTTCCATATAGCTTTGTTACTTCTTTTACTTCTATCGACATCCTTAAAATTTGTTCTACAAAGTAACTAAATTTTGAATTCTAATTTAGAATATAACAAGCTAAAATATTTTCCTTATTTTAGCGTTATGTCATCGCTAAACATTACTAACACTTTAACCTATTCCTTCTTATGAAAATTGCCCTTCAAGGTGTAAAAGGATCGTTTCATGATATTATTGCCAATAAATATTTTGGAGATGATATTGTAATTACTGAATGTGATTCTTTTGCTGAAATTCCTGAATTAATTATTAATAATACTGTAGACGCTGCTGTAATGGCGATAGAAAACTCTAATGTTGGAGCCATTCTTTCTAATTATGCATTGATTGATCAATTCAATTTAAATATACATGGTGAAATGTATTTGCCAATGATCCATAATTTAATGGCTTTAAAAGGTCAGACTATCGATGATATAGAAGAGGTTTGGTCGCATCCTATTGCAATTCAACATTGTCAAAGGTTCTTTAAAGACCATCCTTCTATCAAAATAATTGAAGAAAAAGATACTGCTTCGGTAGCGAAAGTAATTAAAGAGAATAAATTAAAGAATGTTGGTGCTATCGCTAGTAAAAAAGCGGCAGAGATTTATGGATTAAACATTCTTGAGGAAGAAATACAAAATGATCGTTACAATATTACTCGATTTTTTATTCTAACAAAAAGTAGAGAACATCACACAGAAGATTATTTAAATAATAAAGCTTCGTTAAAGTTTATTACACACCATCAACTCGGTAATTTAGCTGAAATATTGAATGTTTGTGTTAAGCACAAACTCAACTTGTCAAAAATTCAATCAATCCCAATAACTAATGAGCCTTGGAATTATGCCTTTTTTATAGATCTTATTTTTGAAGATTATCATCAGTATTGTAAAGCTTTATTAACGCTAGAAAAAAAGGTAAGCCATTTAAAGATACTGGGCGAATACCAAGAACACAGCCTTAAAGCCAATCTTTTGACTGCTTGACGAAATCGTTATAGCAATTTAAACGTAAATATTTTATAAAAAATTTGTTTTTTAAATTTTAACATCTAGATTTGTCTTGAAATAATTCGACATGAATATATTAAACACTTGGCAAGCTTTTTTTTACTTCTTTTATTTTTATAAAATGGAGCGAGGCTTTGTTGGTGTTTATTAATTATAAAAAACAAGTACAATACAAAAGCCTCGAATATTCGAGGCTTTTTTTATACAATTAATTTAAATGAAAATAGCCATTCAAGGTATACAAGGATCATTTCATCATATTGTTGCCAATCAATATTTTGGTGATAATATTCAACTCGATGAATGTATGTCTTTTGTTGAAATCCCCGAACTTGTTAATACAGAAAAAGTTCACGGAGCGGTTATGGCAATAGAAAATTCTCTGGCTGGTGCTATTTTGCCTAATTATGCATTAATTGATGAATATAATTTATTAATTCAAGGTGAGGTACATTTGCCAATTCACCATCACTTGATGGGATTGAATGGTCAAAATCTAAACGATATAAAGGAGGTATGGTCACACCCTATGGCCATTTTACAATGTCGAAAATTCTTTAGAAAACATGCACATATTAAGTTAATTGAGGCAGCTGATACTGCAGAAGTTGCTAAACAAATTAAAGAAAAGCAATTAAAAGGTATTGGAGCAATTGCCAGTAAAAAGGCAGCTGACATTTATGGTTTATCAATTATAGAAGATAAAATTCAAACCAGAAAACACAATTACACACGTTTTTTTATACTCAAAAAGAAAAATGGTAAGTTAAATTTGTTGTCAGAAGTAAATAAAGCTTCACTAAAGTTTGTCACCAAACATCAAACTGGAAGTTTGGCAGAAGTATTAAATATATTCTCAAACTACAACCTAAACCTAACTAAGATTCAATCCATGCCAATCATAGATGAACCTTGGCAATATGCATTTTTTGTTGATGTAATTTTTGATGATTTTACCGTCTATCAAGATGCTCTAAAAAAGATTGATCAGAAAGTACATAATATAAAGATCTTAGGCGAATACAAACAAAGTAAACGTAAACATGATCTCTAAAGCAAATAGATTACATAACGTTGAAGAATACTACTTTTCTAAAAAATTAAGAGAAGTGCGAGAGCTTATTACCCAAGGAAAACCTATTATAAATATTGGTATCGGTAGCCCAGACTTAGAGCCCTCAAAAGATGTTATCTCAGCTATCAAAGAAGCTGTAGGTTTAGAAAATGTTCATGGGTATCAAAGCTATCAAGGCTTGCCTGAGCTTAGAAAAGCTATAGCTGAATTTTATCAAAGAAATTTTGGCGCCTCTCTAAACTTTGAGGATGAAGTTTTGCCGTTGATGGGTTCGAAAGAAGGTATTCTACATATTTCTATGGCATTTTTAAATGCTGGTGATGAAGTCTTGATTCCTAATCCTGGATATCCAACCTATACCTCTGTAACAAATTTGGTTGAGGCTAAGCCTGTTTACTATGACTTAACAGTAAAGGATAATTGGTTTCCTGATTTAGACTTGTTATCAAAGCAAGATTTATCTAGAATAAAATTAATGTGGGTGAATTATCCACATATGCCAACAGGTGTTAAAGCCACAAAGGAGCAGTTTGAAAAATTAATTTCTTTCGCTAAAAAACATCAAATTTTAATTGTGAATGACAACCCATATAGTTTTATTTTAAATGAAAACCCGCAAAGTATTTTGTCAGTAGATAGTGCAAAAGAAGTGGCTATTGAGTTGAATTCTCTGAGTAAGACTTTTAATATGGCGGGATGGAGAGTTGGGATGGTATTGGGCTCATCTAAAAACATAAAAACTGTAGTACAGGTTAAAAGTAATATGGATTCAGGTATGTTTTATGGCATTCAACAAGGTGCTATTGCTGCATTAAACTTAAGCAAAACCTGGATTAACGATCTCAATAAAATATACTCTGAAAGAAGGCGAATTGTTTGGCAAATTGCAGATGCCTTGAAGTGTAACTATATTAAAAGTACAAGTGGTTTATTTGTATGGGCTAAACTTCCTCAAGGAATAAAAGCTGAAGAAATAGCCGACAAATTATTATATGAGTATGGTGTGTTCTTGGCTCCTGGAACAATTTTCGGTAGCAATGGCGAAGGCTATATTCGAATTTCACTGTGCGTGTCTGAAGACAAATTAAAAGAAGTATTAAAAAGAATATCTAAATAATGAAAAAGGTAGCAGTTATAGGCTTAGGATTAATAGGTGGTTCGTTAGCATTAGAGTTAAAGAAAACAACATGGGCAACCATATATGGTATTGACAACAACCATAACCATTTACAAAAAGCGCTAGATCTAGGTATTATATTCGAAAAAGCTACCATAGAAATTGTAAAAGAAGTTGATACAGTAATTATAGCTGTTCCTGTAGATAAAATTCCAGAAATAGCTATTCAAGTATTGAATTTAATAAATGATAACGCATTGGTTTTTGATGTTGGCTCAACAAAATCTGCTGTTTGTAAAGCTGTAAAAGATCATCCTAAAAGACAAAATTTTGTGGCACTTCATCCTATTTCTGGTACCGAATTTTCTGGACCAGAAGCTGCTGTTTATGATTTATTTTCCGATAAGGTGAACATTATTTGTGAACGACATTTAAGCAGTAAAAAAGTGATCGATAAAGCTGTGCAGCTTTTTGAAATCTTAAAAATGCGCAATGTATTTATGGATTCTGCAAAGCAGCATGACGAACACATTGCCTATGTTTCTCATCTATCTCATATCAGTTCTTTTATGCTTGGTAAAACTGTTTTAGAAATAGAAAAAGACGAAAAAAATATTTTTGATATGGCTGGTAGTGGGTTTCGGTCAACAGTACGTTTGGCAAAAAGTAATCCAAAAACATGGACTCCGATATTCTTACAAAACAAAAAAAATATTTTAAAGTCATTAGATGAATACATAAAAAACCTAGAAAACTTTAAACAAATAATAGAACAAGAATCTGCTAGTAAAGTACATGCTATTATGGAAAACACAAACAAAATAAAAGGTGTTTTAGCAGGAATAAAAAACAAATGAAATTAATGAAAACAACGAACTTTTCCACATGGTTAGACGAAATGGAGCTTTCTCACCCGCTAGTAATTGCAGGTCCATGTAGTGCAGAAACAGAAGAACAAGTGCTAAAAATAGCACATGAATTAAAAAACACAGATGCTACAGTGTTTAGAGCTGGTGTCTGGAAACCCAGAACAAGGCCTGGTAATTTTGAGGGAAATGGTGCTAAAGCTCTACCTTGGATAGCTAAAGTTAAAGAAGAAACTGGTCTTTTAACAGCAATAGAGGTTGCTAATGCCCAACATGCCAAGCTTGCGCTAGAGTTTGATATCGATATTATCTGGATTGGAGCACGTACAACGGTAAATCCATTTGCCGTACAAGAATTGGCAGATGCCTTACAAGGAACTGATAAAATTGTATTGGTAAAAAATCCTGTAAATCCTGATCTTGCATTATGGTTAGGCGGCATTGAGCGGCTTCATAAGGCTGGCATTAAAAACCTAGGGGCTATTCATAGAGGGTTTTCATCGTACAAAAAAACCAAATACAGAAATAACCCGCAATGGCAAATACCTATTGATTTAAAGAACCAGTACCCTACACTTCCTATTATTTGTGATCCTTCGCATATTTGTGGTGAGCGAGAGGGTATTTTCGATATTTGTCAAACAGCTTTAGATCTTAAGTTTGACGGTTTAATGATCGAGACTCATAACGACCCTGATAATGCATGGAGTGACGCCAAACAACAAATCACCCCTAAGCGATTAGATAAGATGACAATTGATCTAAGAGTTAGAAAACCAAGATTTGAAGATAAAGAGCCAATTCAAAAACTAACAAATCTTAGAAAAGAAATTACATCTTTAGATACTCAACTTATAGAATTATTATCAGAAAGAATGGACGTGGTAGAAAAGATTGGTAATGTTAAAAAAGAAGGCAATGTTGCAATTTTGCAGCGTAGCAGGTGGCAAGAAGTAATTAAAGGCATGGTTGACCTAGGTGCAGAACATAATTTAAGTTCTGACTTTATCGAGAGGGTTTTTAAAGCAATTCATCAGGAATCTATACAGCACCAAAAGAAAATAGTAAATAGTTAGCTTATTGTTACCTTTGCACAAATTTAGCTGACACCTATGGCTCAAAAATATATTTTTTGCATGAAATGGGGCACTTTATACGGTGCTGAATATGTAAATCGATTGCATTCTATGGTTAAAAGAAATTTAACTTATGATTTTAAAATGGTATGCTTTACAGATGATGAAAAAGGTATTATTGATGAGGTAGATTGTTACCCAATTCCAGAAATAAATGTTCCAGGAAATTTACCTGAACGTATGTGGAAAAAACTAACAACGCTAAAAGGTGATCTATATGGGTTAAAAGGAACCGCTTTGTTTTTAGATCTCGACGTAGTTATTGTAGATAGTTTAGATCCTTTTTTTGATGCCGAAGGTGAATTTTTAATTATAAAAGATTATTTAAAACCTACTGGTAATTCTTCGGTTTATCGATTTGAAATCGGAAAGCATCCGTATGTGTTTGATTATTTTGTGAAAAATTTTGACTCAATAAGAAAAGAGCATCGTAATGAGCAAGAATATTTGACTCAAGCTATAAAAGGCCATGGAAATCTTAAATTCTGGCCTAAAGAATGGTGCCCTAGTTATAAATATGATTGTGTGTCAAGAATTCCTTTCGCTTTTTGGGTAACTCCAAAAATTCCTGCTGGGTCAAAAGTTTTGATTTTTCACGGAGAAATAAATCCACATAAGGCAATAAAAGGAGGTAGAGGTAAGTGGTATCGTTATGTAGCTCCTGCCCCATGGGTTGCAGACTACTGGAAATGAACAAATAATAAAAAAAGTCTCACTAATTAGTGAGACTTTCCTTTTTTCGCGAAAGCGAAATTATCCTAAGATTCCAGGATAGGAATACGTAATACTTGACCTGGATAAATTTTATCTGGATCTGTTAACATTGGCTTGTTAGCTTCAAAAATCACTGGGTACTTCATTGCGTTTCCATAATACGTTTTAGCAATTTTACCTAGCGTATCACCACTAACAACAGTGTGAAATTGAGCCTCTGGTTCTTGAACAGCTGTTGTCATTTGGTCATCAACACTAGCTATACCCTCTGTGTTTCCAACAACTAACACCACTTTTTCCCGAGTGGCTTGATTTTCTGCTTCACCGTGAATGGTTGCAGTATCATCATCTACTTGAATACTTAATCCTTCTACATTAAGACCCAAAGCTTGAACTGCATTAGAAAGCTTTGCTGCTTTTTCTGCAGCTTCTTCAGCGGCCTCTTCGGCTGTGGTTTTTCCAATACCAAAAACTTTAGCTCCTGCATTTTTAATGAAAGAAAATAATCCCATAATTTAATTTTTGTTTTAATTGATTAATAAATAGTTCTTAATGTTGTGAAGATACAATTATTTTCACAATTATTTTTGAATAATAGTCTTAGAAAAAGCTATTATTCGTGTTGAAGTTGGCAATATTTATGCCAAATTTTAATAATATTGTTGTCTAAACAAAAATCTAGTGATTGTACATAACTTAGAAGACGAAAATTCAATTTTAAACACCTTTGTTTCTCAGCTAAGAGATGTCTCTATTCAAAAAGATAAAATGCGTTTTAGAAGAAATATTGAACGTATTGGTGAAATTTTGGGTTATGAACTTAGCAAGTTTTTAGATCAAGAAGTTATTGAAACCACTACACCATTAGGTCTCAGAAAAACTACCATTCCAAAAAATGAGGTTGTTTTATGTTCAATTTTAAGGGCCGGTATACCTTTACATAATGGTTTGTTAAATTATTTTGACAATGCCGAAAACGCATTTATTTCAGCCTATAGGCATCATGAAGGTAATAATGATGATTTCGAAATTGTTGTTGAATATTTTGCAAGTCCTTCAATAAAGAATAAAACGGTAATTTTGGTTGACCCTATGCTAGCAACAGGCAAGTCCTTAGTTGCTGTTCAAGATGCCATAAAAAAACATGGTAAGCCAAAACAACTACATGTAGTTTCCGTAATTGCAGCACAGCGAGGAATAGACTATGTGAATAATCATTTTCATGATAATACTCATCTTTGGATTGCTGCTATAGATGATCAATTAAACTCTAAAGGATACATTGTTCCGGGTTTAGGCGATGCTGGTGATTTAGCTTTTGGTGAAAAACTATAAAAAATAAACAACTATAGTTAGCGTAAGCAGTGCATACAAGAATACCTCTTTAAACCATCTTTCTTCTACTATTTGCAAGTAATTTGCCAAAATCAATGCCATTGGAAAAAATAGAAATAATAATTCTGATCCATTTTTTGCCGGCCAAGGTAAAACTACAAATACTAAAATAAAGAAATGAGTAATTAATAATTGCCAAGAGCTTTTAAACTCGTTATTTATAGTTGTAATTTTTATAGTTGTAGGAAAAATAGCCCATAGCATTAATGAAATTACAATTGCTAGAGGAATTAACAATTTAAATGAATTATAATTGTCGAAACTTAATTGATAGTTAAAATTTAAAATAGTATCAAACCCTTCATGCCTATCAATTAATAAAAGATAGGTTGAATAAATAATTACTGGGCATAAGAAGCCAGCTAAAGGTATAATAACATTACGCCAAGTCCATTTATCAAAAAGAAATGCAGCAAAGTAGATAAGAAGTAAAGTTAAAATACTCCAAGGATAAATGAGCGTTGCAATGCCTATCCAAAAAGCACTATCAAATAATTTGTCTTTTGTATTTTTTTGAGTCCGTAAACTATAAATTCTTCGATAAGAGAGTAATAAGATAAAATTTACACTAACAAGTTTAAAACTAATAACCGAGAACGGAAACATCCCTAAAAACAACACAAATAATAAAAGCGTGTACGAATTGTCTTTAGTTAAATTATTCTTCTTTAAAATAAAATTTACCGTAAACAAAGTAATCAGTAAGAGTATAAAATATGTGAAACTATTAAGAATAAAAGAAAGGGAAATATCTCCTTTAAAATTTAATACTGTAGAAAAAACATAGATCAAAAACAATAAGGCTACAATTGCTAAAGTATTAATAGGTTTTGTTTTACTAAAAAAATTGGCAATCATTGCTTTATTTTATATTTTTGCTCGGTAAATATAATTAAGATATGAATGCTAACAATATTTTTAGAGCGATAGGTAATTTTTGCACAGACTATGCATTTGCTATTTACGATGCTTTTCGTTTTACTAAAGGCTGGTGGGCTTCAAACTTGGTAAATACTGTTATTATCTTAATTGGTTTTATAGCCATGTTTTATTGGTTAGGTCAAATGGCTGGGCACGCAAAGTCTAGCAATACATTATAATTCTTTTTTCTTTTTTAAACCTACATTTTGGGCAGCAAGAATAAATTGAAGCGATTTCGTGAAAATGAAACTTTTGCTAATGTAATTCAACCTTCAAGGGAAGAAATTCTTAATGATTTTCATCTAAAAGGAAGTTGGGCATCATTATTTAAAAATAACAAACCTATTATATTAGAATTAGGATGTGGAAAAGGTGAATACACTTTAGCATTAGCTATAAAAAATCCTGAGTTTAATTATATAGGTATAGATATAAAAGGTGCTCGTTTTTGGCGTGGTGCCAAAACTGCTTTAGAAGAAGGTTTAGAAAATGTAGCTTTTTTAAGAACGCAAATTGAATTGATTGATCATTGTTTTTCCAAAAACGAAATCGATCAAATCTGGATCACCTTTCCAGACCCCCAAATTAAATATAAGCGAATGAAGCATCGCTTAACAAATCCCGATTTTCTTAAGAAGTATCAGCGCATTTTAACTAAAGATGGCTTTGTTCATTTAAAAACAGATAGTGAGTTTTTACATGGCTATACTCTAGGGTTATTACAAGAAGGAAATCATGAAATAATCTATGCACATCATAACATCTATAAAAATCTACACTCACCAGAAGAAGCTACACTCACCCAAACTTTTTATGAACAACAATTTTTAGAGAAAGATAAAGCCATTACTTACGTCAAATTCAGAACAAATTACAAATAATGAATTTGGTTATCCATTTTTTATTGGGGTTTATTACTTCCTTTGTTGGCACCATTCCTCCAAGCATGCTCAATATGACTGCAGCTAAAATTAGCATAGAAAAGACGAAAAGTGAAGCGGTTAAATTTGCAATAGGCGTTTCTTTAGTAGTATTTATTCAAGCCTATATTGCTATTTTTTTTGCAAAATATATTCATAACAATGCTAATATAGAATGGTACATAACCATCTTTGGAATTATAATTTTTGCTATGCTTTCAGTTTATTTCTTTATTCAAGCAAAAACAGAAAAAAAAGAAATTAAAAAATTTAAACTAAAATCAAGTTTATTGACGGGGATAACACTTTCAATGCTAAATATGTTTGCAATTCCTTTTTTTTGCGGGGTAAGTAGTGCATTAAACATGTCTGGTTGGTTTGTTTTTAACCAATTAACTATTTTACTTTTTGTCCTAGGGTCGGCTTTAGGAACTTTTTCTCTTCTCTATATTTATGCTTATTCTGCAGTAAAAATTAGTAAAAGAGCAAGTATCTTAACAAAAAACCTTAATTTTATTTTAAGTGTTTTAACTGGTGTAGTAGCATTAATTACTTTATTTAAAATCATATGAGCGCTTCTGATAATTTCTTTGAAAAAGTTTATGAAATCGCACGATTAATACCTTATGGAAGAGTGACTTCCTATGGAGCTATTGCTAAGTATTTAGGTGCAGCGCGTTCAGCAAGAATGGTAGGTTGGGCCATGAATGCATCTGGTAGAGATGATACTGTTCCTGCTCATAGAGTTGTAAATAGAAATGGATTGCTCTCAGGTAAACATCATTTTCAAGGAACAAACCTTATGCAGCAATTACTAGAAAGTGAAGGAGTAATAGTTAAAAATAATAAAGTTGAAAATTTTGATGTCCTTTTTTGGAATCCTAGTGAGAATCTTGGTTGAATTCATAAATCTTACAATATTTTTTTATATTTTTAGTTTTTATTTAAGCTTAGTGTCTAGTAGAGATTAGCTTTGCTTTTTTTTTTATAAATTGCGCACAAAAAGGGACCAACATGAAAACATGTTCTAAATTACTATTGTTTATTTTTCTCATATCATTTACTAAATCTTTTTCTCAATTAGATCTAAGCCATGAGATAGGTATAGTTACTGGTCCGTTAAGCATGCAGACAGATTATGGAGAAAGAAATCATTTTCCAAGTAGTAATGCTACAACCTTTGGTATTGCATTAGTTCACTATTTGAGTTTTTATGGAAATAATTATAATTGGAGAAATGGTGCCAGTTATTTTTCTGATCACTTTAAGCTTAGAACAGAATTTTCTTACTATTTTAATAACAGCTTGGAGCATAAAGGAAGGTATGTCGAAGACGCGAATAATGTTGAACGAGCCCAATTGCGGGCAATGACAGGTGCTACAAAGATTTACAATGTTGGTAGTCAATTGGAATACTATTTTAAAAATTTAGAAGACTATGGTCTACTATTTAATACAGCAGATAAATTTGCGCCATATGTAAGTGCAGGTGTATATTATAGTAGATTCGACCCCGAACTTTCTAATAATTCTAGCGGTGGGTTAGATGTTGGAAATCTTCCACAAAAATGGCAAGAAAACTTCTTTGTGGAACCTGATAACACATTTTCTTTAACATTAGGTGCTGGAACTAGATATAAGCTAAATAATATTGATCTAGTTGCCGATGCGCGTTGGCAATATTTTCTTTCTGATAAAGTTGACGGGTTAGATCAAGTTGATGGATCTAGTAAATTCAACGATACATTAATTTTCTTTAGTGTTGGTGTGATATTTGATTTATCAAATATTAATAATTAAGAGCCTGCTCTAAATCTATAATTAAATCTTCTATATCCTCGATTCCAACACTTAATCGAATTAATGAATCATTAATTCCTAATTTTTCTCTTTCCTTTTCAGGAATAGAAGCATGGGTCATAGTTACTGGATGATTTACTAAACTTTCAACGCCGCCTAAAGATTCTGCAAGAGTAAATACTTTAAAACTTCCTAAAACAGTAAATGCAATTTTTTGACTCTTATTTTTTAGACGAAATGAAACCATTCCGCCAAAATCTTTCATCTGTTTTTTAGCGATTTTATGATTTTTATCAGATTCCAAACCAGGATAATAAACTTCTTCAACTCTAGGGTGCTTTTCTAAAAAATTAGCTATGACAAGCCCATTTTCACAATGACGTTGCATTCTTATATGAAGAGTTTTGATTCCTCTTAAGGCCAAAAAACTATCTTGTGGACCTGCCACCCCTCCTCCAGCAAACTGGATAAAATGTAAATCTTTAGCAAGCTGTACATTTTTTACAATTAAAGCACCCATAACTAAATCTGAATGACCACCTAAATATTTAGTGGCAGAATGCATTACAATATCAGATCCTAAATTTAAAGGTAATTGCAGGTATGGTGTAGCAAAAGTATTATCAACAGCCACTAATATATCCTTATCTATTTTCTTTGTTATGGTAGCTATTGCCTCTATATCTGCAATTTTCATTAACGGGTTTGTAGGAGTCTCAATCCAAATTAATTTTGTCTTATTATTAATATAACTTTCGACATTAGACGCTTTTTCCATATTAATAAAATGAAACTTGAGCCCATATTTCTCAAACATTCGAGTAAATATTCTGTATGTACCACCATACAAGTCATCTCCAGCTATAATCTCATCTCCAGGGTTTAATAACTTCAACACACAATCAATAGCTGCCAATCCTGATGAAAACGCAAACCCATGGCTTCCATTTTCTATAGCTGCCAAATTATTTTCTAAGGCAGTGCGAGTAGGGTTTGCAGCTCTGGAATATTCATAGCCTTTATGCTTTCCAGGGCTGCTTTGAGCATAGGTGGATGTTTGATATATTGGAGGCATAACTGCTCCGGTAGCAGGGTCATGTTTTTGACCCCCATGTATAGTTTTTGTATTAAATTTCATTCTTAGTTCAATTTATTTGTGCGTTTTTTAATGCTTTAACTATAAACTTATAGTTATAATAATTTTAAATGTTTGCTTAAAAGTATTGATTTTTACAATCAAAACAAGTTATTTTTACTTCACTAAAAATTCAAAAGCAAATGAAAAAAATATACCATCTAAAAACCTGCGATACTTGTAAACGAATTTTAAATCAGCTAAATCTTAACGGTGTAGAATTACAAGAAATAAAAACCAATCCTCTAACGGTAAATCAGCTTGAAGAAATGTATGCTTTAAGCAAAAGTTATGAAGCATTATTTAGTAAACGGGCAAAAAAATATAAAGAAATGAATCTTAAAAATCAAACTCTTTCAGAAGCAGATTACAGGCAGTTCATTTTAGATGAATACACTTTTTTAAAACGGCCTGTAGCAATTATTAATGAAGAAATTTTTATTGGAAATTCGAAAAAAACCATTGAGGCCTTAAGTGAAGTATTAGTTTAGTTAATGCTTTATCAAGCAAACTTTCTTTCTATTAAAGTTAATAAGCGTGCCTCATACTCTTCTTTGTTAGACCAGTCATAATCTGGTTTTACAGTCGAGTTTAAAAAATCTTTGGCTTCCTTTTCAGATTTAAATGTATTTAACTGAGATAATACTCTGTTAAACTCGGATTGATCATAATTAAATAAGTTATTTACAAAAGCTATACGATCATTTAAACCAACTGCAATACTTTTGCTAAGTAATTTCTCATTTAATGTTTTTTTGCTAGAATTTATATTCTCACTATCATCAAACAATGTAGCAGTTTTATCAGCAGAAATAGCGTCTCTAAATTCTTCTTTAGAACTTATCTGATTAGATTTTAATCCTTGTATATCTATTTTTACCGCTTCAAATTTAGGTTCAAATACTGTATCTTCTTTTTTAGTATCCTTTTCAGGGTTTTTCAATTCTGTTTTAGAACTCGTATCCTCTATACTTTGAGCTTCTCTAACAGGTTTATTCTTTAAAGCTTTATCAATCTTTTTTAGTAAATCTTCTTTAGTTGATGATATATTTGGCATAGTCTCAATATATTCATCAACATAAGCCAATAAAGCCAATTTTTCATAAGCTTCTCGAGCTTTATCACGCAATGCAGCAGCTTCATCTTTATTTTTCATCTGTAAAATACTGTGTGCTAAGCTCACTAATTCTGCTTCCAATTTTTTGTGCATAAGTTGAAGTCTTTAATTAAAAAAGCACTACTATTTTTAATACTTTTGTTTTTTATACTTAAAAAAGTAGTGTAGCTAATCTTATAAACGCCGAAAATTACGAAATGTTTCTCGAAAATACAGTAAATCATGCAGAACAATTTGGGTGGATCGAAGTAATTTGCGGCTCTATGTTTTCGGGTAAAACCGAAGAGCTCATTAGAAGGCTTAAACGTGCTCAATTCGCTAAACAAAAGGTTGAAATTTTTAAACCTGCTGTTGATATTCGTTATGATGAAGAAAAAGTAGTTTCTCATGACGCAAATGAGATAAGGTCAACTCCTGTGCCTGCCGCAGCAAATATTCGTATTTTGGCAAATGACGTACAGGTGGTAGGTATAGATGAAGCCCAATTTTTCGACGATGAAATTGTCTCTGTTTGCAACGATCTCGCTAATAGAGGTATTCGTGTAATTGTTGCAGGTCTAGATATGGATTTTAAAGGAAATCCTTTTGGGCCTATGCCAGCTCTTATGGCCACAGCTGAATATGTTACAAAAGTGCATGCTGTATGTACTAAAACTGGAAACCTAGCACATTATAGTCATCGCAAAGTTAAAAACGATGATGTAGTTTTTCTTGGTGAAACGGAAGAATATGAACCTTTAAGTCGTGCAGCCTACTATAAAACCCTCTTAGAAGAAAAAATACAACAAATGGAGGTGAAAGACATTGAAGAAATTGTTCCGAAAGAAAAGTAATCCATGTCTTTAGCTCAAGAAACCATTTTAGAAATTGACTTAAATGCTCTCAAGCATAATTTAGAATTTTTAAAATCTAAGATCAAATCTTCAACAAAATTCTTAGCGGTTGTAAAAGCAAATGGATATGGAAGCGACGCTACAATTATAGCTAAACACTTAGAAAAAATAGGCGTTGATTATTTTGCCGTTGCATATACCAAAGAAGGAATCACATTAAGAGATGCTGGTATTACCACTCCTATTTTGGTTTTGCATCCTCAACCAGTCAATTTTAAAACACTTGTTGAGCGGTGTTTGGAACCCAATCTTTATAACGCTCGTGTTCTAAATACATTTTTAGAAGTTGCTAAAACGGAAGGGCAAAAGGATTATCCTGTTCATATAAAATTTAATACTGGACTGAATCGATTAGGCTTTTGGGAAAATGATATAGATTACATTATTGAAAAATTAAGAAATACATCTTCTGTAAAGGTAAAATCTATTTTATCGCATTTAGCCGCTAGTGAAGATCTAAATGAAAAAAAGTTTACACTAAGTCAAATCAATGTTTTCAAAAAAATAGCAGCCAAATTTGAGCAAAAAACAGGGTACAAACCTATATTACATCAACTCAACACATCAGGGATATTAAATTATGCTGAAGAAGCTCAGTTCGATATGGTTCGTAGTGGTATTGGTTTATATGGATTTGCAAACGATAAAGAATTAACTTCAAAATTAAAAAATGTCTTTAATCTAAAATCTATCATTTCTCAAATTCATGAAATTGAACCTAATGAAAGTGTAGGCTATAATAGGGCTTTTAAAGCTAGCGGTTATATGAAAACTGCTACGATACCTATCGGTCATGCTGATGGTATTCATAGAGCATTAGGTAATGGTAAGGGGTACATAACTATAAATGGGGAAAAAGCACCAATTATAGGTAACGTTTGTATGGATATGATTATGGTTAATATTACAAAGGTTGATTGTAAAGAAGGTGATGAGGTAATTATTTTCGACTCTCAAAAAACTATAAATAATTTATCTGATAAAGCAAACACTATACCTTATGAAATTATTACCGCAATTTCTCAACGCATAAAACGCATTGTTAAATAGTATCAAATTTTAGTATATTGCACTTATTATTAACCAAATAAAAAAAACATGTTAAAAGAATTTAAAGATTTTATTATGACTGGTAACGTGATTGATTTCGCTGTTGCCGTTATTATGGCTGGCGCTGTTGGTCAAGTTGTCAATGGATTTGTAAACAATGTAATAATGCCATTTGTTGGTCATTTTGCTGGAGGAATAAACTTTGCTGATAAGAAAATTGTTCTTGATGAAGCCGTTGTTGATGCTGCGGGTAAAGTAACCACTCCAGAAAATGCAATTATGTGGGGATCTTGGGTAAATACAATTATCAATTTAATTATTGTAGGTTTTGTAATGTTTTTAATTGTAAAAGCTTACAATAAAACTAAAAAACCAGCAGAGCCTGAAGCTCCAACTGGACCATCTGAAGTAGATTTATTGACAGAGATTAGGGATTCTTTGAAAAAATAAAATCTTTATAAATACAAAATTGAACCCGAACAAAATTGTTCGGGTTTTTTTATTTTTAAATGTAACCTTTTTAAAAATACTAGGTATTTAATATAGAAACTAACCAAAATGACCAATAGTTTGAATCATTTAACAGATGAGCAAATAATGCAAAAAGTATCTGATGGTAATTTAGATCTTATGACTGTTCTGTTTGATAGATATCATATTCGGGTTTTTAATTATTTCAATAAAATGATTAGAAATAAAATGGTAAGTGAAGATCTAACACAAGATGTTTTTGTAAAAATTTTAAAATATCGTGCCTCTTATAAAAGTGGAAATTTTGCCTCATGGATTTTTACAACAGCGAGAAATATTTTTTCAAGTTATTATCAAAAGTTAAAAAAAGAGCGAGAAAATTTTGCTGACAATGAAAATATAAAAGATTCAAGAGAATTAGTATCAGAAAGTAAACAAGAAGAGTTAAATCATTTACAAAAAGCTTTGTCTTATTTAAGTCATTCTGATAGAGAGTTGATTATTATGAATCGATTTCAGGAAATAAAATATGAACAAATAGCGGAGATCATTGGTAGCAATGAAAATGCGGTTAAAGTAAAGACACACAGAGCAATAAAAAAATTAAAAGAGGTTTATTTTAAAACTGTTGCTCCTTAAAAATTAAGAATATGGATTGTAGTATGGTAAAAGATCAGTTAATAGATTTTATAGGAAATAAGTTGTTAAGTGAACAATGTACAGAAGTTACTAAACATCTAGAAACATGTGACTCTTGCACTAATGAGCTAATCGAATTACAGCAATTTTTTGAAATTCTAGATAATGAGCCTGTAGAATACCCATCAGATGATCTAAAAAGAAACTTTATACATGCTCTTAACTCTGAAAAGGGACAACAAACTAAAATTGTAAAGTTAGAGTCAAGAATCAATTACAAAATATTCTTAAAATACGCTGCCGGATTAGCTCTTTTAATAAGCACTTTTCTATTTGGTAGGCATCAGCAAACTCAACAAGTTGCATATCTTAAAAATGAGAACTTAAGTAATAAACAAACCACAATGCTAGCATTAATGGAAAATCAATCAGCCAGTAAGCGAATTAAAGGAGTTCAATATATCGAAGAATTTTCGAACCCTGACTCTGAAATTGTGAATGCATTAGTAAAAAGAATGCTGTATGATGAAAATACAAACGTTCGATTAACAGCAGCAAATGCTCTTGAAGCTTTTATAACTTCAGAAGCAGTCAAAGATGGATTTATTAAAGCTCTAGAAACTGAAAAAGATCCTACCATACAGATAAATATTATAAAATATTTAGTAAAGATTCAAGAGAAAAAAGCATTTAAGCCAATGCGCAAATTACTTGAACAAGATGAAACGCAATCATTTGTAAAAGATGAAATCAAAACAGTATTAACAAATAATATATAAATCGAAAAGCGAATAGTTATGAATACATTTAAAACAACTTTGTTATTATTTCTTCTTTGTGCCTATTCTTATGCACAAAAAGATTACACCCAATCTCTTAGCGGAATAGAATGGGTAAAAATTGAATCTAAAGCAGATCTAATAGTTAAAACTCACAATAGTAATGAACTATTGATCAAAAGTGGACCTTCTCACAAAACTCCTAGTAGAGCTAAAGGATTAAAATTAGTCGGTGCAACCGGTACAGATAATACGGATATAGGTTTTTATGTAGTTAAAGAAGGAAGCACTTTAATTGTAAAAAATCTGAGAAGATCTGAAAGTGGCGAAATTTACTTACCTGCATCAAAAAATATATCAGTAACTACAACATGGCATGGTAATATAGAAATTCATGGTTTTAAAGGTGAAGTAGAGGCAACTGCTAAACTTAACGGAGGTATTGTTATTGATGATGTTAGTGGCCCACTAACCGCCAATACACTAAATGGTGAAATTGATGTTGTGTTTACTAATGTAGCTCAAGAATCTCCTATTACTATTTATTCAACTAATGGAGCATTAGACGTTAGTTTGCCAGAAAAAACACCTGCAGATGTAACGTTAGGTACAACTAATGGCGATATTTATACAAATTTTGATCTAAGATTACCTAATAAGAATGGTTTACGAGCTGTGGCTTCTAAAAAAGTAAAAGGCTCTATTAATAACGGTGGTATAGGCATTCAGTTAAAGACTACTAATGGTAATATTTATTTGAGAAAAAAATAAGAACATCATGAAAAATTTACTAGCACTAATATTCATACTTTTTTTTAACCTTGTTCAATCGCAAAAAGTTGTAGAAAAAAATATAAACTACAACAATCAAATTGTCGATTTAGATGTGAAGTTTGCCTCTAAAATTGAAGTAAAAACATGGGAGAAATCTACCATCTATTTTAAAGCAGATATTTCTACAAAAGAAGGTAAGTATTTGGATTTTTATCAGGTTAATATAAATGAAGGTAATTCAACAATAAGTATAGAATCTGAAACTGAAACCATCTTAAAAAAGTTTTGGGAAGATCGTAAAAAAAATAACCCAAATAAAAAGAGATACTATTATAGTTCAGAAGATTGGTATGAATTTAATTACACCTTGTATGTTCCCAAAAATGCACGATTTAAGGTAAGTAGTATTAATGGTCATTTAAAATCTGAAATTATCGAAGGCAATTTTACAGCAGATTTAATTAATGGAGATATAGACATTGCTAAATATTCTGGTGATTTAGATCTCAAAACCATTAATGGTGAAATTGATATTAAAATGATCAATGCAGATTTAGTGGCTGAAACAATTCATGGTGATATTTATGCAGACGAAAAGTTGAAATTTAATTCTAAAGATCGACATGTTGGTCAAAAAATCTTTGGCAAAACCTCTTCTGGTAAAAATAGGTTGCGATTAAATACAATTAATGGAAATATGTATTTAAGGCTTTAAATTAATTTAAATGAAAAATAAAAACCCAAGCTAAACTTGGGTTTTTATTTAAACTCTAACTACAACATACCCTTTACGGGTTTTTTTGTAATATTTCCCATTCCAAGTATAATATCTTTTCCCTTTTATTACAACAACTTTATGTTGTCTAGGTACTTTTTTAATAACAACTGCATGTGTATGTACTGGTCTTGTATGTACCACACAAGAATTGCCTAAGAATAACATAGCACATCCAAATAAAATTATAACTAACTTTTTCATTTCTCTAGATTTTTAATTTTTATCTAAGACTTTGTAAAATGAAAAAGGTTTAATTCAATTAAATTTAAACTCCTTTTTGTGTTCTTTTAGAAGTATAAACTTCAGCTATAGTTGGGTTATTGGGTTTATTTTCAATAACAATTAATTCGTCGCCAACACTTACTTTACCTATTTCTAGAATTTTAAAATATACACCACTTTTAGTCGAATACCAGAAGTCTTTAATTATTTTAGGATTATTGAATCTGATTCCGAGCTTATAACACGGCTGGCGAGGTTTTGTAACTTCAATTTTTGTTTCTCCTAATTTATAGATTGAGCCAACATGAATTTCTATTTCATCAAAATTTGTAATAGTGATATTTTCACCAAACATTCCATATTGCCAATCCTGACTAGGATATAATTCTTTAAAATAGTTGTAGTGCTGTTCTCCGTATAGATAAACTGCCTGCTCTATACCACCATGATGCTCTTTATCAACAATATTATCACCATTTACATCTTCACTGTTTAAAAAAATAGGATGATCTACTGGATATTTAAAAATGCCTGTTTCTATCTCTTTTTTGCGCCATATTACTTTTTTACGCTCACCAATATTTACAGATACTACTTTCATGACTTAAATTTATTTAAAATATCAGCTATTTTACGATCATTTGATAATCTAGGCACTTTATTCTGACCTCCTAATTTTCCTTGAGACTTCATATATAATTGAAAGCCGTCCTTTTGAATCATTGTAATTTGTAAAGGTTTTAATACTTTTCCATCTATCAAATCAAAATAATAGGAATTTTGTTTTTGTAGTGATTGATCAATTCTTTTGCTGAATTGATTTAAATCTTCTGGAGGAGTATCAAATTCTATAAACCATTCATGATAAGGCAATCCTTTTTCAGGATTTATTTGTGGAGCAACCGTAAATTCATTTACAGATATCCTTGAATTTTGGATTGACTCATTCAATGCTTGTTCAACTTCTTTACCTATAACATGTTCTCCAAACGCTGAAATAAAATGTTTAATACGGCCAGTAACAATAATTCTATGTGGTTTAAGAGATGTAAATTCAATCGTATCACCAATATTGTATGCCCATAAGCCTGCATTGGTAGAAATAATCATCACATAATTTACTCCAAGCTCTACATCACTAATGGAAATTCGGATTGGATTCTCTTCAAAGAATTCATCTGCTTTAATAAATTCATAGAAAATTCCATTTTTAAGAAGCAATAACATTCCTTTTTCACCTTGCTTATCTTGAAACGCAAAAAACCCTTCAGAAGCCGGATATAATTCTATAGAATCTACCCTCTTGCCAATCAAACTTTCAAACTTATTACGATATGGTTCATAATTGACGCCTCCATATGCAAACAAACCAAAATTTGGAAAAATCTCCTTGATACTTTTACCCGTTTTAGCAATTAATTTCTCAAAATACATTTGTACCCAAGAGGGAATTCCGCTAATGAGTGTCATATCTTCTTCTATAGTCTCCTCAACAATGGCATCAACTTTAGTTTCCCAATCTTCAATACAATTGGTCTCCCAACTTGGCATTCTATTATTTTGTAAGTAACTAGGCACATAATGTGCAACAATGCCAGATAAGCGCCCGGTTTTGATACCATTCTTCTCCTCAATAATTGGACTTCCTTGTAAAAAAATTAATTTTCCATCTATAAATTCGGCATTACCTGTCTCGGCAATATACATAAGCAAGGCATTTCTAGCGGCCTTTACGTGAAATGGCATTGATGCTTTTGTAATTGGTATATACTTTGCTCCTGACGTTGTTCCTGAAGTTTTAGCAAAATATAAAGGTTTGCCTTTCCAAAGAATGTTGTCTTTACCTTCTAAAATTTGTTCAACATATGGCTTTAAACCTTCATAATCACGTATAGGAACACGTTCTATAAAATCACGATAAGTCTTAATATTGGTAAAGTCATGATCTTTACCAAAAGTTGTTGTTTTTGCTTGTCTAATTAACTTCTTAAAGACTTTTTGTTGCGTTTTATTAGGGCTATTCGCCCATCTATAAATGCGTTTTTGAACACGCTTTGCAATAGGTTTCGCAAAAATAGAATTCACCTTCATGTACTACTCAAAATCTATATAATTAGTGGGGTTTACTGGGTACCCATCATTCCATAATTCAAAATGAAGATGTGGTCCTGTAGTTAAAGTGCCTGTTGAACCCGCGTTTGCTATAACTTCACCCGATTTTACCAAATCGCCTTGCTCTTTGTGCAAGGTAGCATTGTGCTTATAGACCGTAATAAAGTTTTTAGCATGTTCTAAAATTAATACAAAACCTGTTTCCGCTGTAAATCCTGTAAAGATAACTGTACCGTCTGCTGCTGCTTTTACAGGTGCATCTTTGGTAACAGCTATATCAACAGCATAATGCTTCTCCTTTGGATTATATCTATCTGAAATTTGACCCTTTACAGGGGTAAAAAATACTAAATCAGCTTTTTTCGTTGCCTCTTCAAATAAACTATATCGATCTTCTCGTTCAATCTCTTGTCTAAAGATTGAGTCTTCAACTGTAGGTTGTAAATTAGTGTCTTCTATCTTTAATTGTTCTATAATTGAATCTTTATTGATGTTAACATCTTTAATTTTACCTGTCAATACTTCGCGAATATTATCAATATATACATCGTTTACCGCCAATTGTTGTTCAAGTGAATCAACCTTATAAACTAAGTCTGTAGCTTGTTTTTTTAATTTAGAAGAAGAATAGCCAGGTATATATTCCCTTAAAGGGGTAAACGCTATTAAAACCGCAGTTAATCCAACTAACAAAATGGAGATAATGCCAGAAAGGACAAATACATTTAATCGATTTAGTTTAAAAGAAAAGCGCTCTTCAAAAGTATCTTCATTTAATACAACTAATCGGTATTTATTAGTCAGTTTTTCTTTGAATTTGCTCTTATTTTGTTTCTTTTTTGCCATTTTGAAGGAAAACAAATATACAACGTATATTTGAGTTAATGCAATAGAGAATTTACAAATAAACTCATAGAAAACTATGAGTAAAATACCCAAAAACCACTATTGTTATTTTATTTTTTTAATCCTAACTTTATGGCTTCTAATTTAATTTTTTTGCTATGAAATATTCTCTAAGAGTTTATATTTATTTTCTATTATTTATAACATTATTATCCAGCTGTGATGGAAATATTGAGCCAATTCAAGAAATTGAAAAAAGTAACTACAAAACAGCTAGTGTTTCTGAAGTAGAAGATTTCCTTATATCTCTGCAAGAAAATTCGCTTATTGAAAAAAGTGGAGGTATAGAGTTATCTTACAACGCTGATTTGTTAGATTATGAATCTATTAATAATAGCAGTGAGCTATTGGCTGTAGTGCATGCTTCAACAAAATATGAAAATATTTATAGCAGAATATTACTGCTCAATGTAGATGGCTCTTTAGAGTCTGTTCTTTTTAATATGTTATCAGATGAGCGTGAAGATTATACAAATCATTTTTCTGGAAAAATAGCAATTACTAACCTAGAGGGTAAACTTCGAGGATTATTTCGAGTTGAAGATGGATTAATAGTTTCTCAATTTAATTTAAACGGATCTCAAAAAAATTCATCTTATACCAAAAATGATGGAGATGAATGGTGGACAGAAACAAACAATTTACAAGAAGTAATTGTTGTTGCTAGACGTGAATTTGAATTTTCTAGTGATTTTTGGAGTGGTGATAATATAAATATTAGTTCAACTGGTGGAGGGTCTACTAATGAATCTTGGGATTTCGAAGGTTCTGGTGGAGGTAGTAATAGTGGTTCTAGCACCAATAATGGAGATGAGAATAACGCTGAAGATAGTAAACCAGCTACAACAACATCTCAAAGAGAGCTTGATGAAGAAAACCCCAACCCTTTCTTTTTTGTAAATTGTAGTAGTTTTGAATATTATAAACCTCCTAACTCTTCAGTAACTGCAGCTGCAGTTGAAGGTATTTTTGAAACATTCTATGCTTTAAAGATTTACCCTGATGGTCGGTATAAATATGTTGAAACTGATGTTGAGTTTGATCACCGTGTTTATTTCACAATGCCTAGTTGGAGACGTAATGGCCAAGCTGCGAATATAACTGCAGATGTAGTGACAGCAGCTATAAATGCTACTGAGCTTTGGTATATTGCTAATCCAGATGCTACAGGGCAAGCGGTTGGTGATAAGTGGCTTCAATTTATGGAAGCAGGTATGCGGTCAGTAGGTGGGGGTGTTTCCGCTAATCCACCATTTGCAATGCGCAATGCAGGACAATACCAAGTAACCCTTCTTTCAAGTGGTAATTGTGATTAAAAATTATGAAAATATTAATTATTAAAATATTAATTATTGGTGTGATGCAAGCCAACTTTGAAACATTATTGGGAAAAAATATTGACACAATTTCATCTATAAGGATTACAAAAAATCATATGGTTGAAGAAGGTTTATATATTGTGTCTGACCCCTCTATCCTTTTTTTAGACATGCCAATAGATCAAATTGGTATTGCTACAGATGATGACAAAACTATTAAACGAATAATTATTTTTTTTCCAGAGTCAGTTAATAAATCTCTTTTTAAAAAAGTTCGTCAAAAATATGGTTGCAATTATAATGTGATGAGTATTGATAAAACACTAACTGAAGAATCTTCTTCAATAGAGAGAGGGAAAGATTCTTTTAAAATAAATACAAAACAAAGGACAATGTCTTTAAAGAGGGGAAATATAGGAGATGATAACATTAATCATGTTGTATGGAATGAAGAAGATTTTCAGATAATGTTATTTTTTAGAACAAATAATAAAATGGAGTTGCATTATGTAAAAAAATAACCTCATTTATTTTTATAAAAATTCATCTCATCTATATATTGCCAAACATTACATGGCAGCAAAGCTTTGATATTCTTCTTGTTTTTAATAGCACTACGAATAAAAGTAGAAGAAATTTCCATAATAGGTGCATTTACTTTATGCACTTTAGGGTGCTCGTCAAATTGTGTTTTGGTTACACGACCGTCATAAATTCTTGGATATACATAAATATTATGATGCTCTAGAATAACTTCAAAATTCTTCCATTTATGGAAAGATTTTAGGTTGTCTTCGCCCATAATTAAGTTAAAATTATGTTCTGGATATTTATCAGAAATATGAGCCAAAGTATTCACCGTATAATTAGGCTGAGGGAGTTTAAACTCAATATTTGAAGCTTTTAATTTGGGGTAATCTTCAACTGCTATTTGAGTTAGTTGATAACGATGATTATCATCTAACAATGATGATTTCTTTTTAAAAGGACTATGCGGCGTAACAACAAACCAAACCTCATCAAGGTTTGAAAATTCTACCATATGGTTAGCAATTGCCATATGACCTACATGAATTGGGTTAAATGTACCGAAATACAAGCCTATATTCATTTTTCTTTTTTTTTTGCACCTACAAAATCAGCTACAAGCTCTTCTGCTTCTTTTAGAGCGATATTTAAGTCATAATTTTTAATCACTTCATCAAACTGTGGCGCTGTTGCCATCTCAACCGATGCCTTAGCAACACGCATATTGATCTTATCATCACTTTCAGTACTACGTTTTTTAAGCCTTATCTTTAATTCGTCTACACTTGGTGGTTTTACAAATACTGATAATGTTTCTTCAGGAAACTTCTTCTTGATTCGTAAGCCGCCAACTACATCTATATCAAAAATAACATGCTTACCAAAACTCCAAATTCGTTCAACTTCTGACTTTAATGTTCCATAAAAATTATCACGATAGACTTCTTCCCATTCTAAAAATTCGTCTTGTTTAATTTTATCTTTAAATTCTCTTGCAGAGATAAAATAGTAATCTTTTCCGTCTTTTTCCTCACCTCTTTTTTTACGAGAAGTAGCTGAAATCGAAAATTCTAGGTTCAAATGATCAACCCCTAGTAAATGTCTAACTATTGTAGTTTTACCTGAACCCGATGGCGCAGAAAAAACGATTAATTTTCCCTTTTTTTTTGTCAAATCTATGCTTGATGTTATTTTTTGCTATAAATACTGCTTGGTGTTTTATAAAAATCTGTTTTTGTTATAATTAATTGCAAAACAAATAGTTAAGCTTAATTAAATACTAGTCAGTTTGTTTAATTCTTTATAAAATTTGCTTTAAATCTATAAAACGTTTAATAATTGCTCTTTTATTTTTTCTAATTCATCCTTCATCTGAACTACGATTTTTTGCATTGGTGCGTAATTAGATTTAGAACCAGTTGTATTGATTTCTCTACCAATTTCTTGAGATATAAATCCTAATTTTTTTCCATTTGATGTAATTCCTTTTAACTCTTCTAAAAAATAGTCTAAATGGTTTTTTAAACGGACTTTTTCTTCAGTTATATCTAATTTTTCTAAATAATAAATTAACTCTTGTTCAAAGCGGTTTTGATCTATATCTTCTTTTAGCTCATCAACAGCTTTCCTAAGTTTTTCACGTACATAACTTAAGCGTTCTTTGTCTAACTCAACAACTTCAATCGAAAGCCTTTGAATAGTTTGTACTCTATCTTTAAAATCTTGTTCTAAAACCTTGCCTTCATCTTTTCGATAAGTAACAATTGCTTGCGTTGCTTCTTCTAAACCTTTTTCAATTGCTTTCCATTCTCTCTCATCTAATTCTTCCCGTTCTGTTTTTAAAGAATCTGGTAAACGCATCGCAATTTCAAGAGTGTTTTCAGGTGATGTTTCTGCTATATTTCTTAACTGATCTATATAACTATTAACCACTTCTGTGTTAATCTTAGTAGATGTTTCTTCTCCGGTAACCTCCATAAAAATTGAACACTCAACCTTACCTCTTACTAAGTTTTTAGATAAAAATTTACGTATCTCTAGTTCTTTTTCTTTATAAATAGATGGTATTCTAACATTTAAATCGAGGTTCTTGCTGTTAAGCGATTTTACCTCAATTGTTATTTTTTTTTGAGGAAGTTGAACTATGGTTTTTCCATAGCCGGTCATAGATTGAATCATAGATTTCTATAAAAATTAAGCAAAGTTACACATTTTATGACTAGACCTTAACGGGATGTTTTTTCAACTGGATTTGCATTGCTTTTGGTAACAAGATATACACCTAAAAATATCAAAAAAGCCGCAGCAATCTTTATCCCATTTATGGAATCTGTTTGGGTTATTAATGCATAACTAGATGCAATTAATGGCTGTAGGTAAATAAAAGCACTTAAAGTAGTAGGCTTGAGTCTAGATAATGCAAATAAATTCAATAGATAAGCAAAAAATGTAGTAAATACAATAACAAAACCAACGTTAAAGTATATGTTTCGGGGTATTTGGGTCCATTCTACTTGCTGCAATTCAAAAAATCCAAAAGGTAATACCAATAAAAACCCGAATAGGTATAACCATTTAATAAGTGTGATAGAATTATATTTAGAGGTTAGTTTTTTTACTATAATCAAATATAACCCATAAGAGCTAGCATTTATAAAAATCAAAAGATTACCTATTAAAGGTTTGTCTCCAGGAACTACACTCTTTCCATAAACAATAATTAATATTGCCCCAATTAATCCAACTAATATCCCTAAAACTTTTATAAATGTTATTTTTTCTTTTAGAATAATTGCCGAAAGAATAAGCACCAAGATCGGGCTCGTAACCATTATTACTGAAGCATTTATTGGACTTGTAAGGCTTAAACCCTTAAAAAAAGCTAGCATATTTATACAAACACCAAATAAAGCTGCAAAGAAAATCGTT
Source organism: Maritimimonas sp. 2304DJ26-3 (assembly GCF_056591635.1). Lineage (NCBI taxonomy): Bacteria > Pseudomonadati > Bacteroidota > Flavobacteriia > Flavobacteriales > Flavobacteriaceae > Maritimimonas > Maritimimonas sp. 2304DJ26-3. Next base: position 720,512 of record NZ_JBWQOK010000001.1, read on the forward strand.
TTATAATCTGATCTTTCAACTTTTTGTTTAGCCATAAAAAGACTTAAAATCCAAAATAGAATAGCCGCTCCAGAAATGCGTAATAAAATAAAACCATACGGTCTTATATATGTTGGCATTACTTCTTTAGCAATTGTATAGTTTACACCATAAATAATTGCTACAATAAATGCCGCAATAATAGCTATAGTTTTACCTTGCATAGGCTTAGTTAAAAGAAAAATTGCCTGAAATTAATCTTTCAGGCAGTTTTATAATGACATTCTTGCTTTAGCAGGAATAATATTATTTAGCTTCAGCGTAACGACGCTCTACTTCATTCCAATTAATTACATTAAAAAATGCTTGAATATAATCTGGACGACGGTTTTGATAATTTAAATAATAAGCATGCTCCCAAACATCAATTCCTAAGATTGGAGTACCTCCACAGCCAACACCTGGCATTAGAGGATTATCTTGATTTGGCGAAGAACACACTTCAACTTTTCCTCCTTTATGAACGCAAAGCCACGCCCAACCAGAACCGAAACGTGTAGCTGCTGCCTTAGCAAAAGCATCTTTAAAAGCATCAACAGAACCATATTCAGCTTCAATAGCGTCTTTTAGTTCACCTGAAAGGTATCCTTTACCTTCAGGATTCATTACTGACCAGAATAGACTATGATTATAAAATCCACCTCCGTTATTTCGAACAGCTCCATTATTCATATCTAAGTTTGCTAAAACGTCTTCAATAGATTTCCCGTCAAGGTCCGTACCTTCAATAGCGGCATTTAGTTTATTTGTATAACCAGCATGGTGTTTAGAGTGATGAATTTCCATTGTTCTTGCATCTATATTGGGTTCTAAAGCATCATATGCGTAGCCTAATTGTGGTAATTCAAAAGCCATAATTTTTTATATTTTTTGTGTTAAACTTCTTTTATTTTTTGTAACTCAAAGATAGGGACTTTGAGTTTAATCTTTGAGGTAATAAGGATAGATTATTATTATGAAATCATTAATTAGAACTATTGACTTTCATCTTCTGAAATTCTTCGACTACTGCACTATGTGTTACAGGACGTTTCTTAAAATGCTCTATAATTTGTTGTTTTTCGTCTTCAGAGGCACCTAATTGATTTAAAATATTTTGCAAATGCATCTTCATGTGCCCTTCTTGAATTCCGGTGGTCACCAAAGCACGTAATGCCGCAAAATTTTGTGCTAGTCCAGCAGTAGCAACAATTTGCATTAATTCTTTAGCTGAAGGATTTTGCAACATTTCTAGAGATAATTTTGCTAAAGGGTGTAAAGCCGTTAACCCACCAACAGTACCTAAAGCAAGAGGAATTTCAATCCAAAACTTGAATGTTTCGTCATCAATCGAACAATCTGTTAAACTTTTGTAACGATCATCTTTAGCGGCATAAGCATGTGCTCCTGCTTCTACTGCTCTAAAATCATTTCCGGTTGCCAACACTACCGCATCAATACCATTCATAATACCTTTATTATGTGTCACCGCGCGATAAGGTTCTACTTTAGCTATCTGAACAGCTTGATAGAACTTTTTGACAAATACTTGTGCATTATCTCCTAGTTTATCAATATCACAACTAACTTCTGCTTTAACCAAACAATTAGGAATATAATTAGATAAAATACTCATCACTATTTCTATACCATCCTTTCTAAACTCGTTCGCTATAGCTTCTAAGCATGAGTTAATAAAATTAGCACCCATGCTATCTTTGGTTTCAAAAGTTACATGAAGCTGATAATAGCTGTCTAATTCTGATGTTTTATCTCTTAATTCAATATCTAAAATCCCTCCTCCACGTTTACGCATATTCTTAGTAATCGATTCGGTGGCTTCAAGTAATTGAGCTTTTTTAGAATTGAAATATAAATTGAGATCGTTATAACCGCCCTTATACATAAAGTGTACTTGACCTATTTTAGTGGTAGAAATTACGCTAGCTTTAAACCCTCCTCTTGTACTCCAAAATTTTGCTACTAAAGATGCGGCAGCCACTACCGAGCTCTCTTCAACTGCCATTGGTATTACATAATCTTTGCCATTGATGATAAAATTAGGTGCTACGCCATAGGGTAAATAAAAATTGGAAATGGTATTTTCTATAAACTCATCATGCAATTGCTGTAATCGTTCATCTTTATTCCAATATTTTTTCAACGTTTTTTTGGCCTCTTCTGCTTCACCAAAAAAGGTTTTTGCCAGCCAGTTGATCTTTTCTTTTTTAGTAAATTTTGAAAATCCTGTAATGGTTTTGGTCATTAATTGGGTCTTTTAAAAAGCTGATCAAAGATACTAATTATTGAAAGTTAATGTCATTAAAAAACACTTGCTAATACCATTTTATAAGCATTTTGGGATGATTTTTGATGAAATTTCCGTAAACTTGGCAAACTTTTTCGAAATATTCAATTTTTATAATGAGAAACTTTTTACTTCTTCTTTTAATATTTTCTACCACTCTTACAGCACAAAAAAAGAACATTACATTAGAAGATATTTGGTCAAAAGGAACTTTTTCAAGTGAGACATTAAAGTCATTTCACTCTATGAACAAAGGTGATTTTTATACTCTTTTAAACCTTAACCAAGGTACTCGAAGTACGAGTATAGATAAATATGATTACAAAACTTTAGAAAAAATTGAAACTGTTGTAGACAGTAAGGATTTGCACGAGCTACCTTATTTTGAAAGTTATGAATTTGACAAGAATGAAAACAAATTATTATTAGGTACAGAATCAGAAAAAATATACAGGCATTCCTCTAAAGATACCTACTACGTTTACGACATTGCTTCAAAAAAATTACAACTAGTTTCTAAACATAAAATTCAAGAACCTGCGTTTTCTCCTGATGGAAATAAGGTAGCATTTGTTTATGACAACAATATTTATGTTAAAGATCTTATTACTGATATTACAGTTCAAGTAACAACCGACGGAAAAAAGAACTTCATTATTAATGGAATAGCTGATTGGGTTTACGAAGAAGAATTTTCTTTTGTAAGAGCTTTTCAATGGAATGGTGATTCAGATAAGATTGGTTTTTTGCGATTTGACGAAACCGACGTCCCTGAGTTTTCTATGGATGTTTATGGTAAATCTTTATATCCTTCACAACAAGTATTCAAATATCCTAAGGCTGGTGAAAAAAATGCGGTTGTAACGTTACACATGTTTAATCTTAAAGAAAAATCGAGTAAACAGGTGAACTTGGGTGAACTTGCTCAACATTATATACCAAGAATTAAATGGTCTAATGAGCCAAATACTTTAGCTGTTACCACTTTAAATCGTCATCAAAATAATTTGAATTTGATATTTGTTGATGGAAATACATTGGAGTCAAAATTAGTTTTAAATGAAAAGGATGCTGCTTATGTTGATATTACCGATGATCTTACTTTTTTAAAGGATAACAGTTTTTTATGGACAAGTGAAAAAGATGGTTTTAACCATATTTATCATTACGATGCATCTGGTAAATTAAAAAATAAAGTGACAGATGGTAATTGGGAGGTTTCTCATTACTACGGTTTTGAACCTAAAACAAAACGTATTTTCTATCAATCTACTGAAGGAGGTTCTATTAACAGAACAGTATTTTCAATAAAGTTAAATGGTAAGGATAAAAAATTACTAAGTTCAGCAAGTGGAACCAATAGTGCTGCTTTTAGCAATAGTTTTAGCTACTTTGTCAATACGTTTTCTAGTGCAAATACACCAGATATTTACACCTTGAATGAGGCAAAATCAGGTAAGCAATTAAAAGAGATAAAAAACAACAAAGAGCTTTCCGAAAAATTAAATGGTTATGACATTGCTAAAAAAGAATTCTTCACATTAAAAACTGAAAATGGCGATTTTAATGCTTGGATGATAAAGCCAACGGATTTTGATCCAAATAAAAAATACCCTTTGTTAATGTATCAATATTCTGGCCCTGGCTCACAATCTGTAGCCAATCGCTGGGGTAATAACAATGATTTTTGGTATCAAATGTTAGCTCAAAAAGGTTATATCATTGCATGTATAGATGGTCGTGGTACCGGGTTTAGAGGTAGAGACTTTAAAAAGGCTACCTATATGAATCTTGTGAAATTAGAAACAATCGATCAGATCAATAGTGCTAAGGAGCTTGGTGAATTACCTTATATAGATAAAAATAGAATAGGTATTTGGGGATGGAGTTATGGTGGTCATATGGCTACAAATGCTTTACTGAAAGGATCTGATGTGTTTTCTACTGCAATTGCAGTTGCTCCTGTTACTTCTTGGCGTTTTTATGATACCGTTTACACAGAAAGATATATGAGAACTCCTCAAGAAAACCCAAGTGGTTATGATGATAATTCTCCTTTTAATTATCCCGAATTATTAAAAGGTAATTATTTGTTAATCCATGGTTCTGGTGACGACAATGTGCATTTACAACATACTATGAGAATGGTAGAAGCCCTTATACAAGCTGACAAGCAATTTGATTGGGGAATTTACCCTGATAAAAATCATAGCATTTATGGTGGTAACACTAGATTACATTTATATAAAAAAATGACTAGTTTTATTGATGAACACTTAGGCTCATCTAAAGGTCAGTTATCTCAAAAAGAACAATTAAAAAATTAAACCCTTATAATTAGATTATGTCAACACTTATAAAACAGCCACATCAAAGAGAACTTTTTGGACATCCAGTAGGATTATATGTATTATTCTTTACAGAAATGTGGGAACGTTTTTCTTACTATGGTATGCGCGCCATTTTGGTATTATATTTAGTAACAAAAACCACCGAACAAAATGCTGGTTTAGGTTGGTCTAATGCAGAAGCTTTAGCTCTTTACGGGTGGTATACAATGTTGGTTTATGTTGCTTCTATACCCGGAGGTTGGATTGCTGATAATTTCTTAGGGCAAAAAAAATCTGTAATTGTTGGAGCAATTCTTTTGGTAATTGGTCATACTGTTCTTGCTATAGAAGAAATGTGGGCATTTTATACTGGCTTAGGTTTTATAATTGCTGGTGTGGGGATGTTAAAACCTAATATTTCTACAATGGTAGGTGGTCTTTATAAAAAAGGTGATATAAGAAGGGATAAAGGTTTTACAATATTCTATATAGGTATTAATGTTGGTGCTTTTCTTTCTAGTTTAATAGTTGGATATGTGGGTGAAGTTCATGGGTGGCATTACGGGTTTGGTTTGGCTGGAATTTGTATGCTATTTGGTTTGATTCAATTTGTTGCTGGACAAAAATATCTTAAAGGTGTCGGTGATTTCTTAGGAAAATCAGAAAATGAAGAAGAAAGAGCACTTCTTAAAAAGCCATTGACTAAAATTGAAAAAGACAGAGTTATTGTTTTAATTCTATCGTTTTTAATGGTAATAGTATTCTTTGGAGCATTCGAACAAGCTGGAGGGTTAATGAATATTTACGCAAATGATAACACCAATAGAATGTTGATGGGTTGGGAAGTTCCAGCTTCGTGGTTTCAATCATTAAATGCGTTCTTTATTATAACTCTTGGTACTACTGTAGCAGCTTTTTGGGCTAATAGACAATTAAAAGGTAAACAAGCTTCTTCTCTTTTTAAAATGATAATGGGGCTTATTATTATGGGTACAGGGTTTTTGTTTATGTCTGCAGCGTCTGTAGAATATCAAAATTCTGGTTCATCTGCAATGTACTGGTTAGTTTTAGCATATTTATTTCATACTGTTGGCGAATTAAGCTTATCGCCTGTTTCACTATCTTTTGTAACAAAATTAGCTCCCGCTAAATACGCATCTCTAATGATGGGGTTATATTTTGCTACTACTGGTCTTGGGAACAAAGTAGCTGGATTACTCGGAGAGTCCGCTTCAAAATTTGGTGAGTTTTCAGTGTTTACTGGAATCGCCGTTTTCTGTATTCTATTTGGCCTTTTAATTTTGGTTTTCTTCAAAAAACTAAAAGCTTTAACTCATGGAGCTGAAGATAATGAAAGAGAAATGGACAGCTCAGAATTATCTGAAATAGCAAGTAATTAAAATTTCACAAAGCCTTACCTAATTATTTTCTGTAAGGCTTTTCTTTTTATATAATCAAAACAACTTTTATGAATACTGATATCGAAAATCTATTTAAAGATAAGGTGCTAGGGCATCCTGCTGGATTATTTATTGTCTTCTTTACAGAAATGTGGGAACGTTTTTCATTCTATGGAATGCGTATTTTATTAGTTCTATTCTTAACTGCTCCTTTTGTGAGTGATAATCCAGGTTGGGAATGGCCACGTGAGCATGCATTGGCACTAATAGGTACTTATGCTTCTTTACTTTATCTAACACCAATTATTGGTGGATGGATAGCCGATAAAATTACAGGATATAGATTGGCGGTGGTTATTGGTTGTTTGATAATGACTTTAGGTCATGGCGCTATGGCCTTAGAAACTCAATTTGGGTTTTATGCTGGTCTTGCATTATTAGTAATTGGTACAGGATTCTTTAAGCCAAATATTGCTTCCATCATTTCTGAAATGTATAAGGGTAAAGAAGAGAAAAAAGATGGTGCTTATACTATTTTTTATATGGGTGTAAATGCGGGTGCATTTTTTGGTATGATGTTGTGTGGCTATTTAGCAGAGAACTTTGGATGGTCATATGGTTTTGGTCTTGCTGGAATTTTTATGCTAATTGGTATGTTGCAATTTTGGTTAGCTGGTCCATTATTTGGAAGTATCGGTGCTAAACCAAGTAAAAAACACGAGGTTGAAATTCAACAAAATATAAATGAGGAAGCTCCGGCTGAACAAGAAGATGCTAAAGTTGATGAAAAACTGAACCCGTTTACAGTATTTGATAAAATTTTAATTGCTTTATCTTCTATTGGAGGCTTATTATATTTGTTTAATGATCCTTTAGAAAAAATTGGAGGTACAAGTTTAGCTCCATTTGAAATCGGGGGAATGAGTGGATCAAATGTAATTGTGCTCGGCGCTCTTGTATTGTTCTTAATTTTACTTGTTACCAGAATATCTAGGTATCTACCTATAGTGCGTGATCGAATTATTGCTGTATCTATTTTTGGTGTATTTACAGTATTCTTTTTTGCTTTCTTCGAGCAATCCTTAGGTTCTATGACTCTATTTGCAAGAGATTATACCGATAGAGAATTGGTGGGCTCATCTGGAATGATCTTTAAAATTGTAGATGCCATTTTAACTATTGGTCCTCTAGCAATTATTACTTGGGTTTTATACTTATTGTTTAGTAAAACATATTCAAAAATTGGTCTTTCTAATATTGTTTTAGCTATTGCTTTTGTTGGTATTTGGGCATTGGTTTTATATCGAGTTTATGATAAATTCTCAACTGATGCGGCCGAAATTGACGCCACTTGGTTTGGTATTTTAAATTCATTCTTTATCATAACATTAGCGCCATTCTTTTCTCGATGGTGGGAAAGCAAATACAACCCCAGTGCGGCTATGAAATATGGCTTAGGATTAATTCTACTTGGTTTAGGGTTCGCTTTTTTATCCTATGGAAGTTCAGATATTCCTCAAGGAGCTAAAACAGCTTCCGTTAGTATTATATTTTTAATTGTAGCCTACTTATTTCATACTATGGGTGAATTATGCTTATCTCCTGTAGGTCTTTCTTATTTAAGTAAACTTGTTCCGGCAAGGATGATCGGTTTTATGTTTGGTGTTTGGTATTTAGCTATTGCTGTTGGACAAAAAGCTGCGGGTACCATGGGGGGAATGATTGATAAGATTTCTGAACAATATTCTATGGGTACTTTCTTTTTAATCTTCACATTGATACCAATAGGTGCAGGGCTGGTTTCAATTTTACTAAACCCGTTGTTGAAAAAATTAATGCACGGTGTACGTTAGATAATATACGAAACGCTCCATATGGAGCGTTTTCTTTTTGTAATTTAGGCATGTTATTTGCGTCTGAAGAAAAGATAAAAGATAGATAATGAAGAAATTAGTTGTATTAATAGCAATAATAGGATTTTCCTTAATGGGAATAGCCCAAGATCAAAAAATCAATTGGATGACAATTGAAGAAGCTGTTTCTGCACAAAAAGAAGAGCCTCGAAAGCTAATTATTGATATGTATACTACTTGGTGTGGCCCGTGTAAAATGCTAGATAAATATACTTTTCAAAATAAAGATGTTGCCAAATACATTAATGAAAATTATTATGCCGTAAAATTTAATGCTGAAGGAAATGATAAGGTAAACTTCAAAGGGAATACATTCACCAATCCAAATTATGATGGTTCTAGAAGAGGCCGTAATAGTTCTCATGAATTAACAAGATACTTTGGGGTTAGCGCATATCCAACCATCTTGTTTCTAGATGAAAAAGCTGATTTACTTACTCCGGTTAAAGGGTTTCATAAGCCAAAACAACTCGAAATATTCTTAAAGATTTTTGCATCGAACGACTATAAGTCTGTTACTTCTAAAGAACAATGGATGGATTATCAAAAAAATTTCAAACCTGAGTTTGAATAATTCTTTGTGCTAATAAATCAAATTTATACTTACTGTAGATAGATCTGAATTAGGAAATTTATAATAATGTTTAGGATCTATTTTTAGTCCAGCTCGTTCAACCGCCTTATTAAATACTTCGATTTCAACAATATACTGATCTGAAAAACCATGAGTAACATCATAAGCAGTACACGGTGTATTGCCTAAATTCATGCTAACTTTATTCGGATCAATAGTGTGTAACTCTATAAGTAGTAATCCATGTTTTTCAACATAAGGTTTCCATTTTAATAAATGTTCAACTAAACTTTGCTCAACATCCTTATTGCTTAATAGTTGGCCTCTGTGAGCGAATGCTCCGGTAGATGTTAAATCATATTCGTTTTTGCTTTTAGGGGTGTTAAAAGGCCTATTATGATCTAAAAATGAGCGAATATTCAGTAAATCTTCGAGCTTGACTCCATAAAGATTTCCTAATTTTTCATCTATTTCTGCTGGATTGCCAATATCACCCCAAACTACCTCTGCCCAAACATCTGCCTTTTTGAGGTTTCGTTGGGTGCTCAATAATGCTTCTTTATTATAATCTGCTCCGATTAAGATTAATTTGTTTTTATCTAAATCATCACGTCTATTTGTCTGTTGCCAAATCAAATTAAACATGTGTTCTAATAAAGCTCCATTGCCACAGCCTACATCAATAATTCCTTTTGGTTGTTGTTCTAAAGGTTTGTTGAAAATATCGAGCAAAACCTCATCTATTCGCTTAAAGTAAGTAGAGTGTGAACCTCCACTTCCCCAAACGTTGATGGTTCTAAACACATGCTGTTCATTGCCATGAATATCACGTTCAAAATAATGCTGATAGTTACCTCTTAAATAATCATTAATATTTGCCATTATTGGCAGATAAGAAGTTGTAACCCCATAAGCATAACTTTTTTCTAAAAGAAATTGTCCTTTTTTGGTAAGCTGTCCGTCATTTAATAATGATAAGTTTTCTAAAAATACTTGTAACAGTTTATTTCTTGCAACAATACTCATAGTAGCAATCTCCTCATTATTAGCATTGAAATTAAGATAAACCCAAATCGGTAATAATAAAACACCTTCTAGATGAATAAGTACCTCATTTTGATAGTACGAATCATCTTTATTTTCATTTCTAATCTCACCAAGTTTTTTCGACAATTCTAATAATTGTGCATCTATTGAAAAAGATGTGTCAAACGAGGTTCTTAACAGCGCTAATTGCTCCTTATAAACTTCTGAAAAAATAATATATAGCCTTATATATTTTTGTAGTTGTTCAAACTTCTGGGTTGTGCTAATTGAAACCTCAGTATTAGATACTTGATAGTCAAATATTCCTTGTGATGCCAAACTCCGCAACGCTATATTTAGATATCCACTGTTTAGTTTAGGAAATTTTTGACTAATCTTTTGAAGTGTGCTCTGCTTTTCTTCATTTAAAAAAGAGAAAAGGCCTTTAGTCTCCAACATAGCAATTGTATTGGTGATTGCCAGTCCGTCTTGATGCTTAAATAATAATGCTCTAAATTCTTTTTTCTCTTCTCTGGTTAATTGCATAGTTATATTCCTTTAGGAATTGCATTTATCAATCTTTTAGTATATGTTGTTCTTGGAGCTGAATAGATATCGTCTGCTTCACCTATTTCTTCAATCTTTCCATTATTCATAACGATCAGTTGATCTGCCATAAATTTAACAACTGCCATATCATGTGATATAAAGATATATGAAAAATTGAATTCTTTTTTTAACTGATTTAATAGGTTTAATACCTGAGCCTGTACAGAAACATCTAATGCAGAAACAGATTCGTCGCAAATAATCAATTTAGGTTGCAAAGCGATAGTTCTAGCAATACCTATACGTTGGCGTTGACCTCCTGAAAATTCGTGAGGATAACGATTGTAATACTCAGAACTTAACCCTACCTTTTCCAAAATTTCCAGAACTTTTTCTTTTCTTTCTTTATCGGAATTATACAAATCATGAACCTTCATAGGTTCCAAAATTGCTTTCCCAACAGGTATTCGTGGATTTAATGACGAAAAAGGATCTTGAAAAATGATTTGAATCTCTTTCCTAAGTTTTTTGAGTTCAGAAATTTTTAGTTCTGTTATATCTCTGCCTTTATATATAATTTCTCCTTCTGTAGCTTTTTCTAGCTGCATAATCGTTCGGCCTAATGTAGTTTTACCACAACCTGATTCACCAATTAGTCCTAAAGTTTCACCTTTAAAAAGCTTTAAATTTACCTCATCAACAGCTTTAACTACATTCTTATTTTTTGAAAACCAAGAAGTGTCTGTATTAAAATAGGTCTTTAGATTTTTAACCTCTAATAATGGTAAATCACCGTATAACTTTTTATGATTTTCTTGTCGTTCTTTTGTTGAAAAAACTTCATTACTAACCGACTCGTTTAAAAAACTTTCAACGGTTGGTAATACTTTTAATCGTTTATCTAAATTTGGTTTAGAATTGATTAATGCCTTGGTATAATTATGTTGAGGGTTTTTAAAAACTTCTTTGACGTTACCTTGCTCTAAAATTTTACCTTGATGCATTACAACTATTTTGTCTGCAATTTCAGAAACAAGCGAGAGATCATGTGAAATGAAAATAATGCTCATTTCAGTCTCTTCCTGTATATCCTTCAATAGTTTGATGATTTCTTTCTGCACAGTAACATCAAGTGCTGTCGTTGGTTCATCTGCAATAAGAATGTCTGGTTTGCAGGCAATAGCCATAGCTATCATTACACGTTGTTTTTGCCCTCCAGAGAGTTCATGAGGGTATTGGTTATAAATTGTCTCTATTCTAGGTAACTTAACCTTTTCAAATAATTCTAAAACCTTATTTTTTGCTTGTTTTTTAGAGATAGGTTCATGCTGCAACAAAATCTCTTGAACTTGATAACCGCAGGTAAGGCTAGGGTTTAATGAGCTCATGGGTTCTTGAAAAATCATTGAAATCCTATTACCTCTTATTTTCTGATATTCTTTTTCATTAAATTCTAAAAGGTTTAAGTTATTAAAAAGAACTTTACCATTTATTATTGTTTTTGATTTAGGTAATAGTCCTAAAATTGCTAATGAAGAGACTGATTTACCAGAACCTGATTCACCAACAATTCCTAAAATTTCATTTTTATTCAAAGAAAAGTTTGCATCAAAAAGCACTTGCCTTTTTATATTTTCTGATAAAAAATAAACATTGAGATTTTTTATTTGTAGCATGAAAAGATCAATTCTTATCTATTATAAATATACATGTTTTAAATCAAAAAATATATACGTTTTAACCACAAGATAGCATTGTATTTTTAGTTACTTTGCGAAGTCTGTAAATTTTATAAATGAATTACTTATCCGTAGAAAATATCTCAAAATCGTATGGTGAACTCATCTTGTTTCAAGATATTTCTTTCGGTATTAATAAAGATCAAAAGATTGCTTTTGTAGCAAAAAACGGAACAGGTAAAACTTCACTGTTAAATATCCTTGTTGAAAATGATATGCCAGATTCGGGTAAAATAGTTTCCCGTAAAGGTTTAAATATTGCATTTTTAGCACAAAACGATCAACTAAACCCTGATTCGACCATTGAAGAAGCAATATTTGACTCGGATAATAAAACATTAGAGGTTATTCATCAATATGAAAAAGCTTTAAAAAATTCTGAAGATGCAGATGCTTATCAAAAGGCATTTGAGTTAATGGAACTAAACAATGCTTGGGATTTTGAAACACAATACAAGCAAATATTATTTAAACTTCGGCTAGAGGATTTGTCTTTAAAAATTGGTAATCTTTCTGGAGGGCAACGCAAACGGCTTTCTTTAGCCATCATCTTAATCAATAAACCAGATTTATTAATTCTTGATGAGCCAACCAATCATTTAGACTTAGAAATGATCGAATGGTTAGAAAACTATTTTCATAAAGAGAAAATGACACTTTTTATGGTGACTCACGATCGTTATTTTTTAGAACGTGTCTGTAATGAAATAGTTGAGTTAGATAACGGTAAATTACATACTTATAAGGGTAATTATTCTTACTATTTAGAGAAAAAGGAAGAAAGACAGTTAATTGAACAAACAAATTTAGAGAAAGCTAAAAACCTATTTAAGAAAGAGCTTGATTGGATGAGACGCCAGCCTAAAGCTCGTACAACAAAATCTAAATCTAGGGTTGACGATTTTTATCAGATTAAGGAAAAAGCACATCAGCGCAGAAAGGATCATAAAGTTACTTTAGAAATCAATATGGAGCGTTTAGGGAGCAAAATAGTTGAGCTTCATAATGTTTCTAAAGCTTATGATGGTAAAGTAGTTCTCAATAAATTTGATTATGTATTTAAGCGTGGCGAACGTATAGGGATTATTGGTAAAAACGGTACCGGGAAATCAACCTTTTTAAATATATTAACTTCTGCTATTTCTGTTGATGGAGGGAAAGTTATTGTGGGGGAGACGGTAAAATTCGGTTATTATACTCAAAAAGGAATTCACATAAAAGAAGGACAAAAAGTAATTGATGTTATTAAAGAATTCGGTGAGTATATTCCTCTGACTAAAGGACGTAAAATATCAGCAGGACAGTTGCTAGAACGATTTTTATTCGATCGTAAAAAGCAATATGACTATGTAGAAAAGCTCTCTGGTGGAGAGCAAAAGCGATTATATCTATGTACTGTACTCATTCAGAATCCTAATTTTTTGATATTAGATGAACCTACTAATGATTTAGATATTCTAACACTTAATGTTTTGGAAGATTTCTTATTAGATTATCCTGGAAATCTAATAGTCGTTTCACACGATCGTTATTTTATGGATAAAATTGTAGATCATTTGTTTGTATTAGACAATAGAGGAAATATCTCTGATTTTCCTGGAAACTATTCTGATTATCGTGCTTATGAGGATTCGCAACCAAAGGAAGAATCTCAAAAAGAGAAAAAAGAAGATTCTCGTGTAAAAACTTCTTCGAAAGGAAAACTATCATATAATGAAAATAGGGAATTTCAAAATTTAGAAAAAGCTATTTTAATGCTAGAAAAGGAAAAAAATACAATTGAAAAACAGTTTGAAAATAATGAAGTTGCTAACGATAACATTACAGAAATTTCAAATAGACTTCAAGAAATAATCAATGAAATTGAAACTAAAGAAGAACGCTGGCTAGAACTATCTATGAAGTTAGAAGGTTAATTAAACCCGCACTATTTCATTCTCTTTCAATAATTTCAAATTATTAAACCGTAGTAATAGTTGAGCAACGGCAATAGTGTCCTTTTCGCAATAATCAATGATTTTTTTAAGATTATTTTCATGATAATAAACTCTAGCTACATCGCTACCGTCTATGTCTTCTTTTGGAGAAGGGATGTCTAAAATATTGGTCAACAATCGCAAAGAAGTATAATGTTTGTAGTCACCAAACTTCCATAAATCTAGAGTGTCAAGGTGAGCAACTTCCCAAGGTTTCTTCCCGAAAAGATTTAGTTTAGCTGGTAATTCAATGCTGTTAATAATCATTCTTCGGGCTATATATGGAAAGTCGAATTCTTTTCCGTTATGTGCACACAATAAGTGTTGTGGTTTATTAAAATGATTTTCTAAAAGACCTTTAAAGTTCTCTAGGAGTTCTTTTTCATTGCCAGATAAAGATTTTATTCTAAAATTTCTATTTCCGTTTAAATCAATAAAATAACCAACCGAAATACATATAATCTTACCAAACTCAGCCCAAATACCAGCTTTATCATAAAACTCTTCTAGTGTAGATTCATCTTTACGCTGATAAGCAGTTTTTAAAGCAAAGAGTTCTTGTTTTTCTTCTGATAAGTCAGAGAATAACTCAACTTCTGGTACTGTTTCTATATCTAAAAATAGAATATTTTCTATATTGATTTTGTCTAACATTATAAACTAAATATATAAAATTTAGATGAAAAAAAAGCGAGCACTTGGCTCGCTAATGATAAAGGTTTGGTATATATTATCTTATTACAAGTTTTCTAGTTACCGAATATTTATCCTCTGAAATCTTTAAAATATAAACACCAGGGCCCAATTTTGATACATCCAAGCGAATTTTGTTGTTTTGTAAAGTTTTAGAAAAAATCAGTTTTCCGAGAACATCAAAGATTTGAACATTTTTCCGCCTATTCTGAAGCGTTGCTATGTATAAATTCCCATCTGATACAGGGTTTGGATACATTTTAAATCCCTCTATCTCATTTTGTTGAGCAATTTTTTCTTTATTATCTATTTGTCCATCAATACTTTGAGTAAAAGCAAATATGGTGCATAAAAAAAAGAAAATGAGAAAGTAAAGTTTCTTCATAGCTATGATTCGTTCGCAGCAAGTTGACAACGGTTAAAGTTACAAAAATCTCTTAAAAAATAAGATGCGCAACGCTGCTTTTTTTAAATTATTGTATTTTTCTCTAAAAAAAGCAACATAATAGCTTCTTGTTATCAAATTGTTAAGTTTGTAAACCTAAAGATTTAATAGTTATTTTTGATTATCAATAAACATACCAATGAAGAAAAAAGACATCAAAATTTTATTAGTTGATGATGAGCCAGATATATTAGAAATTGTTAGTTATAATTTAACAAATGAAGGTTATCAAATATTTACTGCCACTAATGGAATAGAGGCTGTTAAAGCTGCAAAAAAGATTTCTCCTCACCTCATTCTTTTAGATGTAATGATGCCTGAAATGGATGGAATGGAAGCTTGTGAAAAAATTCGTACTATTAAAGATTTAGAAGATGTTATCATTGCTTTTTTTACCGCAAGAGGTGAAGACTATTCCCAAGTTGCTGGATTTGAAGCTGGTGCCGATGATTACATAACAAAGCCCGTTAAACCAAAAGTTCTAATTAGCAAAGTAAAATCTTTGTTGAGGCGATTAAAAGATTCTGATAACGAAACTAATAATATAGTGTCCGTCGGAAATATAATTATCAATAAAGATGAATATTTTATTCAAAAAAATGATGAGCGTATTTCATTACCAAGAAAAGAATTTGAACTATTAGTGCTTCTCACTTCCAAACCTGGTAAGGTATTTAAGCGCGAAACTATTCTTGAGACTGTTTGGGGTAATGATGTTGTGGTTGGTGGAAGAACAATAGATGTACATATACGTAAATTGCGTGAAAAAATTGGAGACGATTACTTTAAAACCGTTAAAGGTGTTGGCTATAAATTTAATAGCTAAATGAAGTTAAAACGGACATATAAATTTGCATTCAAATCTTCCTTATTTTTAACACTTGGTCTAACTTTTCTGATCACAATTTCAGTTTATCTCTTTTACAATGAACTTAACTTATGGTTGATTTTTCTAGTTTCATTCATCTTCTACATTTTTTCTTTTTTAATTATTCAGTTTAGAGTTGAACTCTTTATCTACAAACGAGTAAAGAAAATCTACGATGAAGTAAAATTATTAGATGTTAGTGATTTTAATAAAACATCAATAACTTCTGATATGGAAACCCTCTCTATGGAAGTTAAAAAGTTTGCTGAAGATAAGAGATTGGAAATTGAAATGTTACAGATTCGCGAAGAATACAGGCGAGAATTTTTGGGGAATGTTGCTCACGAATTAAAAACCCCTTTATTTACAGTACAAGGATACATTCTTACGCTAATTGAAGGTGCTATAAATGATAAAACCATTAGAAGTAAATATTTAGAGCGGGCTAATAAAGGTGTAGAACGCCTAATAGATGTAGTAAAAGATCTCGATATGATCTCGAAATTAGAATCCGGAGATTTAAATCCTTCTTTTGAACAAATTAATATTGTAGAGCTAGTTCAAAATGTGTTTGATTTACTTGAAATGAAAGCAAAAAAACGGCAAATTACTTTATTATTCGATAAGCTATATTCCACTCCTATTTTTGTGCTAGCGGACATCAACAGAATTGAACAGGTCTTAATTAATTTAATAGAAAATTCTATTAAGTATGGGAAAGTAAATGGCAAATCTACTGTATCTATAGCTAATTATAGTGACAGTCAATTTGTCATAAAAGTCCAGGATAATGGTGAAGGCATAGAAGAAAGTAATTTATCACGTTTATTTGAACGGTTTTATCGAGTAGATAAAAGTAGATCTAGGGATCAGGGAGGGTCTGGATTAGGGTTGTCTATAGTAAAGCACATTATCGAAAGTCACCAACAGCAAGTATTTGTTGAAAGTGCTTATGGTCAAGGGTCAACTTTTTCGTTTACGCTTAAAAAGGTTCAATAATCCGACAGCGAACCCTGAAGCAAGTTCTTCAAAACCTGTATAATAGTTTGCCTTCTCTAATAATTTAATTTTAAAATCTTTTTCTTTAGCGTATGGAGCTATTCTTTGTTCTTCTAAATACTTCGCCAAATATTCTTGTTCGTTTTGATTTTTTGTAGGTATAAAAAATACTCTTTTCCTCAATTTCGCCATATCCATAACAGATGAATAGCCTGATCTGCAAATAATTAATTTTGATTGATTAATTTCCCTCTCTAATTGATCTGATAGTAAGTAATTATAGATTTTGAGATTTTCTTTACGGAAAGCTTTTGGATTATTCTCTACTTTCCCTTGAACTAATACTAAGTTTCCCTGGTAGTTTTCAAACTCATTTAGAAGTTTATTTTCAAGTTGTGACCTATTCGGTTCTGGACCTGAAAGAATAATAAGTATATCATTAACAACAGGGAGTTCTTTGGGTTTCAATCGACATAAAACTCCTGTAAACTTTACAGCAGCAGTTTTAAATTCAGATTGAGATAATTTTCCCGAAAGGGTTCTTTCTTTTTGATCAGGAATCCAACATTCATCAAACTTTTTGATAATGTTCCGATGTATTTTACTAGTTAAAAAAGTACACCGCCCTGATAGGACATTGATTTGATGTGTAAGATATACCGATGGAATTTTGTCGTTTCGTACTCCAAACCGATTGTCAGAAATAATACCTACAACATCTCTATGTTGCTTTACGTAATTTTTAATGATGTTATTTTCCTGCTTGACAGCAGTTAAAATTCTAGGTATTTGCAAAAATAAGCTCCATTTTAAGTTTTTTGTATAGCGAATCTTATATGATGGTAATTCTAATATCTCTAGTTTGGGAAATTCTTTTTTCAACAGATTTAAAGCACCGCCATCTGAAGCTAAAACGGGTATAAAGTCATTATCTAGCAAAGCATTAATAATAGGAATACAACGTGTGGCATGTCCCAAGCCCCAGTTTAATGGTGCAACAATAACTTTTTTAGTTTTCATGATGTAATTCTGAAATAAATTCAGAATAGCGATTAGGTTAAATCAAAGCCTATATCAGTACGATAATTCATCTTCTCGAACTGAATTTTGTTAATGCTTTTATACGATTGCTCTAGTGCCTCTTCTATAGAATTCGCCAGAGAAGTTACGGCTAACACACGACCGCCATTTGTCAAAATCTTATTATTCTCTAATTTGGTGCCTGCATGAAAAACTATAGAATTTTCTATATTTTCTAATCCTGTAATTTCTTTGTTTTTTTCATATGCTTCAGGGTAACCTCCCGAAACTAACACCACTGTTGTAGTAGTTTTTGGATTTACCTTAAATGATTTTTCATGAAGTGTTTGCGAAGCCACACCTTCAAAAAGATCTAGTATATCTGATTCTATTCTTGGTAAAACAGCTTCTGTCTCGGGGTCACCCATACGGACATTGTATTCAATAACATAAGGGTCTCCATTTACATTCATTAATCCAATAAATATAAATCCACAATAATCAATTCCATCCTTTTGTAAGCCATTTATAGTGGGTTTTATGACGCGTTCTTCAACTTTGTTTAAAAAGCTGTCATCTGCAAAAGGAACTGGTGAAATAGCACCCATACCGCCAGTATTTAAACCTATATCTCCTTCACCAATGCGTTTATAGTCTTTTGCTGAAGGTAACATCTTGTAACTTTTCCCATCAGTTAATACAAATACTGACAATTCTATTCCATCTAGAAATTCTTCAATAACCACTGTTGCTGAAGCGTCACCAAATTTTTGATTAGTGAGCATTTCTTTTAACTCATCCTTAGTCTCCTCTAACGAATCTAAAATCAAAACTCCCTTTCCTGCTGCTAATCCGTCTGCTTTTAATACATATGGAGCTTCTAAGGTTTCTAAAAAGGTATAACCTTTTTCTAAAGAATTCTTTGTAAATGATCGATATCTTGCAGTGGGAATATTATGCTTCTGCATAAATTGTTTTGAGAAATCTTTACTTCCTTCTAATAAAGCACCATCTTTTTTCGGGCCAATTACAGGAATCTCTTTTAATTCACTGTCAGATAGAAAAAAATCATGAATTCCGGCTACCAAAGGTGCTTCAGGCCCCACCACAACCATATCGATTTTGTATTCTAAAACAGTTTGCTTTACGGCATTAAAATCGGTAGGGTTGACCTTAATATTAATAGCTATTTTATCTGTGCCTGCATTACCAGGTGCAACAAATAGCTGATCAATTCTAGAACTTTCAGATAGTTTTAAAGTAAAAGCATGCTCTCTGCCTCCAGAACCTAAAATAAGGACATTCATTGTTGTATTAATTTGGGTGCAAATATACCTTCAAAATTTATTTTATCGCTTACTTAGTGATAATTTTGAAAATAACCATAAGAACAGTAAATATAGCAAGACAAATATTGAAAATAAAACCCAAAGGTTTGTTAAGATTGTTGTCAAGTACAATAAAATTAAAGAAACTATTAAACTAAAAAAACCAATCATAACACTAGTTTTTCTATGTGAATTTCCCCTTTCTAAAAGTACATGATGAGAATGATTCCTATCCGCCAGTAAAAGATGCTTTTTTTTACTAATCCTAACCATTAAAATCCTTATCATATCAAAAATTGGGAAAATAATAATAGATAATAAAACCAGTGGGGAGTTTCTTGGTACAAAATTAATTTGCTCAAGTTGTTTTGGTTCTAAATTTAGAAACTTAATAATCATTACAGATACTATAAAACCAATAATCATTGAGCCAGTATCTCCCATGAATATTTTCTTTTCTGATGATAGATTGAATCTTAAAAAAGCCAATAGTGCTCCTATTAAAGAAACACTAATAAATGTAAAAAAATAGAGTTCTAGATAATAATAAATAACTGCAAAGATTGATAAGGTTATTATACCAATAGATGCTGCTAACCCGTCTATACCATCTATTAAATTAAACCCATTTATTATGATTATAATGATTAAAATCGATAAAATAACCCCGAGGGCTATGTGAGTTTGATAAACACCTAGAAATCCGTTTAAACTAAAATTGTAAAGTTCAGAGCTATATAAAAACACAATTGCTGCAAATAATTGACCTAATAACTTTGACCGGTGGGATATAACAACTAAATCATCTTTAAGGCCTATAAACATTATAACCGTAAGACCGGCAACAATATTTACACTTAATGAATGGTCCTGTAATTTTTTAGCTAAAAGTAAGGTTAAAATCAAAATTATAAAGAAAGAAACACCTCCAAAAGTAGGTGTTAACTCTGTATGAGAACTTCTATCATTAGGAAACTCCATAAGTTGTTTATGATTTACTACTTTAATAATTTTTGGTATTAAATAGTAAGTAAATAAAAAAGTCACTAATAGAACAAAAAAAATTGATATTGTTGTATTTGAATAAATGTATCGTTCCATTTACTAGATAATTATTTAGCAGACTTCCACTTGTAAAAGTATTGAATAATAGACTTTATATGATAATAAAATAATTTTATCTTTTTTGAAGATCCTTTTTCGAAACTATGTATTATAAAATTTTCAGGATAGTATAAGCTCTTCTTTTTTTTACTAAAAATTTTTCTGCAAATATCCACATCTTCCATATACATAAAATAACGCTCATCAAATCCATTAATTTCTACAAACATTTGAGTTTTATATAACTGAAAACAACCTGAAATATACTCAGCATAAAAAGGCTTTGATAAATCTTTATCTCTATATTCTCCCCTTTCAATAATGCTTTTGAAAACAGAATTAAATAGTGGCAATCTCCTCACAATAAGTTCAAACAATGAAGGAAACTTTCTACATGAGTATTGATGCTCTCCGTTTGGATAAACAACTTTAGGTGCTATCATCACTGCATTATCTTCATTTTTTAAAACCGTGATTAAACCAGGAATTACGTTTGTTGAAAATACCACATCTGGGTTTAAAATTAAATGATAATTTGATTTACTCTTTATTTTTTCTATAACTTCATTATGCCCAGAGCCAAAACCTACATTCTTATTCAAGAATAAATATTCTATTTCATCGCTTCTAAACTTATCTTCAAAAAAGCTTGTTGGAGAATTATCTATTAGATATAACTTTTTAGCAATAGGCGTCTCCAAAAAACTATTAATTGTTTTTTTTAATACTTCAATATCATTTTTAAATAAAACAATTGAAGCTGTTAATTCTAATTTGTCTGAATTTGAGTCCATTTTTTTATAAAAAGCGTACTAAATAGAATATAAAATAAAACACCATGTATCCTAACTAAAATATTTTCTGATAGAAAGCTTATGAATAATAAAATAATAAAAGCCAGAAATAAAAAATCACGATGGTGAAAAGCTAGTTTTAGCTGTTCGAACAATAAAATTAGAAATAATATAATCCCAATTATTCCAGATGAAATAAAAATATGTAAATACTGATTATGTGTATTATATGTTGTTGTTTTATACACATCAGTATCAAATTGATCATAACATTTATTCAGTTTAGATTGAACATTTCCGTATCCAATTCCGAACAACCAATTTGACTTTAAAACATCTAGAGAACATTTATATACCCCTATTCTAATATTTACTGAATTATGTGTATTACCTATTGGCGGTCTAAGCTCCGTTTCTTTAAACTCATCTATTAATCTAGATTTTAAATAAGATATATTAGAAACAGAAATAGTGGTGATTATTATTATAACTGCAACGCTTCCGTATTTAAAAAAATTATTCTTAATTCTAAAGAAAATATAAGTTATTAAAGCAAAGGTAAATGCGATCATACTAATTCTAGCAGATAATAAAATAGTAGTTAGCAGAAAAATTAACTGAATAAAAACGATTAAAAGAATATATACGTTTTTTAGTTTTTTATGTTTTTTTATAACTAGGTCTAAAAGATATAATGCACAATACAAAAACCATAATGAAATATAAGTAGGGTGTAGATCTTTAAAGTAATTTTCTGCAAGTGCGTCCCTTATTGGTGAGTTCCAAAAAGTGGTTGGTTTAAATTCGTTAAAAAGACCTCTTGTAAAAAGATAATAATGAATAAAAAATACTAAAAAGATATTAGCCAGAACAAAACATTTATGAATAATTTCTATTGACTTATATGAGATTTTATCTATAAAAAGGAATATTGATAAGGGTATAATTAAAAGACTAATGCTACTCTGCAACTTATTAATTCCAGTGACAATATCTGGTGAGTAAAATATTGCAATTACCACCCATAAATAAAATCCTGTAACAATAAAAAACCATTTTATGTTTTTTCTTTGTAGTTGTTGCTGTTTTATAAAAAAGAAAAAAGAAACAATTGCGAAAACTATAATTGAAATAGAAATTATTCCCATTGGAAGTATCGGGAAAAATGCAATAATTGAAAGTAATATCAAATAAAGATTCTCTTTTTTGAAATATCTATTCATCTAGTATTTTATTAAATAACTCCTCCCATCCTTTTACAAAAGGTTGATCTATTTTTTTTCTTTTATTCTTATCAAAAGATAACACTCCATCGATATAATCTTTTAAAATTTGAGATAAATCGTTAGCAGAAAAAGGATTAAAAAATTTGGCCTTATTATAATCGCCTAATGTCTCATTTGCATATGGTAAATCGGATAAAAAAATAGGCTTCTCGAATTGTTTAAATTCACTTATTGGCAACCCCCATGTTTCTAACCTAGACGGGAAGATTAATCCATCAACTTTCTTATAATAATCAAAAACTTCATCTCTTCTAATCAAGCCAATAAATTGCAAGCCTTTGAACAAGCCATAATCATTAATAATTTTTCTAGCATAACTATTCAAATTATTGTCAATGGTAAAGTAGATCACTATCTTATTACGATATACTTCTGGTAATAGCGTATAAGCTTCGCAAACAACTTCTATATTTTTAAAAGACCTCGGAAAACAAGGGTAAAATAGTGTTTTATGAAATTTATGTTCTTTGTTACTATCTGTAATTAACACTCTTTCTTCATTCTCCGGATACGCAACAAGCACATTTTTAACCTTAAACATTTCTTTAAATTTATCACGTAACCAGTTTTGCTGAACTATTATAAACCTATTTCTTGAAATATTAATCTTATATACATATTTATAGAACTTAGAGAAAAGATATGTTGTAAATCCATATTTAAAATCTACATTAAGAGGTTTAAAAAAAGGTGCAGGGTTGTGACAATAAACGAACCTATTTTTACAATCTACATTAGGCGTAATATCATGCATGGACAACCAAAAATCTGGTTTGAGTTTTTTAGATAGTTTTTTAAAATAAAAGTATTCGTAATACAATCTCATAAACCACGATTTTCGTGATTTTGGAAACTCCAAAAATTCAATATTATCATGATTGTAGAGCTTTTTTGAGTTAACCAATGCTACAACTCGATAGGTATTTGAAAACTTATTAGAAAGTATATTTAAGGCTTCTGTCATTATAGTTAATGGCCCTCCTTCGTAAAAATTAATTGCAGAAATAACTATGGTTTTATTGTTGCTACGCAAAGTCAGCGATTTATTTGTTTCTAAGTTTTTTAAGTGTTCTAAAAATTATTGGCGGAGTAATATCTTCAATAAGGTTCCTTATCTTATTATACTTAACCATATCTCTATCATCTTCTGTTGCTTTAAAAATAGTGCCATGAGATTTTTTAAACTCATTTATTTCATTCTTTGGTCTTCCATTAGTATAATAATAAAGTGCAATAGATTTTCTGCTTTTACCTTCTGGGCACATAAGAGGTTTTGGTAAGCCGTGATATGATGTAGAAGTGGTGGAGAATATGGCAATAGTATTAAAATCTGGTTTTACTTTTTTAACACAAGTGATCATCTCTTTATCCCACAATTCAAAATGTCCACCATATTCATTTTTCCAATCCTTATTTAAATACACAAGTAGGTTTAATCTTCTATCTAGATTTGTTAGTCTATGTTTATTAAAATCGGCATGGATCTTTAGAAATCCTTTCGGTCGAGTCTCATGATAGCCTCCTCCAATAAAGTAAGGGTCAGGGATCAAGTTCTTTATACTCGTTAATTCTGACAAAAACTCTAAAAAGGGTTGAGAGTTTAAATAATGAACTAAGGTTTTTGTATTTGGCCCAAATAAATTTTCTCCCATTGAAACATTTTTCTTCTCATTTGGGTTATCGAACTTAGTTCCTTCATTCTTTAAATTTGGAAACTCATCTAAAACACCTTGCAAAAAGGTTGGATTGAAAAAATCTTGAAAAGAAATGTTTGGAAAAGGTTTGTTTGAGCTATAATTATTTTTGTTTTTTTTTGCAAACTTTAATAGCTGCTCTTTAGAAATTAAAATAGGCTTTATTTGATCACTTCCCATATTTCTTTTTGATCATTATATATTTTTATTGCTTTTGCAGGATTACCAACAATTATTTGATTTTTTGAAAATTTTCCTTTTACTACGGCGTTAGCTCCGACAATACATCCATCATTTATAATTGTACCGGGTAAAATAACAACATTATCTGCAACCCAAACATTGTTGCCAATAAAAACTTCTTCTGGTATAGCTCTTCGATCTCTAGGGTTGGTTTTAGGTGAGTCTTGATTTTCACCAGAATAAACTCCATGATTATGGTCTACAATAGAAATATTGCTCCCAAAAAGGGTATTATTACCTATAGAAATTTTTTTAAGAACACCAATATGAACATTAAAATTAAAAGATACATTTTCTCCAATTGTTAAAGAAGGGCTTTCTTTTAAATTAATAGGATGCCTAGCAAAATAAGAGGAAATAACTTCGATTCTTAATCTAGGGCCAGATTGAAAATCCTTCCCAAATTTTATATGTTTTTTGCCAATTATATAGAAAGGGTGCCTTACAATTCTAACATTACCATTAAACCAAAATACCGAAAGTATTTTATCTCTCGTCAAGCGTAGAATATCTATAAAAGTATAATTAGTGAGAAGTCTCTTTAACTCTTTCATTCAATTCTTTATTAGCGTAAAAATACATTAATAAAAATAAAGTGAACCCCAGCATGGTGTAATGGCCCTGTCTTAACAATCTAATTAAAATCAAAATAAAAACACCATTACTAATTAGCCAATAATTAGTTGTCAACTGTAACTTATTTAAACTATAGTCATTTTTTAATCTTTTCTTAAAAATTAGAAAAATAATAAATAACGTACCCAATATTCCAACTTCAGCTAAAAGTCTAAAAAACATACTATTTGCGTCATTTTTATTTATCTTATAGTACTTTCTAAAATTACTTTTAGGTATAACTTCATTAATATATTTGTCATAATTATGCTCATAAGTGCCTAATCCTGTACCTAATAAAGGATTGTTTTGTAAAGTTCTTAATGTAACCCTGTAATTACTGTAAAAAGCATAAGTGCTAAGGTTAATTTTATCTACATCTTTCCCAGAAACATTTTTATCAAAAAAGAGTTTAACGGTATCATCTATTCTAAACTTAATATCTGGGATTCTATAAACATAGAACGACATTATCAAAAAAATAATGCCAGCGGTAATAATAATTTTTGGTGATTTTAAAAATGAGTATTTATAAAATACAATCATAAAAATTGCTATTAGTAATCCTAAAAAACCAATTGCCGATCTTGATAGAAGAAAAGTTAATAAAATTATTATTCCTTTTTTTAAAGATATTAATTGGGTTAATCTAAAAAACCTTGCAATTACTGTAAACACTACTGGCATAAATGCATATACTAAAAATGACGGTTCATAAAACCAAGATTGAACTCGTGTGTTTGGATTAATACTGTAATAACCCATTTCAAAACCTAAATAAGAAAAATCTGATCCGAGTGAAAACCCAAACTGTTGTGATATAAATTGTATTAGGCCTATTATAGCGGCTATATAAACCAGTTCTATATAGTCTTTAAATAATTCGATTAAATTAAAATTATACGAATTAATTAAAATATAAGAAACTAAAAAGCTTATATAAATTAGAAGTGTTTGTTTAAAAACTAATAAAACTGAAGAACCCTTAATTATAGAAGTGAGTAGTGAGGTTATTATAAATACTAATGATAATAATATAAAATTTTTATTAATAAAAATCTTTCTATTTGTAATTATTGAATATAGAATATAAAGAAAGTATACTATATATGCCAGTCTAAAATCAAAGCCTAAATTGATGGGTAAATATAAATTATCTAGTAGAAAAAAAAACAGTACCAATATATTTAAATCTACTTTCAACTTATTAAAATTCTTCTATTAAAAAAATAAAATACTCTTATTAAGAGTAATATTACATCGGCAAATACTCTTGCCATTAATAATTTATAAAAATCTAAATTATTGGTAGCTATCATTATCAATATAAAAAGTATATATATTATTGACGTAATAATAAGCGAAAAATTATACTCTTTGTCGTAACCAAAAGCAATTAGTCCACATTGTCCTAGAATAAAAGATAATGGTACAACTAAGGTAATAAATGATAAAATGTTGAGTATATAAGAATATTTGGTCATAGAGGTTCCTCCAAAAAGGGCCATTAGTCTATCTGGAAAAAGATTTAAGAATAAGAAAATAAAAATTCCTGATGTGATTGAGATATAAATTAAATTTTTTAAAACTTTTTTGTTTTTACTTTTTGTCAAAAATGGCAATGCCGCCATTTGGAGCACATCAAATGGTATAAGTAAAACCAGAACTATCTTTAATGCTACATCAAAGCCTGAAACACTTTCCATTGAGACAAAAATTCCAATTAAAAATATAGTAGTTGCATTAAATAAAACCGAAGATATATTTCCTATAAAATATAGACTAGCCTTTTTAAAAATACTTCTTAGCATTTTCATTTTTGGAACAACAAATTTTAATTTAGAGTATTTTATTAAAAGAATAAAGCTAAACACCCCTAATAATATTTGACTAGCAACAAAAAAGCCAATAAATAATTTTAAATCAGTGTGAGACTTAACAAAAAAGTATGTAGACAATACTAATAAAACCTTAATTGGTATTACTACAAATGCTAAGGGTTTTAAATTATCTTTTCCTTGAAAATACCAAATAGGGTATAATACATCTCCAAAGCCAGAAATTAACAGTAAAAATATTATAGGAAAATTTGATGCTATTTGTTCAACGACCGTCAGTGTAGATAGTATTAAAAAACTCACCAAAAACAAAGTCAGTTTAGTAATAAAAACTGATGAGATTATGTTATCAATTAGCTCTTTATTATTCTTATATTTTACAATATACTTGGCGGCATAGACATTAAATCCAAAGTTTATAAAAATTATAAAATATTGTAATATTGAGTCTGACCAGGTAAGTACTCCAAATGTTTTTTCGCCAAAAATTCTTACTAAATAAATTAACAGAAGTAGCTTAGTTAAAACATTACTCACTCTAATTAAAGCAAGAAAAAAAAAGTTGTTTATGATCGATTTATAACTACTTAAAAAGTTAATTTTAATCATAAATCCTTATAGTTCAAAAACAAAATGAGTTAAAAATTAATTGCTATAGTTTATTAGGTAAATATTCAATTGTTTACCCAGAATAAAGAGCAACATTACACTAAATAGTACACCTGCCAGCTGAAACGTGTTCTTTTTAAAGATACCTCTTTCTTTTGCTCCAATCTTATTGAAAGAAGAAACTACATTTAATATTTCTGTGGTATTTGCTTTTTCTTTATTATTTTCAATCAAATCTTTACCCAATCTAAGACGTTGATTGAAAAGCTCTATTTCTCCTCTTTTTTTTGATCCTTCTGCTAAAGATATATTTGTGCCTTGTTCTATTTTTTTCGATTCAGCTAATAAAACTTCATTATAAACTTTTCGTAAGGTATCTACTTCGATTAATGATTTTTTTAAAAGTTTCTCATTCACAATTAAATTCTCATCATTAATCATTTTTTGATTCTTAAAATAATCATTGTTTTCTATTGAATTAATAATAGGGCTGCTAATCTTTCCAAAAAGGTTATTAATTTCAGATCGAACTTTTACCTTATGATATTTATAATCATAATCTGTAAAACTTCTTTTAAATTCTTTTATATCTATATTCTTAACCGTTGTGGTATCAACTTCTTCTATAAATTCATCGAAAAGCTCAAATTTTTCATTATTGTTTCTGATAGGTTCAATATAAAAACCTTTTATTTTTGATGCTTCATGATTTGAGATTCCTAAAACATTAGCTAATACTATACTATCTTTTTGTTTTACTAGTTCTTGATAAAAATTAATATTATTATATAGTTGTTGCGTACTCTTGAAATTTGGTTCAACAATCATAGTTGAGCTATATACTTTTGGTTTTGTCAAATCTAAATATAAACCTAGTGCTCCGCCAATAAGAGTTGCTAACCCAAGTTTTAAAGCGTTGCTTCTTAAAAAAAGTAATAATAGTATTAAATAATGAAAAATAGCCTTAAAAAAATTACCGATTGCCTTAAACAGATTACTAAAGCCTTTACCAATAACTTTAAATAAACTCCCTAAATCTACTTCTTCACTATTTGTTTGATTTGTTGACATAAATAATCTAATTAATCAGTCTTTGAACGTTAAAAAATTTGTTCTAATATTCTTTGAGTTATTGCATATGTTGACCCAACTCCCGAAGTTCCTAAGCCACCTGATGCTAATGTAGCTCCGGTTTCTAGAGGGTTATCAGATGCATAATATGCGTATCGCACTTTAACATTTTCTGATATATTTTCTCTAATTTTTGAAGCAGACTGTATTGCTTTTTGGTAATGTGCTCCCTCCATCTCTAATCCTATTGCTCGCCAAGTAGAGTCATGGAAAAATGTTAAAAGATCTTTATTTTGTAGTGATGTCCCTAAAACTGTTACCATAGATCCGTCATAAACATCAATACCAAATCCTTCTAAATCTTCTTTTTTGAGCTCATTCTTAAAAGGATAATTATCAGCTGTCCCTTCAAAAATATGTGCTGATGGTATCATAATATCGCCTTTACCTCCTTCTAAAATTCCTGCTTTTCCCATAATGGAAACCGAATTTACATTCATGTGATGTAAATTATTGTTTTCGCAAGTATAAGGCTTCAATAATTCATCCATTGTTTCATAGGCTTGTTCACCAAATGCATAATCCATAACAATGATAACAGGCATATTATCTTTATCCGCATTTGATAGACTATAATTGGTCTTACTTAAATCTATTTTAGAGGTATCTATTATTTGAACATTAATATTGGTGCCTGAAGTATCTTTTACATAATATAATCCTGTCTTAGATGCTTTTTCTTTTACTTTTTTTCGCAAAGCTTCATTAACGTCATCACTTAATAATTCAAATAGTTTTAATCCTTTGTGCTCATTAGCTTCTTTTGTCAAGAACATATGAGCATATATAGAGTTCATAACACTATGCATATTAGCGCTGATGATGTCAATTGGTCTGTCCATTAGACCTTGCTCCTCGAGAACTCTTTTGATGTTATTCGCCCAAATCTCTCCGTAAATATGATGGCCTATACTTTCGCGTAGTGTGGAACTGAAAGTAATTGTTCTCTTTTTGTTTTCTAAAGTTTCATTTAGTGCTAATTGACCTAACCAAAAAATGGTGTGCAAAAATTTGTAAGGTTTCTTTTTTGTTGAAAATGTCTTATCAATGTCTTGAACCTCTTGAAATGTACGGCCCAAAATTGTGGCAACATGAGTTAATAATACTTCGTGCTGTTCATTGGTAAGCTTTTTATTACTTATAACAACTTCCTTTAGATGACTCCATTCTCTTACAGTGCTCTCGTCTTCATCAATTAAAACCCTGTTTTTTATTTTATGAGATTCTATAAAAAGAAAAGTTAAATGAGTTAAAATATCATAAATTTCTGAACGTCCTCTTGTAATCTCAATGTTCATTTGATCTTTATCAATTCGATAACAATTTCGTCGTCTTTTAGAAGGAATGATCGGTTTAAAATGAGAGTCTTTATATCCTTCGTCAGCAGTTAAATTAATAAATTGACATTCTTCTATGCCTTCAGGCAAACGATCAATAACATATATTAATCCGTTTAATTCTGTTTTTTCATCAGCAATTGAACCATATATTTCTGGCCGTAAGAATAATAAAGATTCTCTTAGTGTTTTACCTGAAACACCCATTGGTTTATAGAACCCTCTATTAAATAGATGGCGCATAGTTATGTATAAGCGTTCTATAGCGTTAGAGGATTCTCTAGATTTGGTATGTACGATTTTACTCATTCAAAATAATTTGACCAAATATATCAATTCTTTAGCGAATACTATTCTGAAGATATTTAATTAAAAAGCTTAACCTATTTTAAAATACGATCGTATTGTGTAGTGTTATTTAATAGTTCAACCGCTCTTGTAATAACAAGGTCTTTATTCACTTTATTAATAAATTCGCCTTTTTTATAATAAAATCTCTTCACTATCTCATCTTGCAAGTTCCGCTTGATTTCATCCTTGTTTACAGCTAATTCTTTAATTTTTTCTGTCTTTAATTTTTTTAATAACGCAATGTAATCTTCTTCAATTGCACTTTTATACTCTTCTTCTGATGCTTTTTCAAAAGCTTCCTCAAAGAATTTTTCTGTAGACGTGTCAAAAGATGTTTTATTTGACTTTAAAAACTCAATGAAAGATTGATAATCTCCTTCTGATAGTGTAAAATCTTTAGATTCATCTATAAATGGATGAATATGATAGTATTGTGTAGCAAAATCAAAAATTGCATTAGATTTTAAAAGCGCTTCTGTTGCTTTTGTTCTATCTGGTTTATTGAATTTTATATCTGGTTGAATTCCCCCTCCATCATAAACAGTTCTTCCGTTTTTGGTCTTAAATGGGTTCCTTCTTTTATCAGAAAATTTTGGGACATCGCCATCAGTATTTCTATTGGTATAGTCAAGTTCTTGAATACTTCTTCCACTAGGTGTATAATATTTAGAAATTGTTAATTTCAATTGTGTGCCATATGTTAATTTTCGATAACGCTGCACTAATCCTTTACCAAAGGAGCGTTCTCCCATAATAACAGCACGATCCAAGTCTTGTAGTGAACCTGCTAAAATTTCTGAAGCAGATGCAGAGCGACCATCTATTAATACCACTATAGGTATTTCTAAATCGATAGGTTCTTTTCTTGTTTTATAAGTATCACTCCATTTTTTAACTTTAGCCTTAGTAGTAACTACTATTTCATTTTTAGGAATAAAAAAGTTTACAATTTCTACAGCTTCGTTTACCAGTCCTCCTAAATTTCCACGAATATCTAAAATCAGCTTAGTCATGCCTTGCTCTTTTAGATCTTCGTATGCATTTTTAACTTCAGCAGAAGCTTTTTGATTAAATTTAATAAATGAAATGTACCCAACTTCATCATTAATCATTCTATAATAAGGAACAGGGTTGATAAGAATTTTTTCTCTATTTAACTCAACATCAAAAGTTTTATCTTGCCTTTTAATCTGTAGTTTAACTTTGGTGTTTGGTAATCCCTTTAATAAAGAAGAAGCGGCATCATTTTTATTATCTGTAACTAAAATATCATCAACTTTAATAATTTGATCTCCTGCTTTTAATCCTGCTTTATCAGCGGGTGAATCTTGATGTGGTTCTACAATTATTAACTTCCCATTAATATAAGTTGAGACTGCCCCAATACCTCCATACTCTCCTGCAGCATTAATTTTAGCATTCTCAACACCTTGCTCATCATAATAGACCGTATAAGGGTCTAAGTCTTTTAGCATGTTTTCAATTGCTCTATCTGTTAGCTCCGCTGGGTTCGTTTCATCTATATAATACATATTCAATTCTTTGAATAACGTAGTATAGATTTCTATTTGCTTTGCTACTTCAAAAAAATCTGACTTATAAGAGAGAGATAATGTAGTAACAACAGCCAACAGCACAACAAGGCTTATTTTTTTATACTTTTTCATGAGGTGTTGTTTGATTATATAACCGTTAATCTGGTTTATTTCCTAGTCTTTCGATAAATTTTTTCAATAAATTTATCATTTTTCCTTCTAACACAACGTATTTATGCTCATTTTCGTCTAAGTATAAGAACATAAAAATGTATTTTTCTTCTAGTTGGTCGTATACTAAATGTTTATGTTTACGATAAGTTTCGCGCATCAGTCGCTTAATTCTGTTGCGATCAGTCGCTTTTTTAACCTTTCGTTTAGGAACAGAAACACCTGCCTGAACAGGGTACTTTCCGTTATGATCGGCTTCAATATAAATCAGTTTTAAAGGATAAATAGAGATAGATTTTCCTTCAGTGAATAATAACTCTATGAGTTTCTTACTTTTTAGTTTTTCTTCTTTATTAAACCTGAATCGCATCAAGACAAATGTAGCTAATAAAATAGTTCTCAAAAAAACTTTTGTAGTATGCTAATATTAGTATTTTTGGGAAATTTTAAACATATAAAAATGGGTCAAGATTTATTTCAAGCTCCTGATTATTATCAATTAGATGAATTACTTACCGAAGAACATAAACTAGTAAGAGAAGCTGCTCGTGAATGGGTAAAAAGAGAAGTATCTCCTATTATAGAAGATTATGCCCAAAAAGCTGAATTTCCAAATCAAATTATTAATGGTTTAGCTGAAATTGGTGCTTTTGGCCCGTATATACCAGAAGAATATGGAGGAGCAGGATTAGATCAAATTTCATATGGTTTAATTATGCAAGAAATTGAGCGCGGAGATTCTGGTGTGCGTTCTACTGCCTCTGTTCAATCTTCTTTAGTAATGTATCCTATATGGAAATATGGTAACGAAGAGCAACGAAAAAAATACTTGCCTAAATTGGCTAGTGGAGAATGGATGGGATGCTTTGGTTTAACCGAGCCTGATCATGGATCAAACCCTTCGGGAATGATTACCAATTATAAAGACATGGGTGATCATTATTTATTAAATGGGGCTAAAATGTGGATATCTAATGCCCCGTTTGCTCAAGTAGCTGTTGTTTGGGCTAAAAATGAAGAAGGAAGAATTCATGGATTGATTATTGAACGCGGCATGGAAGGTTTTACAACGCCAGAAACTCATAATAAATGGTCTTTAAGAGCTTCGGCTACCGGCGAATTGATTTTTGATAACGTGAAAGTTCCTAAAGAAAATCTTTTGCCCAATAAATCTGGTTTAGGTGCTCCGCTGGGCTGTCTAGATTCTGCTCGATATGGTATAGCTTGGGGTGCAATTGGCGCTGCAATGGATTGTTACGATACAGCATTAAGATATAGTAAAGAACGTATTCAGTTTGGTAAACCTATTGGTGCTTTTCAATTACAGCAAAAGAAATTAGCTGAAATGATCACCGAAATTACCAAAGCACAGATGCTTACGTGGCGCTTAGGAGCATTACGTAATGAAGGAAAAGCTACATCAGCCCAGATTTCTATGGCTAAACGTAATAATGTTGATATGGCAATAAATATTGCCCGAGAAGCACGTCAAATGCTTGGTGGTATGGGTATTACTGGTGAATATAGTATTATGCGCCACTCTATGAATTTAGAAAGTGTTATTACTTACGAAGGCACCCATGATATACATTTATTAATCACAGGTTTAGATATTACTGGATTAAATGCTTTTAAATAGTTTTTACTATTTTTAAGGATGAAAAAGTTCTTACTGCTATTAATATTATTAAGTTTTTGTTTAAAATTCCATGCTCAACCCGTAATTTCTGATGATGGCCACCCTGAGCACATCATTGCTGGTGCCGTAATAGGCGGAGTTGTTTCTTATTTAGTTTATAGAAAAACTGACAATAAATTTAAAGCTTGGATCATCGGTTTTGCATCTGCAACAGCAGTAGGTTATTTAAAAGAAGCTGTTGATCCAAAATGGTTTGGTGGTGTGAAAAGTGATAGGGATTTTGGCTACTCAACTCTTGGCGGAGCAATTGGGGCTAGTATTGTAATACCATTGAAGAAAAGAAAACCAAAAGAAACGCCTAATATTTCAGCCGCTTTTGAGATTAATCCGACCTTAGAATTATTATGGTTGAATTCTGAGTGATTAAGAAGCTTTTTGCAATAAATCAAAACAAGGGCATCGTTTACAACGATTGTCCTTTTTGTATTTTTTACAACACTTTGTTTTTAGCTTTTTATCAGCTTTTATTTTTTTTGAAGAATTGTTAACTGTATAATTTTCTGATAGAATTAGCATCAATAATTTTATAAAAACGACACAAATATACGCTTATTTAGATTTAATAAAAATAAGAAAACTCTTTTTGTTAAAAATTAGCTAGCACTGAAAATGAAAAATTTCGCCCTGGAGCGCTAATACCGGATGCAAATTCTCTATAATGTTGATCTAAAATATTATCTACAGCTAACTGTAAATCTATATTTTTTGTTAATCTATAAGATAAATTGACACTTAGCGTAGCCCATGAAGGTGATCCGTAGTATTTATTAATATCTTCAGTAGCGTTTGCATCCATAATTGGAGTTTGCTCTATATTATCAATACCTTCAGTTAAATTATAGTTCTTTGCTTTTTTTCTTCCGTTAAAACGGATACTAAACCCTGCTTCAAACTTATTCTTTGAATAATTGATTTCTGCTTGACCAAATAATGGTGGAATAGAAGATAAGTTTTCTTTAGTGTTGTAGGTTTTTCCTTTTGTATAAGTTAGTGAAGCTCTTGTAGTAAAATAATTTCCTAAGTGTTGTTTAAAATTAAACGTACCTCCTACGACATAAGCATTATCTTTATTAACATTGGCAACAATGTTTCCCTCTTCTCCATCAAACAAAATTGTTGAACTTCCGTTAAGCATAAAATTTTCACGAATAATATAATTATTTAACAAAGTGTAATAACCTGTAATTCCCACAAAAGAACTTTTATTTTTAAAATACTTTAGAATACCTAACTCAGCATTATAGGCAAACTCTGGTCTAAGATCTATGTTAGGGACAGTAACATCTCCAGCCTTTTCACGTACTTTTCCCACATCATCTATATTCGGAGAGCGAAAGCCTGAAGACAGTACACCGTTAATTTGCCAATTTATAGCGGGTTTATATACATATCCTATTGTAGCGGTAAAAGCTGAATTAGCTAAATAAATATCATTGTCAGGAAGTGTAATAAATGTATTGTCTATCCATTTAGCCCTTAAATAGGTGTCTGTAAAACGAACACCTGTATTTAATGTTGATTTTTTGTTGATGTCTTGACGATAATTCACATATAGGGCTGCACTTGTATATGAACTACCTCCATCAGCATAGCGTGCTTGAACAGGAAAAGTATCTGAAATTCCAGTAATCTGATTTCCACTTACTTCTATTGTTTCTCCTTTAGGTGTAGAACTAACATCATTATGGGTCAGTTCTGCTCCATATGATAATACTCGATTATTATCTTTAGTTAATGGAACAGAAAAATCTGCATTTAAACTAAAAACATCTACTTGCTCTTTTCTGCTAGTTTTATTTAAGCTTCCAAATCTTCTATTAATACGAGATTCTTCAATGTTTTGATAAGCAGTTGTTATGGTTCCGTTTTTGATCCATTTACTATCTAGATTTAATTGTAATTGGGAAGAAACTAATAAACGCTTCTGTGGGCCATAATGCCATTCAGCAAACCTTAATTTTCCATCTCTACGTTCCGTTAAACGATCAAAACGAGGGATATCTGATGAAGTACCATATTGAAAGTTAAACGTAATATCTACTTTTTCTGAAAGTGGAATAAAGAATTTTTGTAAAATATCTGTTTGGTTATAACCTGTATTTCTTTGAATTTCTGGATCAGAATTTATTATTGGATTTGCATTGAAAAAAGAATCTGTATTATTTGAGTATTCTGGTACTAATCCCCAGTCTTCAAAATCATGTGATCGTTTCTTACCCATGCGTAAATCTCCAAAATAACTATAAGACACACTTGTGAATGATGCAAATTTCTTAAGTTGTAATTCTATACCGGCTTGCATTGTTTTCTCATTGTTAACTGTACTATACCTCGATAAAAAAGAAGTATTAGCTTCTGTTTTTTCACTCGTTTTTGGTTTTCTAGTATAGTAATGAATGATTCCACCTAACGCATCTGAACCATAAATCACAGACGATGGTCCAAATATAACTTCTGTTCTATCTAGCATGTTTGGTGATACAGTAATAGAGTTTTGTAAATGTCCTTTTCTATAGATTGCGTTATTCATCCGAACACCGTCAACAACTAATAAAACTCTATTAGCTTCCATTCCTCTTAAAACTGGACTTCCGCCACCAAATTGAGATTTTTGAACTTTTATACCAGGAATCTCAGCTAACATATCTGCTGAGGTTTGTGGTGCAGTACGCTGAATATCCTTTATAGAAAAAACTGCGACTTGTTCGGCAATACGTTTTAATGATTCTTTTCCTTTTGATGCAGATAGAAATACCTCTTCTAATTGTTCTGATTTACTTTGCAAATAGACAATCTTGCCTAAGATTATACGTCTCTTTAATGCTTCGAACTCCACATAAGAAACATGAGAAAAGGTTAAAATGTCTGTATCTTCAAAAATTGAAAGATCTACCTTGCCGCTTGCATTAGAAACAACTCTTTTAGAGTTGTCTTCATTAACTACAGTTACGTTAGGTATAGAAAATTCTGACTCTCGATCTAAAATGGTAATTTGTTGTGCTATAGTAAGATGCCCGACAAACAATACAATACAAAGTAAAGCCTTCTTCATATTCACACAAATACTGCTTTTAATATGGTTAGTGATTTAGGGGTTTGAAATCCTGGCAAATGTAATTCAAAATATCGTACCAATACTTCTAATAATTGCAGTCTTTCTTTACCATTAAATTTCAATACAGAGATATTATCAAAATTTGTGCCGAGTAACTTTTTGAAATCATCTAATTTTCTGTTTGAAATAAACTCACTTAAAGGCTTTGAATATGAAAAAACACCTTGTTCTATATTAAAATAATCAAAATAACTATTTTCTTTATCAGGATAAAACCCTAAATGTTTAGTCAGATTTAGCATAAAAAGCA
This sequence comes from Maritimimonas sp. 2304DJ26-3, assembly GCF_056591635.1. NCBI lineage: Bacteria > Pseudomonadati > Bacteroidota > Flavobacteriia > Flavobacteriales > Flavobacteriaceae > Maritimimonas > Maritimimonas sp. 2304DJ26-3. The sequence goes on from NZ_JBWQOK010000001.1 coordinate 757,470, forward strand.
AATGAAAATTTGAAATTTGATCATGCGTGTCCAACCATTTTAATGATGTTTCTATAAACTCAAACAATTGAACATTAGCTTCCTCTTCTCTCAGTGCCTTATTTAAAACTTCTGATAAAAATATTACTACAGTTTGCTTAATAATATTGATATGTACTGTGATATAAGGATATAAAACCTTTGCTTCTTTAATATAATTTAAGCTCGATTTATCATTATGAGAAGCTATTAATTCTAATTGAGTTAGAGGCTGAAAGTAAGCAACTTTTAATTTCCCTTTTTTAGCCTTTAATATTCGCTTGAGTAAGTAAGATTTTAATCCTTCTTCGGTATAGCACTTTACAATTAGATCTGACTCAGCATATTTTACAGAGCTTATAACAATTGCTTTAGTTTTAACAATCATTTTTAGTTAATAATCGCAATTTTTGTAGATGAAGTTTCTGATTTATCAGGAATTGTTAGCAATACTATATAGACTCCAGATGCTACTTTACGTCCAGCAAGATTTGTTTTATTCCAAACAACTTTACCTCCCTTTAATTCTTGCCCTTCTATTACATTAGTTTCGTGTACTAAATGACCTGCTGAATCCAAGATTTTTACGTTCGTTCCTCTTGGTAAATTTGTTCCGTTTCTACCATCAATTGTAACTGTATTATGTTCTTTTCTTACTGGGTTAGGGTATGCATATACTTCTCCTAAAGTATTCCCGAAAGGAGCAACATTACTATTAAATGCTACGATACCTTTATCTGTAGCGAAAAACACCTTACCAGTACTATCATCTACTTTAATCTTTACAATTTTATTAGATGGTAAAGGCGAATTGTCTTTATTAAAATTAAAAAGCGTTTCTTGTCCCGATGGGTTTGTTGCTAACGCCCCGCCCGTATCTGTACCAAACCATTTATTATCAGCCCCATCAATAGCTACTGAATTTACAGGCTGCTCTCCTAGTAATCGTTTTGGGATTCCATCATCGTCAATAATCACAGGATTGGCATCAAAAATCTCACTATCAAAAATACCAGCTGCATTAGAAAGCACCACTAACCCTTTAGCAGTGCCAATCCAAATTCTGTTATTTCTATCTACTGCAATACTTCTTACATTAGGATCTGGTAAAGAACCTTTTGTAGCTTCAGTAACTAATGCTCTTTTTCTATTTCCTGTTTCATTAAATACTAATAATCCATTGCGTCTAGATCCAATCCATATACTACCAGATCTATCAATAACTAGCTCAGTAAGACCAAAAGCTTCATCTGTTATAATACTACTTAAATCGAAACTACTCCATGTGCCGTTTGGTGCTAGTTTTTTTAAACGATTAGCTATCCAAGCATTTGCAACCCAAAAATTTCCTTGATTGTCAAACGCAGTGCCATTTATTCTTACGCTATGATAATTGGGGTTTAAAGGAGCTAAATCTTCGAGACCACTATTTGAATCATTTAGAAATGTAGTAACCTCGTCATTTTCTACAACAAGTATACCTCCTGTTGAGCTTAGGTTACCAGGGTCTGTTTGTCCCCAAGAACTTATATAAACTTTGTTTTCTTCTTCTGGATCTATAGTTACATGTACCAGATCTCTTGCTGGATATGTTGGATTATAAGCTGTATTAATCCATTCTTCACCGTTATAATGACTAAATCCTCTAGTTAATTGTAATGGAGTAAATGCGCCATCATAGCCTCCATATACCACCCAAAGATTATTGTTCTCTGCAGTAATAGAAAACACATCATTAGATATAGGTCCTTGAGGGTGAATTTCAGTATGATCAACAGCGTTTGAGAAACTACGTTCTAAAATTCCAAAATCTGAAGTGCCTAAATAAATAGTTTGGTTTTCTGCGTAAGCTGCATTCAAATCATAATCATACTCTGGAGTAGTATTCGTTACTAATACTTGTGATAATACCGAATTAAATACTTGCGCTTGCTTATTAGTTGCAACAGTAATGTACTTAGTAGATGATTTTAAATCTTCAATTATAGATGGCTGATTATTTATTAGTTGTAAGTTTGAAACGCTTGTAATCTCAAAAAACTCGGTAGCTCTAGCTGTGAATAAGCGATCATTAAAAGTCTCAATAGCTTTGAAGTCACCTAAAAAATTACCTTGAGGCTGAGACCAATTATTAAAATCAATAAGGTTGGTGTTGTTGACATCGGCAACAAAAACACCTAGTTCGGTAGCTGCATAAATATTATTCTGAAATACTTTTATTTGGTTCACTGCAACTTCCGAAGAGCCATTACCAATAAAAAATGTGTCGCCGAATTGTAAACTCTCAAGATCATATACAACTATTGCAAATGGTGTAGCTAAGTATAGCTTATTATTAAACTCAGTAATATCATTTATTTGTTTCTCTCCAGTAATACTTAACCGCTCAATATCATTTGAAATTGTAATCTTACCATCACTATCTACAACTTCGATGAGACCTGTTTGATAACCAATAACAAGTCTTTGTAAGGCTTCACTAAAATAAATGCTTGTAGATATTTCTCCCGACAATCCTTGAACAGATGACAATTTTTCTGTTTCACGTGTGCTAGTGTCGTAGATAAAAACTGCATTATCAACTACTACATAAATTTTATTTTCAACCTTAATAAAATCTTTAACATTGTTATAAGAGTAAAAATCTTCCCAACTATTTGAAAAATCGGTTTGCGCCCATCCTGTTAAAGAAAAAATTATAAAAAGAGTATAGAAAAATTTAGTCATATAGTTTTATAATATTGGTCAAAGATATTTAATAATAGTTTAACGGTAAAAGTGTAATTTTAGCACATATCTAATAGATTATGAGTCTTGAAATAGAACGTAAATTTTTGGTGAAATCTAATGCTTTTAAAAAAGATAGCTTTCAAAAAATATATATAAGACAAGGTTTTTTAAATTCTGATAAAGAACGAACCGTACGAATACGAATTACAGATACATCTGGGTTTATAACTATAAAAGGTAAATCTAATAGGTCAGGTACAACTCGTTTTGAATGGGAAAAAGAAGTTTCTTTAACTGAGGCTAACGAGTTGTTAAATTTATGCGAAGAAAGTATTATTGAAAAACAAAGATATTTAATTAAGTCTGGTCAACATTTATATGAGGTAGATGAATTTTTTGGAGATAACCAAGGATTAATTATTGCTGAAATTGAGCTGAAAAATGAACAAGAAATTTTCGAAAAGCCTTTATGGTTGTCTAAAGAAATTACAGGCATAATTAAATATTATAATTCTAACCTTAGTAAATTTCCTTATAAAAAATGGGAAAAATAAACCTTAAATATTTAATGGTTTGAGGTTTGTTTAATAGGGCAAAATTTTTCTTTGGTATAGTAATTTCCCAAATCGGAATAGCTTTTTTAAGCAGAAGAGACATTTTCAATAGATTTAAATAACCATGAAATTCCTTTTTTAACAAAAATGACATTCTGTAACAACTCAACCTGCTTTCTTTTAATTTTTACAGTCCTTACATAAAGTGTTTCATTAACTTTTTGCTGTATGCTGCCTTCACCAACAAAACTTATTATCTGTTTCTTTTTTGAAAGTTCTTTAAGCACATCTTTATCAGATGGTATAGAGAATGAGGTTAAAGACATTTTGAGGGAGTTTTGAATTAGTTACTCAAATATACATTTTTAATAGGCCATATATTATTAAAACAAATGGCTATATAAAAATAATTAATAAACGGTTTGTTTTTTTAAACAAATGGTTTACTAAACATTTTTTGGGAATTTTAAAGTAACCTTGGTTCCTGAAGATTTTGAATCGGTTATGTCCTCTATAATAACATAAACTTTTTGATCTTCATGCAGTAGCTTAATTCTATCTTCAGAAGTTTTTAAGCCAAAAGATTTAAGCGCTCTACTAGAAGATTTTTTAAGCTGCTTTGATTGCTTGATACCGATACCATTGTCTATAATTTCGCAACGCACTTTATCTTCTTCATCATAAAGTATTAAATTGATTTTTTTGTAAGCTTCTTTATTTACAAACCCGTGCCAGATAGCATTTTCTATAAATGGCTGCATAAAAAGCGGTGGTACCATAATCTTATCTAAGTCGATATTATCGTCTACTGTAACTACATAATCAAATCCGCCTTCCATACGCATTTGTTCAAGACGAACATACAATCCTAAAATACCTAATTCTTCACTTAATGGTATTGTTAAACTCGATGATTTTTGCAATACTTCTCTTATAAGGCGTGAGAATTTAGTTATATAATCTGAAGCTTTTTCTGTATCGTTCTGAAGAACAAAATTGTTAATCGAATTTAAAGAATTATATAAAAAGTGAGGATCCATTTGGCTTTGAAGAGCTGTCATTTTTAAGTCAGCAATCTCTTTTGTTTTAAGTGCTGCTTCTACTTTTGCCTCATCCTTTGTTCTTTCTGCATAATCAGCTCTATCGCCTACTATTAAGGCAAACATAGTTACTTCTATTATGGCTCCTACATAAGTGAAAAACATAGGTTCTACTTTAATATTAATAAAGAATTCCTTCCCTAAAGCAAAAGGTAATAATAAGCTGCAATTAGCAAGAACAACATAGGTTAGTGACCCTATTATGAAAAAAGTAACATAACGTCCTTTAATTTTAGTTAAAACTATGTATGTTAATAATGCAAAAACTGTAAATACAGGTGTAACTAATAAAAATAATTTTTCTTGGTGCTGGTAGCTTAAAAACAACTGCGTAAGTACAAACACAATTGATAGTAAAAAGAAAATCTTATACTCTATCCTTAATAGAACATCCCAGTCAGGTATAAATTTTTTAGTTTGTAATAATGATCTGGCAAAAACTACATAAAAACCAAAAGCAACAAATTGCAAAGCAAAATTTACATAATCATATACCCACAGATACGGTTCGGGGCAAATATGACTAAAAAAATAAACGAATAATGCTAGTAAATACAAGCTATAAAATAAATAGTGCTTTTTCTTATTCTTGATGAATATCATAAAATGATATATGGCTAGCACTAATAGGCCTCCTCTAATCCAAGAATAAAATTCCGATGTTAGGTCTAACAACATCTTATTTATCTAAGGCAAGTCTTTGCAATAATTCCGCTTTTTTATTTCGGCTTATACCCGCAGTCATACCATTACTCATCATTAATTCTCCTCCTAAGTTTTTTATATATTCTTTAATATGATTCATATTGATCAAGTAAGAGTTATGTACTCTAAAAAACTGAGGAAAATCAAATTTCTTTTCAACTTCTTTTAAAGTTTTGGATACAAGAATATTACGTTCTTCTGTAAGAAAAATTGTTGTATAGCTCTTATCAGATTTTAACATGATTACTTCTTCTTTATCAAGTAAGTAAATTTTACCGTCAGCAGAAATATTAATTTTATCGGCAGCGGGGTTTAAATTTGAAAATAACGATTGTAGTTTATCTTCTAAATTAGAATCTTTTCTTGTAGTCTTAACTTTTTCGAGCGCTGTTATCAATTCATCTTTATCGACTGGTTTTAATAAATAATCTATAGCTGATACTTTAATTGCTTTTAAGGCAAATTCATCATGTGCAGTAGTAAATATAAGTGCAAAATCTTTATAATCTAACTCTTGAAGTAATGCAAAACCATCCATTTCTGGCATTTCTATATCTAAAAATACTAAGTCTGGTTTTTCTTTATTAATAACATCAATTCCTTGTAATGGAGAGTTACATTTAATAATTTCAACCTCATCAGATGCATATCTATTTAGCTTCCATTCTAAGGCTTCTAAGGCATTGATCTCATCGTCAATCAAGACAGTTTTTAACATGGTCGGAGAGTTAATTAATCGAAAGCAAGATACTACAAATGTGAAAATCAACAAAGAGTAATCTTATAAGCAACCTTTTTTCTGATAATCCATCTTCTAAAAAAATCAATATTATGAAGAAAAGGGTTCTGATTAGTTTTTTAGTTTTAGTAATACTCGGTTGTTCTAGCGACGATTCTAATACCACATTAGTAGGTAAATGGCAACTAATCCAAATTTACTCTGATCCAGGGGATGGAAGTGGTGATTTTAGAGATGTTGAGAGTAATAAAACAATTGAAGTATTTAGTGATGGAACCTTTATTGCGAACGGGACATTGTGCACAGTAAGTTCTCTTTCTGATAATCAATCTACTGGCACTTTTTCTGAAGAAGACCAGAAGATTTTACCTAATGATTGTGAAAATCCATTTATTAATAACCCTTTAGGTCTACCATATGAAATTAAAGGGAAATTTATGACTATTACTCACTTTTGTATTGAGGGTTGTGCCGAAAAGTATATAAAAATAGAGTAATGTTAAATTAACTCTAACATCTCTAAACCTATTGGATAACCTTCAATATATATAATAACAGTATAAAATCCTTTTGTTACTTTTTGAATAAACCTATCTGTTATCATAGAAAGATTTAAGTGGTTATTATTATAATAAGCATGTGTCATTTCTGTATATGCCAGAGTATCGCCATTATTCGCTTTAAATGTCCCTTTTCTATTTAAGATTGTTCCTTTTGGATTTTGAATAATAACATAAACATTTTTATATCCTGCATCTACATGTGGATTATTATCAACTTGAAAATTTATTCGCATAACATCTACTCTGCTTGCAGTATTTGTCAATGAATAATTTCCATTTCTTTTGATTAACATTGGTGAAATATCAATAGCATTTAGTATTAATACCTCTTCTTTTTTAAGATTCTTTGTACTTTCAATAAACTGTCTTTTAAGCTCTTCCTTTTTTAAAGCTAAATACATGTTTTTTGTTTCTGATGGCCCTGAAGAATCTGATACTACTTTTGATCTAAATCTATTACTAGTTATTGACTTATCATCATAAGACTCAAAATCATCAGTATCTGAAAATAAAGTGTTTGAAGCTGCACTAATGTTATCTTTGTCCCCAGAAAAATCTCTATTAAAGCTTGGAGCTTCTACCTCAGGCTTATCGTCGATAACTTCTGAACTTAACTCTTCCGCTTTATCAATTGTTCCATTTATTTTTTGCGGTTGTTCATTTTTTACCAATGAAGTTTCTAAAAGCACCTTTTCTTCATTTCCATGTTCCTGTTTCACCTTCTGATTAAACAATTCTATTCTATTATCTACATCATTTTCATGTTCAATATTCGATATATTTTTTATTTCATCAACTAAAATAATATTGCCTTCTTTTATTGTAGCAATTTCAATCATCTTCGGTTGAACATTCTCTTCAGCATCGTTTATTCTACCTAATTGATATGTTGAAGTTTTCGTTACACTTTCGGTTACGTTGGCATTAGCAATAGTTCTAACATCTTTTTTTTCTAGATTCTTTGTTAATGTTTCTGCAATAATTTTTACTTCTTCTACAGTATCGTCTACTTTTTTATTATTTTCTTCAACTGATATATTGCTCCCTACATTCTCAACTAAATCAATATTCTGTTCGTAGTCTATTTCTATAGCTCCTTCATCTCTAGATGATTCGGGATCGTTATCTACTTTTTCGTTAGTTAAAATAATAATTTCTCCTTTACTTGAATCATTACTAGTACCTTCTATTGCGCTTCCTTTTGGAGGTGCAGTAGTGATTTTAGGTGTAGTTACTATTTGAGCTTGTTTCTTTTTATCGACTAGCTTAGATTTTGATTCTTTAGGTAAATTAAGCGCTTGCTTATTTATTATCACAAATTCCGTTCTTCTATTCAATTTGTGTTTTTCAATGCCACAACGTACACCGTCTGCACAATTATTTAATAATTGACTTTCACCATATCCTTTAGCCGTAATCCTATCTTTTGAAATTCCTTTCGAAACAATATAATTAACTGTTGCTTTTGCTCTACGTTCAGATAACTTCTGGTTATAAGCTTTACTACCTCTAGAGTCGGTGTGAGATGCCGATTCGATGTTTAGAGCTGGATTTTCCTTCATTATCTTAACGATCTTATCTAATTCTTTTCTAGCTGCTGTAGTAATATTTGATTTGTCGAACCCGAAATAAATTGGATTTGCATTAATAACCAACTTATTATTAGCTACTTCTTTAATTTCTTTTACTAACGATTGATTGATCTCAAGTGCAGGGGCATTAAAGTAATTTGCCGTATTTACAATATGCTCTTCTTTTGTATATCTCAACTTAGAGGCCACAACAGTATATGTGTTTCTACAACTTAATGTAAAATTGTAATTACCATTTTCATCTGTTACCAGCTTCTTAATTTCGTTACCTTGATCATCTATAACTATTATAGCTGCATCAGTAATTAATGTCTCTGTCTCTTGGTCTCTTACGGTACCAACAATGTTTTGTAAACATTCTACTGGTTTATCAGGCTCAATATAAAATGAATACATATCGTCATTACCCTGACCTTGTAAACGGTTTGAAGAAAAATATCCTTTATTATCTGTATTTACAATATACCCTATATCATCATTAATACTATTAACTGGTGAGTCTAAATGTAGCGGTTCAGAAACCGTATTTTCAAAAGCTTCACTTGCATAAACATCCATATTGCCTAAACTATCTTCACGACCATTTGATGAGAAGTATAAAAAGTTGTTTTCAGCAATAAAAGGTGTTGTTTCGTCTCCTGTAGTATTTATTTTAGCTCCTAAATTAGTTGGTTCTCCAAAACTACCATCCTTATTTATATCAACAGAGAAAATATCGGTTCCCCCATAAGATGGCGTTCTATTAGATACAAAATATAGCTTTTTGTTTTCTTTATTTATGGTTGGATAGTTATTAGAATAACCTTTCTTGTTAAAAGGTAATTTTTTAATGTTGTACCAATTACCAACCGAATCTATAGAAGCTTGGTAAATTTCGTATCGTACTTTCTTCGTTTTTCTTTTAGCATATTTATTTGCAGAAAAGTAAACTGTTTTACCATCTTTAGTAAATGTAGCTCCTGTTGTACTAATACGTTTACTATTAATACCTTTCATTCTCTGCTTGTTAACAATAGCTCCATCATCATTCATCTCTCCAGTAAATAAATCTAAATGTGCATTGTATTTTTGCTGATCAATAACCTTTTCGGAGGTTGTTGTAGCAAAAACTACTTTGTTATGATCAATAAATGAAACACCGATATCTGGGTTACCAGAATTGATCTCTAAAAATTTAATATGATGTTTGCCAGAGGAGGTTTGGGCTTTAGTCAATAGACTAAAACACATTATAACTGCTAATAATGTGTACTTTTTCTTCATGATAAGTTTAGCTTACATTAATTGTTTTATCATAACGAAGAAATTTTAATTTAAGTATTAATCGCTGTTAATTACCTGTTGAAAAATAAAGAATCTAATAGATAATAAGTTAAAAAACGAATATTGTAAGCATAAAAAAAGCTCAGTGACCCTGAGCTTTTTTGTTGATTATCAGTAAATTAAATTATTTGACTGTGTCTTTTTCTGTTTTAGTAGAAGAAACTTCTCCATTTTTATAAGCATCATTTAATGCATCCACAATTTCGTCTGTAAGGTCTGATTTTAAATCACCATATAAAACAGATTTTGTTTGCTCAGAGGTTCCTAAAATGTAGGTGTAGCCATTCTTCTTAGCATAATCAGACACAAAATCTTGAATATTTTCATTGATTTCATCCATTTTTTCTTGTCCATCCTTCTGAACTTCTTGCTGAGCTAATTGCTGACGTTGATTTAAAACTTGTTGCTGTTGTTGTAATGACTGCTCAGTTTCTTGTCTTGTTTTATTTGACATTTTTTGAGCATTAGAATAATAATCTCTTACTTTAGTTTGATATTCTGCCGCTAATTGATCTAATTCTTTTTTAAGGTCAGCAGATTTAGCGTCCATTTCTTTCTGAGCATCTTTCATGCCTTTATATTCTTTTAAGACTTCTTCAACATCTACATATGCAATTTTTGTTTGATTACACGAAACCATCATCAGAGCAATAAATGTAACCGCTAGTATTTTTTTCATTTTATTTGTTTTAAAAATTTGCGCAAATATATAAAAATAGACTTCTTTGATCTTCTAAATTTTTACTATAATTAAAATTTATATAAATTAAAATTTATATAAATTATTCTTATTAAATTAGGCTTGATTACGTGGTGCTATTATGCTTGTTTTCTGGAAGGCTAGAAATCCCAACTGACATCAGCCTAAAAAGCGCTTAAATCGACTTAAAATGCGTTTTATGCCTTATTAATGATATAAATAAGTGAAGAATACTCTTTTGTAATTCTAGCTTTATAATTTGAAAGAAACCCCACCCAAAAAGATTTAATAGGGTTCATTTTACCTGTTTTATATTTTTCAGATAACAAGCTCACATAGTAGGCATCAAATTTCATCGGAATTGTTTTCATAAGTCTCATGTTCTTTTGAGCAAATAAATTTCTAATTGCTAATTGAGAGAAATGCCATAGATGTCTTGGTAAATCATATGCTGCCCAAAATTCTCTATAATACTTTGCATCAAAACTATTATGATTTGGCACTGCTATGATTAAAGTGCCTTTTGGTTTTAATAATTCTTCTAAGTGTATTACAATTTCTTCAAGGTTTGGAACGTGCTCTAATACATGCCACATTGTTATCACATCAAACCTATTATTTAAGATTTCTGAACTATCACTTTTTAGTTCAATCTTCAATTTATTTTCAGCAACTTTTTTAGCTTTAACGTTAGGTTCTACACCTGTAACTTGCCAGCCATTTTTTTGACATATCGCCAAAAAATCTCCCGTACCCGCGCCAATATCTAAAATTGACCTGTCTTCTGAATTAAAAGAGTTAATTAATTTTAACTTTCTTTTGAGTGTGTAATTTCGAACCAATTGATAAACTCTATCTAACAATGTTGTCTTAGAGTCAGTATGCGAAATATAATCTGAACTTTCGTAATAATTACTAAGATTTGAATCTTTTGGCCTCGGGGAAGTTATAAGAAAATCATTATTCTCATCTCTTAAAATTGAAAATGATTCATTAGAAACCGTATAATCTTTACAAGTTAAATAACTCCTTAATTCAGAGTCATCGATAGGAGAGGTATTAATATGTTTCACGTGGAACAAATAGTTTTTTAAGCACAATTATCTACCCATATGCACTAAAAGCACGGAAACATCGCTTGGAGAAACGCCAGAAATTCTACTTGCTTGGCTAATAGAAGTAGGCTGAATAGTCGTTAGTTTTTCACGAGCTTCATATGATAAAGATTTTACCTTATAATAATCAAAATTAGCTGGAATAGTAATATTCTCAAGTCTATTCAACTTATCTGCATTGTTCTTTTCTTTCTCTATATATCCCGCATATTTTATATGAATCTCTGCTTGCTCAATAATTTCATTATCAATATTACTATCAACTATAAAATCATTTACTCCTGGAAATTGACGTACATCATTAAAATCTAATTGTGGTCTAGCTGCAATTTTAAGCATCTTCATAGATTGATTAATATTTGCAGAATTCTTGTTTTTTAAGATATCGTTTACTTCATTAGGTTTAATACTGGTTTCTCTTAAATGGTTGACAAACATTTCTGTTTTTTCTTGCTTTACAAGAACACGATCCATTCGTTTCTTAGAGGCTAATCCTATTTCATATGCCCTAGGTGTTAAACGTAAATCTGCATTATCTTGGCGTAATAGCGTTCTATATTCAGCTCTTGAAGTAAACATTCTATACGGTTCTTCAGTACCTTTTGTTATTAAATCATCAATAAGAACACCTATATAAGCTTCATTACGTTTTAAAATAAATGGCTCTTTTTCTTGCACTTTTAACGCAGCATTTATACCAGCCATCATACCTTGCGCAGCAGCTTCTTCATAACCTGTGGTGCCATTAATTTGACCTGCAAAAAACAAGTTCTTAATAGACTTTGTTTCTAAAGTATGTGTTAATTGCGTGGGAGGAAAGTAATCATACTCGATTGCATAACCGAACCTGAAAAACTTTACATTCTCGAAACCAGCAACTTTAGATAACGCCTTATACTGAACATCTTCTGGTAACGATGTAGAGAAACCATTAACATAAATTTCCACAGTATTCCAACCTTCGGGCTCTATAAATAATTGATGTCTATCTTTAGTTGCGAAACGATCAATCTTATCCTCTATCGAAGGACAATAACGAGGGCCTGTACTCTTAATTCTTCCATTAAACATTGGCGATCTATCGAATCCATCTCGCAACAAATCATGCACTTCTTCACTCGTATATGTCATATAACATGAACGCTGTTGAGCCAATGGTTCTGTAACTGAACTATAGGAAAATTTCTCTGGAATCATATCTCCTGGTTGCTCAATCATCCTTGAAAAATCCAATGATCTACCATCCACTCTTGGAGGTGTTCCAGTCTTCATTCGGCCAGATTCAAATCCTAATTTAATTAAATCTTCAGTAATACCGATAGACGCTCTTTCGCCTGCTCTCCCTCCTCCAAAATTTTTATCACCAATATGAATTAATCCGTTAAGGAAAGTGCCAGCAGTTAAAATAACAGTTTTAGACCTAATGGTAGTACCTAAAGAAGTTTTGACTCCTATTATACTATCGCCCTCAACGACCAAACCATTAACCATATCTTGATAAAAATCAAGGTTCTTTGTTTGCTCCAACATCATACGCCACTCTTCTGCAAATCGCATTCTATCATTTTGAGCTCTAGGGCTCCACATAGCGGGTCCTTTAGATTTATTTAGCATCTTAAACTGGATAGCAGACTTATCAGTAACAATTCCACTGTACCCACCTAACGCATCAATTTCGCGTACTATCTGACCTTTAGCGATGCCACCCATAGCAGGATTACAACTCATCTGAGCAATATTCTGAAGATTCATTGTAATCAACAATGTTTTAGCGCCAAGATTGGCACTAGCAGCAGCGGCTTCACTACCCGCGTGCCCTCCGCCAACTACTATTACATCATACTCGTTACTAAACATTATCTTAACATATTAAATTTAAACGTTCCACGTGGAACAACGCTTTATTAAAAAGTTCGCAAAGATAGGTAATAATCTTCTTTCGAACGCATTAACCTCTTCTCTTCTTGAGTTTTATCCTTATATCTACAAAAATGTAAGACGCCATGAACCATTACTCTATGCAGCTCATCATCAAAAGAAACGTTAAAGCTCTGAGCATTTTCTCTAACTCGTTCTGTTGAAATAAAAATATCACCAGAAACCAGTTTCCCTAAAGTATAATCAAAGCTAATAATATCTGTTAATGTGTTGTGATTCAGATACTTAATGTTTTTTTTTAACAAATAATCATCATCACAAAACACATATGCAATATCTCCCTCTTTAAATGATTCTTGACTAATAACAACAGATATCCACTCCTGTATTAATGATTCATTCCCTAATTCAAAAAATGTTTCGCTATAAAAATTGATCATTCTTTATCTTGAAAATACTCTTGAACCTTCTTTTTATAATTATTTCGCAAAGGTAAAGGTTCGCGATTTAAAATCTCATTCAAGTTAAAGAATTGTTTCTTTTGTAGTAATTCTTGTATTTTTCGCTGTTGAAAGCTTTGCTTATTAGTATTGGCTTCTCTCTTATTATCTTTACCTTGTTTTAATTGAGCGTCTTCAAGTTTTAAAAGCTCGTGTTCTAACTGCAACATATTTTGTAATACTTCATTTGTAAAACCTTTATCTAAAAGTTGTTGTTCTAGCTCTTTCATTCTTTCTAAAGCCTTATTACCGTTAGAACCATTCTTACCCTCTTTCTCCATCATTTGCTCTAGTGCTTCGCGTAAAGCTTGTTGCTCTTGATAGATTTGATATTGCTCGCCGCTCATTTGTTCTTTACTATTTCCCCCTTTTCCCTGTTTACCCTTTTCATCACCTTCTCTTTGTCCCTCTTTTTTTCCTTTTTTAATACCGTCCTTTATTTGTTGAATCATTTCGCTTTGCTTTTTCATGATATCTGGCAACTGAAATTCATTTCCTTTTCCCTTACCTTTCCCCATACTAGGATTCATCATACTATTCAACATATCGCTTAGCATGTCAGCAAGGTTATTAGCGGCAGTCATAGTGTACTGTTGATTTGAGATGCCTTGACGCATTCTATTCTCGGCTATGTTTTCTAAAGACTTATCGATGTTATAGTGAGCATCAGTAATATCTTTTTGAATTTTAGATGTTAGACGCCTTTGTCGTAATGATAATGCATATAGGCTATCATCTATATGTTCAAAATGCTCTTTTAAAATTTGTTGTTTCTTTAACTTTTTAGGGAAAGCTGGATGAGCTGCATCCACTTCTTCTAATGAAACCATCAACTGTTCTTGGTCTACTGAAAATGTAACTAGATTTTCTAAAATAGCACGAAGTTCTTCTATATTCTCTTGCATCATCTCACCCTCCATTGCTGACATAGATTGCTGCATAGATTGGCTAATTTGCTTCATTTTCTTAGCAGCAGATTTTTGCTTCTTTGATGCAGATTTTTTTGAATCTGACTTCTGGTTCTCACTTTCAGCTTCCTTTTCGAGTTCATCAGTAGCATCATTCATTTTTTCTTGAATCAATCGCTCTTCTCTTTTTGTTTCAGGAAAATCCATTGGCTGACGTAATTGATCATTTTGATTTCTTAAATCCTCGAAGTCCCTCTTAATATCTTCAAATTCTTTATTAAGGTCTTGTTGTTTGTCCGCATCATTCTCATCACTATTAGAAAGTTTTTCCTGCTTATTAGATAAAGAGTCTAATTTTTTAGCAATATCAGCTGCTTTCTTTTCGGTATAAAAGCGTTTAGTAAGTTCTAATAGGCGTTCTAAAGAGCGTTTTTCTTGTTTCTTTTGTTCAGTGAACTTATCTAATTTTTCTATTAAACCTTCTTTATCTAGCTTTTCAGCAATCTTTTTTAATTCTTCTAGTAACTTTTTCTTTTTCTGAAGCTCTTTAGTTTCTTCAATCCGCTTTTGAAGTTCTTCTTTTTTTGTTTTTATCGTTTCATCATTCTCATTCAATTCTTCAAGATTATCTTTTAACTGATCAGTCTGTTTTTCAAACATTTGTTGATATTGTTCTTGACGCTTTATAAACTGATCAAACTCTTTTTTATCATTCCATTCCAATTCAGACTTCTTCTTTAGTTTATCTGTAAATTCTTCAAAATCTTTATTTAATTGTTCAGCATCCTTAGCATTCTTATCTAAATTATCCAAACTCTCTTTTTGTTCTTTTAATAGATCATCTGAGAGTTCTTGCTTTGTTTTATTATGAAAAGAAAATACTTGACTTTTAGTTGACTTATTTCCGTTAACAGCGTCGTTATCGTATACTTCAAAGTAAAGTTCATAATCTTTACCTGCATCTAATTCTAACTCTCCTTGAGGGATTAATAGATAGAAAAACTCTTCGAAAGAAGATCTATTGACCTCAATTGGATGCCTTTTAAGGTTTTCTTTATCATCTACATCGTAATAAACTAAATTCAGTTTAGAAATACTATAATCGTCGCTTAACTGCCCAGCAAACTGTATTGGCCCTCGTGAAACTGAATCAATATCTGACTTAACAGTAATCTTAGGAAATTCATCCTTTACCACTTGAATCGAATAATTTAATTTTTCGTAGTTCTTTAGCTCTTGATTAGACGTTGCTATTTGATAGTTAGTACTACTTCGGATGCTTTTTGACAACGAAAAGAGTCCAGGTTTATTTTCATTAAAATTATCTTCAGAACTCGCAATAAAATGAATTGAATCTGTTTGTTCAGCATTTATATTCCACGTAATACGCGTACCCTCGGGAACTATTGCGTTTCCTGTATTCTGAATATTATCATTTCTCTTTTGAGTATACTTTGGGTAATTTAAAATCATCTCAAAACCCGAAACAGATGGTATTTTAATTACATTTATTTTATATTCTTTAGATTGAACACCATTAGCCTCCACATAAAACGTTAATGATTCATTCAGGTTTTCGAAGGTATAATTAAACTTCCCTGTGCCTGCGTCTTTTAAAAAGTAATTCTCAGCATTAAAATAGATTTGAGCATTTGCAGGAATCAAACTGCCAAGCGTCTCAATTTGAAGTTCGAATGGTTTTCCTTCAATAGAACTTAAGTTTTGGTTTAAAACTTCAAAAATAAACGGTGCTGGTGGTTCATATTTTGTTTTGTAATGTACAACCCTATCTAGACTTTCTTTAAAGACTGAATTATTACCTGATACTAATGTAAAGCCCCAAATCAAAGCAGGAATCGCTAGGTATTTTAAATATTTTCTGTTTGCTGTAAAATTAATTGCTGATTTAAAAGGTATCGGTTTTAGTTGTGCCGATTTTTGTTCAATACTAGCTAAAAAAAGTTCAGATTTGTCATCAGATTCATTTAACTGTAACACGTTTAACAACTTATCATCTACTTCAGGAAAATGATTGCCTATAATTTTAGATGCCTGTTCTAAACTAATTCCTTTTTGTAAACCAATTAATTTAAATAGTGGTAAGGCTATAAAACGAACAAGTAATATAATTTCTACAATAACAAAAGCAAAAAATAACAGACTTCTCCAACCTGTACTTAACCATAAAAAGTATTCTATAAATAATGTAAGAATAAAATACAGTAAGCCAAAGGCTGAAAACAAGATGCTTCCTTTTATAAGTTCATTGGTATAATATTTTTTAATGAACTGTTGTAGTTTAGACTGTATGTTACTAAAATGCGTCACTATTTTATAAACTCTAAAAGTACTATTTTCATTGCCATACTGTATCTTTGCAGCCAAATTTTAACAGAATGATTAACAAAGTTAGGGTTCGTTTTGCGCCTAGTCCCACAGGTCCATTACATATTGGCGGTATTAGAACTGCCTTATTCAACTATTTATTTGCTAAAAAACACAATGGTACTTTTACTTTAAGAATAGAGGATACTGATCAAACTCGTTATGTAGAAGGTGCCGAAAACTATATTGTTGAAGCTTTAAATTGGTTAAACATTCCTTTTGATGAAGGTCCTGAAACTGGTGGAGATTTTGGTCCATATAGACAATCTGAACGTAAAGATATTTATCAAAAATATATACAACAACTACTAGGTTCTGGGAATGCTTATTATGCTTTTGACACTTCTGAAAAACTAGATTTTCACAGAAAGGATCATGAAGCAAAAGGTAAAACCTTTATCTACAATTGGCATAATCGTTTAAAGTTAGACAACTCTTTATCACTTGCCAAGGAAGAGGTACAGCAACGAATTAATGCGGGTGAAAAATATGTCATCCGGTTTAAATCACCTCAAGATGAAACTTTGATTTTAAACGATTTAATTCGTGGTGAAATTAAGATTGATACCAACATTTTAGATGATAAAATTCTGTTTAAATCAGACGGAATGCCGACATATCATTTAGCAAATATTGTTGATGACCATTTAATGGAAATTTCACATGTTATTCGTGGTGAAGAGTGGCTGCCCTCTTTGGCTTTGCATGTTTTACTATACAGGGCTTTTGACTGGAATACTCCAGAATTTGCTCATCTACCCTTAATATTAAAGCCTGTTGGTAAAGGAAAATTAAGCAAGCGAGATGGTGATAAAATGGGTTTCCCAGTATTCCCTTTAGAATGGAAAACTGATGCAGATGTTTCAAATGGTTATAGAGAAGGTGGTTATTTTCCAGAAGCAGTAATTAATATGCTAGCTTTATTAGGTTGGAATGAAGGCGAAGGAACTGAAAAAGAAATGTATTCTTTAGAAGAATTAATAAGTGTTTTTACTTTAGAAAATGTAAGTAAATCTGGTGCTAAATTCAACCCTGATAAGACAAAGTGGTTTAATCAACACTATTTACAACAAAAATCAGATATTGAACTCACCGGTTTGTTTATTCCAACCCTAGAAAAAGAATTACTTGAAGCTGCGGCTGATAAAGAAGCTGCAAAAGAGCAAATTCCTTTATTTATAGAAAATAACAATGGTTACGTTACTAAAGTTATTAGCTTAATTAAAGAGCGCGCTACGTTTGTTTCTGACTTCTGGGAACTCGGTAAATTCTTCTTTGTTGCTCCAACTTCTTACGATGAAAAAGTTGCTAAAAAAGCCTGGAAAGATGATACTTCTCAATTAATGTCTGAACTAATAACTCAATTAGAATATGTCGAAGATTTCTCAACTGAAAATTTAGAATCTGTTGTTAAAGAATGGATTACTTCTAAAGAAATTGGTTTTGGAAAAGTGATGCAACCTTTACGTTTAAGTTTGGTTGGTAAAATGAGTGGTCCTCATATTTTCGATATCATGGGTTTAATTGGTAAAGAAGAGACTATTAGTAGTATAGAAAGAGCAATTTCTACACTTTCTGTGTAAGTAAGCGTAATTTGAACGACTATTGATTTAAGCTAGCTTAAATCAATAATATGTCTCGAATATTACTTTTCTTTATCCTTCTTTTTTATAGTTCCTCCATTTTAGCTCAAGACGCTATTTACAAAATTGAATTTATTAGTAATTGGAGTAGTTCTACACACCCTAATATGTATCCTTCTGGATCTGCTCATTGGTCACCTCTAATTGGCACAACTCATAAAGATGCTGCCATTGTGTTTCAATTGGGTGTTACGGCTTCCGATGGGATAGAACAAGTAGCTGAAACTGGCGGGACCTCTATAATCTCCTCCGAAATTAACCTATTAATCGCTGCTGGTGTTGCGGATCAAGTAATTAGTGGGTCCGGTCTTGGATCTGGCCCTGGTACAATTACTATTAACAATATAAATCTTGATAGTGATTTTCCTTACATAAGCTTAATCACTATGATTGCTCCGAGTCCTGATTGGGTAGCAATGATTGGTAATCAAAAACTAACTGATACAAGTGGTGATTGGATCCAAAACATCTCGGTAGATGTATATGCTACTGATGCGGGTACCGATGCGGGTACAACATATAGTACTGGTGATGTTGATATAACACCTCATATTAACATGACAAGCTTACAAGGTGTAAGTCCTTTTTCTAACGAGATTATTGGAACTTTTGTATTTAATTTAGAACAGGTACTTTCTACTACTGAAGAAGATTTAGTAGATGCTATTTCATTATATCCAAATCCTGCAAAAGGAGAAGTTGCCATTTCTAATAAAGGGAATTATACTATTGAAAGAGCTGAAATTTATGCTATTAATGGTAAAAAAATACGCGAAATAAAAGAATTGAACAATCAGAAAAACATTGCTTTGAGTGGAATAAACAGTGGTGTTTATTTTCTAAGACTACAAACAGACCGAGGTAGTTTAAATAAAAAATTGGTCATTCAAGATTAGTCTTTTCTACTTTGGTTACAAAGTATTTAGTATCACCTAACCAAGCAAAAGTGTCAAAACGCTCTTTGTAAGTTAGTTTTACATTTTGACCCTGCATGTTTTTAAGTTTTTCTATCACTTCTTTCTCTGATTCTTCTACAGAAAAGTTAAACCGTTGTGATTCCGACACTCCTTGACTTATTTCTCCTTCCCAAGTTTTAAAAATGACACCTTTATGACTAATCTTAATCAATTCACCAGATCGATACCCCTCACTAAACGTTGCATAATAAATAAATAGAAAATAAATTGTGGTTAAAACAATTGCACTAGTAAGTATAATAAGTAATACCTTTTTCATCTGAGAAATTAATTTTTATAAATTTAAGTAATAATATTAAACCTGTAACTTTTTACAAAAATTGCGTCTTGTAAGTAGGTA
This sequence comes from Maritimimonas sp. 2304DJ26-3, assembly GCF_056591635.1. Taxonomy (NCBI): domain Bacteria; kingdom Pseudomonadati; phylum Bacteroidota; class Flavobacteriia; order Flavobacteriales; family Flavobacteriaceae; genus Maritimimonas; species Maritimimonas sp. 2304DJ26-3. Next base: position 777,240 of record NZ_JBWQOK010000001.1, read on the forward strand.
CTTTAAGTTGTATCTTTACGAGAATCATTAATCAAAATTGTTAAAAATCTAAAATTATGGAGTCATTATTCGGGTTTATACCCTTTATTTTTATCGGATTATTTTTACTTCCGTTGATCTTTTTTATTGTTAAACAACAAACCGCTGTTATTATTGAGCGTTTTGGTAAGTTTCAAAGTATTCGTCAATCTGGGTTACACTTAAAAATTCCTTTGGTAGATAGAATAGCGGGCAGGTTAAGCTTAAAAATTCAGCAACTAGACGTAATTGTAGAAACAAAAACACTAGATGATGTGTTTGTTAAACTAAAAGTTTCTGTGCAATACAAAGTAATTAAAGATAAAGTTTATGAAGCATTTTACAAGTTAGATTATCCTCATGACCAAATAACAAGTTATGTTTTTGATGTGGTTCGTGCAGAAGTACCAAAAATGAAGCTAGATGACGTATTTGTTAAAAAAGATGATATCGCAATAGCTGTTAAAACGGAATTGAATGATGCCATGATGACTTATGGTTATGATATCATTAAAACTTTAGTTACCGATATAGATCCTGATTCACAAGTAAAAGAAGCTATGAATAGAATTAACGCTTCTGAACGTGAAAAAATCGCTGCTCAATTTGAAGGTGATGCTGCTCGTATTTTAATTGTTGAGAAAGCAAAAGCTGAAGCTGAAAGTAAACGTCTCCAAGGTCAAGGTATCGCAGATCAGCGTAGAGAAATTGCGCGTGGTTTAGAAGAGTCTGTAGAAGTTTTAAATAAAGTAGGGATCAACTCGCAAGAGGCCTCTGCTTTAATTGTTGTTACTCAACATTATGATACACTACAGTCAATTGGGCAAGAAGTGAATAGTAATCTAATCTTATTACCTAATTCACCACAAGCTGGTAGTCAAATGTTAAACGATATGGTGGCGAGTTTCACTGCAAGTAATCAAATTGGTGAAGCTATGAAGAATGCAAAGAATAAGAAAAAAGATACTGAATAGTATTTCTTTAAACTAAAAAAGGCGCTTTAAAGCGCCTTTTTTACATACTATATGGTATTTATTCTTCTTTTTTGTCTTCGCCATCTTCTGTTTTAGTGGCGTCTTTAAATTCTTTGATACCTGTACCCAATCCCTTCATTAATTCAGGTAATTTTCGCCCTCCAAAAAGCAATAAAATAGCTAAGCCTATAATAATCCATTGCCATGGTCCTACAAATCCTAAAAATATCGTTGCTGTCATCATTTTATCTGTTTTACTAAGCAAATGTACTAATTAATTCAAAACGACTAATTATCCTTTGTTAATTATGTTTCCACCCATAATTTTCTTTTCGGTTACTTTACCAGGATTGCCTTTGTAATAAATATTTCCTCCAAATCTAACTTTAGCTTCAAGCATATCAGAAACTTTTACTTCTGCTCTTCCACCAGATGCTGAAGTTACCTCTGCACTGTCGGAGTCTAATTCATAACCTTCATAAACACCACCAGTTGTTATTTCTACCTCTTGGTCAGTAACTTTTCCGCGTAAGCGAATATTACCACCAGAAACAGCTTTAACAGTGGTATACTTAACATCTAAAACCAAATGAATATAAGCACCTTCTTGTGATCGAATTGTTACATTTTGTTGATTAAAGGTTTGATCTGAAAAGATGGCCGCCCCTTCGTTTGCATCTAAAATATCAAGGTCTTCTTTATAATAAAGCTTAATATTTACTTCTTTATCATTATAAATTTCTGGAAACTTTAAAAAGACTTTTAATTTACCATTGGTGTTTTTAACCGAGAGGTTTTCTTTCTTTTCACCTATTATTACAATTTTTTGTTCATCTGAGCGAATCAATTCTAAGGTAACTCCACTAAAAACTTTAAGGATGTTAAAATCGCCTAGATTAATGACCCGCTCTTGCGAAAAACTAACCGTTGAGCATAGTAAAAAAGCAAGTAAAAATAATTTCTTTGAGTTAAGTATCTGTTTCATTTTAAGAGGAGTTTGAATTCAAAGATAGCAACTTAATTTTTGACTAAAAAGTGTTTTGTATTTGTTAAAATTTGTGTTAAAACTTAATAAGAAATCAAGTCAAAATCTAAATGCTTACGTTCTAAATCCGTTTTTTTAACTTTTACAGTTACCTCATCACCTAATTGAATAAGGTTCTTTGTTGATTGGCCTATTAAAGCATATTGTTTTTCATCGTAGATATAATAATCTTCTTTAATATCTCTAATACGTACCATACCTTCGCACTTATTCTCAATGATCTCTACATAGATTCCCCATTCGGTTACACCAGAAATAACACCTTTAAATTCTTGATCTTGGTGGTCTTGCATATATTTTACCTGCATATATTTAATGGAGTCTCTCTCTGCTTTTGCAGCTAACATTTCTCTTTCTGAAGAATGTTTACACTTATCTTCGTATATATCAGCTTTAGGAGACTTTTTCCCATCAAGGTAATGTTGTAGTAAACGATGCGTCATTACGTCTGGATAACGTCTTATAGGAGATGTAAAATGGCTATAATAATCGAAAGCTAATCCGTAATGACCAATATTTTCTGTAGTATAAACCGCCTTGCTCATAGAGCGGATAGCTAATGTTTCTACCATATTTGCTTCACCTTTACCATGTACATCACTTAAAAGCTTATTTAATGAGTCTGATGTAGATTCTTTAGTTCGCGTATCAATCTTATACCCAAATTTGCTTATTATTGATTGTAATCCTGCTAGTTTTTCAGGATCTGGTTCATCATGCACACGATACACAAATGTTTTATTTGTAGGTGTACCATTATTATTTCTACCAATAAATTCGGCAACCTTTCTATTTGCTAATAACATGAATTCCTCAATTAATTTATTAGCATCTTTAGATTCTTTAAAGTAAACGCCCACTGGTTCTGCATGTTCATTTAGATTGAACTTCACTTCTACTCTATCGAATGTTATTGCGCCTTCTTTAAGACGGTTTTTACGAAGTATTTTAGCTAACTCATGAAATTTTAAAGTTGCTTCCACAATAGTATCATCAACTGTATATTCATTTCCCGTTAAAGAAACATTTGCTGGTATAATATTGTTCTTATTCTCGATGATGGCTTGAGCTTCTTCGTATGCAAAACGTTTATCTGAATATGTTACCGTTCTACCAAACCATTGATTCTTGAGTTCTGCGTTTTCATTCATTTCAAAAACAGCAGAAAACGTTAGTTTTTCTTCTTCTGGTCGTAGCGAACAAACACCATTTGATAATATTTCTGGCAACATCGGTACTACTCTATCCACCAAATAAACCGAAGTTGCTCTATGATATGCTTCTTTTTCTAAAATTGTTCCTTCTTGCACATAATGTGAAACGTCGGCAATATGAATACCGATTTCATAATTACCGTTTTCTAGTTTGGTAAATGATAAGGCATCATCAAAATCTTTTGCATCTTTAGGATCAATGGTAAACGTAAGATCGCTTCGCATATCTCTACGCTTCGCAATTTCCTCTTTTGTAATATTTATAGGTAATGTAGCGGCATCTTCTTCGACATTTTTAGGAAACTCATATGGAAGGTCATATTCTAATAAAATTGAATGGATTTCAGTATCGTGCTCGCCTGGTTTACCTAAAACCTGCGTAATTTTTCCAAAAGGATTTTTAGAGTTTTCTGGCCAATCAGTAATCTTTGCTGCTACTTTATCTCCGTGTTGAGCATCACCTAATTTACTTTTAGCGATAAAAATATCAGCATACATTTTAGGGTTGTCTGGCAATACAAACCCAAAGTTTTTACTCATTTGTAGCACACCTACAAATTCTGTTTTAGCGCGTTCTATAATTTCAATAACTTCACCTTCAAAACGATTGTTATTACGTCTTCTGTAAACATAAACTTTAACTGTATCATTATCTAAACCTGAGTTTAAATTGATAGACGGAATAAAAACATCGTGTTCTAGATCGTCTGAAATAAAATAAGCATTTCCATTAGAGGTAACATCTAAAATACCTGTATGATAATGTTCGTTTTGAATGATTTGATACTTACCTCTATCGGTTTCTTGTATACGCTCTTTGAGCTTAAGTTCTTCTAGTTTTTTTATAATTTGCTGCTTTCCGTTACCATCTTTTACATCAATATGAGCGGCTATTTGTTTATAGTTAAAAGATTTGGTTGAATTTTTGTTTAAGAATTTTAAAATTTTAGAAGCAAGGTCTTTAATTACACTTCCCTTTTTCTTATAAAAACCTTTCTTTTTTTTCCACATATATTTTATTCTGTTTAATTTAAATAAATGTACAAATAATAAATCGTTATCCTCAAGTTTTGTACTTTGCTAAATCTAATTTTTTAGCTATCGAAAATACTTGGTATATAATTGCAAATCCAACTTCTGGTAACGGTACTGTAAAAAAGAAATGGAATAAAATTTTAACTGCACTTAAAGCGAGTACATTAACTTATGAATTTTCTTTTTCAGAATATCATTTGCATGAAATCGAACTTGTTCATAAAGCTATTATAAAAGGGTATAAAAAATTTATAAGTATTGGTGGTGATGGTACTTTACATAATGTTGTAAACGGAATTATGTCTCAAAAAAAAATAAACCCATTAGATTTTAAAGTAGGAGTTATTCCTTTAGGTACTGGTAATGATTGGGTAAAAACATATAAAATACCTAAAAATATATCTAGAGCTATTGCAATTATAGAAAGTGAAAAAACTGTTTTTCAGGATATTGGTTTTATCAAATTATTAAATAGAAAAAAATCTGTTTATTTTAATAACCTTGCAGGAATGGGTTTTGATGGATTTGTAGTTAATAATATTCAAAAGTTTAAAAAATTTAAAGGTTTAAACTATCTTTTTGGTACCATTTTTAGTTTTTTAAATTATAAAAATAGTGAATTGACCATTGATGTTAGCAATCAAAAAATTACTACCAAATCATTATTAACATTAGTTGGTATTTGTCAATTTTCTGGTGGTGGTATGCAATTAACTAAAGATGTTAATACTAATGATGGATTGTTTGATATTTCTATAGCTAAAGATTTTACTATTCTCTCAATGTTACTAAATATTTCTAAATTCTTTAACGGTAAAATAACCAATCATAATCAAGTTGAAACCTATAAATCTTCTCAAATAAAAATAGAAAGTAATAACAATCAAACTTATATTCAAGCAGATGGAGAAATTATAGGTCAAGGTGGATTTATTGCTACCGTTCTTCCTAAGAGTTTACAATTTGTAACTGCATAAATAAGCCCTTAAAGAACAAACTGTAAAGGCTTAAAAGGGTATGAAATATTTGAAAAAATTCTTATTCTAAAACTATTTTTTGTTCTAATGATCCATTATTGGTAGTTAATCGTAATACATAGATGCCTCTAGGTAATCTAGATACATTAATTACATTATCATTTAATTCTACTTGTACTTGCTTACCTGTTACATCATATAATAGTGCTTGTTTTAATTCTAATCCATTTTTTAAATCAATACTTATTTTATCAGTACTTGGATTTGGATAGACAGAAATACTTGCTGTTAAATCACTTGGAGAAACATCATTACTTTTTTCTACTAACCCAGTGATTTTTCTAATTCTATTATTTCCACGATCAACTACATATAGATTATCATCTTTATCGAATGCTAACCCTGTTGGATTCTGTAATTCTGCTTCAGTAGCTAGACCACCATCACCTGAAAAACCAGCTTTTCCAGTACCAGCAACTGTTGAAATAATACCTGTAGTAATTTCTATTTTACGTATTCTATTATTTCCGCGATCAACAATATAAAGATTATTATTTTTATCAGTTACTAATCCTAATGGATTCGATAATTTAGAATCTTTAGCAAGTCTTCCATCACCAAAAAAATTATTTTCTCCATTGCCTGCAATAGTAGAAATAATACCAGAATTTAAATCTACTTTACGTATACGTTCATTTCCAGTATCAGAAATGTAAAGATTTTCATTATTATCTAAGGCTAATCCCGTTGGATTAGATAACTGTGCATTTTTAGCTAATTTACCATCACCAGAAAAACCTGCTTCACCTGTACCTGCAACATCAGAAATTTCTCCTGTAGCAAAATCTACTCTACGCACACTACTATCTCCATTTACAGAAACATATAAATTACCTGATTTATCAAAGACTACATTGAATGGGCCTGCCAAGCTTGCATTAATATTAGGTTGCTCTTTCTCAGATTTAGTACCAACTAAAGTAATGGATTTTCCAGAGTTAACGTTAACCTTTCTAATTCTAAGATTTGCCAATTCAGCAATATATAAGTTATCATACTCATCAAAAGTAACACCTGTTGGTGTTTTTAAGGCGTCTATAGCAAACTTATCTTCATTTCTAATAATGGTACTTATAATACCAGTTTCAGCATTTATTTTTCGAATACTATTATTATAAGTATCAGCTATATATAAATTTTGATTTTTATCGAATGTGAGATTAAAAGGTAAATTCAACCTTGCAGAAGTTGCTTTTTCTCCGTCACCAGAAAATCCGGTTTTACCATTTCCGGCTACTGTAGTTATTTGTTGTGTAAATAAAAATGTAGTACAAAACAAGAAAACTACTATCAAGTATTTTTTTTTCATAACTAAAAGGGATTATTTTTTATAGCAATTTTGATTGGCTAAATTACAATTATTTAAAACAGTTTTCTTAAAATTTTCTTAAAAAAAATGTAACAGAAATGTTAAAGCTTCGTCTTTATAATAAGAGAAGTACTTAAAAATGAAGAATTTCTATAAAATACTTTTAGCATTTATACTTTGCTTTTGCATCGGTTTATTTATTGGTTACTTATCAATAAATACAACCCTTTCAAAAACATCTTCAGATCATCTTGTTATTAAACCTCCTTCTACCAGTTTCCATAAGACTATTCAAGTTAGTTAAATTTACACTTTATTAACATTATTAATTAATAATATTATTTTCTTTTAAATATTTTAAAAAAGTTTAATAGTTATTATAGCTTGTTAATATGTTAAATAAAATAGTGAACATATATTTTGATATATCAGTTTTAAAAAAAGATTAAATATTAATTAACATGTTTTTTTATCTTAAGTTATTAATACTTAATAGAACTATAATAGTTATAAACATTTAGTTAATATCGAATTTAACAGTATTTCTTTAATATTTTAATTATCTAAAATTGTTAAAAAGGATTATAAATTATATAAATAACTATGCTTAAAAAAATCACAAAATAATTTGGATAGTATATTCTAATTTTTGTATTAAAAAGATTTATTAAACTTCAAAATCTTATTGTTAGAAACAATAGATATTTTATTAACATTTACTATAAATTTACATCTTATTGATAACTATAGTTTTATATTTTTTGATTAACAATAAGGTTAATTTATGTTTATAACATGGTTTTATAGTAAATTTGTAACATAATAACCTAATTATAATTATGAATATAGCTATTGGTAATGATCACGCCGGCACAGAGTATAAATTTGAAATTATTAAAGAACTAGAATCTAAAGGATATACAGTTTTAAATTTTGGAACGAATGAGTCGACGAGCGTTGACTATCCAGATTTTATTCATCCTGTAGCTACTGCTGTAGAAAATAAAAAAGCAGATTTAGGAATTATTATTTGTGGTAGTGGTAATGGTGCTCAAATGACTGCTAATAAGCATCAAAATATTAGAGCTGCCCTTTGTTGGAATAATGAACTAGTAGCTTTAGCCCGCCAACACAATAATGCAAATGTATTAAGCGTACCTGCCCGTTTTGTATCCATACATCAAGCTAAAGCATTTGTAGATATATTTACAACTACAGATTTTGAAGGTGGTCGCCATCAGAATAGAGTAAATAAAATAGCAACCACTTGTTAACTTATGCAATGGGTGTGTAAAAAGTTTGATGAGCTTACCTTAGAAGAATTTCATAATATTTTAAAATTACGAATAGATGTTTTTGTGGTAGAGCAAAAATGTGCTTATTATGAATTAGATAATAAAGATAAAAAAGCATTTCATTTATATGCTTTCGCGGAAGAAAATCCAACTCAAATAATTGCGTATTCCAGAATCTTTAAACTAGGTGATTACTATAAAGAAACTGCTTTTGGTAGAGTAGTTGTACATTCAGATTTCAGAGGAAAACACATAGGTCGCATCTTAGTTGAGAAAACAATTGATTTTATAAAAAATGAATTAAAAACCTCATTTATTAAAATTAGTGCACAGACCTATCTTAAAAATTTCTACAAATCTTTTGAATTTCAGCAAATAGGTGAAGAATATTTAGATGATGGAATTCCTCATATAGATATGCTTAAAAAAGATTATACCCAAATAATATAGAAAGTGAACTATAATCAGAATTTATAAAATTATAGTCACTTAAAATTTCCCTTTCAGTAAAGTATCTTATTTCAAAAGAGTATTTATTTGATAAATTATAACCAAAACCAAAAAGTAAATTAGGTCTTGATTTAATATCTAAATTTGGTAAAATTAAATCAAAATCGACTTCCGAATTTAAAGCAATATCTAAACTTAAGGCTGTATTAATGAATACTTTAGAGTTAGGATTTAAAAAAAAGTAATACCTCAATCCTATTGGTATTTCAATTGATTTATAATCTAAATTAGAAGTAACTTCAACAAAACTAACACCACCTACCCCTGAGGGAACATTAAAAACATTTTTAGAATTATAATATTGATAAGTTGGCTCTGTAAAAAGTGACCATTTTTTATTATTAAATGGTAATATATATTCTAGTTCTAACCCAAATTTAATATTTGATTCATTATTGTAGTTGTACTCAAAGTTATTGGATTCATTTTTTATAAATAGTCTAGAAAAATTTAAACCAGGCTTTAAATATATATTAAATTGACTTTTTTCTTTTTTTATATGTGAGGTTGTTTTTGAATCAAAACAGCTATTATATGCTGTAAAAAGTTTAACCAAACTATTTCTTTTATATTTTAAGTTATTAAAATCATTTAGATTTAAATTATCGCAATTTAAGTTATTCAAAAGCTGCTGTTTAAAACTATTGTTTTCTCCTATTTTATTATTATCAGTTAGATAATTTTTATAAACCAATTGATTTAGATTATCGTTAACCTTAAAAAAAAACCTAATTAAATCACTTTCTTTATAAATAAACAAACTTGCCTTACCTTCCAATAAAGATTTTAAGAACAGTACTTCTTCTTTAAATATTGGATTTTTCTCATTACTTAATTTACCTACCTTATTACTCGACCTATCTATTTTTACTTTAAACCTCACATATTTTGAAATTCCATTTATTCCAAATTCCTTTACTTTTGATATACTAACCTTTATTGGATTAGATTCTTTATTTAATTTATATTCAAATTCTTTTGGATTGTTTTTCCAATCTATGTTTTTAATAAAACAATCTATTTTAACCCCATCATTATTAGTAAAATAACCTTTTTCAAAATTTATTTGACTATAGATAAACAGATTTAAAAACAAGAAAATTGAAAGCAGATAAAATTTATTCATAATTGATAAAGATTTGATCTTTTAAAGAAAGATAACATGCTCAACAAATAAAAGTATTTCGCCTTAATATTCATAATTTAATAAGGCTAATTTTTGTACATTAGCATTTCTCATTTTACGAATAATTTTAAGCACGATTTATGGCAGAAGACAAAGAAAAAACAGCAAAATTAAAAGCGCTACAGCTTACATTAGATAAATTAGATAAGACATATGGAAAAGGTTCTGTAATGCGTCTTGGTGATGATGTTACCGAAGAAATAGATGCAATTTCTTCAGGTTCATTAGGGCTCGATCTAGCACTTGGTGTTGGAGGGTACCCTAGAGGTAGAGTAATAGAAATTTATGGACCAGAATCTTCAGGTAAAACAACATTAACACTCCATGCTATTGCAGAAGCTCAAAAAGCTGGAGGAATAGCAGCTTTTATTGATGCTGAACATGCATTTGATCGTTTTTATGCAGAAAGATTAGGAATAGAGGTTGGTGAACTTATTATTTCACAACCGGACCATGGTGAACAAGCGTTAGAAATTGCTGATAATTTGATTCGATCTGGCGCAGTAGATATTGTTGTTATTGACTCTGTTGCTGCACTAACTCCAAAGAGTGAAATTGAAGGCGAAATGGGTGACTCTAAAATGGGTCTTCACGCACGTTTAATGTCACAAGCTCTTCGTAAACTTACAGGTACAATTAGTAAAACAAATTGTACAGTAATCTTTATTAATCAGCTTCGCGAGAAGATAGGAGTAATGTTTGGTAATCCAGAAACTACAACTGGTGGTAACGCTTTAAAGTTTTATGCTTCAGTTCGTTTAGATATTAGACGAAGAACTCAAATTAAAGACGGTGACAAAGTTATTGGTAATAGCACTAAAGTAAAAGTGGTTAAAAATAAAGTTGCGCCACCGTTTCAAACAGCTGAATTTGATATTATGTATGGAGAAGGAATTTCTAAAGTAGGTGAAGTTCTAGATTTAGGTGTAGAATACGGAATTATTAAAAAAAGTGGTTCTTGGTTTAGTTATGGCGAAACAAAATTAGGGCAAGGAAGAGATGCTGTTAAACAATTAATAAAAGACAATCCTGATTTAGCTGAAGAATTAGAATCTAAGATATTAGAAGAAATAGGTTAGATTATTAAAATATATAAACTAAAAAATCCCACTCAATTTGAACGGGATTTTTTTTGTAATATATAATAATTAGTGTTTATTTATTCACTTGTTTAATATAACTTTCTAAAGCCATAGTCATAGAAGGTGTTTCAGGCGTTGGAGCAGCGATATCTACCCTTAAACCATTTTCTTCAGCAGCTTTTACCGTTGTGTTTCCAAAAACAGCAATTCGTGTTTTGTTTTGTTCAAAATCTGGAAAGTTTTCAAACAAAGACTGTATTCCAGAAGGACTAAAGAAAACTAAAATATCATAATAAACATTTTTAAGATCAGAAAGATCACTCACTACAGTTTTATATAGTATAGCTCTTTGCCAATTAACACTTAATTCATCTAAAATTTGAGGAACAATTGGCTTTAATTTATCCGCAGAAGGCAACAAGAACTTTTCATCTTTATGCTTTTTAATTTGCTTAGTAAGATCTTGAAAAGTACGCTCACCAACATAAATCTTACGCTTTCTATAAACAACATATTTTTGTAAATAGTAGGCAACCGCTTCAGACTGACAGAAATATTTCATATCATCTGGCACTTTAAAACGCATCTCTTCAGCTAATCTAAAATAGTTATCAACGGCATTTCTACTTGTAAATATAACAGCGGTAAAATTTGAAAAATCAATTTTTTGATTTCTTACCTCTCTAGCGCTTTCACCTTCTACATGAATAAAAGATCTAAAATCAATTTTAACTTTTTGCTTTTCAGATAAATTAAAATAAGGCGATGGTTTATCGTTGCTAGGAGCAGGCTGGGAAACTAAAATGGTTTTAACTTTCATACTCTTCTTATTATTTTAGTTTTTATAAAATGAATAACCTATATAACAGGATAATAGGTGCTATTTCAAGGGCGCAAAGGTACAAAATAAAATAGAAAAGTCTACTTAGAATCAATTTTTGATTGTTTCTAATAATAAGTACATAATAAATTAATAATAAGATTACTGCCGTAATGAATATAAAAAAAGAGATTTCAATCGAATTATATTTAAAATAAGTGGCAAAAATCAACAAAGGAAAAATCAACAAGGAAAAATTACTTAAATAGCTAATTTTTAGATAAGTAACATATTCAAATTCCTTTTCCTTTTCAAAAAGAATGGCAAATAATTTTCCTACAAAGAAGCGTACAACAAAGAAGGTAAACACACCGGTAAGAATGGTCAAAAAAAACGAAAACTCTAATTCATTAGCAACAGAATTAAAGGCTTTGTTTGATATAAAAATAGTTATAGAGAAGATAAAAACCTGTATAACACCAAAGATTATATGAAAAGAATTGGTCAATAGTGGTGTTTGCTTTTGATAAATTACCAAATAGTTTTTTGAATAAATTAAAGAAAAAAGCCTTGAAAAGCGTTCACTATTTATTTGTTTAGAAGCGACAAACAAGCCAAAAAGCAATACAAAAATTAAGGTAATCCAATCTTTATTTATAAATATACGTTCAGAGACTTCTATCATTAAAAACCGACTCTTTTAAAGGGAGAATGTTAACACAAAATTAGTAATTAAAAGTTTTATCTTTGGCAACTAAATTTATAAAATGCAAGATACACTTGTAATTATACCTACTTATAACGAAAAAGATAATATAGAGAATATTATTAAAGCGGTGTTTTTACAAGATAATTACTTGCATATTTTAGTTGTCGATGACTCATCACCTGATAAAACTTATGAGATTGTCAGGAAGTTACAAAAGATTTTTCCTGAAAGATTACATTTAGAAATAAAAAAAGAAAAAAAGGGTCTCGGAGATGCTTATATTCATGGTTTCAAATGGGCTTTAGAGAGAGATTATCAGTATATTATTGAAATGGATGCTGATTTTTCACATGACCCTCACGATTTGATAAGACTCTATAATACATGTAGAATAGAAGAAAATGACATCTCTGTCGGATCGAGATATGTTAACAATCAGGTAAATGTGATTAATTGGGATATAAAGCGCTTGTTACTTTCATATTTTGCTTCTAGATATGTACGATTTGTAACACGTATTCCTATCAATGATACAACGGCTGGCTTTGTTTGTTATAAGCGAAAAGTACTGGAAACAATTCGGCTAGATAAAATAAAGTTTATAGGATATGCTTTTCAGATTGAAATGAAATTTAAAGCTTGGAAACATGGCTTTAAAATCAAAGAAATTCCAGTAATTTTTACCGATAGAAAGTATGGAGAGTCTAAGATGAATGGAAGAATTATTAATGAAGCGGTATTTGGAGTACTAACAATGCGATTAAAAGGGTTACCTAACAAATAATGAAAAAGACACTCATAAAAAATGCTACAATCATTAACGAAGGCGTAAACTTTATTGGTGATGTTTTGATAGAGGGTAATTTTATAAAAGAAATAAACGCTGAAATTAATGACGAAAATGCAGAAGTTATTGATTCAAGTGGAAAACTACTCATACCTGGAATAATCGATGATCAGGTACATTTTCGCGAACCAGGATTAACACATAAAGGTAATATTGAAACAGAAAGTAGGGCGGCTGTTGCCGGGGGAATTACCAGCTTTATTGAAATGCCGAATACTGTACCGCAAGCAACAACGCAAGAATTACTAGAAGAAAAATTTGAAATAGCATCAAAAGTATCTTATGCTAATTACTCATTTATGTTTGGTGGTACGAATGATAATTTAGAAGAATTGTTAAAAACAGATCCTCAAAAAGTAGCAGCTATTAAATTATTTTTAGGCTCATCAACAGGTAATATGTTGGTAGATAATGAAGAAGTATTACGTAAGATATTTTCATCAACTAAAATGGTTATTGCTGTGCATTGTGAAGATGAAGAGACTATTCGTAGAAATTTATCAGAAGCTAAAGCAAGATATGGTGATGATATTCCTATTGAATTACATCCTAAAATAAGAAGCGAAGAAGCTTGTTATTTATCATCTTCTAGAGCAATAGCATTAGCTAAAGAAACAGGCGCACGTTTACATGTATTTCACCTTTCGACCGCTAAGGAAACGGAGCAATTTAGAAATGATATTCCGTTAGAAGAAAAACAAATTACTGCCGAAGTCTGTACGCATCACTTATGGTTTGATGATTCAGATTATAAAGAGAAAGGAACACATATTAAGTGGAACCCAGCAGTAAAAACAAAAGAGGATAAAGAAGGTCTATGGAAAGCCTTATTAGATGATAGAATAGATGTATTAGCAACAGATCACGCTCCACATACCATTAAAGAAAAAGATCAAGTCTATACTAAAGCACCAAGTGGCGGACCACTTGTTCAACATGCTTTATTGGCTATGCTAGAAGCACATAAGCAAGGAAAAATATTGTTAGAAAAGATTGTTGAGAAGATGTGTCATAATCCTGCAAAACTATTCCAAATTGAAAAAAGAGGATTTATAAAAGAAGGCTATTATGCCGATCTAGTTTTAATTGATCAGAATAAACCACAAACTGTTTCTAAAGAGAATATTTTATATAAATGCGGTTGGTCTCCTTTTGAGGGTACTACATTTAGTTCAACTGTTTCTCATACTTTTGTAAATGGGCAGCTTATTTATAACCAAGGAAAGTTTAATGATAATGAAAGAGGAAAACGTTTAACTTTTAACAGATAGTTTTTGAATAGAATAGTAGTCATAATAAGTGTTTTAATGATGGTTTCCTGCACCAGCAGGACAATCTATAAAAAGCCAGATGATTTGATACCTAAAGATCAAATGATTGATTTATGGACTGATATATATATTGCTTATGGAACACGTGGTGTTAAAAACAAGAAACTTGAACGAAAAATTAGCTACTTACCGCTTGTTTATACTAAATATCAGATAGATAGTACGCGCTTTATGCGAAGTAATATTTATTATACTTCTAAAGTTGAGCGATATGAAGACATGTTCAAAAAAGTAGAAAAGAACCTCAAAAGTTTACGTGATTCTTATGATCCAGATATGGTGGGTATAGACCCAAAATTGCCTATTTATAAACGTGATTCAATTCGCAGAGCAAGAAAATTTAAAAAAGATGACGAATTACAAGATGTATTGCTTGATAAAAAAACAAAACGAAAACAAATTATCAAGAAATAACGCTTTTATCATTTTGATATGATCTGCAAACATCCTCAATACCCTGCGTAATAAGCTCAAAATTATAGCCTATGGCTTTTTTCAATTTACCAGCATTATAATAACTTTTATTGTGACCAGCTCTTGCAGAATGTTTAGTTAATAAAGGTTTTCTTCCTGTTAAAGTACTTTTTAACCAGTCTAGTCTCCAAGCAATTTCACTTAAAAAAGGTGAAACTTGTATAGACGGTTTTTTAACCTGCAAACCATCAGCGATAGAAAATAATAGTGTTTTAAAAGAAATATTTTCAGAAACTAAAATAAAGCGTTCATTCTTAATATTGCTTTCCATGAGTAAAATCATTGGCTTTACTACATCTTTTACACTTACAAAACCAGTAATACCATTAGTGTAATATTTAAAACCATTTGCGATAGTCTTAAACAATTTACCTGTATTTATATCCCAAAAACCAGCTCCTAGAATTACCCCTGGATTTACAATTACAACATCTAATCCCTCCTGACTTGCACGCCAAACTTCCATCTCAGCACCATATTTTGAAATAGCGTAGCCATGATGCTTTTCCTCGGTGTTCCAATCATTTTCTTCACTTATAGGTTTATTGTTTAACGATTTCCCTACGGCTGCAACCGAACTTACAAAACAGAATTTTTTTACATTATGTTCAATAGAAAAGTTTACTATATTAGCTGTACCCGTAATATTAGTTTTACGCATTTCTCTATAATCTTTCGGATCAAAAGAAACAAAAGCAGCACAATGATAGACATGTAAAAAAGTATTTTTAAAAACTTCTTGTAATGAAGAAATATCATTAATATCAGCTTCTTTCCAGATTATTTTATCAAAAAATGCACCATCATCAGTATAATAACCAAACACTCGCTTTACCTGTTGTAAATCACTTGTTTTTCGACAAATAGCAACAATAGTATCAAACTCTAAACTAAGGTGATATAACAAGTGCGAACCCACTAATCCAGTACCTCCGGTAACTAAAATCATAGGGCGAATTTAGTCTTTTTTCTATTTGTCTTTTATCTTACTACTTATAAATATATCTTTGCCTAAATTTTAAAAAAATGACGAAGAATTTAGTAGAAGAATTACGCTGGCGTGGAATGATACATGATATAATGCCAGGCACCGAAGAGCAGTTACAGAAAGAAATGACAACAGCTTATATTGGTTTCGATCCTACTTCAGATTCGTTACATATAGGTAGCTTGGTACCTATTATTTTACTAAAACACATCTATAACAGCGGTCATAAACCTATTGCGTTGGTTGGTGGTGCTACGGGCATGATCGGCGACCCTTCTGGCAAGTCAGACGAGCGCAACTTGCTAAATGAAGAGCAATTGGCACATAATGTTAACGGGATAAAGAATACACTAGCTCGATTTTTAGATTTTAATACTGAAGCGAAAAATGCGCCGATTTTAGTTAACAACTACGATTGGATGAAAGGCTTTTCGTTTATTGATTTTGCTCGCGATGTGGGTAAACGCATTACCGTAAATTATATGATGGCGAAAGATTCAGTAAAAAAACGTGTTGGAGGAGAAGCTGGTAGCGGTATGAGTTTTACAGAATTTACCTATCAGCTAATTCAAGGATACGATTTTTACCATTTATACAAAGAGTACAATTGTCTACTACAAATGGGCGGTTCTGACCAGTGGGGAAACATTACTACTGGAACAGAATTAGTACGTAGAATGAATGCACCAGAAGAAGCTAAAGCTTTTGCTATGACATGCCCATTAATTACAAAAGCAGATGGTTCTAAGTTTGGAAAATCTGAAGGAGGTAATATATGGTTAGATGCAGATAAGACATCTGTCTATAAATTCTATCAGTTTTGGTTAAATACCACAGACGAGGATGCCGAAAAGTACATTAAAATCTTTACGTTTTTAGATAAGGCTACTATAGACACTTTGATAATTGAGCATAAGGAAGCTCCTCATATGCGCACTTTACAGAAAAAATTAGCTGAAGAAGTAACGACATTAGTACACAGTAAAGAGGAATTAGATAAGGCTATTACAGCATCAAATATTTTATTTGGAAGGTCTACTGCTGATGACTTAAAAAGTTTAGATGAACAAACCTTTTTAGATGTGTTTGATGGCGTACCGCAAGCAACAGTGCCTAAAGAGGACATTGAAAATGGATTAGACATGATAGCTGCATTAGCGGCTAAAACCAATTTTTTAAACTCCAATGGAGACGCTCGTAGAGCATTAAAAGAAAACGCTGTATGTGTAAATAAAGAAAAGGTAAGAGAAGATTATAGTATTACTACTAAAGATTTGATTGCAGACAGGTATGTGCTGTTGCAGCGTGGAAAAAAGAGCTATTTTTTACTAAAAATCGCAGATTAAGAGCTATTAATACTGTTAAAATACAAACTACTTAGTATTTTTTAAGAACAAAACGCCTTGTTTTTAGATAAAAAAACAGACCAAAAGGTATATTAGTTAAAAACTACTTTTTTTTGATTTCGCTTATCGGTTTGTGTATGGTTAGTTACGGAAAATCAGTTAGGATTTTCCGACGTACTCAAATGTAATTAATTCGAGTGAATTCCTACGAAGGAATTCCGCAGTAATTAATTATACACGTTGTTAGCCATAGTATTTTAAAAATCGAAAGGATTCTTGGTATTAGTAAAAGGACTTTCAAAGATTTTCCACTTGGTTGTTTTCAATAATTTTCCATCAATGTTCATAGGTGTGAACCTAACTTTATATTTACCTTTTTTATCAAAAGTAAAGGCTCCAGAACACATCCCATGTCCAACGTTAAGTTTTCCATTCCATTCCTTTATGTAATATGTTATTTTTCTGTTTATTTCTAAGTCAACAACTTCTGTTCTATACCAGATTTCAGAGTTCCCTTTATTTTGAGTTTTAAAAATTGCATTTGCAGATGGACCACAACCGTAATATTTTACTTCCGTTTTTTCAAATCCAACACTCAGGTTGGTATTCAGTGGGTTAATAAATTTTTTGCCTGTTGTTTTCCAAAAAACTTTTTCATGTTTCTTACTAAGGCGGTTATAATGTTTCATTTCTCTACTTTCACTCTCAGTTTGGTCAGAGAATCTTAAAAAGTAGGTGGTATTTGGCCGTAATTCCCTTACTGGTTTGAAGATTGCTTGAGTTAAATTCATTTGGCCTTTAAAGATTTCCACTAGATTTAATTCCACTAATTCTCCCCTCTCGCTCTCTAGATAGATCGTTCTA
Source organism: Maritimimonas sp. 2304DJ26-3 (assembly GCF_056591635.1). Lineage (NCBI taxonomy): Bacteria > Pseudomonadati > Bacteroidota > Flavobacteriia > Flavobacteriales > Flavobacteriaceae > Maritimimonas > Maritimimonas sp. 2304DJ26-3. The sequence continues at coordinate 795,324 of NZ_JBWQOK010000001.1, forward strand.
TCTTTAAAGCTTTCAATCGTTTTTTGATTCATTGAATAACCTTCGATAATAAACATTGAATTCAAGCTAATTTCTTTTTGTTCAGGTAAAAAGTAAAGACCACTGAATGAACATTCAGCAATTGCTGATTTCATGCCAAAAGTTAAGACTAAAAAAAGGATGATTTTTTTCATGATGATGGTTTTACAATATCCATCAAATATCATTCCGTTCGTATTATGGCTAACGTTTAGGATATGAACCCGTTTTAATGGTTTATATCCACCGATAGCGAAGTTCGTCGAAAATTAGTTAAGAATCAAGATAAATTACTATCAAAAACACTTTGTTTTTTTTATTGTAGAAACATACTAATCAGTATGTATTCAAGGTAAAATCAATAATTTTTTAAGCAAATAAAACAAACCACTTAGGACTTTTTGTGTTCAAAGTGTTATATCAATGTAAATCTCAAACAAAAAGACGATGACACAAGAAATAAAACGAAAATTAACTAAACAAAAATTAATCGATAAAGGTTACGAACTAATCAATATGTATGGTTATCATGCAGTAAGTATCGATTTAATTATAAAAGAAGTTGGTTTAACAAAGGGCGCTTTTTACTACCATTTCGAAAATAAACATCATTTTGTTGAGACTATTATTCAAGAGCGTGTAGAAAAAGAAATTCATAGTGAGTTTATAGAACCTATTAACAAAAGAGGAAATCCTATCTTTATTTTAGGTGATTTATTACAAGATAAACTAATAAATGATGAATCTTTAAATCAAAATCTAGGCAGCCCAATAACCAATATGATTGTTGCATTAAGTTACGAACATAATGATTACAACCTAAAAAGTAAATTACACAATGTTTTAGATCAATGGAAGATAGCTATCATTAATTTACTATACCGAGGTATAGAAGACGGTTATCTAGCAAGACATATTAATACAGAACCAGTTGCAGAATTTATTATTAATTCTTTAGAAGGGGTTAGAACGCTTAAAAGAACCACTAATAATAAAGCATTGTTTTATAATTATATGGAACAGTTTAAAGCTTATTTAGATACATTAAAACCCGCAAAAGAAGAAAGAAGAACCTATTTAGAAGCTTCTTAGTTTTAAGATTTATACTTAATCTTTGCCCAGCTGGCATCAGCCTTTTTTATAAGCTTTGCAGGCATTTCTTCTTTCCAACTTTCAAAAGTATTGGTAAAATACGCATTATAGAATAAGTATAGCTTACCATTTCTAATTTCGAATGTTTTTGGATTGATACTTACTTTTTCGCCTTTATCTGCCATGGCATAAGCACACCACCCACCGTACTGAGGAACGTATTTAGAAGGGTTAGCCTTAAACTGTTCTAAGTTCTTTTGTGATGAAAAACGGTAATTAGCACCATCGTATTTATATTGATACTTTGAGCTTCCTTTAACAGCTTTATTAGAAAAATAGGATACAACATCATATCCGCTAGCAATAAAGTTCTTTTGCTCATTATAATCGATTTGCTGAGCAAATAAAATACTTGAAAGAACAAACAGAAAAGAAAAAAGATAGATTTTCATATTTAAAAATTTAGCATATGAGTCGACAGGCATATAGTTAAATTACAAAAGAGATTAAAAATAATTATAACGGTATAAAAGTTGATGAACTTTTAAAAACTCAAATATGAAGCCATTAATTATTCTACTCACCTTGCTTTTATTCTCCTCTTGTATCCCTTTAAGTATAGCTCCAAAAATTGAGAATGACAAAATAAAAATAGCCAGAAAGTTCAAAAAAGGTCTACCTAACCAACATGCATTCATTTTTGAAGACCCTAAAAATGCAGACGAATTCTACTATTTTATTAATGCCAAATTTGATCTAAATTACAAAGATGTTGAATGGAATGTTCCTTTTTTTATTGCTGGAAAAGAATATGGCTTAACTTTTTCTGAGATAGAAAAATCAACACAAACTATAAATATTTTGCCTCTTTTAGTTGATGCAGCGCTTGATAATAAAGACATAGATCCGATGCTTCAAGATTCTTATGCTTCTAGAAAAGGCCATTGGTATTTAATTTTAACGGTTTTAGACCAAGAAATGAAAGACTGTTTATCTCCTAAGTATAAAAACAGAGATGCAGTAGTTAAATATTTAAGAAATTTACGCGAAGAATATTTAACAACTAATGATTATAGAGTTGCTATGCTTAGAAATAAACTTATAAAGCATTAGTTAATCATTAAATTACAACCTCGTATATCCGAATGGTCAAAACGACCTAAAACCTCAAAAGTGCCATTTGTATAAACTTTACCTAGGTCTTGTGTTGCAATAAAAGAACATGAATTATAATTTGCAAGGTCAACAACATTAATTCCACCTGTAATATTACTTGGTAAAATGCTTAAGGCATCTTCTGTATCTCTAATTAAAACCTTCATCCATGGCGGACACTCAAAAACACCATTTCCTTTAGAATATGCTTGACTTAACAACTCTGTCATTCCATACTCTGAATGAATTTCAGAAGTGCCGAACCCATTTTTTAAAAGTGAATGTAATTCATTACGAATAAGTTCTTTTCGGCGCCCTTTCATACCGCCGGTTTCCATAATAATGGTATTATTTAACTTAAATTGATAATTTTCTATTAAGTCTAACAAAGCAAACGAAACACCAATTAACAGCACTTTTTGACCATTTTCATCTAAAAATTGCACTTTTTTTGCCAATTTGTGATGATTTCCGAGAAAAAACCCACTTTCTACGTTTTTTGAACGCATAATTAGATCATCTATCATATAAATTAATGATGACCCTTTTCGCTCCAAATAATTGGGTAACAAAGCCAACACCACATAATCTTCTATGTTACCATAAAACTGCTCGAAACCTTTCAGGTAACTTTTGGTATAAACCGAAATGTCGTTCACTAAATGTTTACTTACTGAACTTCCAGTTGTTCCAGAGCTGGTAAAAGTAATCTCAATGTAATCTTTAGATGATAAAACCTTATGCGTCTTAAAGAATTGAATTGGTAAAAAAGGTATTCTCTCAATAGTATTTATTTCAGAAGGATGAACATAGAGCAAATCGCAGAAAGAACGATATACCACATTATTCTCAAACTGATGTTCAAATACTTTTAAGGCTATATCCTTAAATTCTATTTCAGATTTTATGTTAAAAGGGTTAAAAGTCATATTTAAGATTGTAAAAATAGAATTATTTAACGCAACCAATCAAAATAGCTGCATCTAAAAAGCACAATAATTGATAAAGAAAAATGAAGAAAGTCGTTTTAAGTATTTTAATGATACTTTTACTATTAACATGTAGTATTTCTGATGATGAAGATAGTTTTGACCTTAAAACGCTTCCTATTAAGGAGGCTGTAGTACCTTCAGAATTTAATTTTGGAGAGACATATCAAATAACAATTATATTTGATTTACCTGACGGATGCCACTCTTTTCATAGCTTATTTTTTCAGCATGATGCTAATGAAAGAATTGTTGCTGCTAATTCTATAGTTGCATTAGACGTAGCATGTACTTTAGCAATCATTGAAGAAAGCTTTACTTTTGACCTAATAGCATCACAAGAAACGGACTATGTTTTTAAATTCTGGAAAGGAGTTGATAACAATGGAGAAAATATTTTTGAAGAAATTGTAGTGCCAGTGAATCAATAAATAAAGACCAACTAAAACTATGAGTTTAGAAGAACTCATTAAAAAATGTAAACAAAGCGATATAAACGCTCAATCTCAAGTTTATCAGTTGTATGCTGGTAAACTCTTTGCCTTGTGTTTAAAATACTCTAAAAATTACCAAGAAGCACAAGATAATTTACAAGATGGTTTTATTACAATTTTTAACAAAATAGAACAGTATCAATCAAAAGGTTCTTTTGAAGGATGGTTAAAGCGTATTGTTATTAATACAGCTTTACAAAAATATAGAGAAAAGAATGTATTAAATCTGGTAACCGAAGAAATTCCAGAGAATGTAATTGTAGACGTAGATGAGGAGGACGTTTCGTTAGATTTTTTACTTGATCTAATACAACAATTACCGAATCGATATCGATTGGTATTTAACCTGTATGTGCTAGACGGCTATTCGCATAAGGAAGTAGCCGAAATATTAAAAATATCTGAAGGCACATCTAAATCAAACCTTTCTCGAGCTCGAACGATTCTAAAGAATAAGCTCGAAGAAAATAAATTAAAAAAAAATAAAGTTTCTGAGTGATGGGAGACAAGAAACATATTGATAGATTATTTCAAGAAAAACTAAAAGATTATGAGGTTTTTCCTGAACCCAATGTTTGGAAAAACATTGAATTACATTTAACGAAAAAGAAAAGGAGAAGAATTGTACCGCTGTGGTTGCGTATTGGTAGCGCAGCGGCAATTCTATTATTGCTTGTAAATGGAAGTTTATGGTACTTTAATCAAGAGGATGCCTTGCCGACTGTTGATGAGAACACACCAATTGTTTTTGATAAAAATCAAAACGATGATGATACACAGGAAGTTGTTTCTGATGAGCAAATAGAACTATTAAAAGCTGCGCCTGGTTCAGTTTCAGATAATGAACAGGTAACTAGTACCTCTACAAACACAAGAGTTACACGCAATACAATAGATGAGACAACTAACGTCGAGCCTAAGAAGGGCCAAGATATAGAAAATAGTGAATTACAAAATGAAGAGGTAGAGAAGTCTGTAAATAGCATTGCTCAATTATCAAATAAAAAAGCTAATGGCAGCGATATTGATAAAAATACAGAAAATCAAAACCTAGTTAAGAAAGAAGACAATTTAGTAGTTGCAAAGAATGATGAAAAGACAAGTATAAGTCATCAATTAACCAAAAAAAATATTACTGACGCTATTGAAGAAAACCTTAAGGAAAAGGCCGTTGCTGATTTAGGTACAAATCAAAGATGGTCAGTAGGTACTACAATTGCCCCTATATATTTTAATTCTTTAAATGATGGCTCACCAATTGATCAATCATTGGCAAATAGTGAAAAAGTAGCAAACACCTCTTTGTCTTATGGAGTAAAGCTTAACTATAATTTAAATAAAAAGTTAACACTACAAACGGGTATCAATTCAGTCGAATTAGCCTATAAAACAAAAGGAGTTACAGCATTAATTTCTTCAAGTGAATTGCAACTATCAAATACCAATATTAACACCAATATTGATGGAGTTAACCTAATAGCGCTTTCTAATAACCAATTAGCAGCTCAAAGTGCGGGGATTGATAATCAAAGAGGATTTGTAAACTTAAGAGGGGACTTAAACCAATCATTGAGTTATATAGAGATTCCTACAGAAATTAAGTATGCAGTAACTAATAAAAAATTAGGTGTTCATGTTGTTGGAGGTGTAAGTACATATATCTTGTATAAAAACCAAGTGTCATTATTCAATCAAAATGGTAAAACAACACTTGGTGAAGCTTCAAATATTAATGATGTTAATTTTAGTGGAAATTTAGGATTAGACCTAGATTATAAGATCAATAAAAAATTATTTATAAATGTATCACCAATGTTTAAATATCAAGTGAATACATTTTCAAAAGATGACGGTGGCTTTAAGCCTTATTACTTGGGGGTTTACACCGGATTGAATTTTAGGTTTTAGTTGGTTAATTATATTTGGTTGGTTACCAAATATAGAAATAGCCGAACTTCTTAAAGTTCGGCTATTTTGTTTTAAAACAGACATTAATATTTGTACTTTTGACAGCACAAAATTTAATAATTACTTAAACTAAAAATATATGGAAGCAGTTGCAACTGATTTCGGAATAAAGGAAGCATTACAAGAGCTAGGGGTTAAAGATATAAATGACGGAACTTCAACAGGCTCTAATAATTTTTCTAATGGAGAGGTTATAGAGAGTTATTCACCTGTAGATGGTCAATTAATTGCTAAAGTTAAAGCTTCTACAAAAGAAGATTATGAAAAAGCCATGGATGCTGCAACTTCAGCTTTTAAAACATGGAGAACAATGCCAGCACCTCAACGAGGTGAAATTGTACGTCAGTTTGGAGAGAAGTTAAGAGAAAAAAAAGAAGCACTTGGTAAACTTGTTTCTTATGAAATGGGAAAATCGTACCAAGAAGGTCTTGGAGAAGTTCAAGAAATGATTGATATCTGCGATTTTGCTGTTGGCCTATCTCGTCAATTACATGGTTTAACAATGCACTCAGAAAGGCCTGGGCATAGAATGTATGAGCAGTATCATCCACTTGGAGTAGTAGGTATTATTTCGGCATTTAATTTTCCGGTAGCTGTATGGTCTTGGAATACAGCTTTAGCATGGATTTGTGGCGATACTTGTATTTGGAAACCTTCTGAAAAAGCTCCAGTTTGTGGTGTTGCCTGTCAAAACATCGCTGCAGAGGTTTTTGTTGAAAATAATTTACCTGAAGGAATCTCCTGTTTAATAAATGGTGATTATAAAGTTGGTGAAATGATGACAAAAGATACGCGAGTACCTTTAGTGTCTGCAACAGGATCGACTAGAATGGGTAAAATAGTAGCAAAAGAAGTGGCAGGACGATTAGGTAAGTCATTGTTAGAATTAGGAGGAAACAATGCAATTATTGTTACACCAGATGCTGATATAAAAATGACAGTTATTGGCGCTGTATTTGGCGCAGTTGGTACATGCGGGCAACGCTGTACATCAACACGTCGTTTAATTATTCATGATTCTATTTATGATCAGGTAAAAGATGCTGTAGTTGATGCCTATAAACAACTACGTATTGGTAATCCATTGGATGAAAATAATCATGTTGGGCCGTTAATTGATACAGACGCAGTAGAGATGTATAATAATGCGCTAGCAAAAGTGGTTGAAGAAGGTGGAAACATTGTAGTTGAAGGTGGTGTGCTTTCGGGCGAAGGTTATGAAAGTGGTTGTTATGTAAAGCCAGCTATTGCAGAAGCTGAACCACAATTTAAAATTGTACAACATGAAACATTTGCACCAGTTTTATATTTATTAAAATATTCTGGAGGTGTAGAAAACGCAATTGATATACAAAATGAAGTAGCGCAAGGGTTGTCATCTGCAATTATGACGAATAATCTTAGAGAAGCAGAACGCTTCTTGTCACATGCTGGTTCTGATTGTGGAATCGCTAATGTTAATATCGGAACTTCTGGTGCAGAGATTGGTGGAGCTTTTGGGGGTGAAAAAGAAACTGGAGGTGGACGTGAGTCAGGTTCAGATGCTTGGAAAATCTATATGCGTAGACAAACCAATACAATTAATTATACAACAGAATTACCATTAGCTCAAGGTATTAAGTTTGATTTATAATGTCATTCCTGCCTAGGCAGGAATCTAAAAAATAAAAGCCCTCAAAATGAGGGCTTTTTTCATTAAAAAACCTTGCTTCAATGCCGAGCTTTGTCGGGAGAAACAAGGTTATATCTTAAGTCGAATGATTTTCAACTAATTTTAAGATACAAAAGTCTAAATATGGTTGCGTTTATACAATAGGAAAATTCCTGTTTTTTAATAGGGATTTTTCCTATTAATTGAAACTTTTGAAAAACCTTTTCCAAGTAACTAATAGAATAAAAAGAATGAAAAACCGTTTTTTTAGAAGCGGTTTTTTATATTTAACAGCTAAATTGGTATGAAAGTTGTTTTTTAGAGAACGATAATATGTTAAATATCAAATATTTAATATAAAATAAACAGTATGAAGAAACAATTACTCATAATATTACTTTCACTATTGCTTTTCGGGTTCGTTGGCATTAATTTGCAACAAGACCGATGGATTGCTCCTACTGAAGCTAAGACCATTAAAAATCCTGTTAAAGGGGTAGATAAAGGCATGTCTGCAAAACGCGGTAAACGGATATTTAAAACAAGATGTATGATTTGCCATGGGCCGACAGGCGTAGGTAATGGAGCAGGAGGTAAGGCCTTATCGCCAAAACCACAGAATCTTACCTTGCCAATGGTACAAAAGCAATCAGACGGAGAAATTTTTTGGAAAATATCTAATGGTCGAAATGCTATGATTAAATGGGGGCCAATTTTATCCGAAAAAGAGCGTTGGGATGTGCTTAACTATGTTCGTACTTTAGACAATTAACTATACTTTAGCTTGCGTAAAACCCTAACAGCCTCCTTAAACTTTATATAAGCTGTTTTGTCGTCTAGTTTTTTAAGATAAGGCTTAGCTTCAGCTAACTTATTTTTAGCATTAATAAACCCGTTTAAAGAGCATATAAGGTAGGTCGTGGGTAAATGATACAGATCTAATTGTTCATTCTTAGATATTGATAGACCTTTTCTCAATTTTTCTACAATTGCATTATTACTATTGAATAGATGTTTTAATACTACAGAATCAAACTTAGGTGGTTCAAATAAGAGCTCTGTTGCAATATCATGAGTACCGTTATCCTTAAAATTAATAATAGTTTTCTCTAGTGGGTAGTATTTAAAATCGGGTTGTATACCTAATTGTATAAATTCTGTGATAATAAAAGATTGCTTATTAAATTTAATTTTTACCTCGTCTAAAGCGGAATAGAATAAACGCACCTGCTCATTTATTAATTCAATATCGACTCTCGAATAATAGATTTCTTCCTCTATCGTTTTTTGCTGACCAGCCCAACAAAGCACAAATTGATCTTTAAAGACTTTATAAGTTGGCTTTAAGTCTTCGTTGTGTGAATTCATAAAATCAAAAACACCATTTAACGTAAGCTCAATATTATTGGCAGCATTTTTTTCAATTGCTTTAACAATTGCCTTATTAGTGCTTTTTAATTTAAAGAAAGAATCTGCAGGCATAGAATTACTACCTTGACGGAAGAAAACAGTATCTCTTGGGTATTTCCAAATTGTTTTCTTTAATGATGTTACTTCGTTTATAGGATATATAGTTACTAAGCCAACAACTTTATGTCTCGACAATCTCGGAAAAGCAATATTCTCGTATTGAACCTTTGGCGGATTGATAAAATAGGCGTCAATAAGGTTTTGTATTTTACTATCATCAAAAAAATCAACTCCTACAATTTTACTGCCTTTATCTTCAACACCTACGATGATATATGAATTATTGTCTGGGTTAGAATTAGATAGCGCACAGACGTGTTTTAAGAATTTTCCTTTACCTTCTTTGGTTCCAAAATTGAGTTTTAGCTTTTTATCATAAAAACTATTTTCATCATTAAAAGCGAGCAAGTTTTTAATTAAAAGCCGTTTATTAATCATTGTTGAGAAACGAAGTATTTTTGATAAATGTACAAAAAAACCGCCTCAGAAAACTGAGGCGGCGTTGGTTGAAATTAATCAACCAAAATCAACTAACCAAACCTTATCTTTATGCTTTTACAGCTATTTTCTTTGTCTTACGATTTGTTTTAAATCGTTTGGTATTTCTTGGCTTTTGATTGGCGTCACCTTTTTTAAATTGAATGTTGCCTCTACCATCAAACTCGTACGTTGTTCCAGATGCGCGATGAAATAAACTTACTAATCCGTCGTTTATAACGCTCAATTCGAACTCTTCATTGTCAAAGAAATCATAATCTAATGTTAAAATTTTTAGATCATCTCTTCCTTCAACATCATACACCACATAATCACCTACGAAATCCCAATTAATTAATTCAATATTCGTGCCAAACTCATCTTGAGAAGACCTAAAAGTATTTGTATCGCCAGGTGTAAATTCTAAGAAGTTTTCATCATCAAATTCATTTAGGGCACCTTCTTCGCTCACAAATGTTTTTTCCCACGCTTCATATTCTTGTAAGAAATATTCTATATTATCATAGAATACTAAATCGTAGTCAAAATTGTTTGTATTGTATCCTATTAGGTAATAAGACGTATTTGTAAATGTATCTCTTAGTCTTATCTCATCTCTAGACAATTGCGAAACTTCTATATCAATGAACCCATCTAAATTGTGATCTATTTCTAGCACACCATTAAATGTATCGTAATATCCTATTTGTAAACCTAATCCGCCTCCTACAGAACCGATTCCTACTAGATTGTTATTAGCATATAAACGCCCATTTTCAAACGAAATTGTAAAAGCTTTAGATAAAAAAGGCACTTCACCATTTCCTGTAGTTCTATTAAAATCTACATACCATAAATCATGGGATGTAACTAGTTGTTCTAAAGATATGGTATCATCGAAATTATCGACAGAAACCACACAAGAACTTAAAAAGGTAACGGTTAGAAAAAGTACTGATAGTAATTTTAAAGCTTTCATAAGCACAGGGTTTTAATGTTTCTACTCATTAGAAATCAAACCCTGTGCCAAATTTTTTTATTGATAATATAAAGTCTTCTCTTTTTGAATGTCTGAAAGCTTAAAATAACGTTTTTTATCTTTTATAAAATAACTTATAATAGCCTCTTTATCACCGAGCTTAAAAGGACTTTTATATTCTTTTTTTGGAGGTTTATTACCAAATTCTTCTTTAGGGTCTCCAGATAAAATAAGGTCTCTATCTTTTGGGCTTCTTTTAATAAAGTTACCAGTTAAGATAAGTTCATCACCACTAACCTGAGACTCTAACTTTACAGCTCTTTCGTTAAAGTAGATTGAATCAAAGGCAATAGAATTATTAGTATTATCTGTAATTAACGTAACTAGCACTCCACTTGAACCTGGCCTGCCACCAACCCAATTTTGAAAATAAGTTTTAGTAAACTCTACGGGAGGTTTTTTATCAAAGGTATTTTTATCGCATTGCGAAAAACTCATAAGTATGCCAATTATTGGTAGTAGTACTAATTTCTTCATGATCTTAAATTTAAGAAATAGAAATCAATTAGAATGCCAAAATTAATAAGCTCTCTTTTTATTACCTTCATAAAAGTTGATAAACGCCCTGTTTACAACTTTTGTTCCACCAGTAGTCGGATATTTACCAGTGAAATACCAATCACCTAAATTTTTAGGACAAGCTTCATGTAAGCCTTCGATTGATTGAAAGATAACTTTAACACCTGCATTAATCTCTTCTGTTTTTAATAATTGAGCGATTTTGTCAGAAATTTCTTCAGCAGTAAATGGCTTATAAATAGCTCTAACATAGTTTTCAAGCTCATTTTCTGGAACTGTATCTTGAGCTTTACATTTTTTATATACTTCATCAACTATATGATATTGATTAGTTTCTTTTAACAACTCCAATGTGGCTTTAAAAGCTATAAACTCGTCGATTCGCGCCATATCGATGCCATAGCAATCTGGATAACGAATTTGCGGAGCTGAAGAAACCACTACAATTTTTTTAGGATTCAATCGATCCAAAATTTTGATAATACTTTTCTTTAAAGTAGTTCCACGAACAATACTATCATCTATAATAACGAGGTTATCAGTTGGTTTTACAACACCATATGTAACATCATATACGTGTGCTACTAAATCGTCTCGACTATTGTCATCAGCAATAAACGTTCTTAGTTTGGCATCTTTAATGGCAATTTTTTCAATGCGTGCACGCTCTGTTAACACTTCGGTTACTTTTTCAGAAGAAATCGAGCGCTGCCCTTTAAGAATAGTTTGTAATTTATTCTGAATTAAGTAATCATCAGCAGCTTGTGCCATACCAAAAAATGAAGTTTCTGCGGTATTAGGTATGTAAGAAAATACGGTATTATTTACATCATTTTCTATAGCGTCTAGCACTTTAGGAAAAATAAGTTTACCTAAATTTTTACGTTCTTCATAGATTTCTGCATCGCTTCCGCGCGAAAAGTATATACGTTCAAATGAACAAGATGTTTTTGGTAATTGCTCTTTGATTTGCTCAATAGAGATATCTCCTTTTTTCTTAATGATTAACGCATGAGCATGCTCCAATTCTTTAACAGATTGATAATCTACGTTAAAAACTGTTTGAATCGCAGGTCGCTCAGAAGCCACAACAACTACCTCATCATCTTTATAATAATATGTTGGTCTTATACCTGCGGGATCACGATACACAAAAGCATCACCATGACCAAATAAACCAACCATGGCATATCCACCATCCCAATTTTTAGAAGCACGTTGTAAGATATTTTTAATATCTAATTCTTCTTCAATAACAGCTGAAGCCTCTTTTTTAGAAAGTCCTCTTTCTTTACATGATTGATAAATATTTGAAACTTCATCATCAAGAAAATGACCAATTTTTTCCATCACGGTAACAGTATCAGTATTTTCTTTAGGATGCATACCAAGCTCGATCAGCTCTTCTAATAACTCATTAGAATTAGTCATGTTAAAATTACCAGCAACAATTAAATTCTTATGTTTCCAATTATTTTGACGAAGAAAAGGATGAACACTCTCAATACTATTTTTCCCAAAAGTTCCGTAGCGCACATGACCTAAAAAGAGATTACCTACATAGGGCATATTCTCTAATTGCCAATTTACATCGTTGACCTTACCAGGATGCTTTTCTAAAACATTATTTAATCTCTCATTTATCTGAGCAAAAATATCTTGAATAGGAGCTTGCTTATTTGAACGAACGCGACTAATGTACCTAGTTCCTGGGTTTACATCTAATTTTATACTAGCAAAACCAGCACCGTCTTGACCACGATTATGCTGTTTTTCCATCATTAAATACATCTTGTTAATTCCATAGAATGATGTGCCATATTTTTTTTGATAATAGTCTAGTGGCTTTAGTAATCTAACTAAGGCAATACCACATTCATGCTTAATAGAGTCGCTCATTGAGTATAAAAAAATCCGCGTTTTGAGGCGCGGATCGTTATTAATTTAATTCAATTTCAAATTGAGTTAGTTGCTTAAACGCATACAAACGTTTTTGCACCTCTTCTTTTGTTAAGTTTTGCATACGTTCTGTACCGAATTTCTCTACACAGAACGAGGCTAGATTAGAGCCGTAAATTACGGCATTCTTCATATTTTCAAACGATATGTCTTCTGTTTTAGCAATATAACCAGCAAACCCACCTGCAAATGTATCACCAGCACCAGTTGGATCAAAAACTTCTGCTAATGGTAAAGCTGGAGCATAAAACATGTTCCCCTTATTAAATAATAAAGCACCATGCTCTCCCTTTTTTATAACTACATACTGAGGACCCATTTCATGGATTTTTTTAGCGGCATTTACCAATGAATATTCACCACTTAACTGACGTGCCTCTTCATCATTAATAGTAATAACATCAATACGTTTAATTACATTTTTTAAGTCTTCTAAAGCTGAATTCATCCAGAAATTCATAGTATCTAAAATGACTAGCTTTGGCTTTATAGACATTTGGTCTAATACCGAACTTTGAGTTAAAGGGTGCAAATTACCAAGCATTACTACTGGAGCATCTTGAAAACTTTCAGGTACTACTGGATTAAAATCTTCTAGAGTATTAAGTTCTGTAACTAAAGTATCTCTAGAATTCATATCGTTATGGTAACGACCACTCCAAAAGAATGTTTTCCCTCCTTTTACGATCTCTATACCATTAGTATCAATATTCCTCTCATTGAGCATATCTAAATACTCTTGTGGCATATCATCACCCACAATAGAAATAATACCGGTCTTAACTCCAAATTGTGAAGCTGCTAATCCTACAAAAGTAGCAGAACCACCTAATATTTTATCTGTCTTGCCAAAAGGCGTTTCAATAGCGTCAAAAGCAACGGTACCAACAGCTAATAATTTACCCATTCTTGTTTTTTTAGTGTAATTTTGCCCTTTCTTAGAAACGTGGTCAATGACCGTTGCAAAAATAAGTTTAAAAAATGACTATCAAAGAAATACAGGAAGAAATTGTAGATGAATTTTCAATGTTCGAAGACTGGATGGAGCGTTATGAATATTTGATCGAAATAGGTAAATCACTTCCGTTAATTGATGAACAATATAAAACTGAAGAGAATATTATAAAAGGGTGTCAATCTAAGGTGTGGGTACACGGGCAATTATCAGGCAATAAAGTGGTATTTACGGCAGATAGTGATGCTATTTTAACCAGAGGTCTTGTAGGTCTGTTGCTGCGCGTATTTTCTAATCATTCACCACAAGAAATTATTGATGCTGATTCTAGTTTTATTGATGAGATTGGTTTAAAAGAGCATTTAAGCCCAACTCGTGCTAATGGATTGGTTTCAATGCTAAAGCAATTGAAGCTGTATGCTGTAGCTTTTCAATCTAAATTAACACAATAGTCGTATCTTTGTACTAGTAAAAAATGAATTATGACAGAAGTAGAAATTCAAGAAGTTGGAGATAAAATAGTAGGGGTTTTAAAAACAATTTTTGACCCTGAAATACCTGTAGATATATATGAGTTAGGCTTGATTTATGACGTATTTGTTAATGAAAACAAAGAGGCAAAGATCTTAATGACCTTAACATCACCAAATTGTCCTGTTGCTGAAACATTACCAGTTGAGGTAGAAGAAAAAGTTAAAGTATTACCTGAAATAGATAATGCTGAGGTAGAAATTACTTTTGACCCAACCTGGACACAAGACATGATGAGCGAAGAAGCAAAGCTTGAGTTAGGTTTTTTATAATGGCTGATGAAATTATAAATAGAGTTGCCAGTAGTAAGTTAATCACTATTGATCTAGAAGAATTTTATCCGGAAGCACAGCGTATTCTTTTAGATATTTCTCAATGGCTGTATGAAGGATTGATCTTACGAGAAAAAGACTTCCGCGAAAGCTTAAAAAATCATGACTGGTATCAGTATAAAGATGCTTATATAGCACTTAACTGTTCTACAGAAGCAATTATACCATCTTGGGCTTATCTATTAATCACCACGTATCTTTCTCCTTTTGTAAAAAAAACAGTTGTTGGGAACCTTGAATTATTAGAGACAACAATTTTTCAAGATATTATTAATGATTTAGATATATCTGAATATCATGATAAGCTCATCGTTATTAAAGGTTGTGCTAACAAACCAATTCCCGCGACAGCTTCAATTCAATTAGTCGAAAAATTACAACCAGTTGCTAAATCTATTATGTTTGGCGAAGCATGTTCTACAGTTCCACTTTTTAAAAAGAAATAACGCTATTTTTCAGTGACTTTTTTAACTAGAAGGGTCAAAAATGAAAAAAGTGTATTTTTGCGCTCAACAACAAAAAATTAAACTAAAATTTTTAAAATGAAAAAATTTGTATTTGCATTTGCTTTGATGCTAGGGGTAACATCGGCATTTGCACAAACAGAGGAAGAATTAAAAGCTGAGTTAGCCTCTAAAAAAGACTCTATTGCTAAATTACAGGGCAAAGCAGACGCTATTCAAGCTCAAATAGACGCCTTACCTGGTTGGAAATTAGGAGCCTTTGGTACTATCGGCGCTAATATCGCCGGATATGACAAATGGTATTCTAGAGGTACACCAAATACATCAACTGGAAATATAGGTGTAACCGTTAATGGATTCGCTAATTTAATTCAAGAAAAATATTTCTGGAGAAACTCTGCTAATGTAAACTTAGCATGGGTTAAGAATGATAACAAAGACGATGCTACTGACAGCGATGATTTTGATTCAGCATCTGATGTTTTCACAATTACATCGTTATATGGTTGGAAGTTAAGTGATAAATGGGCTGTTTCTGCTCTAGGCGAATACAGGTCAACAATTATTGAAAACTTTAATGACCCAGGCTATTTAGATTTAGGTGTTGGTGCAACTTGGACTCCAATTCAAGATTTAATAGTGGTTATTCACCCATTAAATTACAATTTTGTTTTCGCTGATAATGATGCAGCTTTCGATTCATCTTTGGGGGCTAAAATAGTTGCTGATTATACTAAACAGCTAGGAAAAGTGAACTTTAAAACAAATTTTACAACATTCCAAAGTTACAAGAGTAGTGATTTATCAAATTGGACATGGATCAACTCTTTTGGGTATACGTTCTGGAAAGGTATTGGCTTAGGTTTTGAATTTGGTTTAAGAGGAAACCATCAAGAGGTACTAAGTGATGCTTTAAATATGGGAAGTATTAGATATAATCCAAATGCAACGTTTGACAATATCGATAACGAGGTACAGTCATATTGGTTGTTTGGTTTAAATTACTCTTTCTAAAAAGATTAGAATATGTAAAAAAAGAGTTCTCAATTTTGAGAACTCTTTTTTTATACAATCAAATTGTTAACTTAGCTTTCAAATAAAACTTTAATGGGTTTACTGATTTTCTACGGAGTTATCTCTATTTTCTTTTCTTTCTTATGTTCAATTCTCGAAGCAGTTTTACTAAGTGTTACTCCAACTTTTATTAATGTAAAAAAGAAAGAGGGTAAGGCTTATGCTGAAAATTTAGAAACTCTAAAAAATGATGTAGATAAACCCCTAATAGCCATATTAACATTAAATACTATTGCGCATACTGTAGGCGCAATTTTAGTTGGTGTACAAGCGAAAGTCGCTTACGTGGAATTATACGGATCAAAAACTAGAACCGTTTTTGGTATTCAGTTTACTGAAGATATCATGGTAGGGGTTGTTTCAACTATTATGACAATCTTAATTTTAGTGGCATCAGAAATCATACCTAAAACAATTGGAGCTACTTATTGGAAACAGCTCGCTAATTTTACAAGTAAGGCATTAAACGTATTGATTTTCCCATTAAAATGGACAGGTATTTTATGGTTGTTGCAACTAACAACCAAGTTAATTGGCGGCAAAGGTCATCATGGTAGTGTATTGAGCAGAGAAGATTTTCATGCGATGGCAGATATAGCTCAAGAAGAAGGCGTCTTTGAAGAATCAGAATCAGTAGTGATCAAAAATTTATTAAACTTTAAATCCATTCTAGCCAAAGATGTAATGACGCCTAGAACAGTTTTGCAAATGGCCTCGGAAGACGAATCGGTTAAAGATTTTTTTGATAAGAATAAAGAGCTTCGATTTTCTAGAATACCAGTCTACCAAGAAAACAGAGATCATGTTACGGGTTATGTTTTAAAAGATGAGGTTTTTAAGGAAGTAGCAGAAGATCATGATAAAAAACTATTGTCAGAAATTAAACGCGAAATTTTTGTTGTAGAGCGCAATGTTCCAATACCAAATTTATTTGAAAAGCTCATAAAAGCTAAAGAACATATTGCTTTAGTGGTTGATGAATACGGTTCGATAAGCGGCTTGGTAACGATGGAAGATGTTATAGAAACGTTACTAGGTCTCGAAATTATGGACGAAAGTGATACCGATTCAGATATGCAACAACTGGCTCGTAAGAACTGGGAAAAACGAGCTAAACGCCTAGGTATAATTGAAGACGAATCTGGTGATTAACTATTATTCATATTCCTGATATAAGAAATCGTTATATGGAAAACGGGTAATATGAATTTCTTTAACCGCCTCAAAAACTTTTCTTCTAAATTCTTCTAAATTTTCTTTATTTAAAGCAGATATAAATAAGCAATTTTCACCTAATTCTGCCATCCACGTTTTTTTCCATTCATCTAAGGTAAAATGAGCTTTGGTTTTTTCAGTTACTAGATCATCCTCATCAATGGTTTCATGTTTATAGTTGTCAATTTTATTGAAAACCATTAGTGTAGGTTTATCTAAACTTTTTATTTCGTCTAGAATTTTACTAACAGAATCTATATGTTCTTCAAAATTAGGGTGTGAAATATCTACAACATGTAATAATAAATCAGCCTCTCTAACTTCATCGAGCGTAGACTTAAAAGATTCAACTAATTGAGTCGGGAGTTTACGAATGAACCCTACAGTATCAGACAGTAAAAACGGAATATTTTTAATAACCACTTTTCTTACAGTAGTATCTAGCGTCGCAAAGAGCTTATTTTCAGCAAAAACGTTGCTTTTACTAACCACGTTCATTAGGGTAGATTTACCAACATTGGTATACCCTACCAAAGCTACACGGACCAATTTACCACGATTTCCACGTTGAACGGCCATTTGCCTATCTATTGTAATAAGCTTCTTTTTTAATAAAGCAATCTTATCACGAACAATACGTCTATCAGTTTCAATTTCTGTTTCACCAGGACCACGCATACCAATACCACCACGCTGTCTTTCAAGGTGTGTCCACAATCCTGCCAAACGAGGCAATAAATATTGATATTGAGCTAATTCTACTTGAGTACGAGCATAATGTGTTTGCGCACGTTGTGCGAAAATATCAAGAATTAAACTTGTGCGATCTAAAATTTTACAACGTAGTATACGCTCAATATTCTTTTGTTGTGCAGGAGATAATTCATCATCGAAAATAACTGAACCTATTTGATTGGCTTCAACAAAAGTTTCTACCTCCTCCATTTTACCAGAACCAATAAAGGTTTTAGGGTTGGGTGTATCTATTTTTTGAGTGAAACGTTTTATGACTTCGCCGCCAGCGGTAAATGTTAAAAACTCTAATTCGTCCAGATACTCTTTAGATTTTACTTCGTCTTGATGTTGCGTTATAACACCGATCAATACGGTTTTTTCAAAATCTAATGTCTTTTTTTCGATCATGCGGCAAAGGTAGTAAGTTTAGTGATTTTTTGTACTTTTCGTAGTTTAAATCATTATTTTGGATAATAACTCAAAGAATTTATATACAGTAGCTTTTTATAATCTCGAAAATCTGTTTGACACCATTAACGATGAAGACGCATTGGATGACGATTTTACTCCCGACGGAAGAAAAAAGTGGAACGAAAAAAGATACCATCAAAAAATCAAAAAGCTCAGCTCAGCTATTACCGAAATAGGCGAAGATGAAACAGATAATGCACCTGTCATTTTAGGAATAGCCGAAGTAGAAAATTATCAAGTAGTAAATGATCTAATTAATAGTAAAAAGCTTAAAGATTATCATTACGGAATTGTACATTATGATTCTTCTGATGAAAGAGGAATAGAGGTAGGCTTGCTCTATCAAAAAGAACATTTTGAATTATTACATTCCGAAGCCATTCCGTTAATTTTAATAAATGATGATGGTAAAAGGGACTTTACAAGAGATATTTTATTGGTTAAGGGTCGATTAAAAGGCGAATTAGTTTATATTCTTGTGAATCATTGGCCTTCACGCAGAAAAGGAACTGAAGAAACCCAACCAAAACGTATACAAGCTGCAGAAGCAATCCATAGAATAATTGGAGGTATTAAGGCAGAAACTAAAGAGGCCAAAATTATTATTATGGGGGATTTTAATGATAACCCAGATAGCCCTAGTATAAAGCAATATTTAGTTACTGCAGAATTTTACAATCCTTATGAGTCAATATTTGCTAAGGATAGAGGTACATCAACGCATGAAAAAGATTGGCATTTATTTGATCAAATAATATTTAGTAGAAACTTCTTTGAAGAAGGTCATCAGCTAACTTATAGACGAGCCGAAATTTTTGATGACCATTTCTTAAAATCTTGGAAAGGGAAGCGAAAAGGAAGCCCATTTAGAACCTACATTGGTAAGTGGCATCAAGGCGGTTATAGTGATCATTTTCCGGTGTATATAACTTTAGAAAAATAAAAAAAGCCTCAAGATTTTCTTGAGGCTTTTTTAGTAATAAATTTTTGATTTATAATAGAAAGAAATACTATTCTTTTATCAAAATTTCAGTATTTGTTACTTCATTATTTACCACAACTTTAAGATAATATAAACCCGTTGGTAGACTTGAAGAATTTAATCTAAAATATGAATCACCATTTGACATGTTTTTAGAAAACTTTTTGATTAACGCTCCTCTCATGTCAAAAATTAGTAACTGAGCTTTTACATTATCGTTTAAAGAGTTAAGCTTAACGTTAAAGTAATTACTAAAAGGATTAGGATAAACGGAAGCAGTAACAGGGTTAGAATTTTTATAATTATCTTCATCACAAGAACCCAAAGTATCTCCATGGTTTAAATGAGATTCCACAGCACTTTGTGAAATACAAATAGTTTTACCATTGTGACAAATTAAAATTTTTGAATTGTTTGAATTATTGCCACACTCTACATTAACTACATTTATTTGAATATTAGATTGAATTTCACAACCTTTAGCATCAGTCACAGTCACAGTATATATTGTAGTTTCCTCAGGGCAAACCTCAACTGATTCTGCTGTTTCACCTGTATTCCATTCAAATGAGTAAGGCGCGGTTCCGCCAGAGACACCTGTAACTGAGATAACGCTACACGATTGAGGTGAATACCCAAAATACACTGTAGTATCCTCACTTGTAGTAACAATTAGTGGCTCAGGTTGAGCGATAGTAATTTCGCTAGATACAGAATTACCTAAATCATCGGTTACAATTACACTATAAGCTCCAGCTTCTAATTGGGTAGCTGTTGAGCTTGTTTGACCATTATTCCACTCATAACTGTACGGGGGAATACCACCAGAAACTAATATAGTTGCAGTTCCGTCTGTACCCCCATTACAACTTACATCAGTGCCTGTAATATTATTTAAAGTCAATTCACATAGTTGAAACCTAGCTGATACAGGAAAATGATCTGAAGTTGTTGTGACATAATCATTATCATAAAATTCATAATGTACAGTTGCAGATTCTTCTATATAGTTATTTTCAACCTCGTCACTTACAAGTAGATGATCAATCATATTTTCTCTAGAAACAAATGAACGAAACCCTTCATCACTTAAAATACTGGTGATAATATTATAATTACTCACGTCAGTAACATATTCTTCATATGTTGAAATGGTTGTAGATACATCAGCAACAGTTTCATCTACGTCGTCATTAAAATCGCCTAACAAAAATAATCTGGAACTTGTGAAATGAGCATCTAAACTGTCTTTCAACACTTCAACGTCATATTTGCGCATATCATATCGAGACTGAGGATCATTACTACTATTTGCCCTAGCATGTAACGCAACAAAATCAAATTGTTTTGTTTCTCCATTTATTGTTATGTCTGCTGTCATTAAAAAAGGTAATCTTCCGCTGGCATAAAAACGATCCGTTGTATTTGGATAATCTGATATTGCAGAATCATCACCGCCATTATATAAAGGGTGTATAGACTCTAATAAGACGCTAGTATTAACCAAATTAACTGTATTGGTATTATAAATAAACCCAATTTTCTGCTTTACCCCTGGATCATTAGGTCTTGAAACTGCAGGTGATAAGATATAGTCGTACCCCGGTAGCTCGCTTATCATTTGTGCAAATAAAACGTCATCAGATATTTCTTGGACAGCATATACATCAGCGTTTAATCTTGTAATAACAGTTTTTGCACTATCTTTTTGAATAGCATCTGACATTGGGTTTCCAGCTGCAGGAGAGTTAGATTCATCTCCAAACCATTCTATATTCCATGTAACAACATCTAAAGTCTTATCATTAGAGACTGTAATTGAACTTGCAGGAGGAATGTAAGGCCCAGCACATGACAAATCGACTCCTGATCTAGGGAGTAATTGAAAGGTTTCAAAAAATCTCCCAACAACACCAATAATTTCGTTACAGGTTTCAGGTTGCCCTAAGCCTACAATTTCTTCAACATCATTATCAATTCGCATCTCTCCACTACCACTAAGGTCACTAAGTAGATAGTTAGCATTACCAAATAAAATATCACCAGGCTTTGGAAAATTTGGTTCAACAATTCGAACTAATTTGGCAGGATGATCTGCTAATTCACTTAATGTTATAGTTAAGGGTTCAATAGGTTGATTCGGTAATCCGTTATTTTCAACAACAGTTACTGAACCTATTTGAATTTGGTCATTAAAAGCACTTCGAGTACCAGAGACTGTAATTGAATCTCCAATCATAAAATTACCATCGCCATGTACCTGTTCATCAAAAATTGCAATACCGCCTGTAGCATCTTGAATATATGCTGATCCAGAAAATTGATCGGCTACTGTAAGCACTCCACTTACCGTCACAATTTCACCATCTGCTGTATTTCGAGCTTCTAAAATTGAAATTGGTGCTGGTGGAGGAATAATAGCTCCATTTTCTGTTCCGGGTGAAGGTATTAACTGGCTATAAGTACTTGTATTTCTTAATCCCCCTGATCCATTTGGTATCCTTTGATTTGAATGTATATCTTTATCTCCTGCTCCACCTTCATTAATTTGGGATTGACCTGCATTTAGTAAAGGTAATAAACCTGTATCATCTCCATCATTGGTATCATATACAAAGGCATCTAATAAATTTTCATTAATAACAATTGGAGTATCATTAGGGAAGTCTGTTGCGTCTCCCATAATTAAAGCCACTGCATCTGCTCCGTTTTGAATACCATTTGTTGTAAAAGCCACTAAATCAACATTTGGAACTCCGGCGCTTCCTATTACAAAATACCCTGTTTCATTGGTTGAATATCCATCAAGATCAATGGCGTCATAACTTGCATCATCACTACCATTGTACAATACAATTACCAATCCATCCAATGAGGTATTACCAACTCCGCCATCATAAAGCTCTATAAACTCGGTAGCATCTGTTCCGGTTTGATCGGCATCTACTTCATTAATTACAACCTCAGCTGGGCCTGCAACGGTATAGCTACCCAACGGAAATGGTGTAGGTGAACTCGCATTTGTTGTCTGGCCATCAAAAACATTGATTCCACTAAAACTCCATGAGTCTAACACAAAAGTATTACCATCTGGACCCGTATTCTCATTTCTATAAGCCCAACCATCTAAATGATCCCAAGGTTGACCTGTACCATCAACATTAATGTCTCCAAAAACATCTACTACAACACCTCCTTGAAATAATTCTATAGCATCATCACCATTTATAGCCATTGCTCCGGAAGTGTAATTAGGAGCAAATCCGAAAAATGAAGTGAAGCCTGTTGTTTCTGAAGCTACATAAATAAAGCTTCCTGCAGTAGCTGCATCTGCAGGAAAAGTAAATTCTTCTCCGTCTGTACCGCCACCATTATTTGCAGAGCCTAAACCATAAACACTTAAATCTGCTATATCTTGTTTTACATATATTTCAACTCCTTTTGGAACACCTCCACTTAATGGACCATCAAAAACGCCCGTAATTACTAAAACACTTGTCCCTCCGGTTGCGTCAAGTGTAGTTACTGGTACTAATGCGCTTGCGCCTGATGCATTATTTGCTGCATCTAAGGCAATAACTGTAAATGAATACTCTGTACTTGGTGTGAGTCCTGTTAAAGTAATTGTAATATCTGAAGTAGAACCCATCAGCGAAGCTCCATCAAAAATCTGATATTCAGTAACCGCAACATTATCAGTAGATGCATCCCAAGTTAATGTTACTTCTGTATCTGTAATATTAGAAGCCATTACATTTAAAGGAATTGAAGGTGCTTCGTTATCCACTACATCGCCAACATTTTCTGTTCCGGGTGAAGGTATTAACTGGCTATAAGTACTTGTATTTCTTAATCCCCCTGATCCATTTGGTATCCTTTGATTTGAATGTATATCTTTATCTCCTGCTCCACCTTCATTAATTTGGGATTGACCTGCATTTAGTAAAGGTAATAAACCTGTATCATCTCCATCATTGGTATCATATACAAAGGCATCTAATAAATTTTCATTAATAACAATTGGAGTATCATTAGGGAAGTCTGTTGCGTCTCCCATAATTAAAGCCACTGCATCTGCTCCGTTTTGAATACCATTTGTTGTAAAAGCCACTAAATCAACATTTGGAACTCCGGCGCTTCCTATTACAAAATACCCTGTTTCATTGGTTGAATATCCATCAAGATCAATGGCGTCATAACTTGCATCATCACTACCATTGTACAATACAATTACCAATCCATCCAATGAGGTATTACCAACTCCGCCATCATAAAGCTCTATAAACTCGGTAGCATCTGTTCCGGTTTGATCGGCATCTACTTCATTAATTACAACCTCAGCTGGGCCTGCAACGGTATAGCTACCCAACGGAAATGGTGTAGGTGAACTCGCATTTGTTGTCTGGCCATCAAAAACATTGATTCCACTAAAACTCCATGAGTCTAACACAAAAGTATTACCATCTGGACCCGTATTCTCATTTCTATAAGCCCAACCATCTAAATGATCCCAAGGTTGACCTGTACCATCAACATTAATGTCTCCAAAAACATCTACTACAACACCTCCTTGAAATAATTCTATAGCATCATCACCATTTATAGCCATTGCTCCGGAAGTGTAATTAGGAGCAAATCCGAAAAATGAAGTGAAGCCTGTTGTTTCTGAAGCTACATAAATAAAGCTTCCTGCAGTAGCTGCATCTGCAGGAAAAGTAAATTCTTCTCCGTCTGTACCGCCACCATTATTTGCAGAGCCTAAACCATAAACACTTAAATCTGCTATATCTTGTTTTACATATATTTCAACTCCTTTTGGAACACCTCCACTTAATGGACCATCAAAAACGCCCGTAAGAATCAAAGCGTTATCACCTACTGGAGGCATAATATCTTCTAAAGTTGTAATTGTTACAGAATTACTATCTGCTGAACTATTACTAAAAGCATCGAGAGCTTTTATAGTATACGTATATGAAGTGTTTGGAGTTAATCCTGTCACCGTATATGTTAGGACAGAAGTAGAGCTAACTAGAGCTGTTCCATTAAAAATTTGGTAAGCGATAACACCTGTATTGTCTGTAGAAGCTTCCCAAGTTAAGGTTGTTTCTGTTTGAGTTGTATTAGATGCAATTAAGTTTGCTGGAATACTTGGTGCCTCATTATCTTCAGCTCCACCACTAAATCTATCTTCCGCCTGTGGACCCCCCCAAATAGAAGTTGCAAAAGCAGGGTTGTCTATAAACGGATTTCTATTGCCCTGAATGCCCTCAAGTAATACATTTCTATTAATTTCATATTCCGAAACAGGGTCTTCTGCGTTCCATTCTAAAAAAATATCTGGTATTTCAGCACTAAAAGTAGTGCTGCCAGTACCTACAACCGTTGGCAAACATTGATCACCATAGCGCAAATACATATACATCATCATACGGGCGACATCACCTTTCCATTCATCACCTGGATAAAATGTATTTCCATTAATCACACTAGCATCTCCATCTGCATCAGTATAAGGATAGTTATTTCTATTACTATTTAAAGTAACATCTGAAGCTCTTAGATGATGCGCGTCAGACCCAGGACCTGTACTCCCCAAATTAGGGTTACCTAATGATCTAGGGTAGGTATGTTCTCTATTCCAATCTGTTCCAGCAGTGCCTCCATTTGCATCCTTGCTTCGAGTTCTATCTGTAACATAATTTCCATCCATGTCACTATATCCATAAATTAAGAGAACATTGTCAGGGTTTGTGGGATCTAGATCTGTTTGTTTTAAAGCATCCCAAACACCTGGAGTGTAACTAAGGTTAGTAGTTTGTGTATTAATTATCAATACCGAAAGAGTGTTCTTTAATTGTTCTCCTGTAACTGTAATATCAGTTCCTGAATAGTAATTAGGTATTTGACTATAACTTACAGTTAAGTAAAAAAGAATAAGGGTCGTCAAAAACAACCTCTTTTTAAAGTAATATTTCTTCATGTGAATTAGTTATTAAATTAGCAATTTAGTAGAATCTAAAGATAGGCAATTTAGATGAATTGAACCATAGCTGATTTTAAGCTTTAACGGTTTTTAGCAAGGTTGTAAGGATGATTTTCCGATGGATATAACTTAAGAAAATTTTAAATTTCTTTATTATTCAAAATACTTGTTGAGCCCTAAAGAATATTTATCCATTTTATCACCATCTTCAAAACACCTATTTTCTATAATCTTATTTGATTCACCATTATAAACTACCTCAACAAAAAATCTATTAATAGCATATAGATTTATCATGTTGCCATTTTCTTTAATATTATCTAAATAAAGACCTTTTCTCCAAATTGTATTATACTGTTCGGTTTTATGAAGCATTCTAAACTCGTAGATTGTCATTTACTATTGATGTTTTTTCTTTTCTAAATGATGCTACAATTTAAGTAAATATTAAAGACAATCTAGGGCATAGTTTTTGTAGCTTAGCTGATAATGAAACGACTTTACTTACTCACTATTTTTTTCTTATTATCGATTATAGTTGGATTTGCGCAAAATTCTAATGAAGATTGGGTAACTTATGTTGTAGAAAAAGAAAAAGGTCCAATGACCATTACAACCAACCTTTACTACAATTTTATGGGCAAGCCCAACTACAAAAATTTATTGGTAGTTGGCACTAACACTAGAGATTGTTTAAAGAATGGTTACCCAGATGAGTTTGGATTGTCAAAATTTTACATGTTTTCTGATTCTATTTCTGCAAAATTAAATAGGCTTACAAAAAAACGTCTTGTTGGTGTACTAACATATCAATGTTCGGGTTTTGATGTCTATTACATAAAAGATACTACGAATGTAAGATCAACCATTCAACATTTTTTAGATTATAATTATGCTTTTTCTAAAAATTACTTGATGTTGAAACAAGATAAGAAATGGGGACACTATAGGGAAAATTTAATCCCAAAGGATATATCTGGAGGTTTCTTTATGGATCACGAGCTTTTAAATCAATTGATTATTGAAGGCGATGACCTTTCTAAGCCTAGAAAAATAGCTCATTGGATCAATTTTAGAAATGAAAAACGCAGACAACGATTTATGGCAAAAGTAAAACCGCTCGATTTTGCTATCGATTCTGTTAAGTATATTAAAGGACAAGATTATAGATATCAAGTACGAATATCTAGAAAAGATTCGATACATCCATCAGCTATTAATAAACTAACTAAAGAAATGGCACAGCTATCGAAACTTTTATATGGTGTTTATGAAGGTTGGGGAGCTGATCCTATTAAAGACGATTAAGTTAGGTTTAGTTTCATTAACCAATCGTTTTGTTTATCATTACCCAGCATATATAGGTGTGAATCGAATTTTTTAAAACCATGTCGTTCATAAAACCGAATGGCAGCTACATTATCTTCCCATACCCCTAACCACAAAAAGTCTACTTTTTTATTTTTAGCAATTTCTATTGTCTTTAAAAGTGCATTTTTGCCGAGTTGTTTTCCTTGAAATTCTTGTAAAATATATATCCGTTCTAATTCTATAGACGATTGCTCAAATTGTTCATTTTGAGCATCTTTTTCATTTAGTTTCAGATAACCAACAAGATCACTTTTTAAATAAATAAAATAAAATTGTGAATTAGGGTTTAACAATTCACTTTTAATATTTTCCTTACTAAAAGCTTTATCCATATACAGCTTAAAATCATCAGGATTGTTGACAGCTTTAAATGCTGAAATAAATGTTGACTTACCTATATCAACCAAAACATCTAGATCATTAATTGTACATTTTTTAAAAGATAGTGCCATAGCTTATAAAAATTCTTTCACAATAAAATAATTTAACTTCGTTACTATTAAAAACAATGCTTATGAAACCTATTAAACTTATTGTAACTTTTTTTCTATTGTTTATAATATGTAACTCTTTTGCTCAAAGAGTTCATTATAAAGATAATTATTATACCCTTGTAAATAGTAAAATATTCCATTTAGGGCATAATGTTTATGGAAGTCTTACGCCAGGTGCGCGAGATACCATTTATATGATCGCTAGAGAATTATATAATGAGAAAGGTAAATTAAAACCTCAATATAAGAATAGACGTAAGCGAGATAGGTATAAGTTGCCTGAAGGTTTTTGGGAAGCAAAGGCAGAGGAGGAAAATGTTATTGAAGAGGAATCTTCAGCGACTAAAGTAGAACAAGAGATAATAAATGTTATTGAGGATAACGAAAAGGAAGTAATTGTAAAAGAACAGGAGAGCCAGAAGGATAACCTAGAAGAGAAAAGTGAAGAAAAAGAGGAGAATTTGAAAGAAAGAGAGAAACAAAAAGAGCAAGAAAAAGCAGAAAGACAAGAACGTAAGGAAGACAAAAAAGACAAAAAAGCTGAAAAAAAAGAAAAGAAAAAAGAAAAAGAAAAGAAGCAAAGGGAAAAAGCCATTGATAGACATGAGGATGCTGAAAAAAGACTAAAGAAAGCAGAAAAGAAATATCAAAAATTAAAAGCTAAAGGAGAACTTTCGCCCAATGATGAAGAGGAATGGTTAGACAAAATAGAAAAGTTAAAAGAGAAAGTAGAAAAAGCAAAAAAGAAAGCTAAGCGAGCTTAATTAAAATAATTGTTGAAAGACATCTTCAACTTTTGAAGCCAAAACCACATTTATTTTATAGTTGGTTTTGGCTATTTTATTGAATTTAGATACTATAATAGTTGAGAAGCCAAGCTTTTCAGCCTCTAAAATTCGTTGATCAATTCTATTTACTGGCCGAATCTCACCTGCAAGACCTACTTCAGCAGCAAAACATACATCTTGTGGAATTGCCACATCTTCATTTGAAGATAAAATAGCCGCTACTACGGCTAAATCTATTGCCGGATCATCCACTTTTATACCACCGGCAATATTTAAGAATACATCCTTAGCCCCTAAACGAAACCCTGCTCGTTTTTCTAATACAGCTAAGATCATGTGTAATCGTTTTATGTTATAACCTGTAGCAGATCTTTGAGGTGTTCCATAAACAGCAGTACTTACCAAAGCTTGTACTTCTATCATTAATGGACGCATACCCTCTAAAGTAGCTCCAATTGCAGTTCCACTAAGAGATTCATCTTTTTCAGAAATTAATATTTCAGACGGGTTTTCAACTTCTCTTAAACCAGCATTTTGCATTTCATAAATGCCCAACTCGGCTGTCGATCCAAAGCGGTTTTTTTGGGCTCTAAGAATTCTGTAGGTATGATTTCTATCACCCTCAAATTGTAAGACCACATCTACCATGTGCTCTAATATTTTAGGACCAGCAATAGTTCCTTCTTTGGTTATATGACCAATTAATACAACAGGTGTATTCGTTTCTTTTGCAAATTTTATAAGTTCTGCTGTGGTTTCTCGTATTTGTGAAATACTACCTGGCGAAGCTTCTATGTAATCAGTATGAAGTGTTTGAATAGAATCTATTACAACCACTTTGGGTTGAGCTTCTTCAATGGATTTAAAAATGTTTTGCGTTTTGGTTTCGGTCAACACCAAGCAATTAGAGCTTTTGTTACTTAGCCGATCTGCTCGCATTTTTATCTGCGATTGGCTTTCTTCTCCGGAAACATATAGTACTTTCTTGGCAATAGCTAAAGCAACTTGTAACAATAAAGTTGATTTACCAATACCAGGTTCGCCACCTAACAATGTAACAGAACCTTTTACCAAACCACCACCCAAAACTCTGTTTAACTCATTGTTTTGTGTATGGATTCTATCTTCTTGTGTTATAGAAACCTCATTAATTTTGACTGGTTTTGAAACCTTTTTAGTTGTTGAAGTTTGTTTCCAAGTTCTTTTTTCTTCTTTTTGAATAACTTCTTCTACAATGGTATTCCATTCATTGCAAGCCGTACATTTACCTACCCATTTGGCATATTGAGTACCGCAGTTTTGACAGAAAAAAGAGCTTTTGGTTTTAGGCATTTTTTAATTCCGTGTTTTTTCCATCGAAAACAGCATAGGTAAAATGCGTGATCCAATCACCCGTATTGATATAGGTAGATTTTTTATTGAGCTGAATTGTCATTGGTAAATGACGATGCCCAAACAAAAAACAATCGTAATGTTTGGTTTCTAGTTTTCTCTTACAATATTGAACAAGCCATTCATTTTCTTCGCCAAGAAACTTTGCATCTTCATCGCCAGAAATCAATTTATTTTTTGTGGAGAGATAGACACCTAGCCTAATTCCCCAATCTGGATGCATCCATCTGTATAGCCATTTTGATAGCGGATTCGTAAATACTTTCTTCATGCATTTGTATCCTTTATCACCTGGGCCTAAGCCGTCGCCGTGACCAATAAGGAATACTTTATCATTTATAATGAATTCTTTAGGTTCATGATAAACAGGAATATCTAATTCCGTTTGAAAATAGTCTCGCATCCATAAATCATGATTTCCCACAAAAAAGTGGATATCAATACCATTATCCTTGAGCTCTGCTAGCTTACCTAAAACACGCACAAATCCTTTTGGAACAACAGTTTTATATTCAAACCAAAAATCAAACAAATCACCTAATAGAAAAATGGTATGTGCATTTTGCTTAATGGTATCTAACCAAGCTACAAATTTCTTTTCGCGCACCAAACTGTCTTTATGATTTGGTATACCCAAATGCTGATCAGAAGCGATATAAACTTTTTTATTAGCAGGTAGATTTATGGTCATTCTTTATTGAAGACGTTTAATGCTTTTTGATATTCGTCTAAGTGCTGATCTGAAGCAAACCACTCAGCATACGAATTCTGCGTTTCGTACAATTTCAACGAATGCAATTTAACACTTTGCGGTAAATGTTGTTGGATGATAGATGCAAAATCAGCAATCATATTCTCACTTGTAGGTTGGTAATCTACTAAAATCACTTTCGGAGAATGCTTCTTGATATCTTCAGCCAATTCTACGTGCGGTGAGTTTTTATTTAAAATTGTTGCATGATCAAAAACATCAACAATTTGAGATTTTACAATTTTTTTTAGATCACCAAAATCGAGTACCATACCATTCTTTACATGTTCTGAATCGTTAATTGGTGAACCAATGACAGTGACATATAATTGATAACTATGACCATGCACATTTTTGCACTTGCCATCGTAACCATATAATGCATGTGCAGTTTCAAAATCAAAATGTTTGGTGATTCTTATGATACTCATCTAAATTACATTTAATGCTTTCCCTACTTTAGTAAATGCAGCAATAGCCTTATCTAAATGCTCCTTTTCATGTGCTGCCGAAAGCTGAACTCTAATTCTCGCCTTTTCTTTGGGAACTACCGGAAAGAAAAACCCAATTACATAAATACCTTCTTTTAACAGTTCATTAGCCATTGATTGTGATAGTTTGGCATCGTACAGCATTACTGGAACAATAGCAGCATCTGCGCCAACTAAGTCGAATCCTGCTTCCTCCATTCCTTTACGGAAGTAGTTTGTGTTCCATTCTAATTTATCACGTAAAGAAGTATCGTTAGCTAACAAATCAAACACTTTTATGGAAGCACCTATAAGAGCTGGAGCCAAAGAATTTGAAAATAAATAAGGGCGAGAACGCTGACGTAAAATTTCAATTATTTCTTTTTTAGCTGTGGTATATCCACCCATGGCGCCACCTAAGGCTTTTCCTAAAGTTCCGGTAACAATATCTACTCGCTTTAATACATCTTTTAATTCTAAAGTTCCTCTTCCGGTTTTACCGATAAATCCAGCCGCATGACATTCATCTACCATAACCATGGCGTCGTATTTATCTGCTAGGTCACAAATTTTATCTAGATCAGCAACAATACCATCCATAGAGAAAACACCATCGGTTACAATAATTTTAAATCTAGCGCCAGCTTCATTTGCTTCTTTTAATCGAGCTTCAAGCTCTTTCATATTGTTATTTTCATAGCGATACCTTGCAGCTTTGCACAAACGCACACCATCTATAATAGAAGCGTGGTTTAAAGAATCAGAAATAATTGCATCTTCTTTGGTTAAAAGTGGTTCAAAAACACCACCGTTGGCATCGAAAGCTGCGGCATAAAGAATAGTATCTTCAAATCCGTAAAAATCAGCAATTTTTTGCTCTAATTCTTTATGGATGTTTTGCGTACCACAAATAAAGCGCACTGATGACATACCAAACCCATGCGTATCCATGGTATCCTTTGCGGCTTGAATCACATCAGGATGATTTGATAAGCCTAAATAATTGTTGGCACAAAAATTAATAACTTCTTCGCCAGTAGAGATTTCAATTACTGCCTCTTGAGGTGAAGTAATAATGCGTTCTTCTTTAAAAAGCCCCGCTTCTTTTATGTTTTGAATTTCGTCTTGTAAATGTTGCTTAATGTTTCCGTACATTGTATTCTACTTATTTTGCTATACAAAGGTAACCGAATTCTGAAATTAATTTGCTAGGAAGACTTAACTTTGTTCACCAGAAATTTTGAGTATGGCAAGAGACGAACAATTAAAAGAACAATGGAACACTTTAAAGAGTGTTTTATCAGATAAGTTTTCTGATGGAGAAGATTTAGATATTGATGGAATTATCTATATGATTGGTGTTCAAGAATTAGGGCAAGGATATCGAAAGTTCAAAAAGGATGAAAAAGTAAACTTAATGCATATTGCCATTTGCCGATTATTAGAACCACTAGGGTATTACGAATTTGATTTCTTTGATGCTGATGGATGGCCACATTATAGAGTGAAAGAGGAATTACCTTTTTTAAAAGCAGGTGAACAAAGTGTTCTAATGAAGGAGGCCATTGTAAATTATTTTATAGAAAAAGAAGTTATATAGCTTCAAAAAACTTTCCAGGAAGAGGTCGAGTTACAGATTTGAGCTCTAAATTCAATAACAAGGATGCTGTTTTATGGATAGGAAAATTACAGTGCAGTGCGATGATATCTAATTGTTGCTTACCTTCTTTTAATAGATAATCATAAATTTTTTGCTCGTCTTTGGTTAAATCAATAAATAACAGTTTCTGTGCTGTCTTTTGTCGGAACTCTTCTTTTTGCCAGTTGAGAATATATGCTAAATCTTTTGCTGATGTTAAAACTGATGCTCTATTAGTTTTGATTAGGTTATTGCAACCAACACTATAAGCATCGGTTACTCTACCAGGCAAAGCAAAAACATCTCGATTGTAAGAATTCGCAATATCAGCAGTAATTAACGAACCTCCTTTTTCTGCAGATTCAATAACTAGGGTAGCTTGTGATAAACCAGCTACAATCCGGTTACGTTTCACAAAATTTTCTCGATCGGGTTTAGAACCTGACCAAAAATCGGTTAATAGACCACCATGTTCTTGCATTTTTTGCGCTTCTTTTTTATGAATGGCGGGATAAACTCTATCTAGTCCATGTGCTAAAACTGCAATAGTTTGCAATTGATGCTCCATTGCTAATTGATGTGAGTAAATATCAATACCATAAGCTAGACCACTTACAATAATAGGGTTGTATTCTTTTAAATCATTAAATAGGTTTTTAAGAAAGTCTTTACCATATGCTGTGATCTTTCGCGTGCCAACAATACTTATTATGTGCTGGCTTTTAAGATCAATTTGCCCTTTTTTAAATAGTATAAGAGGTGCATCAAAGCATTGCTTTAATCGTTCAGGATAATGATTGTCATAGAATGAAATTGCTTCGATTGCTTTCTTATCTAAAAAGATCAATTCATCCTCGGTTCTTGAAAAGACTGATGTGTCTTTTAGAGCCTTGATAATTGAAGTGCCAACGCCTTCAATTTTCAAAAGATTACCTTTCTTTTCTTTAAAAACGGCTTCAGCACTTCCGCAATGTCTAATGAGTTTTTTGGCATTTACATGACCAATTCCATCTATCCGCGAAAGCGCCATTAAAAAGAAGTGATTATCAGTTTTCAAGCATTATTTTTTGGGATTCTGAAGATACAAAGTTTTGTTAATAAAAATTACTTGAAGCTATTGACCTGCCTACAATTTTTTCTATTTTTGTTTTTCAATGAAACTAGCCGAATATATTAGTGATCTCCTTTATCGTTATGAGTGCGTTATAGTACCAGATTTTGGAGGTTTTGTTACCAATACTAAATCAGCAGAGGTTAGTTCTTATTCGCATACTTTTCGTCCACCCTACAAAAAACTCACGTTTAACAACCATTTAAAAAACAATGATGGTTTGTTAGCAAATTATATTTCTTCGGTAGATAAAATGCCATTTAAATGCGCTATGAACTTTATTAAGTTCGAAGTAAAACAATGGAGAGAAGAGCTTTTAAATACAGATTTAGTTTTAGATAAAATAGGTAAACTTAGCTTAAAGGATGAGTCTATCATTTTTGAACCTCAGACAGAAATAAATTACTTGACAGAATCATTTGGATTAAGTAATGTGGTTTCTTCTGAAGTAAAGCGCGAAGTTTACAAAAAACAAGTTGAGCAATTAGAAGAGAAGGCTCCGATTTTAATAACAGAACAAGCAAAAGAATCGCCAGATTATTTAAAATACGCTGCTATTTTTCTTTTAGGACTTTCTGTTTTAGGTTTTGGTGGTAACCAGTTGTATAAGAATTATAAAAACAATCAACAAATTGCTGCTGATAAAGAAATTAAAAAGCGAACAGATGCTAAAATTCAAGAAGCTACTTTTATTGTTTCAGACGAATTACCATCTGTATTACTAAATGTCACAAGAACTACATATCCTTATCATGTAATTGCTGGAGCATTTCGTTTTCCAGAAAATGCAGATAATAAAGTAAATCAACTAAAATCTCAAGGTTTTGAAAATGCTCGGATTTTAGGTATTAATCAATGGGGCTTAACACAAGTTTCTTTTGATAGTTACGATTCTAGAAACGAAGCATTGCAGAACCTATCAACTGTTAGAGCGTCTATGGATAAAGATGCATGGTTGTTGGTTCAAGACCTATAATTTTTCATTATTTTTATGTTCATTTTCAGAGTATGAATTGGCTATCTTTGCCGAAACATTAACATGCTTTTTATTCCGCGAAAGCTAAAATCAAATACAATTTTATGAAAGCTAAAATGCCTAAAGAATCTTTAACCTTAGTAACCGATTTGGTATTACCAGGCGAAACAAACCCATTAAACAACCTTTTTGGGGGAGAGTTATTAGCAAGAATGGATAGGGCATGTAGCATAGCGGCTAGAAGACATTCTAGTAGAATTGTAGTAACAGCGTCTGTGAATCACGTAGCATTTAATAAAGCAGTACCAGTTGGCAGTGTACTTATGATAGAAGCTAAAGTATCACGCGCTTTTAGATCGTCTATGGAGGTGTATGCAGACGTTTGGATAGAAGATCGTGAAAGTGGAGAACGTACTAAAGCGAATGAAGCGATTTATACATTTGTTGCAGTTGATCGCACAGGTACTCCTGTAAAAGTACCTGAAATTATACCAGAAACAAACCTTGAAAAAGAACGCTATGATGGCGCTTTACGTAGAAAACAATTGAGTTTAGTATTATCGGGAAGAATGAAACCTAGCGAGGCTAACGAATTAAGGGCACTATTTACTAGCTAAAGCAACTATATTATTTCCGTTGCTAATCCATGTTTCAGGATTTTGTACTTGCGTATTTTTAAAGAGACTAAATTCTAAAATAGTTTTACCGGTAATAGCGTCGGTATGAATAGTTCCGATTTCTTGTTTTGTACCAACAGATTGCCCAGCCTTTACAGAAACGTTTTTTAAATTTTTATAAACGGAAATATAATTACCATGCTGTACAAGCACCATTTTTTTACGACCTGGCTGTAATTGGATAGCCAAGACTCTACCTTTAAAAATTGAACGAGCTTTTGCCTGTTGTTCTGTTGCTAAATGAATACCATGACTTTGAATTGTTATTCCTGGCATGGTAGGATGCTTTTGTTTACCATATCTTCTAACAACCACATATCTTTCTATTGGCCATGGTAATTTACCTTTATTTGCAACAAAATTAGAAGCTACTAGTTTCTCTTCTGGAGACATAGTAAAAGAAGAAGATTTTCTGTTTTTTGCTTTATTAGATTTAGCAATAGCCTCTCTAATTAAACGCTGAATTTGCTTATCAATAAGCGCTTCTTGTTTTTGTTTGCTTTTTATCTGAGTAAGATATTTTTGTTCTTTTTCTTTTACCTTTTCAACAAGTTGAACCTGAGAATTCTTTTCCTGTTTAATACTGTCTTGTTCTTTGCTATGCAAAGCAATTAAAAGTATTTTTTCTTCTTTTTTTACGACCAATGAATCCGTTAAAACTGCTAATTCTACCTGTTTATGGTTTATCTCCTCACCCTGTAATTTTCTATAAGAACTTATCTGTTTTAAATACTGTAGTCGTTTATAGGCTTGTGTGAAATTTTTAGAAGATAATAAGAACATTAATCGACTTTGCTTTGTCTTGCTCTTATAAGATTGCACTATCATTTGTGCGTACTCTTTCTTAAGCTGAATCAAAGATTTTTCTAAACTAGAAATTTCAGATTGATTTCTTTCAATTTCTTGAGCAAGCGTAGTTTCTTCTTGTTGAATGGTGTTGATTAATTCTGAACGAACATTAATCACCTTATTAATATCATTTAACTCAGATAGTAAAGTTTCTTCCTCCTGTTTAGACTTAAATAATAAAGATTGCGCTTCTTTAATTTCTTTGCGGAGTTGCTTTCGCTTTTTTTCTAATTGCCATTTAGTTTGAGCAGTTGCTGAAAATAACAATGCAAAAAAGAAACTCATGAAGAGGATAAAACGAAACTTCATGAACACAAATCTATCTTTTTTTTGCGATAACAAGATCATTTTAATTCAATTTCTTTATAGCCGTTTGGAATTGTAAAAGGAAAACGCACAGCTTTATTAAAATCGATCGATCGATAATCAACATCAATAGTGGTTGTGTATTTATGATCCTTAGCTGTAATTAATAATTCTTTAGGAAAATACTCACCATCTATTTTTTCGTAATTATTATAATCAATCGTTAACCTTTTTTCTTCATCAGACTGATAAACTTCTTGCTTATTAACTTTAAAATGATCACTGTTAATTAGATAAAAAATATCAAATAACTCATTCGATTTTTTTGGCATAAGTTCATAGCTTCTATCTTTTAAATCAACCGTATGTTTAGCATCTTTTAAATTTAAAATTGCTTGCCCAAATAATAGATTTTGAACTTTTTCAAAATCTAACTCAGTACCTAACCACTGGCTTAATAGTTTAAAATCTCCTTCAAAATAGGTTTTATTGATCTTTTCGTAATAACTGACTTTATTTTGAGTGATTAAAGCTTTCCCAACAGGGAAACCTAGCTTTGAGAGACTAATCCAAATAGCTTCATCTTTTTTAATCCTTAATGAAGCTGTTACACTTGGCAAGCTGGTTTTGCCTCTATATTTTACTTTCATTTTAGCTGTTATGGTCTCTTTATCTAAATCATTGTTATAATGATTCTTGATCACTTTATTAGCTGAAAGTGCTTTTACGGTATTACCAGTAGCCACAGAAGTAGTTTTGCATGATGAAACAATTACCAATAAGAAAAGAAATAAACCAAACTTTTTATACATAATTACGACTTTTTTTGACGCTTTTCTAAAGCCAGATTATAATATTTACTTGCATCAACATTTTTATGCAATCCTTTATAGCTTAAACTAAGCTCTTCGTAAAAATCTGCCTCTATATTGGTGTCATCTATTACATAATCTAGGCCATTTTTTAAAAAAGGGATAGCCTGATCGTACTTTTTTAGTTTGTTCAACGCTTTAGCATGCATTAAATAAACAAAAGGTTGCGCCGGAAATAACTCCAAACCTTCTTTACTATCTTTTTCTAAATCTAAGAACTGATTTGTGCCTAATTCTTGAGTTAATATTTCTTTTAAGATTGAAAATGTCTTTTTATTGGCATAACTTACTTTTAATTCAGTTAAAGATTGTTTTGTTAGATCTTTTGGTTGCTGATTACCTAAATTTCCTTTCGGGAAAAGAGATTGTTTAAAAGGAGCTAAACTTTCTGAAAGCAATCCCTGCTTTTCTAAGTCTATTAATAATTGGCGGGCATTTTCTATTCTATTATTACGTATATAAAGAATAATCAAATCAGCTTGATCTTGAGGTTTTTGACTAACAATCTTTAGTTGGACATCTAGCGCATCTTTGTAATTCTTTTGCTTAATGTAAATGTTTTTAAGGTGCTGTAAGATGAAAATATCATCAGGTTGTTTTTCTAATGCTTGATTAGCATAGGTGATAGCTTCAAAATACTTTTCTTGAGCGAAATAATTTTTAGAAAACTCAAAAATGACTGCAACATCACCTTTACGAATATTTTGACAATTCTCTAAAGCTTCAATAGCTTTATCATAATTACCAATTGCCTTCTGCTGTAGGGCGTCAAAAAAGAATTTTTGAAAATTCAATTCCTTTTGCTCTTCCCTCAATTCTTCCATATTTTTTTTGGCAGCAATGCTATCTAAAACGTCTTCTTGAGCATAAGAAATTCCACCATTCATCGCCAAAAGCAAAAAAAGAAAATATGTAAAAGCCCTAACCATTAATAAGTTTTAAATCAACTTAGAATAATCACCAATACTAATTGATGTGAATTCTCCATTAAACTCAACGTTATTACCTATCATTGCATTGTCTAATGTAGCATTTTTAACAGTTGTATTGGTTTGTATTAACGAATTCTTAATTGTTGAGCTTTCTACAACACTATTTGTGCCAAGCGATACATTTGGACCAACTTTAGTATTTACTAGCCTTACATTTTCACCAATATAACAAGGTTGAATAATTTTG
The DNA here is from genome assembly GCF_056591635.1 of Maritimimonas sp. 2304DJ26-3. Classification (NCBI taxonomy): domain Bacteria; kingdom Pseudomonadati; phylum Bacteroidota; class Flavobacteriia; order Flavobacteriales; family Flavobacteriaceae; genus Maritimimonas; species Maritimimonas sp. 2304DJ26-3. Next base: position 833,775 of record NZ_JBWQOK010000001.1, read on the forward strand.
GAGTTTTCTAATATTACTGAATCAGAAACAAGATTTTGACCTTCTTGATGAGCAAATTGTAAAATTCTACCGTTAGTTTCTACCGTAATTTCTTTATTTCCGCAATCCATCCATTCATCTACTTTTCCAGGAACAAATTGCGCCCCTTTTAGCTTCATATTTTCTAAAGCATTAGTCAATTGATACTCACCTTTCTCTTTAATATCATTATCAAGTAAATATTGGATCTCATCTCTTAACACTTCACCATTTTTAAAGTAATAGATACCAATAATGGCAAGATCAGACACAAAAGCTTCAGGTTTTTCAACAAAATCAGTTATAATACCATCACTCAATTTTATAACCCCATAAGCACTTGGATTTTCTACTTGTTTTACCCAAATAGCACCATCTTTAGAAGCGTCTAAAGTAAAGTCAGCTTTAAATAAAGTGTCTGCAAAAGCAACTACACAAGGACCATCTAATGATTCTTTAGCGCATTGTATAGCGTGTGCTGTACCAAGAGCTGTTTCTTGTACTTTCACTACACCTTTAGCACCTAAATTTTTTGCAATTTCTAACAGTTTTTCTTTGGTATCTTTAGGGAATGTTGGGCCAATAACAAAAGCAATTTCTTCAACATTTTGATCTACTACTTTTACTATATCTTCTACCAAACGTTGAACAATAGGTTTGCCAGCAATTAGTGTTAATGGTTTAGGAATTGTTAATGTATGTGGTCGTAATCGCGAGCCGATACCCGCCATTGGAACGATAATCTTCATGAGCTTTTTTCTTTTTTAATCGCACAAATATAGCTAAAATACTAACAGTTTAAGGGTTTAATCATTAATGGCATAAGCTCCTGATTTATTAGTATAATAGAACGGTATATTATATTTGATTGAAGTTTTTTGCCAACGATCAACATAGCTTTTATAATTAGAATTATCGGCTATGATTTTTTTAGGTTGAATAGTTTTAATTAATCGCTCTAAATTAATTTTTGGAGATTGAGATAAAAGAATATTTTTTGATTTAATATTTTTAAGTTTATACAAACCCAAACTATCAATTACAAAAATATCTTTTTCAAATAACAACGATTTGTTTATGGAATCAATAACTTTTAATTCATTAATATGTGCACCAATCAAATATGATTTTATAAAGCTTTCTTGTTGATTCAAACTATCAAGATTATGAAAAAGAATTAACTTATCACTATTACTTTCACCGATCACAGAAGCCCTACTTTTGCTAAAAATGATCAATTCGTTTTTAGAAGATATTTGCCATTTTTCATAGATAAAAACAGATTGTAATAGCAATAAACATAATAACCCATATCTTAATCTTATAGGTGTTTTATTCTCCATCCAGCGAAAGCTGAAAATAATCAGTAAATAAGATGAGATCATCATTAAAGCAGAAAAGAAAATATTTTGAAATAAGAAATTTTCTTGTTGGGCTATCCATTCTATAAATTGATTCATTGAGTGTATAATTAGTTGATAAGCATTAGCTAAAAACTGAGGTAATAGATTCGCAATAACTAGAAAAATAATGAGAAGTCCAAAACCTAAAATGAATCCTAAAAAAGGAATAATAACCAAATTAGTAATAAAAAAAAGGCCAGGAAATTGATGAAAATAATACAAACTTAATGGCAATACACCAATTTGAGCGGCTAATGAAACGGTAAAAATCTTCCACAAATAGTCAATAAGCTTCCAATTAGAAATCCATAGTTTATATAGAAGAGGTTGTAGCCATACAATAAAAAACACAGCTAAGTAGCTTAATTGAAACCCAACATCGAACAGGTAAAAAGGATTAAAAAGCAATAAAATAAATATGGAAATAATTAAGTTGTTGTAAATATTAGATTGTTTTTTGCCCAATAAACTAATAGCTACAGCCGTAAACATAGTTACAGCTCTAATAACTGATGGTGACAAGCCTGCTATAAAAGCAAAGGACCAAAGCAGAGTAACAGCGATAATTAGCTTAATGGTTTTACCATTTTTTAAATGCTCAATTGGCTTTAGAATTATAGATAACAACCACAGGATAATACCAACATGCAACCCTGAAATTGCTAAAATATGTATAGCGCCAGCTTTGGTATAATTTTGTAATACATCCTTTGATATTTCTTGCCGCTGACCTAGAAGCAATGCATTAATAATACCTAGTTCGTCTTTTTTGAATTGATATTTTTTAAGTGATAAGTTTACTTTTTCTCTAAATTTAAATGCTAATCCATTTAAAGAGATATTGTCATTATTTAATAGCAAATAATCATTTTTGGCAATTGATAGTTGTTTATAGATATTTTTCTTTTCAAGGTATTTCTTATAATTAAATTGATAAGGATTCTTGGGTGTATTCACATCTTTTAACAAGGCTTTCACTAAAATTCGATTATCAGCTTTTAAACCTATAGATGAGGAACCTTTTAGAATGTTTAATAGAATTTTTCCTGTAGCTTTAACGCTATCAATTTGTATAACTGTGGCCTCAAATTTATTATGAAAGAGAGTTGGTTTTAGTTCTTTGTTAATTTTTAAGACAATAGACTTATCGTTAAAATTTGAAATGTTTAAATAATGATCTTTTTTAATAGTATCTGAATGAATATGAAACGTCAACATTCCTATAAAAAAGAATAAAGTATAACTAGAAGCTGTAAATAAAAATGAAGGCTTTAGTTTATTTCGATTATTTAAAAATGTAATAATCAATATTACCAAGGAAATTATAGATGAAACTAGAATAAACTTTAACGAAAGGTTAAAATAAAAACCAATTAGAATACCTATTATTAAGAAGAGAACAAGGTGTAATGGTATGAATTTCAAGTGCTTCACATAGTTAAAAGTATAAAACTTTTCATTCAAAGCTTGTGTTGTAATACTTTAAAATGCCATTTATTGGGAAAAAGCAACCATTTGTTAGAAAATTGAGTGTAAATGTGTATTTCGTTAAAAGCGAAAGATTCTTCAACCTATATTTGACTCAACTTAAAAAAATTGCCTATCGGCGGAAAGTTACTATAAAAAGAAAAATTTAGAGTTATTTAATCAAAAAGTCTCAGGTGCTTCTCATGACATCAGGGACTTTTTCTCTTTCTACAATTATACACATTTATTTACGAACTTCGCCAATTCTTAGAAGTTTAGCTAGTTGAAACAAAAAGTTACTTTTAAACAAATCAACAAACTTGCAATACCTGCAATTATATCTGGTATAGCAGAACCATTATTGTCTATTACAGATACAGCCATCGTCGGCAATGTAGATTTAAACCCCATAGAGTCATTAGCAGCGGTTGGTATAGCTGGCTCTTTTTTATCTGCATTATTTTGGATACTAGCCCAGACCCGCTCAGCAATTTCGGCGATTATTGCTCAATATTTAGGAGCTCAAAAGCTAGAAGAAGTTAAAACATTGCCAGCTCAAATTATTGCAATTAATGTAATATTGAGTGCACTTATTTATTTTGTAACACTCTTTTTTGTTGATGAGATTTTTAGATTGTATAATGCAGAAGGATTAATACTTAATTATGCGGTAGACTATTATAAAATTAGAGCAATAGGCCTACCTTTTACATTATTTACTTTTTCTGTTTTTGGCGTTTTTAGAGGTATGCAAAACACCTATTGGCCAATGGTTATTAGTATTGTTGGGACCGTTTTAAACATCATCTTAGATTATATGTTGGTTTTTGGTATTGAAGGATTTATTCCTGCAATGCATATTCAAGGAGCTGCTTATGCTAGTGTTGTTGCTCAAGGTGTAATGGCTATTATTGCTTTGGTATTAATGCTACAGAAAACACCCTTCAATCTTCGCTTTATATTGCCCTTTAACAAAGAGATTAAACGTTTGATTGGCTTAAGTTTTAATCTTTTTATTCGTGCTGCAGCATTAAATATAGCGCTATATTTTGCCAATGCTTACGCTACAAAGTACGGAAACAATTATATAGCAGCGCAGACAATAGCTTTTCAAATTTGGTTGTTTTTTGCCTTTTTTATTGATGGGTATTCTAGTGTTGGCAATATAGTTTCAGGAAGATTATTAGGTGAAAAAGACTATAAAAATTTATGGAGACTAAGCACTGACCTCACTAAATATGCAGTCGTTATAGCATCTATTTTAGGGCTCGTTTGTTTTATTTTTTATTATCCTATTGGGAGGCTTTTCACTAAAGAAACTATTGTGTTAGATTCCTTTTATGCTATTTTTTGGATTGTTGTTTTAATGCAACCATTAAATGCTATCGCCTTTGTTTTTGATGGATTGTTTAAAGGATTAGCAGAGGCCATTGCGTTACGAAACGTATTATTAATAGCTACATTTTTAGGATTTATTCCTACATTATTGATTGGAGATTATTTTGATTTAAAATTGTACGGAATTTGGATTGCCTTTTCTGTTTGGATGTTTTTAAGAATGGGAATTTTAGTAGTAAAATTTCGAAAAAAATATTTAACAGAAGACTAAGAAATAGAATTATAAATCAGCTTAGCAGCTTTTGCACTGGCACCTTTTCCGCCCAATTTTTGTTCTAAGTCAAAATAACTTTCAAACAATCGTTCTCGATATTTTGTGTCTAATATTTTGGTAAGTTCTAGCTCTAATTGCTTTTCGTTAAAGTCATTTTGAATAAGCTCAGTAACAACTTCTTTATCCATAATTAAATTCACCAATGAAATGAATTTAAGCGTTATAATTCGCTTTGCTATTTGATACGATAGGTTACTCCCTTTATAGCAAACTACTTGAGGTATTTTAAACAAAGCGGTTTCTAAAGTTGCAGTGCCAGAAGTTACCAATGCAGCGTACGAAATAGATAGTAGATCATAAGTTTTGTTATCTACAAATTTTACATCACTTTCTTTTATAAATTGACTATAAAATTCATAATCTTGGCTTGGAGCACCAGCAATGACAAACCGATAATCCTTAAATTTTGGAACCATCTTAAGCATTACAGAAAGCATTTTAGTGATTTCTTGTTTTCGACTTCCTGGTAATAGCGCTATAATTGGTTTTTCTCCTAACTTATGTTCTTTTTTAAAAGCGATTTCATCCACTTGGGACTTTTCCGCTATGGCGTCTAATAAAGGATGACCAACAAAAGAAACGTTATAGTTATATTTTTTATAAAAATCTTCCTCAAAAGGCAAGATAACATACATGTTATCAATATCACGTTTTATTGCTTTGACTCTGCTCGCACGCGACGCCCAAACTTGAGGAGAAATATAATAATTGGTCTTATAACCTTCTTGTTTTGCCCATTTAGCAATCCTTAAGTTAAAGCCAGAATTGTCAATAAAAATAATCACATCTGGTTTGTATTGCGCAATATCTTTTTTGCAAAAAGAAATAAGGCTAAAGATTTTACGAAGATTCATTAGAACTTCGCCAAAACCCATAAAAGCACGCTCTTTATAGTGTACAACCAATTTACCATCAACAGCCTGCATAAGATCACCTCCCCAAAATCTAAATTCAGCTTGAGTATCTTCTTTTTGCAATGCTTTCATCAAATTTGAAGCGTGCAAATCACCTGAGGCCTCTCCTACAAGAATATAATACTTCATTTAGTTTATAAAAACTGAGAAATCAATATTAAAAAGGCAACTATAAAAGTAGCAAGCAGAACACCTCTTGCTTCATAATCTTGCTTTCTTTTTATAAAAGCAAAAAATGCTAATAGGTTAGGGATGGCAGCAATACTTAATACCATACCATATAATTCTTTCTGCTTAATCACTTCTAATGCTTCTAAGAAAGTACCATTTAAAGCAAACTCTACATATAGATAAAATCCAATGGCAGTTGCTAATAACCCTGTTAAAATCCCTTTAAATATTCGTTTACGCATTATAAATCCCAATTATTTAATTTTTGAATATAGTGGTGTGCTGTAAGATCAAATTGAACAGGTACAACAGAAACATAACCATTTTCTAATGCCCATAGATCAGTATCTTCACCGTGATCTTTATTTTCAAATTTACCTGATAACCAATAATAATCTTTCCCTAACGGGCTGACTCTTTTGTCGAAATCTTCTTTCCAAATACCATGTGCTTGGCGGCATATTTTCACGCCCTTTATTTCTTCCTTTTTAAGATTAGGAATATTTACGTTTAAGACAACACCTTCTGGTAATTTATTTTTTAAAACGCTTAGAGTTATATTTTTCACAAACTCTTTTGAGTATTTAAAATCCGCATCCCAATTATAATCTAGTAAAGAAAACCCTATTGCAGGAACACCTTCTATACCAGCTTCAACAGCCGCACTCATAGTGCCAGAATAGATAACGTTTATTGATGAATTTGAGCCATGATTGATTCCCGAAACGCATAAATCTGGTTTTCTGTTTAAAATTTCATTTACCGCTAATTTTACACAGTCAGCGGGAGTGCCAGAACAGCTATATTCTAATTGAATTCCGTCATCTACATTTATAGGATTGCAATACAAGGTAGAATCCACAGTAATTGCGTGCCCCATACCGCTTTGTGGGCTATCTGGTGCCACCACTACTACATCTCCAATTTCATTCATTACAGAAATTAATGTTCTAATACCGGGAGCAGTGATGCCATCATCGTTTGTAACTAAAATTAAAGGTTTTTCGTTCATAAAAATTCGTTAGTAGAGCAAAACTACTATTTTTTTATCGTAAGATTAACCATTATGCTTTAACATTTTGTTATGAAGCAAAATCGTTAAAAATCAGTATAATTGTGATTAATACAAGCTCTCAAATCATGAAAATCAAAACTGTTTTTTTAACGGTGATGCTATTTAGTATCACTACATTAGGCATTAATGCTCAAAACACAGATGAAAAACCTTGCCCGTGTTGTACTGAAGCTCATAGTCAATTTGATTTTTGGCTTGGAGAATGGACAGTGTATACTACTGAGGATAAACAAGTTGGAACCAATTCAATTACAAAAGATGAACAATATGGTAATTGTGTAATGAGAGAACAATGGAAATCAGCTGGAGTAATTAGAGGTACCAGCTATAATTATTACAATTTAGCTGACAAAACATGGAATCAGGTATGGATAGACAATTCTGGCTTTAGTTTAACGTTAAAAGGTAGTTATCTTAATGGCAAAATGATGCTTAAAAGCGAGTTATTAGATGGTAAAAAAGGAAAATATTATAACCGAATTACCTGGCAACTAAATGAAAATAAGTCTGTTACCCAGACATGGGATATTTTAAATGAAAACGACGAAGTTATCCAACAAGCTTTTAAAGGCATTTATAAAAAATCTGTTAAATAATATTTAAATCGAATAATTGGCACTATTTTAGTAGATTGAATAGTGATTGTTGAATGAATAGAATGATAATTTTTATGAAAAGAAATTATAAAATAATTGTGCCTTTGGTGCTGTTGACAGGAATCTTATTGAGTTTTACTTTAAAGAAACAACAACCGGATCCTGAAAAAGATAAAGTTTTATTAGGTCTAATTAGATATGCTCTAACACAAGGGCATTATGACCCTCAAGATATAAATGATGAATTTTCAGCTTCGGTCTTTAATGATTTTATTGATGGTCTAGATCCTACCAAGCGATTTTTTACAAAAGAAGATTTAGATCAGTTTACCTTTTATAAAGATAAAATTGACGATCAGATAAAAAACGAAGACCTTACTTTTTATAATATTGTTTATTCTAGATATGCTCGTAGATTAAGAGAAGCCCGAGGGTTTTATAAAGAAGTTTTAAAATTTCCATTCAATTTTGATAAAGATGAAGAGTTAGATTTAGACTATGATAATAGACAATATGCTAAAAATGAAGTTGAGTTAATTAGAAACTGGAGAAAACAGTTAAAATTAAACACATTAGTTCGCTTACACGATAAACTAGAATCAGAAAAAGAAAAACAGGAAGAAGACACTTCCTATAAAATGAAGTCTTTTAAAGAGTTAGAAGAAGAAGCACGTACTGCAACTCTAAAAAGCACTGAAGATTTTTTTGATGTAATGGATGATTTAGATGATGAAGATTGGTTTTCATTCTTTATCAATAGTATTTCCACAGAATTTGACCCTCATTCAAATTATTTAGCGCCCAGAGCTAAAAAATCTTTCGATACAGATATGGCAGGTAAGCTAGAAGGCATTGGTGCTAGATTACAAAAAAGAGGAGATTATACTAGGGTAGACGAATTAATTTCTGGAGGCCCAGCATGGAGAGCAGGTGAATTAGAGGTAGGAGACATTATTTTAAAAGTAGGTCAAGCAGATAAAGAACCAATAGATATTGTTGGTATGAGATTAAGCGATGCCATCGAATTTATTAAAGGTAAAAAAGGAACTGAAGTGAGATTAACACTTAAAAAAATAGACGGCTCTACAAAGCAAATAGCAATTATAAGAGATGTAGTTGAACTAGAAGAGACCTTTGCTAAGACTAGTGTAGTTAAAAAAGACAATCGTAAGTTTGGAATAATAGATCTTCCTAAATTTTATATAGATTTTAGTGAAAGAAACTTTAGAAATTCAGCTACAGATATGGCAAGGGAAGTAGAAAGAATGCGCCAAGAGAATGTTGACGGATTACTGATAGATCTTAGAAATAATGGTGGAGGTTCACTAGAAACTGCCATTGCAATTGCTGGATTATTCATAGAAGACGGACCAGTAGTTCAAGTAAAATATAGAGAAGGTAAACCCAAAGTCAGAAAAGATAGAGATGATGCTATAAGATGGAATAAACCTTTGGTAGTACTTGTAAACGAACTTTCTGCTTCAGCTTCTGAAATTTTTGCAGCCGCTATGCAAGATTACAATAGAGCAGTAATTATTGGCAGCAAGCAAACATATGGTAAAGGTACTGTGCAGAATATTATGCCATTAAATAATTATATTAAATATGGTAAGGATCTTGGAGCATTGAAAATGACAATTCAGAAATTCTATCGTGTAAACGGAGGATCAAATCAGTTAAAAGGAGTGGTTTCTGATGTCGCAATGCCAAGTAGATATACGTACATGGATATTGGTGAGCGAGATGAGGAAAATCCATTACAATGGGATCAGATTCAAAAAGCAAACTATAAGCCTTGGGATAAATACGCAAATTTTGATGAGGTAGTGAACGATAGCAAAAAGAGAATTAGAAGTAACCCGCAGTTTATGCTAATTGATGAGAATGCACGTTGGGTAAAAGAAGGTAGAGACGATAATACAATTAACTTAAAGTACTCTGACTATGTTAATGATCTTAAAAAAAGAGAAGAACAGGGTAAGAAGTTTTTATCAATATATGATTATAGAAACAATTTAAAATTTACCTCTCCAGAATACGAAAAGCCATTGTTAGAAAATAATGAGGTTTTAGCCGAAAAGAGAAAAGCATGGCATAAAAATCTAAGCAAAGACATTTATATAGAAGAAGGCTTAAATGTATTGGCTGATTTAAAACTAAAAAAACATATTACCTTAGTAAAAAATTAATTCTTTATAGTTTTTATAAAGTGTCAAATTCACTTACACAGTTAGCCCTGAAAAAGTTCAAAAAGAACCGTTCAGGGCTTTTTAGTTTTTGGTTTATTGTTTCGGTTGGAATTATAGCAGTTTTCGCCTATGTATTCGCTCCAGATAATTCTAGTAATGCTAATCAAATGCATTTAGAAATTCACTCTAAAAAACCAGGATTTACAGTACAAATGCTTACAATTCCATCTGCGAAAACTACAAAAGAGTCTTTTTTAAAAACTGTATTTTTTGGTAAAGAGAATAGATCGTCTGAGATACCTATGTCAAGCTATGCTGTTGCAAATAATAATCTAGAAATTACCGAATATTCAGAAGGTAATATGCCTAAGCAGGTTAAAACATTTCCTCTAACTATTTTTGATGGAGACCCAAAAGACTTTATTAAAACAAAGAAATTTATTCTTGGTACCGATAAGTATGGTAGAGACCTTTTAAGTAGAATGCTTATAGGAGCTAGAATATCTTTTTTTATTGGCTTTATTGCTGTGTTCATCTCTTTAATAATAGGAATTACCATTGGCTCCATTGCAGGATACTTTGGCGGAAAAAAAGATGCGTTTATTATGTGGCTTATAAATATTACTTGGTCCATACCAACCTTATTGTTAGTCATTGCAATTACGTTAGCCTTAGGCAAAGGTTTTTGGCAGGTATTTATTGCAGTAGGTCTAACCATGTGGGTTGAGGTAGCTCGTGTAGTTCGTGGCCAAATAATTAGTACAAAAGAACAACAATATGTAGAGGCAGCAAAAGCCTTAGGATATTCTAACGCTAGAATCATTTTTAGACATATTCTACCTAATATAATGGCGCCAGTTATAGTAATTTCAGCAGCGAATTTTGCAGCAGCTATATTGATAGAAAGTGGACTTAGTTTTTTGGGTATTGGCGCACAGCCACCAACACCTTCCTGGGGCGCAATGATTAAAGATCATTATAGTTATATTATTTTAGGGAAAGCCTATTTGGCAGTTATTCCTGGTTTAGCAATTATGAGTTTAGTTATGGCCTTTATGATTATAGGTAATGCTTTGCGCGACGCACTTGATGTTCGAAACTAACCGTGTATTGTCATTCCTACGTAGGTAGGATACCATAATAGCTTTATCTTTGCTTTTGTGTTAGATAAATTTCAAAAACATATCAATACTAACTTCACTTTTCTTGAAGATAAGAAGTTATTGGTCGCCATTTCAGGAGGTTTGGATAGTGTTGTATTAACCCACCTATTATATCAAAGCAGGCTAAATATTGAATTAGCACATTGTAATTTTCGCTTACGTGGAAAGGATTCTGATGCCGACGAAGATTTTGTGAAAAATCTAGCGGAGAAATTAAAGGTAAAACATCATGTCAAATATTTTGATACCGAAGAATTTGCTAGCAACAATAAACTATCAATTCAGATGGCAGCAAGAAAGTTGCGATACGATTGGTTTTATGAGTTGTTAAAAGAGAAGAAATTAGACTACATAACTACGGCACATCATTTAGACGATAGTCTAGAGACTTTTATACTTAATTTTTCAAGAGGTACTGGTTTAGATGGTTTAATTGGCATACCTGAAAAGAATGACAAAATTATCCGTCCTTTACTAAATTCTTCAAAAGAACAGATTGAAATGTATGCTAAAGAAAACGAGTTCGATTGGCGGGAAGATTTAAGTAACAATGAAATTAAGTATACCCGTAATAAAATTAGACATCAAATAATTCCATTATTAAAAGAATTGAACCCTAGTTTATTAGAATCTTATAAAGAAACATCAGTGCACCTAAAGCAAAGTCAACAAATTGTTAACGATGCTGTTACCGAAGTTAAAGAAGAGGTGATCTTAAAGCAAGAAAAAAATCTAATTAAACTAGACATTCAAAGGATTAAGAATTTATCAAACCCAAAAGCATATTTATACGAAATATTGAAAGAATATGGTTTTAATGAATGGAACGATGTTGTAAATTTATTAGATGCACAATCGGGTAAACAAGTGTTTAGCGAAAAATATCGATTATTAAAAGATAGAGATCATCTATTATTAAACTCAAACAATATAACAAAAGAAGTTTTTATAATTCAAAGAGATGAAAAAGAGGTAGTTAATGACAGCTTCTCTATTGAATTAAAAGAGGCAAATGCAAATAGTTTAAATTCTGATGACAAGCACATCATTCTAGTAGACAAAGATAAACTAGAGTTCCCTTTAGAGCTAAGAAGGTGGAAAGAGGGAGATTATTTTTACCCACTTGGAATGAATGGCAAAAAGAAGCTAAGCAAGTTCTTTAAAGATGAAAAGTGCTCTTTAATAGATAAAGAAAATACTTGGTTATTGTGTTCTAATAAAGAAATTGTTTGGGTAGTAAATAAGCGTTTAGATAATAGATTTAAAATTACAAATAATACAAAAAATGTATTACAAATAGAATTCAAGGAGCGCAAAGGGCTTTAGTATATTTGTAATGAATTCAACATTCAACAATGGATAAACAAATTGAAAAACAAGTAAATCAATTAAAAAATAAATACGATGCAATAGGTCAAGATCTAGACACACATCTTGACGGATTGTTACAAAGCAAACCAATAACATATTGGGATTATATTCAAACCGATTTACTGTTAAATTTACAGGTGCAAAGAACAGTATTGCCAGACGAAATGGTATTTATAATGTACCATCAAATCAATGAACTGATTTTTAAAATGATTCTTTGGGAGATTGACCAAATTTCTCATAATGAAAATTTAACATCAGAGTTTTTTGCATCTAGGCTTATGCGTATTAGTCGCTATTTCGATATGCTAGCAACTTCTTTTAGTATTATGCAAGAGGGCATGGAGATTGAACAATACCTTAAATTTAGAGATACATTAACTCCAGCAAGTGGCTTTCAAAGTGCTCAGTACAGAATGATAGAATTTTGCTCTACTGAATTAATCAATTTAATTGATTATCGTTTTAGAAAAACAATAGATAGAAATACTCCTTTTGAGTATGCTTTTGAACATTTATATTGGCAAGCTGCCGGTAAAAATCATAAAACAGGCGAAAAGTCATATTTCTTAGAGCAATTTGAAGAAAAATATAAAGACAAATTTATCAGAATGATGAAAAAATATAATACGATCAATCTCTGGACAAAATTTAAAACCCTACCAAAAGAAACACAAGAGAATATTGATCTCAAAAATGCGATGCGTCATTATGATCATACTGTAAATGTTCGATGGGTAATGGCACATTACAATGCAGCTCAGAAATATATTGGAGGAGAAGATATAGAAGCAACAGGAGGTAGCGAATGGCAAAAATATATGCATCCACGCTACCAGCGAAGGATTTTCTTTCCAGAATTATGGAGTGAAAGTGAACTAAAAAACTGGGGCGCAGATAATCTGAAAGAACATAAAATATTATCGTAATAATTCCGTTAAAAATTTAACTAATTATAAGCTCTTATAAATGCTCCTTTATAAGAGTTTTTTATTTTTGGAACGGTAATTGTAAATTATCAATTGCTAAACAAAAAATATGAAGAGGACACTAGTTATAGTTATATTGTTTATATCATTCTTTGTTACCGCTCAAAATGATGTTAAGGCTTTTAAAAAGGGAGAATGGCTAAAATTTAGAATTAGCTACAGCAATTTTTTAAATGCTGGTAATGCCACTATGGAAATTAAAGAGACTCTGCACAATGGCAAGGAGGCTTTTCATGTGGTGGGTAAAGGAAAAACAACTGGAGTCATAAGTTGGTTTTTTAAGGTAAAAGACAACTACCAATCTCATTTTTATAAAGAATCATTAGTACCTTATCATTTTATTAGAAAGATTAATGAAGGAGGTTATAAAAAAGATAAGGAGATCTTTTTTGACCAAAGAGAAAAGAAAGCTCTTGTTAAAGACCATAAACGAAAAACCGAAGCAACTTTTGATTTTTCTGATGATGTTCAAGACATGGTTTCTACTTTATATTATTTAAGAAATCAAGACTTAAGCAATATGAAAGTTAATGACGAAGTAGCTTTAACGATGTTTTTTGATGAGACCAGCTATAAGTTTAAACTGCGCTATTTAGGTAATGAAACCATCAGAACAAAATTTGGGAAAGTAGCATCGTTAAAGTTTAGACCAATTGTTCAAGCCGGTCGTGTTTTTAAAGAACAAGAAAGCTTAACCGTATGGGTTAGCGCAGATGAGAATAAAATTCCATTGCGCATAAAGGCATCTTTAGCTGTAGGATCTTTACGTGCTGATTTAAATGCTTATAAAGGTCTTGCTAATCCGTTTCCGATTATATTTTAACATTTCCATTTTATAGATTTTTGATATAAAATAGTAGATTTGCGCAATTGTTTAAATAAGATTGATGCAAACGAAGGCTTTACTTCCTATTTTACTTGTTTTTTTATTTCTATCCTGCGCCAAAGAAAGCAAAACTACTTCAAACGAAGAAATAGCAGAATTACAACCTAAAATTATTAATAAGTTTGGTTACACACTTAATGACTATAAGGTTGTAGAAGACACTATAAAAAACGGTGAAAGTTTTGGTGAGATATTATATAGAAATCATGTAGAATATCCACAGGTGTATAAGATAGTAGAAGCGGCTAAGAATTCATTTGATGTTCGAAAGTTACGTGCCGGAAAACCTTATACTATTTTGGCAAAAAATGATTCTACTGAGAAAGCACAGGTTTTTATTTATAGACCAAATAAGATAGAATATGTTGTTTTAGATTTTGCTGATTCAGTTGTTACTAAGCATAAACGTAAAGACGTAAAAACTGTTACCAAAGAGGCTTCAGGAATAATTACTTCTTCGCTATCTGAGGCAATGGAAGAACAAGGCTTGGATTATAACCTGGTAAATGACATGTCTGATATCTATGCTTGGACAGTCGATTTTTTCCATCTTCAAAAAGGAGATAATTTTAAGATTATTTATGAGGAAAAATTTGTAGACGATACTACTTATGTCGGAATAGGAAAAATTAAAGGTGCTTATTTTGAACATAAGAAAAGCTCTTTTTATGCATTTAATTACGTGACTGATTCCACGAAGAACATATACGATTTCTACGATGAAAAAGCAGGCAACTTAAGACGTCAGTTTTTAAAGGCTCCATTAAAATTTAGTAGAATTTCTTCAAGATATAATTTACGACGTAAAATAAAATATTACGGTCGTGTAAAGGCTCACAGAGGAACCGATTTTGCCGCGCCAATTGGCACTCCTATTAAAAGTACGGCCAATGGTACAGTAGTAGAATCTCGTTATAGAGGAGGCAATGGTAACTATGTAAAAGTAAAGCACAACTCAACTTATTCTACTCAGTATTTACATATGCGCAAACGTGCTGTTAAGGTAGGAGATTATGTTAAACAAGGCGATGTAATTGGTTGGGTTGGTATGACTGGCAATACTGCGGGGCCACATGTGTGTTATCGATTTTGGAAAAATGGTGCTCAGGTAGACCCTTTTAAACAAAAATTACCATCAGCAGAACCGATCAAAAAAGAGTTAAAAGAAGATTATTTAACATTTATTACTCCGCTCAAGCAAGAACTTGACCTTATTAATATTCCCATAATCGAAGAAGAACCCTTAACAGATATAGCTTCAGAAGTTATTCCATAAGTATCTTAGATTCTAAATCGTTCTCGTAAAATTATCGACAATGTAGCTTGTTGATTGTTATTTCTTATTTTACTTTTACCATTACTAATAGAAATGAGATGCCACTAAAGTCGATTAATCCCACCGAAACCAATGCTTGGAAATATTTAGAAGAACATTACAATAAAATTAAGGATGTTCATGTTCGATCACTTTTTATAAAAGATGAGTATAGAAAGGAGAAATTTTCTATTGATTTTGGTGAAATAGAGTTAGACTATTCAAGGAATAGAATTTCAGAAGAAACAATTCAATTATTAATTGATCTAGTCAATGAAGTAGATCTGAAAGATGGTATCAAAAAATTATTTTCTGGAGAGAAAATTAATACCACTGAAAGTAGAGCGGTATTGCATACTGCTTTGCGAAATAAGTCGAATAACCCCATTTTAGTTGACGGAAAAGATATAATGCCAGATGTAAAAACATCTTTAGAAAAAATGAAGATCTTTTCGGAGCAGGTAATATCAGGAAGGCATAAAGGATATACGGGAAAGCCAATCACAGATATAGTAAATATCGGCATTGGTGGTTCAGATTTAGGCCCTAGAATGGTAGTCGACGCACTACAGTTTTATAAAAATCACCTTGAAACACACTTTATTTCAAATATAGATGGTGATCATGTTTCAGAAATCTTAAAAGAATTGAATCCCGAAACTACTCTTTTTGTAATAGTTTCAAAAACGTTTACTACCCAAGAGACACTTACTAATGCCTTAACGGTTAAGGAATGGTTTTTACAATCAGCAAATGAAGAAGACATTCAACACAATTTTATCGCTATTTCTACCAACCTAAAAAAAGTAAAATCTTTTGGAATAGCTAATGAAAATATTTTCACTATGTGGAATTGGGTTGGAGGGCGCTATTCGCTTTGGAGTGCTGTTGGCTTATCTATTAGCCTTGCTTTAGGGTTTGAGAAGTTTGAAGAGCTACTAGAAGGGGCCTATCAAATGGATAATCATTTTAAAACAGCTGATTTTGACGAGAATATGCCTGTATTATTAGCTTTATTAAGTATTTGGTACAACAATTTTTTTGACTCGGAAAGTGAAGTGGTGATTCCTTTTTCACAATACTTAAGTCAATTGGTACCATATCTTCAGCAATTATCTATGGAGAGTAACGGAAAATCTATTGATAGAAACGGAAGAAAAACAACCTATCAAACAGGAAACATTATTTGGGGTAATACAGGAACAAATGTACAACATGCTTTTATGCAATTGGTTCATCAAGGGAGCAAACTGATTCCGGTTGATTTTATAGGTTTTAAAAAATCATTATACGGTAAAGAAGATCATCATAAAAAATTAATGGCTAATTTTTATGCTCAAGCTGAAGCTTTGTGCGTAGGTAAAACAAAGGAAGAAGTTCATCTGGATTTAAAATTTTCAGATAATTTAGAATCAATTAATTCATTATTACCATATAAAGTGTTTGAAGGTAATAAGCCATCTAATACAATATTAGTTGATCAACTTTCCCCTAAGACACTAGGGAGTCTATTGTCTTTATATGAACACAAGACATTCACGCAGGGCTACATCTGGAATATTTACAGTTTTGATCAATTTGGAGTGGAATTAGGGAAAGAAATGGCGAACAAAATGTTAAAGTAATCATTAGTTATCTCTTCAATAGACAAAAGAATTACACAGAAGTTACTATAAACCTATTTTTAAGCTCTTTTTTTATCAATTCCATAAAAATATATATATTTGCGTGTTTGGCTAAAAGTTAATGTTTTCTTAAAGTTAGAAGTAACTTTAAATATTTACATTTGCCGCGCAAAACATAAACTAATTCAATTTAAACATGAAAAAAATTACTAATTTACTAATAGTAATGATGCTATTTGCTGCATCATCTACTGTTTTTGCACAAGGTAGCACATCTTCCTCTTTAAACGGTAAAGTGCTTGACGGCGATGGTAATGTATTACCAGGCGCTAATGTAGTTGCTATCCATACCCCATCGGGTACTAAATATGGTTCAGCTACTGACTTTGATGGTTTTTACAGAATCTCAAACATGAGAGTTGGTGGGCCTTACACTATCACAATTACTTACGTTGGCTTTGAAGAATTTAAACAAGAGAACGTTTTTCTTCAATTAGGTCAGAAATTTAGAGTAAATGCTCAATTACAAGAAACAGGAAATACACTTGAAGAAGTAGTTATTTCTGCTCAATCAGGCAGCGTTTTTAATAAGAACAAAACGGGTATTGAGACAGTAATTGATAATGAAAAAATACAAACTTTACCATCTACCTCAAGAGCTGTTGCAGATTTTGTTAGATTAACACCACAAGCTTCAATTACTGAAGGAAATGACGGTTTTTCTATTTCTATTGCAGGTCAAAATAATAGATTTAACGCTATTTATGTAGATGGTGCTGTTAATAATGATACATTTGGTTTAGCTGGTTCTGGTACTAATGGTGGTCAAACGGGGGTGAATCCTTTTTCTATTGATGCAATTGAGCAGTTTCAGGTTTCAGTTGCTCCATTTGATGTAAAAATAGCTGGTTTTACTGGTGGTGCGATAAATGCTATTACAAAATCTGGTAAAAACAACTTTTTTGGAACGGCATATGCGTACTTTAGAAATCAAGATTTGGTTGGTAAAACCCCAGTAGATTTAGTTCCTTCTGGAGAGAGCAGAGAAAAAATAGCAGAATTTACAGCTCAAACTTATGGTTTTACTTTAGGGGGACCTATTGCAAAAGATAAGGCATTTTTCTTTGTTAATTATGAAAGACAAGATGATGAAACCCCTGC
The DNA here is from genome assembly GCF_056591635.1 of Maritimimonas sp. 2304DJ26-3. NCBI lineage: Bacteria > Pseudomonadati > Bacteroidota > Flavobacteriia > Flavobacteriales > Flavobacteriaceae > Maritimimonas > Maritimimonas sp. 2304DJ26-3. The sequence goes on from NZ_JBWQOK010000001.1 coordinate 851,790, forward strand.
GCCATTTAATATTGCAAATTACACAGGTAATTCTACTCAAGGAGATTTAGATAACTTATCTAACTTTTTACAAAACACTTACAATTACAATCCAGGTACTTATACTAATCATGTAAACACATTAGTTAGTGATAGAATAGTTACTAAGTTTGATTTCAATATTAACGATAACAACAAATTATCGTTATCATATAGAATGAACAAAACTGAAAACTTAGAAGCTAGAGGTTCTGGTAATTTTGGAATTGGCTTCTTAAATGGTTCAGAATTTTTCAAACATACTGATCATTCAGCATCATTAGAATGGAACTTATCAATTGGAAATAAGTACTCAAACAATTTAATTATTGGTTACACTAAAGTTGAAGATGATAGAGATCCTTCCGGAAGTGATTTTCCTTGGGTTCGAGTTAGAGATGGCAGTGGCACTATAACTTTTGGTGGTGAACGCTTCTCTACGGCAAACTTATTAGATTCTAAGACCTTAACAATAACTGATAATTTTGAAATTTATAGTGGAGCACATACTATTACTATTGGTACACATAATGAATTTACTGACATCAAGAACTTATTTTTTGCGAGTAATTTTGGTAACTATGAGTACAACAATTTAGATGATTTTTTAAATAATGCAAACCCAAGAGTATATCAAAGAGGGTATTCTTTATTAAGTGCAGGTGCGGGAGACACTTCTAGTGGTGCTGCCGAATTTAAATTAGCTCAGTTTGGATTATATTTTCAAGATGAAGTAGAGTTTTCAGATAATTTTAAAGTAACAGCAGGTTTAAGATTTGATATGCCTAAATGGGATGATGGTAGAACTAACCCTCATTTTAATAATGTTACTGTTCCATTATTGGAAGCAGCAGGTAAAGATCTTAGAGGAGCAAGAGTTGGTAGAGGTATTAGTTCTACCATACACGTCTCTCCGAGAGTAGGATTTAACTGGAATGTAAAAGGTGAGTATAAAACACAAGTAAGAGGTGGTTTTGGTGTTTTTGTATCAAGAATACCTTTAGTTTGGCCAGGAGGAATTTATAACAATAATGGTGTTACTGGTGGTTATACTTTTGAATTTTTCCCAGACGATATTACCTTTGATCCGGATGTAAACAATCAATTTGTTGATGTAACTCCTGGTACAGGAGCAACTGGTGGAAATGTTGATTTATTTGCGCCTAATACTAAATTGCCACAGTTATTTAAAACTAATTTAGCGGTAGACCATAAATTACCAGGAGGAATTACTCTTTCTGCAGATATATTGTACAATAAGAATATTCAATCAATTTATTATGAGAATCTAAATGTTAAAGCCCCTGTAGGAAATTTAACTGGTGCAGATAATAGATCTGTATATAATAGGAGAGATGAGGTAGATGACACATATGGTAGAATAATTTTAGGATATAATACAACTAAAGGTTATTCATGGAACGCATCTACAACATTGAGCAAAAATTTTGATAATGGTCTTAACGCATCTGTATCTTATTCTTACGGTGACTCAAGAAGTATTTTTGACTTAACATCTTCGCAAAACAGCTCACAGTGGAGAAATATTCAAACGGTTAATGGTAAAAATTCAGCGTTACCAGTAACAAGATCTGACTTTGCTGCTGGACATAGAATAAATACGTTTTTAACTTATGATCTTAAATGGGGTAATTTTGCAAAAACCACTTTCAGTTTATTTTATGAGGGTCAAGAAGGAGGATCATTCTCTTATGTTTATAGAGACGGTGACGATTTATTGAATGATGATTCTAGAGGAAATGCGTTAATATATGTGCCTGCAAACCAAGGAGAAATTAATTTTACAGGAACGCCTGCTGAGCAACAAGCTCAATGGGATGCTCTTAATTCATTTATTAGTAGTAATGACTATTTAAGAAGTAGAAGAGGTAAATATGCTGAACGTAATGGCGATAGAGGACCTTGGAATCATATAGTAGATTTTAAATTAATACAAGAATTTAAATTAGGAGCAGATAGCAAGCATGCTTTAGCAGTTACATTTGATATTTTTAACGTAACCAATTTAATTAATAAAGATTGGGGTGTAAGAAAATTCATTGGTGGTGTTAACTTATTGGAAGTTGAAGGGTTTCAAGCTGATGGTACGACTCCTGAATTTAGATTCGATTCGGGTATTATAGACCGTATTGAACAAATTGACGATTTTGGTCTTCAAAGCTCAAGATGGCAAATGAATTTTGGTGTTAAATATTCGTTTAACTAAAAAAAGGACTAAATAACAATTAACCCCGCATTGCGGGGTTTTTTTATTTCCAAAAATTAGTACATTTGTTTCTATTCTAAATCGTTTTTATCATGATGAAAATGTTACACTCTTACTGGGCTTATATTGTATTTATAATATTGATTTTAGCAGTTATAAATGCTATTATGGGGTTTACATCTAAAAGAGAATTTAAAGACAAAGATTTGCGCATTTCGTTGTTTGCACTGATTGTAACTCATATTCAATTATTGCTTGGTTTAGGATGGTATTTTATGAGTCCATGGTATAAGACTTTAAAAGATACAGGTATGGGTGATACCATGAAGAATTCTGAAGTACGTTTGTTAGCAGTCGAGCACCCTTTAATGATGTTATTTGCTATAGTTTTAATAACGATAGGGTGGTCTAAACATAAAAAGCAAACAACTGATAATGGTAAATTTAAAACAATAGCTATTTTTTATGGATTAGGACTTTTAATGATGTTAATTCGATTACCTTGGCAACAATGGCTTAATCTATAGTAAAAGAATCTCTATCTTTTAAAAACATAAGTTTATTTCGATACTTTTTGATATGACTTTTATTTAAAGTCACAATTTCTGTTTGTTCTGTACTTGGTTTAATATTAGAAACTTTGACTCCTAAAACATCAAAGACAGCCGAATGTCCCGAATATTCATATTCATTATTATCTAAGCCAACTCTATTTACACCAATACAGTAGCTCATGTTTTCGATTGCTCGAGCCTTTAACAATGAATCCCAGGCTGTAATCCTTGGTTTTGGCCAGTTAGCAACATAAATTAAAAGATCATAATTTTCAATATTTCTTGACCAAACAGGAAAACGCAGATCATAACATACAAGGGGGCAAATTTGCCAACCTTTATATTTCACTATTAATTTTTCTGTACCAGCTGTATAAACTTTATCCTCTCCAGCTAATGTAAAAGTATGTCGTTTGTCGTAAGTTTCTATTATTCCATTTGAATGGACAAATAACAAACGATTATAATAGTTATCATTTTCTTTAATGACGATGCTGCCGGTTATGGCTATATCATTTTCTATTGCAAGATTTTGTAACCAACTTACTGTTTTTCCATTCATAGTTTCCGCAACTCTCTCTGGGTTCATTGTAAAGCCTGTAGAGAACATTTCTGGTAATATAACTAGATCAACTTTTTCAGAAATGGCATTAATCTTTTTCTCAAAATTTATTCGATTTAGATTTACATCTTCCCAAAGTAAAATGGTTTGTATCAATGCTACTTTTAACTCTTCTTGCATCTTAAATTGCGTTTAAAATTTCTGCTGCTTTTTTTAAGGTATCATCGGTCTTCGCAAAACAAAAGCGAAGCATCTTTTGATCTAAACCATTGTTATTAAATACTGATAATGGAATAGAGGCTATTTTGTTTTCAATTGTTAACCGCCTCGCGAAATTTATATCAGATTCATCACTAATATTAGAATAACTTAATGATTGAAAGTAAGTTCCTTTCACCGGAGTAAAATTAAAACGAGAGCCTTTAATCAGATCTAAAAACAAATCCCTTTTTTGTTGATAAAACTCAGAAAGACCTAGATAATTGTTAGGCTTTTTTAGATAATCTGCTAAAGCAATTTGCATTGGATGATTTGTTGAAAACACATTAAACTGATGTACTTTTCTAAATTCTTCCATTAATGCTTTTGGAGCACAGCAATATCCTAACTTCCAACCTGTATTATGAAATGTTTTTCCAAAAGAAGCAGTTATTATGCTTCGAGATTTTAGATTAGGAAAAAGGCAAACAGATTGATGTTTTTCACCATCAAAAATTATATGTTCATAGACTTCATCACTTAAAACAATTATACCTGTTCCATCAGTTATTTTTTCAAGAGATCTAATATCCTCGCAAGAGAAAATTGTCCCACTCGGATTTTGAGGCGTATTAATGATAATCATTTTAGTCTTATCATTAACTTTTTGTTTAACCTCGTTCCAGTTCACGCTATAATTGGGTGCTTCTAATTGTATAGAAACTGTACTGCCGCCATTAAGCTCAATAGCAGGCTCATAACAATCATAAGCAGGGCTAAACACAATAACCTCATCATCTTGCCGAATAAAGGCAGAAATAGCTGTAAAAATAGCTTGTGTAGCTCCAGAAGTAATTGTTATCTCTGATTCTGGGTGATATGATGAATTATATAAAAGATCAAACTTATTAGCAATGGCTTTACGTAAGGCTAAAACTCCTGGCATAGGCGCATATTGATTATAACCATCATTCATGGCTTGATTTACTAGCTCAATAAGCTTTATGTCACTTTTAAAATTTGGAAACCCTTGTGATAAATTAATGGCATTATGTTTTGCTGCCAAAGAACTCATTACTGTAAAAATAGTAGTACCTATATTTGGAAGTTTAGAGTGATTATTCATAGCATAAAACTAACAAAAAATCCCAAGCTTAAACTTGGGATTTTAATTTGAAAATATTTAGTGAATCTATTTGATTGAAGCTTTCATCAACTCTCTATTCATACGAGCAATATTCTCTAGAGAAATTCCTTTTGGACATTCAATTTCGCAAGCACCTGTGTTAGTACAGTTACCAAACCCTTCTAAATCCATTTGAGCAACCATATTTCTAACCCTATCCGCGGCTTCTACTTGTCCTTGAGGCAACAGTGCGTATTGCGAAACTTTAGCTCCTACAAATAACATCGCAGATGAATTTTTACATGTTGCTACACAAGCACCACAACCGATACAAGTTGCAGCATCCATAGCTTCATCAGCAGCATGTTTAGAAATAGGCAATGCGTTAGCATCTTGAGTATTACCCGAAGTATTTACAGAAATATAACCTCCAGCTTGTTGAATACGTTCGAAAGCCATTCTATCTACAACCAAATCTTTTATTACAGGAAATGCTGCCGCTCTAAAAGGCTCTATTGTAATAGTATCACCATCTTTAAACATGCGCATATGCAATTGACACGTTGTAACTCCACGGTCTGGCCCATGAGCTTCACCATTAATGTACATAGAACACATACCGCAAATACCTTCTCGACAATCATGATCGAAAGCAACAGGCTCCTCGCCAGCATTGATAAGTTGTTCATTCAAAACATCCATCATTTCTAAAAAAGACATATGTTCTGAAATATCAGTTACTTTATAATCTACCATTTTACCTTTGGTGGTAGCATTCTTTTGTCTCCAAATTTTCAATGTTAAATTCATAATGTCTTTATTATTTATATGAACGTTGTTTTAATTCGATATCATTAAACTCTAATTCTTCTTTATGCAATACCGCATCAGCAGGCTCACCTTTGTACTCCCAAGCAGCAACGTAAGCAAAGTTTTTATCATCACGTTTCGCTTCACCTTTTTGAGGGCCATCTAACTCGACAGATTCTTCACGGAAGTGCCCACCACATGATTCATTTCTATTCAACGCATCTTTAGCAAACAATTCACCTAATTCTAAAAAGTCGGCAACACGACCAGCTTTTTCTAATTCTGGATTCATTTCATTTGCAGAACCAGGCACAGTTACATTTTTCCAGAAATCTTCACGCAACTCTTTAATTTCCGTCATTGCTTCTTTTAGACCTTGTTCATTACGAGCCATTCCGCATTTTTCCCACATAATTTTTCCTAATTTTTTGTGGTAATAATCTACAGAATGCTCACCTTTATTATTAATAAAGAAATCAATACGATCTTTAACTTCTTTTTCAGCTTCTTCAAATTCCTTAGAATCTGTTGAAATTGGTCCAGTACGGATATCATCAGATAAATAATCACCAATGGTATATGGTAATACAAAATAACCATCAGCTAAGCCTTGCATTAAAGCAGAAGCTCCTAGTCTATTTGCACCATGATCTGAGAAGTTTGCTTCACCAATACAATACAATCCATCAACTGTAGTCATTAAATTATAATCTACCCAAACACCACCCATAGTATAATGCGTTGCGGGATAAATCATCATTGGTGTCTCGTATGGATTGTCATCTACAATCTTTTCATACATCTGGAACAAGTTTCCATATTTGGCTTCAACAATTGCTTGACCTAATTCATATATTTTAGTATCGGATGGATTATCGATTCCTTGAATTTTTGCTTGCTCTTTTCCGTAACGAGTAATAGCAGATTTAAAATCTAAATAAACAGCTTCACCAGTTGCATTTACCCCATAACCAGCGTCACAACGCTCTTTTGCAGCACGAGATGCCACGTCACGAGGAACTAAATTTCCGAAAGCAGGATAACGACGTTCAAGATAATAATCTCTTTCTTCTTCAGACAAATCTGTAGGTTTTTTACGACCTTCTCGGATGGCCATTACATCATCCATATTTTTAGGTACCCAAATACGTCCGTCATTACGGAGTGACTCAGACATCAAAGTCAATTTAGACTGATAATCACCCGAGCGAGGAATACATGTTGGGTGAATTTGCGTATAACAAGGATTAGCAAAATATGCTCCTTTTTTATGAATTTTCCATGCAGCAGTTGCATTAGAACCCATAGCATTAGTTGATAAGAAATATACATTGCCATAACCACCAGAAGCTATTACAACAGCGTGTGCAGAATGACGTTCAATTTCACCAGTAATTAAATTTCGAGCAATAATCCCTCTTGCTTTTCCATCAACTTTAACAACATCTAGCATTTCATGACGATTGTACATTTGTATTTTACCACGTGCTATTTGACGATTCATTGCAGAATAAGCTCCAAGTAGTAATTGTTGACCAGTTTGTCCTTTAGCGTAAAAAGTTCTTGAAACTAATACACCTCCAAATGAACGGTTGTCTAATAACCCTCCATAATCACGTGCAAAAGGAACACCTTGCGCTACACATTGATCTATAATGTTTCCGGAAACTTCTGCTAAACGATGTACGTTAGCTTCGCGAGAGCGATAATCACCACCTTTTACTGTATCGTAGAATAAACGATAAGTAGAATCACCATCTCCTTGATAATTCTTGGCAGCATTTATTCCGCCTTGAGCGGCAATAGAGTGTGCTCTACGAGGAGAGTCTTGATAACAAAATGCTTTTACATTATAACCAAGTTCGGCTAATGTAGCGGCTGCTGAACCACCAGCTAAACCAGTACCAACAACGATAATATCAATAAGACGTTTGTTAGCAGGATTTACTAAGTCAATATGATTTTTATAATCCGTCCACTTATCTTTAATTGAACCCTTAGGTACTTTTGAATCTAAAGTTGCCATATGTTATGATAATACGTGTTTAAAATGATGGTATAATGCAATAAAAATAAATCCTAATGGAATTAATATTGCATATGCTTTACCTATATTTTGTAATGTTTTCTTTCTTCCTTCAGTTGCTCCCATAGATTGAAAAACTGAAGTAAAGCCATGTAGCAAGTGCAGTGCTAAGAATACAAAAGCAATTACATAAGCAATCACTCTTATATGGCTTTCAAATTTATGTTGTAACTCATGATAATATCTAAATTCACCATTATGTAAACCAGTCCAATCACCCTGAATAAATTTTGTATTGATCTCTGGAAACCAAAAATCAATAAAGTGTAAAATTATAAATGCTAAGATCGCAACACCACTCCAAATCATATTTCTGCTCATCCAAGATGAGTTCGCCGCACCATTATTTTTAGCATAAGCAACACCTTGAGCTTTTTTGTTTTTAAGTTCTAAAATGAAACCCATTACAAAGTGAAATACTACACCAAAGATTAAAACAGGTTGTAATAAATATTGAACTGCCCAATTGGTTCCCATAAAATGGGAAACTTCATTAAATGCATCTGCGCTAAAAACTGATAAAATATTAATTGCAAAATGTTGAAGTAAGAATATCATAAGGAAGAAAGCCGAAAGTGCCATGGCAACTTTTCTTCCTATCGAAGATTTAAAAAATCCGCTCATTTTGAGTTAGTTTAATTATGTTATGCAAATGTAATACATAGGCTTAGGTCTTAAAAACGAAATAAGCCATTTTTTCTTATTTAGAATGATTTTAAAACGGTAACTTTAAAATGCAAATTTTTTAGAAAAGTAAATCTGAACGATTTTTTCGACTAAACGCCAAACAAATAAACTATGTATAGCAAAAAAATTCAGTTTAAAAATAAGCAAGGATTATTATTAGAAGGAAGTATCGATTTTCCCATAGATCAAAAACCACGAGGTTTTGCACTGTTTGCTCACTTTTTTACAGGAAACAGAAACTTTACTGCAGTAAGAAATATTTCTAGAGCTTTAACTAAAAATAGAATTGCAGTAATGCGTTTTGATTTTGCTGGATTGGGCAATAGTGAAGGAAATTTTGCAGATTCTAATTTTACAACCAATATTGACGATCTTATTTCGGCTGCAGAATATTTGAAGGGCAACTATCAATCTCCAAAAATTATCATTGGGCATTCATTGGGCGGAGCGGCAGGAATTTATGCAGCAGACGCCATTGATTCTATTGAGGCTGTTGTTACTATTGGAGCTCCGTCAAATCCATCTCATGTTGAGCATTTATTTGAAGACCATATAGAAGATATAACCCAAGATGGTGAGGCAACTTTTGAAATCGCAGGGAGGCAATTCACTATAAAAAAACAGTTTTTAGACGATATTGAATCTAAAAACATGACGAAGCTTTTGCGAAAATTAAGAAAACCATTATTGGTTTTACATTCTCCTCAAGATACTACCGTAGGTATAGAAAATGCTAAAGAAATATATAGTGCGGCATTTCACCCTAAAAGCTTTATTTCTTTAGATGGAGCAAATCATTTACTTACAAATAAGGATAATTCTTTTTATGTTGGCGAAATAGTTGCCAGTTGGGCAAAACGTTACGTCACCTTTAAAGAAAGTAAAGAATTAGAAACAGACAAGCAAACGGTAGTTAGAATTGGTCGCAGCCCTTACAGAACAGAAATTGCAGCACGTTCACATTCTATTATAGCAGATGAGCCTAAGAATTATGGTGGTCAAGATGCTGGATTAACCCCTTATGAGTTGTTACTATCTTCATTGGGATCATGCACGGCTATTACATTACGAATGTACGCCGATCGAAAAAAATGGGATCTTGATGAAGTTTTGGTTCACTTAGAGCACTTTAAGCAGCACGCAGAAGATTGTAATTCATGTAGTGATGATAGAACAGCAAAAATCGATAAGTTTGTAAGAACCATTGAACTTGTAGGAAATCTTACTTATGAAGAACGAAAAAGATTATTAGAAATAGCGAATAGATGCCCAGTTCATAGAACGCTAGAAAACAAAATTGAAATAGATACTGTTTTAAGATAAAAATGAAGATTTTTATACTTTCTGTAGGAGAGAATATCTACTCTACTAAACGCTTGGTTGATGAGGCTGAAGAACGCGGTCATAGTGTCCGTGTAATTAATCATACTAAATGCTCGATTCAACTGGGTAAAGGTAGACCACGGATAATTTTTGAAGGTGAAAATATTATAGATAAAGCAGATGTCATTATACCAAGAATTGGGGCTTCAGTAACACGTCATGGCGCAGCAATTGTAAAGGAGTTTGAAATGAATGGCGTGTTTAGTACAGCTCGTTCTTTAGGAATTTTAAGAGCACAGAATAAAGCGCGTACACTGCAAATAATGAATAGAAAGAACATACCTATACCTCAAACGGTTTTTTCTACTAACACTAAAAACATTAATGAACAAATAGGATTACTTGGAGGGCCTCCGATTATTATAAAATTACAAGAAGGCACGCAAGGATTGGGAGTTGTGTTGGCTGAAACTGAAAAATCTGCAAAATCAATTATTGATACTTTTTATACTATGAATGCCAGTTTTATGCTGCAAGAATATATCGAAGAATCTAATGGTGAAGATATTAGAGCAATAGTCGTTGGCAATAAAGTGGTAGCAGCAATGAAGCGAAAAGGCGAGATGGGAGAATTCAGATCTAATATTCATCGTGGTGGAACAGGAGAAATAGCCGATATAATGGAGAAAGAAATTAAAATTGCATTAAGAGCGGCTAAGTATTTAGGAATACCTGTTGCAGGAGTAGATATGATTCGATCTAAAAGAGGCCCTCTATTAATAGAAGTAAATGCTTCGCCTGGATTTCAAGGAGTAGAAGCATACACCAAAGTAAATATTGGTGAACATATTATTAAATTTTTAGAAACTAATGTTCGAAAAAAACTTCAGAAACGAACCCGTTGAAATTAGAGGGCAAGTTGTTGCTCTGGGTGAAAATAAACTCATAAAAGTTGAAATAGATCGATTACCAACAGGTACAGCAATTGAAATTCCTATTTATGTATTTAACGGAAAGGAAGAAGGTCCAACAGTTTTGATTCAAGCTGGCTTACATGGTGATGAAGTTAACGGCATTGAACTTGTTCGAAAAATGCTTTCTAAAGATACTTTTAAAGTAAAAAGAGGTTGTGTTATTGTAGTACCATTATTAAATGTGTTTGGATTTCTTAATTTATCTAGAGACTTACATGGTAAGGATATGAATCGTAGTTTTCCTGGTAGTAAAACAGGATCATTGGCAAGCAGAATTGCTTATTTTCATATGAAAGAAATAGCAAATAATATAGATTTTGGTATAGATATTCATACAGGAGGGTCGCAACGAAGTAATTATCCTCAAATACGTTACACTCCAGGATCGGAAGAAAGTGAAAAACTAGCCAACATCTTTAATGCACCGTTTCAATTTGCTTCAAATATGATTGCTAAATCATTTAGAAAAGAAGCGCATAAGCACAATGTTCCTATTATAGTTTTTGAAGGAGGTGAAGCATTACGATTAGATAAATTTGCCATTCGTAAAGGAACGGAAGGCGTCCTGAATATTCTAGAATATTTTGAAATGATTCCCGAAAGGGAACATAAACTAGAAAAAACACAATCTATAGAATTAACAAATAGAAAATGGATTAGAGCTAAGATTGCAGGTCTTTTTAATAGTAGAATTAAGAATGGAGATAAGGTTGAAAAAGGGCAGATTTTAGGATATATTACTGACACCTATGGCGAAACAGTTACTAGTGTAAAAGCTCCTTTTGACGGCTACATTTTTGCACTAAATCACTTTCCTATTATAAACAGAGGTGACGCCTTATTTCACATTGGTAAATAATTTAAGTCACAGTGTAAAAGATTGTATATTTACCGTCTAATTGTCGAGAATTGACCATTTTATGACTGAAACGACCACGTTACATACTTTAAATCCTGATAAATGGGTAGACCTACACTCAGATTATCTATATAACTACACCATTACTAGAGTAGACAATGATGAGTTGGCTAAAGATATAGTACAAGAAACATTTTTGTCAGGCTTAAAAGCAATGAAGAACTTTAGGGGGCAAGCAGCAGAACGTACATGGCTGATTTCTATACTAAAGCGAAAAATAATTGATCATTATAGAAAGATTAATTCTGCAAAAGGAAAGGCTGAGGTTCGTATGAACTTTTATGACGATGGTGAAAATAAAGGAAGCTGGATAGAAGAGCGAGTGCCTAAAATGTGGGATAATGAAGCAGAAAAGGATATTGAAAACATAGAGCTAAAAAAAGCGATTGATAAATGTGTTGCTAATTTACCAGATAAGTATAGAATCGTTTTTTTATTAAAGAATGTACAACAATACGAAACCGAAGAAATATGTAATGAGCTAGACATCACGCCGTCTAACTTGTGGGTAATTATCCACCGAGCAAGACACCAATTGCGTAAATGTTTAGAAAGTAATTGGTTTGCTAAATAGAATTTGAAATGAGTAAAGGATTATTTATAAGTTGCGATGAAGCAACAACCATTTGTAATAAAAATCAATATAAAGAAGCTTCTTTTTGGGAATTGATACAGCTTAATCTGCATATTTTAAGATGTAAAATTTGTGGTTTGTATTCTAAACAAAATGGTAAAATGACAGAGGCTTGTAATAAGCACCTTAAGAAGGATGATTGCGAGCATAAATTAACCGAAAAAGACAAGGTAGTTTTAAAAGAAAAAATAGCTCAAGCAGACAAATAAGAAATAGAATAAATAGATAATAGGCGACACAAACAAGTGTCGCTTTTTTTATCTTTACAAAAAAGAAAAGCATGCATTTTTTACCTCAAAATATAGATGACTATGCTGTGGCCCATACAGAAGCCGAACCGCAATTATTACAAGAATTAAGTAGAGAAACGTGGCAAAAAGTATTGGCTCCTCGTATGTTGAGTGGTCATTTTCAAGGGCGAATTTTGGCTATGATTTCTAAACTTGTACAACCCAAATCTATATTAGAAATTGGTACGTATACTGGTTATTCTGCATTATGCTTAGCTGAAGGCTTACATAAAGAAGGTATTCTTCATACAATAGATATAAATGAAGAATTATTCGATTTTCAGAAAAAATATTTTGACAAGTCTGAATATGCAAATCAAATAAAACAATATTTGGGAAACGCTTTAGAAATTATTCCAACCATTGAAGACTCGTTTGATATTGTGTTTATAGATGCAGATAAAAGTAATTATACAAATTACTTTAATGCTGTAATTGACAAAATGAATAACGGTGGAATCATTCTCTCTGATAATGTATTGTGGAGCGGTAAAGTGATCGAAAAGGTTGATGAAAAAGATGAAGACACCAAAGCAATTGTTGCCTATAATAAATTACTTAAAGAAGATGATAGAGTTGAGACAGTATTGCTACCGATACGTGACGGCTTGACAATAAGTAGGGTAAAATAATTAACTGAACGATTTTCTATTTTCTGGCAACTTCTTTAAAAATGCCAGACTTATTCTGTAAAAAATAACACCTTCTAATATACCAAGTAACATTCCAATAAAAATATCTACGGGAAAGTGAACACCTACATAGATTCTACTATACGCAAATAAAATTGGCCAAATGAGTAATAAATAAGGGTGCTTATAACACCCTCTTAAAGTAAGAATCATAAAAGTGGTTACTGCAAAAGACGTGGTTGAATGACCAGACACAAAACTAAAACTACTTGGTCGCTTTAGTATACGAATGACCTGATTGATTGTTGGATCATTATTGGGGCGTAATCGACCATAATAATCTTTAATAAAATTGACAAACTGATCTGAAAAAGTAACCAACAAAGCTGTTATTAAAACTAATACTAATCCTTTTTTCCAGCCATAGGCTCTAAAAATTAAGTAGAAGAGTAAAGCAAAAAGTGGAATCCAACTAAATTGATTGGTAACGATCATCCAAAATTGATCCCAAGACTCAACACCTAATGAGTTGAGGTATACAAATAACTCTTTGTCTTTGGTAATGATGTTATCTAGAACCTCCAATTAAAGATTGCGTTTTATTGGCCCAGTAATTTCTTCAACATCTTCTTGTATGGTATTGATCTGCTCTTCTATGTTTTTGGTCATTTCGGTATCGATACCTTGTTTTTCGGCGGTTTCTGTAATCTCGCGTTTTATCTCGTTAGTGGCATCTTTTAGTTGGCGCATGCCTTTACCCAAACCACGAGCCATGGTTGGTATTTTATCTGCCCCAAAAAGCATAAGAACGATCACTAAGATCACAAATATTTCGGCGCCGCTTATAAATAAAAAATGCATAGTCTAAAACTTGGGGTAAAGATAGTATAAAAGGTTAAGTGAGAGTAGTTAAATTTACTTCCCAGTCAACATTCGCTTAATTTCATTCAACTTCATTAACGCTTCAATAGGTGTTAGAGCATCAATGTTTGTAGTGAGAATTTCTTCTTTAATATCTTCTAACAGAGGGTCGTCTAATTGAAAAAAGCTTAGCTGTAAATCGTTGTCAGCTTCTTGTTTTAGTTTATCTTTTATTTCTTCAGAGCTATGGCTTTCTTCTAATTTTTTCAGCATTTTTTCAGCACGATGCAACACAGACGTGGGCATACCTGCCAACTTAGCTACATGAATACCAAAACTATGTTCGCTACCACCAGGCACTAGTTTACGTAAGAAAATGACATTATCTTTTAGTTCTTTAACGGACACATTAAAATTTTTGATACGCTCAAAAGTTTCTGTCATATCATTTAATTCATGGTAGTGCGTAGCAAATAAGGTTTTCGCTCTACTAGGGTGTTCATGTAAATATTCTGCTATGGCCCAAGCAATAGAAATACCATCGTAGGTTGAAGTACCTCGACCAATTTCATCTAATAAGACCAAACTACGTTCAGAAATATTATTTAAAATATTAGCCGTTTCATTCATTTCTACCATAAAAGTAGACTCGCCCATAGAAATATTATCACTAGCGCCAACACGTGTAAATATTTTATCGACTACACCAATTCTAGCTTGTTGAGCAGGTACATAACTACCCATCTGAGCCAGTAAAACGATCAAAGCTGTTTGTCTTAAAATAGCCGATTTACCACTCATATTTGGCCCGGTAATCATAATGATCTGCTGCTGATTTCTATTCAACACCACATCATTAGCAATATACTCTTCGCCTATTGGTAGCTGTTTTTCTATTACAGGATGGCGACCATTCTTAATTTCGAGATCAGTACTATCCTCCATGGTTGGGCAGACATAATTATTGCCTTTTGCAATTTGAGCGAAAGAACACAAACAGTCTAAAAAGGCAATTTGTTGAGCATTTTGCTGTACCTGCTGAATATACCCTAACATAAAATGTAGTAACTCAGTAAATAATTGCTGTTCTAGCTGCCCGATCTTTTCTTCGGCACCTAAAATTTTGGTTTCATATTCTTTAAGTTCTTCTGTAATATAACGTTCTGCACTTACCAGTGTTTGTTTACGAATCCACTCTTCAGGCACTTTATCTTTATGCGTATTACGCACTTCTATATAATACCCAAACACATTATTAAAGGCAATCTTTAGGCTTGGTATATTAGTTCGCTCTGTTTCTCGAGCTAACATACTATCTAGATATTCTTTTCCAGAATTGGCGATTGCCCTTAGCTCATCAAGTTCGCTCGAAACACCATCAGCAATAGCATTTCCTTTATTGATATTCACAGGTGCGCTGTCATAGACAGTTTTAGTAATCTTATCAATTAACTCCTGACATGTGAAAAGATTTTTACCTAAATTCTTAAGTGATTTATTGTCACTCTTTTCTGAAGCTTCTTTAACGGGAAGAATAGCTTTTAATGAATCTTTTAAAAGAACAACTTCACGAGGGCTTATTTTACCTGTAGCCACCTTAGAGATTAATCGCTCTATATCACTAATTTGTTTTATCTGATAAGTGGAAGTTTGATAAAAAGTATCATTGTTAATGAGATATTTTACGATCTCATGCCGCTTCTGTATCTGTTTTAAATTTTTTAGAGGTAAAGCTAGCCAACGTTTTAATAGTCTTCCGCCCATAGGCGAAATAGTTCTATCAATCACGTCTAATAACGTTACTGCTTCAGGAATTGAAGAATAATATAACTCTAAGTTGCGAATGGTAAAGCGATCCATCCACACATAGTGATCTTCTTCAATTCTATGAATCGAAGAAATATGCTCTAGCTTATTATGTTGTGTTTCTGATAAGTAAAATAGAATAGCTCCACCGGCAATAATTCCATGCTGTAGATCATCTACACCAAAACCTTTTAGCGATTGTATGTTGAAATGATCGGTTAAGCTTTCATTGGCATAATCTTCTTGAAAAACCCAATCATCCAAAAAGAAATTATTAAATCGTTCACCAAAAACGTCATTGAATTTAACTTTATGCTGTTTTTGAACTAACACTTCACTGGGGTTGAAGTTTTGCAATAGTTTATCAATGTATTCGTCGTTACCTTCTGCAACTAAAAATTCACCAGTAGAAACATCTAAAAAAGAAATTCCAATCTGTCTTTTACTAAAATGAATAGCAGCTAAAAAGTTGTTGGTCTTCGATTGTAAAACTTCATCATTTAGAGCAACACCAGGCGTAACCAATTCAGTTACACCGCGCTTTACAATTTTCTTGGTAAGCTTTGGGTCTTCTAACTGATCACAAATCGCCACACGCATACCAGCTTTTACCAATTTTGGTAGATAAGTATTCAACGAATGATGCGGAAATCCTGCTAAAGCAGTTTCAGTTTCGCTACCAGCACCACGTTTTGTTAAAACAATTCCTAAAACTTGTGCAGCTTTAGTAGCATCTTCACCAAAAGTTTCATAAAAATCACCTACTCTAAAAAGCAACATAGCATCAGGATATTTAGCCTTAATGCTATTGTATTGTTTCATTAAAGGGGTAACTTTTTTCTCTTTGGTTTTTGCCAATTCTAACAGTTTTAGGTTAGTTTTGCGAAGTTAATTATTACAATGTAAACCTAGCATTTTTTATGCGAAAATTGAAAAATAGCGAACTCGATAGATTATCTAATGATGATTTTAAAAAAGCGGATAAAACTCCACTGATTGTTATACTCGATAATATTAGAAGTTTGAATAATATCGGTTCTGTTTTTAGAAGTAGTGATGCTTTTTTAATTGAAAAAATTTATCTGTGTGGTATAACTGCAAAACCACCACATAAAGACATCCATAAAACAGCTTTAGGATCAACAGATTCGGTTGACTGGGAATACGTTGAAGATACCTTAACTTTAATTAAAGAACTTCAAAAAGAAAACATTTTAATTGCTTCGATTGAACAGGCCGATAACGCCGTTATGTTAGATAAATTTTATCCTGTTAAAGGCAAAAAACTGGCAATTGTTCTTGGTAATGAAGTAAAAGGAGTACAACAGCAGGTGGTTTCAGCTTCTGACTATTGTGTTGAAATTCCACAATTTGGCACCAAACATTCACTAAATATTTCTGTGAGCTGTGGTGTTGTACTATGGGATTTGTTTAACAAACTCAAGATGTAATTTTTACTAATAAAACTGGTTGAAAGATTTCAAATTTTGTAAAAACTTTAACAGCCGCTAAACAAATTTTATTTGTTCTTTGTTATAATAAAATAAACTGTTAGTTTCGGAGTTTATATTTTGACTAACAGCTAATTAATAAATGACGGAAGAGAAACAACGTAAATACGATATTGCCTATTTAAAGATGGCAAAAGAATGGGGTAAGTTATCGTATTGTAAACGTAAGCAAGTAGGTGCATTGATTGTAAAAGATAAAATGATCATTTCAGATGGTTACAATGGCACACCAACTGGTTTCGAAAATGTTTGTGAAGACGAAAATAATTACACCAAATGGTATGTGCTACATGCTGAAGCAAATGCAATTTTAAAAGTAGCCTCATCTACACAAAGTTGTAAAGGAGCAACGTTGTACATTACCATGTCACCTTGTAAAGAGTGTAGCAAGTTGATTCATCAATCTGGCATCAAACGTATGGTATATGCCGATGCTTATAAAGATGATTCAGGGTTGCGATTTTTACAAAAAGCAAGTGTAGAATTAGTATATATAGATCAAAATGAGTTCTAAAAACAAAGTATATATTCCACTATTTTTAGCTTTAGCAGTTGCTTTAGGTATTTTTATAGGGAGCACCTTAAATTATCCTAAAAAGAATACTGTAATGCTTTTTAATAGGAATCCTCAAGAAGCTAAAATAAAACGTCTTATAGATTATATTCAATACGACTATGTAGACAAAGTTGACACAGATAGTTTATTAGATGGCACTATTCGTCAGATTTTAGGCAAATTAGATCCTCACTCAGTTTATATTCCAGCTTCAGATCATGATCAGATTACTGAACAAATGAATGGTGAGTTTGTTGGTATAGGCGTTCAGTTTAGAATGCATAAAGATTCAATTACGGTAGTAAAAGTGATACCTAATGGACCTAGTGATAAAGCAGGTTTAAAAGCAGGCGATAGAATTTTAATTGCTGAGAAAGACACCCTTTACGGGAAGCAAATTAATAACGATTACGTGTTAAGGACTTTAAAAGGAAAACCTAATACTAAAGTAAACATAAAGGTTTATAGAAAAAGTGAAGATCAACACTTAGATGTTACTATTAAGAGGGGAAATATACCTATTAAGAGTGTCAATGCTCATTATATGATTAATGATAGCTTGGGTTATATTAAAGTAAGTCGATTTGCCGCTACAACTTATAAAGAGTTCAAGAAAGATTTAGATGCTTTGATCGAACAAAACATGAAAAGTTTGGTGCTAGATTTACGCGGAAATCAAGGTGGATTCTTAGGCGTAGCAACAAAAATGGTTGATGAATTTTTAGAAGATGATAAGCTAATTGTTTTTACGAAGAACAAAGGAGGAAAAGTTGACAAGTCATTCGCTACTAAAAAAGGCGATTTTGAAAACGGAAAAGTCTATGTATTGATCGACGAAAATTCAGCATCAGCAAGTGAAATTGTTGCAGGAGCATTACAAGATAATGATAAAGGTATTATTGTAGGGCGTCGCTCTTTTGGTAAAGGATTGGTACAGCAAGAAATGGATCTTGGTGATGGTTCTGCAGTTCGTTTAACTGTTTCTAGATACTATACACCAACAGGTCGTTCTATTCAAAAACCATACGAAGGCGAAGATAAAAACGAATATTATAATGATGATTTTCAAGAACGTTATCTAAATGGTGAATTGCAAAGCGCAGACAGTATTAAAGTTGTTGACTCATTAAAATATGTAACACCTAAAGGTAAAACAGTCTACGGTGGCGGAGGTATTATTCCAGACGAATTCGTCTCTATTGATACTACTGCTTATTTTGGAGCCTTTCATTTTTCTGCAATGAACAGTTTTGTGTTTAATTATGTGGATACACATAGAAAAGAATTGGAGCAACTATCATTAGCGGACTTTATTCAGAATTTTGATAAAGACGAAAAGATCTTAAATCAATATTTAGATATTATTAGAGAAGATTATAACGGAGAAGTTGGAGATACTTCTTACATTAAAATTTATCTAAAATCGTTGTTTGCTCAATTTTTATTTGATGATAGCGCTTTTTACCTAATGTTAAATCAGAACGATAAAATGTTAGAGCGTATTAAGGAATTAGAGCAGCAAGTGGATTATGTAAAGCATTGATGCTTTTGCTGCTCCTTATTAAGCAAGAGCCTACTTAATTTTATCATGAATTTTTATGTGCTCTCCGTTATTCCATTGAGTTAGAATATCTGTTGCAACAGAAGAACCACTGCCACAAGCTATAGAAAATTGACTACGCCACCCCGCTAAAGTACCTGCTACATAAATTCCTTCTGTAATTACATGATCTGTATTTTTTAATTGAATTCGCTGTTTTTCGGGCTTTGCTTTTTTATGTGGTTCGATGTAATGTTCAAGTCCTTTAATATAGAATGCATTTGTATAACCAATTGCAATAACAATTATTTTTGTTTGATATGTAGATTTATTTGTTACAACGGTAAAGTCGCCATTTTCACCTTTCACCTCTAATACTTTTTCGTTTAAAATTTGATCAACATGAGGATACAATTCAGATAATTGCTTTAAACCATTTTTAAGGATGCTTTCACCTGTAGTTTTAGGCGCCAATCCTAACACATTGTTAAACAAGGCTGTCTGCAGATGAGAAGCTCTTTGATGTGCAATAATTCCTATTTTTTTAGTTGATGCGAATGGTTTTTGACCTGCTGACCCTAAGACTAAGGCACAAGACATACCAGCTGCTCCACCTCCAATAACTAAAACGTCATACATACTAAAACAAAACCTTTATGTTTGCTGCAAATAATTTTACTGCGATTGCTAATAAAATAACACCAAATACTTTACGGATGATTTTAATTCCGTTAGGACCGATTAATCGTTCAATTTTAGCTGATGTTTTTAGTACAATGTAGATTAACAGTACATTGGCTAGAACGGCAACAATTATGTTTTCTATATGAAATTCTGCTCTAAGTGATAATAATGTGGTTAAACTACCTGGTCCCGCAATTAATGGAAATGCTAATGGAAAAACAGAGGCAGTAATTTCACCACCTTCCTCATCTTTATATAAGGTAATTCCTAAGATCATTTCTAGGGCGATAAAGAATAAAATAAAAGCACCAGCAACGGCAAATGAGTTTACATCAATCCCGATTAGGCTCAATAAACTTTGACCTAAAAACAAAAATATAATCATAATGAATCCAGCTATTAAGGATGCCTTTTCAGACTGTATATGCCCCGCTTTTTTACGAAGATCTATAATGATGGGAATGTTTCCAATAATATCGATCACAGCAAATAATACCATAAAAGCGGTAAATATTTCCTTAAAATTAAAGTTCATAATGAGTGATTTAAATTTTTGGCAAATGTATTCAATGAAAAGTTTATATTCATATTAAATAATTGTAAAGTTACTACATAAAAAACAGTTCTAAATCAATTACTTTTGTAGCATGTTTCAGCTAGGTAAAACCATTGTTTCAGAAGAAATCATAGAAAACGAGTTTGTATGTAATTTATCTGCTTGTAAGGGGACGTGCTGTGTTGACGGTGAAGCAGGAGCACCTTTAGAGGAGGAAGAACTCAAAATCTTAATGGATGTATATCCAAAAGTGAGACCGTATTTAACGAAAGAAGGTATAGATGCTATTGAAGATAAAGGATTATTTGTAACGGTTAATGGCGAATATGAAACTGCTTTAATCTCTAGTGACGATAGTTGTGTCTATATAAATTATGACGACAAAGGCATCGCAAAATGCGGAATTGAAGAAGCTTATAATGACGGAAAGATAGATTGGAAAAAGCCTATTTCATGTCATTTATATCCGGTTCGGGTGCAAGACTATTCTGAATTTGCGGCGGTGAATTATCACAAATGGCAAATTTGCGATGATGCATGTACATTAGGTAAAGAACTACAAGTACCAATTTACAAGTTTGTAAAAGAAGCATTAGTCAGAAAATTCGGTGAAGATTGGTACTCAGAATTAGAAAAAGTAGCTGAGCGGTATAGTAAGTAAAGCACTTCAACACATATTTCGTATTTTTATAAGAGTCAAACTTATATAAATATACAAACTACCCCTCATGCTTACCAGAAAAAACATAATTAAGTTCTTTTATCTTTTTCAGATAGCTCTTTTATTATGGTGTTCACAAATTGCTTTTTCTCAAACACAGATTTCATTTCGACAACTTTCAGTTAAAAATGGATTATCTCAAAATAGTGTGGTGTCTGTAGCTCAAGATAGTATAGGTTATCTATGGATGGCTACACAGAATGGATTGAACAAATATGATGGTAAGAATTTCAAAACCTATCCTTTTGATTTTATAGATATTACGAGACCAACATTTAGTCATTTAGGAAAGATTTACGTAGATAGAAAAGGAAGCGTTTTTATCATTCCTTTGAACAAGAATATATATAAGTACAATGAATTAAAGGATGAATTCGAACAGATTGAAAGTATTTCGGATGCGAGTACACTTTATCAGGATGAAAATTATAACTATTGGGTTGGAACTTATATAAATGGATTACAAGTATTTGATAGCACATTTTCAAATCTTCGACAGATTATAGCCTCTGATCAATTAACTACTACATATAATATTGCAAAACAAAATGATAAAACACTCCTTATTTCTACTGACCAGCAACTAATAGAAGTAAATATTAATAACTTCGAATACCAAGATTTTATCCCTCAAACTTTTGATGGGAATAAAGTTGAGCAGAATTTTAGTGTCTCTTTTGTTGGAGAAAACTCTACACAATGGATTGGCACTTTTGGTGACGGGTTGTATTATCGTAATACTAGTAGTTCAACAATAAATCGGTTTTCTGACGTCGAATTTAATAGCCCACTACCTAATAATCTCAATATTCTTGATTTACATATCGATTCTAACAAGCGATTGTGGATAGCTACTTATGGAAATGGGCTTTATATGATCGATCTTAAAGCTAAAGACATACAGCATTTCAGTGCTGAAAAGCATAACCCTAGAGCACTGCACTACAATGATGTTCTATGTATTCACGAAGATTATACCGGTACACTTTGGTTCGGAACAGACGGCGCAGGATTAAGTTATTATGATGAATTTCTAGAAAAATTCAATTCTTTTACCAATTTGCAAACACCAGAAAGCATAAGTATTGATGTGATCAGGGCTATAACTGTTGCTGATGATGAAAGCGTTTGGATAGGCACCTCAGGCAAAGGCTTAACTCATTATGAACCAGCAATAAATAGCTGGCAAACATTTACAACATTTAATTCGCAATTACCATCAAATAGAATAATGAGTTTATTTCTGGATGGTGATAATTTATGGATAGGAACCCAAGGAGACGGGTTAATATTTTATAACGAAAAAGATGGTTTTATAAAGACAGAAAACCTTAAAGCTAAAACAATCTGGACAATATTTAAAGATACTAAGGATAGAGTATGGATTGGTACACAAAACGAAGGGTTAATTCAGTTTGATAAATCAAAAGGGATTGTAAAACAATATACGACCAATAAAACAGAAATTTCCAGTAATATCATACGTATAATAACAGAAGACTCTGAAGGTAGCCTATGGGTTGGAACCGATGATAAAGGTTTGATAAAATTCAACCCAGAAAGAGAAGAGTTTAAAAAATACAAACATCATTTAGAAGAAAATTCTATTTCAGGCAATGGCATAAAGTCTTTGTATTATGATCAAAATGATATTTTATGGATTGGGACAAACGGGAAAGGACTTAATGCATTTGATATAAAGAATGAAAAATTCCACGTATTTACTGAAGAAGACGGTTTAGCTAACAATGTTGTGTATGCGATATTACCTGATGACAAAAACAACTTATGGTTGAGTTCAAATAAAGGGATCACTCGGTTCTCAGTTAATACTACTTTTAAAAAACCGCTTATAAAAAATTACAACAACTATGCAGGTTTAGCGACAGAATTTAATACAGGGGCTTACTTTAAAAACTCTAATGGAGATCTCTATTTTGGTGGTTTGGAAGGCTTTTATTGGTTTAGCCCAAACAATATTGGTGAGAATTCAATAGTACCAAAGACTACAATTACTTCATTAGGTGTACTTAATGAGACCAGACCAATCACTCAAAATCTAAAACTTAAGCATAATGAAAACACAGTTTCATTCACCTTTTCGAGTCTGCAGTATGCATTGCCAGAAAAGAATATGTATCAATACAGACTAGATAATTATGATGATGATTGGGTATTATCTCAAAACAACAATTCTGTTAGATATAGCAGACTTCCTCCTGGCGATTATAAATTTCAAGTAAAATCGAGTAACTATGATGGCGTATGGAATGAAACTCCTGCAACCTTTAACTTTACGATAAAAGCGCCATGGTATTTTAATTTTTATGCAAAAGCTTTATACGTTCTTTTATTCATGTTGTCAGCGTATCTAATTTATAGATACTTTAAATGGCGTTGGCAGATGAGAATGAACTTGCAATTACAAGAAAAAGAAGCTCAACGATTAAAGCAATTAAACGATTATAAGTCTAAATTATATACTGATGTTGCACATGAGTTTAGAACGCCATTAACACTAATTTCAGCACCTATTGATGCTAAGCTTACAGAAGGTAGATTATCAGACTATGACCTCGCCAATTTTTCTGGCATTAAGAGAAATACGAATCGATTGACATCACTTGTAGATCAATTGTTGCAGCTTGCCAAGCTTGAAAAAGGCAATCAACAATTAAAGTTTGCCAAGGGAGATTTAGGGCTGTTTTTAAAAACTATTGTAGAACCTTTTGAATACAAGGCTCAAACTAAAAATATTGATATTAAATCAGAAATAGATCAAATCAACAATGTTTGGTACGATGAAGATGCTATTGAGAAAATTATAAGTAATTTATTGTCTAATGCGATAAAATATACTCCAGAAAAAGGTTGGTGTACTATAAGGGTAAGGAGGGAAAATCAAGTATTGATCACCAAGGTCACAAATTCTTTAAATGATAGTTTTACAGTAGAAACCGAAAAACTATTTGATAGATTTTATCAGCAAAATGAATATAAAGAAGGTGTTGGTGTTGGGCTATCGTTGGTTAAAGAGCTTGTTAAACTATATAAGGGCCATATCAATGTAGAAACCAGTAAAGATGCTATAACATTTAATGTTGAACTTCCATTAGATATAGAACGGTTTAAGAACGGTGAAATAGAGCTAATAAATAAGCGAAAATCTAAAATAAATAAAGAATTAATCGATAGTATCGATCTTGTGGTTGATGAAAAAGCTGATAGTGAAAACCCAATTTTATTAGTTGTAGAAGATAATGATGAAGTACGTAGTTTTATTACGAGATCATTAAAACATAAATATCTAATAATCGAAGCAGCAAATGGTCAAGATGGTATTGAAAAATCCTTAGAGCATGTGCCAGATATTGTATTATCAGATATTCGTATGCCGGTAAAAAATGGCATCGAACTGTGTAACTTTTTAAAAACCGATGAACGCACAAGTCATATTCCAATTATTTTACTAACGGCAGACACAGGTGAAGAAAATGAATTAAAAGGTTTAGAATCTGGTGCTGATGATTTTATCACCAAACCTTTTAAACTTAGAATTTTAGAAAAACGGCTCGCAAATCTTGTTGATACACGAAAAGCACTTCGAAATAGGTATAGTCAAGAGTACATTTTAAAGCCAACAGATATTTCATTAACATCTACTGACGAAGTCTTCTTGAATAGGTTGCAAAAAATTATTGATGCTGATTTTCCTAACCCAGATTTTAACGCAGTAGCTTTTAGTAAAAAAGTTGGAATGAGCCGTATGCAATTACATCGAAAATTAATGGCATATACGGGCCTATCTACCTCAGCATTTATACGTTCTCAGCGATTAAAACAAGCTATTGAAATTCTTAAAAATTCTGATGCTACAATTAGCGAGGTAGCTTATTCTGTTGGGTTTAATACACCTTCGTATTTTATAAAATGCTTTAAAGACGCTTATAAAAAAACACCTTCAGAATATTTGCTTTCTATTGATAAATAGCGGTTTACTAATAAAGTTACATATGTTGTATACTTCGTTACATATGTAGGACTACCTAGAGTTATCACCCGCTATTTTTGATCTCAATAAAAAAACAAACAAACAATTAAATTTAAAATAATGCTTACGTTACTTGTTAATTTTTCTTAATCTAATAGTCAAGATAGAGTTATATATATAAAGGTAAAAAAGCATTATAAAAAATATAGGTTGGGAAAAGCAGAAAAAGAAAAAGGGAACTCTACAAAACAATAATGCAGAGCTATAAGTATTTACTACATATAATTTTGTGATGTAAGACCAAAAGGTTTTACAATATTATATCTGGTAAGAAAACCCAGAATTCCCGTCCCAATTTAATTTACTGAAAAGTAATTCAAAGTAACTGACACACAATAGTTGTATACAATAACTTTAAACGCTGCCTTATGAAAAATATACACTGTATTATTGTTTTAATTCTTTTAGGAAGTTGTATCAATCATTCAAAGCAAGAAAAATTGGATGCTGCTACTTATTTTCGAAACAAACCTCTCGAATCTCCTATTCCATATAAGAGTGAAACCATTGAATTTATAAACGTTAAGGATAGTATAGTGTTAAAAGGCACCCTTACTTATCCAGATTCAGAATCCAAATCTTATCCAGCTGTCGTACTCATGCATGGAACAGGAAAGCATGGTCGTGATTATGACGTATATGGCCATAAAACCTTTCTGGTAATGGCCGATTATTTAAGTAGGAATGGAATAGCCGTATTGCGCTATGACAAACGAGGTTCTAAAGAGTCGCAGGGCAATTTTGATGAGGCCACTTATGATGATTTTGCATCAGATGGATGGAGTGCTATGCAGTACTTGAAAAATAGGAAAGATATTGATTTTAACACCACAGGGGTTGCAGGACATAGCGAAGGAGGTAATACAGGTCCTATGATTGCAGCGGAACATGAATTAGATTTTTTAATCCTGTTGGGCGCAAGTGGAATACCTTATCCTGTGGCAGACAGTTTGTACTCTAGTGGGATGGCTAAGGCAAGGGGTTATTCAGAAGAGCAGGTATTGCGAGAATCTCAAGTTAATGATTCTATAATTTCACTAGCTTTAGATATGGAGCTCGGACAAACACTAGAGGATTCAATTTATAATTTGGTTGTTCGAAACCGTAAGGATCTTTCAGAATTGAGAGGACGTACAGGAGAAGATCTCGATGAAGCAATCGAATGGCTTTATTTAGAATATTATGCCAGACCAAGCTTCAAAGAATTCTGGGAAGGACCAACTCCGGAAGATTATCTCAAGAAGGTTCAATGTCCAGTACTATCAATTGGAGGAACATTAGACCTGAATGTTCCTGGTGTTCCTAATGTGGACGCCATTGATCAAATTCTTAAAGAAAATGGTAATACCGAGGTTACTTCTAAACTAATGCTAAACCTCAATCACATGCTACAACCAGCAAAAACTGGATTACCTAAAGAAATAGATGATATAGAAATAACCATTGCACCCGAAGTCTTAGTGCTGATGAAAGATTTTATTAAAAAACACGAAAATAATAACTACTTAAACTGAAGTAAGAGGAATAAAATTGTAGCATTATGAAAAACAAACAACACATTATATTATTATGTTTTCTAGTGTTTGGGCTGGTAAGAATGATAGCTCAAGATTTAGAAATCGTAAAATCTGAAATAAAAGCCGCTGAAGCCAAGGAACAAAATGCCTTTAAAAATGGTAACTGCGTTCAGGTGCTAAAAGCCATGGAGGATAATATTACATTCTTACCCAATGGAAGGAGAGCACCTTCCAAGGACATTATTGGTAAGTTTTGTAAATCGATACCAAGGCCTTTTCAAAAGCCGACCACAGATAAATTAGAGATATATGCTTTATCAGGTACTTCAGGTTACACCATCAAGACCCTAGTATATCCCAAGAATGATACTACAAAAATAGAAGAATTTGTAACCAAAATATGGAAAAAAACTGATGGCAAATGGAAAATCAGTCATTTGCATTCTACAGTAAAAGAAGTTCCTATTTCTAAAGTAGCGTCAAAAAAGGAGATAGATGATTTCTTAAAAAACCAACCTATTATCGATACGCACATTCATATTACCAAAGGCTATCCAGACAATGAGGATTATAATAAGGTGAATCCAGATATTGATTTAGCAAAGATCAAATGGATTAGTCAACGGTTTGATGACAATAATGTTGTTCTAGCATTAGGAGGCGGGCCAATGAAGTATTCCAAATTGTGGCAAGAAAAAGATAAGCGTCATTGGAGTGGTCCAAGATTCCCGTGTAATAAAATAAGAGAGCAGGATGAGCCTTGTAAAAAAGAATTGCCAGATATTAAGGAGTTAGAAAAGTTATATAAAGATGGAACATTTAAGTATTTAGGCGAAACGTCTTTTCATAGTATGGGACTTCATCCTGCTGATGAACATTTTGATTCGTATTGGGCTTTAGCCGAAAAGTATCAAATTCCAATCGGTTTTCATGCAGATCGAGGACCTTTTAAAAGAAATATGAAAGAAACACCTAATTGGAATGAAGAATATGCAAACCCCTTATTATTACTACCAATATTAGAAAAGTACCCCAACCTTAAAATTTACTTAATGCATTATCCAGGAGCATATTTTGAAGAATGTATCGAAGTAATGAAAAAGTATGACCAGGTGTATTGTGAAATTTCAGCAGTAAGCATGTTTGCCCCAAAAAACATGTGGGAACCAAAAGTTAAAAAACTTTATAAAGAAGGACTTGGTGACCGCTTAATGTTTGCTTCAGATTATGTGGGCACTATTCGAAAAAATATAGATATTATATATAACCTTGCGTGGTTAACTGATCTACAAAAACGAGCCATTTATTATAACAATGCCGCAAGATTTTTAAAACTTTCAGAATCTGAAATTGAAAAGCATTACAATCAAGTAAAGGTGACTAAATAGAATTAAAACAAACCTAAGGCTATATTAAAAAAAATATAAAATGAAGTGCAGGTTATATAGAATTTAGAACCACCAGTAAATGCCCTAAACAGAATGTTCTTAGGTTCATTTAAATTTAAACATCTATAATACAGCACTATATTATTCTGCCAAAGCGGTATCGAATTACACCTTTATAATTAAACAAATTGCTCATGAAAAAATATGTAACAGTACTAGCATTTTTATTGACTTCATTTGTAGTCTGCTCTCAGGCAGAATCTAATAGCACTACGAAACATCAAATAGTATCTTCTTGGTCTGAACCGAATGAAAAAGATGACTACCATGATTTTATTGTAATACCAGAAAATGTAAGTCCGGGCTATGTAAAAGTTTCACTCACCCAAGGTGATAAAGATCTAAGACCTGCAATGGTAATTTCTAGAGATTTAAATAAATCAGGAGCAATTATTTCTGGCTCTTCAGCTAAAACAAATAATGAGCTACATAGAACGGCTTATTTTTCGGCTCATCCAGGCACGACCTATTCCGTAAAAGTTTATCCATTTTTTAATGCGAAAGAGTATCCAATTAAATACACCTTGTCATGGGAGTTTTTTGCGAGAGATGACATGTATGAGCCAAATGATACTAGAAATCAGGCAAAACAGATAAGCTTTAATCAACCAATTGAAGCTTATGCTATAGTTGGTTACATAAAACATTATTATATAGGCACATATGATGAAAACACTTACGACTGGTACAAGGTAAATTTAGATGAGAATAAAAAAATAAGTGTTAAAGTTCTTGATAGACCAGATGATTTAGAATTAAACATACGTGTAATTAATGCTGCTGGCAGGCAAGTAGGAACGGTAATTACAAGAGAAAATTCTAATAGTTCTAATACATCAAAAAATGGTAAGGGATTAAAAGTTGTTACTACACGCAACAATCTTGCAAAGGGAACTTATTATTTAGAAGTGCACCCAAGAATGAAAGGAGCGAGAAAGGCTAATAATGATACGAAACCTATTCCCGATCATTTTATAACCCCGTATAAGTTTACTGTAACGAATCAAAAAGAATCTAACCCTAATCCTTTGGAGTTAAGTGGATATACCTTAGAAGATTTAGCCGGTGTTTGGGTGCGAAAAGAAAGTAATTATCCTCAATGGAATGGACTAGAGGTAAGAGTTACTAATGATAAAGGTATTTTGATTGATAAGGCAGGCTCTCGATTAAAAGTTGGTGATGTAAAATGGTCTACCATTAAAAAAACGGGCACCAGTACTTTTGATTATAAGGAGTTAGGAAGTGATTATAATTATTACAATTCTAAAATTAAATTCAAATCTAAAAATGCTTTAGAGATTATTGTAATTCATAATGGTAAGGGTAACAGTCAACAATGGGTACGAAAAGGGGCTAATATAGTAGAACCTATTAAAGGAGAATTAGCAAAAATTAAAGGTAAATGGAAACTTATAGAAAGCAATAATAGTGGTTATGATGGTATGCAAATTGAAGTAGATGGAAATGAAGCTAGAATTATTGGTAAAAAAGGTAGAATAAGTTTTAAGAAAGGGAAAATTAAGTGGAAAGGCATTACTCAAGTTGATGGAAATGAATTTGCTTTTAACGATATAAATGAAAAAGGCATTTCTACCTTTTCGGTAATACGGAGAATTGATAATAACACTCTTAAAGTAAGACTTGGATCATCAGTGGCGGGTAATAAACAAACCTGGGAGCGTATAAAAAAATCACCCATAGTCCAAGGTAGTAATACACTTCCAAAAAGAATAGCAACCGCTACAACATTAGTTGATACGCCAAGGGATATTGATTATATCGTTCCTGTGGGTCAGGTAACCGATGTAACAGCTCCTTTAACAATAGAGCAAGGAGTAGTTATTGTTTTTGAGGAGAATGCAGGTTTAGGTGTTTATGATAATGGTTCACTAAAGGCGATTGGTAGTTCAGGCAAGAAGATTGAATTAAGAGGTAAGGAAGATCTACAAGGTTACTGGCGCGGTGTTCATATAGAGACGAATAGTTCAAATAATGTTATAGAACATGCAATCATTAAAAATGCAGGTTCTAAATATGTGTATTGTTGTAATGACAAGGCGGCTTTGCTTCTTAAACAAAACGGTCGTTTAAGTTTAAAGAATAGTGTTATATCAAATAATGTAGGATGCGGTATTAATGTAGGTACTGGCACAACATTTACAGAAAGTGGTAATACATTTAGTAATAATGCAGAGGGGAATATTTGCTATGGAAAGCCTTCGTCACTTCCAAAAAGAATAGCAACCGCTACAACATTAGTTGATACGCCAAGGGATATTGATTATATCGTTCCTGTGGGTCAGGTAACCGATGTAACAGCTCCTTTAACAATAGAGCAAGGAGTAGTTATTGTTTTTGAGGAGAATGCAGGTTTAGGTGTTTATGATAATGGTTCACTAAAGGCGATTGGTAGTTCAGGCAAGAAGATTGAATTAAGAGGTAAGGAAGATCTACAAGGTTACTGGCGCGGTGTTCATATAGAGACGAATAGTTCAAATAATGTTATAGAACATGCAATCATTAAAAATGCAGGTTCTAAATATGTGTATTGTTGTAATGACAAGGCGGCTTTGCTTCTTAAACAAAACGGTCGTTTAAGTTTAAAGAATAGTGTTATATCAAATAATGTAGGATGCGGTATTAATGTAGGTACTGGCACAACATTTACAGAAAGTGGTAATACATTTAGTAATAATGCAGAGGGGAATATTTGCTATGGAAAGCCTTCGTCACTTCCAAAAAGAATAGCAACCGCTACAACATTAGTTGATACGCCAAGGGATATTGATTATATCGTTCCTGTGGGTCAGGTAACCGATGTAACAGCTCCTTTAACAATAGAGCAAGGAGTAGTTATTGTTTTTGAGGAGAATGCAGGTTTAGGTGTTTATGATAATGGTTCACTAAAGGCGATTGGTAGTTCAGGCAAGAAGATTGAATTAAGAGGTAAGGAAGATCTACAAGGTTACTGGCGCGGTGTTCATATAGAGACGAATAGTTCAAATAATGTTATAGAACATGCAATCATTAAAAATGCAGGTTCTAAATATGTGTATTGTTGTAATGACAAGGCGGCTTTGCTTCTTAAACAAAACGGTCGTTTAAGTTTAAAGAATAGTGTTATATCAAATAATGTAGGATGCGGTATTAATGTAGGTACTGGCACAACATTTACAGAAAGTGGTAATACATTTAGTAATAATGCAGAGGGGAATATTTGCTATGGAAAGCCTTCGTCACTTCCAAAAAGAATAGCAACCGCTACAACATTAGTTGATACGCCAAGGGATATTGATTATATCGTTCCTGTGGGTCAGGTAACCGATGTAACAGCTCCTTTAACAATAGAGCAAGGAGTAGTTATTGTTTTTGAGGAGAATGCAGGTTTAGGTGTTTATGATAATGGTTCACTAAAGGCGATTGGTAGTTCAGGCAAGAAGATTGAATTAAGAGGTAAGGAAGATCTACAAGGTTACTGGCGCGGTGTTCATATAGAGACGAATAGTTCAAATAATGTTATAGAACATGCAATCATTAAAAATGCAGGTTCTAAATATGTGTATTGTTGTAATGACAAGGCGGCTTTGCTTCTTAAACAAAACGGTCGTTTAAGTTTAAAGAATAGTGTTATATCAAATAATGTAGGATGCGGTATTAATGTAGGTACTGGCACAACATTTACAGAAAGTGGTAATACATTTAGTAATAATGCAGAGGGGAATATTTGTAATGAAACCTCAGTAGACAAACCAAAGGAATTACCATGTAAAATATCTAAAGAGATGACACTTGTTAATACATCTTCAGAAGTAGATTATATTATCAATTGTGTAATTGATGTAACAGCCAAGTTAATAATTGAACCCGGCGTGGTAATAGAATTTGGTAAAAATGCGGGTATGAGCTTTAACGGCCAAAGAATTTTTAGCGAAAAAAGAGTTTCTAGAAAGAAGTAATATTTAGAAAATTACTGTGCTGTTACATATGTTGTATACTTGGTTACATATTTAACAATAATCCTTACCACCTCTAAATATATTTACTGAACTAAATTAACACCCCATTGAGTCACAAATAAAATTTAGATGAAATTTTTTTTAATAATAATAGCAATTACAACATCTTTTTTAACATTGGCCCAAACCAAAACTACTAAAGAGGTTAAGGTAATTGCAGTAGTAACTAATAATACTATTACCGCGATCGAATACTTTGAGCCCTATAAAAATAATGAAGACCGTATAGTTGCTAAATACCCAGAATCAATTTTTTTTATTGGGCTATTGACAGGTAAGTATGAAGTTGAAAACGATGTAATTATTCCACAAAATGAGGCAACTATAATTATCTATACCGAAAAACAAATGTTTCATAAAACAGCAATATTTTCAAGTAAAAGCCCTAAACAGGGAGATGACTTAACAATAGGTAAAATAAAAGCTAAAGTGGTTGCTGCAAAAAAAGGACAGTTAACAATAATGATAAAATAAATTAAAGACTATGAAAAAGTTAATAACACTAAGCTTATTGCTTTTAGCAATAGGTTTAAGTTTTGCTCAGTTAACACCCGAGCAAAAGAAACAAGTAGAGGAAGCTCAAAAAAAGATTGATGAAATGATGAATAATCCTGAGTATAAAAAAATGATGGAGCAGGTAAAAAAACAGGATGCTCTTTATGAAGCTGAACGTAAAAAGAGAAAAACCCAAAAACCAAAAGAGCAAGCGCAACAGAAAAAGAAACCTGCAGTCGATTATTACTGGTACAACAAAATTGCTAGTAATACTCAAGGTAAATTTAACAATTGGTCATTTGGTAAAGCAGATCTTAAAATTGGTTTTTATGAGCGTAAAAGTAAATCCTATGAATATTTAAAAATAGGTGAGATATCAGATAAAGGGCAGGTTACTATTTCATTACCAAACATTGACTCCAGAAAATGGGCTAAAACACCAATTACTAATAGTTTCAGTGAAGGAGATGATTTATTTTATAATCTTAAAAAAACTGTAAAATATTCTAAACCAAGTGTAATGTATTTTGCTTCTCGTTATAGCTTAAATGTTATGCAGGGTGATAAAAACTTAGGGAATTTAAGTGTGGCAAACTCAGTTTTTACAGATGGAAATCTCAATGCTCCATGCTGCAGTTATAAAGCTGGCGATGGTTATATAGCTTATTGGGTATATATGACCGATGCAAATACAATGAAGGATAAAGTGAATAACGACGGTAAAATTATAGAGACCAACTTAGCATTTAAAAAAGGATGGAATATTGTATTGACCCGTGTAGAAGGTAATACGGCAAATTCTTGGAAAAATAAATACCATACAACAACAACAGCAATGCCTACTGATGCCAAATACTACTTTATGTCTGAGTTAATCAATAAAAAATAAAAAACGCTATGAAAACACTTATAAAAATTACTGTATTATCTCTAATAGTAATGTCTTTAATAGCTTGCAAAAAAGAAACACGCGAAAAGTTCAAACAGGCAAAACAAAACATTTCCAATACAACTACTTTGGTAAAAAATGCTAAAGATGCCCAGAAGAATATTGAGAGGTTAAAAGATGCCACTCCGTTAACTAATGAACAGCTAAAAGAATGGTTACCAGAATTTTTAAATACTATGAAACGTACAGGTTATAAAGCTGGTCAAGCGATGTATGCAAATTTAGCTTCGATAGAAGGTAAGTACGATACGCCAGATGTGCCTACACATATTAAAGATGACGAAGGTGAGCGGGTAGCAAACCCAGATAAAAAGTCATTTAAAGTGCAGGTAATGGATGGCGCTGGGCCAACAGGCAGCATGATGATTACTAGTTTAAGTATGATGTCTAAAATGGATTTTGAAGAAGACAATGAATATCATCACAAAAAAACAGTGACGCTGGGTAAAATTAGAGCATTACAAACGTATAAAAAGCAACGCCATAAAAGCTCTGCGCCAAAAGCAGAAATTCAGTTTGTATATAAAGATCGCTTTGGAGTTATTGTTAACAGCACAAATATGTCTTTAGAAGAAACTTGGAAAACTATTATGCTTCTAGATTTAGACAAACTAATTAAAGAAGCATCTTAATAATTTAAAATAATTGAAAAGGAAAAGTATTATGGAAAAGAGTTTGATCCTTATGCTAAGAGCCCAAGAACAAGAGGTTAGTAATTTAATTGCTATGAAAAAGATTATCTCTGTTTTAGTTCTTGGGTTTTCTTTTTTTCTAACAGCTCAAGAAGTAAAACCTATAAAAATTAATATTGAGCAAGGTATACCGGGCGAATCCTTCTCTAAAACAACTTTTGGCTTAGAACTCTGGATTCAAGAACCATCAAAAGTAATTGCCATTGATGATAAGAATACCAAAGTTGTAGTGCTAAAAACAAATTCAGCAGAGAATTTATTAGAAGCCCATAAAAATGCTATAATTAAGCATAAAGAATATGTTAAAGAGGAAGAAAAGAAAGGTAGATATATGTTTTCATCGAGATCAGAAAATGTAATTGATTTTAATGCTTCTAAATCGTTTAAGGATACCTTGGGTTTTAAATTAGTTCTAGACAGCTGGTCAATACCCTCTAAATCTGCTAAAAGTGTTGATTGTATTATAAGAGTGGTATATTTTATTCCAGAACCCGAAGGAAATTCTCAAACAAAAATGATAAATGCTATAACTTTAAATGAATCTAAAACTATTAGCTTTAATGGTAAGGATATCGATTTAAAACAAAACTATTCTTCTACATATAATGGAGATCGTTTTTTAGGTTACGAATTGAAAACTCAAGATTTAGGAGTGTTTATTGAAAAAATAGAACATGTTGATAACGACGGAAATGTTATCGGTAATCTTTTAAAATACTCGGCTGATAATAAAATAAACTTTGATGTTAAAGAAAGCTTAGTAAGTAAACCAATTAATTTGAAGTTTACATTTAAACCTTTAATGAAAAAAAGTGTCGAAATAAAGCAAATCGTTAGTATGGGGCTTTAATTTTGTGCTAATCATACAATAAACGACACCATTTATAAATAAAATTCATTTTTATCAATATTTTTTGTATATTTATAAGGCTATAAACCAACTATTTAAGGTCTTCTTAAAATCATTTGCTATGAAAGAGAAACTTTACTTACTCGTTGTTTTTATTGCTTTTGGTCTTAATGCGCAAACTATAATATCAGATGTTTCTGATAATATTGCATTTAACAATAAAGATTATACAAGCATTAATAAAACAAATTTACATAAAGGAATTGCGCCTGTAGCGTCTAGAGTGTTGGTGAGCATTTCGGTCAATGTTAAAAAAGAAACTTTGCAGGTTAGATCAACCCATTTTGTGCAAGAAGTTTCGATTAGCAATTTACAAGGTGAAAAATTGATTCAAAAAATAAATACAAATAGTATAAGTCTTTCTCAATTACCAAGAGGGGTTTATATGTTGAATGTTAAATCTGCAAATAGCACTTTTAATAAAAAAATTATTCTACAATAAAGAGCCATTTATACAATAAATACTACGAGGTATACAAATTAGTTTGTCTTAGAACAATTAAAATGAGAATTTCGTTATCGATAGGCAAATTGCTATAAAAACTGAAATAAAATTATTTCCCCTTTTTTAATTAATTTTTAATAAAAAAGAGCCAACTACTGTTGGCTCTTTTTTCATTTTACGCAGAATTAGAAAAACCTAACAAATTAAGCTCAAGCCAGAGAATAGTTTTTTTTAACTATTTAATTTTCAGTAAATTAAATGTTAAGCTTTTGTTAAGATGAAAATCGGTTTTTTTCATTTTGTTAAAAACTCACCGTTGATTGTGGATAATTATAGCTTTAATTTTTCAGTAAAAAATCGAATATTTGTTGACGTCCGATTTTAGCAAAAAATCAACCCACTCATTTTTCGTAATAAACTCTAAACAGAATGTCACAAATAGAACCAATTTTGCAGCCCAATGACAACAGATTTGTCATTTTTCCAATTCAACATGATGATTTATGGGATTGGTATAAGAAACAACAAGCGTGTTTTTGGACTGCTGAAGAAATTGATTTGCATCAAGACTTAAACGATTGGAACTCTAAATTGACAGATGATGAGCGTTATTTCATAAAACATATTTTAGCATTCTTTGCGGCTTCTGATGGTATTGTAAATGAAAATTTAGCTGAAAATTTTGTGAACGAAGTTCAATACAGCGAGGCAAAATTTTTCTATGGTTTTCAAATAATGATGGAAAATATCCATTCTGAAACTTATTCTTTATTGATTGATACCTATGTAAAAGACGAGAGAGAAAAAGATACATTGTTTAAAGCAATTGAGAACTTTCCAGCGATTAAGAAAAAAGCAGATTGGGCACTTAAATGGATTGAATCTCCAAGTTTTGCAGAACGTTTAATTGCTTTTGCTGCAGTAGAAGGCATTTTCTTTTCAGGTGCATTTTGTTCTATCTTTTGGTTAAAGAAAAGAGGCCTATTACCAGGATTGACTTTTTCAAATGAATTAATTTCTCGTGATGAAGGTATGCATTGTGATTTTGCTGTACACTTACACAATACACACATGGTCAATAAAGTGCCAAAAGAACGTATTAAGGAAATTATTATAGATGCTCTAAATATTGAACGTGAGTTTATTACAGAATCATTACCAATTAGCTTAATTGGTATGAATGCTAAATTAATGACGCAATATCTAGAGTTTGTAACAGATAGATTGTTGTTAGAATTTGGTTGTGAAAAAGTGTATGACGCTACCAATCCTTTTGATTTTATGGAGATGATTTCACTTGAAGGAAAGACAAATTTCTTTGAAAAAAGAGTGTCAGAATATCAAAAAGCTGGGGTTAAGTCAGGAGGTACAGGAGCCATTAGCTTCGATGCTGATTTTTAGACCTACTGAGTTTTTATAAATAAAATATCCGCCGAAAGGCAAAAAAATATACCTAACCTAAACCTAAATAATGTAACATATGTTTGTAGTAAAAAGAGACGGCAAGAGAGAACCAGTGATGTTCGATAAAATTACCTCTAGGGTAAGAAAAATGTGTTACGGATTAAATAAACTTGTTGATCCGGTAAAAGTAGCAATGCGTGTAATTGAAGGATTGTATGATGGCGTTACAACATCAGAATTAGACAATTTAGCAGCAGAAATTGCAGCTACAATGACCGTACAACATCCTGATTATGCTAAGCTTGCAGCGAGAATAGCCGTTTCTAATTTACATAAAAATACAAAGAAGTCATTTTCAGAAACAATGACTGATCTATATACATATGTAAACCCTCGTACTGGCAAAAAAGCCCCAATGATTGCTGATGATGTGTATAAAATAATGATGGATAATGTTGAAAAACTTGACTCTACAATTATATACAATCGTGATTTTGGGTATGATTATTTTGGGTTTAAAACATTAGAACGTTCATATTTATTAAAAATAAATGGAGACATAGTTGAGCGTCCGCAACATATGTTAATGCGTGTATCAATTGGTATTCATAAAGAAGATATCGATGAAGCAATTGCTACATATGAGTTGATGAGTAAAAAATATTTTACGCATGCAACACCAACATTATTTAATGCAGGTACCCCAAAACCACAAATGTCATCTTGTTTCTTATTACAAATGCAAGATGATAGTATCGATGGTATCTACGATACATTGAAACAAACGGCTAAGATCTCTCAATCGGCGGGCGGTATAGGTTTATCTCTGCATAATATTAGAGCTACTGGTTCTTACATTCGTGGAACAAATGGAACTTCTAATGGTATTGTACCTATGTTGCGTGTATTTAATGATACTGCTCGTTATGTAGACCAAGGAGGTGGCAAACGTAAAGGTTCTTTTGCAATGTACTTAGAGCCTTGGCACGCAGATATTTTTGACTTCTTAGATCTTAAGAAAAACCACGGTAAAGAAGAAATGCGCGCACGCGATTTATTCTATGCAATGTGGATTCCTGATTTATTTATGAAACGTGTACAAGAAGATGGTGAGTGGACGTTGATGTGTCCTAACGAATGTCCTCACTTATTTGATACTTACGGTGATGAGTTTGAAAAATTATATGAAGGATACGAACAAGTAGGTAAAGGGCGCAAGACTATTAAGGCGCGTGATCTTTGGGAGAAAATTTTAGAATCTCAAATTGAAACTGGTACACCATACATGCTATATAAAGATTCAGTGAATAGAAAAACGAATCAGAAAAACTTAGGTGTTATTCGTTCTTCTAATTTGTGTACTGAAATTATGGAGTATACGGCTCAAGACGAAGTTGCAGTATGTAACTTAGCTTCTATTGCCATGCCAATGTTTATTTCTGAAGGAGAAAACGGGAAGAAGGTTTTCAATCATAAAAAACTATTTGATGTTACAAAAAAGGTAACTCGTAATTTAGATACCGTAATTGATCAAAATTATTATCCTGTAAAAGAAGCAGAAAATTCTAATTTCCGTCATAGACCAATTGGATTAGGTATTCAAGGGTTAGCAGATACATTTATTCAGTTGCGCTTACCTTTTACTTCAGATGAAGCAAAACAATTGAATCAAGACATTTTTGAGACGATGTATTTTGCAGCGGTAACTTCTTCTATGGAAATTGCAAAGGCAAAAGAACCATATTCTACATTTAAAGGTTCACCAATGTCTGAAGGTGAATTTCAATTTAATATGTGGGGTGTAAATGAAGACGATCTTAGCGGGAGATGGGATTGGAAAAAGTTACGTAAGAATGTAATGAAGCATGGTGTGCGTAATTCATTATTAGTAGCGCCAATGCCAACTGCTTCTACATCTCAGATTTTAGGAAACAATGAAGCTTTTGAACCTTATACTTCTAATATTTATACACGTAGAGTTCTTTCAGGAGAATTTATTGTAGTGAATAAACACTTATTAGAAGATCTAGTTGAGCTGAATCTATGGGATAATAGCATGAAAGAAGATATTATGCGCGCTAATGGATCTATTCAGCACATCGAAGCAATTCCTCAAGAATTAAAAGATTTATACAAAACTGTTTGGGAAATGAGTATGAAAGATATTATCGATATGGCCCGCCATAGAGGTTACTTTATTGACCAATCACAATCGCTAAACTTATTTATGCAAGATGCAGATTTTGCGAAATTAACATCAATGCATTTCTACGGCTGGAAATCTGGCTTAAAAACAGGAATGTATTATTTAAGAACAAAATCTGCCGTAAACGCTATTCAGTTTACAGTATCAAAAAAAGAAGAAGCAAAACAACCAGTAGCTGCAGCAGAAATACCTGGAGCTACGCAACTAAACACGGTAATACCGGAAGGAAGTGAAATGACTCCTGAAGAGTATAAAGCAATGATTGCTAGAGCCAAAGAAGGTGAAGGTGATGATTGCTTAATGTGTGGTTCTTAATTAACTAATTAGGGTTTAGTTTAATTAAAAAAGGGAGAGCAATTTTGCTCTCCCTTTTACTTTTTTTATAGGTTAATTGAAACCTTTACTCAGAAATTTGAGATTCATCTTGAGCATATAATTCTAATAAGCTAATTGTAGCTTTAATTAAATCTTTAGTTTCTAATAGAATACTGAAGTAAAGCGTTGTATTTTTAGGACTTGATTCAGTTGTTCTAGTACGTTCTACTTGTTTTTGAATGTAAGATCGAACATCATCTAACAATAGTTGTTTCTCTTCTAAAATAGGCATCAATTGATCAAAAGAACGTGAATCAAAGACCGATCTTATTTTAGCGAACATTCCATTCAGTTTTATATCTATCTCTTTTAATTCTTTTGCTTGATTTACTTTTAAAGCCTTGTGATTATTATTGATATGCTTATGGCTCACTTTAGCAATAAAATTAGTCGATTGGGCCATATCTTGTAAATCACCAATAACATCTATATACAACTTACTTGCACCAACATAAGAATCATCTAAATTTTTAATGAAATAGAAAATGTTATTTTGTATATCCTCTATTTCTGTTTCTAATTTTACAACCGTTTTTCTAGCTTTTTTAAGAGCCACTAAATCTTGGTTGATTAATCCATTAATGGTGTCTTCATTAATTCTACTGATTCGCTTTAAGGCTTTAGAAATATTGTCTGCACTTTCTTCAATAACACCTTGTATAGAATTGCTTTCAGATCTATTTAAACTATCTTCAGCTTTAATTTCACGAGCTTTTCTTTTATGACTAATATAATTTTTAGCTAATAGAAAAACGGCTAAACCTAATAGAACTGCAATCATTGTTGGTCCACCTAAGTGGATAAGATAAGCAACAGTACCAGCTGATACGAAAGCAATTAAGGCTGTACCAAACCAGCCACCAATTACATTTAATACTCCTGCAACTCTGTACACTGCACTTTCGCTACCCCAAGCTCTGTCCGCCAGTGAAGTACCCATGGCAACCATAAAAGTTACATAAGTTGTAGATAACGGTAATTTATAAGATGTTGCTATTGATATTAGAACACCTGCAACCATTAGGTTTACCGCAGCACGTACCATATCAAAAGCAGGTAATTCATGTGTTTTACCTTTTGGTAATTCAATAACTGGTTTTTCGAATTGCTCGTCAATCTTTTTTAAAGCAGAATTAGGCATTATTGCTGAAAAATATTTAGATAACATCATTGAACCTCTTACTAAACCTCTAGATAAAAAATTAGGTTGAAAACGCTCTTGTGTTTCACCTTGACTAGAAAGATCTATAGATGTTTTTAAAACGCTTTTCGCTTTGCTAGAAAACCATAAAGTTAATACCATTATCATTCCTGCAATAAACAGTAGTAATGTTGGTGTTGGCACTTTTTTTCCTAAAATACCCATAGTAAATTCTGTTGCGGCTAGACTATCAACATTAACTAACGGGTCCATAAATGCTTGATATGATTGCCATGCAGCGATAGGAACACCAATAAAGTTTACTAAATCGTTACCTGCAAAAGCCAGTGCCAACGCAAAGGTTCCAACTACAATAATTAGCTTATATATATTTGTTTTAAAGAAATTTATAAATACATAAGAAAGTAATGACCAAACAACAAAACTCACAGAAACAATAGCTAATACATTGTTTTCTAAAAAGTCTTTAATTGTAGCTCCACCTATAATGTCAAAGCTTTGTTTAGCGATATCGGCTCCTTTAATCCCTTTCATTAATATAAAATAGACCATAGCTGTTAAAGCTACACCACCGAATAAGGCCCCAACCCAATTCGCTTTTTTCTCAAAATTAAAAGACAATAATAGACGCGATATATATTGAACCAGTGCACCTACTGAGAATGCAATTACAACGGACCCTAGAATCCCTAAAATGATCTCAGTTGCTTTTGCTGTATTTATATAATTAGTTAACTCAGTAAAACTTCCGCCATCAGCTCCAATTTTAATTAAAGCCATGGCAACTGCAGCTCCTAATAATTCAAA
Source organism: Maritimimonas sp. 2304DJ26-3 (assembly GCF_056591635.1). Lineage (NCBI taxonomy): Bacteria > Pseudomonadati > Bacteroidota > Flavobacteriia > Flavobacteriales > Flavobacteriaceae > Maritimimonas > Maritimimonas sp. 2304DJ26-3. The sequence goes on from NZ_JBWQOK010000001.1 coordinate 893,542, forward strand.
TACAATAGAAACTGTTGTAGACGTTGGCATACCCAGCGTATTAAAAAAATCGAGCAAGAGTATGTCGGTAATCATAACCGCCATAAATATGATCATGATCTCATTAAAATAGAATTCGCCAGGCACAAATATACCCTTACGAGCAACTTCCATCATACCACTAGAAAAGATAGCTCCACAAGCAATACCTAAACTAGCAACAATCATAATTGTTCTAAATGAAACTGCTTTTGAGCCTACTGCTGAGTTTAGAAAATTTACAGCGTCATTACTAACACCTACTACTAAATCTGCTATTGCTAAGATTGCTAGAGCAGCAATCATCAAAATATAAATATTATCCATCTTCTAAATTTTGTTTTGCAAAATTGTTAATTATTAATTGGTTATATATTACCGAATTGTTATGTTTTACTTTAAAAATGAACATCAAATTGTAATCTGAACATCAATTCATCATTGCTTCCATCTAATGATAAATAACTAATATCCGATTGTACTTTTAGTTTATGACCAACAATATATTTAGAGACACCTAAAGTATATTGATCTTCGGGGTTTTTACCTGTAATGGTTTTATCTAATTTAATATTAGTATACCGCCCTGAAACTTCCCAACCTTTATTAAAAAGGTAACCAGTTTGTAAATTTAGCCCCTTACCAACTTGTACTTCATCTCCTGTTAATGTTCCATCAGAATTTTTAGCAAAAGGATCATCAGCATCTCTATCTGCGTATTCTGCCATAAATGAAAACCCTTTGTATTTGAACATAGCATCTATAAATAATGTGTTGATATTAGTTTCGTAAAAACCAATATCATTAGTCATGTAAGAACCTTGATTACTTCTGTTTTTAACAGCATTATTATTGTAGTCGTAAGTGGCTGCTAACATTAATTTTGGAGTATCTTCTCTTTTAAGGTCACTTCCACTATAATCTCCTTTACTTTTAAATTTTCCGAAAGGTAAAAGCTCTAATCTAGCTGTATATTGATGCCCACCAAGGTTTCCTTCAGTAATATTTCTTCCTTCTCCTTGAGATATGGCGAATTTTTCTCTAACTAAAAAGTTATCTGAAAGATTAAAATGATGTCTTAATTGAATACCCATATCACGATCTATATTGAATCGACTGTTTAGCAATGACCGATCAACTTGCTGTAAATTCCCTGAGGAGATAACACGTTCTATGTTACCAGGTAGTTTTGTTTGACCAACCCAAAGCTCAAAATTTTCATAGAAATTCCACATTACAACAGCGTCTAAGATATATCTTGGCGAGTTTCTGTTAAACTCTGAGGCACCAGCAATGTCTCTATTAGATAAACCTAGCTCTATTTTATATTTTAGCTTAGGTGTAAAAGCAAAACCATCAAATTTTAGACGGGCACGCCTTACTAAAAAATTTTGCTCAGGGTTTATATATGAACCATCTTCTTTTTCCCAATTAGCTATTGCTAGAAACTGCATACGAGTTGCAATTTTCATAGTAAAAGAACTATCTTTTCCAACAAGATTAAAGAGACCTTTACCGAATTTTGGCGCGTTCGATTCTTGGGAATATATAACTGAAACCGCAAAAAGAGAAATTGCGATTAGAGATATTTTGAGTTTCATAATCGTTATTAGTTTTTGTCGCTGCAAAGAACTAATACCAATGTTAACTAAAGGTTTCTACTATGTTATTTTTAAATGAAGATTTTAGCCATAAAGAAGTAAGGCTACTTTGGCCAAAGTAGCCTTAATATTCCAAAACCTAGTTGACAAAAACTAATTGATTATTGAAATAATACTTGTCTAAGACATGAACAAAATTATAATGTTTATCATTTTGATATGTAAACAAAACATTATCTAATTATTAAATATTTCTTATGATAATTAATTTCTTTTTTATTAAAAAAATGAAACTAAATTTCACTTTAGCCAAAACTCAACATATTGATTATTAAATTTTTACATTTTCAATGTTAATTTAATGTTAAGTAAAGGTTGATTTAATGTAAAATAATTTTTATCTTCGTAACGTTAATATTTAGATAAAAGAATCGATATGAAAAATATAATGCTACTTGTGATAATGCTTTTTGTAGGCGTTAGCTATGCACAAGAAAAAAAAGATACTTATGTGCAAAAAGGTGATTTAGTTGAAGCTACATTATATCACGATAACGGGCAAGTTGAACAACATGGTTTTTTTAAAGATAAAAAGTTACATGGCACCTGGACATATTATAACCAAGACGGAGATAAAATTTCGATTGGTAATTATGAAAATGGAATTAAAACAGGTAAATGGTTCTTTTACTCTAAGAATACATTAAAAGAAGTTGATTATAATAATGGCAGAGTGATAAACGTAAAAGAGACCGAAAGAAATTCATAAAAGAAATATTTAACATAGAAAAAGCCTGCAATCTGCAGGCTTTTTTATTTTATACTATACCCTAAGGTTTAATTATTGTCTAGCCCATCCTGCACCCCAAGTTGCAAAGTTTGTACCTGTAGCATTTGCATCAACAGTTAAAAAACCTGCCTCAGTAAATGTTTCGCCAGTATCATTCTTCATATTTAAAGTTACATCATCAAATATTACAGAAGCTACTTTAAGATCTCCATTTAGAACACCTGCACCTGTTGGACTATCACCTTGGTCACCATCAAGATCAAAGCCTTCTGCAAAACCCTGTATTGAAACATTAGTAAAGATACCTTGTGTACCAGCTCTTAAACGGACAGCTTCGTTACCTGTACCCGAACCTAAACCAATAATTGTTAAGTTGGTAACCGTCGGTTTTGAGTAGAATTTAGGATCGGCGTTATTACCTATATCAGTATTAAATCCATCAGCTTCAATACCTTTATCATGGCCTGCACCATGTTTTACATAAGCATTTGTGATAGTACCTGTATAACCTTCAGTCCAATCAATAGAATCATCTTGTGAGTTTACAACTGCTAAATAATCTACATTTACAGTACCACCAAAAAACTCTACACCATCATCTTTACCTTCAAAAGCTTGAATATATTCTACCGTTGTTCCGTTACCAACTCCATAGAAAGAGATACCGTTATTTTCTGATTGACCATCAGCTTTTCCACCAGAATATTCTACTCTTACATAACGCAATGTACCTGAATCATCATCAGACACTGAACCTCCATATGGTAAGCCAGCAATCTCAGATGTTGAAGTAGCATCACCACCGGTTACAGAATTAATAGGTGCTTTTCCTAATAAAATTAACCCTCCCCAATCACCAGCATTTGGCGTGTTAGCACTAGAAGTAAAAACAATAGGATTACTTGAGGTGCCATTTGCATTTATTTTAGCCCCTTGAGCGATTGCAATATATACATCTGCACCAGTTGCCGATGCTTTAATAGTCATGCCCGCAGGTACAGTAAGTGTAGTACCCGATTCCATAATAAGTGGACCTGTAACGATATAATCTTTGTCAGACTCTAATGTTAAGTCCACAGATTGATTTCCTGATAATTCTATGGCATCTGAGCTTCCTGTATCACCATTAATATTTATAATAATATCTGAAGTGTCGTCATTACCACATGAAGAAAATAGTAATGAAGTTAATGCTAAACCTAAGAATACTTTTTTCATTTTTTAAATTTTAATTTGATTGTAGTTATTTATTACTGATTAAAAATTATATTTTAATGAAGCGTTAATAGTAATGCCTCTTTTATAGTTTGTCACACCTTTACCATTTGCTGACGTTACGAACACGTCTCCAGCTGTGGTCTCTCTTATATATTTTATTGACGGATCTAGTAAGTTTTTTGCACTGATATTAAATTGTAACCCTTCTCTTAGCTCACTTTTCCAGACAAAATCTAAGGTTGGTACTCCTTTTTCAATTACATTACCTAATTGCCCAGACCCTAAGGCATCAATTCTATCTGAAAAATAAGAGAATACTAAACTTGCCGTTGGTTTATACTTATTGAATATTGGCTTATAGTTTACATCTGCGTTGATAATTAAAGGAGAAGATCCTTGAAGTTCATCTTCTTTTCTATCAAAGCTTGTGTTATATGTACCATTGATATTTTCAAAAAGATCTTGATTTGTATACATATAAGTTACATTTAACCCTGCAGAAAGCTTAGGTTGATCATCTTCATCTAATAAGAAATTCTTTTTAAATTCTAATTCAACTCCATAGATATTAGCCTTATCACCAGTTCTGAAATAGCGCTGAGTACCTGTAGCATCAATAGCAACAACTAAGTTGATTGGATTATGGATTTGTTTAGCAAAAGCACCTATAGAAAAGATTTCACTGCGCCCAAAAAACCACTCATATTTTAAATCAAAATTGAATACTTCAGAAAAAGAAGGATCATTCAATAGATCAGGATTACCACCAATACGTTGAGAAACTCCTTCGTAAACCATCGGAGCTAACTCCTTGAATTCAGGATTCGAAACTGTTTTACTGAATGCAAAGCGAACATTTTGGTCTTCGTTTATAGCATATCGAACACTTAAACTTGGTAAATAGAAGTTTTCGTATGATTCTCTAAAACCAGGATCATTAGGAGGTAAATTAATAGCATTATAGTCAATACGTTGATTGAAAGATTCAACTCTAAATCCAGGAACTAATAACCATTTGTCATTAATGTTAAATTCTGCATTAATATATCCTGCATAGACATCTAATTTTCCGTTGTATGTATTTTCGGGATTGCCAGGAACATTGGCAGAACCAACCTGAGGGAATACTGATCTAAACGCAACTGTAGAAAACAATCCATTACCATCTGTATTAAGATTATTAACATTAAAAATGGCATCAAGATTATTGACATCTGTTATTGCCAAATTATCATTAGCAAATCGGTACCCGTAACGGATATTTTCGAAATCACGCTCTTTCGTTCTTCCGTTATAACCAATATTTATCTTTACCTTTTCAGATGGAGAATATGTTAGGTTTATTCGACCGTTTAATTCTTCATCTTCTATATCCTGAAAATAGCGCTGGTTATCAAATTCGTTATTTGTAAAGAATATCGGGTTTGTATTAGGATCATTATCCAATGCTAGTTGATAATTTTCAATACTAATACGCTTTCTATCGGGTTCATGTGCGAATACTCTATTGTATCCAACTCCCCAGTTTAATTTTAGTTTTTCACCTATTGTATGTTCACCAAGTAGTTGATTTACGGTAATTAAATCCTGGTTAAATTGCACATTCATTTGATAAAAACCTTCATCACTATTAGCAATTGCATCACGATTTCTCCCTAAACCATCAATACCAAAATAACTTGTCTGATCTGAAGATTTATTAATAAATAAAGAATTAAACTTAAAACTATGATTCTCGTCATATCGGAATCCGATATTACCCATTACGGTTGTTGTTGTACCATATTCATATTCTTCAGCTTGTTCAAAACTTTTGTTTTCAACTAAAGTGTAATCAGTAGTTTCTCCTTTTCTATACTCGTAATTACTATCAAAAGAAGCCGTAAGAAAAAGATTTAATCTTGATTCATCACCTAGGTCGAATGACTTTCCAGCATTTAATCCAATTCCTAAGTTTATTGGGGGCATTGGAGAATTTATAGGATCAACACCGTGGGATAGTACAATTGCGAACGGGTCGTGATCATACCTTCCGTAATAACCAAATTGACCTGTACCTGTACTTTTTACAAAATCTTTACCTAGGGCTCTATTATTAAAACCACTGTTAAGAGTAGCTTCAATGAAACCATCTCCACTATAATTTTTTGAGGTTACGTCTATATTACCTGCTGCAAAATCGCCGTAGAACTTTGATGAGTAGGCCTTACTTATAGACACGTTTTCAATCACATCTGAACTAAAGATGTTTAGATCTATATTCTTTTTACTAATGTCATTTGAAGGAAGCGAAAGCCCATTAAATGTTGTGTTCAAGTATCTGTCTCCCAAACCTCTTACATAAACATTGCTAGAACCTTCTTGTTTAGAAACTCCTGCTATTTTAGTTACGGCACCAGCCGCGTCACTAATACCTTTAGCGGAAAGTTCTTCGGCACCAATAGCAGTTTTAATTTCGGTGGCTTTTTTTTGCTCTGTTAAAAGAGCTGCAACACTTTCTTTTTTAGTTGAAGCTTTTACAATTACTTCTTTAAGAGAAACACCTTCTGTGGCATTCATAACTACATTGTCTAATGTTGTTGTTTCTTCTTCTTTAACTAGAACGTTTGGCACTTCAACTTTTTGATAACCAACAAAGCTAAAAACTAAAGTATAAGCTCCAGGGTCTGCTTGAAATAGGTAAACACCATCTATATCAGATGTTGTTCCAACCTGAGTTCCCTTTATAAAAACATTTGCAAATGGTAAAGGTTCGTTACCAGCTTCTTTATCAAGAATTGTTCCTTGAATTGTTCCTTTGTTTTGGGCAGTACTTGCCAATGCTGCTAAAAATAGCAGTATAGAAATGAATAATCTCATTATGCTTTTTGAATTATCTTTTTGATCTAGCGACTTCTTCTTTTTCACCAATATCTCCAGGTAGTGTCAAGGTCATTGAGGCTAAGGATATATCTTTAAGATAAGTGATTTGATTCTTTTTAACTAGAACATTTGGCACTTCAATTTTTTTATAACCTGGGAAATTAAAAACCAATGTATATGTACCAGGATTCATTTTCAAGGTATGAACACCATCTAAGTCCGAAGTAGCGTTTATTTGTGTTCCTTTTACAGAAATTGTAGCAAAAGCTAAAGGCTCATTATTGACATCTTTATCTAAAACAATTCCAGTTATTGTGCCTTTTTCTTGAGCCAACATCAAAAAGGCATTTAAAAGAAAACAAATGGTTAAAAATCTTTTCATGATTCTTCTTTCAATTATCTGACGCAAAGAAAGAAAGTCAATGTAAAGACTGAGTTAATCATAGGTTAAACATTTGTGATGCTTAGGTTATATAAATGTTAGCTAAAAAAGCACAAGTTTAAATTAATGTTAACACAAAAAAGATTTGAAAATAATGTACATTGCACGGTCTTAAATTTTTTAGAAAATGAACTGGGAACAACTCCTTTCCTTAAAGCGTTTTGGCGATACTCAAAAGAGAAACAGAAAAGAGCAAGATGAAACCAGAATTGGTTTTGAAGTAGACTATGATCGAATTATTTTCTCTAATTCTTTTCGAAGCTTGCAAGATAAAACACAAGTTGTTCCGCTATCTAAGACTGATTTTGTTCATACACGTTTAACCCACAGTTTAGAAGTATCTGTGGTTGGACGCTCTTTAGGAAGAATTGTTGGTAAAGAATTACTAAAAAAGTACCCCAATTTAAAAGAACTAGGATACCAAGCCAATGATTTTGGAGCAATCGTAGCCAGCGCTTGTTTAGCGCATGACATTGGTAATCCTCCTTTTGGGCATAGTGGAGAAAAAGCTATTGGCGAGTATTTTAAATCGGGAAATGGATTACAGTACAAAAACAAACTCACCGAAAAACAATGGCAAGATTTGATTGACTTTGAAGGAAATGCTAACGGATTTAAAATTTTAACTGAAAGTAGAGAAGGTATAGAAGGTGGTCTAAGATTATCTTATGCAACTTTAGGTACTTTTATGAAATACCCGAAAGAATCCTTACCTAAAAAACCCACAAACAATATTATTGATAAAAAATATGGTTTTTTTCAATCAGAAAAAGTACTATTTGAAGATGTTGCTAATGAATTGGAGTTAAAACAAATTCGAAATGGTGATGACGTTACTTTTAACCGTCACCCTTTAGCATTTTTGGTAGAAGCTGCTGATGACATTTGTTACACAATTATTGATTTTGAAGATGGTATTAACCTAGGATTGATAGAAGAAGAATTTGCTTTAGAATATTTGATTAATCTTGTTAGAGATACAATCAATACAGAAAAGTATTATCAACTTAAAACCAAACAAGATAGATTAAGTTATTTACGCGCTTTAGCAATTGGCAATTTAATAAGCGAAGCCGCAAAGGTTTTCCTTGAGAACGAAGGAATCATCTTAACAGGAGATTATCATATTTCTTTATTAGATAAATGCAAATACGAAGCACAGATTAACGACATTATTAAGATCAGTATTGATAAAATTTACAGAAGTAAAGAAGTGGTAGAAAAAGAAATTTCGGGCTATAGAATTTTAGCAGATCTTTTAGATGTATTTATAACGGCAGTAAATAATTCCTTTAATAAAACAGCAACTAATTACGATAAGCTGTTGATGAATATTTTCCCAAAAAAATATGATATCAATGATGAAAGTGTTTATAACAGAATTCAAACTGTGTGCAGTTTTATTGCTGGAATGTCTGACGGTGCCGCAATTTTATTACATAAAAAAATTAAAGGAATAGAGGTTTAAAGCATTTTTTCAACAACTTCTTTTATACCTTTTTTATCTAGACCAATTGCCTCAAATAATTGCTCTATTGTTCCGTGCTCTACAAACCTGTCAGGAATCCCTAGCCTTTTAATAGTTGAGGTATAATTATGTTCTTGAGCAAACTCTAGAATAGCACTTCCAAATCCACCGACAATAGTACCATCTTCAATAGTAATAAGTTTGTTAACCTTCTTAAAAATTTTATGCAATAATTCTTCATCAAGAGGTTTTACAAAACGCATATTGTAATGTGCTATTTTTTCCTTTTCAGGAAAGCTTTCACATACTTCGATGACTTTGTTACCGATATGACCAATACTTAAAATAGCTATTTTAGAACCTTCTTTTATAACTTCGCCTTTTCCTATTTCTATTTTTTCAAAAGGTTGTTGCCAGTCTAAAATAACACCTCGTCCACGAGGGTAACGAATAACAATTGAAGCATCTAATCCGAGTTGCGCAGTATACATTATATTTCGTAACTCTAATTCATTCAATGGTGCAAAAACAATTAAATTCGGAATGCAACGTAAATAGGCTAAATCAAATACGCCATGATGCGTAGCACCATCTTCTCCAACAATGCCAGCACGATCTAAACAAAATATTACAGGTAACTTTTGCAAAGCAACGTCATGAATTACTTGATCATAAGCACGTTGTAAGAAAGTAGAATAGATATTACAAAAAGGAATTAAACCTTGCGTAGCAATTCCAGCGGCAAAAGTTACCGCATGTTGTTCGGCAATACCAACATCAAATGCTCTATCTGGAATCTCATCCAACATAAACTTTAATGAACTACCTGTGGGCATAGCCGGAGTGATGCCAATAATTTTTTCATTCTTCTTTGCCAATTCAACCAAGGTCAAACCAAAAACATCTTGATATTTAGAAGGTAAATTATCTGAAGATTGTTTGACTAACTCACCTGTTTTGGCATCAAATTTTCCTGGAGCGTGATATTTTACTTGGTCTTCTTCGGCTCTTTGTAAGCCTTTGCCTTTAGTAGTAATAACATGCAAAAACTTAGGTCCTTTAATGTTTTTTAAGCGAGTCAATTCCTCGATAAGAGCATTGAGATTATGACCATCTATTGGTCCTGAATAATCAAAGTTTAGAGCCTCAATGATGTTATGTTTTCTTACTCGTTTATTAGTTTTAATATTTGTTAAATATTCTTTTAATGCACCAACACTTGGGTCAATGCCCATAGCATTATCATTTAAAATTATGAGAATATTAGCATCAGAAACACCTGCATGGTTTAAACCCTCGAAAGCCATTCCACTCGCAATTGAAGCATCACCTATCACTGCAATATGTTGCTTTTTTGCTTCACCTTTTAATGCTGAAGCAATTGCCATACCTAATGTCGCCGAAATTGAAGTAGAAGAATGACCAACACCAAAGGCATCATACTCGCTTTCACTCCTTTTTGGAAAACCCGAAATGCCACTAAATTGACGATTGGTATCAAAAACCTCTTTACGATCAGTTAGAATCTTATGTCCATAAGCTTGATGACCAACATCCCAAACTAATAAATCATTAGGTGTATCAAAAACATAATGCAAAGCTATTGTTAGCTCTACTACACCTAAACTTGCACCTAAATGACCTTCCTTTGCTGCGACTGCATTTATAATAAATTCACGTAATTCATCTGCGAGTTTCGGTAGGTTGTTTACAGAGACTTCACGTAAATCTACAGGAGAAGAAATATTATCTAGCAAATTTTTAGACATGCTACAAATGTACGAGTTGATATTGTATTTTTACTGAAATTTTAATTGAATGGAGAATCCTTTTGATGATGCTTATTTTATGAAACGTGCTTTGCAAGAAGCAGAATATGCTTTCGAAAAAAATGAAGTACCCATAGGTGCTGTGATTGTTATAAAAGATCAGATTATTGCCAGAGCACATAATCTTACAGAACAATTAAATGATGTTACAGCACATGCAGAAATGCAGGCTTTTACAGCAGCAGCAGATTTTTTAGGAGGCAAATATTTAAAGGACTGCACACTATATGTAACACTTGAACCCTGTCAAATGTGTGCTGGAGCCAGTTATTGGACACAAATCGGTAAAGTTGTTTTTGGAGCTAGTGATCCTCAACGTGGATTTCAACATTACAAAACACAACTGCACCCTAAAACAAAAGTTGTTGGAGGTATTTTAGAAGAAAAGTGTGGAGAGTTGATAAAACGATTTTTTATACAAAAAAGAAACCTTAATTAGACCATTTTGTCTTCATCAATTTTGAAAGGGTTCTTTTTAGTTCCATCCAATACATATTTCTTGTACTTTCCTAAACGGTGACGATGGTAAATAAATAGTGGCATTAATATAAAGGACAGAAACAATATATCTACACCTATAATAGCGTCTGCTTTTTCATAATTGGTAAAATATTTCAAGTAAAAACCAATAATTAGAGTTGCTAAAAAAAGAAAGAATAATATTTTTAATAATAGTTTCATAACTGAGTTTCCAATGCGAAACTACTAAATTTATACCATCAAATAGAAAGAAGTGCGTTTATCAATCATATTAATTGTAGTTTTAGTAATTGGATGTCAAAAGCCTATACAAAAACCAATGGAAATAAAACCAAAATCGGATAAAATTGTCATTGCACATCGAGGAGCATCAGGTTATTTACCTGAACATACTATGGCAGCTAAAGCAATGGCTTACGCAATGCATCCTGATTATATTGAACAAGATGTTGTGTTGAGTAAAGACAATGTGCCCATAGTTATTCACGATATTTATTTAGATGAGGTAACGGATGTTGCTGAAAAATTTCAAGAAAGAAAAAGAAAAGATGGTCGTTACTACGTAATCGATTTTCTATACGAAGAATTAAAATTATTACAAGTAATCGAACGTTTCGATCCTAAAACAGGCAAGCAAATATACCCAAGTAGATTTCCTAAAGTGAACAGTAATTTTCAACTACATTCATTGTATGAAGAAATAGAACTAATTCAAGGGTTGAATCAAAGTACAGGTAATGATATAGGGATCTATCCAGAAATTAAGGAACCGGCTTTTTATTTAAAAGAAGGAAAAGACATTTCTAAAATAGTTTTAAATGTTTTGTCTTTATATGGCTACAAAACAAAAGGTGATAAATGCATTTTACAATGTTTTGACAAAGATGAGTTAAAACGGATAAGAGAAGAATTAAAATCAGAATTGCTTTTAGTGCAATTAATTGAAACTAAAGAAGAAGAACAATTGCTGAATGAATATATTACTTATGCTGACGGAATTGGCCCTTGGTATAAGCAAGTTTCACAAGGATTTATTGAAGATGCTCAAAAGTTAGGATTAAAAGTTCACGGATATACTTTTAGAGCTGATGATTTAGGAGATCACAAAGATTTTGACTCTTTATTAAATTTTGGGTTAAATGACCTCAATTTTGATGGTGTTTTTACAGATCACCCTGATAAAGCAGTTAAATTTATAAAAATTAAGAGCTAACCTCAATTAATTTTCTGCGATATGCCGTTAACATTTTAGATTTAGAAATAAATCCTAAGTATTTACCATCTTTGACGACAGGTAAATTCCAAGCTCCACTATCTTCAAATTTTTTCATAATGGTTTGCATTGAATCCTTTTCGTAATTAATAATATCTGGTGCATTTTGCATCAACGTATTGATGGTTAAAGAATCATAAAATTTTGCATCAAACATTATTTTTCTAATATCATCTAATAACAAAATTCCCAGAAATTCATCTTCTTCATTCACTACAGGAAAAATATTTCTATTGGATTTTGCTACTGCGTTTCGCAATACTTCGCCCAATTTCATTTCTGGCTGAATTGAAATAAAGTTTGTTTCAATAATCTTATCAAGATCCATCAATAAGAGAGCATTTTTATCTTTGTCATGAGTTAAAAGTTCTCCTCTTTGAGCTAGCTCAAGTGTATAAATGGAATGCGAAACAAAATATTTGGTAATAGCAAAAGAGATGGCCGCTACAAGCATTAACGGAACAAAAAGATCGTAACCCCCAGTAATCTCAGCAATCAGGAAAATTGCCGTTAATGGAGCATGTAATACACCAGCCATTAGACCTGTCATCCCGATAAGGGTAAAATTAGATTCAGAAACATTAAAGCCTAACCCAAGATTATTTATAACCATTGCAACTGCATTGCCTAAGGCGCTACCCATTACCAGCGTTGGTATGAAAATACCACCCACACCACCGGCTGCAAACGTAGTAGTCATGGCAATGGCTTTAAAAATAGTAATACCAATTAATAAACCAATTACAACCCAGGCATTGTTCAAATTTGCATCAAAAGGAGTGCTTCCGATAGCTGCAGCTTGATTACCCTCTATTAAATTATTGATCAACCCGTAACCCTCACCAAATAAAGGAGGGATGAAATACAACATAATTCCTATAGCAATAGCGCCAACAACAAGCTTTGCTTTTGCTGATTTAAACCGTTTAAAGAAATTAATAATTGCAAAATACATTTTCGAAAAATACACTGAGGCAATTCCGGTTCCGACACCTAAAATCACATAAAATAAAATGTCACTTATTTCAAATTTATCAACTAACTCAAAGCGAAGTAATACATCTGTTCCGGTAAAGAAATAAGAAGTGACCACTGCTGACACAGAAGCAAGTAATAGAGGCACTAAAGACGTGAAAGCTACTTCTAGACTAAAAACTTCTAAAGCAAAAATTAGAGCGGCAATAGGTGCTTTAAACATTGATGCCATGGCTCCTGCAGATGCACAACCTATTAATAACATTCTTGTTTTTGCATTCATGTGAAACAACTGAGCAACATTAGAACCAAAAGCGGCACCTGTACTTACTGCAGGCCCTTGTAAACCTACCGAACCACCAAAACCAGCTGTAATTGGCGCAGTTATTAAATTGGCAAAAATCTTATAGCGTTCTATAATTCCACTCTTTTTAGAGATTGCATAGAGCGTAGTGGAAATACCATGACCAATCTCTTTTTTTAGAAACCGTTTTTTGATAAAATAAACAATAACCAACCCAATAATTGGCAGAATAAAGTAAAGCGAAGATTGAAATGATTTGAATATTTTTAAATCTAAAAGTGACTGAATATAATAGGTGAAGTTTTTGAGTAAAACTGTACCAATACCAGCCAAAAAACCAACTAGAATACTCAGAATGTAAATAAATTGCCTTTCGGGAATATGTTTATATCGCCAAGCTAAAATTTTATTAAAGAAGGTTTTTGATTTTGGCATTTTATAAAGATAAAAAAATCCCGCTTTCGCAGGATTTTAAACTTATGATTTTAAGTTGAGTTTTAAATTCAACTCATTTAATTGCTCATCGTCTATTGGAGATGGCGCATCAATCATTACATCTCGACCGGAATTATTTTTAGGGAAAGCAATAAAATCACGAATGGTTTCTTGTCCACCTAAAATGGCTACCAATCTATCTAAACCAAAAGCGATTCCACCATGCGGAGGTGCACCATACTCGAAAGCATTCATCAAGAAACCAAATTGGGCTTTTGCCTCTTCTTGAGTAAACCCTAAGTGATCAAACATTAAGGCCTGTGTAGCCTTATCGTGAATTCTGATAGAACCACCACCAATTTCATTTCCATTTAACACCAAATCGTAGGCATTAGCTCTTACCTTACCTGGATCAGTATCTAATAAAGACATATCTTCTGGTTTAGGTGATGTAAACGGGTGATGCATCGCATGGTAACGCTCTGATTCTTCATCCCACTCTAATAATGGGAAATCAACGACCCAAAGTGGTGCAAATTCATTTGCTTTACGTAAGCCTAATCTTTCGGCTAATTCCATACGTAAGGCTGATAGTTGTGCGCGAACTTTAGTAGCGTCACCAGAAAGCACACAAATTAAATCTCCTGCTTCCGCTCCAGTAGCTTTTGCCCAATTCGCTAAATCTTCTTGATTATAGAATTTATCTACAGACGATTTATAAGTGCCATCTTCATTACAACGACAATACACCATACCTAAAGCACCAATTTGTGGACGCTTTACCCAATCAATTAATTTGTCAATTTCTTTTCTGGTATAAGAGTTTCCACTAGGAACGGCAATACCAACTACTAATTCAGCACTGTTGAAAACGTTGAAATCTTTATGTTGAGCTACTTTATTCAACTCGCCAAATTCCATCCCAAAACGAATATCTGGTTTGTCATTACCGTACTTTTTAATAGCTTCATCATAACTCATCCTTGGAAAATTGCCAATCTCAACACCATTGACCTCTTTCAATAAATGACGTGTTAATCCTTCAAAAGCATTTAAAATATCTTCCTGTTCAACAAAAGCCATTTCACAGTCTATCTGTGTAAATTCAGGTTGTCTGTCGGCACGCAAATCTTCATCTCTAAAACACTTCACGATTTGGAAATATTTATCCATACCACCAACCATTAGCAGCTGCTTAAATGTTTGTGGTGATTGTGGTAAAGCATAGAATTGCCCTTCATTCATACGGCTTGGCACCACAAAATCACGAGCACCTTCCGGCGTAGATTTTATTAAATATGGCGTTTCAACCTCAATAAAACTCTGTTTTGATAAGTAATTTCTAACCTCTTGAGTTACTTTATGTCTAAAGATCAAATTATCCTTAACAGGATTACGACGAATATCTAAATAACGATATTGCATACGTAATTCTTCACCACCATCGGTTTCATCTTCAATCGTAAAAGGAGGAATTATTGATTGGTTCAATATTTCTAATTCAGAAACTAAGATCTCAACTTCGCCAGTAGGGATATTTGGGTTTTTAGATTGACGTTCAATAACTTTCCCTGTAGCTTGAATTACAAACTCTCGACCAAGTTCTTTTGCCTTGTTGAATAAAGATTTATCTGTACGCTCTTCGTCAAGAATTAATTGTGTGATTCCGTAGCGATCACGGAGATCAATCCATATCATAAAACCTTTATCACGTACTTTTTGTACCCAACCAGATAAGGTTACTTTTTCACCAACATTTGCTAATCGCAATTCACCATTTGTATGTGTTCTGTACATCGCTCCTTTTTAAGAATGCGCAAATTTAGTGATTAAAGACTTGTTGTAAAAGATAGTTTCTATATTTGTTTTAATGAGCAAACTCTATATAGTTCCTACTCCCATAGGTAATTTAGAAGACATGACCTTACGTGCTATTAAAGTGTTAAATGAGGTAGATGTTATCTTGGCGGAAGATACACGTACTTCGGGTAAATTATTGAAACATTTTGAGATCACTACTCAAATGCAAAGTCATCATATGCATAATGAGCATAAGATGGTAGATAGATTAGTAGAACGATTAAAGTCTGGTGAAACTATTGCTTTAATTTCTGATGCTGGTACTCCAGCAATCTCAGATCCAGGATTTTTACTAACTAGAGCTTGTGTGGAGAATAAAATAGAAGTAGATTGCTTACCTGGCGCTACCGCTTTCGTACCTGCTTTGGTAAATAGTGGTTTACCTAATGACAAATTTGTCTTTGAAGGTTTTTTACCTGTAAAAAAGGGTCGCCAAACACGACTTAAGTTATTGAGTGAAGAAACAAGAACAATGATTTTTTACGAAAGTCCTCATAAGTTGATAAAAACCTTAACTCAATTTGTTGACTATTTTGGAGAAGACCGGCAGGTTTCGATATCTCGAGAATTAACAAAACTATACGAGGAAACGGTACGAGGAACAGTTAAACAGGTACTCGCTCGTTTCGAGCAAAAACCACCAAAAGGTGAAATTGTAATTGTTGTTGCTGGTAAAAAATAATACTGTCAGTTGGAGTTTTCCGAAGGAAAGTATCGAGAACTATGTAGAAGTATTCCATTTCTCGATACATTTTTCGCAAGGCTCAAAACACTCGAAATGACAAAAATTAGAATATGCAAAAACTTCTATCTGAAATAAAAAACTGTACCATCTGTGCCGAGTATTTAGAACTTGGGCCGCGGCCTGTTGTTAAAGCACACAGAGATGCTAAAGTTGTTATTATTGGGCAAGCACCAGGCACAAAAGTGCACGCATCAGGTATTCCTTGGGATGATGCCAGCGGTAAACAACTTAGAAAATGGATGAATGTATCCGATAAAGAGTTCTATGATGTTACCAAATTTGCAATTGTACCTATGGGGTTTTGTTATCCCGGAAAAGGAAAATCTGGTGACCTACCACCTAGACCAGAATGCGCTCCTCAATGGCATCGAGCTCTTTTTGATGAAATGCCAAACTTAGAATTGATAATGCTTATTGGGATGTATGCTCAAAAATACTATCTAAAAGAAGAAGCTAAAAAGACATTAACAGAAACCGTTAATCATTACAAAGACTATTTACCTAAATACTTTGTCTTACCACATCCTTCGCCCAGAAATCGATTTTGGCTGACTAAAAATTCATGGTTTGAAAAACACGTAGTACCCGATTTACAAAAAGCAATACAATCTTATATTTAAAAGAGAAGTGTTTCAACTTCTAAACATGTTTCCCCTTTTCCCAGCCATGTTTTCCTAAATATTGCTCGCCACTTTCAACTGCACCATCTTCAATTGAGGTTCCCATAGAATCATTCCAACGGTTTAGATATCCAAATAAAGAAATTACGCCGAGCATTTCTACTATTTCGCCTTCATCCCAATATTGGTGTAAACGTGTTTTTATTTCTTCGTCAACAGCATTAGGTACCATAGAAGCAGCTAATGAAAAATCTAAAGCAGCACGTTCGGCTTCATTAAACGCAGGGTGTGTTCTATATTCCCAAATATTATCTAATTGATCTTGCTCTGCTCCATAACGCTCAGCAGCTCTAATAGCATGAGCTTGGCAATAACGACATCCTGTTGAGTTACTACTCACCCAAGCAATCATCCGCTTTAGCGCAGAAGTAACACGTCCTTCATTTGCCATTACAGCTTTATTTAAATTGATAAATGCTTTGCTAATGGCCGGTCTTCGTTGCATGGTTAAAACAGAATTTGGGCAAAATCCCAATGTTTCATTAAAAAATTCAGCCAATTCTTTGGTTTCTAAATCGTGATTTGGGTCTAAAGGTGTTACTAAAGGCATAGATTAAAATTTTATGGAAGCCAAATATATAATTTATTAACTTTAATTAATAGAAAACGGAGGTATTTGGAAATCATTCTAAGAACATATGTGCTAAAATTGAAAGAGCAATTTACAATTGCCCGCGATTCTTACGATGAACAAGAAATATTAATTGTTGAGTTAAAAAATGATGGATTTTCAGGCTTAGGTGAAGCAACAGCAAAGAGTTATTACAATATCACTACTGATAAAATGATCAAAGCTATAGAAGCAGTTAGAAATACTATTGAAAATTGTAATGATTTAGAGCCAGCTTTTTTTTGGAAAAAAATGCACCCTATTTTTCAAGAAAACATGTTCGCCTTATGTGCTTTAGATATGGCTTATAATGATTTATTTGCGAGAAAGAATAATAAAAAGTTATATGAATTGTGGCAACTGCCAATTGATCATAACCCTTTAAGTAATTATACCATTGGTATTGATAGTATCGATGTAATGGTTTCTAAATTAAAAGAAACACCTTGGCCAATCTATAAAATTAAATTAGGCACACCTGATGATATCAAAATAATTAAAGAACTACGCAAACATACTAGCGCTATTTTTAGAGTAGATGCAAATTGCGGATGGTCAGTTTCTGAAACAATAACGAATTCTAAAATTTTAAAAAAACTCAGTGTAGAATTTATTGAGCAACCATTAGTAGCTGATAATTGGAATGGTCATAAAGAGGTTTTTCTAAAATCTGAATTGCCTATTATTGCAGACGAAAGTTGCTTGATAGAGTCTGATGTTGAAAAATGTTATAAGCACTTTCATGGAATCAATATAAAATTGGTAAAATGTGGAGGTTTAACACCAGCAAAGAGAATGATCGAAAGAGCAAAAAAACTGAATATGAAAACCATGGTAGGTTGTATGACAGAATCTAGCGTAGGTATATCTGCTATAGCACATTTACTACCGTTATTAGATTATGTTGATATGGATGGAGCTTTACTTTTAAAAAATGATATTGCTAGAGGAATAACAATTAATAATGGAATAATAACTTATAGTAAGCAAAAAGGAATTGGAGCGACTTTGATTAAATAAAAATAAATACAATTATGACGACAAATAAAGTAAAAACAACATGGAAGGGCGGTATGCTTTTCGAATCTATGAATCCAACTGGTAATACATTATTTATAAATGATGGTGAAGATTCAGATAAAGAAGTATACAAGCCTAAAGCATTAATGCTATCTTCTTTGGCAGGATGTTCGGGTTTAGATGTAGCGTCTCTTATTAAAAAAATGCGTGTTGATGTAACAGATTTTAATATTGATATTGAAGCAGAATTAACGGATGAACACCCTAAATATTATCATAAAGTAGATATGAATTTTCATTTTTATGGTAGTGATCTCGATGAAAAGAAACTTAATAAAATAGTAGATCTTTCAATCGAAAAATATTGCGGTGTTATGGCTATGTTTAAAAAATTTGCTGATGTAAATGTGAGTGTGAATTTTCACAATAGCTAAATATGCGTTGGACGCTAAAAAAATCACCTCCAAAAGAAAAAGTAACCCAACTTTCTAAAGAATTAGCTATTGATCAAAGTTTAGCTTCTCTGCTAGTGCAAAGAGGAATTGAAACTTTTGATGAAGCTAAAACATTCTTTAGGCCATCTTTAAATGACTTGCATGATCCGTTTTTAATGCTAGACATGCTAAAAGCTGTTGAACGGATCGAAGCTGCACTTCTTCAAAATGAGAATATATTAATCTATGGAGATTATGATGTAGATGGTACCACGGCAGTTTCGTTGGTTTCATCGTACTTGAAATCATATTATACGAATGTTGCCACCTATATTCCTGATCGTTATAAAGAGGGTTATGGTGTGTCGTATCAAGGAATTGATTTTGCCGAGGATAATAACTTTACACTGATAATTGCTCTAGATTGCGGTGTTAAAGCAGTAGACAAAGTGTCGTATGCTAAAGAAAAAGGTATAGATTTTATTATCTGTGACCACCATAGACCTGGAGATAACTTACCCGAAGCCATTGCTGTTCTTGATCCTAAAAGAGATGACTGCGATTATCCTTATGATGAATTATGTGGTTGTGGAGTAGGGTTTAAACTTATTCAAGCATTAGCATCCCGAAAGGGTCAAACAATAGGCAATCTTATTGAGTATCTAGATTTAGTTGCTACAGCAATTGCAGCAGATATTGTTCCTATAACAGGTGAAAATAGAATTCTAACGTATTATGGTTTAGAACAGATTAATACGAGCCCTAGATTAGGGATTAAAGCCATTATCAATCAGTTAGACAAGCCAAAACTTACAATAACTGATGTTGTTTTTATTATTGCGCCGCGTATAAATGCAGCTGGTCGCATCAAGCATGGTAATCATGCAGTTGAGCTTTTAACTTCTACAGACTTGGAACAAGCTTTAGAATTTGCTGCTGCCATTGAAACCTATAATACGAGTAGACGAGATTTAGATAAACAAATTACTAAGGATGCATTGCAACAAATAGAAGCAAATAACGAGCAAGAACATTTTACAACCGTAGTCTTTGATAAAAATTGGCACAAAGGAGTAATCGGTATAGTAGCGTCTCGTTTAACCGAAACATATTATCGCCCTACACTTGTTTTTACAAAAAACGAAGATAGGTTGGCTGCTTCAGCTCGTTCTGTTTCTGGTTTTGATGTGTACAATGCTTTGGAAGCTTGCTCAGAATATATTGAGCAGTTTGGAGGTCATAAATATGCAGCAGGGCTAACGCTGTTACCTAAAAATTATGATGCTTTTAAGGAAAAGTTTGAGGAAGTTGTAAAGGATACAATTCCCGAGGAGTTAAGAACTCCAGAAATTAAAATTGATGCTGAAATAGATTTAGCTGATATTACACCAAAATTTTATCGAATATTAAAGCAATTTGGTCCTTTTGGCCCAAAGAACATGAAGCCAGTATTTTTACTAAAAAATGTATATGATACTGGTTATGCTAGAAAAGTAGGAGGTGATGAAACACATTTAAAACTAAAAATAAGCGATGGAACACATAGCTATGACGCTATAGGTTTTGGTTTAGGAAACTGTTGTGAGCAACTAAAAAACAAGCAAGCTTTTGATTGTATTTTTACCATAGAAGAGAACGTATGGAATGGTAAAACTTCGTTGCAATTAAACGTGAGAGATATAAAAATTGAAGCTTAGCTTTTCACTTCAGTATTTACAATAAAATTTAAAATAGAATCGTAAATTATCTCTTGAAGAGTAGAAGATGCATCTTCGATATGTACTTTATTATAAAATTCTTCCGATTTTAATAAATTATATAAAGTACCGAAAATTGTTTTCGCACTTTTTGTTGTCATTGCAACAACTCCATTGAAGTTGACTTTGACAGTACTACCAGCTTCAACCAAATCTTTTAAATCATTATATATCTCGTCACTTTCTTCATCTGAAATGATTGGGCCATATTTTTCATGTAAATTATAATTCATTCTTAATTTGATGAGAAATTTATTCTTAAATCTAAATCTAAATTCTTTCGTGATTTTTTTAAAATATCCCCAACATCTATGCCAAGTTTAAAAGGAAGTTTTAAATAAATAATAGTGCCGCCCCAGTATGGAGAATTATTGGTTGATTCTTTACCAAATTTAATAGAAAAATTTGACTTTGAAGAAAAGACTTCAAGAAAACCATCATATTTCTTTACAATTTCCTTAACAAACCATAGACCATAACCCATATGATTAGAATCAGGTTTGGATGTTACTCCTTGGTCAAAAGCGATCTTCATCAAAAAATTATCTTTTAAATCTTTATACTTCTCTACCTTTCTTAAGGTATTAATTAAACCGTCGGCCGTATCGGCACATGCTATTTCTATAAAACTTTTTGTGCCCCGGGCTAATATTATTGACTTAGTATCATCAGTTGCATGGCTATAAAAATTTGAAGAAATTTCACCCCCACATATCATAATTGCTTCAATGAAAAGTTTAGCATTATTTCCATAAAAATTATTTAATTCATTATTAAAATTTTTATCAAAATCTTTTTTTGACTTTATTTTTCCCCTTAATAAAGCCTGTGGAGCAATTAAAAAAGTTTGGGTTTTTTCAATTTTTAAACTATCAAAAGTCTTTGTTAAGGGTCTATTCTTCACGTAAGCGTTCATAAAATTTTCAAACCCATACTGAGGTATAAAATTATTAATTGGTGCCTGACTTGGTCTATGAATTTTTGGACGATTAAAACACTTTTTTTCTATAGAGAATTCAATAAATTTATAGAGTACGAGCATACCGATAATGTCCACCTCTATAATCTTTTCAAGATTGAGAAAGAAATTCGGTTTTTCCTTTCCAGTATAATTAAAAATAAAATTGAATTTGCTTATTATTCCAAATAGCGCATTTGCTATTAACTTTTTAGGAAGAGTAACTACATGATTCATATAAAAAAATTACCCTTGGTCATTTAGTGCCTTTTTCAATAAATAGAAAAAACTTTTCTCTTTAAAAGCGCTTTTATTCTTTGAATTTTCCGCGACATTGATAATATAATCTCTAAACTTCTTTATATTACTCGCAGAATCCTTATCTAAGAAAATCATCTGATCTGATAAAATTAAATTATTCAACTCTTCAAGCTCTTGTGGAGTAATAGGTGTACTTATTGGGTTTTTTTTACAAAGCTTATTAAATAATGAGTTGGCCTTAGGAATAAATTCAATTATTTTATCCGCTTTATTCTTTTGTATATGGGCTTTTACCTCATATTCCTTTGCCTTCCTTTCTATTCTATCATTTATAAAAAGAGCAACGATTATACTCACGATAATATTTACGACAAGCAAGATATTTGTAAAATTATCGTCGTTAATCATTTCTACTTGAATTTTTTCAGGCAAATCTTGCAGTATAAAATATTTTAGGATTAATGATTTCAAATTTTCTTCAGATTGGCAATGGTTTCAGTTGGGTTTTCACTTTTAAACACAAAGCTTCCAGCAACTAGTACGTCAGCTCCGGCAGCTAATAATTTCCCAGCATTTTTATCATTAACGCCGCCATCAATTTCAATCTTTGCAGATGAACCAGATTTGTCAATTAAATCACGGAGTTGAATAATCTTTTTATAAGTGTTTTCTATAAATGATTGACCTCCAAAACCAGGATTTACGCTCATTAAACATACCAAATCGATATCTCTAATAATATCTTCTAAAACGGCAATTGGCGTATGTGGATTTAATGCAACACCAGCTTGCATACCTTCAGCTTTTATTGCCTGAACAGTTCTGTGTAAATGTGTGCAAGCTTCATAATGTACAGTTAATATATCTGCACCAACTTTTTTAAAATCAGAGATAAAACGATCTGGATCTACAATCATTAAGTGCACATCCATTGTTTTTTTAGCATGCTTTTTAATGGCTTGTATTACTGGCATCCCGAATGAGATATTCGGAACAAAAACACCATCCATTACATCTATATGAAACCAATCGGCTTCACTGTTGTTGACCATTTCAGAATCGCGCTGTAGGTTGGCAAAATCGGCAGCTAAAATAGAGGGAGCAATTAAATGAGACATACTAAAAATGTTATTTTAATAAGGTTTTGGCAAATATAGCTAAAACCAAAGAGCCTATGGCTCAAAAAGAAAACTCTCGCAAGGCGAGAGTTTTCCATTCATTAATCAAAAAACGAATAGTTCTTGACTACTCATGTTGATAAAAGTATAAAATCGTTAGGTGTTAACCTAAATATGTTCGTAAAATTTTACTTCTTGAAGTATGCTTTAATCTTCTGATTGCCTTTTCTTTAATTTGACGAACTCTTTCGCGAGTTAAATCAAACGTTTCACCAATCTCTTCTAATGTCATTGGATGTTGATCACCTAATCCGAAATATAATAATACTACATCTGCTTCACGTGGAGTTAACGTTTCTAAAGCACGCTCAATTTCCACTTTAAGTGATTCATGTAATAAACTTCTATCTGGGTTCGGAGATTCTCCAGAACGCAATACATCATATAAGTTAGAATCTTCACCTTCAATTAAAGGAGCATCCATAGAGACGTGACGACCAGAATTCTTCATAGATTCTTTAACATCATTTACTGTCATATCTAACTCTTTTGCAATTTCTTCTGCAGAAGGTGGTCTTTCATTTTCTTGCTCTAAACGCGCAAATGTTTTATTGATCTTATTAATAGACCCAATTTTGTTCAATGGTAAACGAACAATACGAGATTGTTCAGCTAGTGCTTGTAAGATAGATTGACGAATCCACCATACAGCATACGAAATAAATTTAAAACCACGAGTTTCATCAAAACGTTTTGCCGCTTTAATTAACCCCAAGTTACCTTCATTTATCAAATCAGGTAATGTTAAACCTTGATTTTGATATTGTTTGGCCACAGAAACAACGAATCTTAAATTTGCTTTTGTCAATCTTTCTAAAGCAACTTGATCACCAGCTTTGATACGTTGAGCTAACTCAACTTCCATATCAGCAGTAATTAAATCTACTTTACCTATTTCTTGCAAATATTTGTCTAGCGATGCGGTTTCTCTGTTAGTAACCTGTTTTGTAATTTTAAGTTGTCTCATATAATTGTTTTATATTAATACTTGCTTTAATTCTTGCTCGTACCTATATATACGTAAGTCTTTGCAAGAATGTTACAAAACGTATAAAAATTATATTAATTATATAAAATAGTACATCCATAAAACAATTAAAGAAGTTTAATTCCTAAAAAAGTTAATTTTAAGTATAAAAATTGTGTGACCTAATAAATATTATTGTGTCATATAATATGAAAAAGGGAAAGAAGTATTGAAAAGTTGTTATGAAAGAGAGAAACACAGATTTGAGTTAAGATAAAGCAAGTGAATTTTCACTTGCTTTTGTTTTTATACTATAATAATAGTATCTTTTTTAAGCTTAATGTGACCTGTTAGATATTTGTGTGTCTTATGGTTGTAAAAAGAAACCTAACTAATTGAATACCCTTAATAACATTCATCAATTGAGTGATGAAGAATTGGTGAAAGATATTGTGCTGACCAAAGACAGTACCTTATTCGCTGAACTATATGATCGATTCGCATCTACGGTTTATAACAAGTGTTTAGGGTTTGCAAAGTCTAAGGTTGAAGCAGAAGATCTAACACATGATATATTTATTAAGCTTTTTGTAAAGCTTGATACTTTTAAAGGAAACTCCAAATTTTCAACTTGGTTATATTCTTTTACGTATAATTTCTGTGTAAACTATATTCAAAGAAATTCATATAAAAATAAAGAGCAAGTAAAAGAAGTTGTTGTTAGCGAGAATTCTGTAGAAGAGGTTACAGATTATGACATTTTTCAGATTAAAACTGATAAATTGAAAAGAGTATTATCGGTTATTGATCCGAGTGATAAAATGATTTTGTTATTAAAATATCAAGATGACCTTTCGATAAAGGAAATTCAAACGATATTAGACATAAAAGAAAGTGCGGTGAAGATGAGGTTGAAAAGAGCAAGAGAAAAAGTAATGGAAATCTATAAAAATATGTAATATGGAGAACCCGTTCAAAAAAATATTACATCAAGAAGAACTTCCTAAAGTGTTAAAGGATAGAGTAATGAATGATATTTCACTCATTAAATTAAGCATTGATATGGCTGACCTTTTTGCAGTTAAATACCCAAATACTATCGAAAGTTTATTGAAAACTCCGAAAAAACCTGACTAATCTAATAAAGTATAAAATGATACCCTCGCAAATTGAAAAAATGAATCTATCGACAATCCAAGATTTTGGTAAAGACTTATTAGTTTATTTACCAAAAATATTAGGTGCCTTAGCTGTGTTAGTTATAGGTTGGCTAGTGATAAAAATAGTTGTTTCACTATTAAGAAAAGTGTTAAATAAAACTAAGATTGATACTTGGGCAGATAAGTTGAATGAAATTGAAATTTTCAGTAACTCTAACTTTACTTTTAAGCCAGCCAACTTTATTCTTTACATAGTAAAATGGTTTTTATTTTTAATATTAATAGTTGTAGCATCAGATATTCTGGGCCTAGAAATGGTTTCTAGAGAAATAGGGAACCTAATTGGCTATTTACCTCAATTATTTAGTGCAATAGCAATTTTTATGATAGGTATTTACATTGCCAGTATTGTTAGAAATGCAATACAGTCATTATTTAAATCTGTTGGACTGAGCGGATCAAATGTAATAGGCAATATTGTGTTTTATGCAATTACGGTTATTGTATCTATCACAGCGTTAAATCAGGCTGGAATTAACACTGATATTATCACGAGTAATTTAACAATAATCTTAGGTGCTTTGTTATTAGCATTTAGTGTTGCTTTTGGATTAGGCTCAAAAAACATTATTGAGAGATTGCTTTTCGGATTTTATTCTCGAAAGAATTTAACAGTGGGACAAAGAATTAAAATTGGAGATACTGAAGGAATTATAGAGTCATTGGATAATATAAGTGTTGTATTAAATACGGACAACGGGCGATTAATGATTCCAATAAAAGAGATAAACGACAATATTGTTGAAATAAAAAATTAAAATACTCTTGATGTCTTTTTTATGAAGGAGAAATTGTGTGAAAAAGATAAAAAACATTTGAATTAATCAAAAAACGAATAGTTTTCGACACAAGAGTATTTAATTTAAAAATAGAAGTTTAGTTAGGTTCTATTTTGAGAGGTGGTAGTATGACTCCTCAAACAATTACTATCATTTTCTCAACCGATAGTACAATCAATCATAAGAAGGGTAAAGATTGTATTATCAAAAAAGCTCCTCGAAAGAGGAGCTTTTGATTTTTAATTATTTAGCTATTATTATTAATTATGCATAATTAATAATAAACTTTGGTAGAATAATGAAAGTGTTTTAAGCAATGATTACCCACCTTTGTATTTAAGATATAATAAAATCTACTTAATGATTTTCTAAATTGAAAGATCTAACTTATATACTATTAATTATTATTTGTTTCTCGTGTTCTAATGATGACGATATTCCTGATAGAATATTACCGAAAGAACTTATTGGATTATGGGAACCGCAACTTTATAAAAATATTTGCCCACCAAATCCAGAAAACACTATCTATTATTCAAACTGTAGAAAGAATGAGATTATAGAATTTTTAAGTGATGGAACTTTTAAAGAACAAACATGGGTTACAAACGATGATAGTTGTAATAAAGTTTTAGACGTTTCGGGATCTTGGTATGTAAAATCTAATGTTTTAATTATTTATAGAAGTCTAGGTTTTGGTTATCATACCGATTATGAATTTTGGGAGGTTTCCTCAACTCAATTAAAACTAAGAGACCCCTTAATATTTGGCTTTTGTGATGATAATATTACGGGAAATAAAGGTTATACACTTTATTTAAAAAAGATTTAATTTTTAAATGGGAGAATTATATAAGCTAAAGATTATACCTATCTTATTATAAATAAAAAACCCTCAATTGAAAATTGAGGGTATATACTTTTTAAAAAACAAAAATTAATCTCTTTTAGCTTCTCTAGGTTTTCTATCGTCTCTGCGATTATCACGCCCACGATTATCTCTGCCATTATTTCTATTATCTCTAGGAGGTCTAGCAACATAACCTTCAGGTTTTGGTAAAATTGCTTTACGAGACACCTTTTCTTTACGAGTACGTTTATCTATACCAAAGTATTTTACATCAAATACATCTCCCATGTTTACAACATCAGATACATTTTCTGTACGTTCCCAAGCTAATTCACTTACGTGTAGTAATACTTCGTTTCCTGGAGCTTCTATGTATTCTACAACAGCACCAAAATCTAACATCTTGATTACTTTTACTTCATATACACTTCCAACTTCTGGCTTAAATAATAAAGAATCAATTTTCGCCATAACAGCATCAATACCCTTACTACCAACACCTAGAACCTCAACAATACCTTCTTCTGTTACAGGGTCTTCATTAATAACAATGGTGGTCTCAGTTTCTTTTTGCAATTCTTGAATTACTTTTCCTCCAGGACCAATTAAAGCACCAATAAATTCGTTTGGAATTCTTCTTGTCACCATTGTAGGAGCATGCTCTTTAACATCTGCATTAGGAGCAGAGATTGTATCAGTCAATTTTTCTAAAATATGTAAACGACCATCACGCGCTTGTTTTAGTGCGTTCACTAAAATCTCGTAGCTTAATCCTTTTACTTTAATATCCATTTGGCAAGCAGTAATACCATCAGCAGTACCAGTTACTTTAAAGTCCATATCTCCTAAGTGATCTTCATCACCTAAAATATCAGATAATACAGCATATTTTCCAGAATCTGCGTCAGAAATTAATCCCATAGCGATACCTGAAACTGGTTTTTTCAACTGAACACCGGCATCCATAAGCGCCATAGTACCAGAACATACAGTAGCCATAGAAGATGAACCATTAGATTCTAATACTTCTGAAACCACACGTACGGTATACGGACAATCATCAGGAACCATACCTTTCAATGCGCGCTGTGCTAAGTTACCATGACCCACTTCACGACGTGATGTTCCACGAATAGGTCTAGCTTCTCCAGTTGAAAAAGGAGGGAAATTGTAATGTAAATAGAAACGTTCTTCTCCTTCGAAAGATGGCATATCTATTTGATTTGCTTCTCTAGATGTTCCTAAAGTTACAGTTGCTAATGCTTGTGTTTCACCTCGTGTAAAAATTGACGAACCATGTGTTGAAGGTAAATAATCTACCTCACACCAAATTGGTCTTATCTCATCGGTTTTACGACCGTCTAGACGTAAACCTTCGTTAAGGGTTAAATCTCTTACAGCAGCTTTTTCAGCTTTACTATAGTATTTAGAAATTAAACCTCCTAAATCTTCTAATTCTTCTTCAGAAAATGTAGCTTTAATTTCTTCTTTAATTTCAGAAAAAGCAGCATTACGTTCATGTTTTGCAGAACCAGCTTTTGCAACGGCATATACTTTATCATACGCCATATCGTGAATTTTCTTTGCCAATTCTTCATCTTCTCTCTCTGGCTCATACTCACGTACTTCTTTTTTGCCAAAAGCTTCAGCTAATTTTACTTGAGCGGCACATTGTACTTTAATAGCCTCATGAGCAAACTTAATAGCTTCAGTCATTTCTTCTTCAGAAATCTCATCCATCTCACCTTCTACCATCATTACAGAATCAGCAGAAGCACCAATCATCATATCGATGTCAGACTCTTCTAATTGAGCTCTTGTTGGATTGATAATAAACTCACCATTCACACGACCTACACGGGCCTCGGAAATAGCGCACTCAAAAGGGAAATCTGATAACTGAATAGCGGCCGAAGCTGCTAATCCTGCCATTGCATCTGGCATTACATCTTCGTCATGAGACATTAACTGAATCATCACTTGAGTTTCTGAATGATAATCTTTAGGGAATAATGGACGTAACACTCTGTCCACTAAACGCATTGTTAATACTTCACCATCACTTGGCCTTGCTTCTCTTTTAAAGAAACCGCCTGGGTATCTTCCTGCAGCAGCAAACTTTTCACGATAATCTACCGTTAATGGTAAAAAATCTACATCAGCTTGTTTGTAATTGGAAACAACTGTACATAATAACATACATTTTCCTGATTGCACCACAACACTACCATGAGCTTGTTTTGCTAATTTTCCGGTTTCGATAGAAATTTCTCTACCATCACCTAGGTCAATGACCTCTCTAAATACTTTAGGTATCATAAATTTTAAATTTTAATCTACATATAGCAGATTAATTAAACATTGGTTTGTTGTGTTGTAGTTGTTGTTAACCAATGAAAAACTATAAATAGCTTCTTCTAAAAATGTAGTTTAGACTCTTACAAGAGTATATTAAAAATAAAAAAGAGGCGCAAGGCCTCTCTTTTGTTATTTTCTTAACTTTAATTCTTTAACGATTGCACGATATCTCGTAATATCGTTTTTCTTTAAATAATCAAGTAAGCTTCTTCTTTTACCAACTAATTTCACTAATGAACGCTCAGTATTAAAATCTTTACGATTGTTTTTTAAGTGCTCAGTTAAGTGATTAATTCTGTGAGTAAATAAAGCGATTTGCCCTTCTGAAGAACCTGTGTCTTGTGCAGATTTTCCGTGTTTTTTGAAAATCTCTGCTTTCTTTTCTTTTGTTAAATACATGCTAACATTAACTTTTATTAATAATTTTTATGTATCGATCTCTAAATCGAGCGGCAAATATATAACTATTATTTTGATTAACACAGTTTTATTAGTCTTTGTAAAATTATTTTCAGGGGATATTAAACCTTTTAAAATTCTGAAAGTCAAAGAGACAGAACTTTTAAAAATTTGTGTGATGAAAAAACAAAAACTGAATTTTGGAATTATTGCTTTATTATTAATTGGCTTGGTATTTACTAGT
The DNA here is from genome assembly GCF_056591635.1 of Maritimimonas sp. 2304DJ26-3. Taxonomy (NCBI): domain Bacteria; kingdom Pseudomonadati; phylum Bacteroidota; class Flavobacteriia; order Flavobacteriales; family Flavobacteriaceae; genus Maritimimonas; species Maritimimonas sp. 2304DJ26-3. The sequence continues at coordinate 923,557 of NZ_JBWQOK010000001.1, forward strand.
TGTAGTAACGATGAAGCCTTAATCGACGACAATGCGTCGTCAGAAATAGATTTAAAAGCTGCTGAAAGTGAAGCAGAAATAGATAAGATTTCTGATGAAACAAGCGCTATTATAGAGGAAGTTTATTTAACCGAAGAATTTCCAGAAACAAAATCACTTTCAACAGATCGTTATTTACCCGACTGTGTTACTATTACCATAGTTTTAGAACAAAACATGAAAACGGTTACTATTGATTTTGGTGATGGTTGCGAACTTAGAAATGGTAACATTGTAAGTGGTAAGATCATATTACAATACGAAAAGGATCCAGGAGCATCTGTTATGAAGTCGTTTGAGTTTGATGGATTTACATTTAATGATAAAGATGTAGCTGGAGGAGGATCTATTTTAAGAGAAAAAGAGAATGGTAACGGCAATCCACAATCTACAAAAACATTCGATGTTACTGTTACCTGGCCAGATGGCGCGTCTGCAAATAAGAACGGAACTAAAGTTAGAGAAATGATTGAAGGCCAAGAGACTTCAGCTTGGGGAGACAATGTATTCTTAATTACTGGTAATTGGATGTTTACAAGAAGAAATGGAACTGTACTATCGGCTGAAATTATTGAAGCTTTGCGCAGAGAATTAGCTTGTAAATTTATAGTAAGCGGAATTGTAGAATTGAATAAAAACGAAAATAACGCTGTGCTGAATTATGGTGATGGAGCTTGTGATGACTTAGCTACCGTTAGTATTAACGGAGGCGAAGAACGAGAAATTCATTTAAGTAATTTGAGATAAAAAAGGGAAAGATAAAAGAGCGGCAAATTAATTTGCCGCTCTTTTTTTATGATCTTATCGGTTGATTTAGAATTAAATCTAGATATAAATTAATTTGCTCTTTTAAATTTTTTCGTTCAATAATCTTATCTAAAAAACCGTGTTCTAAGACAAACTCAGAACGTTGAAACCCTTCTGGTAAATCTTTACCTACGGTATCTTTCACAACACGCGGCCCTGCAAAGGCAACCAAAGCATTAGGCTCGGCAACATTTATATCACCCAACATAGCGTAAGAAGCAGTTGTACCTCCAGTGGTTGGATCTGTACATAGTGAAATGTATGGAACTTTTACTTCAGCTAATTGAGCTAATTTTGAAGAAGTTTTTACCAGCTGCATTAATGATAACGATGCTTCTTGCATACGGGCACCACCAGATTTAGAGATCATTAAAAAAGGAATCTTATTTTTAATGGAATAATCAATAGCTCTAGCTATCTTTTCACCAACTACACTACCCATAGAACCTCCGATAAAGGCAAAATCCATACAAGCAATTACCAAATCTTTACCATAAGATTTACCAACTGCAGTTCGTACAGCGTCTTTAAGTTTCGATTTTTTTTGAGCCTCTTTTAATCTGTCAGTATATTTTTTAGTATCAACAAATTTTAAAGGATCTTTTGCAGTTATATTAGCATCTAATTCTTTATACTTATTGTCGTCGAATAAAATCTCGAAATATTCATTACTCCCGATTCTGACATGATAGCCATCTTCAGGACTTACATATTGATTTTCTTTTAACTCTTCAGTATCAACAACTTTACCACTAGGTGTTTTATACCAAAGCCCTTTCGGTACATCTTTTTTTTCTTCTGTAGGAGTTTGAATTCCTTTGTCTTTACGTTTAAACCAAGCAGACATATTAAATTATTTGGGCTGGCAAGTTACTAAAAAATTAAGTTTGCTAAACTTATAAAGTATTTACATTGTTTAAATCTTCAAAAGCTCTTTTTAAACGTGCTTTAAAAGTAAGCTCACCTTCTCTAAGCCATTTTCTTGGATCATAATACTTTTTATTAGGAACATCGTCTCCATCAGGATTACCTATTTGATTTTGTAAATAAGCATTTTTATCAGACATATAATCTCTGATACCAGTCATAAACCCGTACTGAAGATCAGTATCTATATTCATTTTTATAACACCATATCCTATAGCTTCACGAATTTCTTCAAGTGTAGAACCTGAACCTCCGTGAAAAACAAAATCTATATGATTATGATCCACTCCATATTTTTTCGAAATATATTCTTGAGAATTTTTTAAGATTTTAGGAGTTAATTTTACATTACCAGGCTTGTAAACACCATGAACATTGCCAAATGCAGCTGCAATCGTAAATTGATCACTTACTTTGCTTAATTCTTCATAGGCGTAAGCGACCTCTTCTGGTTGAGTATATAGTTTAGAGTCATCTACATCAGTATTATCGACGCCATCTTCTTCACCACCTGTAATACCTAATTCAATCTCTAAAGTCATTCCCATTTTACTCATACGATCTAAATATTGCTTACATATTTCAATATTCTCTTCTAAAGGTTCTTCAGAAAGATCTATCATATGAGAGCTATATAAAGGTTTACCGGTTTCAGCAAAATGTTTCTCACTCGCATCTAATAAGCCATCAATCCATGGCAATAATTTTTTTGCACAATGATCGGTATGTAATATTACAGGAACACCATAAGCTTCTGCTAATAAGTGTACGTGTTTGGCACCGGCAACAGAACCAGCAATCGCAGCTTTTTGATCTTCGTTCGATAGACCTTTTCCAGCATTAAATTGAGCCCCACCATTTGAAAATTGAATTATTACGGGAGCATTTAAGTCTCTTGCGGTTTCTAAAACTCCATTGATACTATTAGAGCCAACTACGTTTACCGCAGGTAAGGCAAATGCTTTTTCTTTTGCTAATCTAAATATTTCTTGAACTTCTTTGCCTGTAGCTACACCAGCTTTGATAGTATGTGCCATTTTATATAAATTTTTGAAGATCAAAATTACTAAATTATTACTATTGAAGAATAAAAAAGGTCGAAATCGTTATAGCAAATAATCTAGAAAGGATAGTTAATGCCAATGTTATAGATAGCATTTCTAAAATTATAGTTTTTAAACCATTTATTTGTAGAGTTTAAATAGGGTTCATAGGTCTTAAAACCAATATCGAATCTAAAAATTAAAAAACTAAAATCATATCGAGCACCGATACCAGACCCAACAGCGATATCTTTAAATGAATTGAAACCAGTAAATTTTGCTTCAGAAGAAGATAGAGGAGAGTTAGCTATATCCCAGATATTACCAGCATCTATAAATAGAGCGGCATTTAAACTGTTTATTAGTTTAAACCTATACTCAAGATTAGATGTGAATTTAAAATTACCAACGTTAAATTCAAGCGTGCTTAATTCAGAACCAGGACCGAGATCAAATGTTCTCCAAGCACGAATATCATTTGAACCACCTGCTCGATAACTTCTACTAAAAGGAATTTCATCAGAATTTCCAAAAGGAACGGCAATACCAACAAAATTTCTAAAAACTAATGTGCTATTTTGGTTAAAAGCCCAGTACTTTTTATGTTCAATTTCAGTTTTAATATATTGAGCTACATCTAGTCCAAAAAGTTGTTTTCTTGAACCATCAGATGGCTTTTTTAGAAAAGTTGAAGTAATACTACCCGAAGATATTAACCTTGCGTTAAAAGTAGAGAAGCTATTATCTCTAAAGTTCTCTCGATTGTTATAATTTATACCATATGAAACTACAGGCACTAAGACATCTTCTACTAAAATATCTCTTTGTTGTTTTATATTGTTAGCAATATCAAATTCTATAGGATTAGTAGTGAGAAAATTTTCATTTTCTAAAATATAACTAATGTAATTTAATGGGATTAAAATAGGATTTCCTGTTTCTTTATCTAAAATAGGATTATTATTCTCATCTAATTCAACAGTTTGTATTTCAGTACTATTTAAAGGGTCAATATTATTAAATTCGGAATTATAAGCAATATCGTTTAACTTATTAAACTCAGATCTATAAACATTAAAATAACTTCCAGGATTTCGATTGTTTATGTACTGAATGTTTAGCAGTTCAAATTTATGGCTTGTTTTACTAGAACTTTGCCAGGTATAATCTAAACTACCTGTAATATTTTGCCTATCTAAACCAATATTTTCTTGAAATCCAAGACTTAAACTAATGTTAGTCTTTGGAGCCATATGCTTTGGTATTATTGTATTAGTTTTTATAGGGAACAAAATTCTTGGGACTTTTAAGGATACACTAGCTCCAATTTCTAAGGCATTCAAGAAGGCGCTATTATTTGAATTGGCAGCTATTGAAGAGTTCAAAAAAGAACCTTGAAAGGCTAGTTCAAAAATTTCAGCGCCTTTAAAAACATTACGATTTAAAAAGGAAAATTTCCCTAAAATGCCAAAAGGCTTAATATTAGATGTTGTGAATTCTGCATCCCACCCGAAAGAATATTTTTTGAGCGGTGTTAGATAAATATCTGCCGTGAGTGATTCGTCTTCATTTTCCGTATATTTAATATCTATAGAAGGTCTAAAATTTTGTAAATCTCTTAAATATTTTCTAGTAAGATCTCTTTCGGAATCTTTATAAACACTATCAGGTTGAATAATAATAGAATTTGCTAAGTATTTGGGATTGTATTTTAATTGATCAATTGCGTAGAAATTAATTTTATTATATCTCGCTGAATCTTTTGGTTTTTCATCTTTGGTATTGAATGAAAAATCTGTATGTACATTTACATTTTTTATTTTATGAACTTTATAAGGAATGCTATAAATACTATCATTTCTTTCTATAATTCGGTTTGGAATTACTAATTCAACGTTTTGTTGGTGTTCATCATTAGAAGTGGTGTCTACCTCAAAACTCAAGATGTTTTTGGTAAAATAGTAAACGCCAGAATTTCTAAAAAGATTAACCAGCCTGTCTTCTTCATTTTCAAAATTAGCTACCCTAAACTGCTTTTCTTGTTTTATGAATGATTTACTTTTATTTAATAGATAAAGTGAATCCAATGCAGGCGATTTAATACTCGAAGAAATAGTGTCTAAAAAATAGGGATCTCCTGTGATTACAAAATAATCTACACCAATTCGTTTATTCTCTTTTTTATTTTCTTTAAAACTTGATGTAGCATCCCAAAAGCCATTATTTTGATAATACCTTTCTAATGCCAAAGTAGACCTTTCTATTTTTTTAATATCTGAAATTACAGGAGGGTTGCCACTTTTTAAAAGCCATTTATTGAAGCCTTTAGAAAATCTACTTAGCCCTTCTACTTGTTTTTTAGAAAAAGTATTCGATAACCATTTTTCTGTTTTAGGTTTATTCTCTGGCCAGCCAATTTTAAGAGTATCAGGATTGCCTAGATTATAGATATGCAATGAAAAAGGGATTCCAAGTATTTTTTGATTGGGTTTTTGATGTAAGTAACTTTGAAGTTCTGGAGATGTATTTTTTTTATCATTAACTAGAATTGTATTTTTTTCTAGCAAATACTCTCCCTCAGAAACATGCTTAACCACATTACACGAAAAATTAATTAGTAGCAATAGGATAAATAATACTATTTTCGTGAAAATCTTAAGCAATAGAGCCAGTTTTTAAATTTTTTGAAAGCAAAAATATTCAAATAATACCAAAAGTAATATTATTTAAATGCTAAGCAAAAGCCAAGCAAAATTAATAACGAGTTTACAGCAAAAAAAGTACCGAATTAAACAAGGTTTATTTGTAATTGAAGGTATTAAAGGGGTGAACGAATTTTTAAATTCTAAGTTTAAGTGTGAATATTTATTGTATACACGCCAATATAGTTGTGAATTAATTAATGAAAAATCTACAATAATATCTGAGACTGAATTAAAAAAAATTAGTTCATTAAAAACACCTAATAAAATCCTAGGCGTTTTTAAAATACCTAAAAATATGATGATAGAAAGAGGCGGGTTAGTTTTGGCTTTGGATGGCATCAATGACCCTGGCAATTTGGGTACAATTATAAGGCTCTGTGATTGGTTTGGTGTTAAGCAAATAGTTTGTTCAAATGAAACAGTAGATTGTTATAATGCTAAGGTGGTTCAATCTACCATGGGTTCATTGACAAGAGTTTCAATTATTTATATGGATTTAATTCCTTTTATAAAAGATTACGAACTGCCAGTTTATGGTGCAGTTATGAATGGAGAAAATATTTACAAAAGTAGTTTAAGTGAAGAAGGAATGATTGTTATGGGTAACGAGTCTAATGGGATTTCAAGAGAAGTACTAGAGTTAGTTTCATCAAAATTGACGATTCCAAGACATAGTGAATTACAACAAACAGAAAGCTTAAATGTAGCTACGGCTACAGCTATTGTACTGAATGAATTTAGAAGAAATTAACTATTCAAAAGTGAAGTTTAGAAATATACCTCGAGTTCCAAAATAGTTTATAGGAGCTGTGTAAGGGCTAATAGACCCAAAAGGTAAATTGTCGCGTACTAACTCATCATTAATAGCAAAAACACCTCTAATAGAGGGAGAGAATTTAAAGAAATAGAGATATAGATCAACTCCTACGCCGATTTCATACATAAAATTATTCGTTTTCATTCTAAATTCACCACTTATATTATCAGCAGGGTTATTTTGATTACTAGAAAAATTATAATCATAAGATAATCCACCAATTACAAAAGCACGCATATTATGTATTCTATTTGTACTAAACTTTAGCAACAATGGAAAACGCATATATGTACCTGAAATATCTCTAGTATTTCCTGCTAAATCACCTGAATCAAGAGTATTGTAAGTTATTGTTTTGGTATTACTAGATAAACCAGGCTCAAAACGTAAATTAATGTTATTATGTAATTTATAATCAACTACAAGTCCAATATTAAAGCCAAATGATTCTTCTACAGATATATAATCTTGTAATAACCCATTAGTATCAAAAGTATCATTATAACTTATTTTATACCCTTTTTTATTTAAACCTAAATAATAACCAAAGTGTAATTTCTTTTTATCAAAATTTGGGAGGTATTCTATTTTGTCTTTTTTTTGGGCAAAAAGAGAAGAAGAAAATAAGACTACAAAACCTAATAAAGGGACAAAAAATCGTTTCATTTATAAATTACTTTGTTGCTGTATACATGGAAGTAATTCCAAAAGTTAAGGGTTTGTTAGTTGTATTTATAAACCGATTTTTCTCTAAAATATTGTTGAAGGCATTACCATAAGGAAAAACAGCTGCGGATTCAGGCAAATAATCATATGCTCTTTTGTCTTTAGAAAATATTTTTCCTACCGTTGGAATGACATATTTAGAGTAGAATTTATACAGCGGCTTCATAATAAAACCTTCTGGTTGAGAAGTTTCTAGAACAACTAAAATGCCATTTGGTTTTAGAACTCTGTATATCTCTTGAAGTCCTTTATCTAAGTTTTCAAAGTTACGGACACCGAAGCCTATTGTAATGGCATCAAAAGAATTATCTTCAAAAGGTAGACTTTCTGAATCACCTTGAATCATTTCAATCAAGTCTTCTAAGCTTTTTTTCTTAACTTTTTCAATACCAATATTTAGCATCCCTTGAGAAAGGTCTAAGCCAATAATTTTTTTAGGATTTAACTTAGAAAGCATTATTGCAAAATCACCAGTGCCAGTGGCAATGTCAAGTAAATATTTTGGATCCTTTTTTGCAACGGTTTTTACTACTAATTTTCTCCATCTAATATCAATACCAAAAGTCAAAAGCCTATTTAGAAAATCGTATTTATAAGAAACATTGTCAAACATTTCGGCAACCTGTTCTTTTTTACTTCTACTATCTTTATATGGAGTTACTTTGGCAGTCATAAATTAATTTTCGGCAAAGATAAGTAATCAATTGTCAAGCCTAAATTAAATATTCATTAAAATACTTGACAAGGCCTGTTTTGATATTGTATATTTGCCCTCATTTTTGATAAAAAAAGCTCATTAAACACATGAAATTATCACATTTTAAATTTGATTTACCAAATGAATTATTAGCTGAGTATCCATCTGAAGTTAGAGATGAAGCTCGTTTGATGGTATTGAACCGAAAAGATCAAACAATAGAGCATAAACAATTTAAAGATCTTGTAAATTACTTTGATGAAGGTGATATTATGGTCTTTAATAACACAAAGGTTTTTCCTGCCAGATTGTATGGTAATAAAGAAAAAACAGGTGCGAGAATTGAGGTTTTCTTATTGAGAGAATTGAATAAAGAAAGTCGTTTATGGGATGTGTTGGTCGACCCAGCTCGAAAGATACGTATAGGAAATAAATTGTTTTTTGGAGATAATGATGATTTGGTAGCAGAAGTAATTGATAATACTACTTCACGAGGGAGAACACTTCGCTTTTTATTTGATGGTAGCTACGAAGAGTTTCGTAAAAAACTACAAGATTTGGGAGAAACTCCGTTACCAAAATATATTAAAAGAGAAACTGAACCAGAAGATGCTGAACGGTATCAGACAATTTATGCCAAGCATGAAGGTGCTGTAGCCGCACCTACGGCAGGATTACATTTTTCTAAACACTTACTAAAACGTTTAGAAATTAAAGGTATTGATCTTGCTGAAGTTACTTTACATGTTGGTTTAGGCACTTTTCAACCAGTAGAGGTAGAAGATCTTTCGAAGCATAAAATGGATTCGGAAGAAATTATTATACCAGAGACTGCAGCCAATGTAGTTAATTCTGCTTTAGACAATAAAAGAAGAGTATGTGCTGTTGGAACCACAGTAATGCGTACTATGGAAAGTTCAGTTTCTGCTGACAAGAGATTAAAGCCTTTTAAAGGGTGGACTCATAAGTTTATTTTCCCTCCTTACGATTTCAGTATAGCTGATAGTATGATTACGAATTTTCATACACCACAATCTACTTTAATGATGATGACAGCTGCGTTTGCAGGACATGATTTCTTAAAAGAAGCTTATGCTGAAGCGATTAAAGAAAAATACAATTTCTATTCGTACGGAGACGCAATGTTAATTTTATAAACTACTACTATAAATAAAACAAAAGAGCTTTAATAAAATTAAGGCTCTTTTGTTTTAAAAGCCCTATATTTACTGTCCTTTTTAAAAAATTTTAAAAACATGAAAAGAACATTACTTTTAATTTATATCTTATTTTTTACTTTAACTTTTTTTGGACAAGTTACGAATGAAGGAGAACCTGTAAGTTGGAGTATAAGTGGTGACACAAAAAATGAGATCAAGTCTATCAAACTTCCTGAGTTTAATTTAGAAAAAATAAGAACAGAGGATAAGATAAATGATAAATTATTAACAAAACCTTATCGCTTTGGGTTTAATCATCAAGTTAATTATGGGCTTAAAAATTCTGGCCAGTGGATTGAGTTAAATAATGGGGATCGAATTTGGAGGATACTTTTTGAGTCTAAAAATGCTCTTAGCTTGAATTTTATTTTTGACAAGTTTTATATGCCTAAAGGCGGTAAAGTATATTTATATAATGATAGTAAATCAGATTTACTTGGTGCATATACAAGCATTCAAAATCAAAAAGAAGAAACCTTAGGAACCTGGCTTGTTGAAGGAGATAAAGTTTGGATTGAATACTATGAGCCTGAAGAAGTTAGAAACCAAGGAAAACTGAATATAAGCGTTGTAACTCATGGCTATAGATCTAAGCCTAATGCTCAAAAAGCTTTAGGAGATTCTGGCGATTGTAATTATGACGTTGATTGCTCAATAGGACCAGATTTTGAGAATCATAAAAACGAGCTTAAAAAATCAGTAGCATTAATACTTATTAATGGTAATGGACATTGTACAGGGACTTTAATAAATAATGTAAGGCAAGATAAGAAACCATATTTTCTTACTGCTAATCATTGTCTAACTGGGCCAACAACAAATTGGGCATTTAGGTTTGGGTGGATTAGTCCTAATCCAGTTTGTGGATCTGAAACCGCAAGCACAAATGGCCCTACCGATATGACAATTAGCGGGTCTACCCTTATCGCTAATAACTCAAACTCTGATTTTGCACTACTTGAATTAAATGGTGCTATTCCTAGCGGATGGAATAGAGTTTGGGCAGGTTGGGATAGAACCGATAACATCCCGTCTTTTACAGTAGGTATTCATCACCCTTCTGGAGATATTATGAAAGTTTGCCGAGATAATAATCCACCAATTAAACTAGCACAAAATGCTGGTGGTAATTCACCAGTGGCTCAGACTTGGGATATAACTGGTCTTACTTCTTCTACCCCTACTGGTGGAGGTTTAGGATGGGAAATAGGAGTCACAGAGGGAGGTTCATCAGGATCAGCTTTATTTGATCCCAATGGAAGAATAATAGGTCAATTGTATGGTGGAGCAGCAGCATGTTCAGATACAAATGATAATAATGGGCATGATTATTACGGAAGGTTTGCTGTTTCGTGGAACTCAAGAAATGAAGATTCTAGATTAAGAGACTGGTTAGATCCAGATAATTTAAACCCTATCACCTTAGATGCTTTAGATAATAATACACTTGCCACTAATGATGAGGTGTTAGAAGCATCATTATCGTTGTTTCCAAATCCAACAGATGGAATTCTGCAAGTACAACTATCAAATTCTGTTGGAGAATTAAAATACGATGTGTTTAATGTACTAGGTCAAGTATTAAAATCAAATAGATTAGACAATAATATTATTGATTTGAGCCTACTACCTAATGATATATATCTAGTTAAAATAACGGACTTAGATAGAAACGCTAGCATAACAAAAAAGATAGTTTTAAATAAATAAATTTTTAAATAGAATAGTATTTAAAGTCCCGCCTTGGCGGGATTTTATATTTTTGCATAAATGGTAGAAAAGAAAGATATACGGGCGTTAACAAAAGAGCAACTCCGAAATTTTTTTGTGAAAAATGGCGATAAAGCTTTTCGCGGGAATCAGGTGTATGAATGGCTATGGAGTAAAGCATCTCATTCTTTTGATGATATGACAAATGTTTCTAAGGCAACGCGTGAAATGTTAGATGCAAATTTTGTTATAAATCACATAGAAGTTGATCAAATGCAACGCTCGAATGACGGAACAATAAAAAACGCCATTAAACTACATGACGGATTAATTGTTGAGTCAGTTTTAATACCTACTGAAACTAGAACAACAGCCTGTGTGTCAAGTCAAGTTGGCTGCAGTTTAGATTGTAATTTTTGCGCCACTGCTCGTTTAAAGCGAATGCGAAACCTAAATCCTGATGAAATTTATGATCAAGTTGTCGTTATAAATCAGCAAAGCAGATTTTACCATAATCATAAATTGTCGAATATTGTTTTTATGGGCATGGGAGAACCATTGTTAAACTATAAAAACGTAATAAGTTCAATTGATAAGATTACCTCTGATGAAGGCTTAGCTATGTCGCCAAAACGAATTACACTTTCCACTGTTGGTATTCCTAAAATGATTAAGAAAATGGCTGATGATGAAGTGAAATTCAATCTAGCCGTGTCCCTACATTCTGCGATTGATGAGGTCCGTTCTAAGATGATGCCGATTAATGAAAAAAGCAATCTCGCTGAACTTTTGGAGTCACTACGATACTGGTATACCAAAACGAGTAAAAAAATTACTTTTGAATATGTGGTTTGGAAAGGTATTAATGATACTCAGAAAGATGCAAACGCCTTGGTAGATTATTGTAAAAAAGTGCCTTCTAAGGTTAATTTAATAGAGTATAATACCATTGATGGTGGTGAGTTTCAGCAAGCTTCTCCTGAAGCCACAGATATGTATATCAGAACGCTAGAAGCAAACAGAATTGTGGTAAATGTACGCCGAAGTAGAGGTAAAGATATTGATGCTGCTTGTGGGCAATTAGCAAATAAAACCTCTTAAACTTTACTCGTTCAATAAATCATTAATTGCATCTAAATTTGGAGCTAGAATAATTTCTATCCGTCTATTTTTAGCTTTTCCAGAAACTGTATTATTACTAGCTACTGGTAAAAATTTACTACGTCCTGCAGCAGTTATCTGTTTTGGAGAAACATTATTAGAAGTTAAAATTCTAGCTACAGCAGTTGCTCTTTTTGTAGACAAATCCCAGTTATCTTGAACAACACCTTTTCCACCGAAAGGTACATTATCGGTATGTCCTTCAATCAATACATCGATATCAGGATTTTGACGCAACACTCCCGCTAAATTCACAACCGCTGAGCGGCCTTGAGTTCCAACAGCCCAGCTTCCTGAACTAAACAACAACTTATTTTCCATAGAGACATAAACTTTGCCATTTCTACGTTCTACGGTAAGGCCTTTACCTTCAAATCCGCTTAAAGCGGCAGAAACAGCATCTTTTAAACGTAACATTTTGGCTTCCTTTGCAGCAATTAACCCTTCTAGTTCATCAACGCGTTTAGAACGTGCATCTAAATCACCTTGCAATTTTTCAAGACGTCCACTTTCTTTAGCTAATTGAGCTTCTTTTTCTTGTAATTGCAATAATAATTCTCTGTTTTGTTTCTCCTTTTTAGAAAGTTGCTCAGCGCTCATTTCAGAAAGCTCATTATATTCCTTTTCAAGCTTTTCTTTTCTATCTGCTAATCGAGCAACGTCATCATTCAATTTACTTTTATCTGAGTTGAGCTTGTCAACTTCAGATTGTAATTTAAGTTTATTAGCTTCTAATTCCTTTTTAGTATCTATTAGACCTTGATTTTCATCAAATAGCTCTGAATTATTATCTCGTAGGCGATTGTATTTATCTTCTAATTCGGTATATATTTTCTTAGAAACGCAAGAGGTTAATAGGCTAGTTACAATTAGAATAAAAACTACTTTTTTCATGATACTTTAGTTTAATCTATTTCAACACCAACAGGGCAATGATCAGAATGCTTTGCATCAGGTAAAATATAAGCTCGTCTTAATCGATCTTTTAATGATTCTGCTGCCATACAATAATCTAAACGCCATCCTTTGTTGTTATTTCTGGCATTTGCACGATAACTCCACCAACTATAATGATGAGGCTCTTTATTAAAATGTCTAAAGGTGTCTATAAAACCACTATCAATAAACTTGCCAATCCATTCTCGCTCTACAGGCAAAAACCCAGAAACTCCTTTCATTTTAGGATTATGAATATCTATTTCTTCATGACAAATATTATAGTCACCACAAATGATCAGATTAGGAATTTCTTTTTTAAGTTGATTCACATACTCTTGAAATTCATCCATATAGTTGAGTTTGAAATTCAATCGATCATCATTACTGCCAGAAGGTAAATACAAACTCATAATAGATACTGTATCAAAATCTACGCGAAGATTACGACCTTCAAAATCCATTGATTCAATACCAGTTCCGTATTCAATATGATTAGGTTTTATTTTTGATAATACAGCAACACTACTATATCCTTTTTTCTGCGCAGAGAACCAATAATGATATGGATATCCTGCTTTTTCGAAAACTTCTAAATCTAATTGTTCTTTATGAGCTTTTGTTTCTTGAATACAAATTACATCTGGATTTGCAGATTGTAACCAGTCTATAAATCCTTTTTTTAAGGCAGCACGAATGCCGTTTACATTATATGATAGTATTTTCATTATAACGACATTTCAGGAATATCTCCATTTACAATTAAAGTCCCTTCAGTAGCATTTTTGATGTCTTCAATTGAAACTCCTGGGGCGCGTTCTAACAAATGAAAAGCTCCATTTTTTACTTCTAAAACAGCCAAGTTAGTAACAACTCTAGTAACGCAACCAACTCCTGTTAACGGTAATGAACATTCTTTCAGTAATTTAGATTCTCCTCGCTTATTAGTATGCATCATAGCTACAATAATGTTCTCTGCAGAAGCTACTAAATCCATAGCACCACCCATACCTTTAACCATTCGTCCTGGAATTTTCCAATTAGCAATATCACCATTTTGTGCAACCTCCATGGCTCCTAAAACAGTTAATTGAACATGTTGACCACGAATCATAGCAAAACTTGTAGAGGAGTTAAAGATAGAACCACCATCTAAAACGGTTACGGTTTGTTTGCCTGCATTAATCAAATCCGCATCAACATTTTCCTCATATGGGAAAGGACCCATACCTAGCAAACCATTTTCACTTTGAAATTCGACATCAATTCCTTTAGGGATATAATTGGCTACTAATGTAGGAATGCCAATACCTAAATTTACGTACCAACCATCTCGTAATTCTTGAGCTATTCTTTTTGCAATACCTACTTTGTCTAAACTCATCTTCTTAATTTTTAGGTGTTACAGTTCTGTTTTCAATACGTTTTTCGTAGCGTTCGCCTTGAAAAATTCGTTGCACGAAAATCCCAGGAGTATGAATTTGATTAGGGTCTAATTCACCAGCAGGTACTAATTCTTCTACTTCGGCTACTGTAATTTTACCAGCCATAGCCATCATAGGATTAAAATTTCTAGCTGTTCCTTTAAAAATTAAATTACCAGCTGTATCACCTTTCCAGGCTTTTACAAAAGCAAAATCTGGATTAAAAGCATGTTCTAAAACATACATTTTACCATTAAATTCACGTGTTTCTTTTCCTTCTGCAACTTCAGTTCCATAACCAGCTGGTGTATAAAAAGCAGGAATACCAGCACCAGTTGCACGACAACGTTCTGCTAAAGTCCCTTGAGGGATAAGATCAACCTCTAGCTCTCCACTTAGCATTTGACGTTCGAACTCATCATTTTCACCTACATACGATGATATCATTTTCTTTATTTGACGTTTCTGAAGTAATTGTCCTAAACCGAAGTCATCTACCCCAGCATTGTTAGAGATACATGTTAACCCAGTAACCCCTAGTTTTACTAACTGGGCAATACTGTTTTCTGGAATACCACATAAGCCAAATCCACCAAGCATAAAAGTCATATTACTTTCTACATCTTGTAAAGCATCTTCAACATTATTAACAACTTTATTTATCATATTCTTTGATTAAAATTCAGGATCTTCTTCAACAGGATCTTGATCTCCTTCTTCTGGATTTTTATATTTTTCACAATCTAATTCTATACTCAGGTTTTCAGGTTTTTCAAAACCTTTATCACTAATCTTCAAGTCTTTATTTGCATAACATTTCTGCATATACAACGCCCATATTGGCAATGCCATTGATGCTCCTTGTCCTCTTGCTAAGTCAGGAAAGTGTACCGCACGATCTTCCGCACCAACCCAAACACCTGTTGTTAAATTTGGCACAATACCCATAAACCAACCATCTGATTGATTTTGTGTAGTACCTGTTTTACCAGCGATTGGGTTCGTAAATTTATATGGGTAACCAGAAGCTATACTATCTGGATATTTCCCTGCAGAGCTTCGTAAGCGAACGCCAGATCCATATTGTGTTACACCTTCTAAGAGGTTAATAACCGTATAGGCAGATTCTTCACTTAAAACCTCTTTGGTCTTAGGTGTAAAATCTTCTAATACAGTTCCATTTTTATCTTCTATCCGTAAGATCATCATAGGTTCTACATACATTCCTTTATTTGCAAAGGCATTATATGCACCGACCATTTCGTATAATGTTAAATCGACACTACCTAATGCTATTGATGGTACGGGAAGAATTTCATTTTTAACGCCTAAATTTTCTGCTAACCTTACAACATTCGTAGGTGTTACTTGATCAATAAGTGTAGCCGTTATGACATTTGTAGAATTAGCAAGAGCATTTTTTAGTGTCTTTGTGCCACCATATTTTAAGCTCGAATTTTTAGGAGTCCAGTCTTCGGGTAATCCATATTTACCTTTTGGTATTGTATAAGGAGTATTATTGAACTCCTGACATGGAGAATACTGTAATTGATTAATGGCTGTGGCATATACAAAAGGCTTAAACGTTGAACCAACTTGGCGTGAACCTTGTTTTACCTGATCATATTGAAAATGTTTATGATTAATACCACCTACCCAAGCTTTTACATGGCCTGTCTGTGGGTCGGTTGATAAAACGCCAGCGCGCATTATATGTTTATAGTAACGTATAGAATCTCTAGGAGTTATTAAGGTGTCTATTTCACCTTTCCAGGAAAAGATTCTCATATCTGTCTTTTTATCAAAAGAATCTCGAATTACTTTTTCTGACTTCCCTTGTTTTTTCATCCGTTTCCAACGATTAGAACGTTTCATAGCTCCCTCCATGGTACGATTGATTTCTTTTTTTGTTAGATCATAAAAAGGGGCGGTTCTATTTCTTTTTTGACTTTTAAAGAATACTCTTTGAAGATTGGACATGTGTTCTTCCATTGCCTCTTCAGCATATTTTTGCATACGAGAATCTATGGTCACGTAGATCTTAAGACCATCTCTAAAAATATTATAATTTGTTCCGTCCGGCTTTTGATTATCCTTGACCCAGTCTTTCATAAAACCTCTCAGATACTCTCTAAAATAGGTAGCCACACCAAAACTGGTGTCTTCGGGAGAATAATCTAATGTCAATGGTAAATTCTGTAATGAATCTTTTATCTTCTGTGTTAAAAAATCATATTTGCCCATTTGAGCTAAGACAACATCACGTCTATTTTTCACCATTTCTTCGCGTCTAAGCGGATTGTAAAGAGAAGAGTTTTTGAGCATACCAACTAACATGGCTGATTCTTCTTGTTTTAGGTCAATAGGTTCTTTATTAAAATAAATTCTTGAAGCAGAACGAATACCTACTGCTTGATTTAAGAAATCATACTTATTAAAGTACATAGCAATGATTTCTTCTTTTGTGTACTGACGTTCTAAACGAATTGCAATAACCCACTCTTTTACCTTCTGAAGTATCCTCTGAGCAATATTAGCAGAAGGACGCTCGGTAAATAACATTTTCGCTAGTTGTTGAGTAACGGTACTAGCTCCTCCATCTCTACCCATTTTAATAATGGCTCTAGCAGTCCCTTTAAAATCTATGCCAGAGTGTTTTTTAAAACGAATATCTTCGGTTGCAATTAACGCATTAACCAAATTTTCGGGTAAATCTTTATAACCAATAGGAGTTCTATTTTCTACAGCATAGGTACCAATTGTTTTTCCGTCAATTGAGATTACCTCAGTTGCTAAATTACTTTTAGGATTCTCTAATTCTTCGAAAGTAGGAAGCTTACCAAACGCACCAAAACCTGCTAACAGAAATATTAAAATAACCGCAGCAATACCACCAAAGAATAATCGCCATATCCAGCGTGTATATTTTTTGAACGAGGTTTGTTGTTGTGTTGCTTTTTTAGTCATTTGTTTGCGCTTTTTCTATACTTAATCCTATGTCAGTAATTCCGTTAAGGTTTGTAATTCCATCTATATCGCCACTTTTACGCATGGCTTGCTGAACATTAATATTATATTCTCCTGATTTAGGAAAAGTCACATTAGTTTTATACTCTAATTTATTCTCTTTTAAATCTGTGAACCCAGTTCCTAAAAACCTACCTTCTGCATCTGTCATTTCATATTCCAACGTATCTACAATGCTTGTATTGTCAGGAAAATCAATACCAACGATTAGAAATAAATTACTGTATTGATAATCATTATTATTTCTTAGGTTAACAAAAATATTGTTTCTAGATAGTGTATCGGTTGGAGAGAATTTAAAATTAAAGATCGAGTCTTTATGCCATTTTGCATCCGCAACGGGTTTGTATTGATCAAATACCTTTGAATTACTACACGAAACAATTGTAGCCGCCCCAAATATTGTTATTAAAAATTTACGCATTCTTGCGAGATTTTTTTCTTCTGTTATTATTCCTATTTCTTCTTTTTTGTTTCTTTTTTTTATCAAAACGCGTAAGACTATCTTGGCCTACAACATCACTAAAAATGACATCGTCAGTTTTTGTCATTTCATATTCAGCAGCATATTCTTCTAAACTAGCCACTTTCTTTTTTGTAGCATTTATTTCTATAATCTTATTAGCTTGTTCAACTTTTAGTTGATGCCAATTCATAGGGTTCTCTTTATAAGCATACCAAATTAGTCCTTTAAAAATATCCATTTTCTGAAAAACGCCAACCCCTTTTTCTGTTTGCAACCATGTGTCAGTATTTGGAAACTCTTTCAAAGCATCCATATAAGAATCTAACTCATAATTCAAGCAACATTTTAACTTACCACATTGACCAGCTAATTTTTGGGGATTTAAAGATAATTGCTGGTACCTTGCGGAAGAAGTGGTTACTGATCTAAAATCAGTTAACCATGTAGAACAACATAATTCGCGCCCACAAGAGCCAACGCCCCCTAAACGAGCAGCTTCTTGACGCAAGCCAACTTGCTTCATTTCAATCCTAATTCTAAAAGTAGAGGCAAGCTCTTTTATTAATTGTCTAAAATCTACACGATCATCTGCTGTATAGTAAAAGGTAGCTTTATTTGCATCACCCTGAAATTCTACATCAGACAATTTCATTTGCAATCCTAGCCTGCTTATAATCAAACGAGACTTTCGTTGAACCTCTAATTCTTTACCTCTAGCTTCTTGCCAAATATCGATGTCTTTTTGAGATGCTTTTCTGTAGATTTGTTTGATTTCTTCACTATCTATTGCGACATTTTTTTTACGCATTTGAATTTTGACTAATTCCCCTGTTAAAGAGACTGACCCTATATCATGACCTGGTGAAGTTTCAACAGCCACAATGTCTCCAATATTAATCGATAAATTTTTAGTATTTTTAAAAAAATGCTTTCGTCCGTTTTTAAAACGGATTTCTATAATATCAAATTTAGATTGACCGTTTGGTAAGGTCATATTTGATAGCCAATCGAAAACAGTTAATTTATCACAGCTTCCGGTACCACAACTTCCATTGCTTTTGCAACCTTTTGGAATGCCGTTAGCATCTGTAGAGCAACTATTACAGCTCATATATGTTTTATATTTTGAAACTGAACAATGTCAGTTTTAAATTCGTAAATCTATTATCAAGGGTAAAGATAGTGATAATTGACAAAAGAAAAATAAGCGGTTGAGGTTTCACTTTACTATATTTGCTCTATGCTATTTGCAGATATTATTGGGCAAGAAAAAGCCAAAAAACAGTTGATTCAATC
The DNA here is from genome assembly GCF_056591635.1 of Maritimimonas sp. 2304DJ26-3. Taxonomy (NCBI): domain Bacteria; kingdom Pseudomonadati; phylum Bacteroidota; class Flavobacteriia; order Flavobacteriales; family Flavobacteriaceae; genus Maritimimonas; species Maritimimonas sp. 2304DJ26-3. The sequence continues at coordinate 942,558 of NZ_JBWQOK010000001.1, forward strand.
TGTTAAAAACGGAAGGATACCTCATGCGCAATTATTTGTAACTCCAAAGGGTAGTGGAGCTTTACCATTAGCAATAGCTTATGCTCAATATATTTTATGTCAGAATACTGACGGAGAAAATATTACGGGTAACGAAGCTTGTAATTTAAAGTTCAATAAACTGATGCATCCTGATATGCATTTTGTATTTCCCGTAGCTGTTAATGTGAATGTTAAGAAGCACCCTGTTAGTGATTTATTTATTGGAGAATGGCGAGATTTTATTGCTAATAACGCTTATGGAGATTTATTCGATTGGTACCAGCAACTTGGTATAGAAAATAAACAAGGACAGATAGGAGTAGATGAAGCAGATAGTATAGTTAAAAAGTTGTCGCTTAAAGCTTATGAAGGTAATTTTAAAGTGATGTTGATTTGGATGGCTGAAAAGATGAATATTGCTGCTTCAAACAAGCTACTAAAGCTTATTGAAGAACCACCAGATAAAACAATTTTACTTTTAATTACTGAAGAAGAAGATAGTATACTAGATACTATTAAATCTAGATGTCAGGTAGTTAAACTATTTCCTTTAAGTGAAAACGAAATTAAGAGCGAACTATTAAAATTAGAACATGTTTCAGAAAATGAGGCAATTAAAGTTGCAAATCAAGCAGATGGTAACTGGAATAAAGCTCTGCAGCTAGCCCATAATAAGGATGTAGATGAGCAATTTGAACAATGGTTTATTACTTGGGTAAGAACTGCTTTTAAAGCTAAAGGTAATGCAGCTGTTGTTCAAGATTTAATAGGTTGGAGCGATGCGATAGCCGGTTCTGGACGTGAAGTTCAAAAAAACTTTTTACAATACTGTTTACAATTTTTTAGACAAGCTATGTTGAAGAATTACAAAGCTGACGAATTGGTTTTTTTAGAGCCGAAAACTTCTAATTTTAATCTAGAAAAATTTGCGCCTTTTGTTCATAGTGGCAATGTATTAGAAATTAGCAATGAACTCAATGATGCGATTTATCACATTGAACGAAACGGGAATGCTAAGATCATACTTCTAGATCTTTCGATAAAGCTTACGAGACTGCTACATCAAAAAGAAACTGTTTAATGCTTTAAGACATAATAATAAATTGCCATAAAGTGTGAAAAACTACCAAGTAATACAAAAACATGAAAAATAGCATGGTTATATTTTATTCTTTCAATACTATATAAAATGGCACCAACTGTATAAAAGACACCTCCAGAAGTTAACCAATACAGTCCATTTAAAGGCAAATTTTCTATAAGTGGTTTAATTGCAAAAATGATAATCCAACCCATTGCTACGTAGACAATGGTTGAAATTTTATCATAGCGCCCTGTATAGAAAAGTTTAAAGAAAACTCCAACAAGAGCAATTCCCCAAGTAACTCCAAAGATGGTCAAACCTAACCATCCTTTTAAAGTGACTAAAGTAAAAGGAGTATAGGTTCCAGCAATTAAAACATAGATAGCTGAATGATCTAAAATATTTAGCTTCTTACGTAGTTCAGGTTTTTGAGTATAGTGATAAAAAGTAGAAGCAGAATATAATAAAATGAGGCTAGCACCAAAAATAGTAAAGCTTACTATATGTTTTACATCACCATTTTTACTAGCATGAATAATTAATAAGATCAATGCTAAAATACTTAAAAGAAGACCTAAACCATGAGTGAGTACATTTAGTTTTTCTTCTGTTTTTGAATAGTATGTTAGATGTTTATCATCCATTTTTCTTCATGTCTTCAACAAGTTCGTTATAAATCAAATCAAAGGCTTGCTGTTTTAAAAACTCCATATTGTCTAAAGTCAATCCTTTAGTTTCTATAAACTTGTGAACCTTGACACGAAGTTTACCGGGCCAACCACTAAAGAACGCCCAAGAAAAGCGTTTCTTAACATCATAAAAAGTCATTGGTACAATTGGAATTTGATGCTCAATCGCCATTCTAAAAGCACCATTCTTGAAAGGAGCTAATGTTACACTTTCTTCAGGAACTAATCCTTCAGGGAAGATACAGATACTTAAACCTTGGTTTAATCTTTTTTGAGCACTTATGTAGACTTCTTTACGACTATTGGCATTACCGCGATCTACCAGTATACTTGTTTTTCTAGCTACGTAACCAAACACAGGAATTTTTTCTACTTCCTTTTTTCCTACAAAAACAGCAGGATTTTTCATTACAGAAAGCATCAACATTACATCAATGAGCGAGGCATGATTTGCAATGAACATATAATTTTTGTTTGGTAAAATCTCTTGCTCGTATTCTACTACTGGTTTAAAACCCATTACAAAAACAATGGTTTTACCCCATGCTATTGCAATCTTAAAAAAGGTTTTATAATAGCGCTCATCATAAATTACAAACACTAAAAGAGGTAACGCAAATAGAATGGTAAAAAAGACCCATCCATAAAACCAAGCTCGCCAAAAGATGCGAAAAATGTTTTTGAAAAACTCCATTGCAGCCAAAAATAGTAATTAATTATTAGTAAATATTTTTCCTTTTTAAATCCCTATTTTTGCGGTTAAAGACCGATTTATTATCTAATTAAAACAGGATAAATAAAATTATTTAATGGCAAGAATACTTACAGGCGTACAAAGTACAGGAACCCCACATTTAGGGAATTTATTAGGCGCAATCATCCCGGCAATTGAAATGGCAAATGACCCAAAAAATGATTCTTTTTTGTTCATTGCCAATATGCATACGCTTACTCAGATTAAAGATGGTGACGTTATAAAAGAGAACACTTATAGTACAGCAGCGACGTGGTTGGCATTTGGTTTAGATATAGAAAAAACGGTTTTTTATCGCCAAAGTGATATACCAGAAGTATCGGAATTGTCATGGTATTTAAGCTGTTTTTTTCCGTATCAAAGATTGACATTAGCTCATAGTTTTAAAGATAAATCGGATCGTTTAGAAGATGTAAATGCTGGATTATTTACATATCCGATGCTTATGGCTGCTGATATTTTATTGTATGATGCTGATATTGTACCAGTAGGGAAGGATCAGTTGCAGCATTTAGAAATGTCTCGTGATGTAGCTAATAGGATTAACCATCAAGTGGGAAATATTTTAGTACCACCTCAAGCAAAAATTCAAGATGATACCATGTTAGTTCCTGGTATAGATGGTGAAAAAATGAGCAAATCTAGAGGGAATGTAATCAATCTGTTTTTAGATGATAAAAAATTGCGAAAGCAAATCATGAAAATTCAAACAGATAGTACGCCATTAGAAGAACCAAAAAATCCAAATACTTGTAATTTATTTGCACTTTATAAATTAGTTGCAAATGAAGATCAAATAACTGATATGCGTGCCAATTATTTAGGAGGTAATTATGGTTATGGTCATGCTAAGCAAGCTTTCTTTGAGCTGTTAATTACTAAGTTTGGTAAACAACGTGAGCTATATAGTCATTATATGAATAACTTAAATGAAGTTGATGACGCACTAGCAATTGGAGCTGAAAAAGCCCGAATAGTTGCACAAGAAGTTTTGGAAAGAGTTCGAGAAAAATTAGGGTATTAAGCGGCTGGGTTCGGCATTATAGCATGTACAGCATTAATTTCATCAATGATTTTTTGGGATAATTCTACATTAATACTACCAATATTTTCTTTTAGCTGACTCATTTTTGATGCTCCAATAATATTACTAGTTACAAACGGTAATTGATTTACAAAAGCTAATGATAATTGTGCCAATGTAAGATTATGTTTATCAGCAATGCCTTTGTAAGCGATTACGGCTTTTTCTGATTCTTTACTGCTATACCTGTTATAATTAGGGAACAACGTAACACGGGCATCACTTGGCATATTGCCATTTAAATATTTGCCAGAAAGTACACCAAATGCCAATGGAGAGTAGGGAATAAGACCAATATTTTCGCTCAAACAGACTTCAGAAAGATTGGTTTCAAAACTTCTATGTAGTAATGAATATGAGTTTTGTAAAGTAATCATTCTTGGTAATCCTTTTTGTTTAGATTCTTCAAGATATCGCATAACTCCCCAAGCAGATTCGTTAGAAAGACCGATATGTCTAATCTTGCCGGCCTTCATATGTTCTTCAAGCGACTCTAATATTTCTGCAAAATTATCATGCCATTGAGTCTCTTGATGATATGGATAATCTCTAACACCAAAACAATTTACAGGCCTTTCGGGCCAATGTAATTGATACAGGTCAATATAATCTGTTTGTAAGCGCTTTAAACTGCCTTCAATTGCTTCTGTAATAGCACGTTTACTAAAACCATCTTTACGTATATGTGCAGTATAAGGTCCTGCTCCAGCAATTTTACTTGCCAATATCACCTTATCACGGTTACCGGTTTTTTTAAACCATGTGCCAATAATTTTTTCTGTCGATCCGTAAGTCTCGGCTTTAGCAGGAACTGAGTAAAGCTCTGCCGTATCAAAAAAATTAACACCTTGTTCTAAGGCATAATCCATTTGTTCATGACCTTCTGCTTCTGTATTCTGCTGACCCCAAGTCATAGTGCCAAGGCATATTTTACTAACTTTTATATCCGTATGTGGTAATGTTGTGTATTTCATATAATAATTCAGATTAGATTTTTAGTGAAAACCCAGTATTTTTTACCCAGTCTTTGAACTTCTTTTTGTCTCTTAAAACCCATTTTTTCATACATGTTTCTGGCAACATCCATGAATTCTGATGTATGTAACGCTATTACTTTTTCGTTGGTTTCTTTGGCATAATCAATACATAAATGGGTAAGTTTTTTTCCAATTCCTAAGCCTCTAAATTTTGGTATCACACCTAATGAACGAATATAGCAAACATCGCTAGAATATAAATCAGTAGGATTACCGCTAGAGAAAAAATAAATAACTCCTGTAATTTGATTATTTATTTCACAAACGAAAAGGATGCTTTTATCAATCAAGATTTTTACATTATCGTCATCGTTTAATATCTGACTAAGTTTCTTCCAGTTTTTATGGTCTAAAATTTTAGAATACTCAGAATAAGATAGTAATCCAACATCTTTACATTGTTCTAAATCACTAATATTTCCTTTTCTGAAAATCAAAATTAACTCAGTATAGCTTCAATTCCTGGTAATGTTTTCCCTTCTAGCATTTCCAGCATAGCGCCTCCGCCAGTAGAAACATAACTTACTTTATTTTCAAAACCGAATTGTTTCACAGCAGCTACAGAATCTCCTCCACCAACTAATGAAAAAGTTCCTTCTGAAGTAGCGTCTGCAATGGCATTACCTAATTCGATGGTTCCTCTGGCAAATTTTTTCATTTCAAAAACACCAAGAGGGCCATTCCACAAAATGGTTTTAGAATCAGCAATAACAAATGAAAAACCAACATTTGTTTTAGGCCCAGCATCTAAGCCCATCCATCCATCGGGAATTTCATTTGCAGGAAATATTTGGGTATTTGCTTCCTCACTAAAAGCATTTGCAGCAACAACATCAATTGGTAAATGAATCCTTGTGTTTTTTTGTTTGGCTAAATTCAGAATGTCTTGTGCAAGATCTAATTTATCATCTTCAACTAAAGAATCACCAATTTTGCCTCCCTTAACTTTAATAAAAGTGAATGCCATACCACCACCAATAATAATATTATCTACTTTATCTAAAATGTTTTCAATTACATCTATTTTAGAAGAAACTTTAGCACCACCAATAACAGCTGTTACAGGCTTTTCACTATCATGTAATACTTTTTTGATGCTTTCTATTTCTGCTGCCAAAAGATACCCAAAACATTTTTTTTCTTTAAAAAATTGAGCAATAATTGCCGTTGAAGCATGTGCTCTATGCGCAGTACCGAAAGCATCGTTTACATAAATATCACCAAGTTTAGATAATTGCTCTGCAAAAGCAACATCACCAGCTTTTTCCTCCGCAAGAAAACGTAAATTCTCAAGCAAAAGGACTTGGCCTGCTTGGAGTTCATCAGCAGCTTTTTCAGCAATTTCTCCCACACAGTTTGATGCAAACTTTACTTTTACACCGATAATTTCACTTACAGCCTCGATTATATGGCTTAATGAAAACTTATCTTCTATACCTTTTGGGCGACCCAAATGAGACATTAATATACAACTACCACCATCTTCTAAAATTTTAATAATGGTTGGCTTTGCAGCTTGGATGCGAGTGTCATCTGTTATAATAAACTCATTATCCAACGGAACATTAAAGTCTACACGGATAAGTGCTTTTTTATCTTTAAAGTTAAAATCATCTATGGTTATCATTGCCTAAATTTTTGAGAAGACCAAAGATACTAGTTATGACTTATTTTTTACTGAACTCAATTTGTTTTTTTATAATGATAGCATCATTAACTACAAAAGGCATTGGCATCATAATTTCTGAACGAGGTGTGATATTAAAATTCGGATTTTCTAGTAGATCATAGCCTACTTCATAAAGGGTTAATTTAGGAATATCTTCTTTTGGAATTGAGAATTGAATATTTAATATAGAATCTTTAGATGTAAGATAATAGGAAAGAATTTTGCTATAGTTTTTAGTATCAAAAACAAAGTCTTTACCCTTTTTATTCTCTAATTTAAATTTGTTGATAGATAATGTCTTAATTATGAAATCTGAATTAGCTATTATTTCAATACGATTAGCTTTGCGTTGAGGTTTAATAGAAAACTCTATAAAACGTAGCTCATTAGTAATAGTGTCTTTATTAATATCAATTACTGGTTGTAAGATTGGTTTGACGTCTGCTTTTTTATGAAGTTTTATTCCTCTATTGTACTTACTGCTCGTTGTGTTAGAGTCATAGCCTCCTTTTACAGAATTTTCCCCTAAAAACTGTTTTGTATATTCATCTAAAGAATTGTTATAAGTAGCCCAATAGGCTTCGTTTTTATCGACATCTAATACATAATTTATACTATTGGGCTTTTTTCTATCAACAGTATAGGATGATTGAAAAGATGCTGTTATGAATAAAATAACCGAAAGCAATAAAAACAAACGACCTAGTTTAATCTTTTGATAATTTGAAAAAATAGGAACTAATAATCCGAATAACAAAACTATAAATGTAGTGCTAACCATTAAGATTTTTAAACCTAAGCCTACTGGAAACATTTGTATCATGGGAACAAATAAGATAAGAATAGGTATTGATAAAATAGTAGTCCACAATAATTTGCTTTTTTCTGAAGCATTAGAAAATAAAAGTATTGCTAAACAAATAACCCCAAACAATGCTGCTGTTATAAAATAGGCTGCTCCTTTAAGATATAATGCAACGGCTATATTAATGGCAATCCATAATATAATTGGAGTAATAAATAAGTTAGATGATTTGTATTTTTTAAAATATCTTTTATAAACGATAAAACAAATAGCCAATGTTAATACAGAGAATGCGGCAATATATAAGTGCCCATTATATGTAAACCCATGTTGAATATCATTGTATTGAGGGTGGGTTACTTTTAAGAATTCCCAACCATACTTTGCTAAAATTCCTGAAATAATAAGTGAAAGTAATAACGGTATAAATCCTTTAAAGATTTCTTTTCCATTTAGTTTTCCTTGTGATAATCCATAAAATAATAATCCTAAGAAAAGAATTATCGTAATAATTAAAGAAGGTACAATCCAAGAAAACGGATAATATACCATTCCTATAAAAGGAAAATTAAAATAAACATAATCTTCCTGAGATTTTAAGTTTGACAAATCAGCATCAGCAAAATAATTTAATAAGGGCATTAAATAGGTACCTTGATGTTCTAGCGTATTTTTATCTAACCGTTCATGGCTGTCTTGTACCGTATGGTAATCGAAATGATCATCGATAAAAGCAAAATTAAACCCATCTATGTCACCCTTTTCTCTAAAAACAGTTAGGTCTGTATCGTTAGGTAACATTTTATATATACTATACATTAATGAGGTAGCCACAGGGTATTTAGAATTTCCTTTTTGGAATTCTTGAATTAAATTTTTGTTGCCACCATTAGTTTCCATTAGCATATAGCTTGGCCCACCGCTACCGCGCGCTTCAAAATTTAAAACCAGTCCAACATCTTTAGCCCATGGATGTTTTTTTACAAAAACGTGAGCTCCTAATAAACCTAACTCTTCGCCATCAGAGATAAGAATAATGATATCATTCTTTGGTTGTTTACCAGAAGCGAGATAGGCTCTTAAACCTTCTAAAATTGTTACAATGCCGCTACCTGCATCACTGGCCCCAATTGCTGAATGTGGATCGGAATCATAATGTGATAACAATAGCAAGGCTTTACTACTATCGGCACCTTTAATCTTAGCAAGAATATTTTGCACAGTAGTACCTTCTCGCCATTTTTTCTCTATAATTATTTCCTCTTGAACTTCAGTTTCTAATCCTAATTTCTCGAGTTCAGTTATAATATAATCTCGAACATTTTTATGATCTTTTGAGCCTACATAATGAGGTTCTTTAGAGATTTCTTTCAATTGTGCTAAAGCTCTTTCAGTAGAGAATTCTGTTAATGGTATCGAAGCATCTGAAATAGATTGGGGCATCAATGAATAAAAACTAAAATAGATAGTTGCAGTGAGAATCAGAAAAGAAATAGCCAGCGCATATTTTTTCATTGTATAAATTTAGAGTTGGTTAAAAGTAGCTAAAAATGCGGAAATCAAATTTTGTCAAGGGTTTAGTAATGTCAACTTTAAGAAATATTACCTATATTTAAAAGGTATAAATTACTATTGTTATGGGTATTAAAAGTTTTCAGGGGCGTAGAAGTCCAGCAAAAAAGGAAGAGTTAAAACCAGCGATTGTTTCTGATTATATGACAAAAAAGCTGATTACGTTCAAACCAGATCAATCTGTTTCTGATGTTATGCAAACCTTAATCAAAAATAAAATTTCTGGAGCACCTGTTGTGAATGAAAAAAATGAATTGTTAGGAATTATTTCTGAAGGAGATTGTATCAAACAAATATCTGAAAGCAGGTATTATAATATGCCTATGGATAATGATACCGTTGATAAACATATGGTTAAAAATGTTGAAACTATAGATGGTAATTTGAATATTTTTGATGCGGCCAAGCAATTTTTAGAATCGAGACGAAGACGATTTCCGATAGTTGAAGATGGAAAGTTAGTTGGGCAGATAAGCCAAAAGGACATTTTAATAGCTGCTTTAGAGCAAAAAGGACAGAATTGGAAATAAAAAAAGTCCACTGTTAAGTGGACTTCCAAGAATAACTAACAAATACTACTATGTTAGTTAACACTTCCTTTAAAGGGGATAAAAAAGGAAGTAAGAGTTTTCTCCAGTCTTCAGGAACTATTAAACAACTTAACTTAAGAATTTCCTAGTAATAATTTTTTCTTCTGGCGAATTTTATAAACTCTACTTAAGAGTAAAAGTTAATCACTTTTTACTAATAAGTACATTTCATTTTCTAATGGTAAATAACCCTGATCGTATATGTAGTAATATGTGTTGCCTGTTTTTGTAGTATATATTGAAGTGAAAAATCGAAAATTAAAACCTTTATCGTATAATTTATTTCTACTTACTTTGGTTTTACCCGTTTTATTAAGATCAGAAAGCACTTTGTAATTTTTTCGTAAACGATTATTTATGTTTCGTATAAGGTTTTTACTTTCTTTATTAACCTTGTTGTTATAGGTATTACGGCAATAGTCTGAGCAGAATTTCTTATCGATTCTGCCCACTACTTTCTCACCACATTCTAAACATTTTCTATGAGACATTTCATGTATATAGATGCCTACAAATATATAAAATATTCAATTACATTCATTTACAATCGAAAGTAAACGTTTAACAACTGATAATATTTTTCTTTCTCATACATCTTTGCATTGTTGAATTGAACAAATGATATTCAATAGACTTAACTGTTAAACGATAAATTAAAATTATGAACACACTTAGAAACAAAGTACAGTTGATTGGTAACTTAGGAAATAACCCAGAAATTCTAACTTTAGACTCTGGTAAAAAATTAGCAAAATTCTCTATTGCAACAAACGACATTTACAAAAATGCAAAAGGAGAAAAAGTAATAGATACGCAATGGCATAATGTTGTGGCTTGGAATAAGACTGCAGAAATAATCGAAAAATATGTGGTTAAAGGGAATGAAGTTGCTATAGAAGGTAAATTGACTTCAAGAAGTTATGAAGATAAAAATGGCGAAAAAAAATATATAACAGAAATAGTTTGCAATGAATTATTAATGTTAGGTGGGAAATAGTTATTTGAAAAAGTTTAGAATTAAAAAGAGCGACCATTTGGCCGCTCTTTTTCTTTAATTCTTCTTTATTTTTTAGATTAATTACCTGCTTCTTTTTTGGCATCGTTAATCATTTTATCGCCGGCTAGAATAACAATATTTACTCTTCTGTTTTTTGCTCTACCTGAAGCAGTGCTATTATCCGCCATTGGTTTGTCTTCACCAAACCAGTTTACATTTAATCTAGAACCACTAATACCGCTATTGTTTCTAAAGTAATTAGATACTGCATTAGCTCTATTTTTCGAAAGTGTCATATTATAGCCACCGTCACCTGTACTGTCTGTATGACCAACAACTAACAACTTGGTATCACTATACTCTTTAAAAACATTTGCCAATTTATTCAGCGTTTGTTGAGAGGTATTATTTACTGCATATTTATTCGTGTCAAAATAGATACCACCACCTTTGTTTTCATCAAAGGTTACAACAATAGCTTCATCAATTCGCTCAACTTCAGCACCAGGTACTTCATTTTCAATTTTCTGAGCTTGTTTGTCCATTTTACGACCTATCAATACACCAGCCGTTCCACCAACTACACCACCAATTATAGCACCAAGTTCACCGTTACCACCTTTACCAACATTGTTACCAATTATAGCTCCGATAACGGCACCACCAGCGGCTCCAATAACACCACCTTTTTGCGCATTATTTGCATTTTGAATTGCCTTACAGTTAATTAAACTAAACACAATAACTAAGGCTAAAGTTGTTGAAAATAGTTTTTTGCTTATTGTTTTCATAGTATTATTTTTTAGAAAAATTCATATTAATTTTAAATGGCTTACCATCTACAGAAACTGTTTGTTGCCATTGCATATTGGTATCAGAAATTTGCGTTAATTGTAGTCTAAAACCTTCGTTAGTTTCTGACTTTTTCTTTTCATTAACTGGTTTTAATAAAAATCCTTGATAACCAGTTGCACCATCCACATCTTCTACTGTAAAGATGAAATTTCTAGTACCAGATGTACATCCATTACTTGTAATAGCATAGGTGCCGGAATTATTGTTAGGTATAAACTGCCAGTTACTACCTTCAAAACATTCTTTTGAAGCATCTTTTAACAACTTAATACTATAGGTGCCAGTTTCGCTATAGGTTATTGTATTTAAAACCCAATCACCTTTAATAGTTTTTTTAGATTGTTGTACTTGTTTTGAAGTACCACAAGAAAGCATTGCTAAAGCAATTACACTTAAAATTATATTTTTCATATCGATTTAATTTAAACGCAATATGACTTAAAAATCTAAAGAATTTCTAAAGAAATAAATTTTTGCAATAGCCTGATTTCTTTAGATTTACTTCAGATTTATATATTATTTTTGACCCAGAAATCAACCATTAGTAAAACTAATGTTCCAAATAAAAGTCTCCTCCCGTACAGTTCGGCATTGGAGGCTTTTTTATTTATGTAGTTTCAACTGAATTCGCTTTCTAGCGATATCTACTTGCAGAACTTTTACAATAACTTGCTGATGTAAGCTCACATGCTCATTTACATCTTTTACAAAAGTATCTGATAAGTTTGAAACGTGTATCAAACCACTTTCTTTGATGCCGATGTCTACAAAACAACCAAAATTGGTAATATTATTTATAATACCTGGCAATAATTGACCTTCTCGCAAGTCATTAATGGCTTTAATGTTTTGATCAAAAGTAAAAACCTTCGCCTTTTCTCTAGGGTCTAATCCTGGTTTTTCTAATTCTTTAATAATATCTTCTAATGTTGGTAAACCAATTGCTTTAGTACAATACTTTTCAAGATTTACTTTTTTTAGAATAGCTGAATTTCCGATTAAATCAGAAATAGATACATTTTGATCTTTAGCAATTTGTTCTACAATAGAATAACTTTCAGGATGTACAGCCGAATCATCTAACGGGTTCTTCGCGTTTTTAATACGTAGGAAACCAGCACCTTGTTCATAAGCTTTTCCACCCAATCGAGTCACTTTTTTAATTGATGATCTAGAAGTAAATGCACCATTTTCATCGCGGTGATTTACAATATTTTCTGCTAGTTTTGCACCAATACCAGAGACATAACTCAATAGAGATTCACTGGCAGTATTAATATTTACACCAACCGTATTCACACAACTTTCAACTACGGTATCGAGTGATTTCTTCAATTTAGTTTGATCAACATCGTGTTGATATTGCCCTACACCAATAGATTTTGCATCAATCTTTACCAATTCGGCTAAAGGATCTGCTAAACGACGCCCAATAGACACTGCGCCTCGAACGGTAACATCGTAATTAGGGAATTCGTCACGAGCAATTTTTGATGCAGAATAAATAGAAGCACCTGCTTCACTTACTACAAATACCTGAAGTTCATTTTTGAACTGAATACGTTTTATTAATTGTTCAGTTTCTCTTGATGCCGTACCATTTCCGATGGCAATTGCTTCAATTTTATAAGCATCAACTAACGAACTTATCTTTTTTATAGCACCTTTGCGATCGTTTTGTGGCGGATGAGGAAAGATAGTTTCATTATGTTTTAATCTACCTTGAGCATCTAAACAAACCACTTTACAGCCAGTTCTAAATCCTGGATCAATAGCCAAAATTCGTTTTTCACCCAAAGGAGATCCTAGCAACAATTGCTTTAGGTTTTTAGCAAAAACAGTAATGGCAGCTTCGTCGGCTTTTTCTTTAGCAACTGATAGGGCTTCGTTTGATAATGCAAGAAACAACAATCGTTTATAAGCATCTTCTATTGCTAAAAGAATTTGCTTAGAACAATCGTTATTAGAACGAATAATTCTATCTTCAATTTTTGTTAAAGCTCTTTCGTTGTCTATTTCAATTTTTGCACGGATAAACCCTTCGTTTTCAGCTCTCAAAATAGCTAATAAACGATGTGAGGGAATTCTACTTAATGATTCGTTCCAGTCAAAATAGTCTTTAAATTTTTGAGCTTTTTCGTCATCAATTTTGGCTTTTATCGCTTTTGTAGATATGGTTGCAAAACGTTCTAATTGATATCTAATATTATTTCGAATATCCGTTCTTTCGTTAATCCATTCTGCAATAATATAACGAGCTCCTTGTAAAGCATCTTCAACAGATGTAATATCTCCTTTTACATATCTAAATGTGATAGACTCAATATCATTCGCATTTTGAGCCATAATAATTTTAGCCAAAGGCTCTAGGCCATTATTACGTGCAGTTTCCGCTTTGGTTTTGCGCTTCTTTTTATAAGGTAAGTAGATGTCTTCTAAAGAAGTGATATCAGAACAGTTATAGATTTTTTGTTTTAACTCATCAGTTAGAACATCTTGCTCTACCAAAGCTTTTAAAATACCTTCTTTACGCTTTTCAAGAGCTTCGAATTGCTCTTTGTGCTTTACTATATCACCAATTTGTACTTCATCTAAATTACCTGTACGCTCTTTTCGATAGCGAGCAATAAACGGAATAGTACAATCTTCATTTAATAATTCAATGGTGCTTTGAATTGATTTTTGAGGAAGACTAGTTTTCGAAGTAATGAAGTGAATCATAACTAACTTATCTGCTGTCCGTTAGTAACAGCTCTTTCAGGCTCAACAAAAGCTAATTTTCCATCATGTGTATCGGCCATAAGAATCATGCCTTGACTCTCTACACCTCGAATTTTTCTAGGAGCCAAATTACACAGTACAGTCACTTGTTGCCCGATAATGTCTTTAGGTGAAAAAGTTTCTGCAATACCAGAAACAATAGTTCTAGTGTCAATGCCTACATCAACTTTTAATTGCAGTAATTTTTTGGTTTTTGGTACTTTCTCAGCTTCTAAAATAGTACCAACACGTATATCGAGCTTGGTAAAGTCATCAAACTCAATAGTATCTTTTTGAGGTTCTACAGTTTTATTAGCCTGTTCGTTTGCTTTTTTAGAAGCTTCTAATTTGTCTAGTTGTTTTTGAATCTCCGCATCTTCAATTTTTGAGAACAACAATTCTGACCTGCCTATTTGGTGACCAGAAGAAATAAGTTCTTTGTTTTCTGGAACATCAGACCAACTCAATTCATTTTCTAAGTTTAGAATAGATTTTAACTTCTTTGATGTAAACGGTAAAAAAGGCTCACACAAAACAGCTAAACCAGAAGCGATTTGTAGCGCAATATTCATAATGGTTTTTACACGCTCTTCATCTTCTTTAATTACCTTCCAAGGTTCTTCATCAGCCAAATATTTATTTCCTAAACGAGCGAGATTCATTAATTCATTTAACGCTTCTCTAAAGCGATAACGTTCTATAGATTTAGTAATAATCTGAGGATATTTTCGCAGTTGTTCCAAAGTTTCTTCATCAACTTCAGATAACTTACCTTGTTCAGGTACAACTCCATTGTAGTATTTGTTAGTTAGCACCACAACACGATTGATAAAATTCCCAAAAATGGCAACCAGTTCATTGTTGTTTCTTGCCTGAAAATCTTTCCAAGTAAAGTCATTGTCTTTTGTTTCTGGTGCATTTGCTGTTAAAGTATAACGCAATACATCTTGTTTATCTGGAAACTCTTCTAAATATTCATGCAGCCAAACTGCCCAATTTTTTGAAGTCGATAATTTATTTCCTTCAAGGTTTAAAAATTCATTAGCTGGTACATTATCTGGCAATATATAATTGCCATCTGCTTTTAACATACTAGGGAAGATGATACAGTGAAATACAATATTATCCTTACCAATAAAATGTAATAGCTTGGTATCTTTATCTTTCCAATAAGGTTCCCAATCTTTGCCCTCGCGTTCTGCCCATTCTTTAGTAGCCGAAATATATCCAATAGGTGCATCGAACCATACGTACAATACTTTGCCTTCTCCACCCTCTACCGGAACAGGAATTCCCCAATCAAGATCGCGAGTAACTGCTCTTGGTTTTAGTCCGTCATCTATCCAAGATTTGCATTGCCCGTATACATTTGGTTTCCAGTCAATTTTATGACCTTCTAAAATCCATTCTTTTAAAAATCCTTCATATTGATCTAAAGGTAAAAACCAATGTTTTGTTTGTTTTAAGGAGGGAACATTCCCAGTAATGGCAGATTTCGGATTAATTAAATCTGTTGCATTATGACTGGTACCACAATTCTCGCATTGATCGCCATAACTTTCTTCGAAACCACATTTTGGACAAGTACCCACAACAAAACGATCTGCTAAAAACTGATTTGCTTCAGCGTCATAAAGTTGTTGATTGGTTTCTTCTACAAACTGCCCATTTTCGTACATCTTTTTAAAGAATTCAGACGCGGTTTCGTGATGTACTTTGGCAGAAGTGCGCGAATAGTTGTCAAATGAAATTCCGAAATCTTCAAAAGACTTCTTAATGATTGTATGGTATTTATCAATGATCTCCTTAGGTGATACACCTTCTTTTTTTGCACGCATCGGTATAGCAACACCATGTTCATCACTACCGCAGATGTAGATAACATCTTTTCCGCGCAAGCGTAAATAACGTGCATAAATATCAGCAGGCACATAAACTCCAGCCAAATGACCAATATGAATAGGGCCGTTAGTGTAAGGTAATGCAGCTGTAATAGTATATCTTTTCGGTGTAGTCATCTTCAAAAATTGTAAGGGCAAAAGTAAGAAAAACGCGCTACACCAAATGAGTTTTGAAATGGTAATAAAGAAATTAGAATATTTTTTTGATGGTCTAGGCAAAAAATTTCAGCATAGCACTAGCTACGGTTAAATTTTTTAACGAAGAATAGCGGCAAAAGAAGTGATTTCTTGCAGCTGTTTTAATACTTATTTGGTGTTAAGTACGTTTATAGATAAAAATGTATTTTTACAAAAAGTAGCATAATGATTAAAGGCAAATTTTATAGAAATTTATTCATTGTTGTGCTAATGTTTAACATGACATTTTGTTTTTCGCAAAAGCGTAAGGCAAAAATTATCAATTCGCCACTTATGCAAGCCCCCTATTTACAAAAAGGTGACACAGTAATGATTTTGGCTACCGCAGGAATTATTTCTGATTCTACCATTATTGATAACGGTATTGAACTCTTAAAAAGTTGGGGATTAAAAGCAAAGCTTGGTGAAAATTTATACAAACCGAATGGTCATTTTGCAGGAACAGATGAAGAACGCGTCAAAGACTTTCAAAAGGCATTAGATGACCCTTCTATTAAAGCAATTTGGTGCGCTCGAGGCGGATATGGAACCGTTCGTATTGTCGATCATTTAGACTTTTCTAATTATGAAAAGAACCCGAAATGGATCATTGGTTTTTCTGATGTTACCGTAATACATAATGCTATACATAATAGAGGTGGAGAATCGCTGCATGCCTTGATGCCTTCTACATTAAAATTAGGAAACGAAGAGCAACAAGCATCGCAAGAATCGTTGCGAAAAGCGTTGTTTGGAGAGGAAATTGAGTATGAATTTGAAAGCTCTAAATTCAACAAAAAAGGAAAAGCGAAAGGGCAGTTAATCGGAGGAAATCTTTCCATTTTATATAGTGTATTGGGTTCTGAAACCTCAATGAACACTGACGGAAAAATCCTCTTTGTTGAAGATCTAGGAGAATATGCATACCATATTGATAGAATGATGCGTAACCTAAAGCGTAATGGTTATTTCGACAATTGTTATGGCTTAGTTGTTGGCGGTGTTACTAAGGTAAGAGAAAATGATGTTGAGTTTGGTAAGCCCGTAGAACAAATCATTTTAGATGTTATAGAAGAATACGATTTTCCTGTAGTTTTTGACTTCCCTGCTGGGCATATAAGAGATAATAGAGCGTTGATTTTAGGTAGAGAGATTTCATTAAAAGTTCGTGATAATAAAACCATTGTTAAGTTTAAGAACTAGTGGCACAACATAACGAACTTGGTAAAAAAGGCGAACAGCTTGCTTTAGAATTTTTACAGAGTAAAGGCTATACTATTTTAGATAAAAACTGGCGTTACCAAAAAGCTGAGGTTGATATTATTACTCAAAAAGAAAACACGTTGGCTGTTATTGAAGTAAAAACACGTTCTACTTCAGATTTTGGTAACCCTCAAGATTTTGTAAACCCCAAGAAGATAAGATTACTGGTTTCTGCAATTGATGAATATGTAATATCTAAAGATTTAGATGTAGAAGTGCGGTTTGATATTATTGCTATTGTTAAAAATGGTAATAATTTTTCTATTGAGCATTTAGAAGATGCTTTTTTGCATTTTTAATTACTTATTTAAAAATGCCTTTAATTCCTTTACGTCATCAGGTTTTGCAAGAATCTTCTTTTTAGAATCTAAAAAATAGAAAGAAGGTGTAGCATTGACACCATATATATTAGCAAACTTATTTTTCCATTTGTCTTTGCCATACACATGTGTCCAATTAGGGTATTTAGCAATTTCTTTTTGCCAGTTAGCAGTACTTTGCTCATCTTCTAAACCAACAGCCACCACATGCACATTCGGTTTGTCTTTTAAATATTCTTTAAGTAATGGTAATTCTTTTAAACAATGTGAGCAGCCAGAACTCCAGAACACCACCAAATAATTAGCTGAACCATATAATTTGTGTAGAGTCTTTTGCTCGCCATTTTCATCCCATAAAATATTAGGTGCTATATTACCTAAAGCAGTACGCAATTGCCCTTTTATGTCATTTATAAATGCTGCATCTTGTAATTCTTTTGGTAGTTGTAAGTAGTGATTGATCATATAATTGGTCATTACCACATCTTGTTGTTGCGCAAAATTATACAACAAACTTTCTTGAACATCTTTAGAAAAAGTCTGATTCGATTTAATTTTTTCTAACACCAGATTAATGGCTTCTTTTCTTAAAGCAGTTTGTGTTTCGGAGTCATCGGTACTATTCAGATAAAAAATAAAATCATTGATCTTATCGTGTTTAAATGTAGAATTGTCTAGCGCCGCATTATTAAAATCTATATTGTCAAAAAAATGTGTTTGAGTCTCTTTTAAATAATCTGTCGAAGATTTTATTGGCTCAGGAGCATTATATCGAGCACTTGCTTTAATAAAATGACTGGCTAATTGCCCTAGAGATTCACGCTCAAAAGTAGTTTGAATTTTATCTAACAAAGCTTTATTTTTTTGATATGCAGCTTTTATTTTGGTATCATCTAAAGAGGTAGAACTAAAATAAGCTACCTGTAACGAATCTAATTTTTTTTCTGTTTTTGTAATTGCTCGTAGATAATCAGAATATAGCTTGTTATTTTTCGATTTGTGAAACTGAACCAAACTGCTAGGATGCTTTGGATGAAAGTTAAACTCGATGTCTTCATTATCATAAATTACATCTACAAATAATTGGTTTTGATTGTCATAGATCAATCTGTAAACTCCACTTGTTGCACTTTTGGGTACTGTTATTTGAAACTTACCATCTTTTATAGAATCATAAGCTACAAAATCTTGTTTAGCACCTTGCAGTTTATATAATAGCATCCAAGGATAATTTTCTGCAGGATGCATTTCACCTTTTATAGTGTGTTGTGCATTACTAAGAAATGCTGTAAAAACAAAAAGACAAAATAATTTTTTGATCATAGTAGAAGATTTACAAAAACCGAACCAAAAATACAGTTTTAAATCAATTAAGTACATTTGTTCAAAATCGAATTTTATGAGTTTTAAAGACAAAGTTGTTTGGCTTACTGGAGCTTCTTCGGGTATTGGTAAAGCAACCGCGTTAGCGTTATCAAATCAAGGTGCTAACGTAATTATTTCTTCTAGAAATATTGAAAAACTAGAAGAAGTTCGGCTATTATGTGAGTATCCTGATAAAGTAAAAGTATTACAGGTTGACCTTGATGATTATAAGAGTTTAGATAAGTTGGTGAAGGAAGCTATTTCCCTTTACGGAGAAATTGATATACTTATTAATAATGGAGGTATTAGTCAGCGTTCTTTAGCTATAGATACTGGTATGGTAATTGACGAACGGATTTTTAAAACTAATTATTTTGGCACGGTGGCGCTAACCAAAGCGTTACTACCATATTTCGTTGCAAAAAAGCAAGGACATATTGCAGTAGTTACTTCTGTTGTAGGAAAATTAGGAACCCCTTTACGATCTAGCTATGCCGCATCTAAACATGCATTGCATGGCTTTTTTGATAGTTTGAGAGCAGAAATTCATAAGGATAATATAGATGTAACATTGGTATGCCCAGGTTATGTAAAGACAGAAATTTCTATGAACGCATTAACCAGTGATGGTTCACCTCAAAATAGTATGGATAAAAAAACCGAAGCAGGTTTACCACCAGATTATTTTGCAAAAAAAATGTTGAAAGCAATTAAATACAAAAAGCATGAAGTTGTAATTGGTGGATTTTTAGAAAAACTGTCGGTGTATGTAAAACGGTTCTTCCCAAGAGTATTATCTACTATGATTCGTAAACTGGCTGTAACTTAAATGGCTATTAATTTTAGAGATTCCTTTTCGTTATATTTGTAATCCTCGCACTTAAAGCAATCGATTATGAATATATTTTCTTCTGAAAAATTAGAACAATTCTTACCAAAAGTTAAAACAATTTTAGAAGAAAATTTATTCCCGTTAGAACTAAACTATTTAAATCAACCATTTAGCAAAGTTGAGCCAGAATTAGCAAAAATTCGCTCACTGGTTAAAGAAAGAGGCTTGTGGAACCCACATTTATCAGAATCTCACGGTGGGCTAGGTTTTAACTTAGTAGAATTTGGACAGATAAGCGAATTGTTAGGTCAATCACCTTACGGACATTATTGTTTTAATTGTAATGCGCCAGATATTGGTAATCAAGAGTTGTTATTAAGTCATGCTTCAGGTCATATTAAAGAAACCTATTTAGAACCCTTAATAAATGGCGAAATTAGAAGTTGTTTTTCGATGACCGAACCGGATTTTGCAGGTTCTAACCCTGTAAATATGGGAACAACAGCAGTTAAAGAAGGAGATCATTACATCATTAATGGTAAAAAATGGTTTACAACTTCAGCTGACGGAGCATCCTTTGCGATTGTAATGGCAAATACCAATCCCGAAGCAGATAACAAGTACCAAAAAGCGAGTATGATTGTCGTACCAACTATTACGGAAGGCTTTTATTTAAAACGGAATATCCCCATTATGGGAGAAACGAACGACACCTACTTTAGTCATGCAGAAATAGAATATAAAGACTGTAAAGTGCCCGCAGAGAATTTAATTGGTAATGAGGGAGATGGATTTTTGTTAGCACAACAACGCTTAGGCCCTGGTAGAATTCATCATTGTATGCGTTGGATTGGCATTTGCGAACGCGCTTTTGATATGATGTGTAAAAGAGCAGCAACTAGAGACTTAGGAAATGGAAACATGTTAGGCAACAAACAAACCATTCAAAATTGGATTGCTGAAAGTAGAGCTGAAATAGATGCTTCTAGGTATATGGTACTTCATACGGCTCAAAGAATAGATGAAGTTGGCACAAAAGCTGCGCGATTAGAAATTTCTACTATTAAGTTTTATGTTGCCAATGTGCTGATGAAAGTGCTAGATAGAGCAATTCAAGTACATGGAGCGTTAGGAATCACGGATGATACTATTTTGTCTTTTTGGTATCGACATGAACGAGGCGCTAGAATTTATGATGGACCTGACGAAGTGCACAAATCTACTTTAGCAAGACAGATTTTAAAGAATTACGGATTAAACGCGAAGAAGTAGATGAGTGATGTGATAGATAAAGCGTCTGAAATTCGTAAAGGTGAAGAGTTAGATACACAAAAGCTAATTACATATTTAAAACAAAATATATCTGGCTTTGATAACAAAATAACTATAAAACAGTTTCCTGGAGGGTTCTCTAACCTTACTTATTTAATTACTTCTGGTTCTAATGAATACGTATTGCGTAAACCACCTTTTGGAGCCAATATAAAATCTGCTCACGATATGAGCAGAGAGTTTAATGTATTGAGTTTATTGGAGCCTGTTTATGCTAAAATTCCTAAGCCGATTATATATTGCGAAGATGATTCAGTTTTAGGATCACCTTTTTACTTAATGGAACGTGTTAAAGGAATAATCTTAAGAAACCGAATACCTAAAGGATTAGATTTAACTCCGAACCATTTTCAGAAATTATCTAATCAAACTATTGAAAATTTAGTTGATCTACATAATCTAGAATTAGAAAAATCTGGTTTAATTTCTTTAGGGAAACCAGAAGGTTATGTAAAACGGCAAGTGGAAGGCTGGACGAAACGCTATTTTAAGGCTGAAACAGATGAGATAAAGTCAATGAATGAAGCTGCAGAGTGGATGCAAAGTAATCTACCAGAAAATGAAAGAACTTCTTTTATTCATAACGATTATAAGTATGATAATTTGGTTTTAGATATTGATTCATTACAGATAAAAGCTGTTTTAGATTGGGAAATGGCTACAGTCGGCGATCCTTTAATGGATTTAGGAACTTCACTAGCCTACTGGGTAGAAGCTAAAGATCATCCTGCTTTGCAAGCTTATAATTTAACATGGCCAGAAGGCAATTTAACACGACAAGAAGTTATTGAAAAATACGGATCGCTTAGAAATATTAATGTAGAAGATATTCTCTTTTACTACGTTTTTGGATGCTTTAAATTAGGTGTTATTGCTCAACAAATTTATGCCCGTTATAAAAAAGGATTTACTACAGACGAACGTTTTGCTCTTTTAATTCATATTGTAAAGGCCTGTGGTAGTAATGCTAAGAATGCTATTCAATTTAATCGAATCAATAATTTTTATTAGAATATGAAAGAACTTAAGGATATAAAAAATGTATTGATATTAGGTAGCGGTACTTTAGGATTACGTATAGCTTTAGCAAATGCCTTAAATGGCTATAAAGTAGTCGTATATGATATACGAGAAGAAGCCTTTAAGCAGGCAAAAAAAATACAGTCAGACTTAATTAGTTTTTTGATCAAGAATGAGACTATTACTAAACAACAATCAGAAAAGGCTTTAGCGAATCAAATATTTACAACTGATTCAAATTTAGCGGCTAAAAATGCAGACCTAGTTAGTGAATCTGTAACCGAAGATTTAGGGTTAAAGAAAAAAGTATGGACTCAATTTGGTAAATTATGCCCTTCAGAAACTATTTTTACTACCAACACTTCATCATTGTTACCATCACTTTTTGCTCAAGAAACAGGGCGGCCAAATTTATTTTGCGCATTGCATTTTCATGATGTTTTTTATGCAAATGTGGTAGATATAATGCCCAATCCTAAAACCGAATCTTGGATAATTCCGTTACTAAAAGAATATGGTGAAAGTATTCAGCAAACGCCTGTAATAATTAAAAGAGAAAACCCAGGATATATTTTTAATACTATGTTAATTTCACTAATTGGAGCTGCAGGCGCTTTAGTAACTTTTGATGTGGCAAGTATAGAAGATGTAGATCGTTCTTGGATGGGTAATTTTAAAATGCCTATGGGCCCATTTGGTATTTTAGACGAAATAGGTTTAGATACCGCTTGGCACGTAGTACATGTGTTTAAAGACGAAAAAAGTAAAAGATTCTCTAAGCTTTTAAAAGAATATATAGATAGAGGAGAGCTAGGGAAGAAGGTCGGCAAAGGTTTTTATTCGTATCCAGGCCCTAGATTTCAAGATGACGAATTTGTAAAGGGATAGTCTACTTATTTTTACTCGATTGAATACTTTCTATTACTACAGTAGACAGTATTAAAATTCCTCCAATAATAGTTTTAGAAGAGGGTATTTCACTTAAAAATAACACTCCTAGCAAAATACCATATATAGGCTGTATACTGCTCATAATACTTGCACTCGAGATTGAGAAATTTTTAAAACTCTTTACAAATAGGGTATGCCCTATAGCAGTTGTGAGCAATGCTAAAATCATGAGTGCTTTCCAATCATTTGCGCTAGGTTGCACCTCAAAAAGGAAAAGCACTGGTGATAATACAAAAGCTAACGCTATTAATTGATAGAGCATTAACATTGAACCATTATAAGTTGAAACTTTCTTTTTGAGAATCATGTTTCTAATGGCATAAAAAATAGCTGAAAGTAATCCTAAAAGTATGCCTTTGGTATAATTGTTTTCTAGGTTTAATTCTGGAGTTAGAAAATATATACCAACTAAAACGATGATACCAAGTAACACGTGTTTTTTGTTGAGCTTAGTATTAAAAAAAACAGGTTCTAACAAGGCTGTAATTACCGGATATGTAAATAAAGAAAGCATTGCAATTGCCACATTAGATAATTGTAAGCTATAGAAATAGGTTATCCAATGAGCACCTAAAAAAATACCACTTAAAACAATTGTTTTCCAGTCTTTTTTGCTGGTAATTTTTAAATCTATCTTTTGATACCAGCAAAAAATTCCAAGTATAACCATAGCCAATAAACATCGAATCCAAATAGTGACTGGTGGCGGCATCGAAATATAACGACCTAAAACACCTGAAGTACTAATAAATAGCATCGCTAAATTAAGCTCTACAAGATGTTTTAAATGTTGATTTTTCAAGTCAATATTTTTTTCAGAATAGTAAATGCTTTATCCACAGAATTTATGTTATCAAAAGAAAGCAATAAACGTAAACCTAATTTGGTTTCTTTCTCTTTCATTTTACAAATAGCAGAATTGTGTTGTACAAATTGTAAAATTTTGGTAAAAATTTCTGTTTGATAAAATGGTGATTGTTGATCAGAAACAAAATAACCAATCATTTTGCCTTTCTTTAAAATCAATCGAGTTATACCTAATTGTTTAGCAACCCATTTTAATCGAACACTATTTAATAAATCTTGAGCTTGCACTGGTAATTCACCAAATCGATCAACTAATTGTAACTCATAAGTCATTAACTCTTCTTCATCCTTTAGAGCACTAAGATCATTGTATAAACTTAATCGTTCCTTAATTGAATTGATATAATCGTCTGGGAAAAGAATTTCAAAATCTGTATCTATTTGCGTATCCTTTACAAATACTTTAGGCGTATCATCATCGTCTTTATATAAGTCTTTAAACTCATTTTCCTTCAATTCGTCAATAGCTTCATTCAATATTTTTTGATACGTTTCAAAACCAATATCATTAATAAATCCGCTTTGTTCACCACCTAATAAATCACCAGCACCACGGATTTCTAAGTCTTTCATTGCAATATTAAATCCACTACCTAAATCAGAAAATAATTCTAACGCTTGTATACGTTTTCTGGCCTCATCCGTCATCATATGGTATGGTGGTGTAATAAAATAGCAGAATGCTTTTTTATTAGAACGCCCCACGCGTCCTCGCATTTGGTGCAGATCAGACAAGCCAAAGTTGTTTGCATTATTAATAAAGATAGTATTGGCATTGGGTACATCAAGACCGCTTTCCACAATAGTGGTAGAAACTAAGACATCAAATTCATTACTCATAAAACTAAGCATCAATTGCTCTAGCTTTTTTCCTTCCATTTGACCATGACCGATACCTACTTTTGCATCTGGAAGTAAACGCTGAATCAAGCCAGCAACTTCTTTAATGTTTTCAATACGATTATGAATAAAAAAGACTTGACCACCACGAGAGATTTCATACTGAATAGCATCTCGAATGGTTTCTTCGCTAAAGCGGATAATATTAGTTTCAACAGGATGTCGATTTGGCGGCGGTGTATTAATAACCGATAAATCACGAGCTGCCATTAGCGAAAATTGCAACGTTCTTGGTATTGGTGTTGCCGTTAAGGTCAGTGTATCTACATTCTCTTTTATGGTTTTCAATTTATCCTTTACGGATACGCCAAACTTTTGTTCTTCATCAACAATTAATAGTCCTAAATCTTTAAACTGTACACTCTTATTTACTAATTGATGTGTACCAATCACAATGTCTACAGCACCACTTTTTAATCCATCAATAACTACATTACGCTGTTTGGTAGTTCTAAATCTATTTAAATAATCTACCGTTACCGGAAAGTTTTTTAAACGCTCACTAAAAGTTCTAAAATGTTGAAATGCTAAAATGGTGGTTGGTACTAAAATAGCCACTTGCTTACCGTTATCAACTGCTTTAAAAGCTGCGCGGATGGCTACCTCAGTTTTACCAAAACCTACATCTCCACATACTAGCCTGTCCATAGGTTGTTGGCTTTGCATGTCTAATTTTACATCAGCAGTTGCTTTAGATTGGTCTGGAGTGTCTTCGTACATAAAACTAGACTCCAACTCCAATTGCATATAACTATCAGGATTGTAAGCATACCCTTTTTGCATTTTACGCTTAGCGTAGAGTTGAATTAAATCGTATGCAATCTGCTTTACACGAGTTTTGGTCTTTTGTTTGAGTTTTTTCCAAGCTCCAGAACCTAATTTAAACAACTTAGGAACCTTGCCATCTTTACCGTTATATTTAGAAATTTTATGGAGTGAATGAATGCTAATGTAGAGTACATCTCTATCTCCATAAATAAGCTTAATTGCTTCTTGCTTTTTGCCTTCTACATCAATTTTTTGGAGTCCGCCAAACCTACCAATACCATGATCAATGTGTGTAACATAATCACCAATTTGTAAACTATTAAGTTCTTTTAATGTAATAGATTGCTTTTTAGCAAAGCCACTTTTTAACCTGAATTTATGATAACGTTCAAATATTTGATGGTCTGTATAGCAAGCAATTTTATGTTCTGCATCAATAAACCCTTGATATAATGGAAAAACAATGGTTTTATAAGTGACATCTTCATCAACATCATCAAAAATATCATGAAAACGTTGTGCTTGTTTTTCATTGGCACAGAACAGATAATTCTCTATGCCGTTTTTAGTATTTTCATTGAGATTTTCAATCAACAAATTGAATTGTTTATTGAAAGAAGGTTGAGGAACCAAATCAAAAGAAATTGAATTAGAAATATTAGAATTGCCTAATTCTACAAAACTATACTCCTCTAATTGTTGCTTGATAAGGTTACTATTACAGAATAAAGCTTCTGGTTCAGATAATTTTAACTCACCTTTTGTTTCGGCAAAAGCCGCTTGAGCTTTATTAAATAATTTATCTAATCGACCAAAGAGTAATTCACTATTCTTCGAAAAAACGACCGTTTTATTTGAGATGTATTTTATAAAACTCTCACGCTTTTCTTGTAGTTTTTTATTTTCAACATTTGGTAGAATGCTAATCTTTTTTTCTTTTTCTGTTGATAGCTGAGTTTCAATATCAAAAGTTCGAATACTATCGACTTCGTCACCAAAGAATTCGATTCGATAAGGTTCTTCGTTAGAAAAAGAAAAGACATCTATAATACCGCCACGAACGGCGAATTCTCCAGGTTCAGTAACAAAGTCTACACGATTGAATTGATATTCGAACAATACCTCGTTTACAAAATCGAGGGAAATCTGTTCACCTAAACTTAGTTTTAATGTGCTTCGTTCTAGTTCACTTTTAGTAACTACTTTTTCGAATAAAGCGTCAGGATAGGTTACAATAACCGCTGGTTTTTTACGTGAATTGATACGATTTAAAACTTCTGAACGCAGTAAAACATTGATGTTATCGGTTTCTTCTATCTGATAAGGACGACGATAAGAACCTGGATAAAATAACACATTTTTATCGCCTAACAATTGCTCTAAATCGTTTAAATAATAAGCTGCTTCTTCTTTATCATTAAAGATCAGTAGATAGGGTTTTTCAACTTGTTTAAAGCTACTAGAGATTACAAAAGACAATGAAGATCCTGCCAAATGCTGTAATTGAAGCTTTTGGTTTTCTTGTTGAAGTTGTTGAACAATCTGCTTTATTTTAGGTGACTGCTCGTAAAGAGAAACAATAGTTTGTTTACTCAATTGTTAAAATTTTGGGCAAATATATTTAACTTATTTGTTTCTAAATACGGGAATGGAGTAAAATATAGAAACTTTTTTATTTCTCTGAGTAGCTGGAATAAATTTGGGCAAAGACTTAATTATAATTGAAAGCTTTTCCTTAATAAACTGTGTTTCTAAACTTTGAGGTTTGATGTTGTGAAATCTAGAAACCCCTAAAGTGTCTATTTTAAAACTAACATAAAATTTAGCCTTAATTGAATCTTTTAAGTTTGAATTTTCAATACTTTTTATAAAATGATCTGAAATTTTCTTTCTAAAAGATTCTAAATTCTCTTTTTCTGTTAGAAGTGAATCTTTAATAAATCTTGGCTTTGTTTCAGGTGGATTGACAAATGGTGAAAATTTTTTTTGCGAAAAAGAAAAAATGACCGAGAAGGTAAAAACTATTAAAAGAACTTGTTTCATAAAATTGATGCAACAAAAAATATTCCAAAAGCTATTTAAAACAATCAATTAATTTCTCAAAATCCAGCTCATCATTATAGACATTTGATGAAATCCGTATCGCATTACCACGAAATGAAACATATACATTATCCTTGTAGAACGTAGTTTTAAGTTTTTCTAAATCAACATGTTTTGGTAGATAGACACCAAACAAATGTTTTCTTCTGTAGGCATCTTCTTCAATAAAACAACCTAATTCTCTTAATTTTTCAATGGCAGATTTAGAAATTGAATGGCAGTATTGTTGTATATTTTTTGGTTGCCATTCCATTATTTGTTCTATACTTTTTGTCATCATTGGGGTAGCAATAAATTGTGAGCGTTCCCCCATATTATAACGACCAGCTTTTGGCTGGTATTCATCTTGATAATTCACCAAGTTTCTAAAGTCTTCACTGCCCTTTCTATTAATCCAGTTTTCTTCGAGAGGCACACCATCATTAAATCGATCAGAATAATATGCCATTCCCATAGAGTATAAACCTAATAACCATTTATAACCTACTGTAATTAAAGCATCAGGCTCAATCTCTTTAACAGAAAATGGTACAGCTCCAATATTTTGAGAGCCGTCTATAATAAGCAATGCATCATTTTGAGTTGTTTTTTCTCGAATTGGTTTTAAATCGAAAATGGTACCATCTGCCCAATGACAAGGGCCCATGGCTACAACCGCAGTGTTTTTATTAATTGCTTGTAAGATACTGTCATTCCAAAGCTTACCTCTGTTCGAGAATTCAAATGGAGCTTTTACAGTTACGAGCTTTGTGTCATACTGATCTGTTAATCTTTTCCACACATAATAATTACTCGGAAACTGCTCATCTATAACTAAAACTTCATCTCCAGCTTTTAGTTTTATATTATTTGCAACAGTAGATAAACCGTAAGACGCAGAAGGAATAATAGCCGTATTATGATAATCTGGAGCATCAATAAAGTTTGCAAAAGTTTTACGAAGTTCCTCAGTATGTGTAAAAAAGTCTTCAGATTTTATTAAGTGGGGTAAAGCTTCTTTTGTAATCAACTCATGACCAAGTTTTTCAACTGTTTTTAATATTGGAGAACGCGAAGCTCCGTTAAAATAAGTAATGTCTTCGGGTAATTTAAATTTGGCTTTTTGACAAGCGAGTATTTCTAATGTTTCCATATTCAAATGTATGGGTTTTGATTAACAATTTAAATTTTTAGACATGTCTAAAAATTTATTTATATTTGTCAAAAATTAATTGATTGTGTTTTCACAAGCCGAAGAAAATTACTTAAAAGCTATTTACTCATTAGAAACAATTGCAACTAAAGGAGTAAACACCAATTTGATTGCTAAAAAAATGCAAACAAAGGCTTCTTCGGTTACAGATATGATCAAGAAATTATCTGATAAGGGACTTGTAGATTATAAAAAATACCAAGGAGCTCAATTGTCAGAAAAAGGAAAAAATATCGCCGTATCTATAGTACGTAAGCATCGTTTATGGGAATGTTTTTTGGTCGATAAACTCAATTTTTCCTGGGATGAAGTACATGATATTGCTGAGCAATTAGAACATATTAAATCAGAGACATTAATAGATAATTTAGATGCTTTTTTAGAATTTCCTACAGTTGATCCACACGGTGATCCTATTCCCGATAAGGAAGGAAACATTACCTCAAGAAAGAAAGTGAAACTATCTACTTTAAAGCCACGAGAAGAAAGTATTTTGCTAACTGTAAAAGATTCTTCTGATGCTTTTTTAAAATATTTAAATAAAAAAAATATTGCTATTGGTGACCAAATAAAGGTATTAGGTGTTGAGCCTTTCGATAAATCAATGCAGATAGAAATTAACAATAAAGAATTATTAATAACAGACGAAGTTGCCAAAAATTTATTGGTAAAAGAATTAGAATAATAGATGAAGAAACAAAATTACATTGTCGTACTATTTTTATTAGCAAGTATTGTATTCGCTAATGCACAAGAAGAAGCTAAAAAACAAGATTATGGTACTATATCAACCGATAGACCAGATCAAACTGAAGCTTCTAACTTGGTGCCAAAGAAATTTTTACAAGTAGAAACTGGTGCTTTTTATGAAGAGTTACAGAATGTTAAATCTACTACCTATAATACAACTTTGTTACGTTACGGATTACTAGATAATCTTGAATTGAGATTAGGATTTGATAATACCGAAGTTACATTTAACTCTAACACAATTGCTAGCGGATTTTCACCATTATTGTTAGGGGTAAAAATTGGTATAACTGAAGAAAAAGGAGCGTTGCCAGAGATTGCTTTTATAGGTCATGTAAATATGCCTTTTTTAGCTTCAAATGACTTTGATACAAAAAGTACAGGAACAGATTTTCGTTTTTCTTTATCTCATACATTGAGTGAAAAATCTAGTTTAGGTTATAACCTCGGTATGGCTTGGGATGGAGACATTACCACTGCAAATTATATATATACTATTGCTTATGGTTATAGTATTTCTAATAAAGTAGGTGCTTATGTGGAATTGTATGGAGAGCTACCAGAGGATAGTAGCTTTGATCATAAATGGGATGCTGGTTTAACTTATTTAATAAGTGATAATATTCAATTAGATGTTTCTGGTGGAACAGGGATTACAAAAAATGTTCAAGATTTATTTTTAAGCGCAGGTATTAGTTTTAGAATACCAGAATAAAACAAGTAAGATGAAAAAAATAATAATAATATTTCTTGCCTTAGCTATAGTTAGTTGTAAGAATAAAGAAAAAAAACCAAATGATAAATTACAGATAGTTACTACAACTACAATGATTACTGACCTTTTAAGGAATATAGGAGGCGATAAAATAGATGTACAAGGATTGATGGGAACAGGTGTTGATCCGCATTTATACAAAGCCAGTGAAGGTGATGTAAGTAAATTATTTAATGCAGATGTAGTCATCTACAACGGGTTACATTTAGAAGGAAAATTAGAAGATGTATTTGAAAAAATGCGTCATCAAAACAAAAAAGTAATTGCAGTTTCTGATGTGATCGATAAGAATACATTGATTAGTTCAGAATTGTTTTCTTCAAGTTATGATCCTCATATCTGGTTTGATATTTCTAATTGGGAAAAAGTAACCTTATATGTTGTTACTAAATTATCAGATTTAGATCCAAAAAATGCAGTGACATATCAGGCTAATGGTAAAGCCTATTTAGACCGTTTAGCTATATTAAAAACAGTAATTGAATTAGCAATAAATCAGTTACCTGAAGAAAAACGAATTCTAGTTACAGCTCATGATGCCTTTAATTATTTCGGGAAAGCGTATAATTTTCAAGTAGTTGGCTTACAAGGATTATCTACGGCTACAGAGGCAGGTGTTCAAGACGTACAAAAAATGGGCGAGTTTATTATTAATAACAAGGTAAAAGCAATTTTTGTTGAGAGCTCAGTACCTAAACGAACAATCGAAGCGTTACAGGAAGCAGTGAAATCAAAAGGGATTGAAACTGTAATTGGAGGTACATTATATTCAGATGCTTTAGGTAACGACGGAACTGAAGAAGGTACTTATGTTGGCATGTATAAACATAATGTAAAAACCATAGTTGACGCATTGAAATAATTAAGTCATGGAAAAAAAGCTAGCAGTAACCGTAGATGATTTAACAGTAGCTTATAACTATAAACCGGTTTTATGGGATATCGATTTGGCAATTCCAGAAGGTGTGCTAATGGCAATTGTTGGGCCTAATGGAGCAGGAAAATCTACTTTGATAAAATCTATTTTAGGTATTATTGAGCCTATTGCTGGCAGTATTTCAATTTATGGGAAATCATACGATGAACAACGCAAATTAGTTGCTTATGTACCGCAAAAAGAAAGTGTAGATTGGGATTTTCCAACCACAGCTGTAGATGTTGTAATGATGGGTACGTATGGTAGCTTGGGTTGGATAAAACGCCCTGGACAAAAACAAAAAAAAGCCGCACTAGAAGCACTTGAAAAAGTAGGGATGCTGGCTTTTAAAGATCGTCAAATATCTCAATTATCGGGAGGACAACAACAGCGTATTTTTTTAGCAAGAGCTTTAGTTCAAAATGCATCTATTTATTTTATGGATGAACCATTTCAAGGTGTAGACGCAACTACCGAAATAGCGATTGTAAATATTTTAAAAGAACTCCGTAAAGCAGGAAAAACAGTAATTGTAGTACATCATGATTTACAGACAGTGCCAGAATATTTTGATTGGGTTACTTTTTTAAATGTAAAGAAGATTGCAACAGGCCCTGTAAAAGATATTTTTAATGATGACAATCTTACAAAGACTTACGGAATTAATTATAAAGTAAGTGTGCAAGAATAATGGATTTTCTTGAGTATTTTAAACTTGTTTTTACTGATTATACGTTGCGTACAATCACCTTAGGTACTGCTATTTTAGGAGCTATATGTGGTATGTTGGGTAGTTTTGCTGTATTGAGAAAACAAAGCTTATTAGGAGATGCTATTTCGCATGCTGCTTTGCCAGGAATTGCTATTGCATTTTTAATTACTGGAACCAAAGAAACGAATGTATTGTTGCTAGGAGCATTGATAAGTGGTCTCATTGGCGCATTCTGGATTCGCGGTATTATTCGAAATACACATCTAAAATCTGATACAGCTCTAGGCTTAATTTTATCACTCTTTTTCGGATTTGGGATGTTGTTATTGACTTACATTCAAAAACAACCGAATGCTAATCAATCTGGTTTAGACAAATTTTTATTTGGTCAGGCAGCAACCTTATTAACTAGAGATGTTTGGTTTATGGCAATTGTTACCGGCGTCTGTTTAATAGTGCTATTATTATTTTGGAAAGAATTCAAACTCTTATTATTCGATGCTGATTATACTAAGACTCTTGGTTTTGATATAAAATTTATTGATATTTTAATTACCTCTTTTATTGTTTTAGCTATCGTTTTAGGCTTACAAACCGTAGGTGTTGTATTGATGAGTGCTATGTTATTAGCGCCAGCCGCAGCTGCTCGACAATGGACGAATAGTTTAAGTGTAATGGTGATATTGGCAGCAGTTTTTGGAGCTTTTGCTGGGGTGATTGGGACAGGTATTAGTGCTAGTCAGAGTAATTTATCTACTGGGCCAGTGATTGTTTTAGTAGCGGCTGTATTTGTAATTTTTTCATTTATTTTTTCTCCTTCAAGGGGTTTGTTATTTCGTCAAATTCGACTGATCAAAAATCGTAGAGATTTACAATTGCATAAAACATTAGCTTTTATGTTTGGTATTGCGGAAACACATGAAGACAAATCACATCCACATGCTGTAAAAATCTTAAATAATTTTCAAGGATACACAAGAGGCACTTTAAAGAAATTGGAAGATCGCAACTATATATCGGTAAAAGGACAAATGTGGTCAATGACTACAGAAGGATATGATTTTGCTGGTAATTTATACAATCAACAAGTAACTCTAAAGGATGAGTAGCGCACAATTAGAAATACAATTAATTGCAAGCTTGGTGGCAATTGCTTGTGCCATACCAGGAACATTTTTGGTGCTTCGAAAAATGGCATTGATTAGTGATGCAATTAGTCATTCTATTTTGCCAGGCTTGGTAATAGGTTTTTTTATCACGCATGATCTAGGCTCTCCTATATTAATTTTACTAGCTGCATTATCTGGTTTACTTACTGTTGTTTTGGTAGAGTTTATTCAAAAAACAGGTTTGGTTAAAGAAGATACTGCTATTGGGTTAGTATTCCCAGCATTGTTTAGTATCGGAATTATATTAATTGCTAAAAATGCCAATGATGTGCATTTAGATGTAGATGCAGTTTTATTAGGCGAATTGGCTTTTGCCCCTTTTGATAGATTATTGATCAGTGGGGTAGATTTGGGACCTAAGTCTATGTGGATTATAGGTGTAATTCTTCTAATTACTTTAGGATTATTAGTTGCTTTTTTCAAGGAATTAAAAGTGAGCACATTCGATGCAGGCTTAGCTACAGCTTTAGGGTTTTCTCCAGCTATTATGCATTATGGATTGATGAGTGTAGCTTCAATTACAACAGTCGGTGCTTTTGATGCAGTTGGCGCTATATTGGTAGTAGCTCTTATGATTGCTCCAGCGGCAACAGCTTATTTATTGACAAACGATCTCAAGAAGATGTTGACCTTGTCGGTTATTTTTGGCGTATTTTCAGCTATAGCTGGATATTGGGTTGCTCATTGGTTAGATGCTTCGATTTCTGGATCAATGACAACCGTTTTAGGATTGGTATTTTTATCCGTGTATTTATTTGCACCAAACAAAGGATTAATTTCAGTATTGTATCGCAATAAACAACAACAAATAGAAGTACAATTACTTACTTTTTTATTGCATTTAAATAATCATAACGAAGAAAAAGAAAGACATATCAATCACTTAAATGAACATATTAATTGGCATAAAGTGAAGTCACAATCGGTTGTAGAATTAGCTTTAAAGAACAATATGATTACCATAGAAAGTAGTATTATTTCTCTTACCGAAAAAGGAAAATCGTTTACTGATAAAGCCATAGATTATATCATCACAAATGATGATACTGGTATCGAATCTATGAAAGAAGATTTCTTCTTATTTAGAGGTTAATTTTCGTATTTTGCATAAAATTCTACGGTGCAAAATTCTTCAACATTTAAAGTATATAATGCCTCTGCTGGAAGTGGTAAAACATTCACTTTAGTTAAAGAGTACCTTAAGATTCTGCTGAGTACTTCAGATTCAAATCGTTTTCAGAATGTTTTAGCTATCACCTTTACAAATAAAGCTGCAGCTGAAATGAAAGAACGTGTTATTTCTAATTTGCGTTATTTCTCTAAAGCGGAGATTTTACAAGATAAAACGGCTATGTTTTTGCAAATAGAAAATGACACAGATATTCAGGATGGTATATTACAACAACGATCAAAAAAAGTATTGCAAAGTATTCTTTACAACTATTCTGCTTTTAATATTACAACCATAGATAGTTTTACCCATAGATTGATCAGAAGTTTTGCTTTTGATTTGGGATTATCGCTGAATTTTGACGTGGAGATGGATACTAAATCATTGCTAAATGAAGCTGTTGATTTATTGATTTCAAAGATTGGCGAAGACAAAGAATTAACCAAAGTGCTGATCAATTTTTCGTTACAAAAGGCCAATGAAGATAAGTCTTGGGATGTGTCTAGAGAGTTAAAAGAAATTGCTCAAATCTTATTGAATGAGAATGATCTCTTACATGTACAAGAGCTAAAAGATAAATCACTAGAAGATTTTATTGATCTAAAAGAAAACTTGCAAAATAAATTGAAGTTACTTGAAGATGAGTTAAAAGAAATAGGGAAAACAAGTCTTGAAATTATCAATGATGCAGGCTTAATTCCTGAAAATTTCACGCGTCAAACCTTCCCCAATTTCTTAAGAGATCTAAGTATTTTTTCTAAAAAGTTTAATTATATAAAGCGAAGTGAAACTATAGAAAAAGCAATATTAAATCATAATTTTTATAACAAGACAACACAAGATGATATAAAGAATAGAATTGAAGATATTTTACCAGAACTCATTGAATTATTTAATAGAAGTAAAAAAGCTTTTGGAGAAAAACAACTTTATGAATTATTTCTTAAAAATATTATTCCGTTAGGAGTTTTAAACAAAATAAATCAAAGTCTAGATGAGCTTAAAGAAGATAAAAATGTGCATTTAAATGCAGAATTTAATCAGATTATCAGTCAACATTTACGTGAACAACCAGCAGCTTTTATTTACGAACGTATTGGCGAAAAGTACAAGCATTACTTTATTGATGAAATGCAAGATACATCGAAGTTACAATGGCAAAATCTAATTCCGTTAATCGGTAATGCTTTATCACAAGAAAATTCAAGTTTATTGCTAGTTGGTGATGCCAAACAGTCTATTTATAGATGGCGTGGAGGTGAAGCAGAGCAATTCATTAATTTGTCAAAAAAAGAGAATCCTTTTTTTATAGATAAACAGATAGATTTATTAGAAGTCAATCATCGTAGTTTTTCTGAAATCATTGAGTTTAACAATGGCTTTTTTCAGTTTGTTTCTAACTATTTTAAGAGAAAGGAATATTCTGAAATTTACTTTAAAGAAAATCATCAGCGACTAACAGATAAAAAAGGAGGGTATGTCAACTTGTCCTTTATAGAGGAAGGCTTGCTTGCTTCAGAAAAAGATGAAGTTTACCCTGAAAAAGTTTTAGAGATAGTTAACGGCCTAAAAAGTGATTTTGACCTAAACGAAGTATGTATTCTTGTTAGATATGGAAAGCATGGCGTGACAATTGCAAATTATTTGACTGAGAATGGTATCGATATTATAAGTTCAGAAACCTTGTTATTGCAGAATTCTCCAAAAGTGCAATTCATTATTGACTTACTCGTTTATTTACAACAACAATCCAACAAGGAAGCACAATTAGCCATTTTATATTTTCTATCTGATCATTTGAGTATTCAAAAAGATAAACACGATTTTTTAAGTGATTTTATTGCTTATGAAACGGAGCAATTCTTTAATAATTTAAAAGATTATGATGTTGATTTTAGTTATTCAACTTTTTCACAATTGCCATTTTATGAAAGCATAGAATACATAATTAGGAGCTTTGAACTAACTAAAACATCAGATGCCTATTTACAGTTTTTTCTAGACGAGGTATTACAATATTCTATTAAAAAATCAGAAGGGCTACAAGGTTTTCTAACATTTTGGGAAGAAAAAAAGGATAATTTAAGTATAGTAGTACCTGAAGAAAAGAATGCTGTACGTATTATGACCATTCATAAATCAAAAGGATTGGAATTTCCAGTTGTAATTTTTCCTTATGATTTAGATATTTATTATGAAAAAATAGCAAAAAAATGGTTTCCTGTAGAAAATAGTTCAACTTTTAAGGGTTTTGATAACTTATTGATTACAAATAAAAATTCATTGAATGTTTTAGGCAAAACAGGTGAAAAAGGAGATGTTTTATTGAATAATCACGAAGCAGATTTACAATTAGATAACATCAACTTGTTGTATGTAACATTAACCAGAGCAGTTGAACAATTGTATATTATTTCTGAAAAAAGAAAAGAAACGGACGAACCTAAATGGTATTCACAATTTTTTATAGAATTTCTAAGATCTCAAAACCAATTTGAAGAAGATAGATTTGAATATGAATTTGGTTTAAAAAAGAGAGTTTCTAAAAAGAAAGAAATTACTAAAAATAGTTACGAATTAGAACAGTTTATAAGTTCTCCATGGCAAGATCATAATATAAATATAGTCGCTACCTCAAGTTTATTATGGGATTCTGAAAAGGGAGCATCTATACTTTATGGAAACTTGATTCACGAAATTTTGGCTAAGATTAAAACAAAGACTGACATAGATGATGCAATAGACTATTATTTAATTAATGGAACAATTAGAATAAGTCAAATTGAAGATATTAGAATGATTGTTAGAAATGTAGTTGAACATCCTGAATTAAAAGAATATTTTCAACAGAACGTTAAAGTTTATAATGAACGTGAAATTTTGACTTCCGATAAGGAAATTATTATTCCAGATAGGTTGGTATTAGATGAAAATAATCAAGCAACAATCATAGATTACAAAACAGGAAAACCTGATAAAAAATATCATCATCAGCTTAATAAATATGCTCAATCAGTCAAAGAGCTTGGATTAGAAGTAG
Organism: Maritimimonas sp. 2304DJ26-3; assembly: GCF_056591635.1. NCBI lineage: Bacteria > Pseudomonadati > Bacteroidota > Flavobacteriia > Flavobacteriales > Flavobacteriaceae > Maritimimonas > Maritimimonas sp. 2304DJ26-3. The sequence goes on from NZ_JBWQOK010000001.1 coordinate 979,999, forward strand.
AGAGGAAACTATTGGTGTATATAGGTGAAGAAATTGAAATAGAAGAAGTACATTAAAAAGTAATATCTTTGACAATCTTATCAAATTAATTGAATGAGTACTATAGACATTATCCTTGCCGCAATATTACTTTTTGGTTTGGTAAAAGGATTTATGAAAGGACTATTTGTAGAGATAACTTCACTAGTAGCGTTAGTATTAGGGCTTTATGGGGCTATTCATTTTTCATATTTCGCAGCGAATTTTTTAAATTCAAAAGTAGAATGGTCGCAAAAGTATATTCAGATCATATCTTTTGCAATTACTTTTGTAATTATAGTATTGTTGATTTCCTTATCAGGAAAACTGCTAACGAAATTAGCAGACGCTGCGGCTTTAGGAATTATGAATAAAGTATTTGGAGCGGCCTTTGGAGTAATAAAAATAGGATTAATATTAAGTGTCGTTTTAATAGTTTTTGATAAACTAAATAGAAATTTACCTTTTGTTAATGAGGAAAAACTGGAAACCTCAGTTTTATATAAACCTGTAAAAAACCTAGCGCCAATGATTTTTCCAAGTATCTTGGAAAAAGAATGGGAAGCGGTTAAAAAGGGTTAATTAAATAATATAAGAATGTCGACAGCCAAAAAACAGTATAAAAGAATAACCACCAATACGTTGGTTGAAATGAAGCGCAATGGTGAAAAAATTGCCATGCTAACAGCTTATGATTATAGTATGGCTAAAATTGTAGATCATGCAGGTATAGATGTAATCTTGGTCGGTGATTCAGCTTCAAATGTAATGGCAGGTCATGAGACTACATTGCCAATTACTTTAGATCAAATGATTTACCATGCTACTTCAGTAGTACGTGCTGTTGAACGTTGTTTGGTAGTGGTTGATATTCCTTTTGGGAGCTATCAATCAGACCCTAAAGAAGCATTACGCTCAGCTATCAGAATTATGAAAGAATCTGGAGGACATGCAGTCAAGCTGGAAGGTGGTAAAGAGGTTAAAGAATCGATTAAACGTATTTTAAATGCAGGTATACCTGTGATGGGTCATTTAGGACTAACACCTCAATCCATTTATAAATTCGGGACATATACAGTACGGGCAAAGGAAGAAGAAGAAGCAGAAAAACTGAAAGAAGACGCAAAGCTTCTTGAAAAACTGGGTTGTTTTGCGATAGTTTTAGAAAAAGTGCCTGCTACTTTGGCAAAAGAAGTGGCAGAAAGTATTACAATTCCTGTGATTGGCATTGGAGCAGGTGGCGGTGTAGATGGACAGGTATTAGTAATTCATGATATGTTGGGTATGACGCACGAATTTAACCCTCGTTTTTTGCGTCGTTATCTAGATCTCTATACAGAAATGAATGGAGCCTTTAAAAATTATATAAGTGATGTGAAATCAAGAGATTTCCCTAGTGATAAGGAACAGTATTAAAGATTAACTTATAATAAAAAAACCCTCGTATTTTCGAGGGTTTTTTTATTATACATTGATGTTTTATTTTAAAACCTAAATGTCACACCAGCTTTAAGAATTGTTCCTAAAAAGCCAAATTGATTTACTTTCCACGGATATCTAAAACGACTACCTAAATCGGTAACAACATCGCCACCGGTTATAATTTCATCAGGGTAAACATCTAAAACATTATTGGCTGTGATATTTGCACTAAATTTTTCCGAGAAATTATAATTAAGAATTATATCGGTAATAACTTTACCCCCGAACGTTTGATCATTCGCAGGGGTTGATGCGTGTCTCCAAGTTACTTCACCAAAATAGGTATTATTTAGTTTGTATAATAACAAAGATTATAAAAAAAGTTATAAATTAATTTTTATGCACCGTTTTAAATAGAAAAGAGTTTGTAATAGTTGTTCTTTTAACCAATTTTTAACAACAGAACCAATGGTTTAGCACTAAGTTTGCTTTCCTGTAAAAAATAATTTAGTATTGCATAAATTTTTTTAAAAGTATGGAAGAAACAGCTACAAGCGTTGATATTAGAGCGATTAATGAAAAAATAGAAAAAGAAAGTGCTTTTGTAGATTTACTTAACCTTGAAATGAATAAGGTAATAGTAGGTCAAAAACATATGGTAGAAAGATTGTTAATAGGTCTTCTTGGTAATGGTCATATACTATTAGAAGGAGTTCCAGGTTTGGCAAAAACACTAGCGATTAATACCTTATCGAAAGCTGTAAAAGGTTCTTTTAGTAGAATTCAATTTACACCTGATCTATTACCTGCAGATGTTATTGGTACTATGATCTATAATATGAAAGAGAATGATTTTTCAATTAAGAAGGGACCAATTTTTGCAAATTTTGTATTAGCCGATGAGATCAATAGAGCACCAGCCAAAGTACAATCAGCATTGCTAGAAGCAATGCAAGAACACCAAGTAACTATTGGTGATACATCTTTTAAATTAGGTCAACCTTTTTTAGTGATGGCTACTCAGAATCCTATTGAACAAGAAGGTACATATCCGTTACCAGAAGCACAAGTAGATCGATTTATGTTAAAAACAGTGATCGACTACCCAAAGCAAGCTGAAGAGCAATTGATTATGCGTAATAATCTTAAAGGTAGTTTCGAAAAGGTAAATGCTGTAGTTGATCTTAAGCAGATTTTAAGCGCTAGAAATGCTGTGCAAGAAGTATATATGGATGAGAAAATAGAAAAATATATTCTAGATATTATTTTCGCTACGCGTTTTCCAGAAGAGTTCAGACTACCAGAATTAAAGCCATTAATTAGTTTTGGAGCTTCGCCTCGTGGTAGTATAAATCTTGCAATGGCATCAAAGTGTTATGCATTTATAAAGCGCAGAGGTTATGTAATTCCAGAAGACGTAAGGGCTGTAGTACATGATGTGTTACGTCATAGAGTTGGTATTACCTATGAAGCCGAAGCCGAAAATGTGACTTCTGTTGATATCATAAACAAGATAGTTAACCAAGTAGAAGTGCCTTAAATCTTTACTGTCATTCCTATGAAAGCAGTAGGAACCCCTTTAACTACTCAAATATTAGATTTCGTGTAATCGAAATGACAATTAAAGAAAATGGATACCAAAGAAATACTTAAGAAAGTTCGTAAAATAGAGATTAAGACACGGCGTTTGTCTGATCATATATTTTCTGGAGAATATCATAGTTCTTTTAAAGGACGCGGTATGACATTTTCTGAAGTACGCCAATATCAATTTGGAGATGATATTAGAACTATTGATTGGAATGTAACGGCACGTTATAATGAACCATATGTAAAAGTTTTTGAGGAAGAGCGGGAATTGACGATGGTGCTAATGGTAGATGTAAGTAGTTCAGAATTATTTGGTACAACTCAGCAGTTTAAACGAGAAACCATTACTGAGATTAGTGCGACCTTAGCTTTTTCTGCAATTCAGAATAATGATAAAGTTGGTTTATTGCTGTTTTCAGATGAAATAGAATTGTTTATCCCTCCTAAAAAAGGAAAAACACATGTACTTAGAATTATAAGAGAACTTATAGAATTTCAGCCGAAAAGCAAAAAAACCAATATTACTCAAGCATTACGTTATCTGTCGAACGTAATGAAAAAGAAAGCTATTGTTTTTGTGCTTTCTGACTTTATGGATCAAGATTATGATAATGCTTTAAAAATTGTTGGAAGAAAACATGATGTGACAGGGATTCGAGTTTATGATAAATACGAAGAAGAAATTCCTAAATTAGGGATGGTACCAATGTTAGATGCAGAAACGGGTAAAACGATTTTGGTAAATACCAACTCTAAGGAAGTTCGTACTAATTATCGAGCACATTATTTAAAAACAGTTGATTACTTTCAGAACACATTTAAACGAAGTGGATCTGGAACAATCAGCACACGAATAGATGAAAGTTATGTTAAAAAATTACTAGGTTATTTTAAACAGAAAGGAGCTTAGTTTTTGTCGTTTGAGTTTAAAATGAAAAAATATATACTACATATTATCCTTTTATTTGGTTTAGCTGGTTTCTCGCAGCAATTGCCCGAAGTAAAAGTTGAAATTGATACTGCTAAAATTAGAATAGGCGAGCATATCAATTATCAAATTATAGTAGAGAATACCGATAAAGGTGTTGTATTTCCTGAACTCCAATTAGATAGTTTAGGTAGAGTAGAAATTGTTGAGTCACTTCCTGTGGATACTTTAAAAGAAAAATTAATTAAAAAGTATGTATTAACTAGTTTTGATAGCGGACGATATAAAATCCCTGAACAAAGTATACGAATCTGGACACAAGAATACCTAACAGATTCATTAATTATAGATGTTGCTACTGTAGCTGTAGATACAACCAAGCAGGCTATGTTTCCTATAAAGGCAATTCAAAATGAACCTTATACTTTTGAAGACTTTAAAAAATATTTATGGTGGTTATTAACCGCTTTACTACTTACCGCTATTGTCTTATATTTTGTTTTTAGAAAGAAAGAAACTATTGAAGAAATTGAAGCTAGAATACCACCATATCAATTGGCATTACAACGGTTGAATGAGTTAGATGGCAAACAGTTATGGCAGAAAAATAAAATCAAGCAATACTATGTAGAACTTACAGATATTGTAAGAACATATATAGAACGTGAATTAAAAATACCAGCTTTAGAATCTACAACAGATGAATTAATGGAGACTATTGGAGATTTTAATACTTCGAGTGAATTGAACATTCCAAAAGAGACAGTTAATAAATTGAATAGTTTATTAAAGGATGCTGATTTGGTAAAATTTGCAAAGTTCAAACCGTTAGCAAATGATATTGAGTTACATAGAAATAGTGCAGGAGAAATTATAGATGAATTACATCCTAAATTAAAAGTAGAAGAAGATGAAGTTGTGGAATAATTTAGAGTTTACAAATCCTGAATTTTTATGGCTATTGCTATTGATTCCTGTATTGGCTATTTGGCATTTTTTTAGTCGTAAAAAAGATGCTGCCAGATTAACTATGGCAAGCACTAAAGGATTTGAGCAGCGATCTATTTTAGCAAAACTTAAACCTATACTTTATGTTTTACGTTTATTAGCTTTAGCTGGATTGACCTTAGCCTTAGCAAGACCAAGAAATGTTGAGGTAAGTAAACGCACAAAAACAACACGAGGTATTGATATTGTTATGGCAATAGATGTTTCCGCCAGTATGTTGGCTAAAGACTTAAAGCCAAATCGCTTAGAAGCACTTAAAAATGTTGCAAATAATTTTATCAATAAACGACCGAATGATAGAATAGGTATTGTGGTTTATGCAGGTGAAAGTTTTACTCAAACGCCAATTACTAGTGATAAAAGAATTGTAAAGAATACCATTCGTAAAATTAAATGGGGCGATCTTGAAGGAGGTACAGCTATTGGTATGGGATTAGGGTCTGCGGTAAATCGTTTAAAAGAGAGTAAAGCTAAGAGTAAAGTGATTATTTTACTAACTGATGGAGTAAATAATGCAGGATTTGTAGATCCAAAAACGGCAACAGAATTAGCTAAGGAACTAGGAATTAAAGTATATACTATTGGACTCGGTACTAACGGAACAGCTTTATTTCCTTATGCACGAGATGCATCTGGAGGACTTCTTTTCAGAAATGCTCCCGTTGAAATAGATGAGAAGCTATTAGAATATATTGCAGCCGAAACCGAAGGTGAATATTTTAGAGCTACAGATAATAAGAAATTGGCTTCAATTTATGATGAGATCAATAAATTAGAGAAAACAGAAATAGAAGAGTTTAAATATTATAATTACCAAGAGCGATACAGACCATTAGTATTATTGGCCGGTTTTTTAGTATTGTTAGAAATGGCATTACGTTTTACACTATTTAGAAGTTTTATATAATGTATCAATTAGAAGAACAAAAATATTTTATCTATTTCATAGCAATCGCTGTGTTATTGGTTGCATTTTTACTAGTTGCTTTGTGGAAACGTAACAAGCAAAAGAAATTTGCTGATATCGCTTTATTAGAAAAACTGAGCCCAGAAGCTTCTCCTTTTAAATCGGTTTTAAAAATTTTAACAATAGCTGTTGCATTATCATTTTTGGTGATTGCTTTAGTAAACCCAAAAATGGGTACAAAATTAAAAACCGTAAAACGCCAAGGAGTAGATATTGTTTTTGCTTTAGATGTTTCTAGGAGTATGCTCGCAGAAGATATCGCGCCTAATAGGTTAGAAAAATCTAAACAATTAATTTCTAAAATAATAGATAAATTAGGAAGCGACCGTGTAGGTATCATTATTTATGCAGGTAATGCTTATCCTTTATTGCCTATTACAACTGACCATGCTGCAGCTAAAATGTTTTTGCAAAACGCAAATCCAGACATGGTATCGTCACAAGGTACTGCCATTAATGAAGCACTAAAATTAGCAAAAAGTTATTTTGATGATGATGAGCAGACAAATCGCTATTTATTTGTGATTTCTGATGGTGAAGATCACGAAGAAAATGTTAAGTATATTGCCGATGAAGCAACTGATGAAGGAATTAAGATATATTCAATAGGTGTTGGTACATCAGAAGGTAAACCTATTCCTATAAAACGTGATGGTACACTAATTGGATATAAAAAGGATAGAGAAGGTGAGGTGGTTATTACCAAATTGAATGATAAAACCTTAAAGACTATTGCATCTGATGGCAAAGGAGAATATCTTTACGGAAATAATACAGCTAAAACTGTAGAGTATATTGACGAGCTACTATTAGCAGCTGACAAAAAAGAGTTTGAAACAAAGCAATTTTCAGACTTTAAAGACCAATTTCAATGGTTTATTGGCTTAGGGATTTTGTTCTTAATATTTGATACTTTAATGTTTAATAAAAAGACAAAATGGATACAGCGATTGAATTTGTTTAACGAGAAAAAAGCTAAATAATGAAACAACTACTTTTCTTTATTATATTGATTTCTACAGTATCTTTTGCACAAAAGAAAGATCAAAAACCTGCAATACAGCAAGCTGAGAAAAAGGTGTTTCGAGACGGTAACGATTTTTATAATCAGAATAACTTTGTAGATGCAGAGGTTCAGTATAAAAAAGCATTGGAGCTGAATCCTAATTACGAAAAAGCCAATTATAATTTAGGAAATGCTATTTATCAGCAAAATAGGTTTAAAGAAGCCGTACCAATGTATGACTTGGTCACAAAAACTACCGAAGATAAATTAACTAAGGCTGAAAATTATCATAACATTGGTAATGCTATGATGAAAGAAAAAGATTATGATAAAGCTATTGAAGCTTATAAAAATGCCTTAAGAAATAACTCTAAAGATGATGAAACACGCTACAATTTAGCGTTAGCTCAGAAGCTACGTAAAAAAGAGGCTGATAACAAAAAGGACGATAAGAATAATAAGGATAAGAACGACAAGAATAAAGACGATAAAAACAAGGACAAAAAAGATAACCAAGATCAGAATAAAGATAAGAATGATCAAGGAGATAAAGATAAAGACAAGAAAGGCGATAATAATAAAGATCAGAATAAGAACGAAGGAGATAAAGACAAAAAGGAACAAGAACAACAACAAAAGCCACAACAGAATAAACTATCTAAGCAGCAGATCAAACAGCTTTTAGAAGCAATGAATAACGAAGAGAACAAAACTCAAAAAAAGGTAAATGCAAAAAAAGCTAAGGGTAGGAAAATTAAACAAGAAAAAGACTGGTAATGAATTTAAATCAGATTACTATACCGTCATTAGATGTACATAAATCAGCTGAATTTTATAAAAAAATAGGTTTAAAGTTAATTGTTGAGGCATTACCACGGTATGTTCGATTCGAATGCCCAGATGGTGACTCTACGTTTTCAGTGCACTTAGTTGATAAGCTACCACAAGGAGATGGATTGTCAATTTATTTTGAAGATGAAAATTTAGACGAAACGATTGAGGGTTTAGTTGCCAAAGGATTAAAATTTGATGAGTTACCTAATGATAAATCTTGGGGCTGGAGAGAAGCTAGATTAAGAGATTTAGATAATAATCAACTAATTATTTTTAACGGAGGAACATATAGAAAAGACCCACCTTGGCGTGTTGAAAAAGAATAGAAAATGAAGAATGTATATGCAGTAATAATACTATTATTTTTTACTCCACTTATTTTTGCTCAAGATGTAGAGTTTAACGCAAAAGTTAGCAAAAATAGATTGGGTGTGAACGAGCGATTGCGCGTTACATTTTCTATTAATAAACAAGGTGTAGACGATTTTAAACCGCCAAGTTTCAAAAATTTTAAAGTAGTTGCTGGTCCAATGACTTCAACTAATTTTTCATATGTAAATGGCAAGCAGTCTTTTGAGCAATCTTATAGCTATACTTTAGAACCAAAACGACGAGGAACATTTACAATTCAATCTGCTACTGCTAAATATGATGGCAAGACTTTAGGTACAAATCCTGTAAAAGTTACTGTCACTAAGGCTGTTGAAATTCCTAAAGACCCCAATGATCCTAGATATGTGGCATCACAGAATATTCATGTGGTAGCAGAGGTTTCTAATTCAAATCCGTATGTAGGAGAAAGCATTTCATTAGTTTATAAATTATATGTTGATGTAAATAGCCTCACCGTGCGAAATTTTCGAGAATTAAAATCCCCTACTTTTAATGGCTTTTGGAATCAAAATATAGAGGTAAATGGCTTGGGGGCTAAAGATGGAACTTATCAGGGTAAACAGGTTCGTTATGTTATTCTTAAAAAAACGGTGCTAATTCCGCAAAAATCAGGTAAGCTAACAATTGATCCTATGGAAATGGAAATATCAGCTGGTGTACCTATTGGTAGAAGAGATCTTTTTGGTAATATGATTACCAGAAATACGAATTATACTGTTTCAACGGGTAAACGAACTATTAATGTGAAATTCTTACCATTAGATGGAAGGCCAGTAGATTTTTCTGGAGCTGTTGGTGATTTCGATTTTATGGTAACAGCAAGCAAAGACTTGCTAAGAGCCAATGAATCAGCTCAGATAAAAGTTCAAGTATCTGGTAAAGGAAATCTTAAGTTAGTCGATTTACCAAGCATAGAAACACCAAATGGATTAGAACGTTACGAACCTGAACACAAAGAAAATATTAGAACTAATCTTGGTGGACTGAGTGGCAAAGTATACGATCAGTATACAGTTGTACCCCAGTTTAGAGGTAAATATAAAATTCCTCCTGTTTCTTTCTCCTATTTTAGTGTAAAAGACAAGACATATAAAACCATTACATCAGAAGCTATAGTGTTAGATGTACCACAAGGGAAAACTCCAACTGCAGATGAAAATACTTCATCTGTTAAAAGAGACGTGGTAAGTTCTAGTAATGATATACGATACATAAGTAACAATGCCACTTTTGAGTCTACCAAGAAGAAAAAGGGTTTTTTAAACTCTAACTTATTTTATGCACTGCTGATTTTGCCTTTGTTTTCAATACCTTTAGGAATTTTTATTGGCAAGAAAAAACGTGAACGCGATAGTGATATAATGGGTAACAAACGTAGAAAAGCGGATCGTTTAGCTCGAAAATATTTATCTGAAGCTAAAAAACAATTGGGTAACAAAGAAGCTTTTTATATTGCATTAGAAAAGGCCTTACATAATTATTTAAAGGCAAAATTACAGGTGGAAACATCAGATATTAGTCAAGAAAAGATTGCAAATATTTTATTAAATAAATCTGTTGATCAATCGACTATTGACGAATTTTTAAAAGTATTAGATGATTGTGATTATGCACGTTATACACCAACGACTAATGTTATGATGCAAGAAGAATACGAAAAAGCAAAGAACGTTATAGCAAAAATTGATAAACAATTGTAAAATAAATGTCACTTTGAGCGCAGTCGAAAGATCTTATTATAATATGCAGAATTTAACGATATTAATATTCTTTTTCTTCTCAAGTACGCTGTTTGCAACCCAAACAGTAGAGGATGAATTTGCTAAAGCAAATAAACTTTACCAGCAAGAAAAGTATAGTGAGGCTTTAACAATTTATAAGCAAATAGAAGCTCAAGAATTACAATCTGACGATTTGTTTTATAATATGGCCAACGCCTTTTATAAAATGAATCAAGTAGCACCAGCTATTTATTATTATGAAAAAGCTTTAAAGGTAAATCCGAATAATTCAGATGCTCATAATAATTTAGGTTTTGCAAAGCAAATGGCTATTGATAATATTGAAGCTTTACCTAAAACTATTGGCCAACGTTTTTCTGAAAGTATTATTCAAAGATTGAGTTACAATGCTTGGGCTTGGATAGCTGTTATTTTATCCTTTCTATTTGCTGTATTATTTTTACTATATCATTTTTCTTATAGCTCAGGCTATAAAAGATTTTATTTTGTTTCTAGTATAATTAGTGCCGCTTTAGTATTACTATTTATTGCTTTTGCATATAGTAATTTTGATTATGTGCAACGAGATAAATCTGCTATTGTTTTTTCTCAACAAACCGAAGTAAGAAGCGCTCCTGCAAATTCTAGTGAAATTAGTTTTGAACTACATGAAGGAACAAAGGTTCAATTACTTGAAAGCTTGGATGATTGGTATAAAATCAGAATAGCAGATGGAAAAGTAGGGTGGATGCATTCTGACGATTTAAAAGAGTTATAGGATCTTATTTAAAACAGACAGGTAAAATTTCGTTAGGCATTAGTCGATAAGTGTCAATTTCTTTTTCAGTTATTTTTTTAGAATAATTAACTTCATCAACCTTAAAACCTACTTTTCGCAAACGATCGAAGTAATCACTACCATATACACGTACATGATCGTATTGGCCGAAGTGTTTTGTACGTTCTTCCGGAGATGTAATACTAAAATCTTCGTATGTGGTTTCTCTAGAATAGTCTTGCGGAATTTGAAAAATACCAAACCCTCCTTTTTTTAAAACACGATACAATTCTTGCATAGCTTTTTTATCATCTTCTATATGCTCTAGAACATGATTGCAAAAAATAATATCAAACTCATTATCCTTAAAAGGGAGATTACAGATGTCTGCTTTTACATCAACAATAGGAGAGTAGAGATCAGCTGTAATTAGATCAATATGTTTTAATTTTTTAAAACGACCTAAAAAGCATTGTTCAGGCGCCATGTGCAAAACTTTTTTAGGCTGAGAACTATTAAAAAAATCGGTTTCATCTTTTAAATATAACCACAACAGTCGATGTCGTTCTAACGAAAGAGTACTTGGTGATAAAACATTTGGTCTCTGTGTACCATATCCGTAAGGTAAAAATTTACGAAAACTTTTTCCATCAATAGGATCAGTGTATCTAGTTCCTTTTAAGTAAAAAGCTAATAATGGACGAACCCAATAACTAATCTTAATTAAAAAAGGTCTCGGTATGGTGTTAAGTATGTATTTAAATAGTTTCAAAGAATACTACTTATAATCTTCGCGAGCAGGGCAGAATGTATCAGCTACTTTACAATCGGTTAATGCCTTTGCACTATGTTTAGAATTAGAAGGTATAATGGCAATCATTCCTGGTTTTAAAATAGTGGTTTTACCTTCAATAGTCATTTCTAATTCACCTTCCATTACTTGGCTTGTTTGTTCATGTATATGCGAGTGTTCAGGTAAAATTGCTCCTTCATCTAGAGAAACATATCCAAGTGTGAAATTTTCAGCATGTATAAAACGGGCTCTTATTCCTTTAATAATTTCTTTAGAGGGTATTGTAGTAAGGTCTTTAAACATATTATAAGGCTAATTCAGTTTGACGGAATTCTTTTTCTTCATCACTTTTAATGCCTAAAGCTTCATATATATAGGCAAATGTAGAAAGTAATTCAGGTTTTCCATCTACAATGGCGACGTCATGTTCAAAATGTGCAGATGATTTCCCGTCTAAGGTCAAGATCGTCCACCCATCCTTAAGTTGCTTGATTTTATGCGTACCTTGATTAATCATAGGTTCAATAGCTACAACCATTCCTTCTTTAAATTTTTTACCACGACCACGTCTACCATAGTTTGGCATTTCTGGATCTTCATGCATTTTTCTACCCAATCCATGCCCAACCAATTCTCGCACAACACCATAACCATGAGCTTCGCAGTAGTTTTGAATTGCAAAACCTACATCGCCAACCCGATTACCTATTTTAAATTCTCGAATACCAACATACAAGCTTTCTTTTGTAATTTTCAAGAGTTTTTTAGTTGCTTGATCTACCTCTCCAACTTCAAATGTGTAAGCATGATCTCCATAGAAACCATTTTTAATAGCACCACAATCTATAGAGATAATATCACCATTTTCGAGTGGTGTATCTGTAGGAAACCCATGAACCACTTCCGCATTTGGACTCATACACAAAGTGTTTGGAAAGTCATATAACCCTAAAAATCCTGGTACAGCCCCATGATCTCTAATAAATTCTTCGGCTAATTTATCTAATTGCAAAGTTGTAACACCAGGCTTCACCTCTTTTGCAAGCATACCTAATGTTTTGGAAACTATTAATGCACTTTTGCGCATTAACTCTATTTCTTCTCTAGTCTTTGTTTTAATCATAATTACTAGTTAAAAACGCCAGAAACTTTTTTTCTTTTTTGGAACTCTTGCTGTAGGATCATTTTTAATCTTTCGATAAATTTCTCCCCAACTTAGCATGCCGCCTATATTTCTGTCATCTATAAAAATATCTGCATTTATTTTTCGACTAACTTTTCCATCAAAATTTTCTTCTGGATAGTTCTTGTTAACAGCATAAAATTCGATACCATTTTTCTTACAAAAATCTACAGCTTCTCTCAGTTTAGATCCATTTCTGTACGTCCATAAAATAAGTCGATGCCCGTCCTTTTTTAATTCTTTTAATGTTTCGAATGCAAATATTTTCGGACTACCAATTTCTGGGTACGCATCTTCAACAATGGTTCCATCAAAATCTACCGCAATTATTAGATGATCTTTCGGCAACATATTCCCTTCTTTTTAATTTTTGCAAATTTAGTGTTTTTATGCATCAATTGTTATCGTACGAATGTTTATACTGCTTGCCGCTTACAATCTTTAGAATATCTTTTTCTAATGAACTTCTTGGCTTTTCAACATAGCGAGCAATTTCCTTATCATTTTTATAAAAAATAATAGTAGGAGTTCTTTGAATATTAAAACCTTCTTGCAAATTATTAGGTGTTTTTTTCGCTCTATTTAATGCAACTAATTCTAATTTTTTTTCATCAAAAGCAATAGCTTCCAAGATTTTGTAAAGTTGTGGGATCTCTCTATGACTATCATGACACCATACTGACATAAACACTTTTATGGTGAAATCGTTTTTATATTTTTTAAACTTTTTGATAATTTTTTGATCTAATTCATATGCATCATAACTTTCTTTAAACCACTTTACATGTGGTTCAACTTTAAAGTCTTTTTTAGTTTTAATACCAATATGATCTGCTCTATTTTGTGTAATCGTTTCTTTTTCTTGAGCTGAAACAGATATTGTGATTAAGAAAATAAATAATGTGATTAATTTATTCATAATAAAGAATTTTCATTCATAATTTCAGGTTTTTCAATACCCACTAATTCCAGTATAGTTGGTGCTACATTTGCTAATATGCCATCTTTTATAGACTTAAGTTCTTTATCTACCAATATTATTGGAACCGGGTTTGTTGTATGTGCCGTATTTGGAGAACCATCTTCGTTGATCATTAAATCACTATTACCATGATCAGCAATGATAATGCCTGTATAATTGTTTTCTAACGCTTTACTAATTATTTTTTCAACACAAACGTCAACCGTTTCGGCTGCTTTTATAGCGGCGTCAAAAACACCAGTATGGCCAACCATATCTGTATTGGCAAAATTTAGGCAGATAAAATCAACTTCTTTTTTTTCTAATTCTGGTAAAATAGCTTCAGTAATTTCATGAGCACTCATTTCGGGTTGTAGATCATAAGTTGCCACTTTAGGTGAAGGACACAACAATCGTTTTTCACCTTCAAATTCAGCTTCTCTACCTCCAGAAAAGAAAAAAGTTACATGGGGATATTTTTCTGTTTCAGCAATTCGAATTTGCTTTTTACCATTACTTGAAAGTACTTCGCCTAAAGTATAAGTAAGGTCTTCTTTAGGATAAATAACTTTTATGTTTTTAAAATTATCGTCATAATTGGTCATTGTAACATAATGCAGGTTAAGCTTATGCATATTTTGCTCATGAAAATGTTCCTGAGATAAAGCTTGTGTTAATTGACGGCCACGATCCGTTCTAAAGTTAAAAAAGATCACTACATCATTATCTTTAATAGTAGTAACAGGGGTGTTGTCAGAATCAGTTACAAGAATTGGTTTAATAAATTCATCGGTAATATCATTATCATAACTTTCTTGAATTGCTTTAACAGGATTGTTGGTATCTTTTCCAATTCCATTTACAAGTAAATCATAGGCCAATTTTACACGTTCCCAACGTTTGTCTCTATCCATCGCATAATAACGTCCAATAATGGAAGCTAGTTTGCCATCGTACTTTGGTAGGAAATTTTGTAGATCTTCTATAAACCCTTTTCCTGATTTAGGATCTACATCTCTTCCGTCAGTAAAAGCATGTACAAAACTTTGCACATTGGCTTTATCCGCAGCTTTCACCAATCCTTTTAAGTGATTGATGTGAGAATGAACACCGCCGCCTGAAACTAGCCCTAAAAAATGAACTCTTTTCTTATGTTTTTTTGCATATGAGAAAGCATCTTGTAATACTTTTTCGTTAGCTAAACTTTCATTTTCAACTGCAATATTTATTTTGGCAAGCTCTTGATAAATAATTCGTCCAGCACCTAAATTGATATGACCAACTTCACTATTCCCCATTTGTCCATCAGGCAAGCCTACATATCGACCATCTGTTCTTAATGACGCGTTAGGGTATTTTTTATAAAGAGAATCAATAAAAGGAGTCTGCGCTTGATCAATGGCTGAAACTTTAGGATTTTTAGCGATACCCCATCCGTCAAGTATTATTAGAATAACTTTTTTTTGCATTGAGTAATAATTTCTATTAGAATAAATGTAAAAATACTAAAGTTAAAAGTTGTGCTTGTAAATGCAAAACAATATTTGCGATAACGATTTCATGTTTTAACATAATTAACAGTTTTAACACTTTGTTTTGATGTCGTTAAAGTTGGGTTAAACATTGTTAAACCACGTAACACAGATCTAATAATGGTCGTCTTTTACTATATAAACTTAAACACCTAATTATTATGAGAAAACTAATTTTAACATCGGCATTAGCACTTGGTATAGCGGTTAACGCAGCTCCACTATCTAATTCCAACGATTTTGTATCAGTTGATGAAGTAATTACTACTTATACTACTGAATTGAGCACTTTTGTAAAATTGATTACAAAAGGAGATCTAGATGCTGTAAAAAGCATGGTTGTAGCAGGGACAGATATTAATAGAAAATCTAAAGGAATGACACCTTTAATGTATGCTGCGAGATACAATAGAACAGAAATTGTAAAATTATTAATCGCTAATGGAGCAGATTTAAAAGTAAGATCTGATAAAGGTTATACAGCTTTAAAGTATGCTAAGATCTCTAAAGCACACGATACTTATAAATTAATTTCTGAGGCGCTAGACGCTAAAAAGAAGAAAAGAAAGAGAAAAAAATAAGTAATATTTAGTGTTGTTTTGAACGAAGTGAAGACGTTAAGTGCTTTACTTCGTTCAGCATAGCACTTATTTTTTGAATTTTTCGTTATAATCTATTATACTTTGTTCAACAATCTCTAGTGCAGTTTGTTTTGTTTGAAAGTTCTCTACAACGACTGTTTTATTTTCAAGTTTTTTATAATCTTCAAAGAAATTCTTGAGTTCTCTAAAGAAGTGGCGTGGTAATTCTTTAATAGAATCGATATGATTAACACTCATGTCATTGGCAGCAACGGCAATAATTTTATCATCATTTTCACCACCATCTAACATACGCATTACACCTATAACTTTAGCATCTACTAAGCACATAGGTACGATTGTTTCTTGCGAAAGAACTACAATATCTAACGGATCATCATCATCACAATAAGTTTGCGGAATAAAACCATAGTTAGCAGGATAGTACATAGAAGAGTAAAGTACCCGGTCTAACTTAAGCATACCACTTTCTTTATCCAACTCATATTTTGCACGTGTATTTTTTGGGATTTCTATAATGGCAGTAACAACTTCTGGTGTGCCTTCACCAACTGATACTTCGTGCCAAGGATTTATCATAATACATTTGAATTTAAAAAGGGCGCAAATGTAACATTAATTTAGTTACGATACTTTTGAATAGCTTCTTTTATCTTTTCAATTCGATTTTCTGGATCAGGATGTGTACTTTGAAATTCTGGTGTTCTATTGGGGCCAGCTGCTGCTTTTAGAATTTGCATAACACCAATCATTTCTTCAGGTTGGTAACCAGCATCGATCATGAATTTTACACCTAAATCGTCACTTTCTAATTCATCGCCACGGCCATATTTCATATTTACAACGTTGGCGATCATTGCGGCCATTTGTCCGGTTTCACCACCACCACCTACCATAACTCCAGATAGAATGCCTTGAGTTAATCCTTGTTTTGCCATACGAGCCGCAGAATGACGACCTAATACATGGGCAATTTCGTGCCCAAGAACACCAGCTAATTGGTCTTCGTTTTCGAGTTTAGAGAATAGGGCATAGGTTATAAATATTTGACCTCCTGGTAAAGCAAACGCATTAATAGCTTGTGGATCACGCAATAAATGAAAATCATAGCGATAAGGAGTTTGTCTTGCAACACTATTATTCACTAATTTTTGCCCTACTTTATCAATTAAATCTTGCGCTGCTTGGTCCGGATATAATCCACCATGTTGTTGCGCCATTTGAGGAGCACTTTTCAACCCTAGAGCAATTTCTTGTTCTTCAGTAATGTTAATGCTTTGTTTAGCACCGGTGTATGGATTTGTAGTTCTATTAGAATAATATTTAAAAAGGGAAAATAGAACAATACCTGCCCCTATGAGTAATCTAATCTTAAAACCGCCACTTCTTCTCATGATATCAATTTTTTAATTAATGAATGTTAAAGATAAGAATATTTTGATTTCTGAAATTAAACACCAATTCTACATAATAATATCATTCTTCCATTCATAAGGTTTTGGAATATCTGTGTCATCGATTAATTGACGAATATCGATTTCAATACCTCTACTCATATCGGTTATTGGAATATCATTTGGACCACCTTCAAAAGGATTTTCTGTATTTTCTCCAATAGCTTCCATAGTATGAAATACCCATCCAATTAATGCGCTAAAAGGAATAGAAAACCACACAAAGTGTCTTCCGATAAATAATTCTATTTTCTGAGAAATTTCGAAATAAGCAGGATTTTTAGTTAAATATTCTACTATTTCTAAACCAATAGCCTGAAATTCACTCATAATGGCATAAGGAACTAAGAGAACAAAAACCCACATAAAAATGTAATTAAGCGTAGCGAATTGCCTCGGATATGGGAAGTTTTTAATACGTTCACTTTTGCCTTGCAATGTATAAAATTCAGTAAGCATGCTATTCATTTCCATATGACGAAAATCTTCAATATATCCTTGTTGTTTTAACTCACGCAATCGACGAGATTGAATACCTAAAATTTGAGAAGCCTGATTGCCTTTGGCGAACAATTCATTATACTCTTTTTCAGAAATATAATCTTTGATGGCGTTTTCAATTGGAATTTCATCTTCACAAACTAGAAATTGTGATTCTCTAAATTCTTTGTTTGACTTACTATTTTTTAAATGTGATTCCCAAGGTTTATCCTTTCTTAATTGATAACGTAAAGCTGTTAACCAAGCTACGTGACGGTGAACTAATTCCTTATGTATATTGTGTAATTCAGTATCGGGTATTTTTTTCTCAGCATGATCATTAGTAATAAAGTCTTTTACCATAATTGTCCAAGAACGAGAGGCGTTAACAATACCTCCCCATATTTTTCTAGCTTCCCATAAACGATCGTACGACGCGTTATTTTTAAAAGAAACAATAAAAGCAACAGCTGTACCAAGTACACCAAGAGGTAACCAAGGAATATGGAGCCATTTCCAACGAAAAATTTCGAATAAAAAAACTGGAATTGTAGCTAATAAAAGGAATAACCAAATGTATCTTCGTGTCCATCTTATGACTCCTCTTATGGGAAATATTCGTTTTGTATACATATGTTGATTTTAAATCGAAATATACAAAAAACTAAAATCAAAAAAATTAATAATTCAGTAACTCATCTAATTTAGCTCTTACCTTTTCAGTTGATGGAATCATTGTTTCTTCAAGTGTTGAATTTAATGGAATAGCGGGCATATTTTCACTGCCAATGGTCATAACAGGTGCATCTAAATATTTAAAGCACTCTTCCTGAATCTTTCCTGCCAAAGCTAAAGCGAAACTATTATTAGAAGGTTCTTCAGTAACAACTAAACATTTTCTTGTTTTCTTAACAGATTTCATAATGGCATCTTCATCAAGAGGGTATAAAGTTCTAAGATCAATTATTTCAATCGTATCCCTCATACCTCTTGTTGCATTGTACGCCCAGTGTACACCCATGCCATATGTCACAATCGTTGCAGTTTCTATTTCTTCTTGAGGCCAAATTTCTTGTAGTAACCAAGCTTTCCCTAAAGGCAATATATAATCTTTACTAGGCTCCAAAGATGTTGCTCCATTTGTGCCTTTAACTTTGCTCCAGTATAACCCTTTATGTTCTAAAATTACTACTGGATTCGGATCGTAATAAGCAGCTTTCATCAGACCTTTGAGGTCAGCACCATTGCTAGGATATATTATTTTAATACCTCTAATATTGGTTACTACGCTTTCTACAGATGACGAATGATACGGACCACCGCTTCCATAAGCGCCAATAGGTACTCGTAAGATCATAGAAACTGGCCATTTTCCATTCGAGAGATAACAGCTTCTACTTACTTCAGTAAATAATTGATTTAATCCAGGCCAGATATAGTCAGCAAATTGTACTTCTACAATTGGCTTTAAACCTACTGCGCTCATACCAACAGTTGATCCCACTATAAATGCTTCTTGAATCGGTGTATTGAATACACGATCATCACCAAATTTTTGAGCTAAAGTTGCAGCTTCTCTAAATACGCCACCTAATCTACCTCCAACATCTTGACCATAGAGCAAGCATTCTTTATGCTTTGCCATTAATTCTTCAATGGCGAATAATGCACAGTCAACCATTACTACTTTTTCTCCTCCTTCTGGTGAGCGCTCACCAATTTCTTCGGTGATAGGTGTAGGAGCAAAATCATGAGTAAACAAATCTTCTGGTTTGGGGTCTACAGCATTTAATGCTTTTTCGTAGTCTTTTTTTACTGTAGCTTTCGCGGAAGCTTCTATTTTTTCGAGCTCTTTTAACGAAAATCCATTTTCAAGAAGAAAGGATTTTAATTTTGGATATGGGTCACGAGAACGAGCTTCATCAAGATCATCACGATACCACTCCATACGAACACCAGAAGTATGGTGATTCAATAGAGGAACTTTAGCGTGAACCAAAAAAGGGCGACGCTCTTTTCTTATGGTCTCAATGACAGATTGTAAGGTGTTATAACTCTCTTCAAAATTGGTTCCATCAATAGAAATGGCTTCTAAGCCATGGAAACCTGCAGCATATTCTGCAGCATTTTGAGCACGGGTTTCTTCTTCATTCGCTGAAATATCCCAACCATTGTCCTGTACCAAATATAAAATTGGCATTTGCTTTAGAGCAGCCATTTGAAAGGCTTCAGCAATCTCACCTTCTGTAACTGAAGCATCACCTAAAGAACAAACAGTAATTGGTAAATCGTCTGACAATGAAGCCTCTCCTAAAACAGAATTTTTTAAGTCCTGTTTTTCAATGTATTGCATACCCATAGCAACACCAGTTGCTGGAATAGTTTGCATGCCAGTAGCAGACGACTGATGTGGTATTTTGGGTTTGTCAGCATCCTTAAGACTAGGATGTGAATAATAAGTACGCCCTCCAGAAAACGGATCATCTCGTTTAGCTAATACTTGCAACATTAGATCATAAGGCTGCATTCCAATAGATAATAAAATTGAATCGTCACGATAATATGGAAAAACATAATCTTGTGGTAGTAATTGCATTCCTAAGGCTATCTGAATCACTTCGTGCCCTCTAGAAGTTGCATGCACATATTTCGAGACGACTTTAAAATTTTCTTCATAAAGCTCAGTCATAGCCTTTGCTGTACAAAGGTGTGAAAAAGCCTGTTTTAATATCGTTTTATTAATTGTTTTAACTTCCAAATCTTTAAATTTTTCTATCAACATCAAACTGCTCTAAATAATCTGCTACGCGACGCACAAAACTTCCACCTAGAAAGCCATCCACCACACGATGATCAAACGATAGTGATAAGTACATCATGCTTCTAATAGCAATTTCATCTCCATTTTCTGTTTCAATAACCTCGGGTCGTTTCTTGATAATTCCTAATGCTAGAATGGCTACTTCTGGTTGATTAATAATGGGTGTTCCCATCACACTTCCGAAAGTCCCAACGTTAGAAATAGTGAAGGTACTTCCTTTGATCTCATCGCCGCTTAATTTATTATCTCTCGCTTTTGAAGCTAAATGATTCACCTCAGAGGCTAATTGTTTTAAATCTTTTGTATCAGCATTTTTAACTACTGGAACTATCAGGTTTTCACTGGGTAAAGCAGTCGCCATCCCAATGTTAATATCCTCTTTTACAATAATATTAGAACCATCAACCGACACATTGATCATCGGGAAATCTTTTACGGCCTTAGCAACAGCTTCTACAAATAGAGGTGTAAATGTTAGCTTTTGTTTGTGCTTTTCCTGAAATGCTTTTTTATTCGTATTTCGCCAATTCACCATATCGGTTAGATCGGCTTCTACATAAGCCGTAACATGCGGGGAGGTATGTTTTGAGTAGACCATATGATCAGCTATCATTTGGCGCATGCGATCCATTTCTACAATTTTACCAGTGCCTTTATCTAAATTTAATTGTGGAATTCGATAGGCGGTAGGATCTTGAACAACTGGTTGTGCAAATTTGTAAGGCCTTCCGTCTTCTATGTATTGAAAAACATCACTTTTACGCAAACGTCCTTCATTTCCTGTAGCTGGAATTCTAGCTAATTCTTCAAAACTAATATGATGCTCTTTTGCAATGGAAATAATTAAGGGCGAAAAGAACGTATTCGTATTATTAACTGAAAAATTGGTTGAAGTTGTAACAGCAGCCTGAGCAGTTTTTATTTTCTTGATCGCTTTTTTCTTTTGTGGCGTTTCTACTCCACTTGATGAAACATCGGTTTGTTTTTTTTCGGAAACTTCTCCGGAACCTTCTAAGATTGCGATCACTTCACCTACAGGAACCACATCTTTGGCTTGAAATAATGTCTTAACTAAAGTCCCAGCACTTGGCGCTGGCACTTCATTGTCAACCTTATCTGTAGCCACTTCTAATAGCACATCACCTTCATCAAAGGATTCACCTTCATTCACCAACCAATTAATGATAGTTCCTTCAGTAATACTTTCGCCCATTTTGGGCATTTTTAATTCTAGCTCCATAAATTATTGTTTCATAAAATCACGTAATGTTGCATACGTATTTTCTTGAATCATTCTATCCTTTGGAATGGCTGTTAAAGGTTCAACTTCTCTTAAAGTTTCATGACACTCTTTTGGTAATTGTTGATATAATTGAGTACCTTTTGTTTTCCAGTCAATCATTTCATCAGTCACTTCTTTAATCACTTTGGCAGGATTGCCAACAACCAAACTTCGTTTCGGGATTTTAGTTTCTGCTTTTACAAATGCCATGGCCCCAACGATACATTCATCACCAATCTCAGCATCATCCATGATCACAGTGTTCATACCAATCAAACAGTTTCTGCCTAAATTAGCGCCATGAATAATGGCTCCGTGACCAACATGAGCACTTTCTTTTAGCACTATAGATTTACCAGGAAACATATGCACCGTGCAATTCTCTTGAACATTCACACCATCTTCTAAAATGATTTGTCCCCAATCTCCACGAATAGCAGCTCCTGGGCCTATATAACAATCTTTTCCAATAATCACATTGCCGGTTACTGCAGCTAATGGATGTACAAAGCTACTTTCGTGAACTACCGGTATGTATCCTTGGAATTCGTAGATCATTATTTAAAACGTTTTAATGTTTCTTTCGTAAAATCACTTAACACCAATCGGCCACTAATGGCTGCGCGCTCTGCCAGTAATGTATCCCAATCTTCTGTTTCTTTCCAGAACATTTGCTTCATTTCTTTCATGGCTTCGGTATTGTAATTACAAAGATTTTCTGCAAAAGCTTTTACAGCTTCATCTAATTCTTTTGTTGACTCATAAACCTGGGTAAATAAACCTTTTTGCTTTGCCCATTCTGCTGGGTAAAAACTGTTCGCGTCTATGGCAATTTGAGACATACCACTAAGACCTAATTTTCTTTGAACTGCTGGCCCCACTACAAATGGGCCAATACCCACATTCAGCTCACTTAGTTTAATAGCAGCAAATTTCGTAGCCATACAATAATCAGTAGCAGAGGCTAATCCTACGCCTCCTCCAACGGTTTTTCCTTGTACACGACCAATAATAAACTTAGGACATTTACGCATGGCATTAATAACATTGGCAAACCCAGAAAAGAATACTTTACCAGTAGCTTCATCATTAATATTTATTAATTCCTTAAAACTGGCTCCTGCACAAAAGGTTCTTTCTCCACCACTCTTTAGAACAATAACCTTTATTTCATCATTGCTTCCTGCATTGGTAATCGTTTGCGCTAATTTTGCCAAGATATCTCCTGGCAAAGAGTTATGAGCAGGATGAAAAAATTCGATGGTTCCTACTCCGTTTTCTATGGTTTGTTTTACGTATGGTTGTGTCATGTTATATTAATCCAAATTGGCTAAGATGATGGTTAAAATGCTTTCTATGGAACAAGTTCCATTCATATCTATTAAGGTCTCCAAAAACAATATTCTTTAATGTTACTTCTGGATTCTCTTTAAAATATGCTTCAAAATCATCGTAAGCTTCTAATAATTTTTGTTTAGCTATTTCTAAGCTATCGTGTTCTAAGTCTTGTAGTTGTTCTTCTAGAAGATCAGGAGCCGTATGATTTCTAGGCATTGGGTTATAATTGTATAAGGTATTATGAACTTTCTCCATAATTTTTTCTGGGGTAGAAAATTCAAAATCCTGTATCTCACCTGAAGATATTCTTGTAGAATATTCTAAATGCTCTACCATATGTTGAGGTGTCATACTTCCCCAAACGGGTTTGGTATCTTCCGTTAATTGGTTCAGATAGATTTCAATGATTTGTCTATTAATGTCAACAAAGGTTTCTTGCTTCTTCTGAACCATAGTTAACACAGTAGCCAATGCTACCAACTCATCTTCTGCATCAAAAATTTCTGCAAACCATTTTACAATACCACTAGGATGCTCAGCACTATTCACATCACGATCTATTTTTTGCTTACAAGTTAAACGAACATAGATAGTATCGTTATGATACAGAGGACGTAAGAAACGACATTCTTCCAATCCGTAATTTGCTGAAACAGGCCCTTTATTAGGATATACAAATAGTCCTGCGGCGGCAGAAATAATAAAATAACCGTGCGCTGTTCTTTTTTCGAAAATACTTCCGTCTAGAGAAGTAATATCGGTATGTGCATAGAAATGATCCCAGGTCACATTAGCGAAACTGATAATATCTGTATCGGTTATGGTTCGCTTGTGCGTTTTCATTGACATTCCAGGTTCAATATCTTCCCAATGATATTTGAATGGATGTTGCTCAGCTTCCTTATACTTGGCATTAGGCTGATAAATACCTGTGATCTCTGTAAGCGTTGTTGGTGTTCCCTGAATGGCGGTTCGTTGTAAATAATGCTTAATACCTCGCATGCCACCCATTTCTTCTCCACCTCCGGCACGACCTGGGCCACCATGTACTAGGCTTGGTAGTGGCGAACCATGACCTGTGCTTTCTTTGGCCATTTCTCGATTTATTACCAAAATGCGACCATGATGACTTGCAGCATTCACCACATAATCTTTAGCAATTTTATCATCAAATGTGGCGATAGAAGATACTAAAGATCCTTTACCCATTTGTGCCAATTGTACAGCCTCTTCTAAGTTTTTATACGGCATGATGGTACTTACCGGTCCAAATGCTTCACGTTCATGAACGGCAGTACTTTTGAACGGCTGATCGGCTCTCAATAAAATCGGACTTATAAATGCACCTTTGTTAGCATCAGCACCAACAGTATCTATTTTATCTAAATTTCCATAAACAATTTGTGCTTCTTTGGCAATGTCTTGAACAGATTTTTTAACTTCTTCAACTTGCTGTTTGCTAATTAGTGAGCCCATTCGCACTTCTTTCAAGCGAGGATCACCAATGGTTACTTTATCTAAGGCTTTACCTAAGGCTATTTGTACATCTTCAACCAGCTTTTCTGGAACGATAATGCGACGAATAGCTGTACACTTCTGGCCACATTTAACAGTCATTTCTTTACGTACTTCTTTTACGAACAAATCAAATTCTGGAGTACCAGGAACTGCATCTTCGCCTAAGATTGAGGCATTCAATGAATCTGCTTCCATTGTAAATGGCACGGCTTCTTGTATAATTCTTGGATGCGCTTTTAATAGGCGACCTGTTGCAGCCGATCCTGTAAAGGTTACTACATCTTGTGATTCAACGGTATCTAAAATAGTTCTTACTGTTCCATTGATAATTTGAAGTGCCCCTTCTGGTAAGATTCCTGATTCTATAATAGCTCTGGCTACAGCTTCGGCTAAATACGATGATGACGGTGCTGGTAAGACCACAGCAGGTACGCCTGCCATCCAATTGACGGCACATTTTTCTAACATACCCCACACCGGAAAATTAAACGCATTGATATGCACAGCAACTCCTTTTTTAGGAACCATGATATGATGCGCCATAAAACGACCACCTCTAGATAAATCTATGGGATCACCTTCTACGTGGAAAGGTTGATTTGGGAATAGTTTTCTTAATGATGCATTCGCAAAGAGATTACCAAAACCTCCTTCTATATCGATCCAGCTATCAATTTTTGTTGCTCCGGTTCTATAACTTAATTCGTAGAATTCATTTTTACGTTTAGTAAGGTATAATGCTAATTTTTTAAGCATATTACCTCGCTCTTGAAAAGTCATTTTACGAAGCACTTCACCTCCTTTTGTTCTTCCATATTGAAGAATCTCAGGAATATCTAAACCTTCAATAGCAATATTAGAAATAACGTCACCTGTTATAGCATCGTATACAGGAGCGCCTTCTTCTTTTCCTTCTGTCCATTGACCTTGAACGTAATGTTGTATTTTTTTCATAATGTCTTTTTATGCCATTATTCGTAATATTCTTCCATTAATTTTCCCTTCGACACTTTTCACATAAGCATCTACAATTTTATGCATTGGTACTGGTGTATTGCCAGGGAAATAATCTTTATATTTTTCAAAAGAGTCTTCTACCAAATCAGAGCACACCACATTAACTCTAATATCATCTAGTTCTAATACTACTGCTTTTACAAAGCTGTTAATAGCACCATTGACCATGGCAGCACTGGTAGTCATATCTACAGGATCATCAGCTAAAATACCAGTTGATAAGGTAATGGAACCTCCTTTGCTTAAATAGTCCTTGCCGATTCTAACGGTATTAACTTGCCCCATCAATTTGCTTTTGATGCCTATATAGAAATCATCTTCAGAGAGCTTCTCAAACTTATCCCATTTAGCATCACCTGCTATTGCAACTATAGCATCAACTTTTCCTGTTGCTTCAAACATATTTTTGATAGAACTCGAATCAGAAAAGTCTACTTGTACATCACCAGAATTACGACCAGCAACAATAACTTCATGTTTTTTAGAAAGTCTTTCTGTAACTTTCTTGCCAATTGTGCCGTTTCCTCCTATAATTAAAATCTTCATTTATACTCTTTCAATGATTGCTGCATATCCTTGACCAACTCCCACACACATGGTGATTAAGGCGTATCGTTTCTGTTGTTCATGTAATTCTAAAGCTGCTGAATACGCAATTCTTGCTCCGGTAACACCTAGGGGATGACCAATCGCAATTGAACCTCCATTAGGATTTAACCTGGGATCATCATCTGCTAGTCCCCAAGCTCTTGTACACGCCAATGCTTGTGCAGCAAAAGCTTCATTCAATTCTATAATATCCATATCATCCATGGCTAGTCCGGCTTTTGCCAAAGCTTTATTCGATGCTTCAACGGGTCCAATACCCATAATTCTTGGTTCTACACCTACTACTGCAGAACTTACAACCCTTGCTAATGGATTTAGATTGTATTTTTTTACAACATCTTCTGAAGCAACAATCGTTGCAGCAGCCCCATCATTGAGCCCTGATGAATTCCCTGCAGTAACACTACCACCTTCTTTCTTAAAGGCCGTTCTTAATTTTGCCAGAACTTCAAGTGAGGTATTTGGCTTTACAAATTCATCTTTTGAAAAGATAATTGGATCTTTTTTACGTTGAGGTATTTCAACATTTACAATTTCTTTTGCTAAGCGTCCATTCTCTTGCGCTTTGGCTGCTTTCATTTGGCTCCAATAGGCAAATTTATCCTGATCTTCACGAGAGATATTGTATTTCTCTACCAAATTTTCTGCTGTATTTCCCATGCCGTCCGTACCATACAATTCATGCATTTTTGGATTGATAAATCGCCATCCAAAACTAGAATCATACATTTTAGAATCATTACCAAAAGCACTAGATGGTTTTCCCATAACATAAGGACCACGTGTCATATTCTCAACACCACCAGAAATAAAAAGATCACCATCTCCAGCTTTAATGGCACGATTTGCCTGAATGATTGCAGATAATCCCGAACTACATAACCTGTTTACCGTTTCACCAGGAACTGTAAATGGCAACCCTGCTAACAACAATGACATTCTAGCCACGTTACGATTATCTTCACCTGCCTGATTCGCACAACCCATAATTACATCGTCATACGCCTCTTTAGGGATGTTAGAATTTCGCTCTATCAATTCCTTAATAACAATAGCTCCTAAATCGTCTGTACGAACAGCCGATAACGTGCCTTTATAACTTCCTATCGGTGTACGAACACCATCTATAATATATGCTTCTTTCATATTAAAAATTGATTAATCAATTATTAATCATATTATCTATTTCTTTACTAATTTTAAGTCCAATGTTTTTCGTCTTAATGTATTTTTCGATAATGCTGCCATCTTGATGAGCCGCTTGACTTACAACATTTCTAAAACCAACTGTATTATGTAGCTCCTCTAAAAACCTACTTATTTCTTCTTGACTAGTTTTTGTGTCTGCCAATACCTGCTTATCGACAAATAAATAAGCTATCATTAAACTTCTATCTATATCGTAGGCCATTTTAGCTTCTAAAGTCTTTAAAAACTCATTATAACTTTTTTCATTCTCCTGTATCTGGTGAATTTTTCCGTAATAATTTATAAGAACCTTGTTTAATTTTGTACCGTTTAATTTTCCTAAATAAGGAGAACTCTTTAAAGCATCATATCCACTTGTATTTGGTTTAAAATAGAAATCGACGTATGCTGTTAACGCATAACTTGTGTCATAAAAATTATACTCCTTATTTAAAAAATTCAATTGTTCTTTTTTACAATATTTTACTACTAATTCTCTTCTTTTAACCAAAGAATCTAGTACCACAATATCACTTTCTATATTCTCTTTTAAACTCAATAAATATTGATTTAACTCTGCTTTTCCTTTCTTTTCTTCGTTCCAATTATTAATCTGTAAAGCAATGAGAATACCTATAACCACTAGGATAATTTCACCTATTGCGTATTTAAGATATTTTCCTGTTTTACCTTCAGAAAGCAATGATTTTCTAATATTTCGAAAGAATTTTAACATTTATTCTTTCCAGTCTTTTTGAGTTCTGTATACAACACCTTTGAATAAAGCAACTAATTCGTTGCCGCGTTTAACCTCAACCACATTGAACCCTAATTTGTTATTTACTTTTTCAATGACGCATTCAGCTACCAATTCATCACCTTCTTCTAATGCTTCTATATGATTGATCGATGTTTCAATAGAAACCGCATACTTACCATGCGTATTCGATGTGAAACCAAATGCCGTGTCAGCCAAAGAATAGCTAATGCCTCCATGCGCATAATTCATGCTATTCAACATTTCTTTACGTATGGTCATTGCGATTTTTACGCGACCAATTTCACTTTCTAAAATTTCGATACCTAACCATTGGCTATATGCATCTTGACTTAACATCTTATATGGAATCTTAGCGCCTTCCATTAAAAGAATGTTTTATGCTCTTTATTCATTTTACGTAACAACGGACTACATCTGTATCGATCTTCATGGTATTCATCATACAATGCATCTAATGTATTTACGCACCAATCGATTCCTTTTTCGTCCGCCCAAGCCAATAACCCTTTTGGATAATTAACTCCTTTGGTCATGGCATTATCAATATCTTCAGCCGAAGCAATATTTAAGAATAGGGCATCAGCTGCTTCATTAATTAGCATAACTAGTACACGATCGAAAATATATTGTGCTAATTCTTTGTCTTCTTTAGGTTTTGGTTTCTCCGTACCTTCGGCATAATTATAATAACCTTTCCCTGATTTTCTCCCTAAATAACCAGCTTCTGACAGGCGTTTTTGCGTAAATGATGGCTTATACCTTGGATCGAAATAGAATGCTGAAAATACGGTTTCTGTTACCGTGTAATTCACATCATTTCCTATAAAATCCATTAACTCAAATGGTCCCATTCTAAAGCCTCCTAAGGTTTTTAAACTCCAGTCAATCGTTGCAAAATCAGCTAAGCCTTCTTCATATATCCGTAAGGATTCACCATAAAAAGGTCGTGCTACACGATTCACAATAAATCCAGGAGTGTCTTTAGCCACAGCCACTACTTTTTTCCAATCAGAAATGGTTGCCACAGATTTGTCTAAAACTTCTTGAGAAGTTTGTACAGCAGGGATCACCTCAACCAATTTCATTAAAGGTGCTGGATTGAAAAAATGAATCCCAATACATCGCTCAGGTTTTTGTAATGATGAAGCAATTGAAGCAATGGATAACGATGAGGTATTAGATGCAATAATGCAATCGGCAGATACATAGCTTTCTAATTCTGAAAATACCTTTTGTTTAATCTCAAGATTTTCGATAATTGCTTCAATAGTCAAGTTGGAATCAGCTAAATCCTTTAAGCTATCTATATAAGAAATATTGGACTGGATTCTAGTTTTTTCATCAGTATCAATTCTGCCCTTTTCAATAAGACGATTTAATATTTTTTCAAGGCTAGCTTTAGCTTTGTCTAGAGCTACTAGGTTAGTATCATATAATTTTACCTGACATCCAGCGGTTGCTGCGACTTGTGCAATACCGCTCCCCATAGTTCCGGAACCAATTATTCCTACATTCATACTTATCTTCCTTTGAATTCTGGTTTGCGTTTTTCGATAAAGGCTGCCACACCTTCGGCATAGTCTTCACTTTGAGCAGCTTCTATTTGATATTTTGACTCCATATCTAATTGTGCATCTAACGTATTAGTCATCGATGCATTAAATAAATCTTTGATCATACCTAATGCTTTGGTTGGCATGTTGGCTAATTTTAAGGCTAACTTTTCAACTTCATCATTAAATTGTTCTAAAGGGATTACTTTGTAGATCATTCCGATTCGTTCTGCTTCTTCTGCAGATACTTTATCGCCTAACATGGCCAATGCTTGTGCTTTTTGAAAGCCAATTAAACGCGGTAAAAAGAAAGTGCCAGCGCTATCGGGTATTAATCCTATTAAGCTAAAAGCTTGAATAAAACTTACCTTTTCATGCGCTACTACAATATCACATGCCAGTGCAATATTAGCACCTGCACCAGCTGCTACACCATTAACAGCACCAATGATTGGTTTCTTAATAGAACGAATCCTTTTAATAATGGGATTATAGTGTTCTTCTAATATCTTTTTGAAACCTGGATTGATTTCAGGAGAAGTTACTTCCTTTAAATCTTGCCCTGCACAAAACGCTTTTCCATTTCCGGAAAGCACAATAGCTCTAACTTCGTTATTTGTTTCACAATCATCTAAAACGGCTTGTAGACGTAAGGCCATTTCACGATCAAAGCTATTAAACACCTCTGGTCTATTAAGCGTTATATACGCTACTTTACTTTCAATTTTTAATTCAATTGAATCAGTACTCATACCTATTTTTAATTTTTCCTTTTTAAAAAGGAATTATATTTTAAAATATGGATTATAAATAATCCCTATTACATTATTCCAAGGATCTCTAACAGCGGCTACCATTAGTTCTCCACCAACATTAGTTGGTTTTTCATGCTCTATAGCCCCTAAATCTAGAAGGTGTTGAAATTCTTTTTCAATGTCTTCAACTCCCCAATAGGAAAGCACATTATCAGTTTTTTCTGTAGGTTTTTCTCCATCTGGTAATAAACCCAATTCAAAACCACCAATATTAAAACCTACATAATAGGGTTCATTAAAATAAGGTTCCGTTCTAAATGCTTTGGTATACCACTCTTTTGCGGTATTTAAATTAGGAACTTTATATGCAGTTGTACGCAATCCTAACATTACTTTAGGCATTTAAAATAATCGAATGGTTCTTGGCAATCCTCACACTGAAATTGCGCTTTACATGCTGTTGAACCAAACTGACTTACTAATCGTGTATTAGTTGAATCACAATTCGTGCATTTTACTAATCGCTTTCCCTCTAAAAGTACACTTTTGTCTGCCTCTGCATCTAACGGCGCAGCAATACCATACTCTTCTAAAGCTTTTCTTCCTCTTGATGTAATCCAATCGGTCGTCCAAGCCGGTGCAAGAATCAAATCAACTTCTGAATTATAACCTGCATCTTTCAGTGCCTTTTTAATATCGTCGCCAATTACATCCATTGCTGGACAACCACTATAGGTTGGCGTAATTTCGACTTTTACAATATTATTTTGAATAACAGCAGAGCGTACAACTCCCATATCCATAATTGATAACACGGGGATTTCTGGATCAGAAACTTGTTCTAAAATTGGAATCAAATTTTGGTCGATATGTTGTTCCGCTACTACCATTCCATATTGGGGTAAGTACGTTGCATATATTGTAAGTCTGCTAACAAATAACCTAAATGTTCTGTATGTATGCCCTGTTTACCTCCTTTTTGAAACCACTTCGATTCAGGAGTATTTAATGTTGCTTCTTTCAGCAACTCTGAAACTTCTTCGTAATATGCTTCTTTTAGTTTTGTTACATCCACACCAATACCTTCAGAAACCATTTCTTTATCAGCTTCAGTTTGATGAAATAATTCATCTGTATAGGTCCATAAAGTATCGATAGCTTCTTGCATTTTTTGGTTACTTTCTTCAGTTCCATCTCCTAATCGCTTTACCCAATCTGAAGAAAAACGAACATGATAACTTACTTCTTTAATACATTTTTTTGCTATAGCTGAAAGCGTTAAATCTTTACTTTTTTGCAACTCTGTTAAGAGATTGAAATGATAAATATCAAATAAAAACTGCCGTCCTATTGTGTATGCAAAATTTGTATTGGGTTGTTCAGCTAACAGCACATTTTTATATTCTCGCTCTTTACGTAGCATCGCAATATCATCTTCAGTTCTTTCGTCTCCTGCTATTTTTGCAGCATACTGATAGTAGCTACGGACTTGTCCGAGTAAATCTAAAGAAATATTTGTGCAAGCAATATCTGTTTCTAAAGTTGGTCCATGACCGCATAGTTCTCCCATACGCTGCCCGAGTATCAAACTATTATCTGCGATGCCCAGTATATAATTATATAAATTCTCCTTCATTACATATGTTTTACTTCGTCCGGCAAATCATAAAATGTTGGGTGACGATACACTTTGTCTTGAGCTGGTTCAAATAATTCTCCATTATTTTCAGGATTTGAAGCCGTAATATGTTTAGATTTCACAACCCAAATACTTACACCTTCATTACGCCTTGTATAGACATCTCTTGCATTCTCAAGTGCCATATCTGCGTCTGCGGCATGCAAGCTACCACAATGCCTATGCTCTAATCCGTTTTTACTTCTTACGAAGATTTCCCAAAGTGGCCAATCTTTTGTTGCCATAATATTATATTTTAAACAGCTTGTTTTATTTTTTCTTTCTTTTCAGCATAAGCCATTGCCGCATCACGAACCCATTCACCACGTTCCCAAGCTCCAACTCGGGCTTTCATACGTTCTTTATTACAAGGACCATGACCTTTAACAACTTGCCAAAACTCATCCCAATCAATTTCTCCAAAGTCATAACTACCTCGTTCTTCATTCCATTTTAAATCCTTATCAGGAATCGTCAACCCAATCAAATCCGCTTGAGGAACGGTTTGATCTATAAATTGCTGACGTAAATCATCGTTAGACTTACGTTTTAATTTCCATTTCATAGATTGTGCTGTATGTACTGAAACATCATCTGTTGGTCCTAGCATCATCAAACTTGGCCACCACCAACGGTTGAGTGCATCTTGAGCCATTTCTTTTTGTTCAGGCGTTCCGTTAGCCAATTTTATCATGATTTCATAACCTTGACGCTGGTGAAAACTTTCTTCTTTACACACACGAATCATAGCACGTGCATAAGGTCCATAAGATGTATTACATAACGGCACTTGGTTTATGATGGCAGCACCATCTACTAACCATCCAATGGCCCCCATATCTGCCCAAGTTATAGTTGGGTAATTAAAAATACTAGAGTATTTGGCTTTTCCTGAATGCAACTGTTCATACATTTCATCTCTAGAAATCCCTAAAGTTTCGGTAGCACTGTATAGGTATAATCCATGACCAGCTTCGTCTTGCACCTTCGCCAAAAGTGCCACTTTACGGCGTAAAGAAGGCGCTCTCGTAATCCAATTTCCTTCTGGCAACATACCAATAATTTCGGAATGTGCATGCTGGGACATTTGCCTAATATGTGTTTTTCGATATTTTTCAGGCATCCAGTCTTTCGGTTCAATTTTTTCATCACGAGCAATACGTGCTTCAAATTGTTCTTCGAGATTTTTTATTTGCTCTTCACTCATAGTTTTGAGTTTTATTTATACGTCGAAATCGACAATAACTTTATCTGATGTTGGTACAGCTTGACAGCTTAATACTAAATTCTGTGACACTTCCTTCTCGTCCAAGGCATAATTAATTTTCATCTCTACTGAACCTTCTTTGACTTCGCATTTACATGTACTACAAACACCACCTTTGCAGGCAAAAGGTAAATCGGCTCCAGCTCCTAAAGCTGCATCCAAAATATTATCATATTCTTTGGTCATGGTGAATTCGAATTCTTTTCCACCATCAACAATAGTTACTTCTATGCCTTCAACATTTTGTTTTGCTAGTCGATCTGCTCGTTTTATATCTTCTTCTGAGAGCCCTGTAACGAATAATTCGAAATGAACTAATTCTTTGGGTAACCCTGCATTAATCAAATAATCACTTACATACTGAACCATACTTTCGGGTCCACACAAGAAAACTTCACTTGTATCTGGAATATCTATAAATGTCTTAGTGAGCACTTGCATCTTTTGGTCATCAAACCTACCGTTAAACAATTCAATATCTCTACGTTCCTTTGTCAAGAAATAATAAATTTCTAGCCTACCGAAGTACTTGTTTCTAAGTTGCTCTAACTCTTCTTTAAAGATAATAGATTTTGCAGTTTTATTGACATAAAATAGTTTACATGTAGAATTAGCCTCAGACTTTAGGTGTGCTTTAATCATAGACAATATGGGAGTAATTCCACTTCCAGCAGCAAAAAACAAATAGTTTTTAGGCTCTGTAGGTTTTACTTCTACACCAAATGTTCCACTTGGAGCCATAACTTCAAGTTGGCTACCTGCTCTTAATTCTTCGTTAACATAAGTAGAAAATTTTCCTTCTGGAATTTGCTTTACAGCTACTTGCCATTTACTTTCTGTAGGACATGAACACAAAGAATATGAACGACGCACATCTTCACCATTTATATTCGCTTTAAGGGTTAAATGTTGCCCTTGTCTAAACTTAAAAAATTCTTCTAATTCTGAAGGAACTTTGAAAGCAACAACAGAAGTGTCTTCTGTTTCTTTATATATGTTTGCAACTTCTAAAGTGTGAAATTCTGCCATATCTGTTTTGTAAATATAAAACTAACAAGCGTTAGTTTAATTGACAAATTTACAAAATATTTAGCAATTATTTGTTAATGCCATTAATAAGGATTTGACTTAAGCTTTGAGCTAATTTCTCAGGGTTTAAATCTTCTTTTTTTGGAATCCACAAATACAAAGACCTTAATGTTGTTAGAATAGAGAAAAGAATAGTTTCGGGGTTCTCATTTTTTAGATCACCTTGTTCAATTCCAAGTTTTATAATATCTCTAAAATTGTCCTCATAATTGTGGCGTAGTTCTAGGTAATGGTCTAATTGTTCTTCCAAGTGCATCCAGTCATTATTCAAAGAAGCCATGCCAAAAGTATTATTAGAAGTAATATCTACATGCAAGGCAATAATATCTTTTAATTTATCTATTGTGTTTTGATTTGAAGATTGAATTTGATTCATTCCCTGAGTAAATTCTTCGGCAATTGAGATAATAATATTTTTAAGAATATCTTGTTTTGAATTAATATGATTATATAAACTCGCAGCTTTAATTCCCATTGCTCCAGCCAAATCGCGCATTGTTACAGCACTATATCCTTTTTCTTTAAAGAGTTTTGCGGCAGTTTGAATTATTTCTTGTTTACGTGTTTCGGTTTTCAAACTCAAGGCTTTATTTTTTCAAAATCAGAAACTTTATCAATTGTAGTTTCATGGTAGGTTAGTTTCCATCCTAGAGAATTGGTGAGTATATAAAATTTTCCTAATTCACTAATAAGCCTACTTTTTGCATTAGTTTTAAGTGCAGAATTTTCTATTTTTTCAGAGAGTGATTTCTTAACTATTTCTTTAATATCATTATAATCTTTTGCTTTAAATGGATTAAAAAAATCAGCCTGAAGATCATAATATTCAAAATCTGGATTAATTTTTATTTCCTCCTTAGGAATTGACAAAATATGTAGCACCTTGTTTTCCTCATCAAGACGATAATTTAGTTTACTAAGATTATAAGACACCGTAACATCAGCATTAACGACAATTAGTGCTTTTTTTTCTGCAGTAAAATAATTACCAAATAAATCTTTAGAATTTTTATAATTAAAAATCTCGCTAAAATGACCTTCAGTTACAACAAGTTTTCCAACATTCTTAAGCTGTTGTTGTATTAAAGCAGAATTTTCCTTTAGGGCTATTTTATCTCCTTTTTTGTTTTCGCAGAACCTGAAAACAAAAAGAATTATCAGTGTAATGATGATTCCAAAGAAGATTTTCTTCATGTAAAATTGATTAAAACGTAAATTTAATCAATTTGGCTAATACGCAATGTATTTACCATACCTTGAGCTTGTACAGGCATAGAAGTTAAATTAATCACATAATCATTCTCGTTAGCATATCCTTTTTCTCTCGCAATTAGATTGATGTCTTCTACTGTGTCGTCAGTGCTCACTAATTTATCATAGTACAAGGCTTTAACACCCCACAATAAATTTAGCATTGCCAAAATTCTACGATTATTAGAGAAGGCTAAAATATGAGTTTTTGGTCGCCATGCTGAAATTTGAAAAGCTGTATAACCGCTATTAGTCAAAGTAGAAATAACTGTAGCTCCAATTTGATCTGCCATCATAGCTGCTTGATGACAAACTGTTTTAGAAATAAAGCGATCATTAACGCTTTGAATTGAAGATCCAGGATTTACAATTAAAGGTGAATCTTCTACACTTTCAATTATTCTTCGAATTTTTCTTATTACTTCAATCGGAAATTCACCAACCGAAGTTTCGCCCGAAAGCATGACTGCATCTGCACCGTCCATAATTGAATTAGCAACATCATTTACTTCTGCACGAGTTGGAACCTGGCTTGTAATCATAGTTTCCATCATTTGCGTAGCAATAATAACTGGTATTCTTGCCTTTTTTGCTTGAAGGACTAATTTTTTCTGGATCAGTGGAACACGCTCCATTTCAACTTCAACTCCTAAATCACCGCGAGCTACCATTAAACCATCACAATGAGCAGTTATTTTTTTAATATTATCAAGAGCTTCAGGCTTTTCGATCTTAGCTATTATAGGAATTTTATGATCAGAATGCTTATCTATTAACTCTCTTAAATCAATAACGTCTTGAGTATTTCGAACAAAAGATAATGCAATCCAATCAACTTCCATTTTTATTGCAAAAAGAGCATCTTTAACATCTTTCTCAGTCAAGGCTGGAAGAGAAATATTTGTGTTTGGCAGATTGACTCCTTTTTTAGACTTTAGTTTTCCACCGCGCAAAACTTTAGTTTTTACATTTTTTTCTCCATCGGTCTCTAAAACTTCAAACAATAATTTACCATCATCAACCAATATTTGTTCACCAGAATTCACATCATTTGGAAAATTTTGATAAGTCATGTAGGCCTTTTCTTTTGTACCTTCACACTCTTCAGTTGTAAAAGTAAACTCGTCTCCTTTTTTGAGTTTTACTTTTTCGCCCATAATGCCAACTCGAAGTTTAGGGCCTTGTAAATCGGCCAATATTGCAACATTGTAACCTCTACGCTTATTTATCTCTCGTATCTCTTTTATTTTTTGCTCAACATTTTCATGGATTGCGTGTGAGAAATTTACTCTAAAAACATTTACCCCTACTGTCATCATTTCTTCCATGGTCTCTTTGCTATCACAAGCTGGACCTAACGTGGCTACAATTTTTGTCTTTTTACGATTGCGCATATTTAGAAAATTAAAAAATCTTTCGATTTAAGGGTTAGAGGGTTGATTGAATATGACGTTATGACGCTCTTTAATTTATTGATTTTATTGATTATTGTTCCAAGTTTTTGATCGTTTATATCTCCTTCAATTTTTAAAAAAAAATCAATTTGTTTTTTTTCTTTTATTAATAAAGATGTTTGATATTCTTTGTCAAAAAGTGGGTTTATAGAGGTGTTATTTGACACATAATCATGCTTATTAGAAATTAAAGACCAATAGGTAAAAGTTTGCTCACAATCAAAAGTGTATAGTGAAAAAGAACTAGAGTTAGTACCAAAATCTAAATCTTGATGATATCTGCCAAGGCAAGTGTTTAAAGAATTATTTAAAAAAAAGGCGAGGCGATAATCTTCTAAAGGTGTATGTATGCCTATGAGGTTATAGTCATGATCATTTTCATAATTTAAAACTACTACTTTAGACATACTTCTATTTTATGCTAAATTAAGTATTGTTTTTTTATGATTAAATAATTTTAACGAAAACGTTATAGCATTAACTATGCTAAAGAGATTTTGTTTTGAAGTTTGTAATACGCTCTTTTAGAGGCGATTTCTTCAGCTTTTTTCTTAGAAGTGGCACGTCCTTTAGAAATTACATCCTGATCTAAATAAAGTTTAACACTAAAATGTTTGAGAGCGTCGTTTCCAGTATCTTCATAAACATCATATTTAATACGCCTTTTTTGTTTTTGAGACCATTCAATAAGCACACTTTTATAGCTTGTTATTTTTCCCTCGAGTCGCTCTATGTCTACATATGGTTCAATCACTACTCTGTAGATAAATCGTACTGCATATTTATAACCTTTGTCTAGAAAGATTGCGCCTACAAGAGCCTCAAATATATTGCCATGAACATTATCTCCGAAATTCTGTTTAGGCACGTTACTAATAACAAACCGTATTAACCCTAAATCTCGACCTATCTCATTTAAATGCTCTCTGCTTACAATTTTAGAACGCATTTGAGTCAAATAACCTTCAGTACCCAGTGGAATCTTTTTGAATAAAAAATGAGCAATTACAGCTCCAAGAATAGCATCACCTAAAAATTCTAAGCGTTCATAGTTTAATGGTTTTCCATCTGATGCTGTTTTTTTTAATGAACTGTGAGTAAAAGCTTTTTTATAGTTGCGTAATTTGTTAGGTTTAAAGCCAATAATTTTTTGAATTTCTGCAAAAAAAATCTCGTCTTTTTTAGAGCGAGATTGTATTATTTTTTTAATAAAATTCATCTATAAATTCTACCCGTCAATTTTTTTGAATAAAACACAAGCGTTGTGGCCTCCAAAACCAAAAGTATTACTCATTGCAACTTTAATATCACGTTTTTGAGCTTTATTAAGTGTTAAATTTAATTGAGGATCTATATTTTCATCTACAGTTGTGTGATTAATAGTAGGTGGTATTATACCATGTTCCATTGCCAAAATAGATGCTATTGATTCAATTGCTCCAGCTGCACCTAATAGGTGACCAGTCATAGATTTTGTTGAGTTGATATTGATGCTTTTTGCATGATCACCAAAAACTTCTTTAATAGCTTTTAATTCTGCTACATCACCAAGTGGAGTAGAAGTACCATGGGTATTAATATGATCTACTTCTTCTGGTGTTACACCTGCATTATCTAAACAATTACGCATAACAGCCATAACCCCAATTCCTTCAGGATGCGGAGCAGTCATATGATGTGCATCTGATGATAAACCACCACCTAGTACTTCGGCATATATTTTTGCTCCACGTGCTTTAGCATGTTCATATTCTTCTAAAATAATTGCTCCCGCACCTTCACCTAATACAAAACCATCCCTGGTTGCATCAAAAGGTCTAGAAGCTGTTTCAGGGCTTTCATTTCTAGTAGATAATGCATGCATTGCGTTAAAACCACCCATACCTGCAATAGTTACGGCAGCTTCACTACCTCCAGTAACAATTACATCACAATGTCCTAAACGTATATAATTTAATGCATCTATCATCGCATTAGCCGATGAAGCGCATGCTGACACAGTAGTGTAGTTTGGTCCCATAAACCCATGCTTGATAGAAATGTTACCTGGGGCAATATCTGCAATCATTTTTGGGATAAAGAAAGGATTAAAACGCGGTGTTCCGTCACCTCTTGAAAAATTTAAAACCTCTTCTTGAAAAGTTTCTAGGCCACCAATACCAGCACCCCAAACAACACCTACGCGTAGCTTGTTAATTTTATCTAAATCTAATTGAGAGTCTTTAATAGCTTCGTCAGATGAAACCATGGCATACTGAGTGAATTTATCCATTTTTCGAGCCTCTTTCCTGTCAAGGAAATCTGTGGCTGTAAAATTTTTCACTTCGCAAGCAAAACGAGTTTTGAATTTTTCAGTATCAAAATAGGTAATGGGTGCAGCACCACTTTTGCCATTAATTAAGGCATCCCAATATTCTTCAATATTGTTTCCTATGGGTGTTAAGGCTCCAAGCCCTGTTACTACTACTCGTTTTAATGCCATGTTAAATGTATAATTTAAGTAGATTCTTTAATATAAAGAACTACGAGCATGTCACCTTAGTGATGCTCGTAGTTTGAATAAGTATCGTTAGATTACTTTTTAGCTTCTTCTATATAGCTTATTGCTTGACCTACAGTTCCAATATTTTCTGCTTGGTCGTCTGGGATTTGAATATCGAATTCTTTTTCAAATTCCATGATTAACTCCACAGTATCTAATGAATCTGCGCCTAAATCGTTCGTAAAGTTAGCTTCAGTAGTTACTTCATTCTCGTCAACTCCTAGTTTATCAACGATAATTGCCTTTACTCTTGATGCAATGTCTGACATAATTTTCTAATTTTTAAATTTAAAATCGGGGCAAAAATAAAAAACTTTAGTTTAAAACTAGCTTTTGCCACAAAAATATGAGGTCTAATTTAAAAAAAATACTTCAATTTTTAGTTTAATTAAACTTCAAATGTTAATAATAATTCTTTTTTTTGTGAAAACAATTTCTACACGTTAAATGAAACGGATTGTAATTTTTGCCTCGGGTTCTGGCTCTAATGCAGAGAACATCATTAAGCATTTTAATAATAGCGCTGTAGCAACTGTTGTTCGAGTGCTTTCTAACAATGAACATGCCAAAGTTCTGAATAGAGCTAAAAAGCTAAATATCAAATCATTATATTTTTTTAAAGACAATTTTGTGAAAGATGATACGATCTTGAAGTTATTAAAAGAAGAAGCAGATTTTATAGTTTTGGCAGGATTCTTATGGCGAGTACCTCAAAAAATAGTTACAGCTTTCCCAAATAAAATTGTTAATATTCATCCTGCATTATTGCCTAAGTATGGCGGGAAAGGGATGTATGGGATGAATGTGCATAAAGCCGTAGTAGAAAATAAAGAAATAGAAAGTGGAATTACGATTCATTATGTAAACGAAAACTATGATGAAGGAGCTATTATTTTTCAGAAATCAGTTAAGTTGAATGAGAATGATACACCAGAAGATGTAGCTGAAAAGATTCATAAGTTAGAGTATCAATATTTTCCGAAAGTAATAGAAGAAATAATTAACAACAGTTCTGATTAAATGGCTAAAAAACAAAAGTACTACGTTGTTTGGAAAGGTCATAAAACAGGTGTTTTTGATTCTTGGGAGGATTGTAAAAAACAAGTTGAAGGATTCGTAGGGTCTCAATACAAATCCTTTAAAGATAGGGATGAAGCAAAAAAGGCCTACAAGAAAAAGTATAAGGACTACAAAGGAATAGACACTAAAAAGAAAAAACTAACGAAGGCTGAAAAGGCTAAATATGGTGAACCTATTTTAAAGAGTTTGGCAGTAGATGCTGCATGTAGTGGGAATCCAGGAATTATGGAATATAGAGGTGTCTTAACTGATTCAAAGAAACAAGTGTTTATTGAAGGGCCTTATAAAAAAGGCACAAATAATATTGGTGAATTTCTGGCCTTGGTACATGGTATTTCGTTGTTAAAAAGCAAAAAATTATATAAATACCCTATTTATTCTGATTCTAAAATTGCAATTTCTTGGGTCAAGAAAAAACAATGTAGGACCAATTTAGAATTCAACGAAGAAAACCAAGAGTTGACTGATCTAATAAAAAGGGCAGAGAAGTGGCTGCAAAAAAACAGCTATCAAAACCCTATCTTAAAATGGGAAACAAAAGCTTGGGGTGAAATACCTGCTGATTTCGGAAGAAAATAGCTATTCGTTACTTGAGTTACAAGCTAAAAGCTCTTTACGATCTTCATCATAGAGTATTAATTTATCATCAGTTATTTTATACGTTTTGACTTTTTGTAGGCATTCAAAAAAGGCTTTTTCAATAGGCATATTTGTACAGTACATTTTTGTGGCCATTGCCAACCCTATAGAAATAGTATTGTCTTTTAATGTATAATTGGCGCCATAAGAATTGCATCCTGCGTTACCAGAAACTTCCCCATCTTTAAAAGTAAGGGTCGGATGCTTAGTTAGTGAATCCATACCAATTATATTAGCAACCTTCCATTTCCCCGAAAGGGTTTGAGTACTATTTGCTTTTTCCTCTGTTGGTTCTTGGTAAATCAGTTTTGTTAATTTGTATTTCAAAGATGAGCCATCAGCGGGCGGATTTTCAACCTTGCTAACGTTTATTTCTAGCTTGTATGTATTTCCTTCTTTATAATCAAATCCTTCAATTTGATCATAAAATAATGTCCACTCATCTTCTTTATTCTCTTTAATCTGCATACACTTTTGAGAGGCTTCACCTTGGCAATCTACTAGCGATGAAGCAACATATATGGTTTTTTTCTCGTCACAAGAAGTGAATAGTAATACAAGTATTGCTAATGAGATGAATTTTGACATAATTAATATTTAAGACAACATTGTTTTTGCACGCTTTACAGCATCTACTAATTTAAGAATTTCTTCTTTAGTGTTGTAAAAAGCAAAAGATGCACGAACTGTGCCAGGTATTTTATAGAAATCCATAATTGGTTGTGCGCAATGGTGACCTGTTCTTACAGCAATGCCCATTTTGTCAACTATAGAACCTATGTCGTATGGATGAATTCCTTCTATGTTAAAAGAAATGACAGAGGTTTTATTAGGGGAAGTTCCATAGATTTTCAACCCTTCGATTTCGAGTAATTTTTCAGTACCAAATTCAAGTAGTTCTTCTTCGTAAGTAGCTATATTTTCAAAACCAATGCTATTCATATAATCTATGGCCGTTCCAAAAGTGATACCTCCGCAAATATTAGGTGTTCCAGCTTCAAATTTATGAGGTAATCCTGCGTAAGTAGTTTTTTCAAAAGTAACTTCTTCTATCATTTCACCACCACCTTGATACGGTGGTAATTTATTCAGCCATTTTTCCTTTCCGTAAAGAATTCCAACTCCAGTTGGGCCACACATTTTATGAGCAGAAGCCACATAAAAATCAACATCAAGAGACTGAACATCGGGTTTAATATGAGGACAAGCTTGAGCACCATCAATTAAAACTGCCGCATTTACTTTATGCGCTTTTTGTATAATTTCTTCAATAGGATTAATCGTACCTAAAGCATTAGAAATATGATTTACAAAAACCAATTTAGTTTTTTTAGAAAGTAATTCATCATAAACATCCATTAATAACTCACCTTCTTGATTTATGGGTATTACTTTAAGCATTGCACCAGTTCGCTCACATAACATTTGCCAAGGCACAATATTAGAATGATGTTCTAAAGCGGAAACGATTACCTCATCTCCCTTTTTGAGAAATTTTGTAAATCCAGTTGCAATTAAATTTATACTATGAGTTGTACCCGAAGTAAAAATAATTTCATGCGCTTTTTTAGCATTAAAATGCTGCTTAATTTTTTGTCTCGCGACCTCATATTCATCAGTTGCTTCTTGGCTTAGAGAGTGCACACCACGATGTATATTTGCATTGTAATTTGAATAGTAATCTACAATACTATCAATTACGATTTGTGGTGTTTGCGAAGTTGCCGCATTATCAAAATAGACCAATGGTTGCCCATTAACTTTACGTTGTAAAATTGGAAAATCGGCTCTTATTTTATCTACATCAAACATGTTTCTTTTTTAGAATCATTCTAAATACAAACTTACAAAACAAAGTAGATTTATATCAGATTAATATATATTTGTTTTCAATTGAATTTATTTTTTAAAGAATGATTAAAAAAGGTTTTAAATATCTATTATTATTAGCAGTTTTAGCGTTGATTTATTTAGTTTACAATCAATACCCTCGCTTGAATATTTTAGCAGGATATTCAGCTAAAAATATGAGTTCTTCTGTTTTTCTAGCTGAAAGGAGTTTTGAATTTACTGATGCACATGATAATGATTTTTCACCTGTAAGTTTAGCTTCAGATGAGGTTAATACTGAGGAAAAATATGCTACCTCTTCGGTATATGGTTTGTTGACCAGAAAAGCAATTTATAGAGAGGGTTTAGGAAGTGTATTAGTGCCAAAAGGTTATGAGGGAAATGAAACTTTTCTAACTCCTAAAAGGAAAAAAATAAAAACTAATTTACCATTTCCTTACGGAGATCTATCCCAGAGGGATACGGTTTTTAAAAATGTTAATTATCAAAAATTAAATGAAGCAGTCAGTAATGCTTTTGATAGTATAAATAAAACACGTGCTGTTTTAGTAATTTATAAAGATCAGATTATAGCTGAAGATTACAGTAAAGGCTTTAATAAAAAATCTAAAATTTTAGGATGGTCAATGACTAAAAGTATTACGGGAACTATTTTTGCAATACTACAAAGTCAAGGAAAGTTAAGTGTAAATGATAAAGCGCCCATTAATTCTTGGAAGAATGATGATCGTTCTAAAATTACAATCAATAATCTTTTACAAATGAATACTGGTTTAGAATGGGTTGAAGATTACAATAACATTTCAGATGTCACTAAGATGCTATTTTTAGCCGAAAACATGGGTGAAGTACAAGAAGAAAAGGAGTTTGCCGGTAAATCAAATGAAGCTTGGAATTACTCCTCGGGAACTACCAATTTATTATCTAATATTTCACGTTCTTATTTTGATTCACATCAAGAATATTTAAATTTTTGGTATAGCGATTTGATAGATAAGATTGGTATGCACTCAATGACTATTGAAACAGATCTTGATGGAAATTATGTAGGTTCTTCGTATGGATGGGCTACGCCACGAGATTGGGCAAAATTTGGACTGCTTTATTTACACAAAGGTAAT
Source organism: Maritimimonas sp. 2304DJ26-3 (assembly GCF_056591635.1). Classification (NCBI taxonomy): domain Bacteria; kingdom Pseudomonadati; phylum Bacteroidota; class Flavobacteriia; order Flavobacteriales; family Flavobacteriaceae; genus Maritimimonas; species Maritimimonas sp. 2304DJ26-3. The sequence goes on from NZ_JBWQOK010000001.1 coordinate 1,024,503, forward strand.
TGGAATGGGCAACAAATTTTCGATAAAGATTGGGTAAAATACGCAACTACTCCCACGAATACTTCAGAGGGTCGTTATGGTGCTCAAATTTGGTTAAATGCTGGTGGTTATTATCCCGATGCTCCTAAAGAAATGTATTCTTTTAATGGTTATCAAGGTCAGAGAGTTTTTATAATTCCATCAAAAGATATGGTAATTGTTCGGATGGGCCTAAGCTCTATGGATTTTAATGGATTTTTGAAAGAAATCATCAAAGTCATAAAATAGGTTGTGAAAAAAGGGATTATAGTTTTAGGTTTTATAGCTTTTTTCGGAGCTATCTTTTATTTGCATTTTTATAAGAGAGATTTAAATGGAGTTTGGGTGAGTGCTTACACGAAGTATAACCCAGAAAATTCTTTGCCAACTAAATGGTCATTATCTGAAGTAATTCTATTAAAAAATGGTAAATATAAAATAAGGAAAAATGTTTTTGATGGTGAAGATGTTGAAGGGAGGTTTAGACCTTTTTCTAGTATAATTTGGCTAGATACATTAAACAATTTTACAATAAAATCTTATAATGAAGATAGCTTAACTATAGGGGGTAATTATCAGCAAAAAGTTTATTATAAGCTTAATGATTCACTAAAAAATAAGCAAAAAGTAAAATTAATAGGCAGAAGATTTGTTCTAAAAACTAAAGCCTTAACAGATACTATAAGTTTTTTGAGTGATAGTTTAGCTATATATAATAGTAATTCTAAAAAGGAGAATGTATACTGGAGAAAAATAGAACTAGAAAATTTTAATATTCTTCTTTTTGAAGGAGCAACTCCCGCAGTAATATTTAGAAACTCAAATAAAAAATTAGAATTAGTACAACAGCATAAAAAAAATCAAAATACTATTATTAGTATAACAGAGATAAAGAATTAATGTTATAAATCAAATCCTAAATCAACACCTAATTTTTTAGCAATCAACTTAGTAATTCTGGTTTTTAGCTCAGGGATTTTTATTTTTTCTAAAGCATCGTTTGCAAAGGCATAAAGTAGCAAACCTTTAGCTTCTTTTTTTGGTATTCCACGAGAGCGCATGTAGAAAAGCGCGTCTTCGTCCAGTTGACCAATCGTACAACCGTGAGAACATTTTACATCATCTGCAAAAATCTCTAGTTGAGGCTTCGAATTGATGGTAGCGCCATCATCCATTAAAATATTATTATTTTGCTGAAAAGCATTAATCTTTTGGGCGATTTTATCAACAATTACTTTTCCATTAAAAACACCTGTAGATTTGTCAGCATAAATACCTTTATACAGCTCATTACTTTCGCAATTTGGAGATTTATGATGTACTAACGTGTGGTTGTCTACATGCTGTTTTTCGCCAATAATGGTAATCCCGTTAAGGTTAGAAGTTATATGTTCTCCTTCTTGATGAAATTCTAAATTATTACGTGTTAAATTTCCGCCAAAAGAAAATGTATTGATTGAAGCAATACTGTTTTGTTGTTGCCTTACATAAGTATTATCAATTAAAGACGCAGATTTATCGTCATTTTGAATCTTATAATAATCAACAATAGCACGCTTATTAGTGAAAATTTCGGTTACAGAGTTTGTTAACACTACGTTCTTGCTTAAGCTCTGATGACGCTCAATAATTTGTACATGAGAGTTTTCACCAACAACTACCAAATTTCGAGGTTGCAGCAATAAATTAGCTTCACTGCCTGTTGAAAAATGAACAATCTGAATTGGTTTTGGTAAAACAGTGCTTTTAGGAATATTTATATACGCACCTTCTTTTGAAAATGCTGTGTTTAAAGATGTTACACTGTCTTCTTTTGATGCGATGGTGTTAAAATAATGATCGATGACCATCTTATATTTTGGCTGTTTTAAAGCAGCAGAAAGCAAGCATACATCATAGCCATCATGTGTGGTTTCAGATAGAAAAGAGCTATAAACACCGTCAATAAAAACGATTTTATACGAATCGATCTCGTGTAAAAAATACTTTTTTACATCACCATATTGAAGTGCTATTTCAGTTTCTGGAAATACATTATAATCATGTTTTAAAACAGATCTTAATGAGGTGTATTTCCACTCTTCATCACGTTTTGTTGGAAATCCATTTTTCTCAAAATGGGTAAAAGCTTTTGAGCGAATTTCGTGTACAGCACTATCGATATCTGTACTTACTTTATTTTCAAAAGCTAAAAACGAAGCTTCTAGTTTCTCTTTTAAATCCATCTGATTTATTTAACCCAATCGTACCCTTTTTCTTCTAATTCTAATGCTAATTCTGCACCTCCAGATTTTACAATTTTACCATCATGTAACACGTGTACATAATCAGGAATAATATACTCTAAAAGTCTTTGATAATGCGTTATAACAATAACTGCATTGTCTTTGCTTTTCAACTTGTTGACACCATTAGCCACTACTTTTAAAGCATCAATATCTAAACCAGAATCTGTTTCATCAAGTATAGCTAATTTAGGTTCTAACATAGCCATTTGAAAGATTTCATTACGCTTCTTTTCACCACCAGAAAACCCCTCATTTAGAGAGCGTGACAAAAATTTACGATCAATCTCTAGCATTTCTGCTGTTTCGCGGATTTTCTTTAACATATCTTTAGCAGGAAGCTCGTCGTGTCCGTTTGCCTTACGAGTTTCATTAATGGCTGTCTTAATAAAGTTTGTAACAGTAACACCCGGAATTTCAACAGGATATTGAAATGATAAAAAGATACCTTTATGGGCGCGTTCATCTGGAGCTAATTCATCTAAATCTTCACCATTTAAGGCAATTTCACCTTCAGTAATTTCATAATCTTCTCTTCCAGCAATAACAGATGATAAGGTACTCTTACCAGAACCATTTGGCCCCATTATGGCATGTACTTCGCCAGGTTTAACACTTAGGTTAATACCTTTAAGAATATCTTTATCTTCTATACTTGCGTGTAAATTCTTTACTTCTAACATAATTTATCCTACAGAGCCTTCTAGGCTAATTTCTAATAATTTTTGAGCTTCTACAGCAAATTCCATCGGTAATTTGTTTAACACTTCTTTGCTAAAACCATTAACAATTAAGGCAATGGCTTTATCAGTATCAATACCACGTTGATTACAATAGAATAATTGATCTTCACCAATTTTTGATGTAGTTGCTTCATGCTCGACTTGAGCAGATTTGTTTTTTGTTTCTATATACGGAAATGTATGCGCACCACACTCGTTACCCATTAATAATGAATCACATTGTGAAAAATTACGAGCATTTTCGGCACGTTGATTTATTTGTACCAAACCACGATAAGAATTTTGTGATTTACCGGCCGAAATACCTTTTGAAATAATCGTTGATTTGGTATTTTTACCTAAATGGATCATTTTAGTACCAGTATCAGCTTGCTGATAATTATTTGTTACAGCAATAGAATAAAATTCGCCGACTGAATTATTACCTTTTAATACACAACTAGGATATTTCCAAGTAACTGCCGAACCAGTTTCAACCTGTGTCCAAGAAATTTTAGAATTCGTCTCGCATAAACCTCGCTTGGTTACGAAGTTAAAAACACCACCTTTACCATCTTTATCACCTGGAAACCAATTTTGAACAGTAGAATATTTAATTTCTGCATCATCTAATGCGATCAATTCAACAACTGCGGCATGTAACTGATTTTCATCACGGGCAGGAGCAGTACACCCTTCTAAATAACTAACATAACTACTCTCATCGGCTACTACTAAAGTACGTTCAAACTGACCAGTACCACCTTCGTTAATACGGAAATAAGTTGACAATTCCATTGGACATTTAACGCCTTTAGGAATATAACAGAATGAGCCATCACTAAATACAGCACTATTTAAAGCTGCATAGAAATTATCGGTCTTTGGAACAACGGTTCCAATATATTTTTTTACTAATTCAGGGTGTTCTTGAATCGCTTCAGATATAGGCATAAATATGATGCCTTTTTCTGCCAACGTTTCTTTAAAAGTAGTAGCTACAGAAACAGAATCCATAACAATATCAACAGCTACGTTAGACAAACGTTTTTGTTCATCTACAGAAATTCCTAATTTTTCAAAGGTTTTTAATAATTCAGGATCTACCTGATCTAAACTTTCTAATTGAGGTTTTTGCTTAGGGGCAGAATAATATGAAATATTTTGAAAATCGGGTTTAGGGTAATTCACATTCGCCCATTCTGGTTCTTTCATACCTTGCCAGATTCTAAAAGCATCAAGACGCCATTCAGTCATCCATTCAGGCTCATTTTTCTTTTTAGAAATTGCGCGAACAATATCTTCATTTAAACCAACAGGAAACTTATCAGCTTCTATGTCTGTATAAAACCCATACTCATACTCTTTGGTTTCGAGTTCTTTCTTTAAATCATCCTCGGTATACTTACTCATTTAATCTAAAAATTTAAAGTGCAAAACTCTCTCCGCAGCCACAGGTTCTATTTGCGTTTGGATTATTAAATACAAACCCTTTTCCGTTAAGGCCTCCAGAATATTCTAATGTGGTTCCTACTAGATATAAAAAGCTTTTTTTATCTACTATTATTTTAATGTTATTGTCTTCAAAAACTTTATCTGTTTCTGTTTTGTTTTTATCAAAATTCAATTCATAAGACAATCCAGAACATCCGCCACTTTTAACACCAACACGAACAAAATCAGTTTGTGCATTGAAGCCATCTTCTTCCATCAATTGAATTACCTTGCTTTTAGCAATTTCTGAAACTTGTATCATACCTGGTTTGTTACAACAATTTATAGAGCGCAAAGTTACATTAAATGAGTCTAATTTAGAAATATTTTAAATAAGAAATCAATTTATATGTTGTTAATAGAGTTACTGTGTGTTAACTATCAATAATTCAATACTATAATGATATTTAAAACGTTATTTTACATAATGTAAAAAACAAGTTATCAACATTTTTTTCAGGTTATTAACATAATGTTAACAGAGTAAAATGTGAAATATATATTTGTGTAATTTATCAATAAGGAGTTAAAGCTAAAACTCATTGAATAAAAAATATAAAAGTTAAAGAAAAAGTGTTAATCACTTAAAAGATAAACAGTAATACATTTCCCTTCAATATTACAGTGTAATATTTTATGGGATTTTTGGTTTTAAGGGTGTTCTAATTTAGTAAAGGGGTAACTATTTAGAATATTAAGAAAAAGAAATATTAAAAATGTGACTTGTAAAAATATTTAAGAGTCTAACATTCTTAAGTAGTGTATGGTAAAAACAATACTCAATAAACCAAATTGTAAACTAACCTTGGGTAATTTTAAAAGTAAAATAGTATTTTCTATTTTATTATTTTTTATTTCTCTTTTTTCTATTGCACAATCAGTAGGAGATTATAGATCAATTGCTTCTGGTAATTGGACAACTGTTTCTATATGGGAATATTTTGATGGTACCTCTTGGATAGCCGCTACTGAATACCCTGGTCAAATAGGAGGAACAGCGACTAATGATGTTTCAATAATAGGAGATTTTTCGGTAACCCTTACTTCTACTTTAACCGAAAGTATTAATTCCGTTATTGTTGGAGATGGTGCAGGAGCCACTGATTTTCTGAATATAGGGGCTACATCTGGTCTAAATACTCAATTGATAATAATTGAAACCGGTGGAGAAATAGATTGGATTGTAAATGTTACGTTTACAATACCAGCAGGGGCAGCGTTTGTGCTTAATGGTGGGGTAATGGATGAAGATACACCCTGTAGCGCTGCTCAAAGACTAGTTATTGGTACTGTAATTTATTCTTCTTGTAACGGTGGAGCAGGAGCAACATTTAGTTTTAATGATTTAAATACAAGTGGAGGTAGTATAGTTGTAAACCCAACATCGAATTCTCCAATTTCTGTTGGATCAACTTTGAATCTTTTTGCAAACCCATCTGGAGCTGGAGCTTCTGATCCTTCTAATACTTTTGCCTGGACTGGATCTGGCCCAGGAGGATATACTTTTTCTTCAACTTTAGAAGACCCGTCAATTGCTGGTCTTGCTGTTGGAACTTACACTTTTACGGTAACGGTTACATCATCTGGCGTTACACATACAGCGTCATTAACAGCAGTTGTCAGTAATCTTTCAGGATCTACAAGAAATTATTCAGAAAGAACAGCCCTTAATGTAGTTGGAAACTTTGAAGCTATTGGTAATACTAATATGCAATGTTCTGGTTGTGCCGGAGGAACACAAAGTAACAACCCGCCAGCTAATATGATTTATGTTGATATAGACGGTATAGCTGCAACGCAGAACTCAAGTAGTTCAGTATTGGCAATTCCTGCTGGTGCAACCGTTGAATGGGCAGGATTATATTGGGGAGGGATGTATTCATCTACAAATGGTGGAATTACAAACCCAACAGGCATGAGCAATGATCAGGTTATGTTAATGGAACCTGGAGCGCTGAATTATACAACAGTAAACGCTAGTCAAAGAAATCAAGAAACAACAGCTTTCGCGGGATGGAATACCTTTATGTCTTTTGCGGAGGTAACCTCTATTGTTCAAGCCGCTGGGTCTGGTAGTTATGCAGTGGCAGATATTAATTTAGCTACAGGTAGTTCTTTTACGGGGCCACATGGAGGTTGGACAATGGTTGTAGTATATAGTGAACCAACGGAGCAAAGTAGAAGAATAAATGTTTGGGATGGTTTTCGATTTTTTGGTTTTGGAGGAACAGATTCTTTTAATGTAACAGGAATTTTAACACCATCTCTAGGAACGTTCGAAACCAAGGTTGGTTACTATGGAATGGATGGAGAGGCTTCATTCACTGGAGATTTTATAAATATAAATGGTACAGCTTTAACTGATGCTAGTAACCCTGCCAATAATGTATTTAACGGTACTGTATCGGTTTTTGGGGTGAATAACCCAAATAGAAATCCAAATATAACACCATACAATTGGGGATATGATTTAGATATTTTTGATGCGTCCGGATATGTAGCTAATTCAGCAACATCAGTTGCTGTACAATTAGGTAGTACAAGTGAAGGTGTATGGGGAGGAGTTTTTGTTATTTCTAATGAAATAGTGTTACCTACAGTTTCAAAATCTTTTTCAAATACAAATGTTACGAGCATAGGTGATATATCTACTGTAAGTATTTCAATAGATAATCCAAATAGAGGTATCTCAATGACTAATGCCTTAGTAACAGATAATCTTCCTCCGGGAGTAGTCATTGCACCAACTCCTAATGCCTCTATATCTTGTGGGGGTTCAGTAACTGCAGTGCCAGGATCAAGTACATTTATAGCAAGCGGAATGAGTATTCCTGTTAATACAAGCTGTACAATAACTTTTGACGTTGTTGGCACACAATTAGGTGTGTTTTCTAATACAATTGATAACTCTGTTTTTTCAAACGATCAAGGTGTAGACTTACAAAATGCATCTACAGCAATATTGAGTATTGGAGAAGACACAGATAATGATGGAGTTATAGATGTGTTAGATTTAGATGATGATAACGATGGTATTACAGATACTCAAGAGTTATGTAGTTCTGATCCAATCACTCCTGCTCCAACGAGTTCGACAATAGTTGTATCAATATTAACAGATAATTTCCCTGGAGAAACAACATGGACTCTTGATTCACCTACTGGTCAGATTGCTAGCGGTGGCCCTTATGGTTCTACAGGAACTACCTTTACTACAAATGTAAATACGTCTGAAACGGGAAATTTCACTTTTACAATATTAGATTCTTTTGGAGATGGGATATGTTGTGGATTTGGTAGTGGTTCATATACAGTAACATTAGATGGTACTACTGTAGCTTCTGGTGGAAATTTTACAAATTTTGAACAAACCGTATTTGAAATTACTGCTCCATTACCGAATGTTTTTTCATGCACTACATCTGATCCAAGTGCAGACGATGATGGTGATGGGTTATTTAATTATGAAGATTCTGATTTTTGTACTCTAAATGCCAATGGCGTATGTACAAATTTAGATAATGATGGAGATGGTATTATTAATAGCTTGGATCTTGATTCAGATAATGATGGTATATATGATATAATTGAAGGAGGCGCTATTAATGTTTCTGGAGTAACCGATGGTAATAATGATGGTATTATTGACGGAATAACTGCAGCTAATATTGGTTCTAATGGAGTTTTTAATAGCGTTGAAACATCGGTTGATAGTGGTAATTTAAATTATACTGTTACCAACACCGATGGAACTGATACAAGAGACTTTTTAGATTTAGATTCAGACAATGATTTATGTAATGATGTAGTAGAAGCAGGTTATACAGATGATAATGATGATGGAATTCTAGGTCCGGCATCAGTAACGGTTGATGTTAATGGAGTTGTAACCAGTGGTTCTGATGGATACACTACACCTATAGACGGTGATGGAAATACAACTTACGATTTTCAGGAAAGTGGATCGGCACCAACAATAAGTAACCCCCAACCTAATGATCAAACTGTTTGTGTAGGAGCAAATGGTAGTTTTACTGTTAATGCTTCAGGGTCGAATTTAACATATCAATGGCAAGTAGATACAGGTGGTGGTTTTACTGATTTATCTAATGGAGGTGTATATTCAAATGTAACTACAACTACTTTAAATATTACTGGTGTTACGGCAGCTATGGATGGTTATGAATATCAGGTCGTAGTAACTAATAGTGCTTTTGTTTGTGGTGAAGCAACTTCTACACCAGCTACTTTAACTGTTCCTTCTCTATTAGCACCTACAGTGACTACTCCAGTAGAATATTGTGTTGGAGATACAGCGAGTGCATTAACAGCAACAGGCACAAATTTGTTATGGTATACGGTAGCTACGGGCGGTACAGGTAGTGCAACAGCACCAACACCGAGTACGGCTACAGCTGGGAATACCTCTTATTGGGTAAGTCAGACTGATGGTAATGGCTGTGAAAGTACAAGATCAGAGATTGTGGTCACAGTGAATGCATT
>NZ_JBWQOK010000002.1:0-774280 GCF_056591635.1 Maritimimonas sp. 2304DJ26-3
GTAATACATGTCCAGCTCCACCAGCTGGAGATTTCATATCAGATGGTGATTTTGAAGCAAATGTTGGTTGTTGGGAAGTATTCGATAATGGTGGCAGTACAACAATATCTACAAATGTTAGCAATGGAGGAGGAAATAATTCAGGTCAAATAGCTACAGCTCAAGGAGCTAACCCAGGTTTAAAACAAACCAGATTTGGGGTAGGTACAATACAACCAAATACCACATATGTTGTAACATTTGACATTCAAGCGAATTCTGCGTTAGTAGATGGAGCAGTATTCCAAGCCTTTACATTTTCAGAGCCAGCAGATGGTTCTGGACTCCCTGCTACACAGCATGTGTTAGTGGCTGGAGATCCAAATGTTAATGCTAGTTGGGAAACTCGAACTTATGAGTTTACAACTGCGGCTAACGTAGACGGAGGGATATCCTTATTGTTCGAGTTAGTTTGTGGTGGAGCAGGAACTTGTGCGGGAACTGTAAATATTGATAATGTTTCTCTTACTCTTAAACCATAATATAATTAATATTTGAATTAGTGTAGTTAGTCTGAAAAGGTCGAGTGTTTTTGTCTCGGCCTTTTCAAACAACAAAATTTAGAAATCTGTAACGTCTCTCTTAAGATGCAAGACCAAAAAGTAGATATAAAAATGAATAAATCGTATACGATCCTTATTAGTTTGATCGTAGCATTAGGTGGTTTTCTACTAGGTTTTGATAGCGCCGTTATTTCTGGTGCAATAAAAGGAATTACCTCGTACTTTGAAATGACAGATGCTATGCTCGGTTTTGCAGTTGGCTGCGTCATTTTTGGTGCAATGGCAGGTAACCTATTAGCAGGACCAATGGCTGACAGATTTGGTAGAAAAAAAGTTCTAATTGTTGTAGCAGCACTATTTGCAATTTCAGCAACATGGTCTGCTTTGGCTACGGGATATACAGAGTTTATTATTGCTAGAATTATTGGAGGAGTTGGTATTGGTGGTGCCATTTTAATTGCGCCAATTTATATTGCAGAGATAGCACCTCCAAAGCTAAGGGGGAGCTTAGTTTCTTTTAATCAACTAAATATTGTTATTGGTATTTCGGTTGCTTATTTCTCCAATTATTTTTTGGTAAACTACGGTGATGAAAATTGGCGATGGATGTTAGGAGTTGAAGCGATACCTGCGGTAATTTATTTTTTATCATTGTTTACTGTTCCTAAAAGCCCGAGATGGTTAGTTCAGAAATTGAATAATGTTGAATCGGCCAACCATGTATTACAAAAAATAGGTGGTGAAGATTATGCCAAGGTTACTTTAGCTGAAATTCAACGAGGAGTTGACAAAAAAGAAAAAAAAGGTAAACTGGCTGATCTTTTCAAAAACAAGTATGCAACCATAATGATAATTGCATTTGGTATTGCTTTTTTTCAGCAAATTACAGGAATCAATGCCATCTTTTATTATGCGCCTACAATTTTTGAACAGGCTGGTGGAAGTACAGATTCATCTTTTTTACAAGCTATAGTAGTTGGTCTAACAAATTTAGTTTTTACTATAGCGGCAATCTGGCTTATAGATAAGTTAGGAAGAAAACCTTTGTTATTAATAGGTACTAGCTTTATGACAATAGCATTGTTAATGGCCACTTTAGCATTTAATAATGCTACCTATAAATTTAATGACGAAGCTTTGAGTAAAGTTAGTAGTATGGTTATGCAGGAGGCTTTAGTTAATTTTAAAGACAAATCTTTTAATAGTCAAGCAGAATTATTTACTGCTTTAAAAGAAAGACTCAATAACGAACAGTTTTTAGATTTTAAACGTAATCAAATCACAAATTTTATAAATATAAATGCAACAATGGTATTAGTAGCTATTTTAATGTATGTGGCTGCTTTTGCTATTTCTTTAGGACCGGTAATGTGGACATTAATTTCTGAAGTGTTTCCGAGCAAAATTAAAGGAATTGCGATATCTGTTGTTGGATTTTTTAACTCATTAATAAGTTTTTCTGTAACTCAAGTTTTTCCCTGGGAACTATCAAATTTAGGTCCGACCTTAACTTTTGCAATATATGCGGCACTTTCTTTATTAGCTGTTTTATTTGTTTATAGATATGTTATAGAAACAAAAGGGAAAACCTTAGAGGAAGTTGAAGAATTATTAATAAGAGCTTAGAAATAAATTAATAATGGTTAACGAAAGTATATTAATGCAACATACCGATACTAACTTGGATAAAAGAATAAAACTTAAACAGGTTGTTATAAATAACGAAACTTTTTATAGCATTACCAATGTAGACAACATGAGACCCTTCTTTATGAGTGTTGTGAGCGATTCAGATCACTGGATGTTCATTTCGAGTAATGGAGGTTTATCAGCAGGTAGAAAAGATGCTGACAATGCATTATTCCCATATTATACAGATGATAAGATTACAGAGTCTTACGATACCACTGGTAGTAAAACTATTTTTCAAGTATTTTTTGGAGATCAGTGGAGAGTTTGGGAACCTTTTTCAGAAAGGTTTTCTAGTAGTTATAATTATTCTAGAAATGTTTATAAAAGTGCATACGGAAATAAAATTCTATTTGAAGAAATTAACCATAATTATGAACTAACATTTAGATATGAGTGGAGTTCTAGCGATAAATATGGTTTTGTAAGAACAAGCTATCTTATTAATAATAACCATGACTCTGTTAATGTTAGGGTATTAGATGGTATACAGAATTTAATGCCTTATGGTGTAACTGCAGACACACAAGGTATTAGAAGTAATCTTGTTGATGCATATAAAAGAAGTGAACTTAAGGCCGATGTGGGCTTAGGCATTTTTGCTTTAAGCGCTATTATTGTTGATAGAGCTGAACCTAGCGAAGCTTTAAAAGCTAACACTGTTTGGTCTTTAGGTTTAGATAATCCTAAATATTTACTCTCTTCTTTACAACTAAACACTTTTAGAAAAGGAAGAGAGATATACCAAGAAGAAGATATTAAAGCTGAGAAAGGAGCTTATTTTATTGCTACAGAATTAACATTAGAATCTGAAGAAACAAAACGATGGATTTTAGTTGCTAATGTTAATCAAGGACCTTCTGATATAGTTACAATTTCCGAAAGAATAAGATCGAAAGAAGATTTAGAGATTCAGATAAAAAAGGATGTGGAGCTGGGAACAAAGAGATTAATTAACCTTATTGCTGCTTCAGACGGTTTTCAATTAACAGCCGATAAGCGTAGTAATGCACGTCATTATTCAAATACGCTTTTCAATATAATGCGTGGTGGAATTTTTGACGATAATTACAATATAGAAAAACAAGACTTTGTTAAATACATTTCTAAGGCTAATCGAAAAGTTCATTTTAATAACGAGTCTTTGCTATCAGAATTACCGGAAGTTTTCACCCTACAAAATTTAAGAAAAGTTGCCTATGAAAGTGACGATAAGAATTTTAGAAGGCTAGCATTAGAGTATATGCCTTTAAAGTTTAGCCGTCGTCATGGTGACCCTAGCCGCCCATGGAACAAGTTTACTATAAATACACGCGATGAAGTTGATGGTTCTAAAATCTTAGATTACGAAGGCAATTGGCGTGATATTTTTCAGAATTGGGAAGCCCTAGCTTCTTCTTATCCTGAGTTTATTGAGGCAATGATATTTAAGTTTTTAAATGCAACAACTTTCGATGGGTATAACCCTTATCGAGTAACTAAAGATGGTTTTGATTGGGAAGTGATAGAAGAACACGACCCTTGGTCTTATATTGGTTATTGGGGAGATCATCAAATTATTTATTTGCTGAAATTTTTGGAAATTATTCAGAATCATTACCCTAATAAACTTATTGACTATTTTAATAAAGATCTATTTGTTTATGCTAATGTTCCATATAAGATTAAATCGTATGAAGATATTTTAAAAGATCCTAAGGATACCATTATCTTCGATTATGATTTAGACCTCAACATTCGTAAAAAACGTGATGAATTTGGCGCTGATGGTGCATTGATTAGAGATGTAAATTACTTTATTCATAAAGTAAATTTTACTGAAAAGATCTTAGCTACAGTATTAGCCAAACTATCAAATTTTATTCCTGAAGGGGGTATTTGGTTGAATACCCAGAGACCTGAATGGAATGATGCTAATAATGCGTTAGTAGGTAATGGCGTGTCAATGGTTACTTTATATTACTTAAGACGTTTCTTAAACTTCTTTAAAGAATCGCTCGCTCAAGTTAACAATGATGACATAGAAATTTCTAAGGAATTAATAGAATTCTTTAACGGCGTATACAATACACTTAAAACTAACGAAAATGTACTAAGCGGAAGTATTGGAAATACAGATAGAAAAAAAATATTAGACGGTTTAGGTATTGCTGGTAGTAACTATAGAAATAGTATTTACAACAACGCCTTTACTGGAAAGAAAGAAGCAATTAAGTTAAATGATTTAAAAGATTTTGTAAATGTTTCTTTAAAATATTTAGATCATTCTATTGATACAAATAAGCGAGATGATAATATGTATCATGCTTATAATTTAATGACCGTTAAAAGTGATACAGAAGTTTCTATTGATTATTTAGATGAAATGCTTGAAGGTCAAGTTGCTGTTTTAAGTTCTGGATATCTATCAGCTAATGAATGTATTGCATTACTTGATAGTATGAAAAACAGTGCATTGTTTAGATCCGATCAGTACAGTTATTTATTATACCCTAACAAAGAATTGCCATTATTTGTAGATAAAAATAATGTTCCAAAATCACGAGTTGAGAATAATAATTTATTGATAGAGCTAATTAAGGATGGTAATTCACAAATTATAAAAAAAGATATTAAAGGTAATTATCACTTTAATGGTAATTTTAATAATGCAGAAAGTCTAAAAAAGGCTTTATCAGAACTACCACAAAGGTATGATCACCAAAAGATTGAAAATGAAAAAGATCTTTTCGAGTTATTCGAAGAGGTTTTTAATCATAAAGCTTTTACAGGTAGATCGGGTACTTTTTATGGCTATGAAGGATTAGGGTCAATATATTGGCATATGGTTTCTAAATTACTATTAGCAGTTAAAGAATGTGCTTCGCAAGCTATTAAAGCAAATGAAAGTGAAGAAACTGTTGGTCGTTTACTAGAACATTTTTATGAAATTAATGAAGGCATTGGAGTGCATAAATCTCCTGAATTATATGGTGCGTATCCAACAGATCCATATTCACATACACCTTATACCAAAGGTGCTCAACAACCTGGTATGACAGGTCAGGTTAAAGAAGATATTTTAACACGTATTGGTGAATTAGGTGTGTCTGTTAGAAACGGACAAGTTCAGTTTAATCCTTGTCTACTCAGAGAAGATGAATTTTTAAAAGAGCCTAAATTATTTAAATATATTAACCTAAATCAAGAGCCTAAAGAGGTACAATTATACAAACATGAATTAGCTTTTACTTATTGTCAAGTTCCTGTAACCTACGGTATGGCAAGTGAAAATAGTCTTGAGGTAACTTTAAAAGATGGTTCCATAACCACAATTACTGGTTTAAGTTTAGACGAAAAAACGAGTAAAAAATTGTTCGAAAGAACAGGTGAAGTAGAAAGTATAAAAGTAAATATTAAAAAAAGTATCCTAAAATAAGAATGATGAAAATAAGACTAAACATAGTAATTGCAATTTTATGCACAGTGCTTATGTTGTCTTTTAGTCAAAAATCAAAACAGGAAGAATCAATGCAAAACCCAATTAACAATAATATTACCGCTAAAGACATTTTAGGTAACCCAGACTATGTTGCCATTTCATATGGGGGTTACCGTAAAACATCTAGAGAATTTCAGCCTACTATGGCACAACTTAAAGAAGATTTAAAAATTCTTCAAGCTATGAATATAAAGGTCTTGAGAACCTATAATGTTCAATTAGCCCAGACATCTAATTTACTTAAAGCAATAAAACAGTTAAAAGCTGAAGATCATACTTTCGAAATGTATGTGATGCTCGGTGCATGGATAGATTGTAAAAATGCATGGACAGACAAAGAACCTGACCACAATATTGAAAGTGAAAAGAATGCGAGCGAAATACAGCGTGCAGTGAATTTAGCAAACAAATACCCAGATATTGTAAAAATAATTGCAGTAGGTAACGAAGCTATGATTAGATGGGCAATAAGTTATTATGTACAACCAGATGTGATTTTAAGATGGGTGAATCATCTCCAAAGCCTTAAAAGTAAAGGCAAATTACCAAAAGATTTATGGATTACTAGCTCAGATGATTATGCATCTTGGGGTGGTGGTAATGAAAGCTATCGTGTTAAAGACCTTGAAGAATTAATTAAGGCTGTAGATTATGTTTCTATGCATACATATCCTTATCATAATACACATTACAACCCAGAATTTTGGGGAATCAATGATGACGAACAGAATCTTTCTAAAGAAGAAAAGATTGAATCTGCTATGAAGCGCGCTTTACTCTTTTCCCAGAGACAATACGCTAATGTTTTAGAGTATGTTCATAATATAGCACCAAATAAACCAGTCCATATTGGCGAAGCAGGCTGGGCAACAGTTTCTAATGGGCATTATGGACCAAATGGCTCTAGAGCTACAGACGAATATAAAGAGGCTTTGTATTATAAGTATATGAGAGATTGGACCAATAAAGCTGGAATCTCATGTTTTTATTTTGAAGCTTTTAATGAACCGTGGAAAGATGCACATAATCAAAAAGGCTCAGAGAATCATTTTGGATTATTTACTGTTGATGGAAAAGCCAAATATGCACTTTGGGATTTAGTAGATAAAGAAGCTTTCGAAGGATTAACGAGAGGTGGAAGCCCTATTGTTAAAACTTATGAAGGTAATAAAGAGGAACTAATGAAGCATGTGGAATTACCATCTGTTAAATTGTCTGTGGCCGTTGGTTTTTAAACTAGAAGAATAATTATTAAAAATAAAGAGTAAATGATGAAATTGAGTAAAAATATCTTTGTTGTAGTGGTTATTTCATTGTCTATTTGGTCATGCAAAAACACCACTAAATTGAAAGAACAAGCACAAACCGAAAATCAAATTACAGCGAAAGACATTTTAGGTAATCCTAAATATTTAGCAATGTCTTATGGAGGGTATAGATATGCAGATCATAGTATTGAGCCAACTCTAGATGAACTAAAAGAGGATATGAAAATTCTTAGTGCCATGGGAGTGAAGATGATTCGTACATATAAAGTTCATTTTCCTCAAGCTGAAAATATTCTAAAAGTTATTACAGAATTAAAAAAAGAAGATCCAAACTTCGAGATGTATGTAATGCTGGGTATTTGGATAGATTGCAAAAATGCTTTTACCGATTTAGAAAAAGATCATAATACAGAAAGTGAAGCCAATGTACCACAAGTAGAAAAATCAGTTGCTTTGGCCAATCAATATCCAGATATAATTAAGGTTCTAGCTGTTGGTAATGAAGCAATGGTAAAATGGGCAGCAAGTTACTATGTAGAACCATGGATAATTTTAAAGTGGGTAAATTATCTTCAAGATTTAAAGAAAGAAGGGAAACTATCGAAAGATTTATGGATCACTAGTTCAGATAATTTTGCGTCTTGGGGAGGTGGTGGAGAGGAGTACCACGTTGAAGACTTAAATAAATTGATTAAGGCGGTAGATTTCCTTTCGGTACACACATATCCGATGCATGATACACATTATCAACCTGAGTTTTGGTTAGATCAAGAAGGTTTTGAAGGAAAAACCGATATGGAAAAAGTTGAAATTTCTATGTTACGGGCTAAAGAATATGCCATTAATCAATATGAAAATGTAAAGAAATATATGGAAAGCCTCGGTGTAAATAAGCCTATTCATATTGGCGAGACTGGTTGGGCAAGTTTTTCTTCAGGGCATTATGGTACAAAAGGTGCAAAAGCTTGTGATGAGTATAAAGAAGCACTTTACTATAAACATATGAGAGACTGGACTAACGAAGCGAAAATGTCTTGTTTTTATTTCGAAGGGTTTGATGAACCATGGAAAGGAGGAGATAACTCAGGAAATTCTGAAAAACACTTTGGGTTATTTACAGTTGATGGAAAAGCGAAATATACCCTTTGGGATGAGGTAGATAAAGGAACTTTTAAAGGGTTAACGAGGAATGGAAATCCTATAACTAAGACGTATGATGGAGATAAAGAAGCATTAATGAAAGATGTTGAAGTGCCTCCTACATCAGAGGAATGGCATGCGAATAAAAAATAGGTTGTAGTAAACTAACCAACATGAAGGTTTTAAAGAATATAATATCAATAATAGCAATTCTAATTATGATAAGTTGTAATAAGAAGGAAAACACACTACTTGTTGATGTATACGAGACCTCAGCATCAGGCAATAAATTAACTCAAATAACAGAATTTGAAAAAGCGGATAACCCTATTCAAATAAAATTATTACCTGAAAAAAAGCTGCAAACTATTACAGGTTTTGGTGGTGCCTTTACAGAATCTTCTGCCTATTTATTAAATAAACTAAGCAAAGAAAACCGTAAGAAGATAATCGATGCATATTTTAGTAAAGAAGGGGCACACTATTCTTTAACAAGAACCCATATGAATTCTTGTGATTTTTCATTAACTAATTATTCATATACGCCGGTTGAAGGCGATAAGAGTCTTGAACATTTTTCAATAGAAGAAGATAAAGAAGATTTAATTCCATTCATCAAAGATGCTATGGAAGCTTCAACAGATGGTTTTAAAATTTTCGGCTCTCCATGGACAGCCGCTCCTTGGATGAAGGATAACAACGAGTATGTTGGAGGTAAATTACTACCAGAGTATTACGATACTTGGGCGCTATTCTTTTCAAAATATGTAGATGCGTATAAAGCAGAAGGTATAGATATTTGGGGTTTTACAGTAGAGAATGAACCTTTAGGGAATGGGAATAACTGGGATAGCATGCATTACACGCCAGACGAAATGACCAATTTTGTTCAGAACTATTTGGGACCAAAATTAGAAGCAGATGGTAAAGGTGATTTAAAGATATTAGGTTACGATCAAAATAGAGAGCATTTAAAAGAATGGATAGATTCTCAATTTAAAAATGAAGAAACATCTAAGTATTTTGACGGTACTGCTATTCATTGGTATGCCAGCACTTTTGAAGTTTTTCCTGATGAATTACAATATGCACACGACAAGGCGCCAGATAAACTCTTGATTCAATCAGAGGCATGTGTAGATGCAGAAGTTCCTGTTTGGCAAGATGATTCATGGTATTGGAAAAAAGAAGCCACAGACTGGGGTTGGGATTGGGCTCCTGAAAAAGACAAACATTTACATCCTAAATATGCACCTGTAAATCGTTATGCCAGAGATATTATTGGTTGTTTAAATAATTGGGTAGATGGTTGGGTAGATTGGAATATGGTATTAGATACTAAAGGAGGACCAAACTGGTTTAAAAACTGGTGTGTAGCTCCAGTAATTGTTGATCCAGATAAGGATGAAGTATATTTTACACCTCTCTATTATACAATGGCTCATTTTAGTAAATATATTAGACCAGAAGCCAAAGTTATTGGTTTAGAAAATTCAGATAATAGCGTAATGGTCACTGCAGCACAAAACCCTGATGGATCTATTGCTATAGTTGTGTTTAATGAAAATAATAAAGCTAAAAATATTAACCTTTCTATTAATGAAAGAAGTACAGATATACAAATAAATGCTAAAGCAATACAAACGATTGTAGTAAAAAGCTAAGAGCATATTAACTAACTTAAATAGAATACTATGTCACAAGTGAAAACAGCCGCAAAAGATAGAGTTCCGTTAGGGCAAAAAGCAGCCTTTGGAGCAGGGCATTTAGTTTTAAATTTATATCCTGGAGCCTTAGGTTTCTTTATGTTTTTTCTATTAACTGCATTTGGTATGGATCCATTTTTAGCAGGACTTTTAGGCGGGTTACCTCGATTTTTCGATGCAATTACAGATCCAATTATGGGTTTTATTTCAGACAATACAAGTTCAAAATGGGGTAGAAGGAGACCATACATTTTTGTTGGAGGTATTTTAAGTGCTATTACATTTGTTTTGCTTTGGCAACTTGATGAAACCAATTCTTCAGACTATAATTTTTGGTATTTCTTAATTATGTCTATGGTTTTTCTTATCGGAAATACCATGTTTGCTACTCCTTTAGTTGGTTTAGGTTATGAAATGACTTCCGATTACAATGAACGGACACGTCTAATGGCATTTTCACAGACAGTTGGTCTTTTGGCTTGGGTTATTGTCCCTTGGTTTTGGGTAATTATTGCTGATCCAGATTTTTTTAGTAATCAAGCAGAAGGCGTAAGAACTATGGCATTATATGTCGGAATTGCATGTTTACTTCTAGGTCTTTTACCTGCTATTTTTTGTAGGGGTATTGATGCTTCTCATATGGGAGATAGGAAAAAATTAAGCCTGACGTCTATATTTAGCAATTTAAAAGATCTATTTAGGAGTATAAAAGAGGCTGTGAAGAATAAACCTTTTATGAAATTATGCGGCGCTACTTTTTTAGTGTTCAATGGTTATCAAATAGTTGCATCTTTTAGTTTTTTTATTTTTGTTTTTTACATTTTTAATGGAAGCTACGATGCAACTTCGACCTGGCCAGCTTGGTTTAGCTCTATTGGAGCATTAGTATCAGCATTTTTAGTGATTCCAATTGTATCAAAAATGGCCACGAAATGGGGAAAAAAGAATGCTTTTCTTATTTCTACAGCTTTATCTATAGTAGGGTATGCTATGAAATGGTGGGCTTTTACTCCTGAAAATGTTTGGCTTTCTTTTATTCCAATACCTTTAATGTCATTTGGTTTAGGTAGTCTATTTACTCTGATGATGAGTATGACTGCTGATGTATGCGATTTAGATGAATTAGAGAACGGAATGCCTAGAAAAGAGGGTACTTTTGGCGCATTATATTGGTGGGTTGTAAAATTAGGACAAGGATTGGCGCTAGTATTAGGAGGCTTGGTGTTAAAGCTAATAGGTTTCGATGGTAATGCTGCCACGCAATCGGTAGAAACTTTAACAAACTTAAGAATTGCAGATATAGTTATTCCTGTAGTAACGGCAGCTTTGGCTATTTGGGTAATGTGGAAATATGGCCTATCTGAAGAAAGAGCAAAAGATATTAAAGCTCAATTAGAAGAAAGAAGAGGAGTGTTATAATAATGTTAATTTAGATTATACAATTAAAAAATAGTAAGATGTCAACAAGAATAATCATCATAATAGGGGTTGTACTTATATTAATTGCAATCCTTAGTAGTATAAAAAGAAACTCTAGTTCAAGACTAATTAGTACTAAAATTGGAATACCGGCTGGTATTATAGGCATTTTAATGCTTATATACTCGAGCTATTCATCCGATTTAGTTAATTACAGTAGTCAAATGGAGCAAGTATCTATAGGGAAAAAATTAAAGATTGATGGGCCTATAAATACTATAAAAGTTATATCTCCAATAGATAAAGATTCGGTGGACTGCCGTATTTTAACTATGGGAGTTTATCCTGAATCTAACGATAAAGATATATGGGTGGTTATTAGACCGGTTGATGATAGATACTATCCTCAATCAGATCATACCAACACTTCTTATAAAAGAGATGGCGAATGGCAAGTTGTAACACGTTTCGGTGGAGATAAAGGTGAAGTTTATGATTTGATCATTTATGAAGCCGATTCAACTGCATCATCAATTTTTAGTAGTACTATAGCGAAATGGAAAGAAGCGGACGAGTACCCTGGGTTAGAACTAAAAGAAATGCCATCAGGAGCAAAGGAAGTTGAACGTATTGAAATTTACACTAGAAAAAATTGTAGAGGTGTTTTTTAGCATATAACAACTCTCGTTAATATGAAGCCTAGTTATAAATTAATGATGTAGAATATTTGCAAAAAGTATATAAAGATAGGGTCCCATTTAGTCAAAAAGTTGCTTTTGGTGTAGGCATGTTTGCCAATCAAATGTTTCCAGCCATTCTAGGTATTTTTATGGTGGTTCTGGTGCAAGATTTAGGTTTTTCTGGTTGGATGTGGTCTCTAATATATTTTTTCCCAAGAATATTTGATGCTATTACAGATCCAATAATGGGTTATATTTCAGACAATACCAAATCAAAATGGGGAAGGAGAAGATTATATGTTTTAATTGGTGGAATATTAATGGGAGTGGCCTACATATTTATGTGGCAACTTTTTAAGGAAAATTCCCTGAGTTATAATTTTTGGTACTTCTTTCTCTGGTCTATAGTCTTTTATTTGGGGCTTACTTTTTTTAGTGTTCCATATGTAGCAATGGGTTATGAAATGAGTGATGATTTTCATGAGCGTACCAGCATTATGGCTGTCGCACAATGGATTGGGCAGTGGGCTTGGGTAATCGCTCCTTTATTTTGGATTATAATGTATGATCCAGATTGGTTTCCATCGGCAGAAGTAGCTGTGAGACAATTGGCAATTTGGGTAGCTATTCCTTGTGCACTTTGTGCAATAGTACCAGCAATATTCTTAAAAAGCAAATCTACTTTAGAAGAAGATTATGAATCATTAAGTTTAAAAAATGTGGGTGGAAGTTTGAGAAAGATCTATACTACTTTCATTGAAGCCTTTAAGATTAAAGAGTTTAGAAAATTATGTGGAGCCACATTTCTAATTTATAATGCTTTTAATACAGTCGCGTCACTTACCTTTTTTGTAATTGTCTACAAACTTTTTAATGGGGACACAGCTGCTAGTGGTATTTGGGTTTCTTTATTTGGTGCTTTAGGTGCATTAGGGACCACATTTATAGTAATACCTGCCATAACTTGGATGTCTAAGATCATGGGAAAAAAAAAGGCTTTTTTATTGTCTCAGGGTATTTCATTGATAGGGTATATTTTACTCTGGTTCTTATTCATTCCCGGCAAGCCATGGATGTATATCATCGCATTACCATTTTTTTCTTTTGGAATAGGCAGTTTATTTACAATAATGATGTCAATGACTGCAGATGTAATAGATATTGATGAATTAAATTCTGGTAAGCGTAGAGAAGGTATTTTTGGAGCTATTTATTGGTGGATGGTTAAGGTTGGTTTTGCAATAGCAGGTGGGTTAAGTGGTGTTATTATAAGTATAGTTGGGTTTAATCCTGATCTAGCAACTACCGCACAACAATCTTCCGTTGATGGCCTACATGCCTTCTTCTGTTTTTTTCCTATGATTGGAACGCTTACTGCCATGTTTATTATGTGTGATTATAGTGTTACTGAAGAGCGCGCCAACGAAATTAAAACCGAATTAGTTAAGAAAAGAAATGAGTTATAATAGTATTATATTTGTTAATGATAATTTATTAGATTATGTCATATAGAGGAGAAAAATTTTTAGCGCTAGCATCCATAGATTATAATGGATTATCTATCGAGGAGTTAAGAGCACTGTTTAGAAAAGCTCTTGAGTCTGGAATGCATGGTTTATGTTCTAGTCCATACCAAGAAGGACAAAAGCCAGGAGATCAATTGTCTGAATCTCAAATACGACGTCGATTAGAGATTATGAAGCCGTATACAAAATGGATTCGTTCATTTTCTTGTACGGATGGAAACGAACTTATTCCAAAAATTGCTAAAGAGATGGGAATGAAAACGTTAGCTGGTGCGTGGTTGGGTGATGATCCAGAAATTAATAAGAAAGAGCTAGAAGGGCTTATTAGTTTATCACATCAAGGGTTTGTAGATGTTGCTGCCGTTGGTAATGAAGTTATGTATAGAGGAGATTTAAATGAGGGTGAGCTTTTAGATAAAATCTACTATGTTAAAGCTTCTATAAAGAATTTAGATATACCTGTAGGCTATGTTGACGCCTATTATGAATTTCAGGAGAGGCCTGCAATTACTGAGGCATGTGATGTAATTTTAGCAAACTGTTATCCTTTCTGGGAAGGTTGCGACTTAGATTATTCTTTATTGTATATGAAAGATATGTATAATAAAGCAAAACATGCTGGTAATGGTAAAAAAGTAATTATTACCGAAACCGGTTGGCCAAGTCAAGGCACAAGCCTTCAAGGAGCTTTTCCTTCAGAAGAAAACGCTATAAAGTATTTTATAAATACACAAAAATGGTCTCAGGAAGAAGATATAGAAATATTCTACTTTTCCTCTTTCGATGAATCATGGAAAGTAGGATCTGAGGGTGATGTTGGAGCTTATTGGGGTATTTGGGATAAAAATGAAAAACTGAAGTTTTAATTAATGGTTACTCTTAAACAGCTTGCCGATGAATTAAATTTATCTGTATCTACAGTTTCGAAAGCCTTACATGATAGTTATGAAATTAGTAGTAATACAAAAAGGCTAGTGAAAGAATTAGCAAGTAAATATAATTATAGACCTAATAAGACTGCTAAAAATCTAAGAAATCGTCAAACAAAGACAATAGGTGTAATTATTCCAAATATTTTAAATTATTTCTTTGCTAAAGTGCTCCTTGGTATTGAAGAAGAAGCTAATAAGTTAGGGTATCAAATAATTATTTGCTTATCAAATAATAAGTATCAAAAGGAAGTTGATTGCTTAGAACTCCTATCAGATGGAAGTGTAGATGGTTTTATTCTTTCGATAGCTAAAGAAACTCAGAGACTAGAAAGAATTGACCATTTTAACAAAATTATTAATAATGGA
This sequence comes from Maritimimonas sp. 2304DJ26-3, assembly GCF_056591635.1. Classification (NCBI taxonomy): domain Bacteria; kingdom Pseudomonadati; phylum Bacteroidota; class Flavobacteriia; order Flavobacteriales; family Flavobacteriaceae; genus Maritimimonas; species Maritimimonas sp. 2304DJ26-3. The sequence goes on from NZ_JBWQOK010000002.1 coordinate 14,750, forward strand.
TACCCTATAACAATGTTTGATAGAGTTTCTGATAAAATAAAAAGATGTAATAAGGTGATTATTGACGATGAGTTGGCCACATATAACGCTACAAAGCATCTTTATAAATCTGGCTGTAGAAAAGTGGCACTGATTACTTCGTTAAACGATATAAGATTAGGAAAGCTAAGGATAAATGGATATAAGATGGCTGTAAGTAGTTATTTTGATAAGGTAGATCCAATTGTTTTAGAAATAAAAAGCAAAAATGAATATGAGTTAAGTATAGATAAATTAATAAAGAATAACCCTGATTTAGATGGGATATTAGCATCAGATAATGTGTCTTCTGCTATCGCTTTAAAAATAGCCAAAAGAAATGGTTATGACGTTCCTAACGATATTTCTATAATTGGTTTCTCAGATAACAAAACCTCTCGTCTGTTAGATCCTCCTTTATCTGTTGTTAATCAAAATGCCTTAGAAATAGGTAAAAATGCTATCAAAACATTAGTTAAAAGCATTGAAGAAATAAATGATAGCTTTTCAACATATACCGTAGATTCAGAAATAATAGAAAGAGGATCTACAAAAAAACTAGCACAGAGTTGCTATAATTAAATGAATTTCTTAAAAATTTTTACTTCTCAATTCTGCTTTTAGATTCTAACGTAATCAGGATTTGCATACACAGTTGCTTTATTATCCCTATTAAAACCAATTACACAAATTCCTAATTCTTTAGCATAATCAATTGCTAATGATGAACAAGCTGATACAGCAACGACTAAAGGTATTTTAGCGATAAATGCTTTAGAAATTATTTCGTACGAAACGCGACCACTAACTAAAATACAACTAGTTTCTTTTAATTTCTTAGTGTCCAAGAGTTCTCCGACCACTTTATCTAAGGCGTTGTGTCGACCGATATCTTCCTTTAAGCTCAATACATTACCAGTCGAATTAAAAGCAGCAGTAGCGTGAGATCCTCCAGTTTTTTTAAATAAATTTTGCCTAGATTTCATTTCTTGATACATCTTTTTGATTGCAGCTAAACTTATTTTGTCATTCGGTTGAATTGATGACCCTTCAACTTCTATATCAGAAAGTTCTTGTTTACCACAAATTCCACAAGATGAAACAGAAAGCAATGTACGTTTATTCATATAGCCTTTTCCGAGTTTTTCTTTTGGAATTATAGCATTAATAATTGAAAAGCCATTTGACTTTTCTTCGATAGTTTCTAATAATAAGGGTTCGGTTCTTTTATAAATATCTTCTGCGTATAATAAGCCTCGGATCAGATGTTCATCATTATCTGGTGTTCTCATTACAACAGTGTATGGCTCATTATTAATATTAATTTGCAAAGCAGCTTCGACTACAAGGGTATCACTAATCTTCTTAGAATTTTTACCGTTGTATTTAATGGCATCATAATTATACGACTGCATAACTTGAATGCTTAAACTTTTTCAAAATCTACGGCAACTACCTTATATTCTGGCGTCAGCGTTTCTTTATCACCAACACTTCCAGTAATAATATTTATAAAAACTTCTGGTTGATGGAAAGTAGTTCTTAAAATACCACGTTTTACATTTTTGGAAACTTTGATGGGAATATTTACACTTCCTCGATCAGAAAAAATCCGAACAATATCTTCATCAGTAACATCTTTATCTTTTGCATCTCGAGGATGCACTTCTAAATAATCTTTGCCTAAAATTTCTTGATTATCTGTACGACGAGTCATAGTACCCGAATTGTAATGCTCTAGTTCTCGACCTGTCGTCAAAATAAAAGGATAGGTAGCACCATGCTCAACAATCTCAGGTGTTTCCTCAAAATCAAAGTGGTGGAATTTTCCTTTTCCTTTTTTAAAGGCACCATCAACATGTAACATTTTGGTATCGGTACCATCTTCTTTAACAGGCCATTGCAAGCCGTTTTTGCCTAAACGCTCCCAACTTAATCCTTTCATAAACGGAATAACATCTGCAATTTCTTCAATGACTTTAGAAGCTTCATACTTTAAACCTGTTGGTTGATCATAACCTAATCGATGCATCATATCAATAATGATCTGCCCATCAGGTTTAGTATTCCCAATGGGTTCTACAACTTTATTTACCCTTTGAACACGGCGCTCTCCATTAGTAAACGTACCATCTTTTTCGAAATATGAAGAAGCTGGTAAAACTACATCAGCTAGTTCAGCCGTAGCAGTCATAAATAGTTCTTGAACTACAATGAGTTCTAAGTTTTCAAAAGCTTTGATGCTATGGTTAGAATTAGGGTCAGTCATTATAGTGTCTTCACCCACGATGTATAAGGCCTTTATTCTACCATCGATGGCAGCATCTAACATATGAGGAATCTTTAAACCTTCTTTTTCTGGCATTTTTTCAATACCATACTTTTCAGCATAATATTGCTGGATTTCAGGTTTGTTTATATCTAAATATCCTGCTCCTTGATGTGGCTGAACACCCATATCAGCTGCCCCTTGCACATTGTTTTGTCCTCGCAACGGATTTAATCCTACACCTTTTCTACCCACATTACCAGTCATCATGGCAATATTTGAAAGCAACATCACTGTTTTACTTCCTTGAAAATGTTCAGTAACTCCCAACCCGTGAAATTCCATTGCTCTTTCCGCGGAAGCGTAGGCAATAGCTGCCTCTCTAACTAGCTCTTTATTAACTCCGGTAAGTTCAGAAAGCTCATCCATATCTAAGCCAATAACATGATCTCTAAATTCATCATACATTTCGGTATAAGAATCGATAAAGTCTTGTTTTACTAAGCCTTCTTTGATGATATAATGAGCAATCATATTAAGGATAGCCACATTCGTTCCCGGGCGAATTTGTAAATGATAAGTAGCAAGATCAGCTAATTTGGTTTTTACGGGATCTACTACAATAGAAGTGACCCCTTTCATAAAAGCCTGCTTAAACTTAGCGCCTGTTACCGGATGCCCTTTTATTGGGTTGGCACCGAATAAGAATATGGCATCAGCATCCTTCATATCTTCTACAGAGTTTGTTGCCGCACCTGTACCAAATGCTTGTTGCATGCCATAGGCTGTTGGCGCATGGCAAACTCTGGCACATCCATCAATATTGTTTGTACCTACAGCTACACGAATCATTTTTTGCATTAAATAATTCTCTTCGTTGGTAGCTCGAGAAGAGGAAATACCTCCAATAGCGTCAGGACCATGCTTTTTTCTTATTTCTATCAACTTGTCAGTAATAAAATCATAAGCTTCATCCCAAGAAACAATTTCAAATTTGCCATCCTTTTTAATCATGGGCTCTCTCAAACGATCTGGATGGTTATAGAACTGAAATGCAAAACGTCCTTTTAAGCAAGTATGTCCTTCGTTTACTTCAGCAGTTTCGGGAGCCCGAATACCACGAATCTTTCCATCAATAACAGATACATCTAATTGACAGCCAACTCCGCAATAAGTGCACGTGGTTCTAACCGTTTTATCTGCTATTAAAGTTTTAGTTTCAAATTTATCGGTAAGTGCTTCAGTAGGACATGTTTGTACACAGGCACCACAAGAAACGCAAGCAGATTCATCAAACGAAGTATCAAAACCTTTAATAATACTGGTTGCAAAACCACGACCAGACATATTTAAGATCATTTCACCTTGAATTTCTTCACAGGCACGTACACAACGATAGCAATTAATACATTGCGATAGATCTGATTTTATATATGGGTGTGCTCTATCTGGCTCTATATCTAAATGATGATCTCCCTTGGGATAACGTACGTTTGGGATACCTATTTGAGCGATTGTTTTTTGAAATTCGGTTGGTTTCTTATCATCTGGAGCAAAAACTTTATCGGGAGGATAATCAGATAATACCAATTCAACAATATTCTTGCGCAAACGCTTCATCTTATCAGTAGTATGATAAATGTATTGTCCTTCACCAACAGGTGTATGGCATGAGGCTACTGTTCTTGTTTCGCCATCTTTTACTCGCGCTACTTCTACAGAACAAACTCTGCAAGAACCAAAATTATCTAAACGATCATCTTGACACATGGTTGGTATAGCGTCTCTATCTTCAATACGTCTTACAAACTCGAGAATTGTCTCGCCAGGCATAATTGTATATGCTTGATTGTTAATATAAGCCTTTGGAGAGCCATTTTTTAACTTTTCTGCTTGTATACTTTGTGTTGCTTTATCTTCCATTATAATATTGATTAAGCGAAGTATAACTTCAATTCATCTTCAAAATACTGTAATGCATTTTTAATCGGCAAGGGAATACCACCACCTAATGCACATAAAGAACCTATTTCTAAGGTTTCAACTAGATCATCGAATAATTGTCTATCGATCTTATAATTTTCGTTTTGAGCTTTTTTCAGCATTTCATACCCTCTATGCGAACCAATTCTACAAGGATAACACTTGCCACAAGATTCATCAGCTGTAAACTCCAATAAATGTTCTAAAAACTTGACCATCGGAAAATCTGCAGGTATAGAAACTACGCTGGCATGCCCTAATAGAAAGTTTTGAGAAGTAAATGACTCAAAATCTAAGGTCAGCTCATCAATTTTATGAGTAGGAACAATACCACCTAAAGGGCCCCCAATTTGTACAGCCTTTACATCTGATTTAAACCCTTTACCGTATTCTTCAAACACAGTTTTTAATGGTGTACCCATTTCAATTTCGTACATACCAGGCCTATTGAAGAAACTATCTAAAGAAACTAACTTTGTACCAGTAGATTTTTGGTTACCTAAATTAGTATAAGCCGCACCTCCGTTTTCTAAAATCCAATGTACATTAGCAAACGTTTCAACATTAGATAGTACAGTTGGTTTACCATATAAACCATATTGAGCAGGGTAGGGTGGGCGAACCCTAACTTCTGGGCGCAAGCCTTCTATAGAACTCAACAATGCTGTTTCTTCACCGCAGATATAAGATCCCTGCCCTCTAATGATCTTAAACCTAAAGTCTTGTGCTAATCCTAACCCTTTTAATTCATCTATTGCCGCTTTTACTTTACGAATAGAATCTGGATATTCGCCACGAATATATAGTACACCTGTGTCTGCACCTACAATAATTCCAGACATATACATCCCGAATAACACCTTATGAGGTTGAAGCTCCATCAAGTACATATCAGAATAGGCGCCTGGGTCACCTTCATCTGCATTACAAACGATATATTTTTGATCTGTTTCTTCTTTTATGGTAGCATCTAGCTTGAAATAAAATGGAAACCCAGCACCACCACGGCCTCTTAAATTAGATGTTTTGAGTGCTGAAATAGCTTCATATGGCTTATTTCTAAACTCATCTGCTAGTTTATAAAAACTGGCGATATCATCAATAGTTGAAGTGAGTATAGGTGTAGAATTACAATCTACATGATAAATATTATCCTGATAATCCTTTGTGTCAATAATTTCTTTTAATACTTCTGGTGAATTTGAAGAATAGGTTTTATCATCATACAGAAACGCATTATTTTGGTGGCAATGACCTAAACATGGGGCATGACCAATTTTATCCTTATCAACAATACCTTCTAAATTAGTGATCAATTTTTCCTGACTATCAGCAACCATACAAGCTGTACCATTACACACATGCACAGTTTTACCTTGGTTTTCTGGACGTAAAAAATCATAAAAAGAAGTAGTTCCAAACACCACAGAGTCGTCAATCATAAAGCGTTCAGCCAATTCATGATATTCTACTTGAGAAGCAGATTTATTGGCTAATTGAGCAACATTCTCGAAAAGGTTGTCATCTAGTTCTTTTCTATAGGATAATGAACGAATATTCTTATTTGCCATGAATAATGATTAGTTGGACTAAATTACTAAAATAAAGTACGATATAAAAAGAGCTATAGTTAAACTTTTTCGCAGATGAGTACTACATGTTTGTTATCAATGCCGGTTGTGAAGAAGAGGTATTGATCACCGCCATCTTTAATGCCTGTTTTTTTGCGGATTTGAGCTACCGTTTCCGGGAAGTTACGCGTAGTTATATTAGCCTTTTTAGATGGGATTAATTGTTTTAGCTGTTTTTTATCATAAGCTATTTTATGATTTATTTTAAAACGTCTTCCGGGGAATTTTATTAAATTATTTATAGTATACAAATGGCTGTTAACATGTAATTTATAAATATTTAATTGATTTGATACTTCATTAAATAGTCCAGCTTTTAAAATGGCAGAATTAGGTTCATATAAATAGGTTAGAGGCTCAGAATATGTTGCTATAGTATTTGAATTAAAAACAGCTTCAAATGTATCAGCTATATCCTTTTTTATGTTGACAGTTTTGATAACTATTGTGCTTAAATAATCTTTTTTAAGTAAAAGCAATAACTCTTTTACGTCGTTTTCTAAGGCAACCACATGAACTTCCTTGACATACTTAAGTTCATTTATTGCACTTGAAATATCTAGAATAGGCGATGTTTTAATTAAGATATTATCTGAATACTTAAATAGTAAGTCTAGATTTTCTGGAATATTGGGTAAACAATCCTTTAAGAGAAAAACTTTGCCTTTTAAATCATTTCTTCGTGATGGATCTACATATATCCAATCAAACTGCTGGTTTTCATTTTCTAAATAAGCTAAGCCATCTTGAGCTATTGTTTTAATAGTAGTTTCTAGCTGCTTAAAATTATGAGTAACTATCTGTGAGAGTTCAGTACTAAGTTCACAATGAGTTACATTTTTAAATTGCTTAGAAAAATAGTAGGAATCAATGCCAAATCCACCAGTTAGGTCGATAATCGAACTACCAGAAATGAGCTTAGATTTATACTTTGCTGTTACTTCAGAGGAAGTCTGCTCAATGTTAAGTTTATTTGGGTAATAGATGTTTTGGGCTTGAAACCAAGTTGGCAGTTTTTTTTCACAACGCTTTTTGGCTTCAACTTGTTCTGCTAATTCCTGAATGGTAATACCGCCAAAAGGACTACCCTTAAAAAGTAATTTTGAAATATCAGTTTTAAGATTTTTATTAATAAAATCTTGAACTTCTTTATGTAGAATTTTAGGATTCAATTTTATAAATCCTTAGTAAGCGACTTTACAATCTTATTTTCCGCTAAGAACTCTTTTAAAATCACCTTTGAGGCGGTATATATTGGTACTGCTACGATCATTCCGGTAACACCGAATATTAACCCACCAATAATAATTACTAAAAAGATTTCTAAGGGGTGTGCTTTTGTAGCCTGAGAGAATATACGTGGTTGACTTATAAAGTTGTCAATAAGTTGCGTAATTCCATAACCGATCAGTACATAAATAGTTGTAGGCAAGATTTGTGTTTTAAAATCTTCATCTATATGGCTGGTCATGGTCAAAATCGCCATTAAAACACCTCCAATTAAAGGTCCTACATAAGGGATTAAATTCAATAAAGCACACAAAAATGCAATAACAATGGCATTATCAATCCCAAAAATGAGAAGAACTATTGTGTATAAAACAAACAGTATCGAGATTTGCGTAACCAAACCGATAAAATATCTTGATAAAAGGTCTTCTATTTTTTCCATAGAAGCAGCAAAACGACTTTCGGTTTTATCAGGAACAATTACCATTAAAGCATTATGCAATAAATGACTATCCTTCATAAAGAAAAATACAATAAATAACACCGAGAATAACCCAACACTAAGGCTTCCTATAGTACCAATTACATTATTTAAAAAATTAGGAATTATCTTTACATTAGAAAAAATATCTACGCTTTTTAATTGGTCCAAAATATTGATTCCGTGAGAAGTAAAATAAGCATTAGCTTGATTTAGTAAATTCTCAATTTTTAACTCAAGCTGATTAATATCTAATAAAGAAAGATTTTGTCCTTGTTTAACTATCACTGGAATAAACATTGAAATCAATCCAAACAACATCGCTAGAAATAGTGTCATAGTAGTAACGACGGCTAAAGTATTCGGAAACTTTAACTTTCGCTTTAAAAACCTTACTATTGGGCGTGCAATTAACGACAATACTGCTGCTATAACTATGTAAACTATAACCGACCTTATCTGGTAGAGAAAATACAAAAGCCCTGCAATGCTTAAAATAATACCTAGCGCTCGTAAGATTCCGTTGCTGATTGTTTTTGAGTTCATAAGCGTAAATATATAGCAAAAAATTAAACCAATTATTCACCCATAGCTTTGGATTATTAATTAGTTTATATTGTTTTGATATCTTTATAGTATTCAAAATCAATCTATTATTAACGCTAGCTAAATAAACCATGTTGAAATCTTCGTTTTTTACCATATTATTTATAGTAGTATGTTTTATCTCATGTCAGAAATCCCATAAAAATACAATCCATAAAAAAACTAATATATTACTATTAGTTGCTGATGATTTGGGCTATGCAGACATTGGTAGTTATGGTAGTGATATAAGTACACCTAATATTGATTCTTTATCAAGTGAAGGAATTCGTTTTTCAAATTTTTATTCAGCTCCTTCCTGTGCACCAACTAGAGCTTCTCTTCTTTCTGGCGCTAACAATCATATTGCAGGCATGGGATCACAATTTAGAAGGATAGGCGATTGGGGATACGAAGGTCATTTAAGCGATCGTGTAATTACTATCCCTCAGTTGTTAAAAAAGGCTGGTTATAGAACTTATATGGCTGGTAAATGGCATCTAGGTGGTAAAGATGATCAATTACCACACAATAAAGGTTTTGAACGATCATTTATAATGCACGAAGGTGCAGGAAATCACTACAATGATATAAATCTTACAGCTTCAAATCCAAAATCACACTATAGTCTTAATGGAGAAAAAGCTGAATGGCCTATGGATGGATATTCGACAGAGATTTACACAAATTATTTAATTGATTTCATTAAAGAAGATTTAGAAAATAATCAGCCTTTCTTTGCTTTTGCAGCATATACATCACCACATTGGCCTCTGCAAGTGGAAGATAAGTTTTGGAAAAAATATAAAGGAAAATACGATGATGGTTACAAAGTTTTACGAGTAAGGAACCATCAAAGATTAAAAAATGCAGGAATCATTTCTAAAGAACATCGATTACCATCCTTATACCCAGGAATAAAACCATGGGATTCTCTTACAATTGAAGAAAAAAAAATAGAATCACGTAAAATGGAATTATACGCTGGTATGGTTGAAAATCTAGATTTTCATATTGGGCGCCTTATAAAATTTTTAAAGAGTATAAATCAATACAATAATACTTTAATAGTTTTTATGAGTGATAATGGAGCAGCAGCTGGAGAGTTTTATGCAGAACCTTCAATTCGTAGGTTTTTAGATAGCATTTATGATAACAGTTATAAAAATATGGGTTCACCAACTTCTTTTGTGTTTTATGATAAGCAATGGGCTGAAGCTGGTGCAGCACCTTTTAGAAATCACAAACAATACACTTTTGAAGGAGGTATAAAAATACCTGCTATTATTCGACATCCATATAAAAATGGTAAGGGAGGAATTTATAAAGGCTTTACTACTTTAACGGATTTAGCTCCGACATTTTATGACGTAGCTAATGTGCAATTTCCTGAGTATTACAATGGTAAACGGGTGCATCCGCTCCAAGGAAAATCATTATTAACCGTTTTGAATGGAAGTACTAAAGAGGTACATAGTGCCGATGAAGCTTGGGTTATGGAGCATAATCATCACGCGCTAGTTCGTAAGGGAAATTGGAAACTTGTAAACCCAGCCATGAATTGGGAAGAATCAAATTTTTTACTTTTCAATTTAGAAGAAGATCCACAAGAATCTAAGGATGTTAAAACAGAGTATCCTGAAAAATTTCAAGAGTTATTAAGCGTGTGGAAAGAATTTAAAGTGAACTATAAGGTTCAACGGTTTAATTCTCAATGATTTTTATAATAACTTCAAAAATAATTACATTTCAGTTTTTACTACATTTGAGTCATATGTAAAACAGTAATTTGAATTCTTTTAATATACTTCAAGGGCAATCAGATATTCTATCTTTTTATGGATGGTGGCAGTTTACTGTTTGTTTATTTGCATTTATAGCTTTGCTATCTATCTGGTGGCATATAGGCAAGCGACAAAATGATTTTGGCCAAGTATGGTTGGCACTTTCAATTTTATGTTGGAGCATTTCTGGAATTGTTGAAGTATATTTTGCGAATACATCTTTAGGGAATAACTTTATACTTGATGGATGGCGTAGTATTTTATCATTATTCAATAGTCTCTTTATTCTGTTAGCTTTGCCTTGGTTTCGATACTTACCAAAACCTGTTGAACATATTATAAAATCTAAATACTGGATATATATTATTGGCTTACCTTTTTTATTTTCATTACTACCAACAATAAGCAAGATGATTTCTGGTAAAACATTAAGCTTAATTAGTGAACTAGATGTCTACTATGCGTTTCTAACCTTAGGCTTTTTAGGTTTTGTTTTATGGGAGTCATTCGCAAAACGAAGATTAAAAATGTTGGCATGGTTATCACTAGTTACTGTACTTATAACATTAGTAGCTCAATTATATAAACTAACCGACTCATCTATAAACCTTACCTTATTTTCAGCCATCTTTAAAACATCATTAATTATGTTATTCTTTGCATTAGCATTGAGTTGGGTAAAAGAGTTAGCAGAGAATGTAATACCAGATTCAGAGCATTTTTATATTAAGTTTGATAAGAAGAGAAATAATAAAGATAAAATAGAACAATTTGTACTTTTAAAAGGATTACCTGGTGAAAATGAGCGGAAAGTTCAACTAACTCCAGCATTATTTAATCTATTTCTAAGATTTGCTGAACGTAAAAAAGAGCAAAAAGATGATTGGCTTGAAATAAAACCAAAGAATTTTGATCTTTCAAAAACGTATGATATTAATGATCATAATGAGATTAAACGATTGCTTACAGCTTTATTAGATGGTGTCTTTGGTAAGGAGAATTGGACACGAAATCATCACCTAAACCCATTAAAGAAAACACTTTTTGAAATGTCGGAAAAGCGAGAGCGAAGAATCCGATTAGCGTTGCCTCCAAAGAATATTACACTTTAAATTTTACTTATTTACATTTTTGTCAGTAGTTACTTTACTGACATTTTTATCTTATTTCTGACTTTTTACATGCAAAGATAATTCATGATACAAATTGCGTCGAATTAAAAAATCATTGTCATGAATTTGAAACAGAAACACTTACTATTCACATTACTATTATTAACTCCTTTCTTAGCGTCTGCACAATCAAAAGGGCTAGATGAAAAAATAAACGATGCGTTTATGCCTATAGCTATTTGGTGGGAAAGCTTAATTTTTACACAAATTACTATTGCAGGACATGGGATTCCTGTAGTGTTGATACTATTACTTGCTGGAGCTTTATTTTTTACCATTTATTTTGGATTTGTAAATTTTCGTCATTTTCCAACAGCCATTCAAGTTGTAAGAGGAAAATATGATGAATTAGAATATTTAGAAGTAGAAACAACTTCGAATGTTCATGTAATAGAAGGAGACATTGTAGATACCTTAAAAGATGAAAGTCATCACGGTGAGGTCAATCATTTTCAAGCATTGGCTACAGCTGTTTCTGGTACAGTAGGTTTAGGAAATATCGCTATGGTAGCAGTAGCTATTTCAATTGGAGGTCCTGGAGCTACTTTCTGGATGATTTTAGCAGGTTTATTAGGAATGTCATCAAAATTTGTAGAGTGTACCTTAGGAGTACGTTATAGAGATATAGATGAAAAGGGAAGTGTTTATGGTGGACCGATGTATTACTTATCTAGAGGGCTAAGGGAAAATGGCTATAAGCATTTAGGTAAATTATTGGCTGGCTTATTTGCTATTCTATGTGTTGGTGCATCATTTGGTGGTGGTAATGCATTTCAGACCAATCAAGCAGCAGCTCAAATAATATCTAGATTTAGCATAGAAGGGTCATCTTCTGGAAGTATCATTGGACTCATTTTTGCCATTTTTGTTGGAATTGTGATAATTGGAGGTATTAAACGAATTGCTAAGATTACAGAAAAAATTGTACCATTTATGGCTGTTCTTTATGTAGCTACGGCCTTATTTATTATTCTTTCAAATTTCAGCTACGTTGATGATGCTTTTCAGTTAATTTTTAGCGAAGCGTTTACACCTAGAGCTACTATTACTGGTGGATTTATTGGAGTTATGATACAAGGCTTTCGAAGAGCGGCATTTTCAAACGAGGCAGGAGCTGGTTCAGCTGCTATAGCGCATTCTGCGGTAAATACAAAATTTGCAGCTTCTGAGGGGCTTGTAGGTTTATTAGAACCTTTTATTGATACAGTAGTGATTTGCACTATGACGGCCATTGTTATTATCATGTTCAATGTTGATGGTGCTTTTGTATACGGAGATGTAATAAACAATCAAGCATTGTTAGCTGATGGTAGTAGAGCAGGAGGAGTAAATTTAACTTCTATGGCATTTGATAGTGCCATTCCAGGATCATCATATGTGTTAGCCATTGCAGTAGTTCTGTTTGCCTTTTCCACCATTCTTTCATGGTCTTATTATGGATTACAATCTTGGAAATACCTTTTCGGTAGAGGAAAATGGACAGACTTAACCTATAAAATTATCTTTTTAATCTTTACAGTTTTAGGAGCGGCTGTTACGCTAGATGCAGTAATTAAATTCTCAGATGCTATGATTTTAGCATTGGTATTCCCTAATATGATAGGGCTATTGTTTTTATTTCCTAAGGTTAGAGAAGAATTAAATAAATATTTAGTTGGAATAAAAAAAATTAAAAACTCTTTGTCAATATCGTAACAAATTTTTAGTATTGTAATATTAAAACGCTAAACATGAAAAAATATACTACTATTTTCTTTTTTTTCTTTTTAAATTCGGTTGCAATAAATGCTCAGACCTTAGATGCTACTTTATTAGAATTAAATTTCTTTGAAGATGGCGACCCGCAAAATTTCATTAAAACTAATTCTGGATTTTATTTCACCGCAAATAATAAAATATACGGAAGAGAATTATGGTTTTCAAATGGAGATTCTGAAAACACTTATTTAGTAAAAGATATTTATGAAGGTAGAAATTCTTCTGGAATCAAATCATTAGTCGTTGCCAATAACATATTGTTTTTTATAGCTAATGATGGAGTACATGGGTATGAGTTATGGAGAAGTGACGGAACTAGAGATGGCACTTATATTATAAAAGATATTAGGAGTGGTAGTATTGATTCATTTCCATTATTATCTGAATTAAAAATTTTTAATAACAAAATATATTTTGCAGCTGAAGATGGCATAAATGGGAGTGAACTATGGGTAAGTGATGGTTCTGAGGCAGGAACAAGGTTGTTAAAAGATATATATCCAGGTATTAATCATAGTAATCCTGCATCCTTTTTTGTATTTAATGAATCGTTATTTTTTTCAGCAGATGATGGTACACATAATGTTGAATTATGGTTTACTGATGGGACTTCTGAAGGAACAGAGTTGTTTAAAGATATTAATGAATCTTTTAGTAGTATTTTATTGAATAATAGGGTTTTAATGCTGAATAACAGTTTTTATTTTGTTGCAAATAATGGTCAAAATGGTTATGAGCTTTGGAAAAGTGACGGAACACCTCAAGGTACTTCCATGGTTAAAGATATTTGGCAAGGTTTTTCTAACGGTGTATTCTCTTTAGAGGGTCAGGTTGTTAATAATCAGCTAATTTTTGTAGCCAATGATGGGATTCATGGTAGCGAACTTTGGAAAAGTGATGGCACAGCACAAGGAACTATAATGATTAAAGAAATAAATCCAAACCTTGGGAGTATACCATATAGGACTCCATTCACTAAGTTGAATAATGAAGTCTTCTTTCTAGCCGATGAAGGCGTTAATGGCATTGAGTTATGGAAATCTGATGGAACCGAAACAGGAACAAAAATAGTAAAGGATATTTATGTTGGAAGTGGAACAAGTTCTATTAAAGATTTGAAAGTTTTAAATAATAAATTATTTTTTTCTGGATATAAAGATGTTAATTTACTGAGAACATTTTGGATTAGTGATGGTACCGATTCAGGAACATATGAGTTAAATAATAATGGAATTAAGTCTAGTTCTAATTTTAATTTCGACTTTATTGATTATAACAATAAAGTTTTTTTTGGTCTTGAAACCAATAAGAATGGTAATGAACTTTGGGTAACAGACGGAAGTGTTTTAGGAACTAAATTTTTCAAAGATCTTAACAAAGCTAATAGTAGTTATCCGAAACAATTAACGGATGTTGACGGTATGCTTTTTTTCGGTGCTAGAGCTCTAGAATATGGTATTCAATTATGTAAAAGTAATGGCACTTTAGACGGCACTTACATGGTTAAAGATATAAATAATGATCACTTCCAAAGTATAAGAGATGAATCTGGTATGAGAAATATCAATGGGACCTTATTCTTTAATGCAAGTGATGGTATTCATGGCTTTGAACTTTGGAAGAGTGATGGAACAGAAGAAGGTTCAGTTATGGTAAAAGATTTGAATATTGGTAATAAGGATGGTCTAAGGAGATATGACGACTTTTATGTTATCAATGATAAGTTATATTTTATGGGGAGTGACGGTTCGCATGGTTTTGAACCATGGGTAAGCGATGGAACTGAAAGCGGTACGTATATGATTAAGGATATTCGAAATGGAAGTTTTGGAGTCGGGAGCTATCCTTCTCATTTTACAAAGTTGAATAGTCGGATTTATTTTGCTGCTAATGACGGGTTGAGCTATTCTCTTTATTCATCTGATGGTACGGAAACTAATACTTTTAAATTTAAACATTTCGATTATATAAGAAAAATTGTTGCTACATATGATAAATTAATACTAATTGTAGAAGGAAACTCGGAAGGTGATGAATTATGGTCATCTGATGGTACTATAGATGGAACACAGCTCCTCAAAACTTTTGGAATTGGTTCTGGGCCTAATAATAATTTTATGGTCATATTTAATAATGAGGCGTACTTTTTTGCTGATAATCCAGAAAGTTTCAGAAAATCTCTTTACAAGACGGACGGTACAATTGATGGTACCATATTGTTATATGATGGAATCAATCATAATGATAACCTTATAAGTATGAGTAATTTAACTATATGTGGTGATTATTTATACTATACAATTAAAAATAGTTCAGGTGTTGATGAAGAATTGTGGAGAACAGACGGTACGGTTAATGGAACAATAAAAATTACTGAACCAATTGCTGGAGGGTTTCAATATATAAAAGATTTAGCTTGTCTAAAAAAGAACTTATTTTATATTGGAGATGATTACTTTCAAAAGGTTTGGGTAACCAATGGAACAGTAGAAGGTACTGAGCAGTTAGATATAAACGTCATTAATGGACAAAATTTTGATGATTTTGATTCATTTGGAGAAATTATTAGCAGCGGTGATAAGCTTTATTTTAGTGCTTATAATGAGATTAGTGGAACTGAATTATATGTAACCACTCCTAATAATATTACGCTAAACTCTTCTGATTATTTAAATAACAATGATGCAGATAGATTGAAAGTTGCCATGTTCCCAAACCCTTCAGATAGAGTTGTTAGTTTTAGCACAAATGATAAATCAGTTATTTTAAAACTTGATTTATTTAGCATAAAAGGTAAAAAGTTAAAAACCGTAAAAAATAGCATTCAAACAAATAAAATGAGTTTAGAAGTGGATAATTTATTGGCTGGTATATATTTTGTAAAAATTCAATTAGAAGATAGTCGAGAATTAACTACTAAATTGATAATTAAGTAAAAAATGTAATACGCTAAGTAATTGATAATAAATTATTTATACGCGCATTATCAAGCGTTTTTCAGCTCTTTGTTTAATTGCTGTTAAACGCTTCATAATATCCATTATTTCAACGTCTTTAGTAACCTTATATATTTCGTTTAAAGCCAATATATGTTCTTTAGATTTTCTTGAAACGATAACACGTTCTGAGGTACTTGTTATTGGGTTTTTAGAATTCTCAAATTCTAATGCTTTATCTATTATTTCTTGATGTTCTTTGTTCATATAAATAGTATTACTAATATAAAGCTAGCAAAATTCATGCAAATATGAAAGAAATTTTATTATTTATTCTTATTTAGGTATAATAAGAATCTATTATTCCTACTAACTAAATCTTAAAATTCACTGGTAAAATGCAGTTTTACGCTAGGGTATTTTTGCTGCGTCATTTGTATTGTAAAGGCTGAATCTGCCAAAAACACTAATTGTCCCTGTTTATCTTTCGCTAGATAACGTTGTTTTACACGTTTAAATTCGGTGAACTCATCATTTTTTTCATTTTCTGACTCTACCCAGCACACTTTATGCATAGGTAAATTTTCGTAAGTACATTTTGCACCATATTCATGTTCGAGACGATATTGAATCACTTCATATTGAAGAGCACCGACAGTACCAATCACTTTTCTACCATTTAATTCTAAGGTAAATAATTGAGCAACTCCTTCATCCATTAACTGATCTAATCCTTTATATAACTGCTTAGCTTTCATTGGGTCAGCGTTGTTTACATAACGAAAATGTTCAGGTGAAAAACTAGGAATTCCTTTAAAATTTAATTGCTCACCTTCTGTTAGTGTATCACCAATTTTAAAGTTACCGGTATCATGTAAACCTACAATATCTCCAGGAAAAGATTCGTCAACAATTTCCTTCTTTTCAGCAAAAAAAGCGTTAGGGCTTGAGAATTTCAACTTTTTATTATTACGTACGTGTAAATAAGGAGCATTACGTTTAAAAGTACCCGATACAATCTTAACAAAAGCTAAACGATCACGGTGCTTTGGATCCATATTTGCGTGGATTTTAAATACAAAACCTGCTAATTTTTCTTCTTTTGAATCTACCAATCGCTCTTCAGCCATTTTCGGTTGTGGAGAGGGAGCAATATTTATAAAACAGTCGAGTAACTCTTTTACACCGAAATTATTTAACGCAGAACCAAAAAATACAGGCTGTAATTTTCCTTCTAAGTATTCTTGTTGATTAAATTCTGGATAAACTTCATAGACTAATTCTAATTCCTCGCGTAGAGTGTTGGCGGCATCCTCGCCAACAATTTCATCTAATTCAGGGTTCGAAATATCATCAAATTCAACTCCTTCAGCAACAGTTTGTTTATTTTCTCCAGAAAATAGATTTAATTTCTTTTCCCATATGTTATAAATTCCTTTAAAATCATAACCCATCCCAATAGGAAAACTTAATGGCGTAACTATTAACCCTAATTTTTGTTCAACTTCATCTAAAAGATCAAAAGCATCTTTACCTTCGCGATCTAATTTATTAATAAAGACAATTATAGGTATGTTTCGCATTCTACAGACTTCAACTAGTTTTTCAGTCTGTTCCTCTACACCTTTGGCAACATCGATCACTACAATAACACTGTCTACGGCAGTAAGCGTTCTAAAGGTATCTTCAGCAAAATCTTTATGCCCCGGTGTGTCTAGAATATTAATCTTCTTGTCTTTGTAGATAAAAGCTAGTACAGAAGTAGCAACAGAAATACCACGCTGGCGTTCAATTTCCATAAAATCGGAAGTTGCCCCTTTTTTAATCTTATTATTTTTTACAGCGCCAGCTTCTTGAATTGCACCACCGAAGAGTAACAGCTTTTCCGTTAGAGTGGTTTTACCTGCATCTGGGTGAGAAATAATACCAAAGGTACGTCTACGTTGTATTTCTTCTAAAAAACTCATGAATTAAAATTGGGGAGGC
Source organism: Maritimimonas sp. 2304DJ26-3 (assembly GCF_056591635.1). NCBI lineage: Bacteria > Pseudomonadati > Bacteroidota > Flavobacteriia > Flavobacteriales > Flavobacteriaceae > Maritimimonas > Maritimimonas sp. 2304DJ26-3. The sequence continues at coordinate 32,583 of NZ_JBWQOK010000002.1, forward strand.
AAATATAAGTTTAATTTAACGAATTACTGTAGCATCAAAGTAGACATTTTGTATTGGCCATTCGTCGTTACCAACCTTAACTTTTGCAATTTTTTCTAATGTGTCAAACCCACTAATAATTTCGCCAAAGACCGTGTGTTCTCCATTTAGATGATGACTACCGTTCTTATCTTGCACAAAATAGAATTCAAAAGGTGTTGAGCGTTTATTTGGATTATTATCCCAATCACGTGCTGCTGCTATAGCTCCATATATGTGAGTTCTATTCTTTCTAAATTCAGATGATAATGTATATGCATCAAATTTTCTTCTTAACTTTCTTGTCGATGGAGCTTCAGAATTACCACCTTGCACAACGAAACCTTCAACAATTCTATGTACACTAGTAGTACTGAAATACCCCTCTTTTGTTAAAAAAATGAAACTTGCCCTGTGTAATGGCGTATCTTTATATAATTTGATTTTTAAATCGCCTAATCTTGTTTTAAATAAAACTAAAGTCTCAGGATTTTCTTTTCCGTATTTAGTTAAAAATTCTACAGTATTTTTTCTACTAATTGTTTCTTCTTTTAATTTTTTTTGCGCTTGTTTTTTACTAGTCGGTTTAGAAGGTTTATCAATATTGACTTGGGTTTTACTTTTTTCTAATGGTGCTTGCTTTTTTTCGTGACAAGACGTTACTGATAACATTAAGATTAGAAAAACAAAAGTGTGTAGTCGCATTATTAGAATTATGATAAGCAAATATAATTGTAATCATATAAAACTTTGTATTTTCGATTATTATTCTGATCAATGAGAAAAATACATTTTATTTTATTGTTTTTAGTGGTAGCACTTTCCTGTAAAATCAGTGATAAGAAAGACACGGTGGTTGAAATCAACTATATAGAAGCGCCTTCTTCTGAAAATTGTGTTCAGCCATATTTATTTTCTAACGACAAAGAATTATTTATGTCTTGGACGCAAAAAATCAATGATTCAGTCTCAAGTTTGAATTATTCTAAATTAATTCATAATGAGTGGTCTACACCTTTTGAAATAACAAATGGAAGGGACTGGTTTGTTAATTGGGCAGATTTTCCTGCTATAGCTGAAAATAATGGCAATCTATTAAGTCATTATCTACAAAAATCTGAAGATGGAACATATACTTATGATATTTATTTAAAACAGTTTAGAAAAAAAGAGAATTTTTGGTCAGATCCTTTTATTTTACATGATGACGGTACTAAGTCTGAACATGGTTTTGTTACTATGTTACCATATAAAAATGACTCATTTTTTGTTACATGGTTAGATGGTAGAAATGCTACGGGTGGTCATGATCATCATGAAAATAGCGCAATGACTATTAGATCGGCTGAAATTTTAGCTAGCGGAACTAAAATAAATGAATTTGAATTAGATTCAAAGACATGTGATTGTTGCCAAACATCAGCTGCAATTACCAAAAATGGACCTGTCGTAGTATATCGTGATCGATCCAATACAGAGATTAGAGATATATACATTACACGTTTAATAGATAATCAATGGTCATTACCAAAACCAATTTATAATGATAATTGGAAGATTGAAGGATGCCCAGTAAATGGGCCAAAAGCAGATTGCAACAAAAGCAATTTAGTAATTGCTTGGTATACAGCATCTAGTGAGATGCCGAAAGTTCAAGTTATTTTTTCAAGAGATAATGGTGCAACTTTTGATAAACCTATTTTAATTGATGAAGTACAAACTATTGGTCGAGTAGATGTTGCTATGATTAATAGTGAAAATGCTCTCATTAGTTGGGTATCATTAGAAAATTCTAAAACTGTTATTAGAGTTGTTAAAGTTCATATTTCAGGTAAAAAGGAGGATCCTATCGTTATTTCAGAATTTGATCCATCTCGTTCAAGCGGATTTCCACAGATGGAAATTTTAAATGATAGAGCTTATTTTGCCTGGACAGACGTTTCGAGTGAAAACCCTGTAATTAAAACGGCTTATATTAATTTAGAGAATTTGTAGTTTTGTAGAAATTTGAATAATGAAGGAAGAACTAGTAATTTTAGTTAATGAGAATGACGAAAAGATTGGGCTGATGTCTAAAATGGAAGCGCATGAGAAAGCTTTATTGCATAGGGCTTTTTCGGTATTTGTATTTAATAAAAAAGGTGAATTATTATTGCAACAAAGAGCGATTGATAAATATCATTCTCCGTTATTGTGGACAAATACCTGCTGTAGTCACCAAAGAGATGGAGAAACTAGTATAGAAGCGGGTAGGCGCCGTTTGCGAGAAGAAATGGGCTTTGAATGCAAATTGAAAGAAGTATTTTCTTTTATCTATAAGGCACCATTCGATAACGGGTTGACTGAGCATGAGCTGGATCACGTAATGATTGGTGAATTTGAAGGAGAACCGAAAATTAATAAAGAAGAGGTAGAAAGTTATAAATGGATGGATTTAGATAATATTAAAGATGATATGCAAAAGCATCCAGAAGTTTATACTGAATGGTTTAAAATCATTTTTAATGAATATTATCAGCGTTTAGTTGAAGCATAATTATGAAGGTTACTGTAAATAGAAAAGCACATTTTAATGCAGCACATCGTTTGTTTAGACCAGATTGGTCAGATGAGAAGAATGCCCAAGTATTTGGTAAATGTAGCAACCCGAACTACCACGGTCATAATTATGATTTAGTAGTTTCTGTTACAGGTGAAATTGACCCTGAAACTGGTTTTGTAATTGATATGAAGGTTTTAAAGCTGTTAATTAAAACCGAGGTTGAAGAGCTTTTAGATCATAAGAACCTTAATAAAGAAGTTGTTGAGTTTAAAAAATTAAACCCTACAGCAGAAAATATAGCAGTAGTAATTTGGAATAAGTTAAGATCGCACATAAGCAATTCTAAGGAATTATCTGTGACGCTGTATGAAACACCAAGAAATTATGTAACCTATAATGGCAAGTAATTGATGGAGTTAGATTACCCTTTAAAATTTAAACCAATCCTAAAGGAACGTATTTGGGGAGGAGAAAAGTTAAAAACACTTTTAAATAAAAAATCAGACAAGAACTCAATTGGAGAAAGTTGGGAACTTTCTGATGTTGAGGGTGATACTTCAATAATAGCTAATGGACAGCTAAAAGGAAAAAATTTAAAGGAACTTATTAAATATTATAAAGCAACTCTTGTTGGAAAAGAAATTTATGAGCGATTTGGTGATAAATTCCCTTTATTAATAAAGTTTATTGATGCTAAAGAACCACTAAGTATACAATTACACCCAAATGATGAATTAGCTAAAATGCGTCATAATTCGTTTGGTAAAACTGAGATGTGGTACATTATGAATTCAGAGGATGATGCAGAACTTATAGTCGGATTTAAAAAAAATTCAAATAAAAAGGAATATTTAAAGCATCTCAAGGATAAATCATTGCTAAAAATTCTAAATGTAGATAAGGTTAAGAAAGGAGATGTTTATTTTATACCAACAGGTAGAGTACATGCAATTGGTGCAGGTGTTGTATTAGCTGAAATACAACAAACTAGTGATATTACATATCGTGTATATGATTGGGATCGGCAAGATGATAATGGAAATTACCGTGTATTACATACGGATTTAGCTTTAGATGCTATAGATTATAAGGCTCAGAACAGATATAGCACCAAATACACTGAAAGTATAAATAAACAATCTAATATAATTGATTGTCAATATTTTAAAACGAATATTTTTCCTGTTGAAGGAACGGTTTCTGTTGACCATAGTGAGAAAGATTCTTTTGTAATCTATATATGTACAGAAGGTAAAGTAATCATCAATAATGTTGAAGTAAACCAAGGTGAAACAGTGCTAGTACCCGCTGCATTAAAAGTACTCACAATTAAATCTGACAATAAATCTAAATTGCTAGAAGTATATATATAATGATAGATTATTCTGAGATAAAAGTAATTGCCTTTGATGCAGATGACACATTATGGGTAAATGAGACCTATTTTCGTGAAGTTGAGCATGAGTTTGCTAAATTGCTTTCCAAGTATGAAACCGAAAATAAATTAGACCAAGAACTATTTAAGGTAGAAATAAAAAATCTTCATTTATATGGTTATGGCGTAAAAGGGTTTGTTTTATCGATGATTGAAGCGGCTTTAGAACTGTCCAATTATAAAATAGATCAGAAGTCTATCAAAAAAATAATTGATTTGGGGAGACAGATGCTAGAAAAGCCTATTGAGTTGTTAGGTGGCGTAGAAAAAACACTTCAGGCATTAAATGGTAAATACAAGCTCATCTTAGCTACAAAAGGAGATCTTTTAGATCAAGAGCGTAAACTTGAAAAATCTAACTTGACCAAATATTTTCATCATATAGAAGTATTAAGCGAAAAGAAACCTGAAAATTATAAAAAACTACTTTCTCATTTAGATATAAAACCTCAGTCATTCTTAATGATAGGCAATTCTTTAAAATCTGATGTACTTCCATTATTAGAAGTAGGAGCTAAGGCTATACATGTTCCATTTCATACAACTTGGGCACATGAAACAGTTGATAATAATGATGATTCTACTAATTATCATACAATTTCTAAATTAACAGATGTTTTAAAATTTGTTTAGTAAATGAGAGAATTAGACATTTCTACATGGAATAGAGAACAACTTTTTGAGCATTATATGACACTTGTTGATCCTTTTTTTGCGATTACAGTGGAAATGGATGTAACAAAAGTATATAAACTAGCAAAAGATACTAATACTTCTTTTTTTTCCAGATATTTACATGCTGCTATTCAGGCAATTAACTCTATTGAGAACCTAAGATATCGCATTATTGATGATAAGATTATAATCTATGATGAAATTGCCGCTTCAGCGACTATAGCAAGACCAGATAGAACATATGGTTTTTCATTTATCAATTATTCAGAAGAATTTGAAACGTTTAATGCTAATTTTTTAAGAGAAAAAGAGCGTATTGTAAATTCTACAGATTTATTTCCTTCGACTGATTCTATTGCTTGCATCTATTGTTCAGCTATACCTTGGGTTAATTTTACAGGACACAAAGAAACTTTTGCAGGAAATAATAAAGATAGTGTACCTAGGTTAGCTTTTGGCAAAGTAGTTGAGAAGTACGGGACCCTAAAAATGTCCGTAGCTATTGCTGTAAATCATGCCTTAGTAGATGGTTATCATGTAGGGCAATTTGTAGAAGAATTTCAGAAAAACCTCAATAAATTTTAATAAAACTTTAAACATAAATAATGGCTTATTTAAACTAAATTTGCAGCATTAAAACAGAATTATGGCAAGTGTAAAAAATTTAAAGAAAGATATTAATTACGTACTATCTGATATTATTGAAGAATGCTATATGTGGCAAATGCTCCAAGAAGATGAGAAGAAGGCCGCTAAGGCTGAAAAAATTATAGATGAAACTATCGAAACTTTTGATGAGTTGATAGAGAAAATTCATGCGAAAGATGTTGAAAATAGGAAAGTTCACTTTAAGGCGATCAATAAAGAATTAGAAGACAGAGCTAATGGTTTGCTTGGAAAAATTCAGAAATTATAGTATCTTTAAGTCGAAAATTGCTATGAAAGATATCTATTTTAACATATCTTTTATAATATGATTACGCCTAATGCGTTGACAAATATGTATGCCTAATAATACCTACAAGAACTATGGCAAGAGCAATGTTTGAGTACACAAAAACAGTTCTAAAAAAAGTTAGTTTTAACGTGGAGCTTTTTTGTAAAGAATTAGAAAAAGCCATTAATAGATTGCTCCCTCACGAAATTGAGGAGTTAAAAATATGGCTAAGTGAATTTACCGCTAACAAACCAGAATTATATGTTTGCATGAGAATGGTAAACTAAGAACAACTTAAAAAAGGAGCTTTAACTTTAAAGCTCCTTTTTTGTTTTATGAATTGGACTAATAATTTTCACATCACTAAAAGAAATAACACCTCTTATTACACCATCAATGGTGTTTTTTAATGCCTCTATTAGTTGCATTTTCAGTTGTGACTTGTGATAGATGAGTGATATTTCTCTAGCCGGGGCGGGACTTTCAAATTCTTTTAATAAGCTTTTATCTTTTTCATTTAAATCTAAAGTTTGTAAATAAGGTAGTAAAGTCATACCTAACCCTTCTTTTGCCAATTTTACAAGTGTCGCAAAACTTCCGCTTTCTAGTTTAAAATGCTCAGTATCACTTGATTTTAATGTTCTACAGATGTTTAAAATATTATTTTTAAAACAATGCCCATCTTCTAGTAATAAAATATCTTCAAGGTTTAGATCATCTACAGCTAATTTTTCTTTTGAGTAAAGTCGATGATCAGCATTTAAATAACCAACAAAGGGTTCGTAATATAGTACACGTTCTTTTATGGATTCATTTTCTAAAGGCGTAGCAGCTAATGCTGCATCTAGATGGCCATCATTAATTTTCTTAATAATAGTAGAAGTGTTTAATTCTTCTATTTTTAAATTTACCTTAGGATACTTTTTAATAAAGTTCTTTAAGAATAACGGAAGAAGTGTTGGACTTACAGTAGGTATAATGCCTAATTTAAATTCACCACCTACAAACCCTTTTTGTTGATCTACTATGTCATTTATTCTAACACTTTCATCTACAATTACTTTGGCTTGTTCTATAATCTTTTCTCCAATCGCTGTTAATTGTATGGGCTTCTTTTTTCTGTTAAAAATGGTAACATTTAACTCATCTTCAAGTTTTTGAATTTGCATACTTAACGTGGGCTGTGTAACAAAGCATTTTTCTGATGCTGTTGTGAAATTCTGATATTCAGCTACAGCTAATACATATTTTAATTGAGTTATAGTCATAATTGATAATAAAATACAAATATATCAATTATGTTTATAATTAAAAAACAGAATGTTGAATTTACTAATCAAAATTCCAGAAATCACGCTTTTTATTGAGTTCTGCTTCTTGTTTAGCATATTCTTCAGTAGAAATTACATTTAGTAACGAAGGATGCTGCTCAATAGCAAATTGTAGTTTTTCAACTATTTGATCTATAGTTTCATTATCATAATCGATCTCAAGAGGTTCTTTGATAACTATAGATTGTAAAATATTACGTTTCTTGATCATTAATCCTTTTTTATCATACGCTCTTCTAAATCCATCAATTACGATAGGAATTACAATGGGTTTATGCTTTTTGATGATATGAGCAGTTCCTCTTCTTATGGGTTTAAAAGGTGTTGTAGTGCCTTGAGGAAAGGTAATTACCCAACCATCATCTAATGCGGTGGCTATATTACTAATATCAGACATTTTTACTTGCCTGTTTACATCTTGTCCTTTGCTACGCCAAGTTCTCTCAATAGAAATTGATCCAGTATACGCAAAGATTTTGGGTAGAATGCCAGCTTTCATGGTTTCTAAAGCAGCAACATAATAAACATTCAGCTTTGGTTGCCAGAGATAACCTACATTTTTAATATTGTCATCCCTTCCGCTTAAAGCGGCATTAAAAACGTGCATCATAGCAGCTACATCAGCAAAGTAAGTTTGATGGTTAGAAACAAATAAGACACCATTTTCGGGGAGATTCCTTAATATATCTGAGCCTTCAATATCTAATGAATTAAAACCCCTAAAACGTTGATGGGAAATCAACCCGATAAGACGGATGAGGTTTTTCTTTATAAATAAAGCATTACCAAATGGATCTTGCTTAAATAGCTTCATATGAAGTTAATGAGTTAAGGGGTCCAAATTTACAAAAACTAACATACTTATTGAGATTTTAACAAGTCTTTGATTTCACTTAAGATCATAGCCGTAGCACCCCAGACTATATGACCATTTAATTTAAAACAAGGTACGTCAATATCTTGCATATATGATGTTGTTAAATTTTTTGTAGTCAGACTATTATCATCTAATAAATCACTTATTTTCACCTCTATGAAAGTGTTAACTTCACTATTGTCTATAAAAGTAGGTTTATAATTTATAGTTGCAATATATGGTGTAACCCAAAAATTACTAGGTGGAATATAAGTTTTACTAAGCTCTCTAAACGTTTTTATATCTTTTACAATAACACCAGCTTCTTCATATGTTTCACGTAAAGCTGTTTCTTCTAAGTTTGTATCGATATCTTCTTTTTTACCTCCAGGGAAACTGATTTGTGCAGAATGCACGCCATTATACGAAGCACGTTGTGTTAATAAAAAGTGTGTTTCGTTATATTCATTAGGGTAGAAAAGTGCTAATACGGCTGATTGTTTAGGGTTTTTCTTTGCAATACTTTCTTCAGTAAACTTTAACCTCAGTTCTGGTGCCATCTTAAATTGCGACGTCATTCCACCTAAAGGTGTGTTTTTTAAATGTGAAAGGTGTGTTAAAAAGAAATTAAAATCCATTTAATAGTTTAATTTTACGTTTAGATAATCAAAGACGCTAATTTAATATTATTTGTGAGCTAAAGTTTAAGTTTAGTGAAAGTAATCATAAGATTAGGCGACTGTTTATAAAAATCAACTATGAATATAGGGATTGTATGTTATCCTACTTTTGGAGGTAGTGGAGTGGTAGCTACTGAGTTAGGAATTTCTTTGGCAGATAAAGGGCATGAAGTTCATTTTATTACATATCGCCAACCTGTTCGTTTAAATGCATTATCTAGAAATATTCACTTTCATGAAGTTTTTGTTGAAGAATATCCTCTTTTTAAATTTCAGCCTTATGAATTAGCGCTTTCTAGCAAATTAGTTGCCGTTATTAAACAGTATGATTTAGAGATTTTACATGTTCACTATGCCATTCCTCATGCATATGCTGCTTATATGGCGAAACAAATGCTGAAGGAAGAAGGAATAGAGATTCCAATAGTTACTACACTTCATGGTACTGATATTACCCTTGTTGGAAGTCATCCAAACTATAAAACTGCAGTAGAATTTAGTATTAATAATTCTGACGTAGTAACTGCAGTATCAAAAAGTTTAAGAGATGATACATTGCGTTTGTTTGATGTTAGAAAAGATATAGAGGTAATATATAATTTTATTGATTTCGAAAAGTATGCCGTTCAGAATAAGGCTGATTGTAAACGAAGCTCATTAGCAAATGAAAATGAAAAATTAATCACTCATGTTAGTAATTTTAGACCAGTAAAACGTATTTCTGATGTTATAGATATCTTTTATAAAATTCAGCAAAAAATACCTTCTAGGTTATTAATGGTGGGAGACGGGCCAGAAAGTGAAGCTGCAGAAAAACAGGTATGCGATTTAGGTATTGACGAAAAAGTATTGTTTTTGGGTAATAGTGATGAAGTAAATAAAATATTGTGTTTCTCTGATCTATTTATATTGCCATCTAGAACAGAAAGCTTTGGTTTGGCTGCATTAGAGGCTATGGCGGCAAATACGCCAGTAATCTCTACTAATACTGGTGGGTTGCCAGAGGTAAATATAAATGGAGAAACAGGTTTTATAAGTGATGTCGGTAATATTGATGAAATGGCTAAAAACGCTATTCATATTTTAGAAAATGAGCAACGTTTAGAACAGTTTAAAATAAATGCCCAAAACTTTGCACAACGTTTTTCTTTAGAGCGAATTTTACCTACGTATGAAGAATTGTATAGAAATGTAAAAGCAGGATGTTGTTAGGTATAATAATAATTTAATCCATCTTCTATTAATTGCTCATTAGCTTTACAATCAATACTGTAATCCCCTAAGTCATTTAAAAGCACAAAGTTGATCTCATTGCCTGTATTCTTTTTATCATGTCTCATAAATTCAAGAATAGCAGGATAATCTTTTTTTGGCACATTTACTTGTCCGTAAATCACTTTAATTTTAGATGAAATTTCTTCGAGCTTGTCCTTAGGAAAGCCTAACAGCTTGTGAGAAATATAAAGCTCTACAATCATCCCAATAGCTATCGCCTCCCCATGAGTTAATGTTTCTAGATTATCATTCTCTAAAAAATGAGACTCCACAGCATGGCCAATGGTATGTCCAAAATTTAATATTTTACGTAAATTATTTTCTTTTAAATCTTGTAAAACGATTCCATTTTTTACTTCAATAGATTTTTTTATTATTTTATTTAAATTGTTGTTAAATAGGTTTTTAGACTCACTTATTTCATCCCATAAATTAATATCATAAGATAGACCATATTTAATAATTTCTGCCATCCCAGAACGTAATTCTCTAGCTGGCACAGTATTCAAAAAATGAGTATCAATTAGTACCATTTCTGGATTGCTGAACAATCCGATAAGATTTTTAAGATTACCTAGGTCGACTCCAGTTTTGCTACCTACAGAAGCGTCAACCATACTTAATAGGGTAGTTGGTATATTAATAAATCTGACACCTCTTTTGTAAGTAGAAGCTACAAATCCACCAAGATCTGTTACCATTCCACCACCAAGGTTTATTAAAATGCTTTTTCTATCAATATTAAACCTTGTAAGTTCATTCCATACCTCTAAGCAGGTAGTTATATTCTTATGTTTTTCACCAGCTTTAATTTCTATTACTTCAATAGTAATATTATTATCTAATTGATCTAAAAAGTATTGCAAGCAACTTGTACGTGTATTGGTATCTACAAGTACTGCTATTTTAGATTGATTTTGATTAGATAAATATTCATTAAGCTCCTTAAAAGCTTTTGTTTGAAAATGAATATAATAATCTGTAGATTTTATAGAATTCACCTAGATGATATTTTGTATAAATAAGTGCGAATTTATTGAAAAAACTATGGCGAGTAACTATATTTGTTAAAACATTTAGCTAATCAATGGAAAAAATATTTGAAGACACCCAAACTGCTTTTTCACTTAAAACAGATACCGAATTAGACAGAGCATATTTTTTATTTAAAATGATACAGAGTGAACCTTTGGTTCGTATTGGTACTGCTATTACAAATTTTGCTTTAAAAGCACATATGCCTGTAGAGCATTTGATTAGAGCTTCGGTTTTTGATCATTTTTGTGGTGGAGTTAACGAAGAAGATTGTTTACCTACTATAAAAAAGATGTATTCAAAAAATGTGCATGCTGTTTTAGATTATTCAGTAGAAGGTAAAGAAGAAGAAGAACAGTTCGAATTAGCTCTTGAAAAAACATTATTAAGTATTGATTTTGCACATGAAAAGCAAAGTATTCCGTTCGCTGTATTTAAACCTACTGGTTTTGGCCGTTTTGCATTATACCAAAAGTTAACAGAGGGAGAGCAGCTTAGTGTTGAGGAAAAAAATGAATGGGCAAGTGTAGTCAAACGTTTTGATACTGTTTGTAAATCTGCTTACGAAAAAGATGTTCCATTATTAATTGATGCAGAAGAGAGTTGGATGCAAGACGCTGCTGATGATTTGATAGAAGAGATGATGGAAAAGTATAATAAAGAGAAAGCTATAGTTTTCAATACATTACAAATGTACCGCCATGATAGAATGGATTATTTAATTTCACTATATGAGCGAGCCCAGCAAAAAGGCTATTTTATTGGTATGAAAGTAGTTCGTGGAGCTTATATGGAAAAAGAAAGAGATAGAGCAGAAGAGAAAGGTTATGCATCTCCGATATGTAAGGACAAGCAAGCTTCTGATGACAATTATAATATTGCTATAAAATTCTTTATGGAAAATGAGAAATTGGCATTGTTTGCTGGCACTCATAATGAAGAAAGCTCCTATAAATTAATGCAATTAGCTAAAGAAAAAGATATTCTTAAAACTGACAAGCGCTTATGGTTTGGGCAATTATACGGAATGAGCGACCATATAAGTTTTAATTTAGCAAATGAAGGTTACAACGTTGCTAAATACCTACCATTTGGACCTGTACGAGATGTGATGCCATATTTAATAAGGAGAGCCGAAGAAAATACTTCTGTAGCTGGGCAAACTAGTAGAGAATTAAGCTTATTAAAGAGAGAACGGAAACGCCGAAAGTTATAATGATTACGCAAGACGAAGTAAAAGCGCTACTTCTAAAGAATAAAATGCGTTTAGAAAAAGAATTGCAGAACAATAAAGAATTACTTTCTTTAATTGTTAAGTATACACATACAAAGCTTTCTGAAGAAGAAAAAGAACAAATGAAGCATCAGTTGTTAGAGGTTTTTAAAACCATACCAGCATTTGCAATTTTTCTACTTCCGGGAGGATTAATTTTATTACCAATAGTAGCTAAACTTATACCTGATATTATGCCAAGTGCTTTTAGAGGTGATGAGGAAGAATAATCTGATAACTTTATCTAATTACTGTGTAAATCATGGTATAATTTACCTCTATACATTCCAAGTATTCTTGCTATTTTTCTATTAGAGATCAGCCTTATAAACGAATCGCCTAATCGAGTAGAAATCGTATTCAAAAACAATAATATTTTAGGTTGAAAAGGAACTATAATTTTATTTTTCTTATTAAGGATTCCATTTATAGCTGCTTTTGCTACTTGTTCTGAAGTCATTGGGGTCATAGATTTAAATGGTTTAGGCATAGCGTCTTCACTAACATGATCTAATAGTCCCGTTTTAGTTAGGGCAGGATGAATAATAGAAACATTTATATTGGTGCTTGCTAGTTCTTGTCTCAATCCATCTGTAAATCCAGTAATAGCATGCATTACACTCGAATATCCTGTAAATTTTGCAAAAGATTTTAGACCAACTACCGAGCTCATATTTAATATGTGCCCAGAATTTTGCTTTAACATTGTAGGTAATATTGCTTTAATAATATTTACTGTTCCTATATAATCTATAGTAAGCATCTGTTTTAGGTGGTTTGTGAAATCTTCACCCTTTACCTCACCAACATATGAAGTACCAGCATTATTGAATACAATATCTATTCTACCAAATTCATTTAATACGCGTTTGACCATAGTATTAACCTGTTGCTCATCAGACACATCTGTAGATATAAGAAATGACGATCCCGAATTACTTTGAATTTCATCTGATATTAACATTAACTTGCTTTCTGTTCTAGCTACTAATACTACAATTGCTCCTTCCTTTGCAAATAACTTTGCTGTTGAAGCTCCAATACCACTAGAAGCTCCTGTAACTATTACTATTTTCTTATCAAATCTTTTTTTCATGATTTCTTAACTTTAAATTTATTACTCAAAGCTATATTGATTAGAAATGATGAAAAATGAACTAGATTAATAAATTAAGTTAAAGTAGATTAACTTGTAGCGGCTATTTCATTACGAATTTTACTCAAAAACTCTTTACTAATACCTAAGTAAGAAGCAATTAAGTATTGTGGGAAACGTTGCTCTAAGTTGCTGTACATGCTTCTAAATTTAAGATAGCGCTGTTTGGCAGGAAGACTCAAATTAGTCACAATTCTTTTTTGAGTAAAGATTAAGTTTCGAAGTATAATAATCCTAAAAAAACGTTCAAGTTTTGGTATTTTAGCAAATAATAATTCTAAATCTGGTCTGATTATTTGGATTAAAGAAGTTTTCTCTAGGGATTGGATATAAAAATCTGAAGGAGAACCTTCAGTAAAACTCCCCAAGTCACTTATCCACCAATCTTCTATAGCTAACATTAGTACATGTTCTCTACCATCAGGGTCTAGAGAGAATGATTTAACACTGCCGTTTAATATAAAGCTGAGGAATTTGGAAACATCTCCACTTTGAACAATATATTGTCCTTTTAGATAATGTTTTATATTGAATTTAGATAGGATTAATTTTTTTTCAACATTTGATAGCTGAATATAATTTTCTATATAATTTATAAGCTTTTGATGCATTACTATTTAAACTTCAAAAGATGTTTTAGAACCTCTTCTTTAATTTCATCAAATTTAGTCTGAATTAACCAATGACCAGCATCTAGTTTTACAAATTTATAATAGGCTTTCATATATTGATGATTATACTCAATTGCAGTTTCACCGATAGCCATATCTTTTTCTCCCCATATAAATAGCGTAGGGACATTAATATCACCGATGCTATGTTTTAAAAACACTTTGTAATTTGCTCTATAATAATTTATAGCAGCAGTTAGTGATCTTTTATTTTTAAATATAGATAAGTAATTATCAATTTCTTCTTGACTACTATTCTTCCATAGTTTTTTAAATACTTCAAAATCATTTTTTCTAATACGTATTTCTGGTAAAAATAGTATTTGAAAATTTCTAATGTATTGACTTTTTTTAATCTGATCTTTATCTGAGGTTATAGCTTTTGCAAATGCAGATATATGAGGTACCGAAAGCGCAGACCAACTTAGAATCTTTTCTGAATGTTCATGCACTAAATACCAACCAATTGCAGCTCCCCAATCATGACCAACTAAGTGAAACTTTTCTTTTCCTAATTTTTTAGTAAGGTCTAATATATCAGTACTTAGTTTATCTATTGAATAATGTTTTTTACCTCTTGGAATAGCGCCCTTACTATATCCTCTCATATTCGGAGCAACACAGTAATAACCTTTAGGAGAAATTTTTTTCATAAGATTGATCCACATAAAAGAAGTTTCAGGGAATCCATGTAAGAAAACCACTAATTGATCTTCTTTATTTCCGGAAACTTTACAGTCAAAGATTAGGTTGTTAATATGAATTTTTTCTTCTTTTATCATTCAAAGATTACTTTTTCCTTCATATCAAACCATTCTTTGTAATAAGGTTGGTGTATTTTTTCTATGGCATTTCGCTTTACTTTTAAAGTAGGTGTTGTTAAACCGTTATCAACATTCCAGTCTTCTTTCATAATCACCACTTTCTCTACTTTTTCATGTTTCTCGAAAAAGGGATTTATTTCATTAACCGTTTCAATCAATCCATCCGATAAGTCTTCCTTAGATTTTGCTTTACCTAATTCTGACAAAGTGACTAAAGCAATCGGTTGTGGAATACCTGCGCCCACAATACAAATTTGCTCTACATCGGTATTTTTAGCCATTTTCAGCTCAATAGGAGCAGGAGAAATGTATTTGCCTTTATCTGTTTTAAATTGATCTTTTACACGTCCCGTAATTGTTAAATAACCATCATGATCATATTCACCAATATCTCCAGTTCTTAAATAACCATCTTCTGTAAAGACACCTGCTGTTAGTTTTGGTTCTTTATAGTAACCTTTCATTAAACAGTTATTCTTAATTAGAACTTCACCTTGAGCGGATAATTTTGCACTAGCGCTATCGTATGGTTTACCAACGGTACCAATTTTGCTGATGGCCGGTGGACTTCCATGAGAGATAACACAATCTTCGGTCATTCCATAAACTTCAACTATTTTAATACCAATTCTTTTATACCATTTTATAAGGCTTACAGAAATTGGTGCTGCTGAAGAAACAATTACTTTAGCATTTTTTAACCCTAGTTTTTGTTTGAGTTTCTTTTTAAGAATAGAATTTATAAGGGGAATAGCTAATATTATATTTAATTTTTTTTGAGGAATGGTTTCAAGAATTTTTTCTTGAAATTTTGTCCATATTCTAGGTACTGCAAAGAAAATATATGGTTGTGTTCTTTCTAAATCTAAAGCAAATGTATCTAATGACTCTGCAAAAGAAGTATTTGATCCGGTGATTAATCCGACCGTTGCACCCATTCGTTCAGCTACATGGGCTAAAGGTAAATACGAGAATAAATTTAGATGATTTGGTATTGCAAAGGTTCTAATTAAGGTTTTAGAACTCTCTATGAGGTTGCCAACTGTATGCATCACACCTTTTGGGTTTCCCGTAGTGCCAGAAGTATATATAATAGTATATAAATCATCTTTGCTTGGTAGAGAGATTTCTTTTATTTCTTCTTGTGTTTTGATGATATCTTCCCAAAGTTGACCAACTGATTCACCGTAAAGACCTGTACTAATTTTATGAATATCTGGAACACCAGACTCCTGCGAAGTAAAGTCATCAAGCTTACCAACAATAATTGCTTTAGCTTCGCTATGGGTAAGCACTTGATGAATAGAATCAGCATTTAAAGTAGGGTAAATGGGTATAGATACATGCCCGGCCATCATAATAGCTAAGTCACTCATAATCCAATGCGCACAGTTTTTTGACAGCAATGCTATATGAGACCCACGAGGTAAATCATATTTACTAATTGCAGCAGCTATTTTACGTGCTTGCGAACCGGCTTCTTTAAATGTATATTGAATATTCTTACCATTTACTGGTTGATTTAAATATGCACGATCTGGCATTTCTTTTTCCCAATGCAAAAAGGCTTCTAGAGGAGAGTTGAATTCCATGATTTTACTTATCTTTATATTTATCAAACCAGGCTAAAATACTGGCAATCTTAGCTATTAAATTACTTGGCTTATTTGCAATACCATGTGAGGCTCCAGGAATACGAACCATAGCCGTTTCTACCTTCTGTAACTTTAGAGCGGTATAGAATTGCTCTGACTCTGCAATAGGAGTTCTATAGTCTTCTTCACCAGTAAGTAACATGGTTGGTGTTTTAATATTACCAACATATGATAAAGGCGAACGTTTTAAATAGTTAGATGGATCTTCCCAAGGTTTGTTAGGAAACCAATATTTATAAAAGAAATTCGGATTATCGGCATATAACACAAAACTATACCAATTGATAACGGGCTTTGCAACTACTGCAGCTTTAAAGCGATTGGTTTTACCCACAATCCAAGCAGTTAATACACCGCCACCACTACCGCCGGTAACAAATAAATTGTCTTTATGGATGAACCCTTTAGCAATAACTGCATCTACACCAGACATTAAATCATCATAGTCATGATTAGGATAATCGTGATGAATGAGGTTACCAAACTCTTCACCATAACCTGTACTTCCTCGTGGATTTGTATATAGCACCACATAACCAGCAGCTGCAAAAGCTTGCACTTCTGCCGAAAAAACAGAGCCATAGCTAGCAAATGGGCCACCATGAATTTCTAATATGAAAGGATATTTTTTTGAAGGGTCAAAATTTGGAGGTGTAACCAACCACCCTTGAATATCACGGTTGTCATAGGATGATTTCCACCAAAGCTCCTCTACATTACCAATATTTCTAAATGAAAATAAATCTTCGTTTAAACTAGTAATCTTATTATTCACACCTTTAAAGGTTGTTCCTAAATCAGCAGGATGCTTAGTTGTTCCTAAGGTATATGCTAGTTTATTATTTGTAGAAACTGTATAAGTAGCTGCATTATATGGCCTTCCTAAAGATAGCCCTCCAAGATTATCTGTAACAGTTGTTACTTTCCCGTTAAGGTTGCTAGTACCGATTTTAGTTTTTCCTTTATCATCATATTGAAAATAGATGCTTTTACCATCGCCTCCCCACTGTATATTTTGTACCGACCTATCAAAGTTTTTAGAAATCAATTTTGAATTTGTACCATCAGAATTCATTACATATAAGTTGTTTATCTGATAACCTTGATGCTTATCATCAAAACCGATATATGCAATCTTAGAACCATTTGGTGAAAGTGATAGATTAGTATCAGGGCCATATCTATTTGTTAGTTCTTTTACCTTTCCATCGCTAATAGTTAGCCGATAAACTTCACTATTGAGTGGCTCAAATAAATTATTTTGATGAAGATTAGCAGAAAAATAAAGAGACTTACCATCTTTAGACCATGTAGGTGTTCCATGATGATTGTCTGAAAAAGTAAGCTGTTTAGGCGTTCCACCATCTAATGTAAGAGTGTATAATTGGTTATAACCATCTTTTAAATAACCTTGACCATCAAATCGATACACTAATTTATCTATGTATATAGGAGGTTTATTCCACTTAGCACCTTCTGGTTTAGTTGGTAATTTGACTATTGAATTGTTTTTCTTTTGAGTAAACATAGTAAATGCTAATTGTTTACCATCTTTAGACCAAGAAACCCCACTAGGTGAAAATTTTGTATTTGTTAATGCTACTTTTTCTTTGGTATCTAACCATAGTAAATAGAGCTTCGTTTTTTTATCTTGAGCATTCGATTTGTAAATGATCTTTTTACCATCTGGTGACCATCTTGGATATGAGTCGTTTTGATTTCCTGTTGTTAAAGGGCGATTATTGGTACCATCAAAATTTACCATCCAGAGGTTAGACAGGTTTTTATCTGTCATTACATCTTTAAAATTTCTAACATATATGATCTTAGATCCATTTGGAGAAATTTGAGGATCAGAAACATACTCTAGATTAAAAATATCTAAAAGTTCAAGATTGGTTTTTGTTTGACCGTAGCTGATAAAAAAAGCTAAGACTAAAAAAAGAAATATTAATTTTTTCATATTAAAATTGGTCCAAAAGGTTATAATTATTTGAGATAGTCAAATTACAAATAATATTAAAACTGAAAATAAATAAACTGTTCACCACTTCCTTGAGCAATAGCTATTAAGAAAAATAGAACCGCCCAAACAACACCTAATATCCAAGGTTTTGTCTTAAGAGAAACTTCTTTCATATTTGTATTACGCATAATCCAATGACAGATAAAAAGTAAACCTATTACTACAAATACTTTTATGATATCAAAACTTTGTAATATTTTTTCTCCATCGGGGTTTAGAAAAAACATAGAGGTAATCATGTTTTTGGCAGTAGAAAATTCTCTTGCCCTAAAAAAGACCCAAGTAAAATTTACTAGTGTAAAAGTTAAGAAAGCGAGGAATATGCCATTAAAGGCATTAATCTTAATTTTCACTTTATTGCGCAATATTCGTTCAATAATTAAATAAATACCGTGTAAAGCACCCCATACGACAAAAGTCCAAGCTGCTCCATGCCACAGCCCTCCTAAAAGCATCGTTAATGACAAGGCAACATATAATCGGGTTATACCATGCTTATTACCACCTAATGGGATATATAGATAATCTCTTAGCCAACTTGATAATGAGATATGCCAGCGTTTCCAAAGATCAGAAAATCCGATAGCTGCGTATGGATATCTAAAGTTATCTGGTAGTATAATGCCTAGCATTAAAGCAATACCAATCGCACAAGTAGAATAGCCTGCGAAATCAAAAAATATTTGCCCTGAAAATGCCAATGTCCCTGTCCAAGCATCTAGACTATTTAATATTTCTTTAGAACCAAATACTTCATCTGAAGTTCCGGCTAATAAAGTATCGGCTAATACAACTTTTTGAAATAATCCAATAGTTAATAAGAACAATCCCCAAAAAAACTGATTTGTGGTTGCTTTTTTCTCTTCGTAGAATTGAGTAATTAAATCTTTAGCTCTTACTATAGGGCCAGCCACTAATTGTGGGAAAAAGGTTACATATAAAGCAAAATCTAAAAATGTTCTGGCAGGTTGTATTCTTCTGTTATACATATCTATAGTATAAGACATCGTCTGAAAGGTGTAGAATGATATACCCATTGGCAAAATAATATCCATAGGTTGAGCTTGAAAATCAATGCCAAAAAGATTCGTTATTTTGATAAAATTATCTAATAAAAAATCTCCATACTTAAAGAATGCTAAAAAACCAAGATTGACAGTCATGCTTAAAAGTAACCAACCTTTGCGCTTACGTTCATTTTCTTCTACAGCTAGTTTATTGCCAGCTGTCCAGTCTACAATTGTTGATATCCATAATAAAATCACCAAAGGCGGATTCCACATGGCATAGAAGAGATAGCTTGCTAATAAAAGCAAACGCTTTTTTCCTGTCCAACCAAACAACCTAGAATAATATAATGCAAGTACAATTATTAAGAATACTACAAAACTGAGCGAATTAAATAACATAATTAGTTGTTTTTAAATTTAGTAATTACGTCATCTTTAATCATAATTTTTGCTAGCTCTGTAGTAAAAAATTGTGCATCTTTTTTAGATAAGTGAGACCATTCTGGGCACTTAAGATCTTTAAATTGGTCATAATCTTCAAAATGATAGGCTTTAACATTTGCTCGTTTTACCAATTCACCCCAAAATTTTGTTCTTGGTAAGCCTTGATTTTCTCCTATTCTAATTCCACCGCTCGAAGGAAGTCTTACCAATATGAGGTTTCCTCCTCGTTTTTTAAATTTTTCTAAATCTTTTAAAAAAAAGGCTGTAGTAGATTTTTTATCTGGTGGTGGAGCTCCGGCACCAAAAAATTTCCAGACCTTAATAACAGTACTAGCGAATGCGGTATCTGAAGCAGTTCTATCGGTCATAGTCATATTTCTTTCAGAATCTACATCACCAAAAAAATAAAACGGAGGCATTCTAGGCTTACCTGTTCTATTTCCAATCTTAATTTTTCTTAATAATGATTTTAGATCAATATCATCTGCCCATTCTTCTTCGTCTGCAGACATTAAAACTAAATTCTTCTGCAGAGGTATTGATAATTGATGATTTAAGCGTTGAGCATAGGTTCTATCTTTATAAAAATCAACTTTTGATTGAACTCTTTTCCAAGGAAAAGCTTCTGGAAATGTGGTTGAAAAGAATAATCCAGGAGTAACACCAAGGATAACAGTTCCATTAAAATCAGTATTATTAACAATATCATGAAATGAAGGGAGTGGAGATGAACCTGTTGAAGATAATTGCAAGGGTTTTTTTCCGGTAACTTTTTCCCATTCATTTATTTGAATATCATAGTAAGCTCTAGAAGAGCCTAATATAATGACATTATCTTTGGTTAAATCATCAACTTTGGCTCTATGTACAGCCCAAAGTGCTTTATCATCATTTAAAGTAGGAAAATATCCTTTTGAACGCCAAAAGAATTCCCACGCAGTAAGCCCAATCACACTTAATGTAAGTGCAATAATGAATGAAGTTTTAAGTTGCATAAGTTAGTTGTAGAGTATATTTGAAAAAAATCCTGCTAAGTTTAAATTTAACAGGACTTTTAAAATTATTATTTTGCAGGTGTGTAAGAAAGGTCAGGTCTTATATTGCCCAATACTTGATCATATTTAGACGTTAGTTTAATTACATTAAAGAATACAGCTTTGCGTTCATCTCCTAATAATTTATCATTTTCCATTCCATTTTTTGCAGTCTCAGCTTGATTCTCACCTGAAATAGAAACCATATAATAACTTTCTGGGCTACCAAAACCACTTCTATATACTGTGTAAGCAGCTTTAGAACCTTTATTTTTGAACATTTCTTTGACAGCCTTCATAGCTTCTTTCATTTTTTTTCCATTTTTAGGAGGATAATATAAAAAATGATACTCTCTAAAGTTTTTACCGTCATTAGAAACACCTTCTGGCCAGTAAGATAATTCTGGTACCATATGTATAACAGAGTTACTATGCGAATCATAACATTCGTCATATTTTTGCCATAAATTGCTCATAACTTCTTTACTTTCTTTTTCAGCTAATACAGACATGGGATTCTTATCAAGGTCAGCCATACTTTTGATAGGCGATACATGTACATATCGACCATCTTCAATAGATATTGAAGTCCATGGAGCTTTGATATTATGCTTTTTGCATAACTCTAAAAGTTCTTTAGCCGTTGCTTCATATTGTGGCATCATTGCAAAATTTACATTGTCTTGATGTACAACAAACATAGTTGGTTGATCATCTTGGGCCCAAGAATTAATTGGTAAAAGACATAGTGATAATATTAGTAAACTTAAGGTTTTAAAAATTTTCATAATAAATGATTTTAATTAGTTGTTTTGTTTAAAAAGGAACAAGGGTTTTAATACTTCTAAATTTAATCGAAGTTGGAGGTCGTAAGTGTTAAAATTAAGGCAAGTAAGTATGGCAAGATTAAAGGGAAACATCTTGATATTTAGTTTAGTTGGTTGATTATAAAGATACTACTTTATTTCAAACTTGGGTAATAAAAAAGCCTAGCAAATTATTTACTAGGCTTTTAAACTATTATACCTTTAGAATTATTTTCCTTTAAGTTTGATTTTAATTACACCTCCGGCGCCTCTAGAACCATATAGACTTGTGTTACCTCTCTCTATAGAAACATGCTTAATATCGGATGGAGCTATGGCATTAACATTATTGACTTGAGTTCCATTCACAATAAAAATTGGAGACATTCGACCACCACTTACCGACATTCCTGCTCCTTTTATAAATATATTTTCGCCAATAACTTCAACATTTTGAAATTTTGACCTGAAGAGCTGTATAATATCTGTATAACTTGAGTAATCAGGGCCATCGTTAAAGCTATTAACACCATAACCAAGATCTGAAAATTCTTTTTTAGAGATAATTACACTTTCTTTTGGGAAAATAAAATTTATTTTATCCTGCCCAGTATATTCTATATCAATCAGACCATGCTTCGAAGAAAAAGCTGTAACAAGTTTGTTTTTAGCTGATAATGAAATTTTATAAATCCCTTTTTTATCCGTTTTCACTTTAGTCTTTAAAGAATCTACAAATATTCGCACTCCTTTTATGGGGTTATTATCATAATCGGTTATTATACCCGTCAGTTCTTTTTTTGGTGATTTTTTTTGAGCTTTTGAAGTTACTGGGGCAGATAAGATAAAAACAAAAACTAGTAGAATAATTCTTTTCATGATTTAAATTTTGTGTTTGAATATTTTCTATCAAATTTAACAAAAATTATACCAAAAAATATACTTTATATTCTTTTTTAAAAAAGGATAGTTTATGTGCTAATTACAAATTAAAACAACTACTTTTGCACCTTCAAAATCAAGAGGATGGAATCTATCAGAAATATAGCAATAATAGCTCACGTAGATCATGGTAAAACTACCTTGGTTGATAAAATTATTGATCAGGCTAAGATTTTAGATGATCGTAAAGAACGAAAAGATTTGTTACTTGATAATAATGACTTAGAACGTGAACGTGGTATTACTATTCTATCAAAGAACGTATCAGTAAACTATAAAGGAGTTAAGATTAATGTTATTGACACTCCTGGTCATGCTGATTTTGGCGGAGAGGTAGAGCGAGTTCTTAAAATGGCTGATGGTGTTCTATTGTTAGTAGACGCATTCGAAGGTCCAATGCCGCAAACTCGATTTGTATTAGGTAAAGCACTTGAACTGGGTTTAACACCAATTGTTGTAGTCAATAAAGTTGATAAAGAGAATTGTACACCAGATATAGTGCATGAAAAAGTGTTTGATCTAATGTTCGCTTTAGATGCTACAGAGGAACAATTGGACTTTGTAACTATTTATGGTTCTGCAAAGAATGGTTGGATGAGCACAGATTGGCAGCAACCCACTACAGATATTATACCATTATTAGATGCCGTTGTAGAATCTATTCCAGAAGCTCCATATAGAGAAGGTAATCCCCAAATGCAAATCACTTCATTAGATTTTTCATCATTTACTGGAAGAATAGCTATTGGTAGGGTATATAGAGGTAATTTAGAAGAAGGTAAAGATTATATGCTTTGCAAAAGAAATGGCGTCACTAAAAAAGTAAGAATTAAAGAATTACATGTTTTTGAAGGAATGGGTAAAGCTAAAACTCCTAAGGTACGTAGTGGTGATATTTGCGCAATAACCGGTGTTGAAGGATTTGATATTGGTGATACAATTGCTGATCTTGAAAACCCAGAACCTTTGCCTCGTATTAAAGTTGATCAGCCTACAATGAGTATGCTGTTCACCATTAATAATTCTCCATTTTTTGGTAAAGAAGGTAAGTTTGTTACTTCTCGCCATTTAAGAGACCGTTTATATAAGGAAACTGAAAAGAATTTGGCGCTACGTGTAGAAGATACTGATACAGAAGATAAGTTCAATGTGTTTGGTAGAGGTATTTTACATTTATCAGTTTTAATTGAAACCATGCGTAGAGAAGGGTACGAGTTGCAAGTTGGGCGCCCTCAAGTAATTCTCAAAGAAATTGATGGAGTTAAAAGTGAACCTTACGAAACGTTGGTTATTGATGTTCCAGAAGAATTAGCGAGTAAAGCTATCAATTTGGTAACACTCAGAAAAGGTGATTTAATGGTTATGGAACCTAAAGGTGATTTGCAACACTTAGAATTTGATATTCCTTCTAGAGGATTGATAGGCTTAAGAAATAAGATTTTAACAGCTACACAAGGTGAAGCTATTATTAATCATCGCT
Source organism: Maritimimonas sp. 2304DJ26-3 (assembly GCF_056591635.1). Lineage (NCBI taxonomy): Bacteria > Pseudomonadati > Bacteroidota > Flavobacteriia > Flavobacteriales > Flavobacteriaceae > Maritimimonas > Maritimimonas sp. 2304DJ26-3. Next base: position 56,688 of record NZ_JBWQOK010000002.1, read on the forward strand.
TGCGTGGATATGATGCCTACAAAGGAGAATTTAGTGACATGGTGAATGGTGCTATTGTAAGTTCTGAAGCTGGTAAAGCAACTGCTTATGCAATTGACCGTCTACAAGATAGAGGTAAGTTTTTTATTGACCCTAACGAAGAGATTTATAAGGGACAAGTAGTTGGTGAAAATTCTCGACAAGAGGATATGGGCGTAAACTTGATTAAAGGTAAAAAGTTGACAAACGTACGTAGTTCTGGAGCTGATGATGCTGCAAAAATCTTTCCGAAAATAGATTTTTCTTTAGAAGAATGTATGGAATACATTAAAGAAGATGAATATTTAGAAGTAACTCCGCAAAATCTACGTATGCGAAAGATAGATTTTAGGTAATTTTTTGTTAAATTATTATTTCTATATATAGAAAATAGATAAAATTGTAAATTGCGCAAAATTTTAAAAGATTTATGAAGTTTAAGAATTTAATTATAATTTTTGGTTTATTACTAACCATTATTGCTTGCAGCAGTGATGATGACGGTGATAGTTTTGATGCTGCTACTCAAGCATTAATTGATGATTCAACACTTATTGAATATCTAAAAACGCATCATTATATTCCGCCTACTGGTAATAATATATTCGGTGTTATTGATACTATTACAACTGGAGAGAATGTTACTTCATTATTTTCTGAACCTAATTTAATAGTACAAGAAATTGTCGAGAATGATATAAATTATAAGCTATATTACTTACAAGAAAACGAAGGAGCTAATAATAATCCTACAAAAGGAGATTCGGTACTCGTAAATTATAGCGGATTTACATTAGATAGTGTAAAATTTGATGAGCGATTGAGTTATACCTGGTTATCGTTACCGAATGTTATTAGAGGTTGGCAGTTTGGGTTTGAAAATTTCAAAGACGGTAATAATACATCCCAATCTGGGGAACCACTATCTTTTGATAATACAGGAAAAGGTGTTTTATTTATCCCTTCTGGATTGGCATATGCGAATGTAGGTACTATAGGAATACCAGCTAATGCTCCTATTTTGTTTTTTATCAATCTTGCTTTGGTCGAGATAGCAGATCATGATAATGATAAAATTCTATCTATTAATGAAGATGTTGATGGTGATACTAATTTAAATAATGATGATACTGATAATGATAACATACCAAATTATCAAGATATAGATGATGATGGTGATGGTATCTTAACTAGGGATGAAAATCCAGATCCTAATGGAGATGGCAACCCAAATGATGCTAAAGATACAGATGGAGATGGTACTCCAGATTACCTAGACCCGGATACAAATTAAAAAAAATAAAAAGGCTTCGAAAAATCGAAGCCTTTTTATTTTAAGAAAGAATTATATTATTTAATCTCTTTCATTAAATCTATATGACAAACCAAATATAATTTGATTTGGCCTATTATCTACATTAATATTTGTACCAACAAATTGTCCATCAATATCATTAGAAAAACCTTTTTCCCATCGTACATCAACTCCTAATCTGCCAAGATCTAATCCAGCACCAAGTTGTAAACCGGCAGTAAAATCTTTTGTTTTAATGTTTTGAAACTCACTCTGATTAAAATCAGATTTAGTAATATATTGAAATGAAGGTCCACCAAATATATGCAATGGTCCAATTATTTTTGTACCTATTAATACAGGAACATCAACTTTCTTTGTTTTAAGGTCCGTATTAACGTTATCGGGCGAACTAGCATACGAATTATTTAATTGCGTGTAAACTAATTCTGGTCTAATATATAAGCCTAATAAGTTGAATTTTGCCCAAAGCCCAACATGGAAACCAGCTTTATCATCGGCTCCAATAATTGCGTTTTGAAAACTGTTACTTATACCTGATGGTATTTCAGAGAGGTCGCCCCCAAAATTGTAGTTCAAACCAGCTTTAGCTCCGAAGTCTACTTTTTGTGCAAATGAAAAATTGAATAAGGTAAGTGTTAGTATTGTTAAAAATACTTTGTACATGATAAATGATTTTTTGTTAATTCATTTACAAACGCAAAAGTGATGCCAATATTCTAACCAGAATGTTAATTGTCAAATATTATTTCCTAGAAATAACCTTTTCAACTGCTTGCACAATGGCTTTTGCGTTTAAACCATACTTTTCCATTAGTTGTTCTGGCGTTCCTGATTCTCCAAAAGTATCATTAGTAGCAATAAATTCTTGTGGAGTAGGATTATTCTTTGCTAAAGTTCTTGCTACACTTTCACCTAAACCACCGTAATAATTATGCTCTTCTGCGGTTACGACACAACCTGTTTTCGCAACTGATTTTAAGATAGCTTCTTCATCTAATGGCTTGATTGTATGAATATTTATTACCTCCGCGGAAATACCTTTTTCTTCTAACTGTTCAGAAGCCTGTAATGCTTCCCAAACTAAATGACCAGTAGCGACAACGGTTACATCTGAACCCTCCGTAAGCTGAACAGCTCTACCAATTTCAAATTTTTGATCTGGATTAGTAAATACTGGTACTTTTGGTCTGCCAAAACGAAGATAAACAGGGCCTTCATGGTCAGCTATAGCTATGGTGGCTGCTTTAGTTTGATAATAGTCACAGGTATTTATAACAGTCATTCCTGGTAACATTTTCATTAAACCAATATCTTCTAGAATTTGATGCGTAGCTCCATCTTCACCTAAAGTTAAACCAGCATGAGATGCGCATATTTTTACATTCTTATCAGAATAAGCTATAGATTGTCGAATCTGATCATACACTCTACCCGTAGAAAAGTTAGCGAACGTACCTGTAAACGGAATTTTACCGCCAATTGTTAATCCGGCTGCAATACCCATCATATTAGCTTCTGCAATGCCAACTTGAAAAAAACGATCTGGGTTTTCATCAATAAAATCTTGCATTTTTAGTGAACCCACTAGATCCGCACATAAGGCGACAACATTTGGATTTGTTCTTCCTAATTCTGTTAATCCATCTCCAAAACCAGAGCGGGTATCTTTCTTTTCGGTAAAAGTGTATTTTTTCATTTGTGTTGTTTCAATAATGAGCAAAAATAAATATTGAAATAATTTATTTTCTAAAATTTCATAATTTCTTTATAGAACTTATGAACAGGAAATCCCATTACATTAAAGTAACTACCTTTTAACTTTTCAACCGCAATAAAGCCTAACCATTCTTGTATTCCATAAGCACCAGCTTTATCATAAGGTTTATAGTTTTCAATATAAAAATTGATCTCTTCAATTGATAATTCTTTAAAATATACTTCCGTAGTGTCGCTAAAGGTTTTTCGTTTATCTATTGAAGTTAATGAGATTGAAGAAATAACCTCATGCACTTGACCCGAAAGTTCTTTTAACATATTAACAGCATCCTTTTCATCCTTAGGTTTGCCTAATACTTTTCCGCGAAAGCGTACAATAGTGTCAGCTGTAATTAATAGATCATTTTTAGCTAACTCTTCTGCAAAAGCTGAAGCCTTTAACTCAGCTAAATAGTTGGTGATTTCACTACCATGTAAATACTTTGGATAGATTTCTTCAATATCCTTGGTTTTAATAGTAAAGTCGAGGTCTAGATCTTTTAAGAATTGTTGCCTTCTAGGGGAACCAGAAGCAAGAATAATGTTATATTTTTCTAATTTATCTTTCAGCATAATGTATGGAAATTGAAATTACTACGATTGATATGATCCCCAGGAGCATAATAAGTTTTAACAGGCGACTTAAAAATCTATAATCCGACTTCTTTTTTGCATATAATAATTTACTCATAAAATAGAGAAAAGGAAGCATCACAACAATAAGCATGTATGCAAGTACTATCGGTAGTCTAGAAAAATTATCAAACGAATAAAGCGTGACAAGAATAAGCGGAATAAATGAAATACCGAATAAGATATTACGCGTTCTTTTTCTTCCAAATAATATTGGTAATGTTTTCATTTTTAATATAATATCTCCATTTACATCTTCAATATCTTTAATAATCTCTCTTAAGAAATTAAACATGAATGAAAATATGGCATAATCAACTAAAGTATAGAACCCATGATATTGACGAACACCGTTTTCTTCCGTTATAGCAGGAATAATATCGAAGAAACCGACTATAAGAATACTCAATGAAATAAGTATAGAAACCACTAAATTACCAATCAACGGTTTCTTTTTTAAATATGAAGAATACCATTTAAGCAACAAAGCTGTGAGTACAAAAATACCAACGAAAGATGAATTACCGATTTTAATAGAAATATAAAGACCGAGAGCAAATCCTAAAATATTTAATATAATATAGCAGTGGTTTGCACTTTTCTTTTGCTTAGGATTAGTAATTAATAGTTTTGTAGGTTTATTAATTATGTCAGCCTTTATATCGTAGATGTCATTAATAATGTTTCCGGCAGCAGCAATAGATATTGTTGCAATTACTAGTAAGTAAAAATGAAGATTGTCAAGAGTAATGTCTATAGCAAAAGTAGGGAAGTAGACATATCTAAAAAGCAACTGTATAAGAGCAATCATTACTAAGTTTTTCCACCTTATAAGTTGAAAAAATGATTTCAAGCTCATGAAAAATTCTTTTTTATACGATCTAAATCACGCTTGTTATCTCTATCTTTTAATGTGTTACGCTTGTCATGTAATTTTTTCCCTTTACAAAGTGCAATTTCTAGTTTGGCCCAACCTTTATCTGTCAAAAACAGACGCAACGGAATAATTGTTAAACCTACATTTTGAATTTCCTTTCGCAATTTTTTTAGTTCGCGCTTATTTAATAGCAATTTACGCTCACTTTTAGGTTTGTGGTTATAGACATTGCCATTAATATATTCTTCGATGAACATGTTAATAGCAAATAGTTCACCTTTATCATTAAACTCGCAGAAACTTTCAGTAATTCGAGCTTTACTAGCTCTAACCGATTTTATTTCGGTACCAGTTAGCACAATACCAGCCACATATTTATCGAGTATTTCATATTCAAAACGTGCTTTTTTATTTTGTATATTAATTTTTGGCTGCATAAGCGCAAAACTAAATAAATTTAGTAGTAAATCATCAATCTTCTTTATGTTTGTATTATAAATTACTTTAAAATGGATTGGATTTTTGAACCCTGGACTTGGTATTTTTCAGGTAGCATGATCGCTCTTGTCATGTTTTTATTATTAATGATGAACAGAAGCTTCGGTATGTCCGCCAACCTAAGAACTTTATGTACTATTTGTGGAGCTGATAAAAGAGCTGATTTTTTTAAGTTTGATTGGAAAGCACAGCGATGGAACTTAACAGTTTTAATAGGAACAATTATTGGTGGTTATATTGCTGCAAATTATATGACTGAAGATGCTACTGTTCTAATTAACCCTGCAACAATAGAAAATTTGAATAAGTTAGGCTTTGTAAGTGCTGGATCTACCTACTTACCAACCGAATTATTTGCAAACAATATCTTTACTAATATTAAGAGTTTAACTCTTCTAGCTTTAGGTGGACTATTAGTAGGCTTTGGCACTCGATATGCTGGTGGTTGTACTTCAGGTCATGCAATTTCAGGTCTAAGTGATCTACAATTACCATCGCTTATAGCTGTAATTGGCTTTTTTATAGGAGGCTTATTTATGATACATATCCTTTTTCCATTAATATTTTAAAATATGAGAACAATAGTATATTTATTAATAGGAATTGTTTTTGGAATTACATTGATAAAATCTGAAGCTGCATCTTGGTTTCGTATTTATGAGATGTTTCGCTTTGAATCATTTCATATGTACGGTATTATTGGCGTAGCAGTTGTGGTGGGAATTATTATAGTTCAACTTATTAAAAGGCTTAAGTTAAAATCTTTTTATGGTCAAGAAATAGTATTTAACAATAAAGAAGTTAGTATTCTTAGATATTTATTTGGCGGAATTATTTTTGGTTTAGGTTGGGCTTTGGCAGGAGCATGCCCAGGACCTATGTTTACTTTACTAGGAGCAGGTTATTTGCCTATTTTTTTTGTAATAATTTTCGCGATTGTTGGAACCTTTATCTATGGCATTTTAAAGAATAAGCTTCCTCATTAATCCTTAGTTTTAAGTACTAAATCTGATTTTTTATCTCCTTCAATGGTAACAATAAATAAACTGGCATTATCATTATCTTCCATTTGTTGGTATTTATCCTCTCCGATAAGTTTATTTGCAAAGAATGGTATTGTATTACTATGACCAACTACCAAAACCGTTTTTCCTTTAGTTTCTTCAAAGAATTTTTCAAAATCTATTTTAAAAGGATGATAAATATTCATTTCTAACCCTAATTTTTCAGTCGTAGGCTTTGCTGTTTGCATCGTGCGATTATATTCAGTAGAGTAGATAGCGTCAATTCCATAATCAGCTAAGAGCTCACTCCATTTTAAAGCTCTTTGTTGTCCTTTTTCGTTTAGATCGGGATTTTTGTTTTCAGCATCAGAACGATCTTTTTCTGCATGACGAATTAAAAAATAGGTAGATTTTTTAACTTCTTGTGCTATTCCTATAAAAGAAATAAGTGTTAAAATGATTAGGATAGAAAGCTTTTTCATGTTGAAAAATTTGATCAAAAATAAAGAAATAGAGTTAGTTATAGTAATGATTGGTTAAATTTATAGACCAAATCTACAATGAAAATGAAACAACTATACCTTTTACTTGTGCTTATCTTAGTAGTTTCATGTAAAGCGAAAAGAAATATGATAGATACAACCAAACCTACCTATGCAGATTTTAGAAAAGAACAAAAATCATTTAAGTCTAGTAATGGAACCATTAAGTATATAGATAGAGGAGAGGGTGAAGTAATAGTTTTATTACATGGCGTGCCAACTTCTGGTTGGTTATACAGAAAGATGATAGATAGTTTGGTGTCTAATAATTATCGTGTAATTGTTCCAGATATGTTAGGTTTTGGTTCTAGTGATTCTCCAAAAGGATATGATTTATATACTCCTGAAGCGCATGGAAAACGATTATTAGCTTTAATGGATCATTTAGACATTCTGCATTGGTCACATATTTTTCATGACGCGGGAGGTCTATGGACTTGGGAGTTATTTAAGATAGCTCCAAAAAGGATAAAAAGATTAGTCATTTTAAATTCTATTATCTATGAATCAGGATTTAAGCCACCAATGCGGTTTGAAAGAGGTGTTTTTACAAAACTATCAATGAGTTTTTATAGTAACAAATTGACCAATAAAACTATAATGAAGAAACTATTTAAAAACGCTTTGGTAAATAACAACCTTACACCAAATGAAGTTGAGGGGTATAGAACACCGCTGTTAGAAGGTAAAACCAATTCACTTTACACATTCTTCTCAAGTACTTGTAATGCCTTGCCAGATTATAAAGAAACCGTTCAGAAAATAAGTATCCCTGCAATGGTAATTTGGGGAAAGCATGATACTATGCTTGATTGGAAGCCTATGGAGTTTCAAGTAGTTAAAGATTTAAGTATTGCGTCAGAAAATGTCCATTTAATAGACGCTAAGCATTATATACAAGAAGAAAAACCCAGCGAAATGCTAGGTTTTATATTGAATTTTATAAAGTAAAAGCTATTTAAACTTTACTTTAATATCCATTTTCACTCCGTTTCGGATAATTTTTAGTGTTGCAGAACCTTTTGTAGTATCATAATCTTTCATTACTTGAACACAATGATCTTGATCTTTAATTTCGACAGCATCAACATGTGTTAAGATATCTCCTACTTGAATACCTGCAGCTTCGCCAGGATGATCTTTTGATACTTTATTAATAACTACACCATTTGTTTCTGCATTAAAACCCCTTTGCGCATCACTTAGATTGTCGAAATGTAAACCGAATTTCCATTTCTTTTTCTCTTTAGTTTCTTTAGCTTGCGAGTAACCGACAAATAATAGGCTGATGAAAAGTATTGTAACTATTTTTTTCATTTTGATCTAAATTTTTTGATTTATAAATATACTTTAATTTTATGATTTGTTTCGTTATCAAAATAGCAACTACAATGCCAAATTATTGCTCATTAGATTTTCTTTAGAATCTTTTTGTTATTTTGAGATGATATCGAGCTTATTAAAATAAGTTTTAAAAGAATTATATGTATTAACGCTAAATATATTTATATGAGGTTAGCTATATATTTAATTCTCCCCATATTATTTTTCTTTCAAAGTGTATCTTCTCAAACAGCAGAAGAACAGGAGATGTTAGATCTTGTGAATGATTTAAGGCAGAGTAGAGGTCTTGAACAATTAAGACTTAATACAGCACTAAATCAAGCGGCTTTTAACCACTCAAACGACATGGCTACAAATAATTATTTTAGTCATACAGGATTAAATGGCTCTAGTTTCTCACAGAGATCTATAAATGCCGGCTATACAGGTTCACCAAGAGGTGAGAATATAGCAGCTGGTAATTCTGGAGTAATAGCTACATTTAATCAATGGAAAAATAGTAGTGGTCATTTAAATAATATGCTAAACAATAATATAAACGAAATGGGTATCGGCCATGCTTATGATAATAGTTCAACTTATGGGCATTATTGGACACAAATTTTTGGAAAAGGAGATACAACCTTGTCAAATGATGACGTTGTTGATTCTGAATTAGCAAAAATTTATCCTAACCCTGTTAAAGATAGATTAACTGTTAAGTTAAGAAATAATTTAGATACAGATATAGAGTTAAAACTAGTATCTCTAACTGGCCAAATAGTTTATCAAGGTTCTAAAATTTTAATAAACAATAGTTTATCTATAAATACTCAAAATCTCTCTACAGGAATATACTTCCTTTATATTAAAAATTCAATTAAAGGCTATAAGATTGTAAAGCTTTAAATATAAAAACCGCTCTAAAACTTAGAGCGGTTCATCTTAACTAACTTAAAAAATCACTTACTTAATCTCAATCATTTTTGCTTTTGGCTCTACCTTTTCAATTTTTGGCACTATTATAATTAACTCACCATTATTGTAGTTAGCAGAAATAGCTTCGCTATCTACAATGTCTTTAGGTAGATTAAAACTTCTCTTAAATGATTGATAGCTATACTCTTTACGGGTATAGTTTTCTTTAGTTTCTTCGTTTTCTATCTTCTTTTTTGAGGAAATTGTTAATACATTCTTTTCGATATTTATATTAATGTCTTCTTTGGCTAAACCCGGTACGGCAACTTCAACAGAAAAAGAGTTTTTGTCCTCTTTAATGTTTACAGCTGGTAATGTTGAATTAGTACTAGAAAAATCTCTAAAAATGTCATCGACTAGTGTTGGAAAAAATGGAAAATCTGATCTCTTTACTAACATAATATTCTATTTTAAATTTATATTTTAATTGTTGTTCAATATCTATATGGCAAAGAGAGTACCAATTGGTTTTTAATGTCATTTTAACAGAAAATCACTTAAAATAAAGTCATTTTGTCATTTGATTGTCAGTATTTTACAGAAAAAACTCCGCTAATTTAGCGGAGTTGAATATATAGATAGGTTCTAGATCAATCCTAATCACTTAGAATCGCTCGAACTGATGTGTAAATTATTTGTTTCTAAATACTAGTTTATCATCAAATGCATCTAATAGAATATTACTCTCTGATGTAACCTTACCTGAAAGGATTTCTTTAGATAATTCATTCAAGACTTTACGTTGAATTACACGCTTAATTGGTCTTGCGCCGAATTGTGGATCAAATCCCTGTCTTGATAGACTATCAATAGCTTCATCAGTCCAAGTCATTGTAATTCCTTTTTCAGCCAAGGTATCTACCAATGCGCCAAGTTGTAATTCTACAATTTTGGTAACTTCAGCTTTATTTAAAGGAGTAAACATGATAACTTCATCAATTCTATTCATAAACTCAGGGCGAACAGTTTGTTTTAGTAAACCTAGCACATCTACTTTAGTTTTTTCAGTAACCTGTTCACGTTTACTCATATCTAGCTCATTAAAATTCTCTTGAATAATATGAGCTCCAATATTAGAAGTCATAATTATAATAGAATTTCTAAAATCAGCTACACGACCTTTATTATCTGTTAACCTACCTTCATCTAATACCTGCAATAGAATATTAAAAGTATCTGGATGTGCTTTTTCAATTTCGTCTAGTAATACAACCGAATATGGTTTTCTTCTAACTGCTTCAGTTAATTGCCCACCTTCATCATAGCCTACATATCCTGGAGGTGCCCCGACCAATCTACTAACTGCATGTCGCTCTTGATATTCACTCATATCAATGCGGGTCATTGCCGATTCATCATCAAATAGATACTCAGCTAATGCTTTAGCCAATTCAGTCTTACCAACACCAGTTGTGCCTAAAAACAAGAATGATCCTATGGGTTTTTTTTCATCTTGTAAACCAGCTCTAGATCGGCGAACGGCATCTGCAACAGCTTGTATTGCTTCATCTTGACCAATAACACGTTTGTGTAGTTCATCTTCTAAATGCAATAATTTTTCGCGTTCGCTTTGTAACATTTTTTGTACAGGTATACCTGTCCATTTTGCTACAACTTCTGCAATATCTTCACTTGTTACTTCCTCTTTAATTAAGGCATTCTCTTGATTTTCAGCTAGCTCTTTTTGAAGCTTATTTAATTGCTCTTCCTCGGTTTTAATTTTTCCGTAGCGTATTTCAGCTACCTTACCATAATCACCATCTCTTTCAGCGCGTTCTGCTTCTAATTTAAAACTTTCTATATTTTTCTTTGCCGTTTGAACTTTGTCTACAATATCTTTTTCACTTTTCCATTTTGCATAGATTGATTCGCGTTCATCTTTTAAGTTGGCAACTTCTTTTTGTAGGTTTTGAAGCTTTTCCTTATCATTTTCACGCTTTATAGCTTCAATTTCAATTTCTAATTGCATGATTTTTCTATCCAAGACATCAAGCTCTTCTGGCTTAGAATTTATCTCCATTCGTAATTTAGCTGCAGATTCATCCATTAAATCAATTGCCTTATCTGGAAGAAACCTATCCGTAATATAACGCTGTGATAATTCTACTGCGGCTATAATGGCATCATCTTTAATACGAACTTTATGATGTGCTTCGTATTTATCTTTAATACCTCTAAGGATTGAAATAGCACTCTCTGTATCTGGTTCGTCTACAACAACTTTTTGGAAACGACGCTCTAAAGCTTTGTCCTTTTCAAAGTGCTTCTGGTACTCATCTAATGTAGTAGCACCAATTGCGCGAAGTTCTCCACGTGCTAGAGCAGGTTTTAAGATGTTTGCTGCATCCATAGCACCTTGACCACCACCAGCACCAACTAGCGTATGTATTTCATCAATAAATAGCACTATTTGGCCATCAGCAGAAATTACTTCCTTTACTACAGACTTTAAACGCTCTTCAAACTCACCTTTGTACTTGGCACCAGCAATCAATGCTCCCATATCAAGCGAGTAGATGATCTTTTCCTGTAAGTTTTCAGGAACATCACCTTTTACTATGCGGTGTGCTAAGCCTTCTGCAATAGCGGTCTTACCTACACCTGGTTCACCAATTAAAATTGGATTATTCTTTGTTCTACGAGATAAGATTTGTAGAATACGACGTATTTCTTCGTCACGGCCAATAACAGGGTCAAGCTTACCATCATTTGCAAACTGATTTAAGTTCTTTGCGTACTTATCTAATGAGTTGTAAGTGTCTTCAGCACCTTGAGACGTTACTCTACTTCCTTTTCTAAGTTCTTCAATAGCTTTTGTTAATTCTTTTTCGGTTACTCCGTTATCCTTTAGTAACTGAGCAGCATTATCTTTCCCTTTTAACATTGCCAAAAGTAAATGTTCGATAGAAACATATTCATCATTCATTTTCTTAGCAATGTTTGCAGCATCGTTAAACATAGTGCCTGCATTCCGCGAAAGCATCAATTCACTGCCCTCTACTTTTGAGAAGCTTTGTAATATATTGTCTAGTGTCTGTTTAAAAATATCGACGTTCACTCCTAATTTGTTTAAAAGAAAAGGAGTAACGTTTTCATCAACTTCGAAAATACTTTTTAAAATGTGTGCATTTTCAATTTGTTGATGACCTAAGCCCTGTGCAATTTGCTGCGCTTGTTGCACTGCTTCTTGTGACTTTATGGTATAATTATTAAAATTCATATCTTATTTTGGTCAAAATATGAGCCAACGTAAGAAAGGGTACTTTTAAACGACAAATTGACCGAAAAAGTGATTTTTTTTAAGACATTTTGTCTATTTTAATCAAAATTTTAAATAAATGGGAATTTTAAAAAGCCTATTTGGTAACAGTAATTCTGAACCAACACAACCTAAACTCAATTGGATACCTTTAACTGAAGTAAATCAGTTAGATGAAATTGTTGCAAATTCTAATAATAAATATCAGGCTATTTTTAAGCATAGTACACGATGTGGAATTAGTAGTGGAGTGTTAAGGCAATTCGAAAGGCAAGAAGATGTTGAAGAGATTGATTTCTATTATTTAGATCTATTGAGATTTCGTAATATTTCTAACGAAATAGCAAACAGATTTGGTGTGATACATCAATCACCTCAATTATTAGTATTAAAGGATGGAAAAGTTACTGCACACGCTTCGCATTATGATATTATGAGTGTAGAAATATAGTTTTAGTGATTTTCTACTCTCTTTCAAAAACTAATTTATTATTTAAATCGCCTGATATAGAAAAAAATAATGTTAACTCATTATCTACAAGGTTATACTTGTTAGATTTAGATAACCAATCGAGAAATACTTGATTAAATATATTTACTTGATCCTCTTCACAAAGGTTGCTTGTTACAACTAATTCAGAGAATTTAATATTATTATTAGATAATTCTATAATTTCTCCTCCATAGAGTCTACAGTAGGAATTTCCGCCAAATTCAAAAGTTCCAATTTCGTTAGAAAAGACAATTTTAACTTCTTTTGATTCAGTTGGAGGTCCCAAAACTAAATCTGGCTCACTAAAAGCAGACTTTAATACCCAAGTACCTAAAAATTTATCTGAATCATCAAAAAAGTCATCAGAGCTACAAGAAATAAGTAAAGCAATAATAAAGAGGTAAAATATATTCTTCATGATTAATTGTTTATCTTAAGATGAAGAATTATATCTTTAGTTGCTTAATTAATTTGTAAATGGTAATAAATGTTTTAAATGTACTTTTTATTGAATTGAAACTCTAAAAACTAGATTTAAATAGATGTTTTTTCTCAATTCTTAATTAAACCCATGCCTCTTAATAATAGATTTTATTCTATTTTTTAAATCTTGACCACTGTCATAAACCATTTGTTCATTACTTGGAAATGGAATTCTATCTCTTGAAGCTAATTTAAGTAACTCTTTGTCTAAAGCTCTTTTATCACCTCTATAATCGGCAAATACATGCTCAAACACAAAGCCTGACGCTAAAGGATAAGAATTGATTTGCTGCTTAGTTTCTATATCAAAATAACTTACATTTCCTACAATCTGAACCTCTTTTTGTTGAATATGTTCATAGAAGTTACATTTAACTGTAATGAACTTATCTATTTTAATGTCATTACCAAGACTATCCTTTTTTACATTGCCATCTTCATCCAGTTCATACTCCCAACCATCTTGAATACGTTTTTCTTTTACTAAATGCTTTGTATGCATTTGTTCTGGGCTTATGTCTATATTGCTAAATTGTAACTGCATCTCATAGTCATAATTCACATCTTTTTGCGGATTTGCATGAAAACGTGTCCACAAGTTGTTTAAATCATATGTGTTAAAGTTTAAAAGATCTTCTTCTAATCTTTGAGGCAAAACAATTTCAGAATCATTGTAAACATTAACACTTACAAAGTCTAGTCCTTTTTGATAAGCTTCTTCAATTTTTTCTCTAATATCCATGTAGCCAGGATTAATAGAATTTAAATACTTAAAATCATCATAAGCATTTCTAAAATCTAGCTTAGATTGTGCATTTGCAACTAAATTGTTGGCATTATTGTACAAATAATCTGAAAGATCATTCCTTGCAGATATGATACTCTTAGAATAGTCTTTTAGCCTAAAAGATGCATCTCTATTCTCATCATAAATTCTTAATGGAAGCAAAGGTTTAATACGTTCTTGAATTGTATTTAGATCTAAATAAGCATTGTATATTTTCTCGTAATTAACAGGATTGCCATCTTTCTTTAAGAAATTGATTTGATCTAATTCACGATCAGAATGTCTTTTAAAAGCTTCTTCTAATAATAGTACAATGTCTTGATTGCCTTTTCTGGTTTTATTTTGTGAAAGCTTAGTGATAGCTTTATTAATAGCGCTTAAGTAATTACCTGTGTTTATAGCTTCTTGTGTTTGTCTAGCTGTACTACATGATATTAGAAGCGTAATTGCAAGAAAAAAAGATACAATTCTCATGACTTGTTTAGTTAGGGTTTAATCACCTTATATAACGAGTATAATTATATCTTATTGTAGAAAAAGATGTTATTGAAAATCAAAAAATATTAATTAAAACAAGTATAAACTTACTTTCTTAAAAGTGACTTAACCCTTTTGAATTTCCCATCATTTTGTGCTGGTGTGATATCTAGAATATGAGCTACTAAATTATAAACATCAACATTTCTTATACAGTTCTTAGTATAACCTTCTTTAAAAGCATTACCAACACCTAAAAAAACAGCACTCATTTGTTTATCAGTATTTATATAGCCATGTGCGCCTTTATAATTACTTATTTTTTCATGAGATTCAAATAAACTATAGCCAGATTTTGGTATAAGAATCATATCGTTTGTTCTAATATTATTGGCAAGGTTTAATCTTTTTGGAGCTTCTTTCCACTTAAAAACATTTAGGTTAGAGACCTTCTTTAAGCTATTATAGACACTATCTTTTTTACCGGGCTTAGCTTTTAATGTAAATACAGGATTATTACCAAAAGCCCCAACTAACCACTCTTTTTTTACGTGATCTGAAAGAACAATTCGTTTCTCTTTAGATATTCTTCGCATACCATGATCTGCCACAACTATTAGATTGATTTGTTTCGCAATTGGAAGTTGCATCAATCTACCGTAAAAATCACCCATGATTTGATCTACATATTGAACACTTTCTTTAGCTTCCTTACTATCCGGTCCATATCTATGACCAGCTCCGTCTGGTTGATGCAAATACAATAATGCTAAACGAGGTCTTTTAGCTTTTGGAAGACTAAGCCAAGATATAACTGAATCAACTCTTTGCTCAAAACTAATATCATGATCATATTTTTTCCAGATATCTGGTTGTATTCCGTTTATTTCAGCTTCTGTACCTACCCAAAAGTATGAAGCAGATTTAAGGCCAGCCTTTTTTGCGGTAGTCCAAATGGGTTCTCCGCCATAGAATCTACCATCTTGTACACTTGTTCTGTCTCGTAATGAATATTCTCTGTTTATATCAGGAGCAAAGAAATAGTTACCAATTAATCCATGATTGTCGGGATACAAGCCAGTGACTAAGGTATAATGATTGGGAAACGTTTTTGTCGGATTGGATGGTATCATACGTTTTACACGTACTCCTTTTTTAGCTAATTCTTTTAGGTTTTTTGCTCCATGCTTTTCTATATAATCATGCCTAAAGCCATCTAGAGAGACCATTACAACATAGTTTTCCTCTGCTTGTGCCAAAGCAGACACCGTCCCAATAAATAAAAGGATAGTTAATAGGCTTCCACTTTTTAATAAACTTAAAACTGCTGTTGGCTTAATAAGGCTGTTACTTTTTGTTTAAAATTACTAATTGAATATTTTACAAATAAATAATCTTTTGGATATGGTGTTTCTTTTGTTTGTAATGCTTTATGGTATTTTTGCTCTATAGCACGTTGATCTCCTCGATACTTACCATAAGTATTTTGAAACTTAGCTTCACCAAACATAGGATTATTAGATAAAGATTGCTTTGTTTTTAAATTTTTAATATTTACTGCACCATCTAATTTTGAAGTTTTATTTTGTTGATAAAGAACAACTTCTGCTCTAATAATTTTATATTTAGGGGTTTTAATATCATTACCTTTATCATCTTTTCTAACATTTCCATTAGCATCTAAGCTATATTGCCAGCCATCTTGCACTCTAGCTTCCTGAGGAACAGTTTCCGTTTTTGTTTCAGGGGTTGTAAAAGATAATTTATCGAGTGAAACATCTACCTGATAATCATATTTTACTTTACGATCGTAAGCATCATGAAAGACGATCCATTGATTTTCAAACCCTCCGGAATTAATTCTAGAAAAGCCTTGCAAGCTATCTTTAGGTATAGTTCTAACATTATTCTTAACTTTCACTAGAACAAAACTACTTCCTTGATTTTTAGCATTTTGCAATAATTGATTTAAATTTGATTTATAAGTAGGATTTACATAGATTAATTCTTCAAAATGTTTATAAGCTTTTCGAGCACCTTGAGTGCCGCCCTTCATTTCTTGCATTGCTAAATTGTATAAAGATGATGAGTAAGCTTCTTTAGATTTTTTAATTTTATCAGTATAATCATCGAAATCAAACTTTATTTCTTGCCCTTCATAGTATAAAGGTTGTAAAACACGTACTTCATCTTGTCGTAAATCTAGATTTAAATACTTGCCATGAAGTCTTTTTAATGCCTCGGGAGTATTCTGGGTACTCAAAGATTTAATATCATTTAAATCTTGTTGAGCCGCTCTATCATATGCTTCTTTTAGAAGCGGAATATGCTTTTGATTGGCTTTACTATTTTTATCTTTGGTCAATTGAGTTATTGAGTTATTAAAAGCCTCTGTATAATTGCCAGTTTGTAAATAGTTAGTGGTTTTTTGAGTTCCCCCACATGAAACTAGGATCAACCCAATCAATAAGTAAGTCAGTTTTTTACTCACTAATCTTATATTTTTATTAATGAGCTTGTGATTTTTCTGTGAAAAGTTCATTTGTTTTTTGATTGTTGGTTTAAGCACTAAGATAACCGAAATACTTTAAAAACAAAAACCCTCGAAAAACTAGTAATCGAGGGCTCATAAATAATTATTAGTTATTTTATTCTATAGCAGGTAGTACTTTACCAATACACTCACCAAATCCGATATGTACTTCATCGTTTTCACAATAAGCTCTCATAATTACTGTATCACCATCATTGATAAACTTACGTTCTGCACCGTTGTTCAATTTCATAGGGTTAGCTCCTCGCCAGGTTAATTCTAGCATAGATCCATAGCTGTCTGGAGTAGGACCAGAAATAGTACCAGATCCCATCATATCACCAGCTCTCACATTACAACCATTTACAGTATGGTGAGCTAACTGCTGCGCCATAGTCCAATACATATATTTGAAGTTAGAATTGGCTACAACTGTTTCATCAGCATCTTCTGGTTGAATACCTACTTGTAAATTAATATCATAACTTTTTTTACCGCCAACTTGAAGATATGGAAGTGGAGTAGGTTCTTGTTTTGGATTATTCACTCTAAATGGTTCTAGCGCATCTAAAGTAACTATCCAAGGTGAAATTGTCGAAGCAAAACTTTTGCCTAAAAATGGCCCCAATGGTTGATATTCCCAAGCTTGGATATCTCTTGCACTCCAATCATTAAATAATACTAAGCCGAATATGTATTCTTCTGCTTCGTCAATTGAGATTCTTTTGCCGAGATCATTTGCAGCTGTTGTTATAAATGCCATTTCTAGCTCAAAATCTAACAATTTAGATGGTCCAAATCCTGGGGAGTTACTTCCTTCTGCTGGTCTAGATTGCCCAATTGGTCTTCTTATGGGTGTTCCTGAAGGAATAATAGAAGAACTTCTACCGTGATATCCTATAGGTATATGCAACCAATTTGGCATTAGTGCATTCTCTGGATCGCGAAACAAACTTCCCACATTAGTGGCATGTTCTTTACTAGCATAAAAATCTGTATAATCACCAACATCAACAGGTAATTTCATCTCTACTTCATCAATCCTAAAGATGATTCTATCTTTATGTGATGCATTATCTCTTAATTCACCATTTGTAGTATCAAAAATGTCAGCGATTCTATTACGTACCAACCTCCAAGTTTTTCGACCGTCAGCAATAAAATCGTTTAAAGTGTCTTGCAAGAAAATATCGTCTGTTAAAGGTATCTCGCCAAAATATCCTAACTGATGTAATGCACCTAGGTCGATAGCATAATCACCAATTCTAGTACCTATCGTTATAATATCATCTCTAGTAAGAAAGACACCAAATGGTATGTTCTGAATAGGAAAATCTGAATTCTTGTCTATTTGCAACCAAGATATTCTGTTAGGGTTATTAGCTGTTATTTTCATTTGATAACTTGTGAATTAATTTTTGTTCAAATATAAATGTTTATATGAATTAGAAAAATGAAATTAGTACTTTTGGTCACTTATTTAACAATTCAATAAACTACCTATCACAATGCAACGCGATCAACAAATCTTTGACCTTATTGAAGACGAAAAGGAAAGACAATTACATGGTTTAGAGCTTATAGCTTCAGAAAACTTTGTAAGTGAACAAGTATTAGAAGCTGCTGGTTCTGTTTTAACTAATAAATATGCTGAAGGTTACCCTGGTAAACGTTACTATGGCGGTTGTGAAGTTGTAGATCAGGTAGAGCAATTAGCTATAGATAGAGCTAAGGCATTATTTGGTGCAGAATATGTAAATGTACAACCACATTCTGGTTCACAGGCGAATTCAGCTGCTTATTATGCATTGTTAAAACCGGGTGATAAAATATTGGGGTTTGACCTTTCGCATGGAGGACACTTAACACATGGATCTCCTGTTAATTTTTCTGGAAATTTATATAAAACTTCATTCTACGGAGTAGAGAAGGAGACAGGTGTCTTAAATTATGATAAGATTCAAGAAACCGCTGAGCGCGAAAAGCCACAATTAATTGTTGCTGGTGCTTCCGCTTATTCTCGCGATATGGATTTTAAGCGCTTTAGAGAAATAGCTGATCATGTTGGAGCTTTGTTAATGGCAGATATTTCACATCCAGCAGGATTGATTGCAAAAGGTATTTTAAGCGACCCTATACCGCATTGCCATGTGGTTACTACAACTACTCATAAAACGTTACGTGGTCCTCGTGGTGGAATGATTCTGATGGGTAAAGATTTTGAAAACCCTTGGGGTATTATCTTAAAAAGCGGTAAACCAAAAATGATGTCAGCAATTTTTAACATGGCTGTTTTCCCTGGTAATCAGGGTGGTCCACTTGAACATATTATTGCAGCCAAGGCAATTGCATTTGGCGAAGCTTTAACGGATGAATTTTTGCATTATCAGATACAAGTAAAACGTAATGCAGCAGCAATGGCACAAGCTTTTGTTGAAAGAGATTATCATATTATTTCTGGTGGAACAGATAATCATATGATGCTAATTGATCTTAGAAATAAGGATATTACTGGTAAAGAAGCCGAGAATGCTTTAGTTAAAGCAGAAATTACTGTTAACAAAAATATGGTGCCATTTGATGATAAATCACCATTTATAACTTCGGGTATTCGTGTGGGTACTGCTGCAGTTACCACTAGGGGATTAAAAGAAACTGATATGGAAACTATTGTTTCTTTAATCGATGAAGTAATTGTGAATCATGAAAATGAGGAAATTTTAGAAGCTGTTGCAGAAAAAGTGAATTCTTTAATGGCGAATCGTCCCTTGTTTACGGCTTGATTATGTTTTAAATAAAAGAATAGAGAGCACCTAATTTTAGGTGCTTTTTTATTTTTAATATATTTGAATAACCTGATAATCAACTTACCATGTCAAAATTTTTACTCACTATACTTTGTCTATTTATGTTTTCGTTGACATTTAGTCAAATATCTTATGAAGACATGTCCATAATCACTGGATTAAATACGGTAAGTACAGATGGCGATTTAGGAGGGGGAGTTTCATTTTATGATTTTGATGGAGATGGTTGGGATGATCTTACGTATGCCCAAGAAGATGGACAAGACATTATTTTTTATAAAAATAATAATGGAAGTTTTATTAAAATGGATTTTAATATTTCTGACACCAATGATACAAAACAAGTGAACTGGGTTGATTATGATAATGACGGTGATAAGGATTTTTTTATTGCAAATTTTAATGCACCAAATAGATTATTTAACAATGATGGAAATTTTGTCTTTACCGAGGTAACTACAAGTGCGGGTTTTCCAGATATAAATAAATATACTTATGGAGCTTCTTGGGGAGATTATAATAAAGATGGACTTCTAGATGTTTTTTTGTGTAGTAAAGATATTTTAAGGAATGTTCCTAATGAACTTTATAAGAATAATGGGGATGGTACGTTTACCAATGTAAGTGACTTAACAGGAATAAGTAAAATAGGTTATCAAACATTTTGTGCAGCTTTTTTTGATTATGATAATGATGGAGATCAGGACATCTACTTAGCTAATGATAGAACAGTTAACACTAATGTATTATATAGAAATAATAATGATGGCACCTTTACAGATGTTAGTGTTGAATCTGGATCAAACCTCGCTTTTAATGCTATGTCGACTACCATTGGAGATTATAATAGAGATGGTTGGATGGATATTTATGTCACAAATACGCCTGAAGGAAATGCCTTACTAAAAAATAATGGTAATGGTACTTTTACAGATGTAGCAATATCCTCGGGAACTATTTTTAATAGTATAGGTTGGGGAGCTATTTTTTATGATATAGAGAATGATACAGATATTGACCTTTATGTTAGTGGAATGACAGATGGAAGTGGTGGTCTCTTACCATCAGCACTTTATGTAAATCAAGGAAATGATACATTCTTAATTCCTAATAATGTAGGTCTATTGAATGATAATGCTGCGAGTTTTGCAAATGCTTGTGGCGACTTTAATAATGATGGCTATACTGATATAGCAGTTGTAAATCAATCCTTACGTAATACTTTTTTATGGCAATATAATGGTAATAAATCTAATAATTGGATAAAAATTAATTTGCAAGGTAATATTAGTAATAAAGATGGCATAGGATCTAAAATTGAAATTACTATTAATGATGAGAAACAGTATTATTATACACTTTGCGGAGAAGGTTTCTTAGGTCAGAATTCTCAAAGAAAAATTGTTGGTTTAGCCGATGCTGCTGTAGTGAATGAAATTAAGATTACATGGTTAAGTGGTATTGTAGATACTTATACTAATGTTTCTGCAAATCAGACATTAAATATAATTGAAGGTAGCACACTGTCTATAGAAGAGTTAGAGGTTCCTGTTGTAACTATTTTTCCGAACCCCAGTAAAAGCGGTATTTTCTCCATAAGTAATAATTTTAATACTGAAGTTGAATTAGAAGTATATGATATTTTAGGAAGATTATTAGAATCAAAAAAAATTTCCAAACTAAAAAATCAAAAAATTGATTTATCTACTTTACCAAAAGGGATTTATTTTGCAAAAATAAAGTCCAAAGTAGCAAAAACGCTTATGAAAAAAATTATACATAGTTAATATTTATTCCTCATCTTGAGCACGTTCAATAATATTTTCCGGCAATGCTTTCTTAGCTTTTGCGCCTAGCTTTTTTATCTTTTCGACACTAGTAATTAAATTACCTTTGCCTTCAAATAGTTTATTCATTGCAGCATTATAATCTGTTTTAGAGGCATCAATTTTTTTACCAACACCTATAAGATCTTTCATTAAACCGTCAAATTTATCATATAAAGAACCTGCTTGACGGGCTATCTCAATAGCATTACGTTGCTGCTTTTCATTATTCCACATAGTGTCTATTGTACGTAACGTTGCCAATAGAGTAGAAGGAGTAACGATAACAATATTCTTTTCGAAAGCCTTGTTATATAATTGATTATCTGTGTTTATAGCAATAGCAAAGGCTGGCTCAACTGGAACAAAAAGTAGCACAAAATCAGGAGATTCTATTTCATAAATATCTTCATACTTCTTTTCACTCAACTGAATTACATGTCGATTTAATGAAGCGACATGTTCTTTTAAAGCTTGCTCTTTTTCTTGCTCATCTTCATTATTTACAAATTGTTCATAAGCAGTAAGAGATACTTTTGAATCGATAATCATCTTTTTGTTATCGGGTAAATAGATCACAACATCTGGTAGTACTCGCTTGCCTTCTTCATTATTAAAGCTTTGCTGAATAAAATACTCCCTATCCTTTTCTAAACCAGATTTTTCTAAAACACGCTCTAAAACCAATTCGCCCCAATTTCCTTGAATTTTACTATCACCTTTTAAAGCTTTGGTTAGATTTAAGGCTTCTTTGCTCATTTGCTCATTCAGCTCTTTTAACCCTAAAATTTGTTGACGTAATGCAGCATGCCTATCAATGCTTTCTTTATGTGTATCCTCAACTTTCTTTTCAAACGTTTTGATTTTTTCCTGTAAAGGATTTAAAATCGTTTTTAGATTTTCTTTATTCTGCTCGGTAATTTTTGAAGAATTCTTTTCTAAAATATTGTTGGCTAATAATTCAAATTTTCTTTCTAAATTTTCCTGTTCTCTAGCAAGATCTTCATCTGTCTTCAATAAATTTTCTATCTCTTTCTTTTTTCCAGCTAATTTTTCCCTGAGTTCTTCTTTAAGATCTCTTATTGAATCACGTTCAATTTCTATTTTCTTAATTTCTTTGTTCAAAGAATCTATAGAATCTTGCATTAGTTTATCACGTTCTTGTAAGGCACTCAATTGCGCTTTACTTTTTAAATTATTTATATAGATACCTAATAGCACACCAATAATGGCAGCAATTACAAAAACTATAATATAGATAAGGCTTTCTTGCATTAATTAAAATTTATGATTTTATAGCCATTTTCTTGATATTCAACCAAAGCAGTTAAGGCTGATAATGATAGTTTTACATCTTTAGATAATCCTTTAATAGGTAAACCTCTAGACTTGTATGATTGTCCGCAAACATAAATATCTACATTAGCTTCTTTTAAGGCACTAATCAATTTAGCATTTGGATTATCGATCTGATATTTTTCTTTGTATGCATCGTTGCTCAAAGCATCTTTAGCAGCTTTGCCGTGCATTACCAAAGCTACTTTCATATTTTCAGAAAGTACTCCGTTCTGGGCATGCATATTTAAATAACGTGCAACAGTATTTATTAATGGGTTTATAGCACCTTCTTTATCAGTATTAGTATACACATCAAAAATCACTTTATAGACTTTATCATCTTTTAGTAATAATTCTGGATTCTCAATTGTAAAAACATGACCAAAATCTTTAATAATCGGTCCTGCTTTCTTTAGAGGTTTTTGAGCGTAAATCCCTGAAAAGGAGATGCAAATAAGAAAAATAAATACGTTTTTCATTCTAAAAATTTCAATGAATAATATTACAAAATATCTTTAGCTATTCATAGTGATTTGATGTTTTGTTTATAAAATTGTATCATTGAATAATGAAGTTTTTGTCAAAGCTTATTTTGATTCATATTATGGGTTGGAAGATTGTAAATGATTTCCCAAAACTTAAAAAATATGTGATTATAGCTGCACCACATACCAGTTGGGTAGATTTTCCTATGGCAATTATGGCAAAGTATGTAAAAGGAGCAAAAGTAAATTATGTTGGTAAAGCATCTTTATTTAAACCACCATTTGGCTTTTTATTTAGATGGTTGGGAGGAGCGCCTGTTGATCGTTCAAAAAATAATAACGCAGTTGATGCCATTGTAGATATTTTTAATTCTAGAGATCACTTTATTTTTGCCCTATCCCCCGAAGGTACTCGTAAAAAAGTAGCTGAATTTAAAACAGGGTTCTATTATATAGCAAAGGGAGCAAATGTACCCGTAGTTATGGCCACTTTAGATTTTGAAAATAAGCAAGTTAAAATTTCTGAACCTTATTATTTAACAGATAACAAAGAAAAAGATTTTGAACATTTCTATTCTTATTTTAAAGGGATAAAAGGAAAACGATCAGATTTAGGCTTTGATTAATTCTTAGCTGTTTTTAAACTTCTATAAAAAGTCTTTCGCATTACATCTGGTTTAATAAACCAATCGCCATAATTGAGATCATCATATTTTTTAGTTAGAGAAGCATTATTAGTGACTTCATCCTCAGTTTTGCCTGCTTTAATTTCATTTAGAACAGATGATTTTATAGCTTCTAGCATTGCAAGAAAAGTCTGTAACTCTTTTTTATTTGAAATACTTCTGTGACCAGGAATAATTTTAGTCTCATCATCAATAAGATTTAAAGCGAATTTAACAGCTTTAATGTATCCATCTACAGATCCGCCTGCATCTAAATCTATATAAGGATATTTACCTTGAAAATAGGTATCACCCGTATGCAATACATTACTCTTAGTAAAATAGATCAAAGCATCACCATCTGTATGAGCATTATGTACGTGAAATACGTAAATTTCTTCGCCATTTAAATGAAAACTTAAACTTTTTTCAAAAGTTACAACTGGTAAAGCAGTTTCTGGAGATGGGGGTGTTTTTCGATTCCATAAGGAGCTAAATTGCTCAGTACTCATGCGTTTTCTAACATTTTTATGAGCGACAATTACGGTTCCTTCGCTTCTCATATTTTGGTTACCGCCTGTATGATCTCCATGCCAATGTGTATTTATTAAAAACTTAACTGGTTTGTCTGTCAACCTTTTAATTTCTGCTAAAATCTTTTTAGTTAACGGAGCAAATTGGTCATCGATCATAAAAACACCATCTTCACCAATAGATAGACCAATATTACCACCAGAACCTGTCAACATATAAATACTATCAGTTACTTTATAGCTTTTAACTGTGATTTCTCTGTTTTGGGAACTAATAGATATTGTAATTAGAACTATAATTATGGAAAAAATTGTTTTCATCATATTGAATTTTAACATAAGTCGCAGAATATATAGATTAATTTCAATTAGAATAAAATACAAACTGGAGTAAGAGCCTCTATTTCATCTACAAAAGTTAATAAGCCCGTGGCAAGATTCCGTTTAAATGAGATAATATTATCTGTATTTTGATTTGCAACAAGCAAATATTTTTCATCTGGCGATAAAGAAAAATTCCTTGGCCCATCTCCTTTTGTGTTTTCATGACCAATTAGAGTTAATTGTCCATTATCGTTATTGATTTGTAAAATTGCAATGCTATTATGACCTCTATTTGACGCATATAAATATTTACCATCAGATGAAATATGAATATCAGCACCAGTATTGTAATCAGTATAAGAATCGGGTAAAATTGAAAACGTATCACTTGTACTATAGGTTTCATCATCTTCAAGTTTAATAAGCTGAACTTCTGAAACAAGTTCATTCATAGTATAGATCCATTTACCGTTAGGATGAAATACAAAATGCCGTGGGCCTCCACCAATTTGTACTTTAAGTTTATCTTGAGAAGCACTTAAAAGTTTATTGTTTAAAGTATCTAATTTGTAAAACCAAAGCTCGTTTGTGCCTAAATCCGAAGATATAATTGAACCAGATTCGTTATTTTGTAAAGTAAAATGTACATGAGAAGCTTCTTGTCTATCTGTCGTTCCTTTACCATTATGTTGTTTAACATCTAATAAATCGGATAAATCTCCTTTTTCACCAAGCTTTAATAAGCCTAAATTACCACCTGTATAATTGGAAACAAGAACATAGTCATCTCTGTTAAGTGAAACATGACACGGATGTGCACCACCAGAAGATTTACGATCAAGAAATAATAAAGTGTCTTTTACTATACTATAGGATTCAACAGAACCTACATCTTCATTATCGTTTTCATTAACTGCTACTAAAAACTTATTGGATGAATCTTTTGCTAAAAATGATGGATTACTAGATTTTGCTACTAATCCATTACTTTTTAAAGTACCATCAGATAGCAGAGAATAACTATATATTCCTTTACTGTCTTTATTGGTATATGTTCCAACAAAAAATGATTGAGTTACTTTAGAATCCATTACAGTTGTTTTAATATCTTCTTTCTTTTTTTGACAGTTAAATAAAAGAACTATTGATAAGATTATAAATATTTGTCTCATTAAATAAAGCTTATTAATTAGTAATTATACTTTCAATGGATTCAAGTAATCTAAAATCTTTATCAGTAACTCCTCCTGCATCATGGGTTGAAAGTCGAATGGCTAGCTTGTTATATACATTACTCCATTCTGGGTGATGATTTTGATCTTCTACCTCAAACGCGATGCGAGTCATAATTGAAAAGCAATCTCTAAAGCTTTCAAATTCTAACGTAGTTTCCAGTCCATTATCTATATATTCCCAGTCAGAGTATAGTTCTAATTTCTCTTGTATTTGATCTCCTGATAACTTATTCATGATTTTGTTTTCTATAAAAATACAAAAAGCGAAGCATTAAAATTACGCTTCGCTTTTTGAAATACTATTTTAATAAGGCTACTCTTTATAAAAAGGTAATTTAACTACCGTAGCAGGCACTGCATTTTTTCTAATTTGAATATTAATAATGCTACCAACATCTGTAAAAACTCTAGGCACATAGCCTAGGCCAATTCCTTTTTTTAATGACGGACTCATAGTACCAGAAGTGACTTCGCCAATTTTCTTACCATTACCGTCAACAATATCATATCCTTGACGAGGAATACCACGATCATTTAACTCAAAAGCAATTAGTTTACGGTCGGTACCATGATCTTTTTGTTTTTTAAGCTCTTCATGATTTGTAAATTCTTTTGTGAACTTGGTAATCCAACCTAAGCCTGCTTCAATAGGAGAGGTAGTGTCATTAATATCATTTCCATACAAGCAGAATCCCATTTCTAAACGCAAAGTATCACGTGCAGCTAAGCCAATTGGTTTTATACCGTAATCAGCTCCAGCTTCAAAAACTTTGTGCCATACCTTTTCTACGTCTTCATTACGAACATAAATTTCAAATCCTCCTGAGCCTGTGTAACCAGTTGCAGATATCATTACATTTTCAATTCCTGCAAAATCAGCAACTTGTACGGTATAATACTTCATATTTTCAAGGTCTACAGAAGATAATGGCTGCATGGCTTCTGCAGCTTTTGGTCCTTGTATTGCTAACAAAGAGAAGTTCTCTGAAACATCTTTCATTTCTGCACCAACATCATTTTTAGATTGAAGCCAATCCCAATCTTTTTGAATATTAGAAGCGTTTACTACTAATACATACTTATCTTCTTCTAGTCTATAAATAATTAAATCATCAACTATACCACCATCATCGTTTGGCATACAACTATATTGGGCCTTACCATCAAATAATTTTGAAGCATCATTTGAGCAAGTTTTTTGAATTAGTGCCAACGCATTTGGGCCAGAAATTACAAATTCGCCCATATGCGAAACATCAAATACGCCAACACCATTTCTAACAGTTTCGTGTTCTATGTTTACGCCTTCGTATTGCACAGGCATATTATATCCTGCAAAAGGAACTATTTTAGCTCCTAAAGATTCGTGTATATGTGTTAATGCAGTATTTTTCATTCAAAATTTTCAATTAGGAATACAAAGCTACTGATTAATTATTGAGTAGAAAAGATTTTAAATCTTGATAATTTGAAATTCTAAGTGATTGCTTTTCTTTGGTAATTAAAGACTGTATTGCCGAAGGTATTGGCACTTTAATATCTAATGTTTTTTCTACAACATCTAAAAACTTTACAGGATGAGCAGTTTCTAGAAATACACCGCAAGAATCACTTGATGCATTATATTTTTTTAAACCAAGATAACTAACTGCACCATGAGGGTCTGCGATATATTCTGAATTTTTATAGATAGATTTCATTGCACTTCGAGTTTCTTCATCAGAGAATGAATAAGAAGAAAAATGACGCTTCAAATCAGTTAAGTCATCATTAAATAATTCTTGAATTCTAATAAAATTACTAGGATTACTAACATCCATGGCATTAGAAATTGTGGCTTTTGTTGGTTTTGGATTATAATTACCTTCTTTCAAATAACTAGGCACAGTGTCATTTATATTTGTTGAAGCAATAAAGTGTTTAATTGGTAAGCCTAGTTTTTGAGCCATTAACCCTGCACAGATATTACCAAAATTACCACTAGGTACAGAGAAAACAACATCCTTGTGTTCTTCTTTTAATTGCTTATAAGCAAAGAAATAATAAAACATTTGTGGTAACCATCGGGCTACATTTATAGAATTGGCTGATGTTAATTTTCTTGAAATAACTTGGTCTAAAAAAGCTGTTTTTACCATTTCTTGACAATCGTCAAAAGTGCCATCGACTTCCAATGCAGTAATATTTTCTCCTAAGGTTGTAAGTTGCTTTTCTTGTATATTACTCACTTTACCACTAGGGTAGAGTATGACCACATCTGTGCCATGTACTCCTAGAAAACCATTTGCAACTGCTCCTCCGGTATCACCCGAAGTTGCAACCAATACGGTTACGTGGTCATTTTTATTAGAGTTGAAATATTTTAAGCAACGTGCCATAAATCGTGCTCCGACATCCTTAAAGGCCAGGGTAGGGCCATGGAATAACTCCAATGAAAAAACATTAGAGGAAATCTCCACCAAAGGAAAATCAAATGAAATAGTTTCTTTAACAAGCTGCCTTAGCTCTTTTTCAGGAATTTCATCGCCAATAAATTGCTGAATGGTTCTGTATGCAATTTCTTCATTTGAATAATCTTTAAGATTTTCGATGAAATCTACAGGTAATGGTTTTATTGACTTTGGAAAATAAAGCCCTCTGTCTGGAGCTAACCCTCTAACTACTGCTTCTTCAAAACTAGCAAGAGGAGCCTTTTTATTTAAACTATAATACTTCATTTAGATGATCTTTACGCCTTGTGTATTAATGTTAGAGGTATGAATTTCATAAGGTATGCTCGTTTTTTTATAGCATACGTCCATTGATTCAGCTACCCTAAGAGCTGTATCCATATCTTTACTTAAGGCAAAGATGGTAGGCCCAGAGCCAGATATGCCAGCTCCAAGTGCTCCCGAATTAATAGCGGTCTCTTTTACTTTATCGAAATGTGGTATTAATTTTTTACGTACTGGTTCTACAATTACATCTTGCAATGAATTTGCAATTAATTGATAGTCTACAGTATATAGTCCACTTATAAGTCCTCCAACATTTGCCCATTGAGTGATTGCATTTTTAAGTAATATTTTCTCGGGTAAAACATTACGCGCGTCTTCAGTTTTAATTTCTATCTGAGGATGAATTACTGTTATTGCAAAGTTATTTGGGGTCGGAATCTTTATGATATCTAACGGGTCATAACTTCTTACCAGTACGAAACCACCATACAGTGCTGCCGATACATTATCAGCGATTTGTGTGCCACAAGCAATTTCTTCCCCTAACATTGCAAATTTGGTAAGTTCAAGTAGTGTATAAGGTTTATCTAATAATTCATTTATGGCGAATGCTGCACCTGAAGCACTTGCAGCACTACTTCCTAATCCGCTACCAGGTTTAAAATTTTTATAAATTTCTATTTCTATACCATAATCTGGCTTGTAATCTTTCATCATTGCCTCAGCTACCACCCCTGCCACATTCTTTTTTATATTATAGGTAAGCGATGCACCTTCAATTTTTGTAATTCGTATTCCTTTTAAAGATGATTTTCTAAATATCATCTCATCTCCAAGCGTATCAAGCGCTAAGCCCAATGCATCAAAACCGCAAGACACATTAGCAACAGTAGCTGGAGAAAAAATTCTAATTTCTTTCATCTTTTAATTATTTGCAACACGAATTATATCAGCAAAAATCCCTGATGCTGTAACTTCTGCTCCTGCGCCAGCACCCTTTATAATCAGCGGTTGTTCTGGATAACGTTCAGTAAAGAACATTACAATATTATCTTTTCCTTCTAAATTATAGAATGGATGGTCAGTAGAAATTTCCTGTAATCCTACACTCGCCTTACCATTCTTAAGAGATGCTACATATTTTAGTTGGCATTTATTGGATTGAGCTGATTGATATAATTCTTGAAAATGTTCCTCATCAATTTTAAGTGTTTGATAAAAGTCATCTACGTTATCTGCTTTCAAATTATTATCTGTTAAAAAGGATTTATTCTCAATATCTTCTAACTCTAACTGATGTCCACTTTCTCTTGCTAAAATCAATATTTTTCGAGCGACATCAACTCCGCTAAGATCAATTCTAGGGTCGGGTTCGGTATATCCTTCAGCTTGAGCTTGCTTTACAATATCATAAAATGTGTTAGAGTCATTAAAGTTATTAAAAACAAAGTTTAGGCTACCTGATAGAACCGCATGAATAGATTTGATAGAATCTCCTGAAGCCATTAGATTATTTAATGTGTTGATTATGGGTAATCCTGCACCTACATTGGTTTCGAATAAATAGGGAGCATTGTATTTTTTAGATAAATACTTAAGTTCGGTATATTCATCTTGATCTGCTGAACATGCAATTTTATTACAGGCTACCACTGCAATGCTGTTCTTAAGATACGATTTATAAAGCTTAGCTACCTCTTTATTAGCGGTTATATCTACAAATACACTATTACGAAGATTTAATGTTTTAACCTTATCTAGAAATTCATCTAATGAAGCATTTTCAGATGATACTAATTTTTCTTTCCAAGTATCTAAGTTTATTCCCTCTGCATCAAATAGCACCTTTTTCGAATTTGATAAACCAATAATTCTAACGTTGAGATTCAATTGATTCTTCAAATATTCTTGTTGTTGAATAACTTGATCAATAAGTTTACTGCCTACATTTCCAACTCCAGTGATAAACAGATTAATCTGCTTTAAGTTTCCTTCAAAAAACCGCTCATGTAAACTATTTAATGCTTTTTTAACATCTTTATTAGCAATGACAGCAGAAATATTATTTTCTGAAGCCCCTTGTGCAATTGCTCTTACGTTTACATTATTCTTTCCTAAGGTACTAAACATTTTACCGCTAATACCTTGATGATTTTTCATGTCATCACCGACAAGTGCAATAATGGCAAGGTTTTTTTCAATGATTAGAGGGTCAATTTTACCTCTTGAAATTTCAAATTCAAATACGCTATCTATAATTGATTTAGCAATGTCACTGTCTTTATCATCAATACCTATGCAAATAGTATGTTCTGAAGACGCCTGTGTTATTAATTTCACATTGATATTATGTAATGCCAGTGCTTCGAAAACGCGTTTTGAAATACCAGGAATACCAATCATTCCAGATCCTTCTAGCGTAACAAGCGTTATATTCTCGATATGACTAATACCCTTAGCGGCAGCAGTGCTTGAACTGATCGTAGTTGAAATTAAGGTACCTCTATCATTTGGTGCAAACGTATTTTTAATTAGGATCGGAATTTTATTAATAACGGGATGAATAGTAGGAGGGTAGAGTACTTTAGCACCAAAGTGCGAAAGCTCCATGGCTTCTTGATATGAAATCTCTTTGATAGCTTTGGCTTGTTTTACAATCTTTGGATTGGCAGTATACATACCACTCACATCCGTCCATATTTCCAAGACTTTAGCATCTGTAGCAGCAGCAAAGATAGCTGCGGTATAGTCTGAGCCTCCTCGACCCAATACTGTTAGTTCTCCTTTAGCATTTGAGGCTACAAATCCAGGAACAATAATAACATCTGCATTAGAGTTATCAATAAATTGTTTAATGTTATTGTTTGTAGCTTTAAAATCAACTACAGCATTGAAATAATCATGATTGGCAACTATAATTTCTCTCGTATCCGCTCTTTCTACTTTGAACCCTTTTGTATTCATGGCTTCTGTAATGACATATGATGAAATAATTTCACCGAAGCTTACAATCTTAGCTTCTGCCTTAGGTGTCAATTCTTTAATTAATGACAAACCTTTATAAAGTTGTTCTAGTTTTTCAAGTTCTGACAAGAGGTATTTAAAGATTTTATTCTTGGTTTCTTCATCATCTATCAAATGATTGATTACTGTAAGATGCCTGTCCACGATCTGTGAGCTAACTACTTTAAATGTCTTTTGTCCGTTTATTATATCGTTGATACCGTTTAATAATAAATCGGTCACTCCTGAAAAGGCAGAAACTACTACGACCTGCTTTTCATCCGATATGTTTTTTTTAACAATGTTTAATACTGATTCTATGTTTTTAGCAGAACCAACTGAGGTTCCACCGAATTTTAAAACTTTCACAAGAAAATGAATTAAAAATTAAATTACTTTAAAAAATATAAATATAGTCTAAGTGTGATATGTAGTATATTAACCCCGAAGGGTTGAGCCAGTAATAATAGTAATACTATTCCCGAAGAAAGAAGTAATAATTGAGGCGATGGTATATTTATTAATTAGTAGCACAAAGCAAATGTATAAAGTAATTTTACCTAGACCATAAAAAATAGATTATTTTTTATGGATTAATACGATTTTTATTAATATAAAAATTTTTATCTATTTCAATTGTTGAATTCAGACTTTTAAGTGTTGTTTTTTTCCATTCTTTCGATGGGATTATCCATTTTTCATGATTGTTGATAAAAACCTTAATTGGAATTGAAAAATCATCTACAGTATTATTCCATTTATAGAACAGGTTATTTCTTTCAACTTTATAATCTAATATTGGAATTTTTGTAGTTCTTAAATATTGATCAAAAAAACCTTTAATATCGATACCAATATTCTTGGTTAAATAGATTTCTATTTGTTCTGTAGTTACTGTTTGATGATAAAAGTCTTTATTTAAGCCTCTTAAAATAGAGCGCCATTTTTTATCATCATTTACTACTTGACGCAGAGTATGCAACATATTGGCCCCTTTATAATACATGTCACTTGATCCGGCGTTATTTACATTATAAGTACCAATTATTGGCCTATCATTTTGAATATTCTTGCGAGTACCAATTACATAAGCATTACTTGCTTCTGTACCAAAATGATAATCTAAGAAGAGATTTTCTGAATAGGCGGTAAAACCTTCATGTATCCACATATCTGCTATATCAATATTCGTAATACTATTTGCAAACCACTCATGCCCACCTTCATGAACAATTATAAAGTCGAATTTTAAACCCCAACCCGATTGGCTTAGGTCATAACCTCTATAACCATTTTGGTAACCATTGCCATAAGTTACAGAACTTTGATGTTCCATGCCTAAATAAGGCACTTCTACCAGTTTAAAACTATCTTCATAAAATGGGTAGGGGCCAAACCAATATTCAAAAGCTTCTAGGGTTCTCGGAGTTTCTTTAAATTGCTTTTTTGCCTTTTTTAAATTATAAGAAAGCACCCAATAATCACAGTCTAATTCTCCTTTTTCACCCTTGTATTTCTCTGAAAAATGTACATAATCACCAATATTTATATTTACACCATAATTATTGATTGGGTTTATGACTTTCCAAATGAATGTCTTCGTATCATCAGAATTCTCTTTTGTTGAAATTAATCTACCATTACCAACACTTGCTAAATGTTTTGGAGCGGTAATGCCTAAAATAATACCTTCATCTGGTTCATCATACATATGATCTTTACACGGCCACCAAATACTTGCACCACCACCTTGACAAGATGTGGCAATAAAATCATTTCCATTTTTATCTTTAGACCATGTTAAACCATCATCCCAAGGAGGGTTGTTACTAATCTTTGGTATTCCTTTATAGCTAATAGAAATTTCATTTACCTCACCCACTTTTTGAGGCTTTATAAGTGTTATATAATAGACATTTTCATCACGCCTATACTCTAATTCTAAATCATCCTGTTTTACAGTAATAATTTCCATGGGAGGCTGTAAATCTATCTGCATCAACTGATTATTATCTAAAACTTTATAGCGAATTCTATTGCTCCCACTTAAACTTTTATTAGATGGATCTACCTTCATACTCAATTCATAATGCAATAAATCCCACCAGGCTCTTTCGGGAGTTATAGAACCTCTTAAAGTATCTTGTCGTGAAAAATTTTGCTGTTGTGCACTGGCGGTTGCTAAAAACCAAGCTGAAACTAATAAGAAACTATATACAATCTTCATCAAGAATTATTTACTAATCGCAATATTAGTAAACAGATGATTAAAATTCAACTATTTCTTGATTCTTTAAAATATCGCTAAAGGTTTCTCGTTTTCTAATTAAGTAATCTTTACCCTTCGAAATTAATACTTCAGCAGGGCGATAACGAGAGTTGTAGTTTGAAGCCATTGAATAACAATAGGCTCCAGCGTTATTAAAGCATAAGATATCGCCTTCACTAATTTCAGCGATCTTTCTATTCGACCCAAAAGTGTCGGTTTCACAGATATATCCTACCACAGAATAATAACGTTCTCTACCTTTTGGATTAGAAATATTCTTAATGTGATGATAAGCATCATATAGCATTGGTCGAATGAGGTGGTTTAAGCCACTATCAACACCAGCAAAAACAGTAGAAGTAGTTTGCTTGATCACATTTACCTTAGCTAAAAAATGGCCTGCTTCGCTTACCAAGAATTTACCAGGCTCAAACATTAAAGCAACATCTTTACCATATTCTTTACAGAAATCATTAAAACGAGTAGTTAATTGCTTACCCATTTGTTCTATATCCGTAGCTATATCTCCTTCTTTGTAAGGCACTTTAAACCCACTACCAAAATCTACAAACTCTATATTATCGAATTGCTTTACAACATCTAATAAAATTTCTGTGGCACGTAAAAAAGTATCAATATCAAGAATGTCAGAACCAGTATGCATGTGAATACCATTTATAGTCATACCAGTATTTTCTACAATGCGCTTGATCAGTGGAATTTGATAGATTGATATGCCAAACTTTGAATCGATATGACCTACAGAAATTTTACGATTACCACCAGCCATAACATGTGGATTAATACGAATACATACTGGAATATTTGGATGCTTTTGACCGAATAATTCTAGAATGGATAAATTGTCAATATTTATTCGGGCACCTAATTTCGAAACTCTTTCAATTTCTTCCATTGAAACTCCGTTTGGTGTATAAATAATATTTTCTGGGTTAAAACCTGCTTTTATACCTAACTGAACTTCTTGAATTGAAACGGTATCTAAGCCAGCACCTAGCTTATTAAATAAACTTAAGATATTAATATTAGAGAGGGCTTTAGCCGCATAATTGATACGTAATTGCTTAACAGAAGAAAAAGCTTTAGTAAGCCTTTTATATTGACTTTCAATCTTTTTGGCGTCATAAACGTATAGTGGACTGTCATATTTTTCAACTAACTTTAATAGAGTCTCTCTTTTCATCTGATTAATAATTTTGAGCAAAATTAGTTACTAGTGACTAAAAGGGGAATTTTTATGTAAATACAAACACAAAACCGACTTTTGTTTAATTCTTTGATCTCAGAGCCGTTTTTTCAGCAATTTTTACGATAACCTCTACAGCTTTTTCCATAGATTCTACAGGAACATATTCATATCTTCCATGAAAATTATGTCCTCCAGCAAAGATATTAGGACATGGAAGCCCCATATATGATAGTTGTGACCCATCGGTTCCTCCCCGTATGGCTTTGATTAATGGTTCTATCCCTAAATCTATCATGGCTTCTTCCGCTATATCAACTATATGTATTACAGGTTCTACTTTTTCACGCATATTGTAATATTGATCAGTTATTTCAACTTCAATTAGATCTTTACCAAGTTTTTTATTGATATCATCTGCTACTTTTTGGAAATCTTCCTTTCGTCTTTTAAATAATTCCATGTCATGATCACGGATGATATACTGCAATTCTGTTTTTTCAACTTCCCCTTTCATAGAATACAGATGAAAGAAGCCTTCATAACCCTCAGTATCTTGCGGAATTTCTTTTTCTGGGAGAGAAGCGATAAAATCATTAGCAATTAGCATAGAATTAATCATCTTACCTTTGGCATAACCAGGATGTACTATTTTACCATTTACAATTACTTTGGCTCCAGCTGCATTAAAATTTTCATATTCTAATTCACCCACTTGGCTTCCATCCATAGTATACGCCCATTCTGCACCAAACTTTTCAACGTCAAATAAATGTGCTCCCTTACCAACTTCTTCATCGGGTGTAAAAGCAATTCGAATTTCACCATGTTTAATTTCTGGATGCTCAATTAGATATTCCATCGCGGTGATTATTTCCGTTACACCAGCTTTATCATCGGCTCCGAGTAGGGTAGTACCATCTGTAGTAATTAGAGTATTTCCTTCATATAAAAGAAGATCTTCAAAATAATCAGGGGATAAAACGATATTTTCCTTTTCATTTAAAACTATATCTTTTCCATCATAGTTTTCATGGATTTTAGGATTTACATTCGTACCTGTATAATCTGGACTTGTATCAATGTGAGCGATAAAACCTATTGTTGGAATTTTATAATCGACATTGCTTGGTAGCGTTGCCATTATATAACAATTATCATCAAGCGTTACATCTTTCATACCAATTGCCTTTAGATCTTCAACAAGAATTTTAGCTAAATTCCATTGCTTTTCGGTGCTAGGAAATTCGGGATTGTTGGGGTCAGATTGAGTATCTACGGTTATATATTTTATAAAGCGATCTATAATTTTTTTCATTGAAACTAATTTATTCAAATTAAATTTAATAAATAAAAAAGAGGCTATAGCAGCCCCTTTTTTATTATTCTATTAAAATTATCTAGTCGATTATTTTACAAATTTTAGCATTCGGAATCAAATAAACAAATTCTTGTAATAAGTCATTTGGCCAATCTACTCTTGGAAATTCATATTCTTGAGTATTTAAGCCGCTTGCTCTATAGTTATAATAGTCTGTAGCTACTGTATCATTACCTTCAGCATCTTGAGGATAATTTTCACTACTCAAAAACAGATTGACTTCTGATAATTTATATGCACTATCGGTTATTACATATTTTAAATAATAATAATTACCATCATCGTCAAATAAAGCTGCAATTTCAACATAACCAACTTCTTGTCCGTTAGAAATATCACATTCTTCTGCATTAGCATACAATGGCATTTTATAATTTTCACCAAAATTATTTTGATACCATCTAAAGTTCTGATAATAAGTTTGTGATACCCATCCCCATTGATCAAACCCATCATCTAGGAAACAAGTCTCTTTCTCTGGTTTATAGGCAAAAGCATCAATACATTCATCATCTTCACATTCTTGTTTACAATAATCTGTATAGCATCCCCAACGTCTACCTGGAAATTCTTTGTCACCGCAACCAAATGCAGTTTCATCCTGTACAACTTCTCCGTTTACAATTTTGTCAACTGCAGCATGGGTTACAACAGCAAAACATTCATCTAGATTAGATAAATCAATGGTATAAGTATAACTTTGAATATTATCGTGATCTTGACTATAAGGAAAGTGCCCAAAGCGCGGGTTTCCCCCTCCATTTAAAGGTATATCTCCATCAGGACCTACATAAACATGGGTTTCGGTTAAATACCAATCTCCAGTTGTTTCATATTTCACGTAGAGATTTGTTTCATCGTTAGATATAGTTACAGTACCAATATTAATATGTTGACCAGCAATTAGATCTACAACTTTTTCTTCACCACAAATCTCACCCGATTTATGTTCATGTGAGCTTTTTAGTAATTCGTTTAGTTCAATTCCACTTTCATCTGAACATGAGACAAAAGCAAAAAAGACAATTAATACACTAAATAAAAGTGATTTTTTTTTCATAGCATAGGGGGTTTAATAAATATAATTTTAATTAATAGTTTTTTTTGAAGGGTAAAACTTTACTTTTCATAGCATTATGTGGAGTAATAGTTATATGCAAATATAAGAAAAAGGACTGAAATTTTAATAAAAATATATAAATGGTAGTATTTTAATCGAAATTGGAACCAATTATTCTATAAACTGCATATTTTCACTCAATCGTATTGCTTCACATAGTCTTTCATCTACATTGGTATTACCATAAATTTTAGCAGTTACAGTAAAATACTCGTCAAGTCCCGTTTTTATATACACTTGTAAATTGCTATATGCATAATTATTTGCATTACCTTTAGAAAGCGTCCAATAACATGGTTTGTTGTGAAATTTACTAAAATTGGCTTTCTCTACAGTTAGTTGTTCTTTAATAGCTAATGTGTCTTTTACTGTTTTTTCAAATTCTTCATCTAAGCTCAACTCACCTTGGTGCCAAGCAATATCAATTATGTATGTATCGGTTAAACTTTTTGTAGTATCGGCAGAATAAATTTCCGATTGATAATCATCATAATATAATTGTGTTTTCCAGTTTTTTGGAAGCTTAATTTTGAATTTTTTTAAGATATCTCGATATTCCTTTAGTTCAGCATTAGTTGTGCTAGTTTTACAATCGAATTCTGATGCTAAATTATCCTTCTTACAAGCTAGGATACTTAATAGAAGTAGTACTAATAGTGTTATTTTTTTCATTAATTTAATATAAGTTTTCCTATTTTTTTGTTTCCTGCTAGCCAAGCCATATTCTTATTCACAAAACGAATGGTATAATAACCTTGGTCACTTATTTTTTTCCAAGAATTACCACTATCATTTGAAAATGAAACTCCAGTCGAACCAACAGCAAATAATTCCTTACCATATGTGTCTGGCACATATCTTACAGAGCTTTTATAACCAGGTTCTTTTCCATCTGCAACCAGTTGCCAAGTTTTACCTCCATCACTTGTAATGGCTTTATTTGAAAAATTGACATCCTTATTTTCCCAATCACCGCCAAATATAATTCCGTTGTTTGAATCAAAAAAATCAACACTGTAAATTCCAGTCATTTTTCCACCTTGAGTGATGGGTGTGTCATAAACTTTCCATGTATTGCCTTTATCAGGAGAATGAAATACGCGTGCTTTTTTACCACCTGTAACAATCCAAACATTATCATCGACAATAGCTATGTTTCCGTTACTTGCTGCAAAGGCAGCTTCACCTTCTTCAACTTTCGGTAACTTTTCACAAGGAATTTTATCCCAAGAATCCCCTCCATCTTTCGTTAAGATAATTGATAAGCAATCTTCTGTTGGATCTCCCATAGCAATTCCGTATTTCTTATCAAAAAATGCCATAGCATCGTAAAATACTTTTTTATGTTCTTCTTTATAAACTAAATTGGTTTCACCATTTATAAATTGATATAATAACGCAGGGTTTGCTACACTTAGCGCAAATGAATGCTCTCCATTGGAAGCAATGGACCTAAAATGGGGAATAATCGTATCATATGTAATCTGTTGAAGTTTTGATACTTTCATTTCTTTTACTAAACCCAAATAACCATCCGAGGTCACAAAAAGTAAGGTAGAGTCTTTTAATGCTTCAATTGCTCTTATGCTAGAACTGTCCACTTTTATTTCAGTAATAGAAATTGTATCAAAATTTCGAGGTTGATACTCTTTTTTACAAGAAATAATACATCCGATACATAAAAATAAAATAAGAACTGATTTGATATTCATACAGAATTCTTAGATTTATCAAAAGTAATTCTTTTAAGTAAAAACAATTAATTTTCTTTAAACATTTATGAAGGCATTGGTTATTTCTGGCGGTGGGAGCAAAGGTGCATTTGCAGGTGGTGTTGCAGAATATCTGATTGATAAAAAAGAAAAGGATTACGATCTATTCTTAGGTACGTCTACTGGCAGTTTAATGGTTTCACACCTTGCTTTAGGTAAATTACGAGAACTTAAAGCTATTTATACTACTGTGAGTCAACGTAAAATATTTAGTAACAATCCTTTTGTTGTTAGAAATGTACATGGCGAGAAGGTTGTAAGTGTGAATCACTTAAATACGTTATGGAATTTTATTAATGGTCGAAGAACTTTTGGTGAAAGCAAAAATCTTAGGAAATTTATTAGAAAATATGTTACTGAAGATTACTTTAACAGGATTAAAAACTCAGACAAAGATGTTATTATTACAGTATCTAACTTAACCGCTAATACTGTAGAATATAAATCTATAAAAGATTACAACTATTTAGATTTTTGTGATTGGATATGGGGTTCTTGTAATTATGTGCCATTTATGAGTTTACTCCGTAAGAATAATTGCGAATATGCCGATGGCGGTTTTGGTTGTTTAGTGCCTATTAGAGAAGCTATATTACGAGGTGCTAAAGAAGTAGATGCTATTATTTTAGAGACTGAAGTATCTCAAATTAACAGATTGCCTTCTAAGAACCCATTTTCGTTAATGACTAATGCTTTTGAATTTATGTTAGATCATGTTGAACGCCACAATGTAAGTATTGGTAAGCTTGAAGCCAAGCATAAAAACGTAAAGTTAAATTTATATTATACGCCTACTGTGCTCACTACAAATTCACTCGTCTTCAATAAAAAATTAATGAAGAAATGGTGGAAATATGGCTATAAACATGCTAAGAATCAACATCTTGAAATGAACAAGTTAAAAGATTAAAAAAGCATCAGAAAAATCTGATGCTTTTTTAATGGATAATCAGTAGTTTTATGAAATCCAGCCTTTTTTTACTGCATGTTTTGAAAGCCATACTAAGAGCAACGATACAATAATAATCGTTGGTGTCATAACATTTGCCATTTTAAGAGAAAATGTGATGTAACTCATCTGGATTATTACAGCAATTAATGAAATTAATAATACTGTATACGCTAATTTCTTTTTAAGAAGTAATAATAGACATCCTAATAACCCTCCGAAAACAGCAACTGCAAAAATAGCGGTATACCAAGAAGGAACATTATTTGCTATCTCAATTTGACTTTCTGTAAGAGCAGATTTCCAGCGTTCGGTTTGATAGGCTTGCCCTATATATTGGTCTACTCCTAAACCATTCCATAGGAGTCCAATAATAGAGACGATCCAAAACCATACAGGTGGTTTTGTAGTAGTTTGATCAGTCATAATTTGCAATAATTAATAGGTTAATGATCAGCAAAGTAATCAAATTCAGTGTATTAACAAAATTGTAACTTTTATGTTCATGAAGTTTTCTATCTTTAAAACATAAAATAAAACTCAAATGGCTTTACAGATTTCTAAAGATGTATTCTCTTTTTTTAAAGATTTAAAAAACAATAATAACCGTGAATGGTTTACAGAAAATAAACCTCGTTTTAAAAATTTAGAAGCTGATATAAAGCAGTTTTATACTACTATCAATGATAATTTGAATAAACATGATGATATTGATAAAATGAAAATTTTTAGAATTTATCGTGATGTTCGATTTTCTAAGGATAAAACGCCCTATAAAACACATTTTGGAGGTTCTTTTGGTAGAACAAAACCTCGTTTACGTGGTGGTTATTACCTACATATTGCTCCTGGAGATTCATTTTTAGCCACAGGATTTTGGGAACCTAATCCTACCGATTTAATGCGCATCCGTAAAGAATTAGAATTAGATGCTGATGAGTTCAGAAAGATTATCTCTGCTAAAAAATTCAAAGATTCTTGGGGAAATCTAGTTGGAGATGAAGTAAAAACTGCACCTAAAGGATTTAATAAAGAACATGAAAACATTGATTTGATTAAGAAAAAACAATTTATATTCACCAAGAAGTATTCAGATAAGGAAGTTACTTCTCCAGATTTTCTTAAAGAAATTGACAAATCTTTTAAAGCTATTCGCCCTTGGTTTGATTATATGAGCGAAGTTTTAACCACTGATTTGAATGGAGTTTCTTTAATAGACTAAAAAATAATGTCTCAAGTTCTTTTAATCGGAAATGGAATAAATAATATATACGATAAAAACTCATGGAAGCATTTATTGAACAGTATTATTAAAATTGGCAATATTGATATTGGAGTATCTAGCTCCATACCATTTCCGTTATTATATGAAAAAATCTACTTAAGCATAATTAAATCTAGAGATATAAGTGAATATGAATTAAAATCTAGAATAGCCAATATTGTTTCTGTGATAGAACCCACTGAAATTCATGAGGAACTATTGGGTTTAAATTGTTCAAATTACTTAACCACTAACTACGATTATTCTTTGCAAAAAGCTTATTCTAAGAATATTTCTTCTAAAAGTTTAAAGAATATTGGTACTCCAAGGGAAACAAAATATAATTTATTTAGACATAATAAAATTGAGGATAAAAGATTTTGGCATATTCATGGTGAGATAAATTACCCTAGTAGTATTACTTTGGGTTATGAGCATTATGGAGGTCAAATTCAGCAATTTAGAAATTATATTATTTCTGGAGTTAGTTATAAAGTTTTAGACAAAAAGCCTTTAATTTATAGGCTTAAAAATAATATAGATAGTGAATATTCTTGGTTAGATTTATTTTACAAGAATAATGTGCATATACTTGGTTTAAGATTGGGATATGAGGAAAGTGATCTTTGGTGGTTAATAACGAGCAGAGCGCGATTTCAGTTGGAAAATAAATTAAAAAATAAAAACAAAATTTATTATTATACTCCAAAAAAATATGCTGATAAGGATAAAATTTCCTTAATGAAAGCAAATAATATAGAAACAGTAATTATTGATGAAATAGGGGCTAATTATTATATGGAGGCGATTAACAAGATTAAAGATATTAACTAACCTTTTGTTCTTGAAATAACTGAACTTGATCTTTTAAACGTTCAATTACAATATTCATCATACGCTTATTTAATGCAGAAGAGTTTTGAATATACATTTTATATTCATCTACAGTAAATTGACCAATTATTATTCCTTTTAAAGCGTTTCTAAACTTAACATCACGCTGTATGGCATTTTCAATATATACATACTTTTTTTCGAGAGCTAACGTATTAAAAACATTCTTATGTTTTTGAGTGTAATTTTTAAAAACTTCAATAATCAAATCATTTTGTAATTTGATAACAGGTCGGATTGTTTTGTTCTGAAAATGCTCATCAGAAGACAT
This sequence comes from Maritimimonas sp. 2304DJ26-3, assembly GCF_056591635.1. NCBI lineage: Bacteria > Pseudomonadati > Bacteroidota > Flavobacteriia > Flavobacteriales > Flavobacteriaceae > Maritimimonas > Maritimimonas sp. 2304DJ26-3. The sequence continues at coordinate 99,726 of NZ_JBWQOK010000002.1, forward strand.
TTGATTGTTAAAGCTTATTGATGAAATTACTGGCCTTAGTTCAATTAATTTTGTTTTTCTAGCGCTCATAACATAAAATTGTTTAATTAAAAGTAAGTATTACGTATCTTTGAATCAATAGTCAAAATTATAGTTATTAACTAGTTATTAACCATTTATTAAATGAAATTTGGAAGTGTAAATCAGCCAGAACTAGTAGATTTTACAATGCCTAAGGATCATATTGAGACTAGAAGAGTATTAACTTGTTCAAAAAGTAATCAACAATTAGAAGTTTATGTTGGTTGTGCTAAATGGAATCGACAAGACCTAAAAGGATTTTACCCTAGAGGTACAAAGGATGAATTAGCCTATTACGCTAGTCAGTTCAATAGTATTGAATTAAATGCAACATTCTACCGGTACTTTCCACCCGAACAATTTGAGAAATGGAATGAAAAAACTCCTGTAGGATTTAAGTTCTTTCCAAAACTAAATCAAGAAATTAGTCATTGGAAACGTTTAAATGATATAACTGAATCAGTAGATAATTATTTATACGGTGCAGCTAATTTTAAAGAGAAATTAGGCACTATTTTTCTACAAATGCATTCTAATTTTGCTCCAAAAGACTTTGATAGAGTAGTGACTTTCGCCGAAGGTTGGCCAAAAGAAATACCACTTGCAATGGAGTTTAGACATACAAATTGGTTTAATAACGATAAAGTTGCTAAAGAACTATATCATTTACTAGAAGAAAATAACATAGCAAATGTTCTAGTTGATACTGCAGGACGTAGAGATCTAATGCATATGCGTTTAACCAATAACGAAGCTTTTATTAGATACGTTGGGGCTAATCATGAGAGTGATTATGATCGCCTAGATGATTGGGTTATTAGGCTAAAAGAATGGGTAGAAAATGGATTGGAAAAAATTCATTTTTTTGTTCATCAAAATTTGGAGAAGGCTTCGCCATTGCTTTCAGCACATTTCATTAAAAATTTGAATAAAGAGTTAGGAACAAACCTTATAATTCCTCAAATGGCTAAGGAGCCTTCAACTTTATTTTAAGGGTAATTAGGGATGTTTTTCCCTAATATAATATCACGGTTAGCTATTAACATTCCATTTTCTTTTTTTAAAACCACAATACCCTTTCCTCCACGAGGTTTTTGTCTATTTTTTGTTCTATTACTTAAATTCGGATCATCTGCAAACGTAATATCATCAATATAATATTCATTTTTGTCAGGCTCTTTAACAGTTAAATGTATATGTTGTTCTATAGTTGTGTTAGGATAGGAAGCAGGACGTAAAGTGTAAAAAGTGTACCTACCCGTTCTATCTGTCTTTATCCATCCTCGTAAATATCCATGACGACGCTCCCAACCTTTAGAATCATCCTTTTTAGGATAAATACCTTGTTGATCTGTGTGATAAGCATATAAAACAACATCTTTAGCTGGTGTTTTACCATCCTTTTTATAAATAATTCCAGTAACTTTTATTTTTTGAAAGCCGCTTTCAAACCCTGGTAAAGTATCAACTTGATTTAAAACGTGGTCACCATATTCATAAATAGCTTCGCATCCCTCACAGTTGCCTCCAACTTTACTATTATTTTTTTGAGAATTAGCACAACCAATACTTAATATGCATGCTATGAGTAAAAATCTCATATCTTTAAAATTTATGATTTCCTTTAAAATTATGAGTTATTTTAATTGTAAAGAAATGATTTATAGAAGTTTAATAAAAGATTAACAAATTAAAAAATGAGATTTCATACAAGAAAATGGGTCAAACCTGAAGACTTAAACCCTAATAGCACTTTATTTGGAGGTCGCTTATTGGCATGGATTGATGAAGAAGCCGCTCTATATACAATCATTCAACTTAATAATTCTGCCATTGTTACCAAATACATGTCAGAAATTGACTTTAAAAGTTCTGCTAAACAAGGAGATATTATTGAAATCGGTTTAGAAGTGATCAAGTTCGGTAAAACATCTTTAGTTCTAAAATGTGAAGTTAGAAATAAAATGACACGAGATGTAATTATAACTGTTGATAATATTATAATGGTTAATCTAGGTAAGGATGGCAAACCAGCCCCTCATGGTAAAACAAAAGTTGAATATGTTAAGGATAGACTTCAGAGTGAATAAGATTCCAGAAAATAAAGTTTCTTCTAGCTATTCTTTTAAAGTAAATAAAGAACATTTAGATGTTCTTAATCATGTAAATAACATTGTATACTTGCAATGGGTTCAAGATGCTGCAGAAAAGCATTGGAATAGCTTAGCAGATGAAAAACTAAGAGGCGAAACTATTTGGTTGGCCCTCAGACATGAAATAGATTATCTTAACCAGGCATTTTTAGACGATAAGATTACTGTTTATACTTGGATAGAAGATTCTTTTGGTGTTAAATCTACCCGTGTTGTACATATTTATAAAGAAGATACTTTACTTACTAAATGTAAAACTACATGGGTTTTATTAAATGCAAATACTTTAAAACCAAAAAGAATTGGGGAAGAGATATTAAGATTATTTTCAGTAAATAAATTAACCTAATCGATTACCAATCTTTTTATATCTATTTTATTATCTGTTATAAACTGCAAAAAATACACACCAGACTCTAAATTAGAAATATCTAACTGTACTAAATTACCTACTCGCTGTAATGTTGGGGTTATTTCATGACCTTTTTCTGTAAATAGTTTAACTTCTACTACTGATCTTCTTGCAACAATAGTAGCGGTCTTAACTTCTGACTGAATAGAGTCTAATACAACAGAATTATCAATTTGACCTTTTGTTAAATGATCATCATAATCTAAATAATCTGGTATTCCGTCATTATCAGAATCAAGAGCATCTTCAGGATTTCCATCTCCATTCGGATCTGCATTTTCTCTAGCGGTTATTATACCATCATTATCATCATCAATATCTAAAAAATTCCAACTATCATCACTATCAGTATTCAATAAGTTACTTATCAACTCTCCACTATCGGTCGAGGTCTCAAGTTTATCTAGTAATCCATTGATTCCAAAATCTCTATAATCACTAACCAATTTTCCTTTTAAACTGATTTCAATATCTTTAAAGCCAGTTTCATAAATATCTAAAATCCCATCTCCATCAGCATCATAATCTAAATGATTTGGAATACTGTCTCTGTCAAAATCAAAAAAAGATTCTGCATAACTATCATTATCACCAATATCAAAGTTATCATCATTGTCATCTAAATAAACAGGAGTACCATCATTGTCAAAATCTGCATCCGGATTAATACCATTAGATTCGTAAATATCTGGTATCCCGTCATTATCATCATCAATATCATCTTTATCAAATTGTCGATCCTTATCAAAATTAGAGGGTAGGCTTACAACTGTCAATATAAATTCATCATCATCTGCATATCTATCATCTAGATCATTTTCATAAAAACTTGCGTCTGGATCACTAGTTGGGTCATGATTATCAGATGCTACTATTTCAGTTTTATTATAATATTCTCCCTTGGTAAGCACTTTAGCATAAAAATGTAATGAAATATTGGAGCCAGTAGGAACTACAAGATCATACCAATTTAACGTATTTCCAGCCAATATACCGTTATCGCTTATTGATGAAATTTGTCCGAATCCATTGCCAAATTCATTATAAATAGAAACTCCGGTGGCCTCGTCTGGTCCAATATTGGTAATTGTAATTGTAAACTTTATTAAAGACCTAACATGTGGCGCTTTATTATCAACTAAAACATTTATACTTAAATCTGATGTTTGAGCAAACGCATTACTAGTTAGTAAAAAGAATAATATAGATAGGAAGAGGAGCTTAGATTTCATCAATATCTAAGTTAAGTAATTTAGTTTGCTTTTGCCTGAATTTCTTTTGCGACTTGTTGAGCTTGGTCTAAGACTCGTAATAGATTACCGCTCCAGAGTTTAGCAATTTCTTCTTCGGTATAACCACGCTTTACAAGTTCTAAGGTTATATTAAATGTTTCTGAGGCATCACCCCATCCTTCGATACCACCACCACCATCAAAATCTGAGCTTATACCTACATGATCAATTCCGATTAGATTAACCATATAATCTATGTGATCTACAAAATCAGATACATTAACCGCCGGTGGTAAATCTGTCATAGATTTTGTTTTTTCTTTAACAATACCATTCATCTTTATATAAGTTGTGATGTAAGCATTCCGCTCATCACTTGTTAATGCCATAATTTCATTTCTAGGTAACCATTTGCTACCTAAAGAATCCATTACTACTTTCTCAATTCTCTGAAGTTCTTTACTTCTAGTTTCATTCTTTTCACCATTTACATAAGCATCTAAAGCAACAGTCTGTACAACGCCGCCATTCTTTTTAACAGCAAGTAACTGTTCATCGTCTAAATTTCTACTATGATCTGATACCGCTCTAGCAGAAGAGTGAGATGCAATAACAGGCGCTTTAGATAATTTTATCATCTCTAGATTAGCTTTCTTTGATGGATGTGAAATATCAATAAGCATACCATATTTATTCATTTCCTTTATAACTTCACGGCCTAAATCACTTAATCCGTTATACAACCAGACACCATCACTTTCGCCAGTATTAGAATCACTTAATTGACTATGCCCATTATGCGCTAGTGACATATAACGCCCTCCTAAATCATAAAATTTCTTAATATTGCTAATATCTTCTCCTACAGGATACCCATTTTCTATACCAATCATTGCAACTTTTTTACCACTTTTATGAATTCGCCTTACATCATCTGAAGTTAACGCCAATTCTATCTTATCTGGGGCATATTCATTTACTAATCTATGGATAGCATCAAATTTAGAAATAGCATTTTCATATGCTTTTTTATACCCATTTTCATTTAATGAATCTTGGCCAGTATATACAATAAACCAAGGCACATCTAATCCACCTTCATCCATTTTAGGTAAGTTCACTTGATTATCTAATCTATGTGTATAATTTATTGAATCGGTAAAATTCTTTAGATCAATATCACAATGTGTATCTAAGGTGATAATATTTTCATGGATTTTTTTCGCTGTAGCAATTAATTCATTATCATTTACCCTCTTAGGTTTATTACAAGCAAAAATGATGAAGAAAAGGATAAATAAGTCGATAAGTTTTTTCATAGCAAAAATAATTTCGATAAAGTTAGCGATTCAATTTTAAATTGATGTTAAAATTAAATTTACCTTAAAAAAAGCCCTCGTTTTGAGAGCTTTTTAAAATTAGTTAGAGTAGGCTTTTATAATGGTCTTTATATGCATAGAGCATTACAATATTCAATACTAGTAGTGCTAATGCCATTACAATAGAACTAGGATCGAGAGTGGCATGATATAAAACAGCGTTTACAGAGACACTCATTAAAATAACCATCATTAAAGCGGCATATTTATTCAATAACAGCGCTAATCCAGCTGCTATTTCTACAATGGCTACCAACGCCATGGTTTTAGAAATAGTTAGGGCTTGCCAATACCCCATTGCTTCCTCTGGTGGTGGTGGTGGATCGAAAAAATGAAGAAGTTTATTTGCACCGAAGAATAATAAAAATAGTGCAAAAACAATTCTAATGACTAATAGGACTTTAGAGTTCATAAATTTAAAATATTAAGTTAGTAATTGAGTAACAAGGTAATAAATAAAACTAAAATCAATAATTACAATGCTTGTAGTCAATTGAATATCATATTATATTTTAATAAAGTAAGGGTAAGTTATTAGATTTTATAAACTATTTTTTAGTGATAATCCATTAGTTTTTAGATTTACGTTTTAAATCTAAAAACATGGGTAATAAATCTAATATACTTGTTATTTTAATTTTCGTTTTGTTGTACAATTCTTGTATAGAACGCGGAAAACCAGAAAAAAAAGAAAACGTACAGCAAACTGAAAAAAGCAATAAAAAAAAGCTAGTACACTATACCTGCCCTAATGGTCACGCTGGTTCTGATAAGCAAGGTGTATGTCCAGAATGTAATACGGCATACCAACACAATCAAGCATTTCATGGTCTAAATATTCCTCAGAATTCAATAAAAGACCCGTTTAATTCTAGTTCTGGAACCCAAACGAATACCTCACCCGCTCAAAATTCTTTTGGTGATTATCATTATATATGTCCAAATGGGCACGCTGGTGGCTCAGGATCTGCTGATAATTGCTCAACATGTAGCGCTAAATTAACACATAATCAGTTGTATCATAAATAGCTGTTAACAACTAGCAAATAACTTTTGATTTTGGATTTGGTTCAATTTTTAAAAGATGTATTTTTGCGGATAAATAATTTTTTTTTCGATGTCAACAACACAACAATTAGAAGATTTTACAACTCAAGTAAGACGCGATATTTTGCGTATGGTACATGCCGTTAATTCGGGACACCCTGGGGGATCATTAGGATGTACAGAATTCTTTACAGTATTGTATCAAGAGTTAATGAATTATAGTACTGATTTTGATATGGATGGAGTAGGAGAAGACCTGTTTTTTCTTTCTAACGGGCACATATCACCGGTATATTATAGTGTGTTGGCGAGAAGTGGATTTTTCCCCGTTAAGGAATTAGCCACTTTTAGAAAATTAGACTCGAGATTACAAGGGCACCCTACTACACATGAACATTTACCAGGCGTTAGAGTAGCTTCAGGATCATTAGGTCAAGGTATGTCAGTGGCTATTGGTGCTGCTCAGGCTAAAAAATTGAATCACGATGATTCTATAGTCTATAGCTTGCATGGTGATGGTGAGCTACAAGAAGGGCAAGCTTGGGAAGCAATTATGTATGCAGCTGGTAAAAAAGTTGATAACCTAATTTCTACGGTTGATTATAATGGACAACAAATCGATGGATCAACAGACGATGTGATGCCATTAGGAAACCTCAAAGAAAAATTCGAAGCTTTTGGTTGGGATGTGTTAGAAATTAAAGAAGGCAATAATATTGAGGCTGTATTAGAAGGTATGAGAGCTGCTAAATCTAAAACTGGTAATGGCAAACCAGTATGTGTTTTATTACATACAGTTATGGGTAACGGTGTAGATTTTATGATGCATACTCATGCTTGGCATGGCAAAGCTCCTAATGATGAGCAATTAGCCGTTGGTTTAGCACAAAATACCGAGACTCTAGGTGATTATTAATGCTTAGCATAAAATGTAGGCAAAGATAATTTATATTTAACAGCTACTAATCTTACAATAATTACAATCAATACTGTGGTTATATAATTAAAGTTTGTTGGTATGTTTAGCTTATAAAGTAACAAAAAAATAACAGCTCCAATAATACATGCACTCGCATATACTTCTTTTCTAAAGATTACTGGTATTTCATTACAAAGTATATCACGAATAACGCCTCCAAATGTAGCTGTCATTGTGCCAAGAGCAACAGAAATTACTGGGTGTAGTTCATATTGAATACCTATTTCGGTTCCTACTATTGTAAATATACCTAGACCTATGGTATCGAATAAAAATAATGATTTACTTAAATATCCTATCTTTTTTCTAATTATGATTGCAAAAGCTGTTGCACTAATAATAATATAAACATAATTTAAGTCTTGCATCCATCCTACAGGGTTTCTACCGATCAATATATCACGTAAAGTTCCACCACCAACAGCGGTTACAAATGCAATAATAAATACACCAAATGGGTCTAATCGTTTATTGATAGCAATCAATGTGCCTGAAATTGCAAAAGCTGCAGTACCCAATAGATCTAAAGTGTAAAAAATACTCATTAAAGTTATTTATAATAATAGTTATCAAAAACAAGAACCAAATTTAATTCTTTCATTGAAAATTTGGAGCAAAAAAAAGCCAGACTTATGAGCCTGGCCGTTTTTAAAAACTTATTAGTATTATTCATTTACTGCCGATACTTGTTGCTCGCTATTCATTAAAGCAAGGAACTTATCAATGTTCGGTAAAATAACGATACGTGTTCTTCTATTTCTAGCTCTATCTTCTTTAGTTTTATTACTTACTAAAGGTTGGAAAGAACTTCTACCAGAAGCGATTAGTTTTTCTGGAGCTATATCAAACTTATTTTCTAATCTTCTTACTACAGAAGTTGCTCTTAAAACACTTAAGTCCCAATTATCAGCCACTTTCGCATTGCTAATCGTTCTAGAATCTGTATGACCTTCTACCATTAAATCTAAGCTTTCTTCAGAATTAACTAAATCAGCAATCTTTTTTAAGATGTGATCTGCTTTATTACTAATTCTATAGCTAGCAGTGTTAAATAATAATTTATCAGAAATTGAGATCATTACAACGGTACCATCAATATTAACAGCGATATCATCATCTTCATTCAAATCACTTGCAGCCATTGTTTTCTTTAAGTTATAAGAAACGGCTAAGTTCATTGAATCTTTTAACGATTTTGCTCCTTTTACTGCTTCAGTATCCATTTTAGCTATGGTAGCTCTCATCTGATTTTTAGCTTCATTAGAAATAACAGTACCTTCAGATACAGTTAGTTTAGAGTCACTTTCTTTTTTTAACGCACTAGTTTCGTCTTTTAAAGCGCTAATTTTAGCATTATAAGCTTCTACTCTTGCCTCAATTGCAGCAAATTTTTGTTCTAATTCTTCTTTTGCGATAGATGTTTTATGAAGTTCACCTTTAAGATTATCTCTATCTTGTTCAAGAGTTAGATACTTCTTTTTAGACACACATGATGTTGTTAATAATACAACGATCATTAAAACTGATAATTTTTTCATAGAGTTAAATATTTATTTTAATGTTTTTAACTCCGCAAATAAAAAGCAAGAATCTAAAGAGTTTCTAAAGTTTTATAAAATTTGAAGTATTATTATTCAATAAAAATTGTGAACCGCATTCTGGATTACATATTTACAAATTCATAACCTGCAAGATCATCACCTCTAAGATCAATTTCGGTTTCATTTAAAAGGATTCCATGTTCGAGATAAGCTTTAAGATTGGCCAACCAGAAAGTCCAACCATTACTACAGCCATAGAAAATTTCAAGTTTACTCTTTTCATCGAGTGGGATATTAGATTGGGTAAGTGTCAATAAAACTGCTGTATCTTTTTGCTCAAAAGATATCAATAGATCATTTTCTCCAGCAAACGTAAACTTTACATATTCATTTTCTTTTACGTCTTGTACTTTACCTTCTTCTTTGCCATCCCAATTATGCCAGCGCCAAGTATAAGAATCAGCAGCTTTTATAATTTCATTCGAATCTATTTTATTACCATTTCTTAAATACTCAGCATTGCTTAAAAACCAAGAGGTAATTCCGTCTTCTGTTGTCCAAAGCTTAAAAAGTTTGTTTATTTCGGTTTTGATATGGATCTTTTTGGTAAAAGAATCCCAGGTTAGTTCTTTCATCGCCAGTTATTTTAGCTTACTTTTTGCATGTTCAATACCTAATTCGATCCAGTACGGCAAATTACGTTCATTTTCTAATTCAACATAAATAAATTCTTTCATTGGTCTCTTGGTAAAATCCATTGGGCGTACATTATGCTTTTCAAGTTCTTGTTCCATTTTAGAATCAATAACTCTTACTGTTAAATCATTATTTACAACACCTACAGACATTTTTCCTTTATATAGAAAACAAATACCACCAAACATTTTCTTTTCAGTGACATCATCTCCATAACTTGAAATGTGCTCTCTTATCTTATTTGCTAACTCTCCGTCAAATGCCATAATCAACCAATTTCTGAAATATCTTCATTCCAAAGCTCAGGTTTTTCTTTAATAAACCTTGACATTAAATCTATTGTCTCTCTGTCATTTAATAGTTCAACTATTACGCCTTGTTCTATTAAAAAATCTATGTTTCCATCAAAATTATTATTCTCGCCAATCACAACCTTTTTAATCTTAAATTGAAGGATAGTCCCTGTACACATCATACAAGGGCTCAATGTAGTGTACAACGTCATATTAGTGTAATCTGCTTGTCTACCAGCATTTTGTAGACAATCCATTTCACCATGTAGTATTGGGTTTAATCGTTGCACGCGTTGGTTATGGCCTTTACCAATTATTTGATCATTTGATACTAAAACAGCACCAATGGGTATTCCACCTTCAGCGTAACTTTTTTTAGCTTGATCTAATGCTTTTTGGTAAAACTTAGTTGATGACATAAAAAAAAATCTATATCAAATATAATTTAAAGTTTTGTAAATGTTTTTTTACCTAAAATAAAATATTTATAAAGGATACTTTTAGAATGAAAGTAATTCTCTTTTTTACTTAACTGATTTTTTCTTTTAGCCAAAAACGTATTCAAATTACTATAAAAGCTAAAATGTGCTTTTATAATAGCCAATGTATGATTAGGTTTAAATTCTAAAAGAAATTTAATACCAGCAACTCCATCTAAAATTAAACGCATAAAAATAGTGCTGAATAATTTACCCTTAGGAAGATTCTTTACCAATGTAAAAAGACTATTTCTAAAGTTTAAATATGTTTTTTTAGGGTTGATATTACTCAATGTTGCGCCACCAACATGATATACTTTAGAGTCAGCTACATACTGAATAGCATACCCTGCATTATGAATACGCCAGCAGAGGTCTATCTCTTCTTGATGTGCAAAGTAATCTTCATCAAAACCATTTAGACTGTTGAACACATGTGAACGCACAAAAAAACAAGCGCCAGAAGCCCAGAAAATATCTCGATTATTATTGTATTGACCTTTGTCTTCTTCTAAGGTATTAAAGATTCTACCACGACAGTAAGGATAACCTAGCGAATCAATATAACCTCCAGCGGCTCCGGCATATTCAAATTTCGATTTGTTTTTATAGTCTAAAATTTTAGGCTGAATAGCAGCAACTTTTGGGTTGTCTTTAAACTCTTTTATAATTGGTTCTAACCATCCTTTAGTAACTTCTATATCAGAATTTACCAAGCAATAAATATCAGCATCAATATGTTGCAAAGCATCATTATATCCTTTAGCATAACCACCATTTATTGTATTCTTAACTATTTTTACATTAGGAAAGTTTTCCTTAACAAAGGCTACAGAATCATCGTCAGAGTTATTATCGGCAACATATACTTCAGCCTCAGTGCTAAATTTGACAACAGAGGGCAAGAACTGTTCTAATAGTTCTTTTCCATCCCAGTTTAATATAACAATGGCAACTTTCAATGATTAGGTAATTCTTTTAAGAAGTTATACTGCTTATTTTTATGATCAAGATTACAAAAATAATGATCTAATCCGTTTGTTACCATTACATAATTAGCATTTAATTCTAAATTATAACGAGCAATCTGATCAAAAGTTTCTTGCGAGATTCTTATTTTGGGTGATTTACATTCAATAATTATCTCTGGCAATCCTCTTTTATTGAAGATCAACACATCGAATCTTTTTCTCAATCCGTTGACTAACAATTGCTTTTCAACTGCAATAATAGACTTCGGATAATTCTTTTCTTCGATTAGATAATGAAGCACATGTTGTCGCACCCATTCTTCGGGGGTTAAAATCACATATTTTTTTCTGATAACATCAAAAATATGCTGCTTATTTTCGCTATTTTTGAGCTTGAACTTATATGCAGGAAAATTAAGTGCTTGCATAGTACAAAAATGGACTTTTTTTCTTAGTTGTGGAGCAAATCAATCAAATAGTTTCTAGTATACAGCAAGGCAACATTGCACCTATTTATTTTTTAATGGGAGATGAACCTTACTATATTGATAAGATATCTGAATATATTGAAAAGAATGTATTGAGTGAAGAAGAAAAGGGGTTTAACCAAATGGTTTTATACGGACGCGATGTAACGATAGAAGATATTGTTTCTAATGCAAAGCGTTTCCCAATGATGGCCGAGCGACAAGTGGTAATTGTAAAAGAAGCACAAGATATGTCTCGTACTATCGAGAATTTAGTCGCATACGCGGAAAATCCACAACCCTCAACAGTATTAGTGGTCTGTTATAAATACAAAACACTCGATAAACGTAAGAAGCTTGCAAAAATAGCTGCCAAAAATGGTGTTTTATTTGAAAGCAAGAAGTTGTATGAAAATCAAGTGGGTGATTGGATTAGACGTGTTCTCTCTGGTAAGCAATATCAAATAGAACCAAAGGCAACTTTAATGCTAGTTGAATTTTTAGGTACAGATCTAGCCAAAATTAATAATGAGCTAGAAAAACTGATACTTATTTTAGATGAGGAAAAACTAATTACGGCTAAGCATATTGAAGATAATATTGGTATAAGTAAAGACTTTAATAATTTTGAATTACGTAAAGCGGTAGGAGAGAAGCAAGTGGTAAAAGCCAATCAGATTATTGCTTATTTTGCACAGAATCCCAAAAGCAACCCGCTAGTGATGACAATTTCGTTATTGAATAGTTTTTTTACACAACTTTTGGTATACCATGGTTTACGTGATAAGTCTAAAGGTAGTGTTGCCAAAGCTTTACGTGTAAACCCATATTTTGTTAACGATTATCAAAAAGCAGCTAGTAACTACCCAATGCGTAAAGTATCTCAAGTAATTTCTTTATTACGTGATGCTGATTTAAAAAGTAAAGGTGTCGGTGCTAGCAATTTACCACAAGGTGATATTTTAAAGGAATTACTATTTAAGGTGATGCACTAATTATTTTATTCTTGTAAATCTTTATAACCTTTATAAGCAATACCAGCACTAGCTATTGAACCAAAGGTTCCAATTAGTTTATTTTCGCTAAATAGAAGTAGTACTACACCAGCAAGAAACCCTAAGATTCCTAAAGTTAAACTCATTTTTGCCGAGTTTTTTTGTTTTTTTCTTCCATTTAATCAATTTTTATACACGTTGTTGGTATTAGTTTTTGATTACTTTTTGAAGGAATCAGTTTTCTATTCCCTTAATTGAAAAAGAATATTCATGATTTCAATATTTGGAGCTTCACTAATTTCGTATGCTTCAGGAATACTTTTTGCCAAATCAGTATCTCGAAAAGATTGTAGTGATTCTGGGGAATCCCAAACATAAATTCCTCCATACTCGCCTAATTGGCTAGTTTTTACATAGTATTTTTGAATAAGTCCGGGGATAGCTTTAAATTGAGGTTCTCTTTCCTTAGCCTTTTTTAATAATTCTTCTTCGGGGAGATTAGATTTCAATTTTATAACTTGTAAAATCATACGAATTGTCTTTAATGGTTTGTATATGGTCTCGTTGTAGAACGATCCACAGGGCTACTTTGCGATAACCAAGCAATGATTTAAAGATAAGAATTTCCTGAACGGAAATTCTTATCTTTAAATTATAGCCTTTGTTAACTACAGTTTCTTTATTTTTTCAATTCCATTTTTAAAATTTCCGCCGCTTTCTCCAGATAATTTTGTTCAATTTCTTGTTTTTCTTTCAAGACGTAATGTATCATTTTGCTCTTTCTACTTAATTTGTCTGTCAATTTTATTTCAAATCCGTAATCTACCGGGTGATAAGCGTTTAGAATGACAATACTACTATTGATTCCATCATATTGAAATTCATCTCTGGTTATAGTTCCGTTCTTCTGTTGATGAAATTTATGAACAGGACCTTCAAAATCTAATTCGGTAACAAGAAAGTTAAAATACTCTTGTGTCTTCTTAATGAAGTTACTTCGTTTTATATCATAAATTTCCTTAGAGGTCATTTGTAAATTATAGGTAAAGTGTTTGTATATGATTTCGTTGCGTGTTTCAGTAACTAATTTAGTAAAAGGAAACCAAACGTCAGGGAAATCCGAAGGACTTCCCGAGCAACACAAACCCAAGCAATTAATTATACACGTTGTTGGCAGGCGTTATTTTACGTGTTTGTAGATTTTTCCATCTTTCATAACGAAATGAATATTTTCTAATACTTGTATGTCTTTCAGCGGATTTCCTTTAACAGCAATCAAGTCAGCAAGTTTTCCAACATCAATCGAACCTAATTCATCTTCTTTTCCTAAAAGTTCTGAAGCGATGCTAGTCGCCGACCTAATAGCATCGATCTCGGTCATACCAGCGTCAATCATTAGTTTGAATTGCTCAGCATTTCTACCATGTGGATATACACCTGCATCTGTTCCAAAAACCATTTTTACACCGTTAGAATATGCTCGCTGAAACCGATTTTCATAATCTTTGTACATCTCTTGGTTTGTCTGTTTCAAGTTTTTATCCGAATAATCGTTAACCTGCTCAATCAGAGAGAAATGAGCCGCTAATAAGTCCATAGATAGGTAGGCTTTTTTTTCTTTAAGTAGTGATATGCATTCTTCGTCTAGAAAAGCTGCATGTTCTATTGAATGCACACCAGCTTTTAATGCTCTCTTTATTCCATCTGCACCATGGGCGTGTGCGGCAACTTTTATTCCAAGATTATCTGCTTCTTTAACCGCAGCTTTCATTTCCTCAATAGTATAAGAAGAAGCTCCGGGAACCGTGACAGAAGAACTGAAGCCTCCAGTTGCGAAAATTTTTATCCAATCTACCTTGGACTTAATTAGTTCTCGGGTTTTCTTAGTTACTTCGGTAGGTCCGTCAGCTACACTGCTTTGAACTTCAAATTTGAATTGTGGGCTTAACCAATTCCCCCATGCGCCATGACCTCCTGTGATAGACAGTCCTGCACCACTTGCAAAAATTCTCGGTCCCTTGATCCATTGCGAATTAATAGCATTCCTTAAAGCGATGTCTGAATAGAAGTAGGCATGTAAATCCCGAACTGAAGTGAATCCAGCTTCTAGTGTCCTTTTTGCATGAATAGTCCCTAGAATTGAGAAACTACCGACATGAAGTGTGTAAGGGTCAAATTCCTTTTTGCTCCAATCTCCTGTTAAATGCGTATGACAGTCAATTAGGCCTGGCATGACCGTAAATTCGGAAAGATCAATATAATGATCTAAAGTTGAAGTACCTGAATTGGGAGTAAGTTCAATTATTTTATTGTCTTTAATAACAATTAAAACATTCTTTTCAATTCGTCCTTTTTCAACATCAAGCACTCCACCAGCAAGTATGTATTGAACAGAGCCTTGTGCCATCAAACAGCTAATAGCCGAAATCCAAATTACCATAATCAATAAGGATGCTCTTAGTTTTTTCATAATGTTCACTTTAATGACTGCCAACTTGTTATATACAAACAAATATACCTCATTATCGGCTAATTTTCCGGGATAACAGAACGTTTGAGTTTGGCTTATCGGTTTATAAAAGTATCTTTTTTACTCGCCCAACTATTCCATTTTCAAGTTTTACTTTAATACCGTGTGGATGGTTAGCAGAATTTGTTAAAATACGTTGCACAAAACCTTTGGTTAATTCACCAGAACGTTGATGATGCTTTTGTATTATAGCAACTTGTAAGCCTACTTTGATGTTTTTTCTCTTAGTACCATCCATTAATTATAGTTTCTAGCACCAAATATAGCACTTCCAACACGTACCATAGTACTACCGTTTTCAATAGCCAAAGAGTAATCACCACTCATACCTATAGAGAGAGTATTGAGATTTGAGTATTGAGATTTGAGTTGTCGGTAAAAAGAATTAAGGCTTGAGAACTCTTGTTGTATCTGTTCTTGGTTAGAAGTAAAACTAGCCATTGCCATCAGACCGGCTATATTTACATTCTCCAATTCTTTAAGCTCTTCTGAGCTTAAGATAGATTCTATTTCAGAAAATGGAAGCCCAAACTTTGTATCTTCTTGAGCAATTCTGGCTTGCAATAAACAGTTAATAGTACGATTATGTTTTAATGCTTGCTTGTTGATTTCTTTTAAGGTTTTAAAACTATCTACACCATGAATTAAACTCACAAAATGAGCCATATACTTTACCTTATTACGTTGCAAGTGGCCAATCATATGCCATTCAATATCTTTGGGTAATTGCTCATATTTATCTACCATTTCTTGAATTTTATTCTCACCAAATACTCGTTGGCCAGCATTATAAGCTTCGAGAATAGTTTCAATAGGTTTCGTTTTAGAAACTGCAACTAATGTTACATGCACTGGAAGTGTAGATTTTATATCGTCAAGGTTTTTTGCAATCATAAAAAATAATTGTCCGCACGGGCTTCCGTGCTAAAATTCATACATAGTTAAGCCACTACGCAATTTTGGTTCAATATACGTGCTTTTAGGTGGCATTTGCAAATCGGCATCTGCAATTGCTTTTAATTGTTCAACTGTAGCAGGTACCAAACCAAAAGCTACTTTGTAATCACCAGAATCTACTTTACTTTTTAGCTTAAAAGCATCGTTCTTGCCATGAGAATAATGTATACGTTTGCTCTTTCTTAAGTTTTTGATCCCTAAAATTGGTTTCAATACTGTTCTATATAATACCTCAGTATCCAATTCGCTTAAAGCATCTGTAAATTCATATATAGATTTTCTTAAATATAAAGAGTAATATTCACCATCTAAATACATACTAAAATGATGTGACTTACTTGGCTTATATAATTGTTGCCCTTTATTATCTATACGGAACCATTCATCTAATTTGATCAAAAATTCCTCTTTAGATAATCCGTTTAAATCTTTTACCAATCGATTAAATTCTGAAATTTTTAAATGAGATTCAGGGATCAAATAGCTCATAAAAAAATTATAAGGCTCGTCGCCTGTATGCTTTTTATTTTCCTTTTTTAACTGTTTAGCTAATAAACAAGAGGAAGAAGAACGATGATGACCATCTGCAATGTATAGAGAATTCATTTTAGCGAAAGCATTGCTAATATTATCAATATCAGATTGATCAGTCACTAACCATAAGCAATGTGTTCGCTTGTCTGTGGTTGTAAATTCATACTCGGTTCTAACACTTTCATACTTCTCAATAATATCTTGAATAGTATCATTATCAGGATAGGTGAGTAGTACCGGCTCAGCATTAAAGCCAACTTCTTTTAAATAATTTTGAAATAATTGCTCTCTACTTTTAATAGTGCCTTCATGTTTTTTAATGACATTATTATTGTAATCATCTACACTGGTAGCAGCAATAATTCCGCAAAAAGTATTTGGTCCATTTACCTTTTTATAAATGTAAAAAGCTGGAGTTTTATCTTTTGTGAAAATATTATTTTCCTTAAACTCTATAAAGCGATTGTGTACTAATTTAAAACGTTCTTTACCAGATACTTCCTGATGGTATTTATAGCCAGGGTTAATGATGTGCAAAAAAGTAAATGGATTAAAATCCAGTTTGGCACCTAGCTCAGCAGGAGTATAAGCCTCATAAGATTTTGAAGAAACTAAAGCTACTTTGTCTCTAGTAGCACGAACAGCTTTAAAAGGCTTTACTACAGCCATTTACTTTAATATCTCAATAATTTGATCTGCTAATTCTGAACCAATTCTATCTTGAGCTTCTCCAGTTGCAGCACCAATATGTGGTGTTAACGAAATATCAGGATTCATTAATAATTGAACTTCTGGTGTTGGTTCATTTTCAAAAACATCTAAAGCAGCTCGAGATATTTTTCCACTTTTTAGAGCTTCTACTAAAGCAACTTCATCAATAACTCCGCCACGGGCTGCGTTAACTATGCCTGCACCATCTTTCATTAATTCAAACTCGTCTGTAGAAATAACGTATTTATCTTGTGCCGGTACATGCAGCGTAAGAAAATCAGATTGTTGTAATACTTCTTCTTTGGTAATTGTATTAATTTCAAAACTCACCGTTTGACCATCAAAGAATTCTAACTCTAGATTAGCAGCGTCAATAAACGGATCAAAAGCTACTACTTTCATTCCCACGCCTAAGGCAACTTTAGCTGTAGCTTGACCGATACGGCCAAAACCAAATACACCAAGTGTTTTGCCCTTTAACTCTACACCTTTAGCATACGCTTTTTTAAGGTCTTTAAACTTAGAATCTCCTTCTAAAGGCATATTTCTGTTAGAATCGTGTAAAAAACGAACCATACCAAAAAGATGAGCAAAAACTAACTCAGCCACTGAGTGTGAAGAGGCAGCCGGTGTGTTAATTACATGTAATCCCTTTTCGCGAGCATAATCTACATCAATATTATCCATACCAACACCACCACGACCAATAATCTTTAATGATGGACAATTGTCGATAATATTTTTTCTAACTTTAGTAGCACTTCTCACAAGTAATGCAACAATTTCATTTTCATTAATATAATTTATCAACTGTTCTTGTGCTACAGTGGTTAAAATAACTTCAAAACCTGCATTTTCAAGAGCAGTTATTCCACTAGTTGCGATACCGTCGTTTGCTAATATTTTCATTTTGTTTACTTATTAAAATTTTGCATTACATCTACCAATACTTGAACACTCTCTAATGGTAATGCATTATAGATGCTTGCTCTATAACCACCAACTGAACGATGACCATTTAATCCATTAATACCAGCAGCTTGCCAAGCATTATTAAATTTATCTTTTAAGGATTCATCTGTTAGTGTAAATGTAACATTCATATGTGATCTATCTTCTTTAGCTGCTACTCCTTCAAATAAAGGATTATTATCTATTTCACCATATAACAATTCCGCCTTTGCATTGTTTATTTCCTCTATTTCTGATACTCCACCAAGGTCTTTTAACCATTGTAGCGTTAACATTGATACATATACCGCGAATACGGAAGGAGTATTAAACATACTGTCTTTTGAAAGATGTACTTGATAATCTAACATAGAAGGAATTGTTCTACCAGTTTTACCTAAAATATCGTCTTTAACAACAACTAAAGTTGTACCTGCTGGCCCCATATTCTTTTGAGCACCTGCATATATCAAATCAAATTTAGAAAAGTCTAATTTTCTTGAAAAAATATCAGAACTCATATCACAAACTAACAATCCATTTGGGTTCGGAAAAGATTTTATCTGTGTTCCAAAAATGGTATTGTTACTTGTACAATGAAAATAATCAGCATTTGCTGGTATAATATAATCTTTAGGAATATATGAATAGTTCTTATCTTTTGATGAAGCAACTACTTCTATATTACCAAATAACTTTGCCTCTTTAATAGATTTTGAGCTCCAAGTACCTGTATCTAAATAAGCTGCCTTACCGTCTTCTTTAAGTAAATTATAAGGAGTCATTAAAAATTCGAGACTAGCTCCTCCTTGTAAAAATAATACCGAATATCCTTTATTTTCAAGATCAAGCAATTCTAACACCAAGCTACGAGCGTTTTCCATTACTTCTACAAAGCCTTTACTTCTGTGCGAAATCTCAATTAATGATAAATTGTCATTATTAAAATTTAAGACAGCTTCTGAAGCTTGTTTTAATACCTCTTGTGGCAAAATACAAGGTCCTGCGCTAAAATTATGCTTCTTCATTTATTTCAAATTTTTGAAAGCACAAAGTTGAAGAATTTATTATAAATAATACATATACATATCTAAAAAATACCTAACAATTTTTAGCTATTTGTTAAAAATATTGATTTAAAAAAATAAAATGAAACTAACTACCTTATTTGGGCTCCATAACAACACATGGTATTATCATTTCTTCTAATGAAATTCCACCATGTTGATAGGTGTTTTTATAATATTTCACGAAATGATTATAGTTATTTGGATAAGCAAAGAAATAGTCTTCTTTAGCAAACACAAATGAACTACTCATATTTATGGTTGGAAGAAAAATATCTTTTGGATTTTTAACTGCATAAACCTCTTTATCTGAGTAACTTAAACTTCTACCTGTTTTATAGCGAAGGTTTGAACTAATGTTTTTATCGCCGACAACTTTAGAAGGTCTTTTAGTATTAATAGTACCATGATCAGTGGTAATGATCAATTTAAGATTCATACGCTGCGCCTTCTGAATAATTTCTAACAATGGTGAATTCTTAAACCAACTCAATGTTAATGATCTATAGGCTTTGTCATCACCTGCTAACTCTTTGATCATTTCCATTTCTGTTCTAGAGTGAGATAGCATATCCACAAAATTGTACACAACTACAGTCAAGTCATTGTCTTTTACACCTGCGAAATTTTGAGCTAAATCTCTACCATTTGGCATATTCGTAATCTTATAGAACTCGTGCTTAATATCTAAACCAAGTCTTTTAATTTGAGCAGTCAAAAATTCATTCTCATATAAGTTTTTACCTCCCTCGTCAGTATCATTTTTCCAATATTCTGAATGACGTTTCTCCATTTCTGAAGGCATTAAACCGGAAAATATTGCATTACGAGCATATTGAGTTGCCGTTGGTAAAATGCTATAAAATGTAACTTCTTCTTCTTTTTTATAATAATTATTAATTACTGGTTCTAAGACTCTTAACTGATCGTATCTTAAGTTATCAATCACCACGAGTAGAGTGCCCTGTTCTTTAGATAATTCTGGAGCAATTACATCTTTGAATAGCATATGAGATAAGACAGGTTTTTCTTTACCATGAAACCAACCCTCATAATTTTTCTCAATAAACTTAAAGAATTGAGAATTGGCTTCGTTCTTTTGACTTTCCAAAATTTCTATCATTCCAGGGTCATCAATTGATTCTAGTTCAATCTCCCAATGCACTAACTTTTTATAAAGATTAATCCATTCGTCAAATGTATTAACCATAGCTAAATCCATAGAAATTTTTCTGAATTCTTGCTGATAGCTAGAAGTTGTTTTTTCAGAAACAAGACGCGAATTATCTAATGTCTTCTTAAGCGTTAATAAAATTTGATTAGGATTTACAGGTTTAATCAGATAATCTGCAATTTTAGCACCTATTGCTTCTTCCATAATATACTCTTCTTCACTTTTCGTAATCATTACAACGGGTAAGTTAGGAAGCTTCGTTTTAATCTGTGCCAAAGTCTCAATACCAGATAAGCCAGGCATGTTTTCATCTAAAAAGACGATATCATAATTTTCTTCGTCGACGCTTTCAACCGCCTCAGCACCATTATTACAAGTAGAAACATTATAATCTTTCTTTTCTAGAAATAATAAATGTGGCTTCAATAATTCAATTTCATCATCAACCCAAAGTATTTTTGCTGTACTCATGTACTTAACTTCTTTTAAAATTAATCGTCTATTTTTGTTACTAATTAAAACTACTTTTTTTGAAAAAGCTCAAAATTTTTAACGACCCAATTTACGGATTTATTCCAATACAAAATGCATTAATTTTTGATATTATAGAACACCCTTATTTTCAGAGATTAAGGCGAATTTCGCAGATGGGATTGTCTTATTTAGTATATCCAGGTGTGCATCATACTCGCTTCGAACACGCTCTTGGATGCCTGTTTTTAATGCAAAAGACTATAGAGGTGCTACGGGTAAAAAAAGTAAGTATTTCTATAGAAGAAAGTGAAGCTCTACAGATTGCCATTTTACTGCACGATATTGGCCATGGGCCATTTTCGCACACATTGGAGCATAGTTTGGTAAAAAGTGTACATCATGAATCGATTTCATTAAAATTCATGGAAGAATTAAATGATCAGTTTGATGGGAAGTTAAAGTTAGCTATTAAAATGTTTAAAGGTGAATATGAGCGACCTTTCTTTTGTCAATTAATAGCTAGTCAGTTAGATATAGATCGTTTAGATTATTTAAAAAGAGATAGCTTTTATAGTGGAGTAACTGAAGGTAATATTAATTCTGAGCGTTTAATTACTATGTTAGACGTTGTAGATGAGAATTTAGTAGTTGATAAAAAAGGAATTTATTCTGTAGAGAAATTTATTGTAGCTCGCAGGTTAATGTATTGGATGGTGTATCTACATAAAACAAGTTTAGTAGCAGAAAATATTTTAGTAAATATTTTAAAAAGAGCGAAAGAATTAAGTATCAAAGAAAAAGATTTATCTATTAGCGACAATCTAAATTATCTCATAAATAATGATGTAGATTTTGATTCTAAATCTCTTGAAATTTTTTCAAAGCTAGATGATTATGATATTGTTAGCTCAATAAAAGCTTGGATGAACCATGATGATAAAGTTCTTTCGGAGCTGTGCAAATCAATTATCAATCGGAATCTACCTAAGGTCATTATTCAGAATGAAGAGATATCAAAAGCGTCATTTCAGTCTAAATTAAAGATGGTAGGAGAGAAGTATCAAATGACATTAGATGAACTACCTTATTTTATCCATAAAGGAACAATAAGTAATCAGGCATATAGTAAAGAAAAATACCCTATTAATATTAAATTTAAGAAGAATAAAATAGCAGATATTGTTGAAGTATCTGATCATCTCAATATTAAAGCATTAACCAAAACGGTTACCAAAAATTTCATCTATTACCCAAAATAAGACACATATAATTATTGCGTTATTTTTTTTACTTTTGCAGGAATGAAATTTACAGCAAAACAAATCTCAGATATTTTAGAAGGAGAGGTTGTTGGTAACCCAGATGAAGAAGTTAGTAAACTTTCTAAAATTGAAGAGGGAGAAAAAGGCTCGTTGACCTTTCTTTCAAACCCTAAATACACACCTTTTTTATATACTACTAATGCTTCTGTTGCAATTGTTAATAGTACTTTTGTTCCAGAAAAAGAAATCAACACAACCTTAATAAAAGTTGAAGATTCTTATAAGGCATTTTCTAAATTATTAGAATTTTATAATCAGGTAAAATTAAATAAGACAGGTATTGAAACTCCTAACCATATTAGTGATTCAGCTAAAATTGGAAATCAAGTTTACTTAGGTGCTTTTTCTTATATAGGTGATAATGTTATTATAGGAGATAATGTTAAGATTTATCCGAATGTTTTCATTGGCGATAATGTCACAATTGGTGATAATACTATGATTTTTGCTGGCGCTAAGATTTATTCGGAATCTCAAATTGGTAATCAGTGCACAATACATTCTGGTGTTATTATTGGATGTGATGGATTTGGTTTCGTTCCTGATGAAAATGGTATTTATAATAAAGTTCCACAGACAGGAAACGTAGTTATAGAAAGTAATGTAGATATCGGCTCTGGTACAACTATAGATAGAGCTACCTTAGGATCTACTATTATACGAAAAGGAGTAAAACTTGATAATCAAATTCAAATAGCTCATAACGTAGAAATAGATGAGAATACAGTAATTGCAGCACAAACTGGTATTGCAGGCTCATCTAAAATTGGTAAGAGCTGTCAAATAGGAGGTCAAGTTGGTATTGCTGGTCATCTAATTATTGGCGATAATGTTCGAATACAAGCTCAGTCTGGTATAGGTCGAAACCTTAAGGATAATGAAACTGTACAAGGTAGCCCAGCGCTTCCATATTCTGATTATAATAAATCGTATGTTCATTTTAAGAATTTAACGAGATTAGCAGATAAAGTCTACGAATTAGAAAAGAAATTAAAAGAACAAGAAAAGGTTTAATGAGTACCAAACAAAAAACAATTCAAAAAGAAATTTCTCTTTCAGGTGTTGGTTTGCATACTGGTAAAGAAGTGAAATTGACATTTAAGCCAGCTCCTGAAAACCATGGCTATGCATTTATAAGGACAGACTTAGAAGGAAGTCCGATTATTGAAGCTAAAGCAGATTACGTTACTGATACCCAAAGAGGCACTAATCTTGAAAAAAATGGTGTAAAAATAAATACATCTGAACATGTATTAGCTGCAGTTGTAGGTTTAGGAATTGACAATATTGCTATTGAATTAGATGCACCTGAACCACCAATTATGGATGGTTCTTCTAAATTCTTTATAGAGGCACTAGAAAAAGTAGGTGTACAAGAACAAGAAGCTGAAATAGAAGAATATGTAGTTAAAGAGGTTATTTCTTACAAGGATGAAGCTACTGGAAGTGAAATTATTCTAATGCCTTCTGACGAATACCAAGTTACTACAATGGTAGATTTTGGTACTAAAGTGTTAGGCACACAAAATGCAACTTTAGAGCACATTTCAAATTTTAAAAGTGAAATAGCTGATGCAAGAACGTTCAGTTTTTTACATGAAATCGAAATGCTTTTAGATAATGACCTTATAAAAGGAGGTGATTTAAATAATGCTATAGTGTATGTAGATAAGCCATTATCTGTAGAAACTATGGAGAAATTACGTGTAGCATTTAAGAAAGATAATGTAGCTGTTAAACCAAATGGCATATTAGATAATCTAACCTTGCATTGGCCAAATGAAGCTGCTAGACACAAATTATTAGATGTTATTGGTGATTTAGCATTAGTTGGTACACGCTTTCGCGGAAAAGTAATAGCAAACAAACCAGGCCATGGAGTTAATACACAATTTGCAAAAAAACTGGCCAAGTTAATCAAGATTGAGAAGCGCAATAAAGTGCCAAAATTTGATTTGAATTCTGAACCTTTAATGGATGTGAATCAAATCATGAAAATGCTTCCACATAGGCCACCTTTTTTATTGGTAGATCGAATTATCGAATTATCTGATAAACATGTTGTAGGTATGAAAAATGTAACAATGAACGAACCGTTCTTTGTTGGTCACTTTCCTGGAGCACCTGTAATGCCTGGTGTTTTACAAATTGAAGCCATGGCACAGGCTGGTGGTATTTTAGTATTAAGTACTGTATCAGATCCTGAGAATTACTTAACATATTTCATTAAAATTGACAAGGTGCGTTTTAAACAACAAGTAACTCCGGGTGATACTTTGGTTTTTAAGTTAGAGTTACTTTCGCCAATTAGAAGAGGAATTTGTCATATGCAAGCTTACGCATATGCTAATGGTAAATTAGTAACTGAGGCTGAACTTATGGCTCAGATAGCCAAAAGAACCGATTAAACATTATGAATCAACCACTAGCTTATATACACCCAAGTGCAAAAATTGCAACTAATGTAGTTGTAGAACCTTTTGCAACAATTCATCATAATGTAACAATAGGGTCTGGTACTTGGATTGGATCTAATGTGACCATTATGGACGGTGCTCGTATAGGGAAAAATTGTAGAATATTTCCAGGAGCTGTAATTTCTGCTATACCTCAAGATCTTAAATACGATGGTGAAGATACCACCGTAGAAATAGGCGATAATGTCACTATTAGAGAATGTGTTACTATAAATAGAGGAACAAATGATCGCCTAAAAACAGTAATTGGTGATAATTGTTTAATTATGGCGTATTGCCATGTTGGTCATGATTGTGTTGTAGGAGACAGTTGTATTTTTTCTAATAATTCGACCTTGGCCGGACATGTTACAGTTGGTAATAATGTAGTGTTAGCTGGTATGGTTGCTGTTCATCAATTTGCATCTGTAGGTAATCATGCTTTTGTTACCGGAGGGTCTTTGGTTAGAAAAGACATTCCTCCATATGTAAAAGCAGCTAGAGAACCTTTGTCTTACGTGGGAATCAATTCTGTTGGATTACGTAGGAGAGGATTTACTACAGAAAAAATTAGAGAGATACAGAATATTTATAGAATTCTATACCAAAAGAGCTATAATAATACACAAGCTGCTTCAATAATTGAAGCAGAAATGGAGGCAACTTCAGAGAGAGATGAGATACTAGAGTTTATTAAAAACTCACAGAGAGGTATTATGAAAGGATATTTTAAATCAAATTAAAAGAATTAGATGGCAAACACATCGGATATAAAAAAAGGACTTTGTATAGTCTATAATAATGATACATATAAGATTATTGAGTTTCAACATGTCAAACCTGGTAAAGGTCCAGCTTTTGTTAGAACAAAATTGAAAAGTTTGACAACAGGTAAAGTAATAGATAATACTTTTTCTGCAGGTCATAAAATTGAAGAAGTTCGTGTAGAAACACGTAAATATCAGTATTTGTACAGTGAAGGAGAGACTACTTATCATTTTATGAATAATTCTGATTATACTCAGATTCAGCTTCAAAAGGATATATTGGACGCTCCAGAATTAATGAAAGAAGGTGAAGTAGTCACTGTTATTGTAAGAGCTGCGGATGAAATTCCTTTGGCCGTAGAAATGCCTGCTAGTGTTATTTTAGAAGTTACGCACACAGAACCTGGTGTGAAAGGTAATACTGCCACTAACGCAACTAAGCCTGCAACTGTAGAAACTGGTGCTAGAGTAAATGTTCCTTTATTTATTAATGAAGGTGATAAAGTTAAAATTGAAACTGAAAAAGGTACGTATCAAGAACGTGTAAAAGAATAATTTGCTAAATGAAATTTTCTAGAACTTACACTTTAAAAGAAGTATCAAAATTAATTGATTCTGAATTTGTTGGAGATGAAAATTTTTCAGTTTTAGGAATGAATGAAATTCATGTCGTTGAACCTGGTGATATTGTTTTTGTAGATCATCCTAAATATTATGATAAAGCACTTGAGTCCGCTGCTACAATTATACTAATTAATAAAAAGGTTAAATGTCCTGAAGGTAAGGCCTTATTGATTTCTGATGATCCATTTAGAGATTTTAATAAACTAACATCTCATTTTAATCCTTTTAAAAGCGCTGATAAATCCATAGCTACTTCAGCTAAGATAGGTGAGGGGACAGTAATTCAGCCCAATGTATTTATTGGTAATAATGTATCTATTGGTAGTAACTGCCTTATCCATCCCAATGTATCAATTTATGATGATTGTATCCTAGGAGATAATGTAATTATTCATTCAGGAACTGTACTTGGAGCAGACGCTTTTTATTATAAGAAAAGAGAAGAAGGTTTCGATAAATTGCAATCCAGCGGAAGCGTACTTATAGAAGATAATGTAGAAATTGGTGCTTCGTGCACTATAGATCGAGGAGTTACGAGTAACACAACAATAAAAGAAGGGACAAAAATTGACAATCAAGTGCAGATTGCTCATGATACTATTGTTGGTAGAAGATGTTTGATTGCGTCTCATGTTGGCATAGCTGGCTGTACAGTTTTAGAAGATGAAGTAACGCTTTGGGGTCAAGTTGGAGTTATTAGTGGCGTTACTATAGGTAGAGGAGCAGTAGTATATGCTCAATCTGGTGTTGGTAGAGATCTAGATGGTGGCAAAGCTTATTTTGGTTCGCCATGTGATGAAGCTCGAAAAAAATATAGAGAATTGGCAGGTATTAAGGTCTTACCTCAAATTATTGAAAAAGTAAATAATATATCTTAAAAGACTTTTGCAATCACTTTTAAAAAATTATTTTTGCTAAGTTTTATTTAAGATAACTAATCAATTTAAAATATATAAATCACAATGAGTGTTTTAGTAGATAAAAATTCAAAAATCATTGTTCAGGGTTTTACAGGTAGCGAAGGTACGTTTCATGCTGGCCAAATGATAGAGTATGGTACCAATGTTGTTGGTGGTGTAACGCCAGGTAAAGGCGGACAAACACATTTAGACAAACCTGTTTTTAATACAGTTGCAGAAGCTGTAGAAAAAGCTGATGCTAATACAAGTATTATTTTTGTACCACCGGCTTTTGCAGCGGATGCTATTATGGAAGCTGCTGATGCAGGAATTAAAGTAATTATCTGTATTACCGAAGGAATTCCTGTTGCGGATATGGTTAAAGTAAAAGCATACATTGCCGATAGAGATTGTCGTTTGGTAGGACCTAATTGTCCTGGCGTAATTACTCCAGATGAAGCAAAAGTTGGTATTATGCCAGGATTTGTTTTCAAAAAAGGAAATGTTGGTATTGTTTCTAAATCTGGCACATTAACATATGAAGCTGCTGATCAAGTTGTAAAACAAGGTTTAGGTATCACTACTGCTATTGGTATTGGCGGTGATCCTATTATTGGCACTACTACAAAAGAGGCTGTAGAAATGCTAATGAACGATGATGCTACAGATTGTATTGTAATGATTGGTGAAATAGGTGGTCAGCTTGAAGCTGATGCTGCTAAATGGATCAAAGCTGATGGTAATAGAAAACCAGTTGTAGGATTTATCGCGGGGCAAACTGCACCTGCTGGTAGAACTATGGGACATGCAGGAGCGATTGTAGGCGGTAAAGATGATACTGCACAGGCAAAAATGGAAATTTTAGCTGCAAATGGTATACATGTAGTAAGTTCGCCAGCTGAGATTGGTAAGAAAGTAGCTGAAGTTATAGGATAATTATCCTATAAATTTTATAAAATAAAAAGCCTGTCAATCGACAGGCTTTTTCGTTAACTAATAAAACTAAAAGGAATCAGGTTTTGATTTCTTCTGGCTTTTCTTTCATATTCTTATCAAGAAACTCAGTCATTGCGTTATAGAAATCAAAACGGTTCTCTTGATTTCTAAACCCATGCCCTTCATTTTCTTTTAGCATGTATTGAACAGTTACGCCGTTTTTCTTCAAAGCTTCAACCATTTGATCAGATTCAGCTTGAACAACACGAGGATCATTAGCGCCTTGTGCAATAAATAATGCAGCTTTAATTTTATCTACATGAAATACAGGACTATTTGCTTTCATCATAATGCTATCCTTAGTACTTGGATCTCCGACCATTTCATATAACATTTTCTTATAAGGTTCCCAATATGGAGGGATAGTTTCCATAAAAGTAAAAAGATTAGATACACCAACATAATCTACCGCTGCTGCATATAAATCTGGAGTGTTTGTAATACCAGCTAAGGTTGCATAACCGCCATAGCTACCACCATAAATAGCAACACGTTTAGGGTCAGCAATGCCTTCATCTATTAACCATTTCACACCATCAGTAATATCATTCTGCATTTCTTGCCCCCATTTTTTAAATGAGCTTTCCCAGAATTCTTTGCCGTAACCCGTAGAACCTCTAAAATTCATTTGAAGGACGGCATAACCTCTATTTGCTAATAGCTGAACTTCTGGATTATATCCCCAATTATCACGTGCCCAAGGACCACCATGTGGATTAATTACTACAGGGAGATTTTTAGCTTCGACTCCTATTGGCAAAGTTAAATAACCATTAATTTTTAATCCATCTCTAGAAGTGTAGGAGATAGGCTTCATTTCAGCCATTTGCTCAGATTTAATCCATGGACTTAAATCTGCCATATGCTTTACATCACCTGACGCTTTATCATAATAATAATAACTACCTCTAGTTTTATCATTCCCTGCATAAATTAAAAACTTATCTTCTTCTTTGTTACTTGAAGTAACATAATACTCATTATTAGAACCTAATTCAACCTCTAATTTCTTAAAGATATCTTCAGCTTCTTTATCCAAAAATTTTCTATTCAATTTATCTTTAGTGAAATTTATTACTGTAGGCACTTTTCTTTTAGAAGAGTAAGATATTCCTCCTGCATCTACTTCATCATTAATAAAAATTTCTTCTACTTCTTTATTTTCTTTAAGGTCATATTTTACAATTGCCGCTTTATCTCTTCCTAAGTTAGATACTGCATAAACAGTATTACCATTGTCAAAATCAAAAAATTGAGGAGCTAATGTTTCCTTAAAATTAGTAGTAATAACTTCAGCAAAAGGCTTGTCTTCTGCTTCTCTGTACATAATAGTATTATCTACACCATTTGTAACATATGCTAAACGCAACTTACCATCATGATCAGTACCCCAACCGGTTATATTACCCGGGTTTTCATATATCAATTCCATTTCACCCGTATTAATATTCAATCTATACGGATCAAATACTTGTGGAATTCTTTTATTAAGACCAATGATCATTTCTTCCTGATTTTCTTCAAGGTCGTCGATGATCTGAGCACGGACACCATCAAATGGAGTTAAGTCTTTTTCATTAGAGCCGTCTTTGTTTACTGCAAAAAGGTGAAAATTCTCATTTCCTCCTTTATCACGTATATAAACCAAACGATCATTATTTGCCCAAAAATAACCGGAAAGATCGCGGTCTTCTACACTTGTAACTCGAGTAACAGAATCACTATCAAATTTGCGAACATGAATATTCATTCTATCCTTATATGGAGCCATGTAAGCAACATATTCTCCATTTGGAGAGAGACGGAATGTTCTTTTTTCAGAATTCTTAAAGAAATCCTCAACTGGAATTTTTGGAGCTGGTTTCATTGCGACAGGTTTGTCGTCTTTTGAGTTTTTACATGCTATTACAAATACAGATAACAGCAATAGCATTGCTAGTTTTTTCATGAATTGAATTATTATAGTTAATACTTACTTGACGACCATTTCTTGATAAAGTTACATGAAAACTAATTTTTGTTAAAATTTTATTAATTAACGGAGTTAATTCATTTAACCATATGCAGTTAATTATATTTGGAAAACTTTTTTTAAAAATCATTAATTTATCACGATGAGAAAAATTAAAATTCTAGCTATGTTAATAGTTTTTATTGCTTTAGCAAGCTGCAAGAATACTGTTGATAGTAAATCAATTATAGCAGAGTTACAGACTGATGCCAACGGCTATAAATATGAAACAGTTACAAATGATCCAACGGGGTTAAGACTATATACTTTAGATAATGGCTTTAAAGTATATCTAAGTAAGAATACTGATGAACCTAAAATTCAGACCTATATAGCAGTTAGAGCTGGTTCTAACTATGACCCAAAAGAAGCAACAGGGTTGGCTCACTATTTAGAGCACATGGTGTTTAAAGGAACTGATGAGTTCGGTACTGCTGATTGGGAGAGAGAAAAAGAATACCTGTCTAAAATTTCAGATTTGTATGAGCAACATAGGTTAGAAAATGATGCCGAAAAGAAAAAAGAAATTTATAAAACTATAGATCAAGTTTCTTTAGAAGCATCAAACTATTCTATTGCTAATGAATACGATAAAATGACTGCTTCTCTCGGCTCTCAAGGAACAAATGCGCATACTTGGGTAGAAGAAACAGTATACCATAATAAAATACCAGCAAATGAATTAAAAAAATGGTTGGATTTAGAAGGAGAACGTTTTAGTCAATTAGTACTTCGCTTATTTCACACAGAGTTAGAAGCTGTATATGAAGAATTCAACAGAGGTCAAGACAACGATTTTCGCAAAAAATTTGCATCAATGCTTGATGGCCTTTTTCCAACACATCCTTATGGACAGCAAACTACTATTGGTACTTCTGAGCATTTAAAGAATCCCTCAATGGTGGCAATACATGGCTATTTTAACAAATATTATGTCCCAAATAATATGGCGATGGTTTTAGTTGGTGATTTAGATTTTGATAAAACTATCAAAATGGTAGACGAAAGCTTTGGTAAATTAGAGAATAAGGAAGTAATCCATCCTGAATTACCAAAGGAAGCTCCAATTACTGCTCCTGTCATAAAAGAAGTATTTGGACCTACAGCAGAAAATATGTCTATTACATTTAGAACAGGTGCTATTGGTAGTGAAGAAGAAAAGTTAGTGACGCTTGTAGATATGCTTCTTGCTAACAGTCAAGCTGGTTTATTTGACTTAAACTTAAATCAACAGCAAAAGGTGCAAAGAGCAGGCTCTTTTACCATTTTCTTTAACGACTATGGTTTGCATAATATGGATGGAACTCCAAAAGAAGGTCAGACTTTAGAAGAAGTAAAAGATTTAATGTTAGAACAAATTGAAAAGATAAAAAAAGGAGAATTTGAAGAATGGATGCTAGATGCCGTTGTTAATGATTTAAAACTTTCTCAAACCAAGCAATATGAAAGTAATTCAGCTTTAGCAACTGCTTATTATAATGCTTTTATACATCGTCAAGACTGGAAAAGTAGAGTGCAGTTTTTAGATGACCTGAAAAAGATTACAAAACAAGAAGTAGTCGATTTTGCTAATAAATTTTACAAAGATAATTATGTAGTTGTTTACAAAAGAAAAGGTGAAGACAAGAGCATAGTTAAAGTAGAAAATCCTGGTATTACTCCTGTTAAAGTAAATAGAGATATTCAGTCAGAATATGTTCAAAATTTCAATGCGCAAGTTTCTGAAAATTTGAAGCCACTTTTTGTAGATTATAAAAATGAAATTAAGAAATCTAAACTTAAAAATGGGCTTGAAGTTGCCTATGTAAACAATAAAAACAACGACCTTTTCGATTTAAATATCATTTTTGACATGGGTAGAGATCATAATAAACAATTGTCATTGGCTGTTGGTTATTTAGATTTTTTAGGCACGGATGAACTATCACCTGAAGAACTCAAAAAAGAATTTTATAAGTTAGGAATCTCTTATGGTGTTCAAACGGATGGTGATAAATCGTATGTTTTCATTTCAGGTCTAAAAGAAAACTTACCTAAAGGATTAGAATTACTAGAAAAATTATGGAGCAATGCTGAGGCTGATCAGGAATCTTATGATAAGTATGTAGCCAAAATATTAAAAGATCGTACAGATAATAAAACTCAAAAAGGTAATATTCTTTGGAATGGTTTATTCAATTTTGGTAAGTACGGAGAGAATTCTCGTTTGAGAAATATCTATACAGCTGAGGAGTTAAAATCAATGGACCCTAATGATCTAGTAAACTTAGTTAAAGATTTAAAAAATTATAAACAGCGTGTGTTCTACTATGGTAAAGATGTTGATGCAGTAGTAACTGCAATGAATAACTCACATATTTTGCCAGATGATTTAAAAGAATACCCAACACCTATTAAATATGAAGAAAAGGAAACGGGTGATCAAGTATATTTTACAGACTACGACATGGTGCAATCAGAATTGGTATTTGTAGCTAAAGGTGAACAATTTGACCCAAAAAAGCTAGCACTATCTAGAGTTTTTAATGCATATTTTGGTAGTGGTTTATCGTCAATTGTTTTTCAAGAGATAAGAGAGTCTAAATCATTAGCATATTCCGCTTTCTCGGCGTATTCTAATGCTAAGAAGAAAGATGATTCTAACTACGTTTACGCTTATGTAGGTACACAGGCAAATAAATTACCACAAGCAGTTGAAGCTATGTTAGAATTAATGAATGATATGCCAAAAGCCGAGAAGCAATTTAATGCTGCTAAAGAGTCTGTATTAAAAAAGCTAGCGGCAGAGCGCATTACAAAATCTAATATTTTTTGGACTTATGAAAACCTAAAGGATAGAGGTATTGATTATGATAATAGAGAAGAAATCTTTAAAGAAGTTCAAAATATAACATTAGACGATCTGGCAAAATTCTTTGATGAAAATATTAAAGGAAATAAATATACTGCATTGGTAATTGGTAATAAGAAAGATATACAGATGGAAGCCTTAAAGAAATTAGGTAAAGTAACTGAATTAGATGTAGATTATCTATTCAATTATAAGAATACAGATATAAAACTATAGTTTGATTTTAGTTTCCCGTTGATTAAAGAACCATTGTTATTCTACATAATGATGGTTTTTTTAATCAATCTCTCGAATAGAAATTATTATATTTGAATCTTATTAAATTAACAAATCAAATGAAATTACTCGAAAATAGAACTGCTTTAATCACAGGAGCAACACGTGGTATTGGTAAAGGTATCGCTGAAGTTTTTGCAAAAAATGGAGCCAATGTTGCTTTTACATTTAGCTCTTCTATAGATGCTGCAAATGCTTTAGAAAAAGAATTACAATCACATGGTGTAAAAGCTAAAGGATATCAATCAAATGCTGCTGAATTTAATGCCGCTCAAGAATTAGCTAAAAATGTACTAGAAGAGTTTGGTTCTATTGATGTACTTATCAATAATGCTGGTATTACAAAAGACAATTTACTAATGCGCATTTCCGAAGAAGATTTTGATAAGGTTATTGAAGTTAATTTAAAATCTGTTTTTAATTTAACTAAGGCGGTTATACGGCCCATGATGAAACAAAGAGCTGGCTCCATTATAAA
This sequence comes from Maritimimonas sp. 2304DJ26-3, assembly GCF_056591635.1. Classification (NCBI taxonomy): domain Bacteria; kingdom Pseudomonadati; phylum Bacteroidota; class Flavobacteriia; order Flavobacteriales; family Flavobacteriaceae; genus Maritimimonas; species Maritimimonas sp. 2304DJ26-3. The sequence goes on from NZ_JBWQOK010000002.1 coordinate 133,508, forward strand.
TATGAGTTCTGTAGTTGGTGTTAAAGGAAATGCTGGTCAGGCTAATTATGCTGCTTCTAAAGCAGGAATCATAGGCTTTTCTAAATCTGTTGCGTTAGAGCTAGGGTCTAGAAATATTAGAAGTAATGTAATTGCTCCTGGTTTTATTGAGACGGAAATGACAGGAGCCTTACCTGAAGAGACTGTTCAGAGTTGGAGAGATGCCATTCCCTTAAAGCGTGGTGGTACTCCAGAAGATATTGCTAATGCTTGTGTTTTCTTGGCATCAGATATGTCTAGCTATATTACTGGTCAAACCTTAAATGTTGATGGCGGAATGCTAACCTAAGAGTAGTATATATTTAGATTTGGATACAACAACGTATTTATACATTATTTTAGCTGCAATTGTCGCTTTGGCAATTGCAGTTTTTCAATACTTTTATAAGTCTAAATCACGATCTCGAATTACGATATTGCTAACTTTTTTACGCTTCTTAGCTTTATTTTCTATATTCCTTTTAATTATTAATCCCACAATAGAAAGTCAGCAACTAGAAACTGTAAAACCTAAGTTACTTGTTGCAGTTGATAATTCATCATCGATAGAATTCCTTAAAAACGGTACTCAAGTAAATGAAATTTTTGAAGCTATTAAAACTGACGATGATTTAAATCAAAAGTTTGATATAAATTATTTCGCTTTCGCCGAAGACACTAAAGAGCTAGATTCTTTAAACTTCACTTCTAATAGCACCAATATATTAGATGCCTTACAGTCAATTGATAATTTGTATAAAGATGATAATTCATCAATACTTTTAGTTACAGATGGTAATCAGACCTTAGGTTCAGATTATTCTTTTTATAGATCAAAGTCAACTATTTACCCAATTGCAGTTGGTGATACAATTCCAAAAGAGGATATTAAAATTTCCAAATTAAACGTAAATAAATATAGTTTTCTAAATAATTATTTTCCAGTAGAAGCATTTGTAAATTATAATGGAGATAAAAATATTACTACCAATTTTACTGTTAGACAAGGAAATTCAACCGTGTTTAGAAAGACTATTTCTCTTTCTAAGAATAAAAATTCAGAAAAAGTAAGTTTTAATTTAACAGCTGAGAGAGTAGGAGTATTAAATTATAATATTAGAGTTTCGAAACTTAATAACGAATTAAATGCAATTAATAATAGAAAGAATTTTGTTGTAGAAGTTATCAATGAACAATCAAAAATAGCTTTAGTAAGCGGTATAGTACATCCAGATTTAGGAATGCTAAAGCGCTCAATAGAAGCCAATAAGCAACGCAAAGTTGAGATAATTAACACAAGTGATTCTTTTGAATCTAAAGATTATCAGCTTGTTATATTATATCAACCCAACCAAAATTTTCAAACTATATTTGAAGAACTTACTAAAGAGAATAGTAACTATTTTATCATCTCAGGTAACCAAACAGATTGGAGTTTTTTGAATAATATTCAAGGAGATTTTTCAAAAAGCACAATCAATGAATCGGAAGATTTTCAAGCAACTTTAAATACTAGTTATGCATCATTTGTAGTTGATGATCTTAATTTTAGTGATCTTCCTCCCCTTCAATCAAAATTTGGCGAAATTAAATTTAATGTTCCCTCTGAAACTATATTGTATCAAAGTATAAATGGTATACAAGTAAATAATCCTTTATTGGCCACTTATTCAGATAAAGATAGGAGAGGAGCAATTCTATTAGGTGAGAATAGTTGGAAATGGAGAGCATTTTCTTATACTCAAAATAAAGCATTTACAAATTTTGACAACTTCATAAATAAACTAGTACAATATTTATCTATTAAAAAAAAAGGAAGTCGTTTAGATCTAAGCTATCAACCTATTGTCTATCAAAATGATATTATAAAAATTGAAGCTACTTACTTTGACAGCAATTATAATGTAGATAATAGAGCAAAATTATCATTGAATTTGGTAAATAATCAAACCAATGTTAGACAACAACTTCCCTTTAGGTTAAACGAGCAGTACTATGAAGCCACCATTCCTAGTTTAACTAGTGGTGAATATAACTTTACGGTTTTAGTTGAAGGTCAAAATGTACAAAAAGGTGGTTTATTCAAAGTATTAGATTACAATATAGAACAACAGTTTACTTATGCAGATATAGAATCTTTAAAACTATTAGCGACTAACTCCAGAGGTTTAGCATATCATCATTCTAATTATAAAGATTTACTAGATGTACTTAAAGATTCTGACGGTTATAAATCTATTCAAAAAAGCACTTTAAAGCAGACACAACTAATCAATTGGAAATGGCTACTTGGTTTTGTTGTACTCTTTTTGAGTTTAGAATGGTTCATAAGAAAGTATTATGGCAAAATTTAAAAGCCAAATAAGTTGTACATTTGATCACTAATCAAAAAACTTAACTAATGAGTAATACACAATTAAAATTTCCAAAGCTAGGGTTGCCAATTATATTTTTAGGAATCCTTTCCATTATTTTATTTACTAAATCTGCTGTTACAATTGGTTCTGGTGAAGCTGGAGTTTTATATAAAACCTTTGGTGGAGGAGTTGTGACTGATAAAACTTATGGAGAAGGTTTTCATATAGTAGCGCCATGGAATGATATGCATGTTTATGAGGTGAGACAGCAAGAGCTCTTTGAAAAAATGAAAGTTTTATCTTCTAACGGATTAGAAATACAGATTGATGCATCTGCATGGTATCAACCTGTTTATGAAGATTTAGGTAACTTACATCAAAGTTTAGGCGAAAACTATTTACAAAGAGTAATTCAGCCAGCTATTAGAAGTGCTGCTCGTAGTGTTGTTGGTAGATATACTCCAGAACAGCTATATTCAAGTAAGCGAGATGCTATACAAGATGAAATATTTGCAGAAACTAAAAAGATTTTAGAAAAACAATTCGTACAGTTGAATGAGGTTTTAGTTAGAGATGTAACGTTGCCTCCAACCATTAAAGAAGCTATTGAACGTAAGTTAAAGCAAGAACAAGAATCTCTAGAGTATGAATTTAGATTGGTTACAGCAGCAAAAGAAGCAGAAAAAGTAATTATTGAAGCTCAAGGTAAAGCTGATGCCAATAGAATTTTAAGTGCATCTTTAACCGATAAGATTTTACAAGATAAAGGTATCGATGCTACATTAAGATTATCTCAATCACCTAACTCTAAAGTTGTGATTGTTGGAGGTAAAGATGGTATGCCTCTTATTTTAGGCAATAACTAAAACAATTTGAGATAAAAAAAACCAGCCGATTTGCTGGTTTTTTTTATTAACCTTGCTTGTTATTATTTATCCGAATTACATCTTTCTGCACTTTACCTTTCTTAAGCGCATTATAACTTTCATAACATTCTAAGACAGCTTCAATAACCTGTAAATCACTAGCTTTTTTAATGAATCTATTAGAATAGTTACATTCTTTAAGAAGATCACTTAAATCCTTTCTGCTCATGTCCATATATTCCATCAAAATCTCGCGACTAAACTTTTCTTCCATAATGTCACGTAATTGATCCTCTTGCTTTAATTTTTTAAGTTTACGCAGTTCTTTTGGCCCTTTTCCCAACTTATTATACCAAAAATCTATAGGATTAAAAACTGCATTAACAGCAGACGTGTATTCTTTTGCTGATGGTCTACCAATCTCATAAGCTTGTGGCAAACCTTCAATATGAATTCTATTAAATTTATCCAATGGTATACTAGCAGCATCTACAACTAAAACACCTATTAACTTATTAGCTTTTATAGTAACTTCATCAATATTTAATGTCTTTTCGTGAATAGAGATTACCAGCTCATTCCCTTTTAAAAGGTCATTAGTTACCTTTAATTTAATCGATTGAAATCCAATATAAGATATGTAAACAGTATCATTGGCTTTGGCCGTAATCTCAAATAAACCTTCTCGATTGGTAGTAGTACCAACCACAGAATTTAGATTTAAAATATGTGCGCTTTGTAATGGCTTTTTATCGGTTACACTAATAATTTTCCCTTTCAATTTTCCGATAGAGTCTTGATTAATAGTGCTCTGAGCATATGAAGTTATACAAATAATACTGAGAATAAAAAAGTAGAGTAGCTGTTTTTGCATGGGCAATGATACTAATATTTGATTAATTATATGTTAAAATAATACAAAAAGGATACCAGAATATTAGTATATAAAATAAGGATAACTTACAAAGTGCGCGCAAGAAGATTCGAACTTCCACATCTATACAGATACCAGCCCCTCAAGCTGGCGCGTCTACCAATTCCGCCATGCGCGCAAATAAAAGAGGTCAAAAATAAAAAAAGTTAAGCGATTTGCTTAACTTTTAATCTTTGAAAGTGACCTGGCTGGGGCTCGAACCCAGGACCCTCTCCTTAAAAGGGAGATGCTCTACCAACTGAGCTACCAGGTCAATCAATTTCGGATGCAAATATACTATCAAATATCAATTATACAAGTAAAAAATTAATATTTTTTATTCGATATTTGCCGTGTATTTTAGTTAACTAAAAATCAGTTTTTTATGCAAATAATTTTAATGGGATATATGGGTAGTGGTAAAACCACAATTGGTAAAGCTTTGGCTGAAAAAATTGAACATAAATTTATCGATTTAGATAGCTATATATCTGATAAAGAGGAAAATACAATTAATAATATTTTTAAAGATAAAGGTGAAATTTATTTTAGACGATTAGAAAATAAGTACTTAAAAGAAATTGTAAATACTAAAGAAAACTACGTCTTATCTGCTGGTGGTGGAACACCTTGTTATGCAAATAATATTGATCTAATTATTGATAATACTTTTTCAATATATCTTAAAGCTTCAATCGGCACTTTGTATGATAGATTAATTCAAGAAAAAAGTGGTCGGCCATTGATAAAAAACCTAAAAAATAGTCAACTTAAAGAATTTATTGCTAAACATTTATTTGAGCGTTCTATATTTTACGAAAAGGCCGCTAGAATAATTTCTATTGATGATAAAAAAGTTGAAGAAATTATAAAAGAAATTAAGTTAGATATGCTATAGCTTCCTTCTTACCAAATTCTACTGTTACATGTTCTTGTAAAGAAGTAGAAAGGCTAATACCCTTAAAATCGGCTTTAACAGGATATTTCTTGTGATTTCTATTTACTAAAACTGCAGTTTTAAATTGTTTTAGCGGAACATTTAAAAAATGTTTTATAGCATACATAAGGGTAGTGCCAGAATTTAATACGTCATCGACTAAAATTAAAGAACCATTTTTATAATCGGCTTCAGAAAGAGAAGTAGTAATATCTTCTAATGGATTTGTTTTATTAATTTTCACCTCACAAAGTGTAGTATTTAAATCTGATACTTTGTCTAGTACTTTTTTTAACTCCTTTGCCAATACAAATCCGTTCTCTGAAATTCCAGCAATAATTATTTTTTTGTTTTTAGAATTACTTTCGAAGATCTGAAAAGCAATACGCCTAATTTTATGTTGAATCTCCTCGTTGGTAAGAATGATAGATTTTTCCATTATGCCATTTTATACTTTTCAAATATATAAACAATTACTTTTCAATATCTGTATAGTCTTCTAAATCTCTACGATCTTTTTTAGTAGGTCTACCAGTTCCTTTTTTTCGATAATGCTCTTTAGCTAATTTTAATAATTCTTGATTATCAAATGCTTCTTTTGGCGTAATATCTTTCCTGTATAAATCAACCAATTTTGCACCAACTCTATTTGGCGGAGTATCCAAGACTTCTAACTGATAAACAATTTGATTTTTACGCAATGAAATCTTTTCACCAATATAAACCTCTTTAGAAGGCTTAGTTATTACATCATTTACACGTACCTGACCTTTTTTACAAGCAATAGAGGCCTGATTTCTAGTTTTATAATAGCGTATAGCCCATAAGTATTTATCAATTCGCATAATCCAAAAATAAAAAAAGCCACCAATCTTTGGTGGCAATTTATAAATTTAAGATAAAGATTATTTAAAACCTTTATTTAATAGCTTAATATCTGATGGAAGCATATACATATCATCTTCAAACTTACGTTTCTTCAATGCTTTTTCTTTTAGTTTTGTTGATGAAGATTTTTCTATTTTTTGTTTGGCACTAGCACCAGTCACCTCATTTAATGCTGCTCTCAATAATGGTTCATTAGTATTGCCCAATGGTAAAATATTAAGTGCGAAATCTGTTTCATCTATTTCAACATCTGGATCAAACCCATCTCCATAATCACTTTGGTCTAAACTATTAAACACTTGTAGAACTATAGGCTGCAGCCCAACATTATGATTAGGGTTTCTATTAGAAATGTTGGTATAAGGATCATTATTATTATCTTCAGGTGCATCTACTACTGTAAACGAACCTTCATTTTTACCAACTGTTTTTAAACCAACTAGAGTTATGTCTAATGAAGGGTTTAGTCCATTAATAATCATTTCACTTGCAGATGCTGTGCCATTAGATGTTATTATATACAACTTATTTAAATTAGTAAGTCTATTTACTGGTACATCTCCTCCTTCTATATATTCACCTTCCTTATTATATACAAATAGGTTATTAAAAAATGGGTAAATTAAGCCATTACTAGCATCCCTTTTAGAATTATATTTAGTTCTTGCAAAAGTTGCCCCATTAGCTTGATTACCCTCTATCATACTGGCTAAAAATGCAGATGTTAAGATTTGTCCACCTGGATTATATCTTAAATCTAAAATTAATTCATTAACTCCATTTGTTTTAAAATAATTAAATACATCGTTTAATTCAGTATGGTAGGTATAATTAAATCTGTTATAAACTAAGTAACCAATTTTTTTATCGCCTTCTTCAATAATTGATCTATAATAAACAGGATTTTCAGAAACTTGTTCGGCAACCAAAGTCTTGTCATCACCTTTAGGTTCAATAGTATTATTGACAAATGATCCAACTCCAATGGTAATTGATTCTCCTTGTTCTGCAAATATTATATCATTTAATACCCCAAAATTTGTCTCATTTAAAACTTGTCCATTAATTTTATAGATTAGATCACCTCTTTCAATTCCTGCATTATCAGCTGGTGAACCTTCTACTACATAATTAATATAGATAACAATATTATTATTGGTATTTGTATAAGAAAAAACTGTACGGGGTAAATCTATGCCATAAGATGCTGTGACTCCTCTAGAGCTATTTAATTGTTCATCAACGTCAGGAACAAACCAAGAAAAATCATCTGCACTAAACTTCAAACTATTAAAAAGATCTTCTGAATCTGAAAACCCATTAAGATATGTATAATAGCTGTCAATGTCGTCATCTTTAGAATCAGATAAATCAGTAACATCATCTTGCCAAAAATACCAATAATTCATAGCCTTCCAAACAAAATCATTCTCTTCACTATTAAGCACAACACTTGGCCCTGGTGTAACTACTGTGTCATCACTACTACAACTACTTATAAACATTGAAACAAACAACAATGCTAAAAATGCTTTCTTCATAAATTTTAGTTAATGTATTTAAATTAAATTCGTCGCAATTTAACATTTTTAATTACTCGATGTAACAAAATTATAACTTGCTCGTCGTAATGTTGTAATGCGATAATTGCATTGTTCAAAAATCAAACCAAAAGAAGAAATTAGTATAAAAAAAATGTTAAAATTTAGCATTCCTGATTTCTTAGAACGAAACCAAACATGAAACAAACTGAATTTTTAAATACAGTTTTACCTTTAAAAGATAAAGTCTTTAGGTTAGCAAAGCGTTTGCTAGTCTCGACAGATGAAGCAGAAGATGCTACCCAAGAACTTTATCTCAAGTTGTGGAGGAATAAAGAAAAGCTAAAAGATTATAATAATGTTGAAGCTTTTGCCATGACAATGACTAAGAATTATTGTTTAGATCAATTAAAAGCGAAAAGATCTAATAATTTAACCTTAGTACATAGCAACTATAAAGACGATAGTGTTTCGTTACAACGAAAAATAGAATTAGAAGATAGTGTAAGTAAAGTACATGAATTAATAGAAGGTTTGCCAGAAAAACAGAAGTTGATCATTCAACTTCGTGATGTAGAACAATATGAATACGAAGAAATTGGCAAGATTCTTGACTTACAACCAACAGCAGTGCGTGTAGCATTGTCTAGAGCAAGAAAAACAATTAGAGAACAACTCATAAAACAACATAAGTATGGAATTAGCTAACATAGAAAAATTACTAGATAAGTACTTAGAAGCAGGAACTTCAATAAAAGAAGAAGAAACTCTAAAAACGTATTTTTCACAAGATGACGTAGCTTCTCATCTTATAGAATACAAAGCACTTTTTGGTTATTTTAATAAAACAAAAGAAGAGCGATTTACAAAAACTATTCCTTTAAAACCTAGAAATTCAAATTGGAAATGGTTATCAGTGGCCGCAGCTGTAGTTTTACTATTTAGTGTGTATTCTTTACAAAATCCTTTTAACAGTGGTTTATCTACTAAAGAGGAACAAGAAGCTAAACTAGCATTGTTAGAAACTCAAAAAGCATTCCAACTAATTTCTCAAAACCTAAGTAAAGGAGAAAATGTTGCTTTTGCAGGATTGAATGAATATAGCAAAGCACAAAACAAAGTGTTTAAAACAAAAAAATAGAAATCATGATTACTAATAAAAACAATAAAATGAAAATAAAAACAATAATTATAGCTTTTGCTTTAGCAATAGCACCAATGGTTACTTTTGCACAATCTGTATTTGATAAATATGAAGATATGGAAGAAGTATCTACCGTAGTAGTATCTAAAAGAGCTTTTGACCTAATGTCTAGAATTGGTACAGATTCTGAAGAAGCAAAAGAATATGTAAATATGGTAAAAAACTTAAAAAGTTTACGTGTTTTTGCAACAGAAAGTGCTTCTATCGCAGCTGATATGAAATCTAATGTAACTAATTACTTAAAGTCTTCTAAACTATCTGAATTAATGAGAGTTAAAGATAAGGAAGGTAATGTGAAAATTTATGTGAAAGAGGGTAGAGACGCTGATCATGTAAGCGAACTGTTTATGTTTGTTCAAGGTATTAGCAAGCACATGGGTGACGAAGATCGTAAGCCAGAAGCTGTAATAGTTTCTATAACTGGTGATATTGATTTAAATAAAATCTCTGAATTGACTAGTAAGATGAATATTCAAGGTGGTGAGCATTTAAAAAAGGTAAAAAAGAATAAATAAATATGAAAAGATTAGCAAACCTTATTGTATTGATCGCCATAACTGTATTTTTTACTGCATGTGCTGGTAGTGAGGCATCTTTACAGAAGTATTACATAGATAGTCAGGATAATAAGAACTTTATCTCTGTAGATATTCCGGCAAGTATTATTTCTTTAAAAAGTGATGTGCCTGCAGAAGCAAAAGATGCCTTAGCCTCTCTTAAGAAAATGAATGTATTAGCTTTTAGAAAGAACGAAACAAATGGAGTTGAATATGATGTTGAAAAAAAGAAAGTGAAAGAGATTTTAAAAAGCAAAAAGTTTAGTGAGCTAATGCGTATGAAAGATAAAGGTAGAGATGTTGTTATTAAATACGAAGGAGATGAGAATACCGAGAGTTTTGATGAAGTAGTTGTATACGCTTCAGATAAAACACAAGGGTTTGCCTTAGTACGTGTTTTAGGAGATGATATGAAGCCAGAAAAGATTATGAAGCTGATGAGTAGTATTCAAAATGTTGATAATGGTAACGTAGGTCTAAAACAATTAGAAGGTTTTTTTAAATCGAATAATATAAAAATAGATTAACTAATCTCACTTTAAACTTTATAAATCCCGCCTTGAGCGGGATTTTTTTTAACCATACTTAACAAATATTTGAATTATATTTGGCTCTTAAATTTTAAATTACTGTAAATGTTCAGATTAAAAATGTTGATTTTAGTTGCATTCTTTACAATTGCAATTAACGCTCAAGAAAAAAAAGCCATAGAAGACAATACTATTTATAGAGCGGAAAGAGAAAAGATAAACGATATAGTTCATACTAAATTAAAAGTAAAGTTCGATTTTGACAAACAACATTTGATAGGTGAAGAGTGGATAACCTTAAAGCCTCATTTTTACAATACTAAAACAGTAACGTTAGACGCAAAAGCAATGTTAATTCATGAAGTTAGCAGAAATGGAAAAGCATTGAAATATGAATATGATGGTAAAAAGTTAAATATCACATTAGATAATGTATTTGTGAAAGATGAGGAATATACATTATACATTTCATACACGGCAAGACCTGAAGAAGTAACACAAGAAGGTAGTGCCGCAATTAATGACGCTAAAGGGCTGTATTTTATCGATCCTATGGACACAGACCCTAATAAACCAACACAAATTTGGACTCAGGGCGAGACTGAATCAAATAGCTGTTGGTTTCCAACAATTGACTCCCCAAATCAAAAAACTACCCAAGAAATTTATATAACAGTGCCAAATAAGTACGTAACGCTATCAAATGGTACCTTAGAGACTAGTTCAGAAAATAATGATGGCACTCGAACTGATTATTGGAAATTGGATCAAAAACATGCTCCATATTTATTTTTTATGGGAATCGGAGAGTTTAGCGTTGTAAAAGATACATGGAATGATATTCCGGTAGATTATTATGTTGAAAAAGAATATGAGCCTTACGCAAAAGAAATTTTTGGAACAACTCCAGAAATGCTCACTTTTTTTTCCGACTTATTAGATTATAAATATCCATGGCCAAAATACGCTCAGATTGCCTGTAGAGATTATGTAAGTGGTGCTATGGAAAATACAACAGCTGTAATTCATGGCGAAACTGTACAACAAACATCTGGTCAATTAATAGATGAAAATACTTGGGAAGACACTATTGCGCATGAAGTGTTTCATCATTGGTTTGGCGACTTGGTAACTACTGAAAGCTGGAGTAACCTTACAATGAATGAATCATTTGCAAGTTACAGTGAGTATTTATGGAGAGAACATAAGCATGGTAAAGATCATGCAGATGCACATCGTTACAGCGATTTACAAGGATATCTAAATGGCGGTAATGAGAAAAAAGACCTTATCCGCTTTCATTATAATAGTAGAGAAGATATGTTTGATGGCGTATCTTATAATAAAGGAGGATATATTCTACACATGCTTCGTAATTATTTAGGAGATAAAGCATTTTTTAAAGGTTTAAATCACTATTTAAAAGCAAATGAATACAGCACAGGAGAGGCTCATCAATTGCGATTAAGCTTAGAAAAAATAAGCGGTAAAGACCTTAATTGGTTTTTTAATCAATGGTATTTTGGTGCAGGGCACCCTAAATTAGATATTACCTATGATTATGATGAAACAGGCAAATCTGTAACTGTAAACATCAAACAAAAGACGGATAAAGTATTTGAATTTCCTTTAGTGATTGATGTTTATGAAAATAATATAAAGAAGCGTTATAATGTATGGGTAAAGAATAAAGATGAGCAATTTTCATTTAAGTATTCCACTAAACCTCAATTGGTTAATATAGATGCAGATAAAATTTTAGTATCAGAAATAGAGGATGCTAAGTCGGTTGCAAACTATATTTATCAATACAATACTAAAGAAGCAAATTATTTAGATAGGAGAGAAGCTATTCTAGCACTAGCTTCAAATCAAAGTGATGAAGCTACTCATAACACGATCTTAAAAGCACTTAATGATCCATATCACGGAATTAGAATTTTAGCTTTAGACAATGTAAAATTAGATGGAAGTGCAGAGGCTCTTAAAATTGTTGAAGATCTTGTTGCCAATGATCAAAAGACCTTAGTAAGAGCAAAGGGTATAAAAATATTATCAAAATTAGCTGACAGTAAATATATTCCGTTATTCAAAGAAGCATTAAATAGTAAGTCTTACAGCGTACAATCTAATGCATTGACAGCTTTATATGCTTTAGATAGAGAGGCAGCTATAGCCAAAGCGAATTCTATTGTGAATCCTTTAGACAAAAAAGGTTTAGCTCCTGGGTTGATAGAAATTTATATAAAAGAGCAAAATGCTAATGAAATGCCTTTTGTAGCAGATAAAATTATTAGCGGTTTATTTTTTAATGAAGATCAAAATGTACAAGCTTTGTATGGGCAAGCCTTTCAATGGATTGCTTTAAGCGATAACTTAGAAGCTAATAAAATAATGGTTGCAGATTTTGTAACTAAAGCCAAACAGTTTAAGGCTTATGGCGCAGATGCGGTTATTAAACAAATGTTAGAGCAAGTTGCACTAGCAAAACAACAATTAATCTCAGAAAATAAGCAAGAGCTAATCGATGTAGTCTCAAAAGGTTTAGCTGAAATCAAATAGATCCAACGAATTTAACATAACAGAGACCTCTTAAAATTTTTTAAGAGGTTTTTTTATGGAATATAATTTTCAAATGTACCGTCATTGTAAAAAATAATGATGCGATCAATTGATTTATCGGTGTTAGATATATTTTCTGCAACTGATGCAGAAGGCGCGACTGTCTTTGATAGAGTAGTGGTACCCTTTGTTGGAAAATTTCCTTTGCCGTTCATTAACCAATACAATTCAACTTCCTTAAATCGATCTAATACTTTTAAAACAAAATCTAAGCTTGGCTTATTTCTACCAGACAATAAGTGAGAAATACTAGAACGCTGCACACCAATTTCGTCTGCTAAAGAAGCTGAAGATAATTGGTAGAACTCCATTACCTTTCGCAAACGCTTACCAAATTGCTCTGTGTTAATCATATTAAAATATTTGTTACAAAAGTAAATTATTTAATTTTAAATAGTCGAATTAAATAACTGTAATTATAAGGTTTTAATAATTAAATACTTTATATAAAATAATTTAATAATATGATTAATAATGACTTAAATCTAAAATTATTTATTTTTTAAATATTTTGCAATCATAACACTTAAATATCGTAAATTTATTTACAATTGTAAATTACATTTGTAAACTTATGATTATTTACATTTGTAACGTGATAAAAATTCATGCAAATAAAATTCAAGAGTGGCATCAGAAAAATAAAGAGTCGTCGTTGCATGGCCGATACATTACTTTGTCTGATGTTGAACCCTTAGTTAATAAGTTAGGGTATCCATTTACTTTTTGTGAAATTGGTAAGACAGAAGAAAAAAGACCTATTTATAGAGTCAATATTGGTTCTGGTGATATCAAGGTTTTAATTTGGTCACAAATGCATGGTAATGAAAGTACAGGCACCAAAGCACTATTTGACTTGTTTAATTTTTTTCAAAACCCAGAAAAACTTACAAATTTGCGAGATCAAATTCTAAGCAACTGTACAGTTATATGCATACCTATGCTAAATCCCGATGGAGCTCAAGTTTATACTCGAGTAAATGCTAATAACATTGATTTAAATAGAGATGCTATAGACCTTAAAGCTCCTGAAAGTGCTGTACTAGTGAAAACTCTAAAAGAAGTAAACCCTGTCTATTGCTTTAACCTTCATGATCAGCGTACCATTTTTAGCGTTGATGAAACTAAAAGACCAGCCACATTATCTTTTTTAGCACCATCTATTGATAAAGAACGTACAATTACAGATGGAAGAAAAGAAACTATGCGAGTTATAATTGCTATAAATGATTTGTTACAACAGATAATACCCGGAAATATTGGTCGCTATACTGATGAGTTTTATCCAACAGCAACAGGCGATAATTTTCAGAAAATGGGGCATAATACCATTTTAATAGAGGCAGGTCATTCTAAAGATGATTATGATAGAGAAGTGGTTCGTAAATTAAATTTTATATCACTGCTTCAAGGTTTAAATTTTATAAGCTTTAAAGATAGACTTGAAGATTTTAAGCTGTATTTCGACATCCCAAATAATAAAAAATTCTATTTAGACATCATTTATAAGAATGTTTTCCTTGAAAGCGAATCTGAAAAAGTTGATATTGGTATTCTTTTTAAAGAAGAACTGATTAATAAAAGTATAGTGTTTACACCTGTAATAGAGCATATTGGAAATTTAAAGAGCTATAATGCCAATAAAATTATAGATGGAGATGGTTTAAAGTTTTCAGACAAAAAAGAACTACAACGATTTCTTAAAAATAATTGTTAATTTTTTGGGATTTATTCAATAAAATCTCCAATTTTACATAGTTAAATCCCCTTAACTAAATATAATGGCAAAGTTTAAATTGGACGAGATAGATCATCAAATATTAGATATTTTAATTGAAAACGCTAGAACTCCATTTACGGATATAGCAAAAAAATTATTGGTATCAGCTGGTACAATACATGTTCGTGTAAAGAAGATGGAAGAAGAAGGTGTTATAAAAGGGTCTACGCTTACTGTAGATTATGATAAAATGGGATATACCTTTATTGCTTATGTAGGTGTCCTTTTAGAAAATTCTTCTTTGACAGAACAGGTAATTACCGAAATTGAAAATATACCTGAAATTACTGTAGCTCACCTAACTACAGGTAAATTTACGGTGTTTTGTAAACTTAGAGCTAAAGACACTAGACATGCTAAAGATATTATCTTTATGATTGACAATATAAATGGCGTTCAAAGAACAGAAACATCTATTTCACTAGAAGAAGTAATTAATGATAAAAAACGTTTGATGCATACAATTTTTAATGATTATATCATCTAAACATACCTATAAAAGACCTTAAAAATCTTCTTCAATAATTTTGAAGAAGATTTTTTATTTTACGACTATCTACAAACAAATTTTGCTACTTTTGAAACCTTAAAGTTTGCCTTTTAATGTTATTTAGTAGAAAGAAGTTAAGCGATAAAAAATTAATAGAATTATATAAAGCCATGCTTAAGCCTCGTATGATAGAGGAAAAGATGCTGGTTTTATTGCGCCAGGGTAAAATTTCAAAATGGTTTAGTGGCATTGGGCAAGAAGCTATAGCTGTAGGGTTAACTTCTGCTATGGATGAAGATGAATATATTCTACCAATGCATCGTAATCTAGGCGTATTTACAACTAGAAATATTCCGTTAAATAGATTGTTTTCACAATGGCAGGGTAAAGCAAATGGTTTTACAAAAGGACGTGATCGTAGTTTTCATTTTGGTACACAAGAGTATAATATTGTAGGAATGATCTCACATCTTGGACCTCAATTTGGGGTTGCAGATGGTATAGCATTAGCCAACAAGTTAAAGAGCAACAAAAAGGTTTGTGCGGTGTTTACTGGAGAGGGTGGTACTAGTGAAGGTGATATTCACGAAGCCTTAAATGTTGCGTCTGTATGGCAATTGCCTGTGCTTTTCTGTATTGAAAATAATGGATATGGATTGTCAACGCCAACTGCTGAACAATATAATTGTAAAGATTTAGCAGATAGAGCTTTAGGCTACGGAATGGAATCGCATATTATTGAGGGTAATAATATTTTAGAAGTATTTACTAAAGTGGATACCATTGTAAAAAGTATTCGTAACAAATCCCGACCTGTGCTCTTAGAGTTTAAAACTTTTAGAATGCGAGGTCATGAAGAGGCTAGTGGTGTAAAGTATGTACCAAAAGAGCTTATTGAAACCTGGGCAACTAGAGATCCTTTAAAGAATTATCAAAAATATCTATTAGATGAAGGTCTCATTTCTATGGAAGAAATTCTTGAAATTAAAAAAGAATTGAGTAACCAAATTGATAAGAATTGGAAAGAAGCAAATGAAGAAGAAATTATAAATTCAACCATAGAAAATGAATTAGATGATGTGTTTCAAAATTTTGATTTTAAAGAAGTTAAATCAAATTCTACTGTAGAAAATATCCGATTGATAGATGCTATTTCACAAGGATTAAAACAAGCGATGCAACATCATAATGATCTTGTTATAATGGGACAAGATATTGCTGAGTATGGAGGAGTTTTTAAAATAACTGAAGGTTTTATAGATGAATTCGGAACTGAACGTGTACGTAACACACCTATTTGTGAATCGGCGATTGTTTCAGCAGCATATGGTTTGTCTGTAAATGGAATGAAATCGGTAGTTGAAATGCAATTTGCAGATTTCGTCTCTTCAGGATTTAATCCTATAGTTAATTTATTGGCTAAATCTCATTATAGATGGAATCAAAATGCTAATGTAGTCGTTAGAATGCCATGTGGAGCTGGAGTAGCGGCTGGACCATTTCATAGCCAGACCAATGAGGCATGGTTTACTAAAACGCCAGGATTAAAAGTTGTATATCCGGCGTTTCCTTATGATGCTAAAGGTTTATTAGCGACCGCTATTGAAGATCCAAATCCCGTGTTGTTTTTTGAGCATAAAGCATTGTACAGAAGCATCCGACAAGATGTACCAACTGATTATTATACACTTCCTTTAGGGAAAGCATCTTTATTAAAAGAAGGTAATGAGGTTTCAATAATTAGCTTTGGAGCTTCAGTGCATTGGGCATTAGAGGAACTTGAAAATCAAGGTATTTCTGCAGATTTAATAGATTTAAGATCATTGCAACCATTAGATACCGAAACAATCTTTACATCGGTTAAAAAGACAGGTAAAGCAATTATAGTTCAAGAAGATTCTATATTTGGTGGCATTGGAAGCGATATTTCTGCATTAATAATGGAGAATTGTTTTGAATATTTAGATGCTCCTGTTAAAAGAGTAGCAAGTTTAGAGACTCCAATACCATTTCAAGCCGATTTAGAGCATCAATATTTAGCTAAAAGTAAACTTAATTCTGCCTTAAAAGATCTTATTGAATATTAGTAATTTGTAATAATTTATCTGCTAATTCGTTTTAGATTAAACCCTTAGCTATAATTAGAGCTACAACTAAAACCGAAATTAGTCATGAGTGAGCACGAATTTAATTGCCCATACTGTTACAATGAGATATCTACATTTGTTGAAACAGATAAAGTAAAACAGCAGTTTATTGAGGACTGTATAAAGTGTCGTAATCCTCTTGAGATGATTGTTGATTGTGCTTACGGTATCATTAGCAAAGTTATGATCAATCCGATAGCTCAATAAGGTTAGGTCAACATTTTTTATTAGAGTTTGATTTAATACCTAGCATAGTATTGAATTGTTTTACTTCACGTTTGTGAAAAGCACTAAACCAATGCTTTAGTTTTATTATAAAATTATTGTTAGTTTTTCCCATTATCTTTAAACAAGGTTATACTAATAGGTAGTAATTTGTGTCGTTTTGTTACAACAAATTCATGATATCTACTTAATAATAGAAGAGGTATAAAATAATACTATTTAACATAATATAAATTATAGTACATTTTATAATATTGGTTTATCCTGTGGATGAAGCAATATTTAAGAAAGACGGCGCGCTGGCCAATGTACATACACTTCTATGTAGCCATAATTCTATATTATGTAAAATTTCCCAGAATGTTTGTTGTAAGAATTCAATATTCGGTACTTGAGTTTAAAAACTTTTAAATATTGGATTCTAAGCGATTGGTTTTTATAATTACGTAAAATGTCCCATAATTTGGCATTATGTAAAATTGCCGCCTCCAAACGCTCGATTGCTTATTTAAAACATAATTGCTGATGCAATCATTTTTAAATTTCAATTTTCCATCGCTTGCAGCCACCAAAAAAAGCAAATGCTTTTGCTTCGTATGAAACATTCGTTTAGAATTAAATATTCTACTAGAAAAATCTCATGAGCTTTTTTACAAGCTTATCGCAACAGAATAAATTTACTTTATAAATTCTATTCACTTGCTAATATTCTGCTTTTAATTCAGCATTCTTTCTTTAGATATTATGTTAAATAGAAACTCAACGATTTCAAGTCTTTACACCTTTCTTTTGCCTTGATGCAAAAGAAACAAAAAATCAAGGCTGCATAAAACTTTGGAAAATATGTACGGTTCGTTTCGTTATATTTTAGAGATCGTAGCGTAATCTGTTGAAAAACAGTGATTTATTAATAATTTCGACAGCCATACATTCTGCTGCTATCGAACCTAAAATATAGCCACTACCCTCACCTATAGTTTTCACCAAAGTTTTATGAGGCCGGTTTATTCTAAAGCATGTATCTTATTACTTCGATTACACCTTGAATAATTACAATTCCAATTAAAACGAAACCTGCGTTGTAAGCTAGCCAAGTCACTACCAGCCAAGGAATATTTTCGTTATCCGCATAATTATATATCCGCCAGAAGGAGTCTCTCATATGATCAATATCATTTTCATTCGATGTGAAGAGTATTCTATCCTCATTTACATGGTTCAACAAGTAAATACCTTTTAACACCTTTTTTTTCAACCCATCTTGTTTTTCCGAAATAAATTTTTTGAAATTTGACCGTCTCTCCTTAAATGTAGTTCTTGGCGATAATTCAATTAAACCTAAATCCTCTGCCCAATCATCATTTATTCCCAAGTTATTCATGTAATCATAAATATGAATATAACTTTTCTTGCTTGCAACAAAATCACCGAACGACTTTTCCTTTCTGATTATTAATGGTGACTTTAAATTGAACATTAAAGTTCCAATTGTAAAACATAATGCAGAAAAGAAAAAGTACTTCCAACTAAAGGGTAAATCAAAAATGATTTGAATGTTTTGAGTGCCGATGACAAAATTTAAAGGTGATTCTATTTTAGAAAATAGTTTGGCTAAGGCAGGAACAATAAACAAGTATAGATAGGCTCTATTAATAACTTTGTTATCATTAAATTTCGCCAGAGTGCTCCATGTTATGGGATTTTTAACTTTCATAAAATGTGGAATAAACTAATAATCACTAATTCAGTTTTGCACTCTTACATCAATCTGGGTGTTGAAAGCAATTATTCGAAAAATTATTTCTGATAAAGTTCCTTGAATTTATCTTCTACTGACAAGCTCAATTTATCTACGACATCTTCAACAATACTTTTCATATCAACGTCTCTGGCGACTTCTCCAGCCGCCTTAATCAGATCAAAATAAAAGTCGTCATCACCAGTGAATCTATGCCAAAATTCTCTAGCATAATAAACCACATGGTCTTTTTCCAGAACCCTAATAAATGAATTTGCATCGTCCTTTTCACCATAAATTAAAGCAAAAACAAGATTTTCGTAGGGGATTTTCAAATGATTGGTCCTCGACAAATTAATTACTCCTTTAAAATGATCTTTAATTGTGGTTACGTCGTCCTTATTTAATGCATTAGGGCCAGATTTTAGTTGACAATATTTTTTGTCTCCATCCAAATAATCAATGAACTCTATATCAATACCGGGTGTACTAGATCCATAAGCATCCAAAACTTTCGTTACAAAAGACTGTACATTTTGTCCAAATGAAGTTGTTATTGAAGTTCCAAGTACTCTTGGGTAAATTAAAGCTTTTGCTAACGACTTTGGGTCAGAATTACCTTCTAAAAAATTTGAAAGGTAGTATAATAAAAAAGGATTAATGTTAAACTCGTTTACATCAACAAGTTTTTCAGTATTTTTTCGGTGATTTTCAATTAAAGTTTCACGAAACCAATTCTTGAATTTAGAAATTATTTCTTCTCTATCTTTATTCTTCATCCAATGTTATAACATTAATTATACTTTTGGCTAAATGATATATCACAGGTGCCGAGACTGCATTACCAAATTGCTTCTTAGCGAATCTTTCAATTTCATGAACCGCAAACCAATTAGGAAACCCTTGTAACTTACCTGTTTCTCTACTTGTTAGAGGTCTAAATTTTTTCTTTTTATATATTTCTCTAATAAACTTATCCTTGTATTCCATGGGGTCATTGGACTCAATAGATTCTAATGCGATCATATCCTTAGTCCCTGTAGCTGTCAAGGTTGAAAATATTTCAGAATGAGGTAAATAAACTCTGTACACACCGTTTATTCCAGAAGAATTTTTTGAATTCACAAAAACATATTTCCCATCTTCTTTTGTTTTCAATATATTCTTATCGACCAGCTTTTCTAATTCTCTCTCTTTCAAATTAGGCATTAATTCCTGTAAATCTGATTGGCTTAAAGGATTTCCATCGGCACTTCCATATTTCTTTTTCCTTCTATTTCTTAAAATGATCATACAAATTTCTTTTTCCCTTTTAGTCGTTCTTTTCAACTCCCATGAATGAATACTTGTATGTCCGTTTCTAGTGTCGCAAAAAACAAAAAAATCATTCAATTCATTTTCTTTTTGAAATCTATTTCTTGCCTTAGGAACATAATTTCCATGAATCTTGAAAGGATCAATCTTAGTTTTCCTAACTTTTTTAGAATTTACTGATTCAAGAATATCGGCAATGGTCATTTTTATATTTAAGGGCAACGGATATTTAAATGGTTCTTTTAGTTGCAAATCTTTTCTAAAACCAACAATAAATATTCTATCTCGATTCTGTGGTACACCAAAATCATATGAATTCAAAAGTTTTGGAGAAATTACATTATAGCCTACGTTTTCTAACGAAGTTACAATTAAATTAAGGCTTTCTCTATTTCTTGGATCCATTAAACCCTTCACATTTTCGAAAATAAAAAACTTTGGCTGATTAAGTTTAACTACTCGAATTGAGTCCTCCCACAGTTTTCCTCTTGAATCCTGAAAGCCTCTCATCTTACCAGCGACGGACCATGCTTGGCACGGTACTCCTCCAACTATAACATCAACATCAAAAGGTAACTTTGATATTTTCGTAATGTCACCCAATTCTATTTCATCATGATAAGTTGATCCTAGAAAATTTAATTTATATGTTTCTATTGCTTTTTTATCAATTTCAGAAAATCCAAGACATTTACCACCAAGATCTTCCAATGCAACTCTAAAACCTCCTATACCGGAAAATAAATCAATAAACGTGAATCGATTATTATTATCTTCTGTTTCTAATTTTAAGATATAGTTTCTAATTTCATTTATACAGTCGTCAGCATTGGTATTAATTTGGTGTTCCCAAAATCGAAAAACCTTCCATTTATTAGATTCAAGTTTATAGGTAACTTCCTTGTCTCTAACAATATTTTTCTCAATTTTTTTATTCCAAAATTCTGAATTGGTTTTAATTTGATCTTTCTTAAATTCATAGCCATGCCAAAAATCACCGTCACAAAAAATAGCAACTCTATATTTTGGTAAGACAAAATCTGGCTTACCATCAATATTACCAATTATGTATTCAGGCTTCGTATAAAGAATTCCCTCTTCAATCAATTTCTGTTCTATAATTTGCTCAATACCAGTATCACTTGACTTAATACTTTGCATTATCAATGAACGCTGAATGCCTGGAGGTACTATCTCCACGACCTCACCATCGATCAACCTCTTAGTTCGTCTGGAGTATTTTAAATGTTCTTCTGAAACAGATGGAATTGTTGAATTCATTATAGCAAGTTTACTCAAAAATAGATGATATTCCTAAAGGGATAAAAGTTTTTATTAAGAAGTTTTCACAATTTTGTTGAAGCATTTCATTCCACACACATTACACTTCCCTCCTACGTCATCGCAAAAAGAGTGTTCCATTAACTTTGGTTAAATAGGTTTTTAGAAGAGAGGTTTTTAAGAAATAACTGTAAAAAGATTATTAGTAATGACAATAATCAATCGCATTTTTTATAGTGGTTCTTTTGCTGTTGAAATAATTGTATAATTCTGATTTTTCAAGCTTCCCTTTAAATGGTCTTTCAAATGAAATTGTGTACTTAAAATCATAGATGTGGTTTCTTTTTCTCGAAAAGTTCTGATACAGCACTCTATTATAAGTCAAGGTTAGAATATTTGTAAGGGTGTAATAATTATAGAATAAGTAATCTTGATAATAATTGGAATAGGCTATACCATCGTTCAGTTTCTCTGAATAAAAATTATGGTGATTTTTACTATTGAATCTCTGATAATTTATTTTTTTATATTTCTTTAAAGAAAATTTTTTCCTAGACTTTGTAATCGTTAAAGTTTCATTAAAATATGCATTATCTTCTTTTGGTATATAAATAATATAATTTTGATCTGTAGATAAAGAATCTGATATTTTGAACTCAGAAGGTATGGGACAGCGTAAATCAAAAGGAATCTGGGAAGTGGTTAAATTACTAAAACCAATAAGGGCGATAATAAAGAGACAATGCTTTTTGGATTCTTCGTTATTCAACATATAGTACTCGCGTTAAATAAATACATTTTTTTTATTCAAATTTTTCCTGTTTCGACACTTTTTCTTATTTCAATGATTATTTGATGTTTAAAAACTTAATTGTTAACACAATAACAATTTCCATAGCGAGCTTCCTTACAAGTCTGATTGGATTTGCATTTTGATTGATCGCATCCATTAGGGACTCCACTGCAATTTGTTAAAAACCCGTTTTCCTCCAAATCTAATAACAAACTTTTTTCAATTTCCACAATGGCTTCTTTTGAAACATTAAATTTTGTCATTATTTCTTTAATTCTATAATTGTAACTCATAATTTTTGTTTTTATTTATTAAATATGCGGATGAGAAAATCTATTACCTTCAGCTGCACCGAAAAAAGTATAGGTATAGAATACTATAGTCTCCTCATTTTCACTTGTTGTGAATTTATATGAGGTTCCATTTGGGACAAAAAACCAGTCTCCAGCTTGGTATGTTTCTCCTTGATAAATGACACTTCCTTGAGCAACCATTCTTAAACCACCTCCAGGGTCATCATCGGTATTTTTAGGATGTACATGTGCGCTTACTACAGATTTTTTGGGAAAAATTGTCTTTGCAACCCTAATAGGCATCATATCAACAGGTAATTGCCATTTTTTAATTTTACTTCCAAAGGGTGTATCTAACTGAAGCTCTGATTGTGCAGCTTCTCCAATTTTGTCGTTTGAAGTTACGATTACAGGTTTAATTCCTAGTTTCGAAATTTCCTCTCTTGTGTAGCCTTCTCTTACTAGACCATAACTATGTAACTCTTTTGTTGAATATGATAGTTTTGCCGGATCAAAAGACTTTGATCTCTGTTTTGCCGCTCTTCTTACAGTTTCCACTTCTACGGGAGAAAGGTTGAAAATTTGTTCTTTTTTCATTTTGTCAAGGTTTATTTAACTTAATATTTTGTGATATATTTCGACCATTAATTTAGGTATATCAAAATATAATATCTACAGGGTTTCTCCCCATTCTGCAAAGGATTACTGCTAGCCAATGTTAGCGGTAGTATGATTGGAAAAATATTGCAGTTGAATTACATTTATACCGGTATAAATTTCATTTATTGAATTTAAATTATCCTAATAGTCTTGATAAGGTTTCTATGACCAGTTCTGCTGTTTTTTTCTCCATCATGAATGGCACTCTTGGATAAGATTCCATGTTATAAATCTTAATAATAACTCCATTACCAGAATTAATCGCATCAATTGTATGATTTATTTTGTTTGCAAAAAAAGCTTTCTTCCATTCATTCGGTTTAAATTCTTTCACCTTTTCAAGATTTCTAATTTCATTCTCGGTTAAAACACATTTGTATTCTTCACCATTAATAATACTTCGGAAACTGAACTCTACATATTTTAGGAACTCACCTTTATGTGTAATTTGAAAGCATATGAATTTAATTTCATGCTGATTACCTATATCTAATGTTTTTGATTTCAAAACTTTCCCATACTGTATTTCCCCCCAATCAACTAAACTTTCGTGTATATTGATACTATTTCGTTCTTCCTGTCCGTGTAATACCCCAAAGAATGCAAAAATTAGAATATGAAGAATAAGATTTTTGTAATAGTGCTGTTTCATTTAAATTATTTTATAGATGTTTCTTTAGGCAAAATAAGACTCACTTGGTTGAACACAAAATTGAAGTTTAAGAACTTATTTTTTAAATAAGTCCTTAAATTATCACCCAATACAACGTATTAATCTCCACCTTCCATTAATTTTACAATAATAACATCCTCTTCTCCAAATACATCTACGAAATTCTTTTGCTTCTTCTTCAATTGCTTCAATTACATCCTGCTTATCATCAGGTAATTGAGTGATTTCTTCAAGTTCTTTAGTCAGTTCTTCAGATACTTCTTTATACTTCTCCATTTTAATAAATATATTGCCTACTCTAAATGGGTTTTCGGCTTACCCCCTTTTATTAATGGGTTTGCATAAACGTCTTTGATTTCAGTTTCCCTAATAATTTTTGTAAGTATTAATTAATCATACTAATTAACTTTTCAATGAATATTCTGGCATCTTTATCTTTAATTACTAAAATAGGTGCTTGTTCATCCTTAGATTTATTCTTTTCATAAAACCTAATTGATAGACCTGTATGCGATTTTGAAGCATCCATTGTCCAGTTATCCTGATTCTTAAAAAAACCGCGATCCCACTTACCAACATTAAAATTCAATAGTTTCTTAAGATTCTTGATTTCTAAATCAAGTAAATAAAAGGTAGGATTAATTTTTATTTTTTCGGTAGGTAAAGTAACCCAAACGTATTTAATTTCCTTTTCTTTGTAAGTTGTTAAAATTACATTTAATCCTATATTTTTCTCTTTAGAAAATTTTAAAGTCTCAGAGTTTAAAAGTTTTGTAAATTTAACTTCGCCATATTGATTTAATACTTTTTCTAAATTATAGTTTTCACTATCTTTTTGTGCAAACGAAAAAGGACATTGAAATAAAATAAGTAAAATAAATGCTAATGTTGTTTTATTTATTTTCATGTTTACACTAAATAATTCTAAGACTTTATTCAAAACAAAGCATATCTACACTAGTACCTAAATAGCAAAATAAATTCCATTTAGTGAACCATTTAAGAAATCTAAGAGAAATGAAACTTAATTTCCACAAGTTATTTCTTATTTTCTTGCAATTAAATTTATACCAAAACCTAAGTAAGAACAATACGCCAATTGGCCTATTTTTTATTATTAAGCACTAGAAAAAGCTATTTGTATTCTTTTAAGATCTATTCTCTTATGAGTTCCCAATTTTCTGAATAGATTTTCTGAATGTTTCTTGACGGTTTTTGGAGAAATAAATAGTAAATCGGAAATTTCTCGTCTTGAAAGTTCTTTACCTAAAAGCTCCAAAATTTCCCTTTCCCTTTTAGTTAACGTATAGTATTTGTTGAAATAGACCTCCAAAGTTTTATTTAGTCCAAATAAACGATCTACTTTACGGCAGACTTCTTCAATATCCTCAGGGAATAAGGAAATGGATATCAACTGTTCATCATTGAGAATTTTGGAAGTTGTAAAAAGATAAAATGGGTTGTCTTCAGGTGTATATTGCCAGTCTTGTAAAAAAGTGAACACTTTCCTTTTATCACCTTTAGAAATTTCATCAAATAATTTGGGATAAACTGTGTTTAATGTATAAGGACTCTGATGTTTATGAAATACTTCAGCTCCAAGAGCATATAATTCCTCACATGAATATTTTAAAAGATCTAAGCCTCGTTTCGACATATACTGAAACGCCAAATCTCTGGTAGAATTTATGTGAAGTACGCCCGGTATTATCTCGGCGATGTCATCTAAGTCAATTACTTTGTTTTCAATAAGCTGACTAACCTTATAGAGCTTTGTGGGTTGTAGGGGTCGCATAGGGTTAGGGATAATTATTTTATTCTTACAAAATAACTTTGATTTCAAACTAATTCAACAGGATTTTTCCCCTTTTTTCAGGGGATTTTCCCCCTTTTTATTCACAAAAAAGTAGAAACAGAAGGTTTCGTTTCCATTCACACACATTCCCCTACTCGTCGGTTCAGGTAAAGAGTGTTCCATTTACTTTAGTGAAATAAGCTTTTAAGAATAGATTTTTTAGCAAATTAAGAGTAGAGAACCTTTGCTTTTACCAAAGCAAAGTAACATAACGCAGAACATTATAATACATTTTAAATATTTAAATGTTACTAAATACAAATAGTTGACTTATTAGTTAGGTCTTAGAGTTTCAATAATTTTAGCGTCAACCCAAAATATATCTACATTTTCATAATTATCTGAACCCACGTTTCTACTAAAGAAGAGATATTTACCATCTGGCGTTATACTTGCAGAAGCTTCCCATGCGCTGGTATTTATCTTATCTCCCAAATTAATTCCATTACCCCAAGTACCATCTTTTTGTTTAAAACTGATATGAATATCAGAAGCTCCAAAACCGTCTTCCCTTTCAGCATCAAACAACAAATAAGATTCGTCTGGGGCTATAAAAGGATGGCTTAAAAAAGTGCCTGTATTTATGGCCTTGGGTAACGCTTTAGGTTCTTCATGTTTTCCATTTATTAAGCGTGAATAGCGAATTGGAAAAGCTGTATCACCCTCTTTATAAGTGTCAAAATAATACGTACCATTAGCTGAAGAAGAAAGCCTCATAATATACATAGAATCATTACTTACAGTAGGAGGTTTAAGGTTTTTTAATTCGGACCATCCAGATTCCGTCCTTTTTAAATATCTGTCACCTAAATGCATGATTTCACCATCTGGAGATATTACTGGTCGTCCTATCCATGGAGATGCTATTTCTGATTTTTCCCATTTTCGATTAGTTTCATTGTATTTGTACTCATAAAAAGCTGATTTTTTATTTTCTTCTCCTCTTCTAATAAAATAAAATGCCTTCATATCTGGTGTAAATGCACCATCGTATTCATAAATTTCTGTAGAAACTAGTCCTGGCGCAAAAGGAATTGGAGTTAAACCTGGAGGTTTTTGCCCTAAATATGAATTATCAATAGTTGGTATATTATTATCTTGTATTTGCTGTTTTTTTGAATTACAAGATTGCAAAGAAAGTATTACAGCTATTAGTACTGTTATATATATATTATTCATTAATTAAATTTTTGAAATAAGCTAATTTTAACTTGTTGACAACTTCAGTGCTTACCCAATAAAAATTTGATAAGCCTCCTTCTTCATTATATCTGCCAAAAAATAAGTATTTACCATCAGGAGTAATACTCGGGCATGTTTCAGAGAAATTAGAATTTACTTCATCGCCAAGGTTAATTGATTTTGACCATGTTCCGTCTTTTTTCTTAAAATAGACATAGATATCGCTTTTTCTTTGGTCATTTTCTTTATTTCGAGCATTTACTACTAAATAATCTTGAGACGGGGAAATAAAACCATGAAAACCTCCGGTTCCAACTTCGTGTACTTCGGGATATTTGTTATTATTTTTTGGTGCATAATACATTTTTCTTTTCGACACATTTGTATAAAAAAGATCTCCATTTTTTGCTTCATTTAGATAAAAAACAAAATCATCATTTATAGGTGAATCAAGCTGCTTTGCATCGCTCCATGAATTTTCTAAGCGTTTTACATACCAAGTTTTAACTGATTCTTTATGGTGAGGTAATGTAAAAGGATCATGAGCTGTAAAATGAATAATTGTACCACTAGGGTTTATAAATGGATGCATTTCACCTGCTTTTTTGCCTTTAGTAAAATTTGCTTTTTTAGGAGTTGCCCATTTTTTTCCTTCTAGTTTTGATATATATATACTTGGATCTTCGTCTTCTTTATTTGCTGAAAAATAGATTTCATCTAAATTAGGAGAAAACGAGATACCATGCTCATATCTCCCATTTATTGAAATAATTCCTGGAGCAAAAATTTCTGGAATGAATCCTGGCGGCTTTTGTCCTAAATAAGTATCAGATCTTAATGTTTCTTTCTCCTTTGAACTGGATTGTTTTGAGTTGCAGGATACAAAGAATAAAATTCCTACAATCGCTAGAATAAAATGATTCGTTTTCATTGGTTGTAATTATTTTGCAAAAGCGGGTATAACGGTTTCAAAAATGGATTTCATGATTTTGTCATCGTCTCGGTCGTGGCCTGAAATAACAATGGTTAAGTCCAATTCTTCTACAACTATCACACGCTGTCCGCCGCCTCCCCAAGCCAATGTCCCTTTATAGCTTTTGTCACCAACTTTTACAGGTGTATAGTACCAAAAATACCCATAAAGATAATTCTTAGGCATCCAGTCTATTGAAGGTCGAACAATTCCGCTAGTAGCTTTTTCTAGATATTCTGCAGAAATCAATTGTTCACCATTTAACTTGCCATTATTGAGTACCAGATTCCCCAATTTTACCATATCGCGCGACCTGATACTCGCTTGCCAACCAGCTTGTGGTAAACCACTAACATGAGTTGACCATTTATAATCTGTTATACCAAGTTTGTCTAGGAGCTCGGTTTTAATAAATTCCTTCGCAGATCCTGGAACAACAGCATCAATAACTGTCATGACCAACATTGGATTGAAATTACCATATAAATAGGTCTGAGACTCTGGCGTTATGGGTTTGCTTTGCTCAAGTAATGTCTGTACTAAACCTTGACCTTTTAATCGAACCGAATCGTTCTCGAATGCTTTCCATTGGTCTCTATCGATTGTTAATCCTCCATGCATAGTCAATGCCTTATGAAGGGTAATTTTTTCAGCGCCTTCAGTAATTTTGCTAGGATCAATATCTTTTAGAAAACTAATCAGTGGTTTCTTTAGGTCTTCCATTTTTAAGTAACCCATTTGAATAGCTCTTCCTAAAACTAAACTGCTATAACCTTTTACAGCAGATGCTTGTCCATGTGGTAGATTGACACGTCCTTTTTTATAATACGATTCAAATACCAATTTGTTTTTGTGCGAAATGAGTAAGGCATCATAATTCCCAAGTTTGCCATTAAAAATATCTTGTGAAAAATTGAGGATACCGTTTAAGTCATTTGATTCTACAGATAAACTATCTACTAAAATGCCATCTTTTCTATCTTCTGGGGTTGTACTCACATAAGGATTATTAAGATGCGGAATATTCCAAAATGACTCGTAATAGTTAGGCTTTGCTTCATGATTCATCAAAGAAACCAACCAATCAATGCTACGTACTGCTGTCATAGGAAATGCGCTTTCATGGTTACCTTCAATCACTACTCTTTGAACAGCCAAACCATTATCTCTTCTATCATTCAATAGTTTAACGAACTCATCTATTGGTTTAACCATGTCTTCTTCTAATGAACCATGTGAAATAAAAACATTAGAATCCAGGCTTGTCTTTCTATCTGATGCATCGTATGGCCCAAGTTTAGAATGAAGCTCAACCAAATGAGGCACTTCTTTCTTTATTGATGGACTACCAATTATGTAATTGTTAAAGGTGTCAGGCTGTGTTAGCAGTATATAAACTCCAAATTCACCACTCATCGAATATCCAAAATACGTTCTGCTATTTGGATCTGTTCGGTAGGTTTTGTCAACATATTTAATAACATCACCACGAATAAAATCTAAATGTTTATCTGCTTGTCCGAAATGTATTTTTCTTTGAATTTCAGGATTAGAATGTGCTCTAAAACTATAATCTCTGTATCGACTTACATGGTCTCCAAACTCTTTTTTCAAGGCTCCATCGCTGTCCTTCTGCCAAGAAATGCCTACAAGAATGATGTCTTCAAACATAAATTCTGTAGAGCCAGATAACATTTCAAGATGCCACATGGCATCTGTATAATACAGAACAGGATACCTTTTGTTTTCGTTTTCTAAATAATTTTCTGGCAACTCAACATAAAGTTCATAGTTTCTTTTCGTCTTGGTGTCTTGTATTGGGATGACCTGAATTTGCGGAAGTTCTAGTGGAGAACTTTTAACTAGTGTTGGATTTCCTATTGAACTATTTTCCTGCGCTAAAGCAATATTTGAAAATAAAATAATTGACAGAACTATTAATTTAATTGCTCTCATAATTTTCTTTTTGATGATGAATGGTATCTAAATGTTTTATAAAAGTAGATCATTATTCATTCTAGAATTCAAAAATTGTATCAACACCTTAATTAAATGACGAGATCATTTCGTCATTGATATAAGCATTTTATAAGAAATTAAGACGAAATGTATTTGTAGATAGTATCTTTATGAACTATTAAAGTAGTCTATGCTTAAAAAGTCTTTACGAAATACCATATTCCTTAATATTGGCGCCTTTTTATTGGTGGCCATGCTTGAAATATTGGGTGGTTGGATATCCAGAAATAAATATGATAGCGATTATGCATTTTATGCATGGCAATTAGGATTTGCTGTAAGTATCATGGCGGTTATTTGGGTCAACCATTTTATCCTTATTCCTCTTTTTTATGATAAAAAAAAGTACTTTTTATATGGTTTACTCCTTATAGGAACCATATTTCTAACATCTTACTTAAAAGGGTATTCTCCAGGAAGCTGGATTGGGGTTTATAAAATGTTCTTTTTTCTTATTTATACGACAGGAACTGGAATGGCTGCTTTCTTTCTGAGAAGAAGTATCTTATTTCGAAGAAGAAATGATGAGAAGGAAAAATTACAAAAAGAAATGGAGCTTACTTATTTAAAAGAACAGGTAAATCCTCATTTTTTATTCAATTCATTGAATAGTATATATTCATTGGCAAGACAGCAGTCGTCCGAAACTCCTGAAGTTGTCATGCAACTTTCAGAATTAATGAGATATCAGTTAGAGAGTGCTAAAAAAGACACTGTTTTACTAAAGGAAGAATTAGAATTTATTGAAAATTATTTGCTTCTTGAAGAAAAGAGACTGAGCAAACGTTGCACTATTGAATTTTCGATTGATGGAGATGTATTAGGTCTTAAGATTGCTCCAATGATACTCATTCCATTTGTAGAAAATGCTGTTAAGCATGGTGCGCAAAGTACGAACGAACATAGTTCTATACTTGTTTCTGTAATGGTTAACCGTTCTACACTTCAATTTATGATTAGCAATTCCAAACCTAAAAAGGTTTCAGATTCAAAAAGAAAAGGAATGGGACTAGAGAATGTGAGAAGACGTTTAAAATTATTATATACTAATTCACATGTTTTAGAAATTAATGATTCTAAAATAAAATATCACGTAAATTTATCTATTGATTTAAAAACACTGCAATGAGATACAACAAATCATGATTAAAATTGGCATCATAGATGATGAAATACTAGCTCGTAAAGTATTAGAAGATTATTGTTCTAAAATTGACAACTTTGAATTGGTACTAAGTACTGGCAATCCGCTTGAATTTGTCAATTTCGTACAGCACAATAAAGTTGACCTTATTTTTCTTGACATAGAAATGCCTGAACTGAATGGTATGGAAATCTTACAATCTATGATAGAACCGCCCAAAGTTATTTTAACTACGGCTTATTCTGAATATGCCTTAGAAAGTTATAATTATGGAGTGATTGATTATTTATTGAAGCCTATAAAAATTGAACGCTTTTTAAAAGCAGTTAACAAAGTTTCAGCTTCAAAAATTACGGAGCCTAAAAAAAACTATGAAAATAACGAGCTTCAAATAAAGCATGATGGTATTCCCGTTAATATTTCATTTAAATCAATTCTGTACATTAAGAGTTTTGGAAATTATTTAAAAATATTTACAGATTCAAGAATGTATCTTATATCTGAAACACTAATTAACATTGCAACCTTTTTATCTAAAAACTTTCAGCGTACTCATAAATCATACATTGTTAATTTAAATCGTGTTACAAAGGCAACTAGAACACATTTGTTAATTGACGATAAAAAAGTACCTGTAAGCGCTATGTATAAGGTTGCTGTTTTCGAAAATTTGGAAGTTTTGGCAAAATCAAAATAGCTATTTCCCTTTATACAAATTATTTTTCCTCTTATATATGTCAAATAAACGGTCTTTCATTAACATTGCAATGGAAGTTTTTATAATAACTTAAAGAAACTGTAGTACAACTTTCGCTTATAAACAAAACTTAAATTACATGAATTAGAATATTGAAGTATAAATCTTAATATTTGTTGTGCATCACTGCTTAAACAAAAGATATAATACTCCTTTTAGTAGTCATTTCTAAGATTTGAATGCTTGTGAAATTGTATTAGTCCTTACATTTTTATCTATTTGACGAACAAGTCTTCTTAAAAAATTTCCAGGGCCAATTTCCGTAAATTCAGTTGCTCCATCTTCTATCATGTGAAGGACGGTATGTCTCCACATGACAGGAAAAATTAATTGATCAACTAGGTTCTTCTTAATTAGTTCTAGATCTTTACTTGGTCTAGCAGTTACATTCTGATAAACTGGACAAATAGGAGGATTAAATCTTGTTGATTCTACAGCTAATTGGAATTCCTCAATTACAGGCTCCATAAATGGTGAATGAAATGCTCCACTTACGGGTAAATCAATTATTGCTATAGCTCCCGGTCTAAGTTTATCACATGCCTCTTTTAAGGCTTGCATTTCACCTGAAATAACAACCTGATTTAAAGCATTATAATTAGCTGGAACAACTGTCCCAGCAATTTGATCACATGCATTTTGAACAATAACGTCATATAAGCCAACAATTACAGCCATACCAGTATTATCTGCTTCACAAGCCTTTTGCATAGCTGACGCACGTATTGAGATAAGTTTCAATGCAGATTCGAAATCTAACGATCCAACTGCTGCTAATGCCGATAATTCACCCAAAGAGTGCCCAGCAACCATATCTGGCTTAAAATTTTTACCAAGTATTTTTGATTGAACAAATGAATGTAAAAATATGGCAGGTTGGGCAAATTTTGTTTGTTTTAAATCTTTGGCAGAACCATCAAACATTACATCTGTAATTGGAAACTCTAAAATTTTATTGCCAAGTCTAAAGTATTCTTGAGCCAATTTTGATTTCTCATATAAATCTTTACCCATACCTGGAAACTGCGTTCCTTGGCCTGGAAATAAGTATGAATGCATGGTTATAACAGATTTTTTCGAATTGTATAAATATATATAATTAGAATCGATCATAGCTACTATGATTATATAAAAATATGGAATAGATTAAGCAGATGGATTTTTCTAATGCTATTATAGTTCGTACTAGTTAAATTCAGTATAAATTACTACTTCGCAAGAACAACTTGTTCTGCGCCTCCTTTGTTACTATTACCTTTATACACAAAAACAATTTTTTCAATAGTTCTATAATGACCTATAAGGTCTAAATGTCTTGTGGATTCTCCTTTTTTTAATCGACGCAAAATGCTATGATCTTTTGAAGTACAATCTTTATAACGAACCGTAATACTCATAATGTAGACAGAAGTATTTTGTATTTTAAGCTTTAATCGTTTCATATGTGTATTTGCTTTAATGCTATTCAATAGTTGTTCTAAAGATGCTTATTCGGTTAAAAAAAGAATGCATAGAGTAAGTCAAACTCATAACTTAATTTATGAATCCAACATTGTGCAAGATAACTTCCTTCAATTGCTTATAAATGAATCTGTTGAATTCTTACCTTTTGATTCTGACGATTGATTGAACTATTTATTCGAAAAAAAAGATGCTGTTTTTTAAAGAATGATCGGGAGAAAACCAAACCAATTAATGAAAATTCATTATTGAATCATTAAACATTATAAACTTGTCATAAAAAAGCTTGTATTAGACATATGTCTAATACAAGCTTTTTGCAACTCTAGTCTTAAGATCAATTAATTATGACCTTTAAGATAGGGCTAATTTATTTTTTTGAAGTGGTTACTAAACCAATTGGTTCTAGTATTTCTTCCATTGCAGCTATATGTAATCCTTGATCACTACTACTGGTGCTTAGGGTACTAATATCTACACCTGGTGCTCCTTTAGGTAAATCATATTGTTCACCAACAGAAGCAGCCCCATAACCTAAATCTTTAACAGAACCTGCAGTAATACGACTTAGAGGATTTTCTCCAAGGTTCAAAAAACCTGTCATTAACTCATTATTTAAAACTGACTCTCTCCAATGTGAAAATCGTGTTCCACCACCACCAATATTTTCAACAGGTAATTCACCGGTTCCACCTTCAGCATTCCAAAATACATTTGCCTTTTTACCCGCAAAATAAGGTTCATCGAATGTTCCGGCTAGCAGACTTCTGTTAAAACTCCAAAGAGTTCCTATACCAAGAACGTGTCCCATTTCATGTACAATTACCTCCTCAAACAAACCTAATTGATCTAAAAATGCAAGGTCATCTACATCAAAGAACATAACACCACTTAATGTTAAGTTGTCAGATGTACGAGCAAATCTTGGTCCAGCCTGCCCGAGTATACCTCCAGGACCGTCTATTGGAGCAAGAGCCACTTCTATTATAATGTCATCTACAGTGCCTTCGATATCAGGCACACCTAAAAATGCCGAAGGGATACTACCTGTAAACGAAGGAACATCTTTAATTATAATTCGTTCCCAACGAGCTGCTGCATCTTCGAAAACTTCTTCTTGCGCTGCGGTAACTGGTACGATATATCTAAATGAGATATTAAAACGCCCACGGTCTACACCGGCGGCATCAGTAGCCCTTTTTAAACTTGTAGCATCTGATGATTCTTCAATGAGTATTAAATCACTTGGATCTGGTTTTAAAGATATTGCTAAGTTTTTGCCTTGAGAAGTCGTCGATGAATTTATATCTAAAGCTTCATCAGAACAAGAGGTGAATACAAAAAGTGTTATTACCCCCACATAAGTTAATAGTTGAACAAAATTGTTCTTTAATTCTTTTTTCATGATTATTTGTTAAAAATTTGATTATTTGTTAAAAATAAGTTAAACGAGTCTCAATTCCTACAATTTATCAGTTTAAATTTAGAATAATTATAAAGGATGGTAAAAATTAAACTTTTATAATAAAAGTATGCACTTATACTTTTGCAAGAACAACTAGTTCTGCACCTCCTTTGTTACTATTACCTTTATAAATAAAAACAATTTTTTCGATAGTTCTATAATGACCTATAAGGTCTAAATGTCTTGTGGATTCTCCTTTTTTTAATCGACTTGAAATGTTATGATCTTCTGAGGTACCATCTTTATAACGTACCGTAATACTCATAATGTAGACAGAAGTTTTTTGTATTTTAAGCTTTAATCGTTTAATATTTGTCTTTTCCTCAGTTAATGTTAGTACGTCGTGACTAACTCCTTGACCAACTATTAGTTTGCCTAACTTTGTCCAACCTCCAAATTCAGGTTTAGGATTAATAAAAGATGTATTATTTAAAAATGATGATAGGCTAATAAATAGCACTATAAGAAAGGTACTGAAAAATAGATCATTATTTTTCATACTACATAATTTTTGGTTACTGCTTGTATAACAAAAACGAAAATCAGTATTAGAAATTGTCTAATTAAGGTTTAACAGCTATTAAAATCCACATTTGTTTAGTTTTATTCCTTTCCCAGAAACCAAAATTATCGATCTGTTTTTCTATCTTAAAACCAGCATCTTCAAGTTCTCTCTTTACATATTTTAAAGATAATGTATGTGAATTCACTTGTTCATCACGAGATTTACCAATTGCATGTTTTTTAATCTTTTCTAAAAGGATTAATTGCCCTCCCGATTTTAGAGAATTTTTAAAATGTATTAACATTTTATTATATGAGGTCATTTCATGATAAGTATCAATTACAAATATCTTATCTAAAGAATTCTTTGGTAGCTTAGGGTCATCATAATCGCCCAATACAGTTACAACGTTATTAATGTTACGATTGTTAGCATTAGACTTTAATCTTACAAGTCGATCATTACGCACATCAACAGCATACACTTCACCCTCCTTTCCTACTCGTTTTGATAAATGCATTGTAAGATAACCTTCGTGAGAACCTATATCTGCGATTATATCTCCAGCTTTAATAGCTGATAAATCAAGAAAATTATCTATTTTCATCCATTTATCTCGAGCTTTCCAATCTTCTGAAGTATACTGTGCGTTAATTGAAAAATTGAAGCAAGCAAATGCAATAATAAAATAGATAAATGAATATTGCATACTATTCATCTTCTGCTTTAATACTACTAGCCGTACCTCTATATTGAATAGATGAAAGATGTGAACTATTAATATTTATTGCGCTAGATAGATCTGAAAATATTTGTACAAATACGCTATAGTTTTGATTGGGAATATTTTTATCGTTAACTGTGAATCTTATTTCATAGCTGTCGTTTTTTCCTTCAGTAACAGAATAATCTTTTGGTACTGCCTCAAATTGGATACCGTTTCTTGTATTACTAAAGTTTGCTCCCATTCTTCTCTCTCCATAGAATGGTAAGAAAGCTTTAACTATGCTATCGTTTACCTGCAAAAAATTTGGATTACCAATTAAACTTATATTTCCAACAGTACTGCCTGGTGGTAGAAGTCTAGCATTACTAATCTGAACCAAAGCATTAGTAATTTGTGGTAACGCTTTGTCAGAAATAATTTTAAAAGATTTATTTTCTATAATATCATCTAACTGCTTAGTATCCTTTTGAGCTATATTGGTCTTTGTAGAAGAACATCCCAAAAAAATAAATAGAATACAAATTAATGCAATATACCTTTTCATATTCTTAGATTTTAGTGATGTTAAATTAATTAATAACTGACAATATCCACTAAACTTTAACTTTATTTAACTGATTTATAACGTTTTTATATACAGAAATATAATATTTAGTATCCAAAATAGAAAAATCAAAAGAAGGTTAATCATTAGAGTCTAATTCAAAGAAATCATTTACTGGTTTGTTAAACACTTTTGAAAGTTTTAAGGATAATACCGTAGATGGTACATATCTATTTTTTTCAATAGAATTTATGGTTTGTCGAGATACTCCAATCATTTTTGCTAAATCATCTTGGGTAATGTCTAATATTGCACGTTGTACTTTTATAGTGTTTTTCATGCTTATTTATTGTATCTTTTCAATTGCCAAAATATCATTAGCTGAACTACGAGCATAAAAAACAAAACTTCAAAATAACTAAAGTCATTAAATGATTCATTCGAGTCTAATAAAGAACCTACTACATAATTTACTACAGGTTGAACTAAAGCATAAACTACAGCCATAATAAAGGCTAATCTATATGATTGTGAACGCAAACTCTCTATATACTCGTCTTCTATTTTATCTTTTGAAATAGAAATTAATAACATACCTAATAACAATCCTTTTCTTAATAAAGGTTTCACCCAACTGGGTTCATCTATAAACTTTTTTAAAATCATTAAAGCAAATATTCCAAAAGCTATATAATACCCTATATTTTTAAAAGAATTAGACAATTGAAATTTGTTCATTTTATTTAATTGACTCTGCTCTCTTTCACATATTGATGCGGATTTATTCATAATAATTTATTTTACAAATTGACAAATATATTTTATATAATGACAAATATACTTTACATTTTGATTTCAACAAAATTTTTCCCAAAAAAAATGAGTTGACAAATTAGACAACTCATTAAAATTATAAATGGCTACTCTCTTATGGGCCAGAATTGGAGGCCTTCTTTAATTGACGTTGAATTTTTCTAATTGCAGATTCTATTGATTTTTCTGGCTCGATTACATTATATGCTCCCCAAAATTCTGGATCTGAAAACCCTGACGCTTCGTCTGCAATAATAATAGATGGCTTAAGACGCTCTTTTAATTTTAAATTTTCATCATCATCTAATTTCCAATCGGTAATAGCCATTTCACTCGATAATGAATAATATGAGTTAAACCACTTGCGCTTTTTGTCTATTTTAAATGTTAGCTGTACATTACTGTAACCATAATACCATTTACCATTTTTTTCTCGATAATCAACCCTGTATGCTGCTTTTGTAGGGTATACCTTAACATCTTTAGGCTTGCTTTTAACAAATAAATTACTCACCAATTCTTCATTTTCAACATTTAAATTATAAATAGCACTAGTTAATGCTAATGATTCTGAATCAATAAATAACTTTCCATAATAGAGCGGTTCACCAATGTCATCTCTTTGTTTAAAGTTTACAACATATACAGGCCTCTCATTAATAGTAGTAGAAGGCGCAAAGCTAAATGCATATAGATTAAGCATATCTTCAGTAAAGATATATTCTGGATACTTCATTAAGTCTATATAAAGTGCATTAAAAGGACCACCTTGAAGTTTTAATGCTAACGTGTCTAGTTTTGTGTAATCCGTACTCTTTCTAGCCTTGTATAGCTTTATTTTATCCCTTTTTGCAGAAGTATATGGCTGTTTATAGACTGTAACAATTGCTTCGGCTAAAGAAACATTCTTTCTACGCTTCTTAATTGTTTCTCTGTAAAAAGCAGTCATTAAAGCTTGTTCATCTAAATTATTAACCCCCTTTTTCTTAAGTGTTTGACGTACTAGTTCTGAAGCATTTTTAGGAAGCTTCACATTTATTTCAGGTAGTTCAACAACAGAAACTGCTAGAGCTATTTTATTGTTTTTTTTAGATAAAGATGTAATTGAAACTTCTTTAATCTGGTAGCCCAAAAAAGAAACTATCATACTGCTATCTAGCATATTGTTTGGCACCTTAAGAAGAAACTCGCCGTCATTGTTAGTAACTGTACTAATATTGGTATTCTTAATAGTTATTGATGCAAAAACTAAAGGTCTCTTTGATTGTTCGTCTAAAATAACGCCACTGTACTCTTTAAAATCATCAGATTTTTTTTGCTGAAAAGCAAGAGATGAAATGGGAAGCGAAAACAATAAAAAAAGTGATAAAAAAAATGTAGTTATATCTTTTTTATAAAAGCTCAAGTTATAATAGTTAGTTCTCATAATTGGCAAATCTTAACGTTAAACTA
This sequence comes from Maritimimonas sp. 2304DJ26-3, assembly GCF_056591635.1. Classification (NCBI taxonomy): domain Bacteria; kingdom Pseudomonadati; phylum Bacteroidota; class Flavobacteriia; order Flavobacteriales; family Flavobacteriaceae; genus Maritimimonas; species Maritimimonas sp. 2304DJ26-3. Next base: position 172,232 of record NZ_JBWQOK010000002.1, read on the forward strand.
TAATATTTAATTTAAAAGTATAATTTTATAAAGTGTTTTGATATAAAAATTTATTCCATTTTTCTAATGTGTTAATATTTTGATTAATAGAATTATCTAAAACATTAATTAAAGTAATTTTTGAATTATTTTTTTTAATCAAAAAATCAAGTCGAGCGTCTTTGTTATCAATAGTTATATCAATAAAAGTATTCCATATTGGTGCTGATATTTTTACAGGATGCCCATTTTTATCATTGCATCTAGGTAATACTATATTACCCTTTTCTTCTATAATTTTTTCTAATTGACCCTCTGATAGTAGAGGGACATCAATCGGCAAAATTAACACTTCTTTATCAAGCTCTACTTCCTTCAAAACACTCACCAAAGTGGAAAATTTACCCTTCTCTGGTGTTGTGTTGATTACAATCCTAACTCCTACTCCATTAAAATAATTATATCTGCTTAAAGCATTCTTAAACCACGGTATTTTATCAAAATATAACTCATAATCATATCCAAGCCCTATAACTACTTCGGGATTCTCAACATTCTTGTAGCGAGAAATCTGTTCTAATATCCAATAATTACCTCCAAACTCTAACAATCCCTTTGGTGTACCCATCCTACTAGATTTACCACCAGCAAGGATCACTAAAACAGGGCTATCTTTCATATACTTACACTAAGCCTTCATCCATTAAAGGTAAATTATGATAACGTTTACCTGTAGCAGCAAAAATCGCATTACTTAAGGCAGGAGCTATAACCGGAACGCCTGGCTCACCAACTCCCGTTGGTTTATCATTACTTTTAATAATTTCTACGTGTACTTTTGGTGCATCAGAAATACGTAGCATTTGATAATCGTGATAATTACTTTGTACTATAGCCCCATCATTAGTTGTGATTTTACCATAATATGCTAATGACAATCCAAATATGGCCGCACCTTGCATTTGAGATTCAATAGTATCTGTATTAACCGCAGTACCACAATCAATAACTGACCAAACATCATGGACTTTTAACTTATCATTTTTTACCGAAACTTCCATAACAGTGGCGATATAAGAATAAAAACTATAATGTACGGCGATACCTAATCCGTGCCCTTCTGGTAACTCTCTACCCCATTTAGCATTTTCAGCAGCCTTCTTTAACACATGCTTTAATTTTGCTGTATCGAAATTATAACCAGATTTAGATTCCTCAATTCGATCATCACCAATTAAATCTAGTCTAAATTGTAAAGGGTCCTTTCCTGCTTTAGCAGCAAGCTCATCTACAAATACATTTACAGAATGACCTTGAATAATATTTATTACCGACCTAAACCACCCCATTCTTAGATGAGCAGGAGCCTTGCCATTCTCGCAGCGAACATTATTAATATTGTATGGAATGTTAGTGAGCCCCATACCGAATTCAAAACCAGCTGCAAAACCACTATCTGGCGCGAATGTTGATGCTATTGAAGGATAAGCTACCCTATGTAACCACCCCGTTACATTTCCATCTTTATCTAATGAGCCTTTCATATATTGCGCGCTTACAGCGTGATAATAACTGTGTTGTATATCATCTTCTCGAGTCCAAACAACTTGAACAGGCACATTTAAAGTTTTAGCTAATGAAACCGCCTCAATAATAAAATCTGGTTTCGATTTACGCCCAAATCCACCACCTAAAAAAGTAACATTAATTGTAACATTTTCTAGATCAGTCTCCAGAAAATCTGCCACTTCTTTACGAGCAGTTTGCGGATCTTGTATTGGAGCCCAAACCTCACACTTTCCATCTGCAAGTCTAGCAGTTGCATTTGGCACCTCCATAGGTGCATGTACCAAATAAGGCATTTGAAATGTACTCTCTACTATATGCTCAGCATTTTTAAAAGCAGTATTTACGTTGCCATCATTACGAACTTCTTTTCCTTTCTTATGTACATTTTCAAGAATCATTTTATCGTATGAGTCTGTAGAAGCATCTTTATTCTTACCTAGATCCCATTCTACTTGTAAAGCCTCTTTACCTTTAAAAGCTGCCCAAGTATTGTCTGCTATTACAGCGATGCCACCTAAAGCTCCAAATGGTTTTGCTACCCTCGGTATCTCTACAACATTGCTAACGTCGGCTACTTTTAAAGCTTCTTCTTTATTATAATTTTTTACAGTACCAAAAGTAACAGGACATCTAGCAATCGCTGCATACTTCATACCGTCAATCTTAATATCAATTCCATATTTTGGTTTACCAGAAGCATAACCAGAAGCATCGATGCTTTTTAAATTTGTACCTATATACTTAAAATCTTTTGGGTCTTTTAGCTTAGGATTCTCGGGCACTTCAAGTTTGGCGGCATCAGCGACCAAATCTCCAAAGAATAACTTTTTATTATTCGTTTTATTAACGATGTAGTGATTTTCGGCTTTACAATCATCTTCGGAAACCTGCCATTTTGCTGCTGCTGCAGTAATCAACATAGCTTTAGCTGCGGCACCCATTTTTCGCATTGGTTCAAACAAATATCGAATACTGCGAGAACCGTCTGTGTTTTGATCTAAAAACTTAGCATTACCTGTTGCTTGAGCTACGCTTACGTATTTCCAATCTGCATCCATTTCATCAGCGATCACTGATGGTAATGATGTACGTACACCATTACCCATTTCTGAACGTGTAGCTAATAACACTAGCTCCCCATTATCTTTAAGTTGTACAAATAAGTTTGGCTCAAATGTTGAGCCATTAAAGGGTCTTATTTTCTCTACTTTATCTTTAGAGGCAGGTATGTTACATGCTAAAATCAATCCTCCAGACGCAAGCCCAAGATTTCTAATAAAACTTCTACGACTTATATTATTTATTGGATTCATTATGAGTTATCTTGAGTTAATTCGGCAGTTTTGTGGATTGCTTTACGGATTCTATCATATGTTCCACAACGGCATATATTCCCATTCATGGCAATATCAATATCCTCATCACTAGGATTATTATTGCCTTTTAATAAAGCAACGGCTGACATTATCTGTCCAGATTGACAATAACCACATTGAGGAACATTTAGATCTTCCCAAACTTCTTGCAATACTTTATTTTCATTTTCTACACCTTCTATGGTTAAAATAGATTTACCATCCGCTATAGAAACCGGTGTTAAACATGATCTAGTTGGCTGGCCATCAATTAAAACAGTGCAAGCACCACATAAACCTTTACCACATCCATATTTTGTTCCTGTCAAACCGACAATATCTCTAATTGCCCACAATAAAGGCATATTTGGGTCGACATCTACATGATGTGTTTTATTATTAATCTTAATTTTAGCCATATATTAAATTTAAGTTTATTACTTTCTGCCTTAAAGTTACTACATAATATTGATATTTTATATTGACGAAATGTTAAATGCATTATGATTTAAATTGATTCTAAGTAAATTAAAGTTTTGAATTTTTTCTAGAGGTAAAAAAATATTAAATTTTTACAAAAAGCTATTGTGGCTACACATCAAATTTATTACATTTGCACCCGCGCTTTTAGAAGTGTTGTTTATTAAAATTTTGGAGAGGTGCCGGAGTGGTCGAACGGGGCTCCCTGCTAAGGAGTTGTACCCGCAAGGGTACCGGGGGTTCGAATCCCTTCCTCTCCGCATTTTATTGAATGTTAGATAACCATTCGGGGTGTAGCGTAGCCCGGTTATCGCGCCGCGTTTGGGACGCGGAGGTCGCAGGTTCGAATCCTGCCACCCCGACAAAAGAGTTACTGGTCGCGTAGCTCAGCTGGATAGAGCATCTGCCTTCTAAGCAGACGGTCACAGGTTCGAATCCTGTCGCGATCACTTAAAAGCCTTACTTTTTGTAAGGTTTTTTTGTTTTTATTCAGGATATTCTATCCGTAAATGATAAATATTATTCAGCTTCTTTTTAATTACTTTTTTAATCATTTGTATTTCTTTAAAAGTAATATCGGCATTTAAAAACTGATTGTTCTGCATCTGAGTATCAATAATTTTTTCAATAAGATCATCAATTAATTGTGCAGTGGGTTCCTTTATACTTTTCGAAGCGGCTTCAGCTGCATCACACATCATTAAAATGGCTGTCTCTTTAGAAAATGGTATAGGACCGCGATAAGTAAAATCTTTTATATCCAGTAATCCAGGCGAAAGCTCTTTTTGTTTTTTATAAAAATAATACACTTGACTAGTGCCATGGTGAGTACGTATAAAATCAATGACCCTGTCTGGTAAACCATATTTTTTAGCAATCTCTATTCCCTTAATAACATGCCCAATGATTATATCTGCGCTATCTTTAGGGGTTAATTCATTATGCGGATTTACATTAGTTGTCTGATTTTCTGTAAAATACATTGGGTTCGCCATTTTCCCAATATCATGATACAAAGCTCCAGTCCTTACTAACATAGCATTTGCACCTATTTCATTAGCGCTAGCTTCTGCCAGATTAGCAACTTGCATCGAATGTTGAAAAGTACCTGGTGCCTTTTCGGCTAATTCTCTTAATAATTTTGAATTGGTATTTGATAATTCTAATAACGAAACATCTGAAACTAAACTAAATACTTTTTCATATATCAATATGAAAAGTAGTGATAAAAAGGATAGCACTCCATTTAAAGCAAATAATCCAAAATATTCCCAATTGAGCTTATCGGCATTTCCTTCCTGTATAATTGAAAAAGCAAAATAAGCTATCATATATACCAAAGTTATTTGGCTAATTGATATAAACAGATTTGCTCGTCTATATAATTCGGATACAGTAAGTATGGTAATGATACCAGCAATTATCTGTAAAAAGATAAATTCAAAACTATTAGGAACTATAAATCCTAATAACAAAACTGTGAGTACATGAGTAAAAAGGCCCAATCTGGCATCAAAAAAGGCTTTTAAAATAATTGGAAGAATGATCAATGGTACTACATATAAATATTCAACTTTATATTTTACTATCAAAGTGACCAAAAAAACCATCAATAAAACATTGAAGAAAATAAATGTAACCTTGGTATTGTTCTCAAAAATTTCTGGCCTATATTTCTGTATAAATAATAATAGCATTAGCAATGCTAATGCTACCAAGACAATATAACCAAAAACTATCCAATTATAATTGGATTTACTCCAAAGCTGAGATTTATATTCATTTTTTAAGGATGTCAATATCTCGTGCTTTTTCCCTTCAACAACGTCACCTTTAGATATAATACGCTCATTTTCAGATACTAATCCTTTTGTTTTAGATATACTACTCAACTCTTCATTTAATACCTTTTGAGTAAAATTATCATCATAATAAACATTTGGTTCTAATACTTCTAAAATAATTGTAGTTAAAGGATTTTTGAACCGTTGATATCGACTACGGTTAAAATTATTATTAATCACTGAATGTATAGATTCTTGATTAATAAATCTATTATAAGCAACTTGTTGTGCAGTATTACCCTTTTTTAATGTTACCAGTTGTTTTAAATCGGCATTACTTCTATCGTCACGATCTAAATAACCATTTTTATAAATATCGTCTAAGATTCTTTTTCCAAAATCAACAACATTTGTTTTACTAAAACGACTAAATAAAGTATCAGGTAAACTTAGTTTAGTTCTTTCAGCATAATTATTTTTAACTCTATTTACAATATCTTGATTATAAGAAAAATAGAGCTTCTTGTTTGATTCTATTTCTTGATTTTCTTTATCTATTTCTTCCTCAGATTTTTGAATTGCAAAATCAAACGGTGCATATAAGTTATCTGATTGCCATGGCTTACCTTTTTGGATATCCAAACCAAAATGCCCTCCTTTTGGAAATAAATAAACAATACTAGCCGTAGTAATTATAAATAAGAAAACTTTATAGATGAAAGAATGATTTTGATAAAGATTATTTATAAAGTTTTTCATTTAATAAAAAGTATGTCTCAAATGTAAAAAAATAGTAACGAATAAATAAATCTAGTCAAGAAAGATTCCTTAAAATTGGTTAAATTCGCCACAGAAAACATTGATAATAATAAACTCAATAAAATAAAAAATGAAGGAAGTTGTCATCGTATCTGCTGTTAGAACACCAATAGGTAGTTTTTTAGGTTCTTTATCTACTGTGCCTGCGCCAAAATTAGGGGCAGCAGCAATTAAGGGTGCTTTAGGAAAAATTAACTTAGATCCGAAACTAGTTGATGAAGTATATATGGGTAATGTTGTTCAAGCTGGAACTGGACAAGCACCTGCGAGACAAGCAGCAATCTTTTCTGGTTTACCTGACACTATACCTTGTACAACTGTTAACAAAGTATGTGCTTCTGGTATGAAAAGTGTTATGAATGCCGCACAAGCCATTGCACTTGGTGATGCAGAGATTGTTGTAGCTGGCGGTATGGAAAATATGAGTTTAATTCCACATTATTATCATGCCAGAAATGGAGCGAAATTTGGCCCCGTTAAAATGGAAGATGGGATGCAAAAGGATGGGTTGGTAGATGTTTATAATGAATCTGCTATGGGAGTTTGTGCTGATGCTTGCGCTGATAAATATGAATTTTCTCGTGAAGATCAGGATGTATTTGCAGTACAATCTTATCAACGTTCAGCAAAAGCTTGGTCTGAAGGTAAATTTGCTAATGAAGTTATATCAGTTGAAGTTCCTCAAAGGCGTGGAGAACCTATAGTTGTATCAGAAGATGAAGAATATAAAAACGTAAAGATGGAAAAAATTCCATCGTTACGCCCTGCTTTCACAAAAGAAGGTACAGTTACAGCTGCTAATGCTTCAACAATAAACGATGGTGCTGGGGCAATGGTATTAATGTCAGCTGAAAAAGCTAACGAGTTAGGTTTAAAACCAATCGCAAAAATAAGAGGCTATGCTGATGCTGCTCATGAACCTGAATGGTTCACTACCGCTCCTGCAAAAGCATTGCCAAAAGCGCTCTTTAAAGCTGGAGTTTCTCAAGATGAGATCGATTATTTTGAACTTAATGAAGCTTTCTCCATAGTTGGTTTAGCAAATATGAAAATCCTAGGCCTCACTGATGAAAAAGTAAATGTAAACGGAGGGGCTGTTTCATTAGGGCATCCACTTGGCTGTTCTGGTGTTCGAATTTTAATAACACTTATTAATATATTAGAACAAAATAATGCGAAATTAGGAGCGGCGGCTATATGTAATGGCGGCGGCGGCGCTAGTGCTATGGTAATTGAAAGAATCTAATTTTAATGAACTACGGTATTTGTAATCTAAGTGTAATTCCTTTACGTGATGAACCAAATGATAAAAGTGAGTTAGTATCTCAAGTATTATTTGGAGAGCATTTTAAAGTACTGGAGAAATCTAGGCAGTGGAGAAAAATTCGACTTTCATATGATGACTACGAAGGATGGATAGACGAAAAGCAATACCTATCAGTATCAAAAGAATATTATAAAAAATTAGAAAAAGAAAAAATAACTATTTCTACTGAATTAGTGAATTTTGTTTCTAATGATGAAAATCAGTTACTTCCAATTCCATTGGGTGCCTCACTACCAATATTAGAAAATGGTGAGCTAAATTTTGACTCATTAAAATTTTCTTTTGAAGGAAAATCATCTTCATCAAAGAATGATAAAAGCAACTTAGTGAAAACTGCTTTTATGTATTTAAATGCACCATATTTGTGGGGAGGTAAAATACCGTTTGGGATTGATTGTTCAGGATTAACTCAAATGGTCTACAAATTAAATGGCTATAAGCTGTTAAGAGATGCTTCGCAGCAAGCTACCCAAGGTGATGTTTTAAGTTTTATAGAAGAAAGCGAACCCGGTGACTTAGCTTTTTTTGACAATAAAGAAGGTGAAATAATACATGTAGGAATCATAATGGCTAACAATTATATAATTCATGCAAGCGGTAGAGTTCGTATTGACAGATTAGATCAAAGCGGTATCTTTAATGAAGAACTCAAGAAACATACACATAAGCTTAGGGTAATTAAAAAAATATTCTAAATAAAAAACTCGCTAATTTTAGCGAGTTTTTTATTTTTTGCAATTAAGTTTTTTGCTACTTATTCTTTTGAAGCATCCCAAATAGCTTTCATTTCTTTATACTTGTTATCCATTTCAACATTTTCATATAAGCTCATTAATGTTCTTGCTATATCAACATCAGGTTTACCATTTTTATCCTTTTTAATAGCAAATGCTTTTTCGTAAACGGGAATTACTTCTTTATATAATTCTACTTGTCTAGCTTTTATTTCATCATACTTCTTAAAGTTGCTCAAATTGTTATTCATTTCTTCAACCAAATCTTTATCTTTTTCTAACATAACTGAACCAAGGTTTAAATAGGCGTCTGAATAATTAGGGTCCAACTCAATTGCCTTGTTATAATTTAGCTTAGCATCCTCTATCTTACCCTGTTCTTGATTAATTACTCCTACGTTAAAATGTAAACTTGCATTATTAGGATCAGAAGCAATCGCTTCTTCCATTAAAGATTTAAACTCATCTTTTTTTCCTAATTTAAGTAACAAATTTGCTTCTGTTAAGAGCATATTAATATCTTTAGGATCAGTTTTTCTCGCTTCTTTTACAGCTACAATCGCATTTTCAACATCTCCTTTTTCTACTAAAATAAAAGCAATATTTTTTATAATCGAAGCTTTTTTAGATTCACTTACCTCAGTTTTAGGCTCTTTATATTGTTTCGTTTTAATCATTAAATCCATTTCAGCTTTAGAACGCAAACTTTCACGCTCGCCTGTTTGAACATTTACTGCAGTATACTGAGTAGCAATATTTGTATACCCCATATCTTTTAAAGATGTGAAATATTCTAAGGCCGTATCATAATCTTTATCTAAATAAGCAGCATTTGCGGCATATTCTAAAAAAACAGTATCTTTTTTACTTAAATTGTAAACTTGATTTAATGTCTTTTTAGCACTTGTATACTCTTTATCTTGATATTCTTTAATTCCTTTTTGAGACACATCAGATATTAAAGCATTAAGCATTGGTTCAGCTTCTTGAGTGTACTTAGCCTTACCAGATTGCTTTTCAAAAGCAATTAAATCTTGAAAAGATTTAGCAGCTGTTTCATAGGCAGCACTAGCTCCTTCTGAATTAGCTTTAGCAACATCATAATATGTTTTGGCCTTTAAAAAGTAAAACTTAGCTTTATATTTATCTTCTAAAGCTCCTTCTGCGCTACTGATGGCAGTTTTTGCGGCAGCTAAATCACCATTCTTTGATGCTTTTTCTAAAGCTTTTATTGCATCTTTTTGTGCATAAGCCGACAAACTTATAGTTGCTGCTAATAACACTAAACCTAATTTTTTCATTTTGATTCTAATTAATTATTCTTGATTGTTTGTTGAATTGTTCGAGTCTTTATTTTCAATTTCCGTGCCATTTTCTAAATCATCATTCTCTTCATCTTCTTCATGCATCACTTTAGCTACAGCAGCAATTGAATCATCTCCTTTAATATTTATTAATTTGACTCCTTGAGTAGCTCTACCCATAACACGTAAATCTGCAACCGCCATACGAATGGTGATACCAGATTTATTGATGATCATTAAATCGTCATCGTCAGTTACATTCTTTATAGCTACTAAATTACCAGTTTTTTCTGTAACATTAATAGTTTTAACACCTTTTCCACCACGATTTGTAATTCTATAGTCTTCCAAACTAGATCGTTTTCCATAACCATTTTCAGAAACTACTAGAATATTACTCTCCATATCATTTACAGAGATCATACCGATTACTTCATCTTTATCGCTAGCTAATTTGATTCCACGAACACCAGAAGCATTTCTACCCATAGGTCTAGTCTTTGCTTCTTCAAAACGAATCGCCTTACCAGATTTTGCACCAATCATTATTTGACTATTGCCATCAGTTAGTTTAGCTTCTAACAGCTCATCCCCATCCCTAATAGTAATAGCATTAATACCATTAGTTCTTGGCCTAGAATATTGCTCCAATGATGTTTTTTTGGTTTGCCCTTTTTTAGTAACCATGACTACATAATTACTATTTACATACTCCTCATCTTTAAGATCTTGCGTGCAAATAAATGCTTTTACTTTATCATCTGGCTCAATATTTACAAGGTTCTGAATTGCACGCCCTTTAGATGTTTTACTACCTTCGGGAATTTCATATACGCGCATCCAAAAGACCTTACCTTTTTGAGTAAAGAACAACATATATTGATGATTTGTAGCAACAAACAAGTGCTCTAAGAAATCCTCATTTCTAGTAGCCGAACCCTTTTGACCACGTCCTCCTCTATTCTGGACTTTATATTCATCAAGATTTGTTCTTTTTACATAACCAGCATGAGAAATAGTTACCACTACCTTAGAATCAGGAATCATATCTTCAATGCTCATGTCGCCACCTGCATACTCAATTTCAGACCTCCTAGTATCTCCGTACTTTTCTTTAATTTCTAATAACTCATCTTTTATAATGGTCATTCTACGCCCTTCATCATCAAGAATATCTTTTAAATCTTCAATCAATTTTTTGATTTCTTCATACTCACCTCTTAATTTATCTTGCTCTAATCCAGTTAACTGACGCAATCTCATTTCGACAATCGCTTTAGCTTGAATTTCAGATAATTCAAACCGCTTCATCAACGTCTCACGAGCCTCATCAGCATTCTTAGAAGCACGGATTAATTTAATTACTTCATCTATATTATCCGAAGCAATTATTAACCCTTCTAATATATGTGCTCTAGCTTCCGCTTTAGCTAATTCATATTTTGTTCTGCGAACTACAACTTCATGCCTGTGATCAACAAAATGTCTAATTAAATCTTTTAGATTCAGCATTTCTGGACGACCATTTACCAACGCAATATTGTTTACACTAAATGATGTCTGTAATGCTGTATACTTATATAATTTATTGAGAACAATGTTTGGTATTGCATCACGTTTCAGAACATAAACTAATCTCCTTCCTTTTCTACTTGTTTCATCTCTTAAAGAAGCAATTCCGTCAATTTTTTTATCATTTACAAGGTCCGCTGTTTTTTTCATTAAATCAGCACCATTTACCTGATATGGTAATTCTGTAACAACTATACATTCTCTACCATTCACTTCCTCGAAAGAGGTTTTAGCACGCATAACGATGCGACCGCGTCCTGTATGAAAAGCATCCTTAACACCATCATAACCATAAATAGTTCCACCTGTAGGGAAATCTGGTGCTTTTATGTGTTGCATTAACTCATCAATCTCAATAGCATTATTATCAATATATGCTACTGTACCATCTACAACTTCAGTTAAATTATGTGGAGCCATATTAGTGGCCATGCCAACTGCAATACCAGAAGCTCCATTTACCAATAAACTTGGTATACGAGTAGGAAGAACTGTTGGTTCTTGTAAAGTGTCATCAAAATTTAAACGATGATCTACAGTGTCCTTATCAATATCGGCCAACATGTCTTCCGATATTTTGCGCATTCTAACCTCGGTATAACGCATTGCTGCTGGGCTGTCACCATCTGGAGAACCAAAGTTACCTTGGCCATCAACCATTTCATAACGCATGCTCCAATCTTGAGCCATACGCACCATAGCATCATATACAGATGTATCACCATGTGGGTGATACTTACCTAAAACCTCACCAACTACTCTAGCTGATTTTTTATGCGCTCCAGTTGCTTTTATTCCTAATTCATGCATACCAAACAACACTCTTCTATGCACTGGTTTTAAACCATCGCGTACATCTGGTAATGCTCTTGATACAATCACCGACATTGAATAATCAATGTACGATGACTTCATCTCTTCTTCAATATTAATAGGAATTAACTTTTCGCCTTCTGCCATATAATTTTCTTTATGTTTTACTCGTTTTTATTAAAGGAGCAATATACAACAAATGCAATTTTTTAATTGTAAAAAAGTGTAGTTTTATTAACAGTTTTTATTAACAATCAACTATAGCAAATGAGCTGTTTTACATGCCATTACGTCACTGTTGATAGATGGGCATAACTTTTGTAATTAATAATTAAAAAATTCTACTAATTTTACGACAATAAATATATTTTATGGACGATAATTTTTCACCAAAAGTAAAAGATGTGATTGCTTACAGTAAAGAAGAGGCCTTACGATTAGGGCATGACTTTATTGGAACTGAGCATCTTATGTTAGGTTTATTACGTAAGGCAAATGGAGAAGCAATAGATATATTAACTACGCTTGATGTTGATTTAGACACGCTACGTAAAAAGATTGAAGGTTTGAGTCCTGCCAATCCAGAAGCTGTTGATGGAAATGACAAAAAAAGCCTGCATCTAACAAAACAAGCAGAAAAAGCATTAAAAACTACTTTTTTAGAAGCTAAATTATACAAAAGCAAGGCAGTTAGTACTGCTCATTTATTATTATGTGTATTGCGTAATGAGAATGATCCTACAACTAAACTATTAAATCGTTTTGACATTGATTATGATGAAGTAAAAAACATTTTCAGTCAATTATTTTTAGATGACGACATCTCGATAACTCCAAGAGCTGAAACACAAGGCGATGATGAGTTTGATGAGCCTAAGCAAAACCCTTTTGAAGGTTCCAGTCAAAAAGGAAAGACTACTAAGAAGTCTAAAACACCTGTTCTGGATAATTTTGGGCGTGATTTAACGGCTTTAGCCGAAGAAGGCAAGTTAGACCCTGTAGTTGGTAGACAAAAGGAAATAGAGCGCATCTCACAGATTTTAAGTCGAAGAAAAAAGAACAACCCTATTTTGATCGGTGAACCAGGCGTTGGTAAATCTGCTATCGCTGAAGGTTTGGCATTACGGATTATTCAACGTAAAGTTTCCAGAATACTTTTCAATAAACGTATTGTTTCTCTTGATTTGGCTAGTCTTGTTGCGGGCACAAAATATCGTGGTCAGTTTGAAGAACGTATGAAAGCGTTAATGAATGAGCTTGAAAAAAATGATGACATTATTCTTTTTATTGACGAAATTCATACCATAGTTGGTGCAGGTGGAGCTACAGGCTCTCTTGATGCTTCAAATATGTTTAAACCAGCCTTAGCAAGAGGTGAAATTCAATGTATAGGTGCCACTACTTTGGACGAATTCCGTCAAAACATCGAAAAAGATGGTGCTTTAGAACGTCGTTTTCAAAAAGTAATGGTTGAACCAACTTCAGTTGAAGAAACTATTCAAATATTAAATAATATTAAAGATAAATACGAAGATCATCACAATGTAGTCTTTACTGATGAAGCTATTGAAGCTTGTGTAAAGTTAACGAATCGCTATATGACGGATCGTTTCTTGCCAGACAAAGCAATAGATGCTTTAGATGAAGCAGGATCTAGAATTCATATCACCAACATTGTGGTACCTAAGCAGGTACTTGAATTAGAAAAGCAATTAGAAGATGTTAGAGAGCTGAAAAACAACGTTGTAAAGAATCAAAAATATGAAGAAGCAGCGCGCCTGAGAGATGATGAAAAGCGCATAGAAAAAGAATTAACAACAGCTCAGCAAGAATGGGAAAATCAATCTAAATTACATAAAGAAACTGTTACTGAAGATAATGTTGCTGAAGTAGTCTCTATGATGACAGGTATACCTGTAAATAGAATAGCCGAAGCAGAAAGTGCTCGTTTAGCCGATTTGCACAACCTAATTAAAGGCAAAGTGATTGGTCAAAATGAGGCTGTAGAAAAAGTTGTAAAAGCCATTCAACGTAATAGAGTTGGGTTAAAAGACCCGAACAAACCAATTGGTTCCTTTATTTTCTTAGGCCAAACAGGTGTTGGTAAAACGCAATTGGCAAAAGTATTAGCACGTGAATTATTTGATTCTCAAGACGCTCTAGTTCGTATTGACATGAGCGAATACATGGAAAAATTTGCTATTTCTCGTTTGATAGGAGCGCCTCCAGGATACGTTGGATATGAAGAAGGTGGACAATTAACAGAAAAGATTCGTCGAAAACCGTATTCTGTAGTCTTACTTGACGAAATAGAAAAAGCACATCCAGATGTGTTTAATATGTTATTACAGATATTAGACGATGGTTATATTACAGATAGTCTAGGTAGAAAAATTGATTTTAGACACACTATCATTATTATGACATCTAATATTGGTGCCCGTCAGTTAAAAGACTTTGGTACCGGTGTTGGCTTTGGTACAGCTTCTAAGAAAGAACAAGCAGATGCTAATGCAAAAAGTGTGATTGAAAATGCCTTAAAGAAAAGCTTTGCACCTGAGTTCTTGAACAGAATTGATGATGTAATTGTATTTAATGCATTAGAGAAAGAAGACATTCATGCTATTATTGACATTGAATTAGAAAAGCTATTAGAACGTATTGACGGACTTGGTTACAAAATGACATTAAGTGATAAGGCTAAAGATTATATCGCTGATAAAGGTTTCGATAAGCAATATGGTGCTAGACCATTAAAACGTGCAATACAGAAATATATAGAAGATGCGTTGGCCGAAGAAATTGTAAATTCCAAGCTTAAAGAAAACGATAGTATCTTTATGGATCTCGATGAAAAAACTGATGAGCTCACTATAAAGATTAAGAAGGCTAAAAAAGCAGCCGAAGAAAAAGAATAAGTTTCACTTCCCTCCTTTTGGAGGGATTTTTTTGCAATAATTTCATGAAAAAAATTACTTATCTACTATTTTTAATAATACTATCAAGTTGTAAAACTGGAGTAAATTCTCTCAAAGAAAAAGAGCTTATCAAGTCCACATTAATAGACATGTGGGATGCCATTGAAAAAGGCGATATAGATAGATATTCATCTTATGTACATGAGGATTTTACGCAATTCGGCGAATATGATTCTGTTTTACGCTCTGGTAAAGCAGCTGAAATAAAAGGCATAAAAGATTGGATTGATAGTTCAACTCCCATCCATACAGAAATGCATGAGTCAAAGGTCACAATAAATGGTAATACAGCTTTTATAACTTATTATTGGTCAGATTCGGGTTCAACAAATGGCAAGCCATTTGCTACCAAAGGAAAATCTACCAGAATATTTGTGAAAGAAAATGGCAAATGGTTATGTATTCATGGACATTATACCTTATTACCTTAGATAGTTTATCTTTTGTATCTTTAAAAAGTTAATTATCAACACTATGAGTAATTCAAAAAAAATATGGTTAGGTATTTTAACCTTTTTGCCTTTCTTACTTAGTCTAATCTATATTATTTATTTTTTCACATTCTTATTAGGGAATATTATAGAAGCTGAAAATAATCATAACGAGCTCCCTGTAGAATTTTTTCAATCATTAACTACAATTATTATAGTAGTGGTGCTTGCCGTGATTATAAAATTAGTAATTATGATCTATTACATAGTTCACGTAAGCAATAATAAGGAAAAAGATAGTAATACTAAGATTATGTGGATCATTCTATTAGTACTTGTAAGTTCTATAGCATCACTTGTTTATTACTTTGTAGAGATTATACCATCTAAGTCTTCAAATAAAAATATAGGCTATCAACAGTAATAATTTTAGTGACTTTACGTTCTAGAAATCAATTAATTATTTAGTATATTCGAATTTCAACTGAGCTATTATGACTAAAGATCAAACAACGTCTTTGCAAGAAAGAATTGTAAATGAAATAACTAGCACTTACAATTCTATTGCTGAATATAAAAGTCATACTACAAAGAGTATTTCTCGTAACAGAATATTAGACCACTCTATAGCCGAACGTAGAATTGAAATTGTAGAGCACAAGCTAAAAGCACTTAAAATGATGCTAGCAAAAATTGATGATGGTTATCATAGCTTTTGCGAAAAATGTCATAAACCGATCCCACCTAAAAACAAATTTTTAAAGAGATCAAAAAATCGCTTTTGTACAATCTGCATATAACATCATTAATTATTACTTTACAATTTATTAGTTAAATCATTCTTTTTTAAATATTTAGTTTAGTACTAATTTAAAACTAAAGGCACAATATTTTTAAATTTTGGCGTTTATATTATACAATAAATCCCAAAATCGCTAAACATGAGGAATCTACTATTATTAATTGTAGTCTTAGGCACCCTCTCCTTTACCTTAAGCAAAGAAGTAACACGTAACTTCGAGAAAACTGCCATTGCACCAGGCAAAGTTTCGCCAAAATTTTCATTTAAAGACAACACCAATCGACTTGTTAATCTAGAAGGCTTTAAAGGCAAATATGTATATATAAACCTCTGGACAACTTGGAGCAAACCTAGTAAGGAAGAACTGCCACATCTAGAAGAGCTAACTAAATTGTATAAAGAGAATATAGTATTTATCAATATTTCTGTAGACTACAATAGAGATAAATCAAAGTGGTTAAAAGAAATTAAAGATCAAAACTTAAAAGGAATTCAATTAATAGTCGATAAAGATTGGCAATCTGACTTTATAAAATCTTACAACGTTATCAATATTCCTCGAGCAATTTTAATAGATACTAATGGCATAATTATAGATGCCTTTGCGCCAAAACCTTCGCAAGAAAAGTTAAAAGATCTGTTAAATTCTATTTTAAAAAAATAAATACTTCGCAATTACTGTAAGGAAGTCTTAAATTAGCGGTCTCTTAGAATATTTAATTTTTAAGAACTACTAACACTTAAGTTAATGAAGAAATTATCAATAATCTTTTTTGCATCTGTTCTACTAGTTTTAAGCTGTAAAAAAGAAGAAGTTGTAAAAGATTACGCGACCCTTTCGGGGAAGATTACCAATCCAACATCAGAAAAGATAATCCTAAATGGCCCAGACTTTAAAAGAGAAATTTTGGTGAATAAACATGGTTCTTTTTCTGATACCATTTCTGTAAAAGATGGTTTTTATATGCTAGAGCATCAGCCGAATCAAACTTTTATTTTTTTAAAAAATGGTTATAATCTTCAAGCAAATTTTGATGCTAATGATTTATCAAATTCTATTTCTTTTGCTGGATTAGGAGCTGGCACAAACAACTATATGAGCAATAAAAGTCGTTTTGAAGAAAAAGAAGGGTTAGAGAATTTTAATTCTTTTTTTGAATTGGACAAACCAGCTTTCGATACTAAAGTAAATACTTTAAAAAAATCTATGAGCGATCTAATTACCAATGCTAACGACTTAGATTCGGGTTTTGTTGATTATGAGAATAGATCAAATGAGCAATTTATTAAATATCTAACTTCAAACTATCAACAGAAACATGAGTTACTTAAAATTTTAGGAAAAGGTAAACCGTCACCAAAATTTAATTATCCAAATCTTGAAGGTAAAAGCGTTGCCTTAGACGATCTTAAGGGTAAATACGTATATGTAGATGTTTGGGCTACTTGGTGTGGACCTTGTAAGCGCGAGATACCTTATTTAAAAGAATTAGAAACTGAATATCATAATAAGAATATTACTTTCGTGGGATTGTCTATAGATGAACAAAAAAATAAAGACAAATGGAAGAGAATGGTTGACGAACGTGATCTTAAGGGAGTTCAAGTTTTAGCTGATAAAGATTGGAATTCTAAGTTTGTACAAGATTATAGAATTACTGGCATACCTAGATTTATATTAATTGATCCTGATGGGAATATTGTGAGTTCAGACGCTCCAAGACCCTCAGATCCTCAGTTAAAGAAATTATTTAAGGAATTGAATATATAGAACAAAAAAGACTCAAAATTGAGTCTTTTTTTTATACATGTACTTCAGAGTCTTCTGTATCTTGTTCTTCTTGGTGAACTTCTTGTTGTGGCAATTGTTCTCTTTTAAATAAGTATTTAAAAGCATCTGATAAATAATCTATACTATCTGAAGCTGTAAATGTTTCAAATACCAAGTCTTTCATAGCTAGTTCAGCAGTTTTTCCGTGTAAATAAACACCAAAAACGCTTGCTTCAAATGATGAATATTCTTGTGCTACCAATCCTGTTATAATACCAGTAAGCACATCGCCGCTACCACCAGTCGCTAACCCAGGGTTACCAGTTGCATTAAAGTAAATTTTATCATTATAAGCAATTGCTGTATAAGCCCCTTTCAGAACGATAATAGTTTCAAGTTTAGAAGCTAGTTTTTTAAGCTTATCCAATTTATCAAAGTCATCTTTCCATTTACCCACTAAACGTTCAAATTCTTTAGGATGTGGTGTTAACACTGATCCTTTCGGGATTAACTTTAAAAGAGATTTATCCTTTGCTAATAAATTAATAGCATCAGCATCAATAACCAATGGTGTTTTGTTTTTAGATAAGAACTCTTTAAATCCTGATAAAGTTTTGCTAGACGTACCTAGCCCAACTCCTATTCCAATAGCATTAGCAGTAACTTTAGAATTTATCTTTTGAATTTCATCTTCCATATCAACTTCTACCATTACTTCAGGTAAAGCTGTCTGCAAAACTTGATAGCCACATTTTGGAATATAAGCTGTCACCAAACCACTACCAATATTTAAAGCAGCACGAGATGCTAGTGAAATAGCACCAATTTTACCAAAACTACCACCAATTAGCAATGAATGACCATAGTCGCCTTTATGAGAAAATTGTTGCCGATACTTATACAAGGGTAACACATCCGGCTTTTCAGTAATAAAATAATCAGCTTCTACTTTAAAAATAAATTCAGCATCCAAACCAATATCAATAACCTCCCAAGTGCTTAGAAATTCTTGATTTTCGGGTAAAACAAAAGATAACTTTGGTGCTTGAAATGTTAGTACATGATAAGCTCTAATTACAGCTTCTTTATCTTCTATTGCTTTAGCAGCATACATGCCCGAAGGTACATCTACCGAAAGCACATAAGCATTAGACTTATTAATATGTTCAATAACTTCTTTTATAACACCTTTCGGTGGGCGTGACAATCCTAAACCAAAAATTGCATCAATGATCATGTCATTTTCTGAAATTTCTGGTAGATCAGTTTGACAAGTAATCATTTCTGGCCAGACACCTAATTCTTTTAAACGCTCGTAATTAGTTAAAAAGTCTTGGGTTCTCTCATTACCACAATTAACAACAAAGGTAGCTACATTATAACCATGCTGTTTTAAATGACGCGCTATAACTAAACCATCGCCACCATTATTACCTGTACCGCAAAATACACGAATTGGTATTGTATTGCCTTGAAGTCTATTGTGAATCCACTGGAAACATAAGGTCGCAGCGCGCTCCATTAGATCCGCAGAAGTCATCTCTCCTTTTTTAATGGTTACTTGATCTGCCTGATATAATTGTTCAGCGGAAAGTATTTTCATGAAATGAACTTAATCTTTATATACACCCATATCAGCGTACTTTTCCATACGCTTTTCAACCAATTCTTTTATTGAAAGGTCTTTAAGCTGATCGAAAGACTTTAAAATTTGCTTTTCAATAATTTTAAAAGCTTCGTCTCTATTACTATGTGCACCACCAAAAGGCTCCTTAATAATACCATCGATTAACTTTAGTTTTTTCATGTCTGTGGCTGTCAACTTTAATGCTTCGGCTGCTTGTTCTTTGTACTCCCAACTGCGCCATAAAATTGACGAACATGATTCTGGTGAAATAACAGTATACCAAGTGTTTTCCATCATAAAAACACGATCACCAACACCAATACCAACGGCTCCACCTGAAGCTCCTTCGCCAATAATAATCGATATAATAGGCGTTTTTAGCTTAGACATTTCAAAAATATTACGTGCAATGGCTTCGCCTTGACCACGTTCTTCTGCTTCTAAACCAGGATAAGCACCAGGAGTATCTATTAAAGTCACTACAGGAATATTGAACTTTTCAGCCATTCTCATTAAGCGCAATGCTTTACGATATCCTTCAGGATTTGCCATACCGAAATTACGATATTGACGCGTCTTAGTATTATATCCTTTTTGTTGACCTATAAACATAAAAGATTGATCTCCAATCTTCCCTAAACCACCGACCATTGCTTTATCATCTTTTACGGTTCTATCACCGTGCAATTCCATAAATGTACCTTTGGTTAAGGCATTTATGTGATCTAAAGTATAAGGTCTATTTGGATGACGTGATAACTGAACACGTTGCCACGGAGTTAAGTTCTTGTATATATCTTTCTTTGCTTTTTCTAATTTCTTTTCGATTTGTTGACAGGTTTCCGAGACATCGATATCACTTTCTTTACCAATCAACAAGCACTTTTCGAGTTGTTCTTCCAACTCTTGAATAGGCTTTTCAAAATCTAAATATTCCATTCGGGTTAATTAAGTTAGGTGTACAAATATATGAACTTTGTATGGAAGAGTTTATTTTTTTAATCTGAATAGGTTTGGATAATTTTTAAACAATCCATCCAAAATAACTGTAGCCAAAATAAGCATTGCTCCGTAATAAAAATTTGTGCTCATAATTTCACTCTTTCCAAAAATAATAATAGCTAAAACAATACCGTACACAGGTTCAAGGTTATAAGTTAACACTACAGTAAAGGGGCTTATGAACTTCATTATATAAACTGCACCAATAAATGCGTATGCTGTGCAAACTGATGCAAGGACAAATATATATAGCCAGTCGCTAGAATTTAATGTAAAAAACTCTTCATTAAAACCAACGCCAAAAATCGCTAAGTATATACTAATAAAGGCTACTCCACCTATAAATTCGTAAAATGAAATAACGGTCGCATTCTCTTTTTCCACAAATCGTCCATTAATAACTGCAAATAACGACGAAAAAAATGCAGAAGAAATTCCCAATAGAATTCCTGTCAAATATTTTATTTCACTATCTATTATTAGATAAACTCCAAATATTACTAATAATCCAAAAAGCAGCTCATAAGTTCTAACCCTTCTTTTATAAAAAACTGGTTCTATAATCGCTGCAAAAAAAGCTCCTGTTGAAAACATAGCGAGTGCAATTGATATATTTGCTTCCTTTATGGATGCAAAAAAAGTAATCCAATGCAAGGCTATTATAACTCCAGCACCTAAAAACTGAAGCAATCTTTTCTTAGAAACAGTAATACTCATTTTGGCGATTTTAATATATGCAAACATTAAAATACCGGCTATTACCATTCTATACCAAACCAATGAAAAGGCTTCAATGCTAATCAGTTCACCTAAAATTGCTGTAAACCCAGCAATAAAAACCAATAAATGTAAATGAAGATTATGTTTTAGTTTATCTCTTAGCATTGATATATAGATAAACAGCTAAGATTCCAAACAGTACATTGGGTAACCAAACCATAAATAATGGGTTTGATGTTGCACCTGAACCAAGTACCTCAAATACTTTAAGAAAAAAAACGTAAGAAAACATAATTGCAACACCAAGTGCCAAATTAACACCAACCCCACCCCTTCTCTTTTTAGAAGCGAGAGCTACAGCAATTATTGTTAAAATAAACGATGAAATCGGTAGGCTAGTTCTTTTATAAAATTCAACTTTGTATTGATTTAAATTACTAACGCCTCTTTTTTCAGATATATTTATATGGTTATTCAAATCATAAGAATTCATCGCTTTGGCTATAGTGCTTGTATATAACAAATCTTGAGGTTTAAAGTTAAAAATGGTATCTAACTTTTGCCCAGAATATATACTATCATTTTTTGACATTACGAACCGTTTCTTATAATTTGAAAGTGTATATATTGAATCTTTTTCATTGAATTTAATACTCTTCGAACTTAATTTATATTTCAATTGCAACCCATTGAATCGTTCGTATGAAAAATCTGAGCCTGTATTTCTTTTTAGATCATAACTTCTAAAATATACAAAGTCATTTTTAGTTAATTGTAGGTTTACATTCGATACAAATGTTTTTGATTTTTTAGTTCTACGCGTGTAATTATCTTGAAATTCTTCGAATGTGCCATTGGTTTTTGGTACAATAAAATGATTTGCGACAAAAGCTATTAATGCAATAATTGTTGCTCCAATAAAATAAGGTCTCAGAAAACGAGTGAAGGAAATTCCAGCACTATTTATGGCCACTATTTCAGTATCGTTGGCAAGCTTCGAAGTAAACAGAATTGTAGAAATAAATAATGCTAATGGCATAAACGTATTAGCGTAAAATATAATAAATGGTATATAATAATCGTTAATTATCTCTAAAGCTCCTAGATCTGAATGCGCTAAAAATTTACCTATTTTATCAGAAATATCAATTGCAACCGCAATTGGTATTAAAATAAGCAGTGTAAAGAAAAAAGAAGTGAAATATTTCTTGAGTATATATCTGTCGAGCTTTCGCACTTACAATCGTTTATTCATTTGGTTTACCATTTGGTTTTTCCAAATAGTAAAATCTCCCGCTAAGATATGTTTTCTCGCTTGACGAACCAACCATAAATAAAATGCCAAATTGTGTATTGAAGCAATTTGTTTACCTAAATATTCTTTGGAAGCAAATAAATGACGTAAATATGCTTTTGAATACTCTGTATCTACAAAGCAATGATTCATTTCATCTATTGGTGAAAAATCATCTGCCCATTTCTTGTTCTTAATATTTATAGTACCATGTGCTGTAAATAACATACCATTACGTGCATTACGCGTTGGCATTACACAATCAAACATATCAATACCCAAAGCAATATTTTCAAGTATGTTTATTGGTGTACCAACGCCCATTAAATATCTTGGTTTATCCTCGGGTAAAATATTGCAAACTATATCTGTCATTTCATACATTTCTTCAGCTGGTTCGCCAACTGAAAGTCCTCCAATGGCATTTCCTTCCGCTTCAACAGAAGCAATATATTCAGCAGATTGTTTACGGAGATCTTTATAAGTACTTCCTTGTACTATAGGAAAAAATGTTTGCTTGTAATCGTAAAGTTCTGGAGTCTTATTTAAATGATCAATACATCTATGCAGCCAACGGTGTGTCATATGCATAGATTGCTTTGCGTAACCATATTCACATGGATAAGGCGTGCATTCGTCAAAAGCCATAATAATATCTGCGCCAATACTACGCTGAATATCCATTGAGAATTCAGGAGAAAAGAAGTGTGAAGAACCATCAATATGAGATTTGAACTTTACACCGTCTTCGGTAATTTTATTATTTCCAGAAAGAGAATAGACTTGATAACCACCAGAATCCGTTAGAATCGGTCGATCCCAATTCATGAATTTATGCAAACCTCCTGCCTGTTCTAAAATAGTAGTTTGAGGTCTTAAATATAAATGATATGTATTACCAAGAATGATATCTGCATTGATGTCATTTTTTAACTCCCGTTGATGTACACTTTTTACAGAAGCTACAGTACCAACTGGCATAAAAATAGGCGTATCGATAACACCATGATCTGTAATTATCTCTCCCGCCCTAGCCCTACTATTTTGATCTAATCCTTTAAGTTCAAATTCCATAGAATTTACTTAAACGTTAAATCTAAAATGCATTACATCTCCATCAGCTACAACATATTCTTTACCTTGAACTGCTAATTTACCAGCTTCTTTAACTTTAGCTTCACTACCTAATGTTACAAAATCGTCATATTTCATTACTTCGGCACGAATAAATCCTTTTTCGAAATCCGTGTGGATAACTCCAGCTGCTTGTGGTGCGGTATCTCCAATATTGATAGTCCAAGCTCTAACTTCTTTTTTACCTGCAGTAAAATATGTTTGTAAATTCAATAATTTATAAGCAGCTCTAATTAATTTAGAAGCGCCTGCTTCTTCTAAACCTAAATCTTCTAAAAACATTTGGCGCTCTTCGTAGGTTTCTAATTCAGTAATATCCGCCTCAGTACCAACAGCTAGAATGATTACTTCAGCATTTTCATCGTCTACAGCTTCCTTCACTTTTTCTACATAGGCGTTTCCGTTTTTTGCAGCAGCTTCATCTACATTACATACATATAAAACAGGTTTATCTGTTATAAACTGCATAGGCTGCATAAATTCTGCCTCCTTTTCATTTCGTTCTATAGCTCTAACTGACTTACCACTTTCTAAAGTATCCTTTATTTTTTCCAAAACAACTAATTCAGCTTGAGCTTCTTTATTTCCAGTTTTGGCCGTACGTTTTACACGTTCTAATCGCTTTTCAACAGTTTCTAAATCTTTTAACTGTAGTTCTATATCTATTGTTTCTTTATCTCTTATAGGGTCTACAGAACCATCAACATGCACAATATTATCATTATCAAAGCAACGTAATACATGAATTATAGCATCTGTCTCTCTTATATTCGCCAAGAACTGATTACCCAATCCTTCACCTTTGCTAGCGCCCTTTACCAAACCAGCAATATCAACAATCTCAACTGTTGCTGGTAATACTTTTTCAGGATCCACCAACTCTTCTAATTTTTCTAAGCGTTTATCTGGCACATTTACTACACCAATATTCGGTTCTATAGTACAAAAGGGAAAGTTCGCACTTTGCGCTTTAGCATTTGATAAACAGTTAAATAAAGTTGATTTCCCTACATTTGGTAATCCTACAATTCCGGCTTTCATTAAGTATAATTTTAGCGGTGCAAATATAGTGCTTTGTGTTAAGATTGACCACAGAATTATGTTGAAATCTATCCTTGTTGATTTTACTCTAAATTATTCTAACTTTGCTACAATTGGCTACGGCTTTTAGACTATATGAAAAATCTACCAGAAGAAGCGTTATGGAATGCATTAAAAGATGGTGATCTTAAAGCTTTGGCTGTGCTTTTTAAATCTTATTATTCACCGCTTTACTATTATGGTCTAAAAATTTCTAATGACAGCGACTTAGCTAAGGATTGTCTACAAGGTTTTTTTCTATACATATATGATCATAGAGCTAATTTAGCAGATTTAAATAATTTAAAACCATACTTATTTACTGCATTTCGAAGACGCCTTATAAAAATGATGAAAGAAAATAGAACGAGATTAGCAATGGAAAATATAAACCCAAGTGATCTAGGTTTTCATTTCTGTGAAGAAGATATTATTATAAATCAAGAAATAAAAGAATTTAAAAATGCCAGTCTTTTAAATTCGCTTAATAAGTTGCCAAAAAAACAAAAAGAGATTATTTATTTAAAATATTATAGCAATTTATCTATTAATGAGATTGCTGAAATCTTGGATATAAATTACCAAAGTGTAGTAAATTCATTATACAAAACGATTAAAAGATTACGTCAGGATGTAGCATTAAGTAAAATTTTAAAAGATATTTTATGAGATAGTATAATTAAAGGAAAAAAAAAGGAGTATAAAATTCTTAAAAGTATCTTTAGAATTAAAAAGGAAAAGTACAAACATAAATTGTTATAAATTATTAAACCCTACATGAATAAAAAGGATTATTTGAATATAGAAGATTTTTTGAACGATAAATCTTTTAAAAATTGGGCAACAAAAAGTCAATTAAGTGATATTGATTTTTGGGAAAACTGGATTTTAAACAATCCCGACAAAAAGGAGCTTGCTTTGGATGCAAAAGAAATAATTGTTGGTATTCAGTTTAATAAAAAAGATGTTGACGCATCAATTATCGATACAGAGTGGAGTCGTCTCGAAAGAACAATTAAAGAGCAGAAGAAAACACCAATTCTATCTACCATGTTTTACAAAAATAAAAGTTTTTTTGGTGTAGCTGCTTCTATCCTTTTGTTTATATCTATTTCTCTAATTTATTTTACTAATAGAAATATACACATTACTCACAAAACTACATTTGGAGAAATTTTAGATATAAGTTTACCTGATGGTAGTTTTATTACTTTAAACGCAAATTCAAGTATTTCATATTATCAAAATGAAGCAAGAAGTATTTTTTTAAAAGGAGAAGCTTATTTCGAAGTAGAAAAGAAAAAATCTTCAAATGCCAAATTTTGGGTAGAAACGGATGACTTAAAGATCGAAGTCTACGGTACAGAATTTAATGTAAATAACCGTAAAGAGCAAACGCAGGTATATTTAGAAGAGGGAAATATTGAGCTTAAACTAAAAAATGGTAAAGAAAAAATAATGGCTCCTGGCGATCTAATCTCTTATTCTCATAAATTAAATAGCATTATAGAAGAGAAAAGTAATAATAAGTCAAGTTCACAAACTTCATGGAAAGAAGGGTCTTTAACATTTGATAGAACTCCTCTAATTGTAGCATTTGAAAAAATAGAGGCTACTTACGGTATAGAACCTATTTTCGAAGATCAAAAGTGTAAAAATATATTAATTACTGGCGCTATTCCAACTCGAGATTTAGATATTTGTATTAAAACAATTGAAAAAACAGCTCAAGTAACTATCTTAAATGATAATAACAAGTTATATATTCGTAAGAAATAGTTTTATTTCAAAAGTTTATGTCAAATAGATTATTGTTTATAATCTTCTTTATTACACTCAACTTTAATTTATGTGTTTTTTCTCAAGAGGTTAATAATGGTCAAAGAATTAAGTTAACGTCGTTTTTAGAGTATCTAGGTGAAAAATATAAAGTATTTTTCACATATGACTCCGAGCTTCTTCAAGATATATATGTAGAAACCTCACTATACAGATTATCAGATTTTAAAGCAATAATTAACCAATTAAAACAAAATACAAAATTACACTACGATAATTTAGGTAATAACTACTTTGTAGTATATGATGAAGAAAATCAATCAAAACCAACATATAATAAAAATAGCACTAACAATTCTTTGATTAATAAAAAAGATTCTACCATTGTAAGTAATACCAGGAGAACTATTTTGGGTAGAGTAACTGATGCTTTTGGAAAACCATTGTACGGTGCAAGTATTATAGAAAAAAATACTGATAATGGAACTTTTACAAATGGAAACGGTTACTTTAAACTTAATACCCTTAATATAAATGTTGTATTAGATATTAGCTTCGTGGGTTATACTGCTAAAAGCGTAAATGCTAGTCAACAAAAACGACTCGATATTATTTTGGAGCATGGTGAGTTTTTAGATGAAATCCAAATTGTGGGCTCTAGAAATGCTAATAGAACTGCCGTAGATACCCCTTCTGCAATAGATGTTGTTAATATTGAAGAAGCTATCGATAAAGGTGGACGAATAGAAATAAATCAATTATTGCAATATGTTATCCCATCATTCAATGCTTCCAAACAGTCTGGTGCCGATGGAGCTGATCATATTGTTCCGGCATCGCTAAGAGGTCTTGGCCCCGATCAAACATTAGTGTTAATTAACGGCAAAAGAAGGCATCAATCTTCACTAATAAATTTGTATGGAACCAGAGGAAGGGGAAATTCGGGTACCGATCTTAACACCATACCTGCGTCAGCCATTAAAAAGATAGAAGTTTTAAGAGATGGCGCCTCTGCCCAGTATGGTTCAGATGCAATTGCGGGAGTAATTAATATAGTTCTGAATGACAATATTGACGTTTTTAGAGGAAATATAACATATGGTTTTCATAACGCAAATGCCAAAGGAAATTTCCCTAATTCAACTAAGGGAACTGATGGAAATACAATAAAATTATCAGCAAATTATGGAATGAAAGCCTTTAAAAAAGGTTTTATTAATTTATCTACCGAGTTCTTATCTAGAGAGAATACTTTAAGACCAGGAGCTAATTTTAGAGAGAAGTATGGAGAGGCGGGATTAAATGAATACACAATGTTTTTAAATTCTGAAATCCCATTAAACAACAAAATTAATTTTTATGTAAATAGCGGTTATAGCTCTAGAGACTCAGAATCGTATGCTTTTACTAGAAATAGTGATAGTCCAAGAAATGTGGTAAGTATTTATCCCAATGGTTTTAACCCATTAATTACAGCAACAATTACAGATGTGTCCTTTTCATCTGGATTTAAAGCTCAGTTTAACGATTGGCATATTGATGTCAATAATTCTTATGGCAGAAATAAGTTCAAATATCATATTAAAGAAACGCTAAATGCCACTTTGCAACAATTGTCACCAACAAACTTTAATGCTGGTGGCCACTCGCTAAGTCAGAATACCACAGGTATAGATGTTTCAAGATATTATAGCAATATATTTAAGGGATTAAACTTAGCTTTTGGAACGGAATATCGTATTGAAAATTATAAAATTTTTTCAGGAGAAGAGGCTTCTTATGCCACTTATGATATCAATGGTAGCGTAATTAATAATCAAACTCCATTGGATAATTTAGTTATGCATAATGGAATCATTAGACCAGGTGGATCTCAAGGATTTCCAGGGTACTCCGTAGAAAACGTTGTTGATAGAAATAGAAGTAATTTAGCTTTATATTTAGATACCGAGGCTGATTTTTCAGATGTCTTTATGTTTGGTGTTTCAGGTAGGTTTGAAAGATACAGCGACTTTGGAAACACGTTAAATATTAAGTTATCAACCAGAGTAAAAGCAAGTAATAACTTTAACCTTCGCGGTGCTTTTAGTACTGGGTTTAGAGCACCTTCGCTAGCTCAAATATACTATAACTTAACGTTTACAAATTTTATAGGAAGTCAGCCGTCAGAATCTATTTTAGCACCAAACGACAGCCCTATTACTAAAGAGTTTGGTATTGGCAATCTTACAGAAGAAATAGCTTTAAATGGAAGTTTAGGGTTTACAACAAAAATCAATAATTTTAGTGCCACGGCAGACGCATATTATGTAAAAATTAAAGATCGAATTATTTTAACAGGTAATTTTGATGCATCAACCATTTCTCCGAATATTAAAGATGTCCAATTCTTTGCAAACGGAGTTGACACAAAGACTTTAGGGTTAGATATTATTTTTACATGGAAAAAGAAGTTTGCTAGAAGTAAATTGGACTTAACATTTGCCGGCAACTTCAATACTATGAGTATTGAAAGTATCAATAATAAAACTCTAGATCAAGAAATATTTTTTGGTATAAGAGATCAACATTTTTTATTAGCATCTGCACCAAAGAATAAATTCAATTTTAATGCATCTTATAGTAACAATAAGCTAGATGTTAATTTAAATTTAACAAGATTCAGTAGTTTAAAATTAATAGATTGGCAAATAACACAACCTTTACAATTTGAAGATATAGATTCTCCATATATAAATAGTCAAGATAGATTGGAAAAAGCTACAGATATTTATAATCCGAAACTAACAACAGATATTAACTTTGGTTATTCTGTTTCAAAAAATCTAAGATTTTGGTTAGGGGCTAACAACATATTTAATATTTATCCTTCTCAACAAAATACATGGACTGATAGTGGAGGTTATTGGGATTCGGTTCAAATGGGAACAAATGGATCTTTCTATTATACTAAGCTTACCTATAAGTTCTAATTCATTCTCACTGTAAATCAATTATTTAAATTTTAATTAAAAAATAATTAAAAATTTAAGAGTATCTAATCATAATTAAGTGCTTATATATCTAATTGGTGTCATTATTTTCAAAATTTAGCCAATAAAATAATATTAATTTAAATAATTTACATGAAGAAATTTTTATTCTTATTAAGTGTTGTTTTCAGTATTAGTACTGTCTTAGCACAAAGCACAATTTCTGGAACAGTTACTGATTCAGATAATCAACCCTTGCCAGGGGCAAGCGTAGTTGAAAAAGGAACCACTAATGGGACAACTACCGACTTCGAAGGAAATTATTCGTTAGATGTAGGTAGTAATGCAACTATTGTAGTGAGTTTTGTTGGATATACAACAAAAGAAGTCGTTGTTAATGGTAGATCGGTAGTAAATGTTTCATTGGCGAGTGGTCAAGAGTTAGATGAAGTAGTTGTTGTGGGTTCTAGAACAGCACCTAGAAGTAATGCTGATACTCCATTACCAGTTGATGTTTTACCAGCAAAAGATTTACAATCGACTGGTCAGGTAACGTTCGACAAAGCATTGCAATACAGGATTCCTTCGTTCAATACGGTTCAAACACCTGTAAATGATGCTACTTCGCTACTAGATCCGTATGAAATTAGAAATATGGGACCAAGTAGAACATTAATTTTAATTAATGGTAAGAGAAAAAATCTAAGTGCCTTATTGTATACACAAACCTCTCCAGGTCGTGGTGAAACCGGTGCAGATATATCTGCGATACCAACAGATGCAATTAAGCGAGTTGAAGTATTACGAGATGGTGCCTCAGCACAATATGGTTCTGATGCTATTGCCGGGGTAATGAATATTATACTTAAAGACAAAGTAAATGATGGTTCAGCAACATTAAGAACTGGTATGACTAGTGAAGGAGATGGTGAGATGGTTGGTATTGCTGTAAACAATGGAACCGAAATAGGAGATGGAAAAGGGTTTATAAATTATACTATCGACCTATCAAAAGTAAATTTGGCAAATAGACCTGGCACTGTTAGTGCTGAAGGAGAAGCGGCAGATTTTGGTGCCGATATAGCAGATGTACGTGAATTTTTATCTCGACGCCCTGACGCTGGAAACATAAATGGATCTCCAGAAACAGCAGCTTCTAAGTTTTTAATAAATGCTGGTTACGATGTTAACGAAGACACACAATTATATTTTAATGCAGCTTATGTTTATAAGAACGTAAACAGTTTTGCAAATTATAGAACTCCATATTGGAGAACTGTTGATGATTTTCCATATCTAGCAGATTTCTTCCCAGGAAATAATCCAAACAATGCTGGTGGTTATGATGGTTATGTACCAACGTTCGATGGTCTTTTAAATGATTATAATGGAACTATAGGCTTAAAAACTAAAATAAATGACTGGAATGTTGACTTAAGTTATACAACTGGAGGAAATACCCAAACATATAAAGTAAGAAATTCTCATAATAGAAATGTCGTTTTTTCTCCATCAACATGGGTCGATGCTAATAATAATGGACAAATTGATGATGGTGAAGTAACCGAAGGGTCACAACTCTATAGAGAGAATAGTGCTCAAACATTTGACCCAGGTGGGACTAGATTTACCCATAATGTAGGTAATATCGATATCTCAAAAATTTTATCTGATCAAGTAAGTATAGGTTTCGGTGCTGAGTTTAGAAACGAAGTGTTTGAAGTTATTGAGGGTACTTTAGATTCTTATGATGGTGGTGGTGCTGACTCTTTTTCAGGAAATGCACCTCAAAATTCTGGAAAATTTAACAGATATAATTTTGGAGGTTATTTTAGTATAGATTTTGATGTTAGTGAAGAGTTTTTATTAAGTGGTACCATAAGAACTGAAAATTATTCAGATTTCGGAAATACGTTCGTTTATAAGTTAAGTTCAAGATATAAAATCACAGATGATTTAACTTTGAGAGGATCATATTCAACAGGATTCAGAGCTCCAACACTACATCAAATTTTTACTCAAAAAGCACAATATAGCTTTGTACCTGGATCGGGCATCCAAGTTGGTGGATTGATTAATAATGTATCAACTCAAGCTAAACTTTTGAATATCCCAGAATTAGATGCTGAGGAATCTACAAACTTTACAATTGGTTTTGGTGGTAAAATAACAAACAATTTATCATTCACTGTAGATTATTACAATATTGCAGTTAAAGACAGGATAGTTTTAGGTACAGAGATTGGACCCACTGGTGATGCCAATAATCCTTTAGATATTCTACTAAGTGAAAATAACTTAAGTGATATTAGTTTCTTTTCAAATGCGATTGACACAAAAACATCTGGTATAGATGTGGTTTTAAGTCAGAAAAATATTGAGATTGGTAAAGGGAATTTAGATTTAAACCTATCTGGAAATTATACTATTGAAAACGAAAGAGATGGAGCGGTTAAGAATATTCCTTTAGTTGCAAATGCTGGACAATCTGTTGTAAATCAGACTCAAGAAGCTCTATTTTTCACTTCAAGACCAAAAACTAAATGGATATTGGGCGCAAATTATGATGTTGGTAAGTTTGGATTTAATTTAAACAACACATATTTTGGTAAAACTTCATTCTTTCAACAAGGTTTATCAACGGATGCAAATGGCATCTTTAATATAGGGACAGAGTTCACACCAAAAATAGTGACAGATTTAGGGATCAACTTTAATGCTTCAGAAAAAGTAACAATCGCATTAAACGTAAACAATTTATTAAATGTTTTACCAGAATGGTCTTTCAAAGCAGAAAATGCGGCTGGAGCTGCTATTCTTAATGATCCTACACAAGTTCAAGGTCAGTCTAATCTGATAACATTTAATCAGCGTTATTCTCAAATGACTTATGATGGTTATCATTTTAGTCAATTAGGTACTATGTTTAATTTATCATTAAACTATAAGTTTTAAATAGAATTGAATTAAGTTTTTATTATATGAAAAACCGAGTATAAATTTAAATACTCGGTTTTTTTATCTCATTTTAGCAATAATCTCTTTCATCATTTTAGCAGCAAGAAATGCTGTCATATTTTGAAAGTCTCTATTGGAGTTGTATTCAACGATGTCTGCACCAACAATCTCTGCATTTAAATTCTGAATTAGTTCTATAACTTGTCTAGATGACAATCCACCTGGCTCATGATGTGAAACTCCAGGAGCGTATGCAGGATCAAAGGCATCCATATCTAAAGAGATATATAAAGGATTTTCAAACTTTGAAATAGAAGAAATATCAAGATCTTTCATTTGATGAATTTCTACATTGTATTTCTTTGCTTGCTCAGCTTGATGATCATTTAATGTTCTTATTCCAACTTGCACCAATCTTACAACTAGTTTGTTTTCCATTATTCTAGCAAAAGGACATGCATGTGAATATTTATCTCCTTCAAAATCATCATATAAATCAGAATGTGCATCTATATGGAGAATATCTAGCTTAGAATATTTTTTTTGATAAGCTTTTATTATTGGATATGTAATAGAATGATCACCTCCAAGTGTCAGAACCTTACTATCTAAATGATTTTTGGTTATTTCTTCTATTCCAAAATAATCAGAGATTTCAAAATCTCCTTTGTCGTCAATTAAATGCTCAATCGAACTGCCATTTTCTGAAAATAAATTCATAGAACCAGAGTGTAGTGCTTCTCTTATTAATGGTGGTGCAAATGCTGGTCCTCTTTGATAAGATGATTTTTTATCAAATTGTATTCCTTGTATATTAATTTTGCTCATCAGTTTTATTTACCATAAATATCCATTAAAATATTGAATAAAAAAATCCCAAACTTTAAGTTTAGGATTTATATAGTAATTACTTCTATTTTTAATTAATCTTCTGGATGCATGAATCTTTGCTTACCAAGAAGTTCTTCTTCAGTTTCTACATTATCTTCATCTGGCACACAACAATCTACAGGACATACAGCAGCACATTGTGGCTCTTCATGAAACCCTTTACATTCTGTACATTTATCAGGAACAATATAATAGATCTCATCTGAAACTGGTTCTTGAACTTCATCAGCATCTACTTCATTTCCATTAGGTAAAACGACCTTTCCTGTTAAAGAAGTTCCATCTTTATAACGCCAATCGTCGGCACCTTCATAAATAGCAGTATTTGGGCATTCTGGCTCACAAGCACCACAGTTTATACATTCATCTGTTATAATAATTGCCATAATTTAAATTCGATTAAATTTGCAGTCGCAAAGTTACGAAAACAAGAACGTAAAAAACGAATAAATGTTATCGCAAAACAGAATCAATGCTTTTGTTGAATTTGGAAATTTTCTAAGTCAATTTTCAAGAGAAAATATTGAGCAAAAAGAAGGCGTTTTATTGAATGATCTATTTTTTGATGCGTTTAAACTACAAATTAAAAGAGCTAAGGAATTTAATGGTTGGTTTACCGAGGGAAATATTTTATATGCTTTTGAATCTTGGTCTAAAGAATTAACATTAAGCAATTTAAATAACTGGACCTCTAAATACAATTTAAATACCAATGCAAGAACTATTGCAGTAATTATGGCAGGCAATATCCCTTTGGTTGGGTTTCATGATTTTTTATCAGTATTAGTTTCTGGACATTCTATTGTTGTCAAACAATCTTCTAACGATAAACACTTTCTTCCGCTTATATCAAAGTATTTAGAACATATTGAGCCTGAATTAAAAGATAAAATTGCTTTTACTGAAGAAAAACTAGAAGATTTTGATGCAGTAATCGCTACTGGAAGTAATAATACAGCTCGTTATTTTGAGTATTATTTTGGTAAGCAATCGAATATTATTCGTAAAAATAGAAACAGCGTTGCTGTGCTGACTGGTAAAGAATCTAAAGAAGAACTTGTTGGATTAGGTGAAGACATTTTTCGTTATTTCGGATTAGGCTGTAGAAGTGTTTCTAAATTATTTGTACCTAAAAATTATGATTTTGATCAGCTATTTGGTGCAATATATGATTATAAAGATATTATCAATTATAAAAAATACGCTAATAACTACGATTATAACAAAGCCGTGTATTTAATGAGTGAATTTGATTTGTTAGAAAACGGATTCTTAATGTTAAAGGAAGATCCTAGTTACTCCTCACCTATTTCTAGCCTGTTCTATGAATATTATGATGATCTAGATTCTTTAAATAAAAAACTAATTGAAGAAAGAGAACAGATTCAATGTGTTGTTAGTAATAGTTTAGAAAACACTGTTGATTTTGGCAAAACACAACAACCGTCTTTATCTGATTATGCTGACGGTGTCGACACAATGGAATTCTTGAACAACTTATAATAAAAAAAACTCAAGAGTTATCTTGAGCTTTTTTTATTCTTTATTTGATATTTTAATCTCCAAAGTCCGTTTCTAGCTTTATATAATCTAAAAACTCACGTTTAGTACTATCATCTTTAAATTTACCTCCAAATTCCGATGTAACTGTACTGCTAGCTACATCTCTAATTCCTCTAGAATTAACACATAAATGTTTTGCATCTATCACACAAGCAACATCTTCTGTGCCCAATGCTTGTTGTAACTCTTGTACGATCTGCATGGTTAAACGTTCCTGTACTTGTGGACGCTTGGCATAGTAATCTACAATACGATTCATCTTCGATAAACCAATCACATTTCCGTTAGAAATATAAGCGACATGTGCCCTACCAACAATTGGCAATAAATGATGCTCACAGGTGGAATACACAGTAATATTCTTTTCTACCAACATCTCACCATACTTGTAGTTATTATCAAAAGTAGACGGCTTAGGCTTATTCTTTGGGTTTAATCCTCCAAAAATTTCTTTTACAAACATCTTAGCAACACGCTTTGGTGTGCCTTTAAGGCTATCGTCTGTTAAATCCATACCTAACTTATGAAGTATGTGCGCCATATCTTCTTCTATGGCTTGTATCTTTTCTTCATCAGAAATATCAAATGCATCATCACGCAATGGTGTTTTTGCAGATGTAAACAAATGATCATCTCCCATTTCTTCTACTGTACATTTACCATTCTTTCCTTCAAACATATGCTCTATATTTTTTACAAAATTACGAATTCTTCACTGTTTGTATCAAAGTGCTAAGATCACAAATAGTTTGCTCACCAGAATTCATATTCTTTAATGTATAATTCTTATTCTCTAATTCAGATTCACCAACCAACACTACATATTCAATTTCGCGTTTATTAGCATAGTTCATCTGCTTTTTTATCTTCGCTTTATCAGGATATATCTCAGCTTTTATTTCGCTTTCGCGGAAGCTTTTTAGTGCTTCTAAGCAAAAGATAGATTCTTTCTCTCCAAAATTTAAAAACAACACTTTAGGTTTTGGCAATTCAACTGATTGTTTAAATAAACTTAATTCTTCTAGAACTAGATAGATTCTATCCAAACCAAATGAAATACCAATACCACTCATATCTTTTAAACCAAAGATTCCTGTAAGGTCATCATATCTACCGCCGCCGCCAATAGAACCTAATTTTACATCATTTGCAACTACTTCAAAAATTGCACCAGTATAATAGTTTAATCCACGGGCTAGGGTTACATCTAATTGCAGGTTAGATAAAGAAAGACCTAGTTTGGTTACATTTTCTATAACAAATTGCAAATCTTTAACACCTTGCAAACCTTCGTCGGAAGTAGCTAGGATACCTTTCAATTGATCTAGTTGCTCTTCGCTACTACCAGATAAATTAAAAAGCGGTTTCATTTTCGATATTGCATCATCAGAAATACCTTTTGCCAACATTTCTTTAACAACACCCTCCTCACCTATTTTATCTAATTTATCTAAGGCTACAGTAAAGTCTATCAGCTTATCTTTGGCACCGATAATTTCTGCAATACCAGATAATATTTTTCTGTTGTTTAGCTTAATAGTTGCAGAAATACCTAGATCAGAAAAGATAGCATCATATAACTGGATAAACTCTACCTCTTGCAGTAAAGATTTACTACCAACTACATCTGCGTCACATTGATAAAATTCTCTAAAACGCCCTTTTTGAGGTCTGTCTGCACGCCAAACTGGTTGCATTTGGTAACGCTTAAATGGAAATACCAAATCGTTTTGATTCTGTACCACATATCGCGCGAATGGCACTGTCAAATCATAACGTAAAGCCTTTTCAGAAATTTGAGCAGTAACTTTTGTGCTATTCTTATCCTTTAATAAAGTTTCATCCGTTTTAGCTAAAAAGTCTCCTGAGTTTAAAATCTTAAAAATCAAGCGATCTCCTTCCTCTCCATATTTCCCCATAAGGGTAGAAGAATTTTCAAAACTTGGTGTTTCAATAGGTTGAAAACCAAATAACTCAAATTGACTTTTAATCCTAGAAAATATATAATTACGTTTTGCAACTTCTGTAGATGAAAAGTCTCTTGTTCCTTTTGGTATGCTTGGTTTTTGTGCCATTTCTAAAACTAAGCTGCAAATATCTGAAAATAATTTACGTTTCGCTTACTTTTTTAGAAGGTTTGAACCACTTAAAAACTTTAAACATTAACCAAAGTACCACAACTACTAAAATAATGGCTAATAATGGCGCCACCAAGGCTAGTATAGACATTACAATAGAAGAACCCGTTTCTACAGTAGACACCACAGGGTTTGCAATGCCGCCTGTTGTCGCAGTAGAAGCTAACCGTGTAGTAGATGTAGATGTTTTTATAGCTGTAGCAGTACCACCGCCGGCAATAATTGCCAATGACCATGTTACTAATGGGTCTAAACCAGCAGCTGTAGATAGCATAACCGCTGTACCTGCAACTGCAGCCAATGGTACAGCAATTGTATCTAAGGCATTATCTAACCATGGGATCAAGTATCCTACAATTTCTACAACAGTAGCTATACCCAATGCTATCATCGCTGGCGTGCCACCAACCCATTCCCAACTTTCATTAAGTGGAATGATATTGTAATGTGACGCAATGCTTAAAGCAAATAAGGGCACAAATACCCTAAAGCCTACTGAGGCAGCTAGACCGATACCTAAAAGAATACTAAATATTGTGGCTGAATCCATGTTTTGGTTAATTAAAATTTAATCAATTAGCATTACGCTATAATTATGCCAAATTACTATACTAAAATACGTTGAATTTTGCAAAGGGGAAAATTCCCCTTTTTTGCACAGGATTTTTCCTGTATTTAACGTAAGCCCTTTTTTTATAGGGTTTGAGCCACTACATTTGTTGTATCAATGTTTGAATCCTAACCAAATTTGAACCCTATGCAGTACAACAATAAAGAAAGAAAAAGTTTATTCAATAAAGATAGTCAATTCTGGGACCGAGTAGTTAAGGGTTTATTCATTTCAGGATTGAGTATCATACTTTTTGCAGTTCTCTTAAAATGGTTAGGATATATATAGGGTAGTAATATTTAGAAATAAGAATTGCTAAACATAATATGACTGTGAAAAAGGCGTAAACCTCTTAAAATTAATTTTTTAGGAGGTTTTATGTTTTTTGTTTCTTTTTCTTTGCAGCAGGAAACAATACATTATTTAAGATCAATCGATAGCCAGGGGAATTGGGATGTAGATCTAGTTCAGTTTTAGGATCACCTACTCTATGTGTGTAATCTTCTGGGTCATGCCCTCCATAGAATGTCCACATACCCTTACCTTTTACACCATGCATATAACGTGCTTCACTATTGGCTTTATGTTCGCCCATTACCAAAACATTAGATTTTACAGTGCTACGATCAAAACTTGTAGTTTGTCCCATAAAGCCTTTTACCAATTGTGTATGATTTTGAGTTAACATTGTTGGAACAGGGTCCCACTTAGCAGAATACTCTTGTAATGAAAAGTAATCTTCAGTTCTAGGAATTCTCCTTTTTCGGGTCATATCTATAGAAGAAAATTCATACTCTATCGGGCTACGAACCAATTCGAAGTCTTTAAAGGCAAATGTTTTTGAAAAATCAATTTTCTTCTGATACCCGCTCTCTGAAGGATCACCGTCAAACATAGGCTCGCAAATATCAACCCCTTCAGCCGCCAAAGCTATATCAAAACTATCAGTAGCTGAGCACATCGCGAACATAAACCCGCCACCAATTACATAATCTCTAATTCTACTAGAAACAGCTAATTTAGCTTCAGAAACTTTAGAATATCCTAATTTTTTAGCCAAATTTTCTGCATAGCGTTTCCCTTCAATATACCAAGGTGTTGCTCTAAAGGAACCATAAAATTTACCATATTGTCCTGTAAAATCTTCATGATGTAAGTGCAACCACTCATACATTAATAATTTGTCCTGCAATACTTCTTCATCATAAACTATATCGTAAGGTATTTCAGCATAATTTAAAACCATAGTCACAGCATCATCCCAGGGCATTTTATCTTTAGGCGAATACACGGCTATTTTTGGTGCTTTTTCTAAAACAACGGCCTCCATATTCTGAGAAGGGCTCTCAATTGTTTCTAATATTTGAAGCGCTTCTGTATCTGAAATCACTTCGTATGAAACCCCTCGAATTGTACATTCTTTACGGAAAATTTCTTGATCTTCTAGTAAAAATGAACCACCTCTATAATTTAGTAGCCATTTAACATCAATCCCTTTCTCTAAAGAAAAGTAGGTGATGCCATAAGCTTTTAAATGATTTTTCTGCGCTACTTCATCCATTGGAATCAATATGAACGATGCGTAATTCACACCGCACACAAATAAAAAAACTATAACTAAAAGCCTACGCATACAAATTATTTAAAACGGAACATCACCATCATCTGGCGTACCGAAAACATCTTCGGCTGTTGGTAAGGTGTCGGTGGGTATAATATTCATTTTAGATTCAAACTCGGTTGCAAAAGCTTCTTCTAAGTCTGAGAATTGAGCTAAGTGCCCAGTAAACTTCAACCGTATATTCTCTAAACCACCATTTCTATGCTTTGCAACAATAAATTCTGCCTGTCCCTCACATGGAGTTCTTTCTTCGTCATCCCATTCAGTTTGACCATAATATTCAGGCCTAAATATAAATGATACAATATCTGCATCTTGCTCAATCGCACCAGATTCGCGTAAGTCAGATAATAATGGGCGCTTGCTACCGCCACGCGTTTCTACAGCACGAGATAATTGAGATAATGCTATTACAGGTATATTCAGCTCTTTAGCTAGCGCTTTTAGATTTCGAGAAATCATAGAAATTTCTTGTTCACGATTTCCGCCACCTTTAGCTGCAGTACCAGCAGTCATTAATTGCAAATAATCAATTACAATAGCTTTTACATCATGCTGTGAAGCCAAACGTCTAGCTTTTGCACGCAAGTCAAAAATTGATAAAGAAGGTGTGTCGTCAATAAATATAGGTGCTTTAGATAAGTTTTTTACTTTAACATTTAATTGTTCCCATTCGTGTGGTTGTAAATCTCCTTTACGAAGTTTGCCTGATGAAATACCAGTTTCACTAGAAATCATTCTGGTAATTAATTGTACAGAAGACATCTCTAAAGAAAATATGGCTACAGGAATGTCAAAATCAATGGCCATGTTTTTTGCCATAGACATTACAAAAGCTGTTTTACCCATACCAGGTCTTGCAGCTAGAATCACTAAGTCAGAAGGCTGCCAACCAGATGTTAATGCATCTAATTTTGTAAAACCTGAAGGAACACCACTCATTCCTTCTTTACCAGCAATTTCTTCTATCTTTTTTAAGGCCTGAGAAACTAAGCCCTCAGCTGCTTCAGAACTTTTCTTTAAGTTTCCTTGAGTTACTTCAAAAAGCTTAGTTTCAGCAGAATCCAACAAATCAAAAACATCAGAAGTTTCATCATAAGCTTCATCAATAATTTCGCTAGATATTGAAATTAATCGTCGTTGAATATATTTTTGAATTATAATTCTAGCATGAAATTCTATATGAGCCGAAGATGCTACTTTTTGTGTAAGATTTACTAAATAAAAATCACCACCAACGCTATCAAGTTTACCTTCTTTTCTTAACTGATTTGAAACCGTTAATAAGTCAATAGGTTCTGAGGCATTGAACAACAAAAACATTGCATTAAATATATCTTGATGAGCCTGTTTGTAAAAAGCATCTGCATGTAAAATATCAATCACATCATCTACTCCTTTTTTATCAATCATCATAGCCCCCAACACAGCTTCCTCTAAATCAACTGCTTGAGGTGGAAGCTTACCTTTTTCAAGGTTAATTAGAGTTCCTTTTTTGATATTTTTAGTGCGAATTGGGTGTAAGTTTTCCATCACGCAAATGTAATTTTTTAAAGCTAATTTTTTCTCTAAGTTAGAACTTTATTTGTTGACAGATTCTGTTAACAAGTGAAAGTTTTGTTAATAAGTATATCAAAATTTAAACCAAATATTATTTAGCTATTTTTGAGCAGTGGATAAACAAAAAATATATAAAATACTTACACTTTTTTTCTTTTTGCAGCTAGCATTTATTGCTTTGATAAGTAAGTATCCCATACTCGTTGAAAACTATTATTCTAACGGAATTTACCCATACATCTCATCTGTTTTTAGATCAGTAATTGGTTGGATTCCTTTTTCATTTGGTGATCTATTATATTTTTTATTAGGTCTTTTTTTAATAATCTCAATTTATAAATTCTTTAAGGAAGGTATTAAAGAACTGAAAAATAATTTTTTCAAACTTGGTGCCCTAGTATCTCTGTTGTATTTTCTGTTTCATTTTTTATGGGGTATTAATTACCATCGTGACTCCTTATATAATTCGTTGCATCTAGAACAAGATGAATACTCGTTAAATGATCTCGTTTATTTATCGCAAGATTTGCTTAAAAAAATAAAAAAGGTTCATCTTCAAATAACCGATAATGATACATTAAAAGTATCTATAAATTCGTCTAAAGAAGAAATATTCAATCAAGTGAAAAGTGGTTATACTAACTTAGACAAAATTCTTCCTAGGTTTAATTATCAAAATAAATCCATCAAGAAATCATTATTTAGCTTACCATTAACCTATATGGGATTTTCTGGTTATTTTAATCCCTTTTCAGGAGAAGCTCAAGTAGATTATCTAGTGCCAAAACCAAGTTTACCAATGATTTCAAGTCACGAAGTGGCTCATCAGATAGGCTATGCTTCAGAAAGTGAAGCTAACTTCATAGGGTTTCTGGCTACAACTCAAAATGATGAGCTATATTATCAATATTCTGGTTACCTGACTGCATTGCGGTATGCGGTTGGAGCTACTTATGGTAAAGACTCCATAATTGGTAAGCAATTAATTGATAGCATCCCAAAAGGAATTATTAAGAACATTAAAGAGTCTCAAGACTTCTGGAGGTCTTATCAAAACAAAGCTGAACCCTTTTTTAAATTATTTTATGACAATTATTTAAAAGCCAATCAACAACAAGATGGTATAAAAGGATATAGCAATATGGTAGGTTTATTAGTTGCCTACAGAAAAAAATACGGCTTACCCTAATTCTTAAATAAATGTTAATTTTAAGAAAACCATTCCTAATAATTTTAATAACTCTA
This sequence comes from Maritimimonas sp. 2304DJ26-3, assembly GCF_056591635.1. NCBI lineage: Bacteria > Pseudomonadati > Bacteroidota > Flavobacteriia > Flavobacteriales > Flavobacteriaceae > Maritimimonas > Maritimimonas sp. 2304DJ26-3. The sequence goes on from NZ_JBWQOK010000002.1 coordinate 214,144, forward strand.
ACTTTATAACCTTAACTAATTCTCTTAATTCAACTATGAAGAAACAATTTTTAAAGTTGTTTTTAGGAATGCTATTTTTTGTAGCTAGTGTTACTTATAGTACGCTTAACGCTCAAGAATACTTTCCCAAAAACGATGGTGTAAAAGCAAATAATAAGAACTATACGGCTTTTACAAATGCAAAGATTCATGTAACTCCTTCTCAGATTATCGATAACGGAACATTATTAATTCAAAATGGTAAAGTAGTCTCTGCAGGAGCTTCTGTTACTATACCAAAAAATGCGGTAGTTGTTGACCTTAGTGGTAAACATATATATCCATCTTTTATTGATATCTATTCAGATTTTGGTATAGAAAAACCTAAGCGTAAGAATGCACAAGGTCAACGTCCACAATATGATGCTAGCCGTAAAGGGTACTATTGGAATGATCATATTACGCCAGAAATCAACGCTGTAGATAAATTAAAATTCGATTCTAAGAAAGCAAAAGAACTTGTAAAAGCCGGTTTCGGGGTAGTTAATACACACTTTCAAGATGGTATTATTCGTGGCACAGGAACTTTAGTTGCACTTGATTCAGATTCTGGAAACGATAAACGTATTTTAAGCGATAGATCGGCACAACATTTTTCATTTGCAAAAGGAAACTCATCAAGACAATCTTATCCAACCTCCTTGATGGGAGCTATGGCACTTATAAGGCAAGTGTATCATGATGCAAAATGGTATGCTAATGGTGATTCAGATACTAAAGATCGATCTATAGAAGCTTTTAATAAAAATATGGGCTTGCCACAAATATTTGACGCTGGTAGTATGGTCAACAGTTTACGAGCTGATAAAATAGCTAATGAATTTGGAGTAAACTATATACTTAAAGGTGGTGGTGATGAATATGCTCGTATTGCCGAAGTAAAAGGCACAAACGCTAATTATATCATCCCTATTAATTTCCCGGCTGCTTATGATGTTAGTGATCCTATTAATGCTGCTATAGTAGAATTAAAAGATATGCGTCATTGGAATCAAGCTCCAACTAATCCTAAAATATTAGCTGAAAATGGTGTGAATTTCGCAATTACTACTAATAAATTGAAAAAAGTAGCTGACTTTAAAAAGAACTTACAAAATGCCATTAAGCATGGTTTAGATAAAACAAAAGCTCTGGAAGCTTTAACTACTACTCCTGCTCGACTATTAGGGAAAAGTAATTTGATAGGTAGTTTAAAGAATGGGTCATTAGCTAACTTCCTAATTACTTCGGACGATATTTTTAACAATAAAACAACACTGTATGAGAACTGGGTTTTGGGTCATAAAAATGTGATAAATGATATGACTGTTAAAGATATTAGAGGAGAATATGATCTTTCCGTAGCTGGTAATAAATATAAAATGAATATTGGTGGCGAAATTTCTAAACCGAAGATTACATTAAAAAAAGACTCCACTAAAATCTCTAGCAAAATCAATTATAAAGGTGGATGGGTAAATATATTCTTCAATCCTCAAAATGAAAAATCGACTGAGTTTATCCGATTAAATTCTACTATAACTAATTCTGACAATCTTAACGGAAGAGGAACTTTGACCAACGGTAATGCCACCACTTGGTCGGCAATAAAAAAGACAAGTGATAAAAAAGATGAAGCTAAACAGGAGGCTAAAAAGAAAGATGAAAACCCGCTAGTTCTGCCAATATCATTCCCCAATACCGCTTATGGTTTGAATGAAAAAGCTTCAAAAGAAGATGTGTTATTTAAAAATGCTACTGTGTGGACTAATGAAACAGATGGCATTCTTGAAAATACAGATGTATTAGTTAAAAATGGAAAAATTGCTCAAATTGGTAAAAATCTTTCCGCTAATGGAGCTAAAGAAATTGACGCTACTGATAAACACCTAACAGCTGGTATTGTAGATGAACATTCACATATAGCTACGGCAGCAGTTAATGAAGCTGGACATAATTCTACTGCCGAAGTTTCAATTGAAGATGTTGTTAATGATAGCGATATAAATATTTTTCGAAATCTTTCTGGAGGTGTCACTTCAATTCAAATCTTACATGGTTCTGCGAATCCTATCGGTGGCCGTTCTGCCGTTATCAAATTAAAATGGGGAGAAACAGCGGATAAACTAATAAACCCAAATGCAGATCCTTTTATCAAATTTGCTTTAGGTGAAAATGTAAAGCAAAGTAATTGGGGAGATGTTAACACAACTAGGTTTCCTCAGACCAGAATGGGTGTTGAACAGGTCTATACTGATTATTTTCAACGCGCCAAAGAATATGACGCTAAATGGAAGGCGTATAATAAACTATCCACGAAAGCTAAAGCTAGAACAAAAGCTCCAAGAAAGGATATAGAGCTAGAAGTATTAGCACAGATATTAAATAAAGAACGTTTTATTTCTTGTCACTCGTATGTACAAAGTGAGATCAATATGCTGATGAAGGTTGCAGAGAAATTTGGTTTCAATATTAACACCTTTACACATATTCTAGAAGGTTATAAAGTAGCTGACAAAATGCAAAAGCATGGTGTTGCAGGTTCTACATTCTCAGACTGGTGGGCTTATAAGTATGAAGTAAATGATGCAATTCCGTTTAATGCAGCAATTATGCATAAAGCAGGAGTATTAACTGCTATTAATTCTGATGATAGAGAAATGTCTAGAAGATTAAATCAAGAAGCGGCTAAAACCGTAAAATACGGTGGTGTTTCTGAAGAAGATGCTTGGAAGTTTGTAACCCTTAATCCTGCAAAAATGTTACATATAGATGATAGGGTTGGTAGTGTAAAAGTTGGTAAAGATGCAGACCTAGTGCTGTGGTCTGATCATCCAATGTCTATTTATACCAAAGCAGAAAAGACAATGATAGAAGGTACTATCTATTATGATCTGGAGAAACTTCCAGAAATGGACAAGGCAATCAAAAAGGAACGCAATCAACTTATTAATATGATGCTTAAGGCAAAAAATAAGGGTATGAAAACTCAGCCTCCAAAAACTAAGAAAAAGGAAGCTTTACATTGTGATACTCTAATCTATCAACAATAAAAATTTATAGACATGAAAAATTTAATAAAAATATTATTCGTTTCGGTATTGTTGGTAGGTTCTTTAAGTTTTGCCCAACAAACACCAGCTTCTAAGCAAAGTGAATCTATTTTGATTACAGGCGTTACGGCACATATTGGCAATGGTCAAGTTGTAGAAAATGCAGCAGTTGGTTTTGATAATGGTAAGATTACCTACGTTGGAAATTCTAGTGGAGCAACTACAAGTAACTTTTCTAGAGTTATAAATGCATCTGGTAAACATGTGTACCCAGGTTTTATAGCTACGAATACGTCACTAGGGCTAGCAGAAATTGGCGCAGTAAGGGCTACTAGAGATTTTGACGAAGTTGGTAATTTTTTGCCACACATTCGTAGTTTAATTGCTTATAATGCTGAGTCAAAAGTGGTAGAAAGTATGCGGCCAAATGGAGTTCTAATAGCACAAATAACACCTAGAGGTGGAAGAGTATCCGGCACATCATCCATCGTACAATTGGATGCATGGAACTGGGAAGATGCTGCTTTAAAAATTGATGACGGTATTCACATAAATTGGCCAGCTGTTTTTCAACGCGGGCGTTGGTGGTTGGGTGAAGATCCTGCCTTTAAGCCTAGTAAAAATTACAAAAAACAAGTGGGCGAAATAGAAAACTTCTTTAGTAATGCTAAGGCGTATTTAAATCAAGGACAGAAAGATAAGAATCTACCATACGAAGCCGTTAAAGGGTTATTAGATGGCAGCCAAAAATTATACATCCACGCATCTAGAGAAAAAGCTATTATAGATGCTATAAATTGGGCAAAAAACGTTGGTATAAATAATTTAGTATTAGTTCATGGAGATGAAGCTGGTCTAGCTGCTGATTTACTAAAACAGCATAATATTCCTGTACTTATACCACGTCCACATCGTTTACCGTGGGCTGAAGATCATGATGCAATTGGCACTTTTAAGTTAGCGAAACAACTAACCGACAAAGGCTTAATTGTAGCTATTGAGATGGAAGGTCAAATGGAGCGTATGAATACACGTAACTTGCCATTTTATGCTGGCACGTATGCTGCGCATGGTCTAGATAAAGAACAAGCTGTTCAATTGATAACCTTAAATGCTGCAAAAATATTAGGCATAGATAATATAGCTGGTAGTTTAGAAGTTGGTAAAGACGCTACACTCTTTATTTCTAAAGGAGATGCTCTAGACATGCGTACTAATATAATTGATAAAGCATTTATTCAAGGTCGGGATATCAGTTTAGAAACGCATCAAACTAAACTACATAAACGTTATCTAGAAAAGCTTAGTAGCAAATAAAATTTCTTTAATGAATTATAAAAGCTCCCTTCTCGGGAGCTTTTTATATTTTTGACAAATTTTCATAGTGTATAAAGAGATTACAAGCATACAAAATCAATTAGTAAAAGATATTTTACAACTTCAAGAGAAATCTAGAGTGCGTAAAAAATCAGGTTTATTTGTAGTAGAAGGAAAACGAGAGCTTTCTTTAGCTTTAAAAAGTGATTACCAATTAGATTCTTTACTCTTTTGTGCCGAAATCTACAATGATAGCAGTTTACAAGCACTTAACACAAAAGAAGCTAACATCATTAAAATTGGTAAGGAGGTCTATGAAAAATTGGCGCGTAGAGATTCTACCGAAGGTATTTTGGCAATTTTTAAAACTAAGAAACATTCACTTGATACGGTTAATATTAATCGAGAAAATCCTTTAATATTAGTAGCTGAAGCTCCTGAAAAACCTGGTAATATAGGTGCTTTGCTACGCACAGCAGATGCAGCAAATGTAGATGCTGTATTAATTGCTAATCCTAAAACTGATCTATATAATCCCAATATCATTCGTTCAAGTGTAGGCTGCGTATTTACTAATCAAATTGCAATGGCTAGTACTGCTGAGATTATTTCTTTTTTAAAAAAGAAGGACATTAATATATATTGTGCAGCATTGACAGCTTCAAAAGAGTATCAGAGGGTAGATTATTCTAAATCGAGTGCTATAATTGTGGGTACAGAAGCTACTGGATTAAGTGATGAATGGTTAAAAAATAGTGCCCAGAATATTATTATACCAATGCAAGGAGAAATAGACTCAATGAATGTATCGGTTTCGGCAGGAATTTTGATCTTTGAAGCTAAACGGCAACGTAATTTTAGTTAAATGAGAATCAAACATCTTTTAGTTTTTAGTGTATTATTGGTTTTTATGGCAAGTTGTGGGAGTTCGAAAAGAGCAGCAAAGACCGCTTCAACTAAAAATAAACTAGAGGCTCAATTTAAAATTTATAAAGGTGTGCCTTATAAATATGGTGGTACAGACAGACGTGGTTTTGACTGCTCAGGTTATGTAAATAAGGTATATAAAGATGCTTTAAACATTCAATTACCAAGGACAACTAAAGAAATTGCACATCTTGGAAAAAAAGTAGGTAAAAGTAAACTTAAAATAGGTGATTTAGTTTTTTTTAGACCATCAAGAAAGTATAGGCATGTAGGCATATATATGGGTAATAACTTATTTATGCACAGCTCTACCTCTAAAGGAATCATTAAATCAAGTTTAAAGAATGAGTATTGGAAACGTAAGTATCGTTTTTCAAAAAGAATACTCAAAAATAACTAAAATGACAGCAGAAAATTTATTTATAGTAATTATAGCAATATTGGTTATTAATTTTTTAATTAATAAATACTTAGATATTAAAAATGCAAAGCATTTTGATGATGAAATACCTAATGAATTGAAAGATGTTTATGATGAAGAGCGCTATCAAAAATCGCAGCAATACAAAAAAGAAAGTTTTAAGTTTTCGATGCTTATTTCAATTGTATCTTTTATTGCAACTATTGCTTTTTTCTATTTGGATGGATTTGCCTATGTAGATACTGTAGCAAGAAATTTTAGTTCAAACGAAATTGTAATTACGCTCGTATTCTTTGGTATTATCATGCTAGCAAGTGATATTTTAACCACCCCTCTATCCTATTATCAAACATTTGTAATCGAAGAAAAATATGGTTTTAATAAATCTACTAAGCAATTATTCTTTTTAGATAAACTAAAAGGTTGGTTACTTACTATCGTTCTTGGTGGAGGAATTTTAGCATTAATTGTTTGGTTTTATCAGTTAACAGGAAAAAATTTCTGGATTTATACCTGGGTATTTATAGCTTCATTTTCAGTTTTTATGATGCTATTTTATTCAACTTTAATAGTTCCATTATTTAATAAGCAAACGCCCTTGGAAGAAGGTGAATTGAAATCTAAGCTAGAAGATTTCGCTATTAAAGTAGGTTTTAACCTAGATAAAATATTTGTGATTGATGGCTCAAAACGCTCATCTCGAGCTAATGCATATTTTACCGGTTTTGGTTCAAAAAAGAGAATAGTTTTATATGATACTTTAATAAATGATCTAGAACCAGATGAAATAGTTGCCGTATTAGCTCACGAAGTTGGTCATTATAAAAAAAAGCATGTAATTTTTAATATGATTGTTTCTATTTTAACCACTGGTTTTACTTTGTATATTCTATCCTTATTTATAGGTAACCAATTATTAGCTGATGCTTTAGGTGTTGAAAAACCAAGCTTTCATATTAGTCTTATCGCATTTGGTGTACTCTATACTCCTATTTCAGAATTGACAGGTCTTATCATGAATTATATTTCACGAAAATTTGAATACCAAGCTGATGATTATGCCAAAAAACATCATAATGCCTTGTCTTTAATTTCATCTTTAAAGAAATTATCTACGAATAATCTGAGTAATTTAACTCCTCATAAGAGTTATGTTTTTGCCCATTATTCACATCCAACACTCTTACAAAGAGTTCAAAATTTATCGCGTTAAAATAGCTTGTACAGTAAAAATCTTTGTACTACTTTTAATCTATGGCATATGTAGCAACATTAGAAGAAGAGAAAAAAGAGATCGCCAAGCGCTATAAAGATATGCTTAGCGAAACGTATCAAACCTTGTCTCCAAAAGACAAGAAATTGATTCGCAAAGCTTTTGATATTGCCGCTGATGCCCATAAAGATCAGCGAAGAAAAACAGGTGAGCCATATATTTACCACCCAATTGCTGTAGCTAAATTAGTTGCCAATGAAATTGGTTTAGGTGCTACGTCCATTGCTTCCGCCCTCTTACATGACGTGGTAGAAGATTCTGAAGATTATACTTTTGAAGATATTGAGCAACTATTTGGCGAAACCATAGCAAGAATCGTTAACGGGTTAACGAAAATTTCTCATTTAAGTAAAGAACAAAATATATCAGTTCAAGCAGAGAATTTTAGAAAAATGTTGCTTACGCTAAATGATGATGTGCGTGTTATCTTGATAAAAATTGCTGATAGATTGCACAATATGCAAACCATGGACGCCATGCCACAGCCTAAGCAAATAAAGATTTCTTCCGAGACCTTATATATCTATGCTCCATTAGCACATCGTTTAGGGCTTTATAATATTAAAACAGACCTAGAAGACTTAGGGCTAAAATATACTGAACCCGAAGTATATAATGATATTCAAACAAAAATTCAAGAAAGCAAAGAAGAGCAAAATAAGTATATAGAATCATTTGCCAGTATTATAAAGTCATCTCTAGATAAGGAAAAATTAGAGTACTCCATAAAAGGTAGACCAAAATCTATTTTTTCAATCCGAAAAAAGATGCAAATTCAGAATGTATCTTTCGATGAAGTTTATGACAAATTTGCCATCCGTATTATATACAAATCTACAGAAGAAAGAGAAAAATTCGATGCTTGGAAAATATATTCCATAGTAACCGATCATTTTAGGCCAAATCCTAATAGATTACGTGATTGGATTTCTCAACCCAAGTCTACTGGCTATGAATCTCTCCATATTACGGTAATGGGAGCTAAAGGACGCTGGGTAGAAGTACAAATCCGTTCTGAGCGTATGGATGAGATTGCTGAAAAAGGTTATGCTGCTCATTTTAGATATAAGCATGCTAATGAAAAAGAATCTGGTTTAGAAGTTTGGTTAAATAGATTAAAAGAAACACTTGAAAACCCTGATGTAAATGCTGTTGACTTTGTTGAACAATTCAAATTGAATTTATATGCCAAAGAAATTTATGTTTTTACGCCTAAAGGGGATATAAAATCATTACCAAAAGGTGCTACACCAATTGATTTTGCGTTCGCAATTCATACAGAAGTTGGCATGCGTTGTCGTGGTGCCCGTGTAAACGGTAAATTAGTTCCTCTTAGCTATGAACTAAAAAGTGGTGATCAAGTGGATGTAATTACTTCAAAATCACAAAAACCAAAGTTAAGCTGGTTAGATATTGCCAAAACTGCAAGAGCTAAATCTAAGATAAAGTCCGCCTTAAAAGATGAGCAAAAACAAATTGCTGCAGAAGGAAAAGAGATTTTAGAACGAAAACTACGTCATTTAAAAATTCAATTAAATGAAAAGACAGTTAATGAATTAGTTAATTTTTTTAAGCTTAAAACAAGTCTTGATTTATTTTATCGCATTGGCAATGGTTCTATTGAAAACCAGCAACTAAAGGATTATGTAGCACAACGTAGTAATGCTCTTTACAGTTTCTTTAAAAGTAAATTACGCAGACAAACACCAAATGAGATAGATACTTCCTTTCAAGAGGTTACTAATAATTATGATCTTTTGGTTTTTGGTAAGGATGAAGACAAACTAGATTACAAATTAGCTAATTGTTGTAACCCCATTCCTGGTGATAAAGTATTTGGGTTTGTTACAGTTAATGATGGTATAAAAGTGCACAAACAAAATTGCCCAAATGCGATCAGTTTGCAATCTCAGTTTGCGTATAGAGTTATGCCTGCAAAGTGGATAGATTCTTCACAACAAGAATATAAAGTAACACTTAAGATTACTGGTTTAGACAATATGGGATTGGTAAATGAAGTAACCAGGGTTATTTCAAACAGTATGCATGTAAACATACATAGTATTAATATTGCTGGTAATGACGGTGTTTTTGAGGGTAAAATTGCCATAAGTATAAAAAACAATTCTCAGCTTAAAAAGCTTACAAATCAGCTTAAAAAAATTGACGGTATTGATAAAATTCAACGCCTAAACTAACTTGTTTACAAGTTGTTAATCTTTTTACTATTTCATCTCATTAATTTTTCAATTAAAGTGTAAATTTGTTTGGTAATTATGAGCACAACAAAGCAAATAGAAAACAATAAAAATCAAGAAATTGTAAAAAATGTTTTCACAAAATTCTTAGAAAAGAATAGCCATAGAAAAACGCCAGAGCGCTATGCTATTCTTCAAGAGATTTATGATCATAGTGATCATTTCGATATAGAATCTTTATATATCTATATGAAGAATAAGAATTATCGTGTGAGTCGTGCTACACTTTATAACACCATTGAATTATTGTTGGAATGTGGTTTGGTAAGACGTCATCAATTTGGACAAAATCAATCGCATTACGAAAAATCATATTTTGATAAACAGCACGATCATTTAATTCTAGAAGACACAGGTGAGGTCATTGAATTTTGTGATCCTAGAATTCAGATTATTAAAAAAACCATAGAAGAAGTTTTCGATGTTACTATCGATAAACATTCACTCTATTTCTATGGCTCTAAAAACCAAAAAAAATAAACTATTTACATGACGGTAGATTTACTATTAGGACTACAATGGGGTGATGAAGGAAAAGGGAAAATTGTAGACGTTCTAACTAAGAACTATGATATTATTGCACGTTTTCAGGGTGGTCCAAATGCAGGGCATACGCTGATTTTTGATGGAAATAAGCATGTATTACATACAATTCCATCTGGTATTTTCCACGAAAGTGCTATGAATCTTGTTGGGAATGGCGTTGTTATAGATCCTGTAATTTTCAAAAAAGAATTAGATAATTTATCTATTCATAATATTGATTACAAATCGAAATTATTAATCTCCAGAAAAGCACATTTAATTCTACCTACGCATCGTTTATTAGATGCAGCATCAGAAACTTCTAAAGGAAAAGCCAAGATTGGCTCTACTTTAAAAGGGATTGGTCCAACTTATATGGATAAAACCGGACGTAACGGAATGCGTGTTGGTGATTTAGAATTAGATAATTGGAAAGATAAATACAAAGCACTTACTGCGAAGCATATTAAAATGCTCGATTTCTTTGAGGTTGATATTCAATATGATTTAGAGGAACTTGAAACAGAATTCTGTAAAGCTGTAGATACGTTAAAAGAACTGACATTTATTGATAGTGAAGAGTATCTAAGTCAAGCAATGAAAAGCGGCAAAACAATTTTAGCGGAGGGTGCACAAGGGTCATTATTAGATATTGATTTCGGAACATACCCATTTGTAACATCATCAAATACAACAGCAGCTGGAGCCTGTACTGGTTTAGGTGTTGCGCCAAATAGAATTGGTGAGGTTTTTGGTATTTTTAAAGCGTATACCACGCGTGTAGGTTCTGGACCTTTCCCTACTGAACTATTTGATAAAGATGGTGAGACCATGGGTCGTGTTGGTCATGAATTTGGAGCTACAACTGGTCGTCCAAGGCGCTGTGGTTGGTTAGATCTAGTTGCATTAAAATATGCTGTAGAAGTTAATGGTGTAACACAACTTATGATGATGAAAGGCGATGTATTATCTGGTTTCGATACTTTAAAAGTGTGTACTTCGTATAACTATAAAGGGAAAGAAATTACACATTTGCCATACAATATTGAGCCGGAAAATGTATCGGTAAACTATACAGAATTAAAAGGTTGGCAAGCTGATCTCACTAAAATGACATCTGCCGATGAATTACCACCAAACCTAAATACATATATAGATTTTATAGAAAAAGAACTAGAAGTTCCTATCAAAATTGTTTCTGTTGGTCCTGATAGAAAGCAGACTATTTTAAGATAGAACTACTAAACTATTCTTAAAAACATGAAAGTTGTAATTGACTCGCTGCTTTTTCCTTAGTTTTGTAGCAAATTATAATTAGCTTGAAAAAACTACTGTTTAGCATCTTTTTTATAATCATTTCTATTTCAGTTTTTGCGCAGCAGAAACGCATACATATAGTACATGCAGATAATTCTACTATAGATGAAGAGAAGTATCCTGGTGCCACTATTCTTTTAGGCAATGTCTATGTAGAGCATGAAGGAATATCATTACGTAGTAAAAAAGCAATCCATTATAAAAAAGATAACATTTTAAAAGCCTTTGGAGATGTAGTCTTAAATCAGGGTGATACCATCACTCAAACAAGTCGCTATGTACAATACAATGGTAATACGAAAAAAGCATTGTCTTGGGGTGACGTGGTTTTAAAAGATCCATTAATGACGCTGACTACTGATACCTTACGCTTTGATAGACTAAAACAATTGCTTTATTATAGAAGCGGAGCTACTATTAGAGATACAGTAAATGTATTAGAAAGTAAAACTGGTAATTACTATTTAAAAACTTCAAAATTTCAAGCACAATCGGATGTTGTACTGACCAACCCTGACTACGTATTGAAATCAAATCATTTAGATTATTTTACAAGTAATGGTAAAACGTATTTGTTTGGACCTTCGACAATAACGGGTGAAGAGAATTTTATCTATACTGAGAATGGATTTTATGACACTAAAGAAAATGTGTCGTATTTCACCAAGAATTCACGTATTATTCACCAAAACCGTGAAATAACAGCGGACAGTTTATATTACGATAGGAATAAAGGTTATGCCTCTGCGACTAAAAACATTCAATTAAAAGATACTGTCAATAATTCCATCATTAAAGGTGGTTATGCAGAATTTTTTCAGCAATTAGACTCTGCTTATGTAGTCGACCGCGCAGTTGCTATCATGGAGGTTGATAAAGATTCTATGTATGTACATGGTGATACCTTATTAGCAACCGGTAAACCAGAAAATAGAATTATTAGAGCCTTCAAGAGAGTAAAATTCTTTAAGAGTAACCTTAGCGGAAAGTGTGATTCCATACATGCTAATCAGTCTACTGGATTAACAAAGTTATTTAGAAATCCTGTTTTATGGTCAGAAAATAATCAGATTACTGGAGACACCATCCAATTACTTTCTAATACCAAAACCGAACAATTAGATAGTTTAAAAGTTTGGCGTAACGCATTTATAGTTCAAAAAGATTCTGCCGGATACAATCAAATTAAAGGAAGAATTCTGTTAGGGAAATTTATAGACAATGATTTACATGATGTGAATATTGTTGGAAATGGTGAAATGATTTATTACGCGCGAGATGAAAGCACCAATGGTCTTATAGGAATAGATAAGACTACTTGTAGTTCTATGAAATTTCTATTTAAAGACAGTCAAATTCAAGAAGCACGATTTTTAACAAAACCAGATGGTGCTACCTATCCTCCATCTCAATTGCCTGATAATGTGAGAAAGTTGAAAGGCTTTGTCTGGCGAGAAAGTGAACGCCCTTTAACCAAAGATGACATCTTTACTAAAGATGATTTTAACATCATATCTACAGATAATACTGATGAGAAAATCAAAAAAAGAGCTATTGAAAAAAATTCTAAAGTAGAAGAAAATTAGATCGAATGAAATCTGATTTCTTTAAATATCAAGCACAAACTTCAGAACACCCCTTAGCTCTAGAAATCTCTCATGCAAATGGTAGTTATATATATGATACTACCGGAAAGAGATACTTGGATTTTATTGCTGGTGTTTCTGCTAATAGTTTAGGGCATAATCATCCTAAAATTAAAAAAGTCATTATAAATCAGTTAGAAAAGCACACTCATGTAATGGTATATGGTGAGTTTATACAAGAATCACAAGTTGAATTATGTAAAGCCTTAGTTAATACCCTGCCTATTAATTTAGATAGTGTTTACTTAACTAACTCTGGTACAGAAGCAACCGAAGGTGCGTTGAAACTTGCTAAAAAATATACTGACCGCTCAGAAATTATAGCTGCAAAAAATGCCTATCACGGCAATACTCAAGGAGCTATGAGTGTATGTGGTACAGAAGAACAGAGCCGAGCTTTTCGCCCTTTAATTCCAGGTATAAAATTTATTGAGTTTAATAATTTCAATGACTTGGAAAGTATTACGTACAAAACAGCTGCAGTGATTCTTGAAACTATTCAAGGTGGAGCAGGATTTATAGAGCCTGCAGAAAATTATTTAGTAAAGGTAAAAGAACGTTGTAATGAAGTAGGTGCCTTATTGATTTTAGATGAAATTCAATCTGGCGTGGGCAGAACAGGAACTTTTTGGGGGTTTGAAAATTACAATGTTATACCAGATATTATTATTGCGGGTAAAGGATTAGGAGGTGGTATGCCAATTGGTGCTTTTATAGCTTCTACTAAAATAATGAAAAGCTTAAGTCATAACCCAAAATTAGGTCATATAACTACTTTTGGAGGGCATCCAGTAATTGCTTCTTCTGCTTTGGCTACAGTTAAAGAATTACAGTCAAATAATTTAATTGTTGAGACTTTGCAAAAAGAGCAGTTATTTAAATCACTATTGAAACATTCCGCCATTAAAGAAATTCGCGGAAAAGGATTAATGCTAGCAATATTGTTTGAGTCTTCTGAAGTAGCATCAAAAGTCATTCTAAGATCGCTCGAAAAAGGATTGCTTCTTTTTTGGCTATTGTATGAAGAAAAAGCTGTGCGCATTACACCACCGCTTACAATCAGTAATAAAGAAATTGAAGATGGATGTAAAATTCTTCTAGGCGTTATTGAAGAAGTAAATTGATTATTCAGCTAACAAACCATCTAAGGTTTCTCTTACTTTATTAGTATTCCAATCTGCTGGACCAAACTCTTCTAAAGCCACATTACCATTTTTATCTAATATAAATGTAGCAGGAATACTTCTAGTATTGATCTGTTCTGGTATTTGCGATTGTAAATTGTATGTAGGGAAATCAAAGTTATTAACCTTATAATACTTTTCTACAACTCTTTTTGTATCTGTAGTTAAAAAAAGAAAAGTTACTTTATTACTATAATCTTTATATAGCTTATCAAAAGATGGCATTTCCGCTCTGCACGGAGGGCACCAGGTTGCCCAATGATTTATCAAAACTACTTTTCCTTTTAAATTATCTAAATTAGTATTAGTAGCATTATTGATTCCGCTTAAAGCGACATTATAAGTATCTAACGTTTTACGATTACTAACTTCATTAACTTCAGGTGAACTAACAAAACTTTTTAAATAAGTTAATCCTTGAGTTAGTTTTGCTCTAACACCTAAACTGTATGGTGTAAAAAGAAAAAAAAGAAAGGCAAAGAATAAAATATTTAGAAGAAGGCTTCTTCGCTTTTTAGTCATAACTATAATATTTCTAGTTTAGTATATGTTATAATAATTCCTTACAAATCTAATATAAAAAATGTGATACCTTTCGATATCACATTTTACCCCAATTATTATAAAATAAAAACTATCTAGTTACACTTCCTGTTGGAAATGAACCATTACTAAAACTCAAATCATAAGTTGCTGGAGCTGTATCATTACCTGCTATACCTGATAATGGTTTTAATAAAAATGGAGTTGGAGAATTATCTGGTGATGGTTCAATAGATATTACCACAGTTCTACCTCTAATATCTAAAGGGAATGTGAAACCTGCTGGAGCATTATTAAAGAAATCTTCTCCAGGAATTGGAGGACCTGCATTCTCTGTACCATTAAATGAATTTGGATCACCTGCATTATCATCTGCCATATCAAAAGCAGTGAATGTACCTGTGGATAATGGGCCAGTTCCGTCTACAACAACCCAACCTTCATATTTCCAACCTGCCTCTAAAGTAGGTAAGACTAACGATGGTGTTGGTGGCATCCCTGGTATACCAAACCAAATACCACTTTCATCATTTCCATTATTGCCTGTACCAGCTGCTTCATCTGTAGGTGCTCTCAAAAAGAATTGACCAGATGGCGTAATGGAGTTAAAATCAGCGACTGTACCAATTGATACATTTGCAGTTGTACCACTAAAATCACCAACAAGTAATTTAGTATCTGCTGGAGTTGCAGCTTCTACTCCAGTTTCACCAGCAGGCTCAATAGTTAAGACAAATCTAGTGGCTGCTGCCAATTGAGTTGCATCTACAGAAAATGCTTGTCCTGTTGCAGTACTCGTAAATGTGCCTGTACTAACTGGGGCTCCATTTACAATAATCCATCCTTCATAAACAAAATCTGCACCTAAATCTTCTAAACCGCTAATATTTAACGTAAGATTTGCGTTAACCGGTCCATCATCATCAGATGAGCATGAACTGAAAACTAAACTAATAGCCACAAAAGCTATTACAAAAACCCTTTTTAACATATTTATCAATTTTAATATTAATTAATCAAATTTAAACTGATAAAATATTATAAAATGTTAGCTAGCTTACATTAAGCAACTTTTTTTAAAATTCTGATTTCTTTTCTATTGAAATTAATGATTTTCTCTTCTTTTAATTCATTTAGAAGAATATTTAAAGTGGGCCTTGAAGTACCTATTAATGAAGCAATATCTTTTTGCGTATACGGGTGGCAAATTACTTGATCACCAGTTTTTTCACAATCATATCCATAATCTTCAAACATTTCATTCAAAAATTCTAATAATCGTGTTTTAGTATCTTTAAAAAGTAGTAATTCTAATCTGCGTTCTAATCTTTTAATGCGTAAACCTATAAACTTATAAATTTTAAAGCTTACTGATACATTATCACGCATTAAATTATACATTGTATCTCTACCAACTGGGCAAATTGCTGTTTTGTTATCTATAGATTGTGCAAATTCATTCCGCTTATCAATGCCTAAAATTGCCTTTTCACCAAAAATTTCTCCTCGTGATAAAATAGCTTTAATCACTTCTTCACCATCCTCTGTATAATAGCCAATTTTCACTTTCCCCTTATCTATCAAATAGATTTTGTTAGCAGAATCTTCTTCAAAGTAGATATAATCACTTTTTTTATAGATGCTTAGATCGTGCGCTTTTTTATAAGCAGGATATTTATGTGGGCACAAAATTTTGAACAGATTAACATCTTCAAAATACCAGAAATTATTCATCTTTTGATATTGGTTTTAATTAATGGTCGAAAAGTAAATGAAGTTCTTACAAAAAAAGTAGACCATAAGCCGGATTCTGTAACCGTTGGAACGGCTCCTTATCATTTATCTACATTATATATTACTATATAACTTTAGCTGCTTACCCCTTGAAATCGAACGAGTAGTTCTCAAACTTCAATATATGTAACATTGCACCTCATAGAGTTTACCTGATTTCACTACAGCCGAACTGTACTTGCTTTCTGTTGCACTAGTCCTCAGCTTACGCTGGACGGATGTTATCCGCTATGATACTCTGCGGTGTCCGGACTTTCCTCATCATTAAATGATGCGATAAGGTGGTCTACTTAACTGCAAAAGTACGCTTAAAAATGAGTAAAAAAAATCCCGCTCTCTAAAAGGGAGCGGGAAAATTGCTATGAAAAAGAAATATTACCGTACTATTAAAACAGTAATACAAGACCATAACGATTTACCACAATCAATATTGTATAAAAACATTAAATATTTTTTAATTTTTTAAAAGGCTATTTTCAGTAATTTTTTAAGCATAAAAAAACCCACTCTAATAGAGTGGGAAAATTGCTATGAAAAAGAAAAAGTTGTTGAGCTTTACGCTCAACTGGACAAATATATAAAAAATCACTAAACAAAAAATGATTTTCGCAATAAATGTCTTTCTTTTTTAAAATTTTAACTTTTAGTTATGAAAACATATCCTTTACTTTCTCAAAAAATGATCTGTCGCCAGTCGTTGGTTCTGGTTTAAAATTTTCATCATCTTTCATGTTCTCAAAGAATTGTCTTTGCTCTTTTGTTAGCTCCTTAGGTGTCCAAACATTTACATGAACCAGTAAATCTCCTTTTCCATATCCGTCTAAACTTGGCAACCCTTTTCCACGCAAGCGTAATATTTTTCCAGATTGTACACCATTATCAATTTTAACTCTAACTTTTCCTGTTAAAGTGTCAATTTCTTTTGCGCCACCTAAAACAGCCTCAGAAAAACTTACATACATATCATGATGTAAATTATTCCCTTCTCTTTTTAAGTTAGGATGTTCCTCTTCCTGAATTACTACCAATAGATCACCTGCTATACCATTACCAGGTGCATCATTACCTTTTCCGGCAACTTTTAATTGTACTCCATCTGTAACCCCAGGTGGTATTTTTATAGAAACATTTTCTTCTTTAGCTACTAAGCCATGGGCATCTGCGCCGGCCGGTCTTTTATCTATAGACTCACCAGCACCTTGACAAGTTGGGCAAGTACTTGCGGTCTGCATTCTGCCCAATATAGTATTGGTAACTTGCATAACTTGGCCTTGACCATTACAAGTTGAACATGTTTTATAAGTTACGCCTTCAGCTTGCACTTTACGCTTTACTTTTACCTTCTTCTCTACTCCATTAAGGATTTCTTTTAAAGTAAGTTTTACTCGAATTCTAAGGTTACTGCCTTTAACTCGACCTCTACCACCTCCGCCAAAACCACCACCGAATGCACCTCCGAAAGCTCCACCAAAGATATCTCCAAACTGACTAAATATGTCTTCCATATTCATTCCGCCTCCACCGAAACCACCAGCTCCACCTTCAAAAGCTGCATGACCAAACTGATCATAGCGTGCTTTTTTATCAGCATTACTCAACACTTCATAAGCCTCGGCTGCTTGTTTAAATTTCTCTTCAGCGGTTTTATCATCTGGATTTTTATCTGGATGATATTTAATAGCCATCTTGCGATATGCTTTTTTTATCTCAGCAGTCGTTGCATTTTTGCTAACGCCTAATATTTCGTAATAATCTTGTTTAGCCATTATCTTACTTATTGCCCAATTACAACTTTAGGGAAACGAATAATTTTTTCCCCTAATTTATAACCTTGTTCAACTGTATCAATCACTTTACCTTTTAGTTTTTTTGAAGGAGCTGGGATTTGTGTTACTGCTTCGTGAACTTCAGAATCAAATACATCACCCTTCTTCACTTCAATTTTTGATAATCCTTTTTGTTCTAAAGCTGTAACCAACTTTTGATAAATCAGTAATACTCCTTTTCGTAACTCTTCTGCTTCTTTATCATCTTCAATATGAGTTAAAGCACGCTCAAAATCATCCAATACAGGTAATATAGCTGTCATAACGTCTTGACCAGCCGTCTTGAATAACTCTATTCGTTCTTTACTAGTACGCTTTTTATAATTTTCGAATTCAGCAAATAAACGTAAATATTTATCTTTTTCTTGCTGGAGTAATTCTTCTGTAGTAGGTTCTTTTTCAGCTTCAAGAACTTCTTCTTCTTCTTTTGCTTGTGTTTCTTCAACTACTTGTTCCTCTTCTTTTATATTCTCTTTTTTACTCATGATTTTCAGTCGATAATTTTAATCTTAATTTAATGTGCAAAAGTACTGCCAATATTGACATTGTGCCAAATTGACATTATAGTTATTAACGGTAAGTTTTTAGCAAATTAATTTACTCTTGTAATCTTAGCTCCAATAGCTTTCAACCGTCCATCAATATTCTCATAACCTCTATCTATCTGGTTGATATTGTGGATGGTAGAAGTACCACTTGCAGATAAGGCTGCAATTAATAATGAAATACCAGCTCTAATATCAGGTGAAGTCATTGTTGTAGCTTTTAGATCTGATTTAAAATCATGCCCGATTACTGTAGCTCTATGCGGATCGCACAAAATAATTTTTGCGCCCATATCAATCAATTTATCAACAAAGAACAAACGGCTTTCAAACATTTTTTGATGAATCAAAACACTACCTCTAGCTTGAGTCGCAACAACTAATACTATACTAAGTAAATCTGGAGTAAACCCTGGCCATGGAGCATCGGCAATAGTAAGGATGGAGCCATCAATATAACTTTGTATTTCATAGCCTTTTTTATGTTCAGGCACATAAATATCGTCTCCTTTACGTTCTAAAGTTATTCCCAATTTTCTAAATACATCGGGGATTTGTCCAAGATCATTCCAGCTAACATTTTTTATTGTTAATTCACTTTTGGTCATAGCAGCTAAACCTATCCAACTACCAATTTCAATCATATCTGGTAGCATTCTATGGTCTGTACCTCCCAAAGAATCAACACCTTCAATTTCTAGCATATTTGAACCTACACCAGAAATCTTAGCTCCCATTCTATTTAGCATTTTGCATAATTGCTGTAAATAAGGTTCGCAAGCCGCGTTATAAATAGTAGTTTTTCCTTCAGCAAGAACTGCAGCCATTACTATGTTAGCTGTACCAGTAACAGAAGCTTCATCTAATAGCATATAAGCTCCTTTTAGCTTCTTTGCTTCTACTCCATAGAAATAGTCTTCTTTATTATAGCGAAACTTCGCTCCAAGATTGATAAAACCTTCAAAGTGAGTATCTAAACGACGGCGACCAATTTTATCACCTCCAGGTTTTGGTATATATCCTTTACCAAAACGCCCTAGTAAGGGGCCGACAATCATGATAGAACCGCGTAAACCTTTACCTTCTTCTTTAAATTCTGTTGACTCTAAGTATTTTAAGTTAACATCATCAGCTTTAAATGTATATGAACCTTTACCGTTCTTCTGAATCTTTACCCCTAAATTACTCAATAACTTTATGAGTTTATTTACATCTACAATATCTGGTATATTATCAATATGCACTTCTTCTGGAGTTAACAAAACAGCACATAAAATTTGTAATGCTTCATTTTTTGCTCCTTGAGGTGTTATTTCTCCTTTTAATTGATGCCCTCCTTCAATTTTAAATGTTCCCATAAGTTATTTGATCATAATAATTTAACGTCGTTTCCAGTTTTTATTCGACTTTTGATTTTTCTGATTTTTTTGGTTCTTTTTATTATTGTTATTACGTGATTTGGCACGCAATAAACTCTTACTTTCTGATAATGTCTCGGCATCGGAAGTAAGCTGTAATTTACCATCAGAAAGTTCAGACAAGTGCTCGAAAATAACATTATCTTCTACCGTATCTTTATTCCAATTTAGGTAGCATTTCTTCATGTGATTAGCTATGGTAAATACCAATGCATCCTTCATTTCGCCATCTTCCCATTGCAATGCTGTATCAATCATTATCTGAATATTATTTCCGTAAAAACGATATTTTGAAGCCGATCTAGGATAATTTAAAGCGTCTGGTTTGGCTGTCAATTCTTCTTTAGAAGGCTTTGGATATGGTGAATCTGCCTCCAATTTAAAATCAGACATAATAAAAAGCTGATCCCATAATTTATGTTGAAAATCTGGCACATCTCGTAGATGCGGTTGTAAATTACCCATTACATCTACTATAGCATTGGCCATTTTATTGCGTTTTTCTTTATCTTCTATAGCAATACAGTGGTTTACTAATTTCTGAAGGTGTCTCCCATACTCGGGAATTATTAAATGTTCTCTCTCTGAATTGTATTCTAAATCAAACTCCATTATACTTATTTATTATATAACACAAATAAACAATTATTTCTATAAAACGATTGTCTTTTATGTCAAAATTTTAAGTTTAGCGAACTGTAGTAATAACTTTTTATTACCGACAGATTCGAATTTTATTTCTGCTTTTTTATTAGATCCTTTTCCTTCTAAATTAATCACTTCGCCTTTACCAAATTTAGCATGTTCAACAATGTTACCAACAGTAATATTACTATCGAATAGATTAGTGGTTATAGCACTTACTTTTTTTAAGTTCTTAGGCGGATTAATTTTTACACCTTTCGGGGAATGTTTCTCCTTTTTTGAAGGCTTATTTATCGTTCTTGATATTGGTTTTTTAAAACGAATTTTATCCTGTGGAACGCTTCCAAAAATATCTTCGTTTACAAAACGATTGATTTGCTTAGGCAATTTTGGTGTTAAATGTTCTAAAAATTTATCGTCTATTTCTTCTAAAAAACGACTTGGTTCACAGTCTATTAGTTTCCCCCAACGATACCGTGAATGCGCGTAACTTAAATATGCTTGTTTTTCTGCGCGAGTTAACGCCACATAAAATAAACGACGCTCTTCTTCTAGTTCGCTACGAGTATTCATGCTCATTGCGGAAGGAAATAAATTTTCTTCTAAACCAACAATGTAAACATATTGAAATTCTAACCCTTTTGCTAAGTGAATAGTCATTAGAGAAACTACATCTTGATTATGCTTTTTATCATTATCAAAATCGGTAGCCAAAGCAACATCTTCTAAAAAGAATGCTAAAGAAGCATCTTCTTCCTTTTCTTTTTGCTCTTCTATAAAATCTTTAATACCATTTAGTAGTTCTTGTACGTTCTCTACTCTGTTAACAGCTTCAGGCGTTGCTTCTTTCTCAATATCTTTAACGATATATGTCTTTTTAATTACATGATCTGCAACTTCAAAAGCATTTTTGGTTTCCGCTTCAACTTGAAAACTTTTGATCATGGTTACAAAATCATTCAATTTTGCTTTAGTACCTGAATTAATCTTTAAATCAATCTTATCAAGATTTTCTAAAATTTCAAAAATTGATCTTTTATAATGATTCGCAGCGACTATTAATTTATCAACTGTAGTTTGCCCTATTCCTCTTGCTGGGTAATTTATTACACGTTTTAAGGCCTCTTCGTCACTAGGGTTAACCAGTAAACGTAGATACGATAACACGTCTTTAATTTCTTTACGTTGGTAAAATGACAAACCTCCATAAATTCTATAAGCAATATCCTTTTTACGTAAGGCATCTTCAATTGCTCTAGATTGCGCATTAGTTCTATAAAGTACAGCAAAATTGCCATTCTTTAGCTGATTATTGATCTTATTGTCAAAAATGGAGTCTGCGACAAACCGACCTTCTTCACCATCTGAAAGGGTACGCATAATTTTTACCTTTTCACCTCTATCGTTTGAGGTCCAAATTTCTTTATCTAGTTTGGTTTTATTCTTTTCAATAACACTATTAGCAGCTTCTACTATATTACTTGTAGACCTATAATTTTGTTCTAGTTTGAATATTCTTACATCATCATAGTCCTTTTGAAAATTCAAAATGTTTTGAATATTAGCACCACGAAAGCCATAAATACTCTGCGAATCATCACCAACTACACAAATATTCTGAAATCTATCTGCTAAAGCTCTAACAATTAAATATTGCGAATGATTAGTATCTTGATACTCATCTACCAAAATATATCTAAATCGATCTTGGTATTTTGCTAATACCTCTGGAAAACGGGTCAACAATTCATTTGTCCTCAACAATAAATCATCAAAATCCATCGCACCAGCCTTAAAACATCTTTCGACATACTGATTATAAATTTCACCAGTTTTAGGGCGACTTGCCATAACATCAGCTTCTTGCAATTCTGGTGAATTATGATATGCTTTAACCGTAATCAAGCTATTTTTAAATTGAGATATTCGTCCTAATATTTGTTTTGGTTTGTATCGATCTTTATCCAATTGTAATTCCTTTATAATTGAAGTTAAGAGTCTTACAGAATCTTGAGTATCATAAATGGTAAAATTAGACGGATACCCTAACTTTTCTGCCTCAGAGCGTAAAATTCTTGCAAAAACAGAGTGAAAAGTGCCCATCCATAAGTTCTTAGCTTCACCTTCACCAACAATTTGCCCAATACGATTCTTCATTTCGCGAGCAGCCTTATTGGTAAATGTCAATGCTAAAATGCTAAAGGCATCTACACCTTGACTCATTAAATATGCAATGCGATATGTAAGCACACGTGTTTTACCTGAACCAGCACCAGCAATGATGATCATGGGTCCTTGTTTATGTAATACAGCTTGTTTTTGGGCTTCGTTTAAATTCTCGAGGTAATCCGTCACGCAAACATTTTTAGCATTTCAAAAGTACAATTGTTACTATAGTATTACAATTAAAGTTATTGACAAAATATAGTAATTATTAAGGAAAAAATTTAGTTAAAATATAAAGAAATTGAAGCCTATAAAAGTAAGTTTCATTTAGTTTTTGTTAAATTTGGTTCAACTAATATTAAAACTTTAAATGGATACAGAAAATTTTACTCAATTGATTGCTTATACCCTGCCAGCAATTGTAACAGGAGCGGTGGCTTTATACTTTTTTAGATTACATGTTAACAATGAAAAAAATGCTAGAATTTATCAATTACGTAAAGAGAAGCAAGGTGTAGCTTTGCCTACTAGATTGCAAGCTTATGAGCGTATGGCGTTATTTTTAGAACGCATAACACCAAACAGTTTAGCTGCCCGAATTAGCCCAGCGAGTAATGATAAACCAGCATATTTTAAAAAGTTATTGACTGCTGTAGAAAAAGAATATGAGCATAATTTAGCACAACAAGTATACATGACTAATGAATGTTGGGATCTAATTACTACTGCAAAAAACAACACTTTAAACTTTATTAGAACTATTTTATTAGAAGGCGAAGTGATAGACGCTAAAACTATGCAAACCGCTATTATAAAACGTACTGGCGAAAGTGATTTACCTCCAACTAAAGTTGCTTTAGATTATGTAAAAAAAGAAGTAAGTACAATTTTTTAATTAACAAATTATAAATGGAGTCATTATAATTAAGATGTAGTAAATTCTTTATTTAAATACATCTGAACAATCTAACTATTAAAACAAACAAATGAAAACTAAATTCCCCTTCTTATTAGTACTGTTCATTACAACTTTATGTTTTGCCCAACGACCAGACCCAGATGTTATAAAATCTGAAGAAGGTGATATTATCATTCAGCCTATTTTACATGGCACATTGGTCTTACAATGGAATGGTAAAACCATTTATATAGATCCTTACGGAGGAGCCGAACGCTTTAAAGATCTAGATAAACCGGATCTAATTTTGATTACCGATATACATGGAGATCATACCAATCTTGAAACTTTAAAAGAATTAGATACTAAGAATGCAAAATTTGTAGTTCCACAGGCAGTTGCAGATATGCTTAAAAAAGATTATGAAAAACAATTAGCCGTTGTAAAAAATGGCGGAATACATGTAGAAGATAACATATTTATTAATGCATTGCCTATGTATAATTTACCTGAGGATAATACTTCTCGTCACCCAAGAGGACGTGGTAATGGTTATTTTATAAACCTTGGCGGAAAAGGTATTTATATTTCTGGTGATACAGAAGATATACAAGAGATGCGTAATCAACGCGGCATAGATGTAGCTTTTGTTTGTATGAATTTACCATACACTATGGATATAAACCAAGCGGCTAGTGCTGTCTTAGATTTTAAACCTAAAATTGTATACCCATATCACTATAGAGGAAGACCAGATATTAGTGATACCAAAAAGTTTAAAGAATTGGTAAATGCTAAGAACAAAAACATTGAGGTACGTTTACGCGATTGGTATATGAAATAATACTATTAGAAATCAATATTTAGTAAAGAAGATGAAACAAAATAAATATACAATCTTTCTAGCTTGCTTTTTATTCATCTATTTAACAATTAAGCTAGAAGCTCAAAATAGAACAACTAATATAACTCAGGCACAAATTTCAAAAGTTATTGACTCTGTTGCAAGCATCATAAGTTCCAATTATGTATTTCCAAAGGTGGCTGAGAAAATGAATTTGCAAATAAAAGGCAATCTCAACAAAGGGAATTATAAATCCATAAATGATCCCCATATTTTTGCTACAACTCTTACCAAAGACTTACAAGCGGTTAGTAAAGATAAGCATCTCAGGGTAATTTATAATCCTGAAAGAATTCCTGAAGAACAGCAAGCCGTTAACGAAGAAGATAGTCTTAAATTGGTTGAGAATCGTGTTAATAGAATGCGATTTCAAAATTTTGGATTTAAAGATGTTAAAATACTGGATGGTAATATTGGCTATTTAGATTTAAGAGCTTTTATGGATCCTCAATATGCAAGTGAAACTGCAGTTGCCGCTATGAATTTTTTGAGTAATACTGGTGTAATTATTATTGATCTTCGTAATAATGGAGGCGGATCACCAAGCATGATTCAATTAATTACGAGCTACTTATTTTCTCCAGAGCGTGTGCATCTTAATAATTTTTATTGGAGACCAACTGATACTAAAACGCAAACGTGGACATTACCACATGTTCCGGGAAAAAGAAATCCAAACGCAAAAGTATATGTTCTTACTAGTAATAGAACATTTTCGGCGGCAGAAGAATTCTCATATAATTTAAAAAATTTAGAGCGAGCTACACTAATAGGTGAGATAACGGGTGGTGGTGCTCATCCTGGAGGAACGATTAATGTTAGCGAGGGTTTCATGTTATGGACACCTTCTGGTAGAGCTATAAATCCAATTACTAAAACCAATTGGGAAGGAACTGGAGTTGTTCCTCATATTAAAGTCAAAGCCGATAAAGCTTTAGACATTGCAGAACTAAACGCTTTAGAATATTTAGCTGGCAAAGCTACAGATCATCAACAAAAATTTAGATATGATTGGATGTTGGGTAATAAAAAGACTTTGAACAACCCAGTAACTGTAGAGAAATCTATATTAAAAACCTATGTTGGAACTTACGATGAACGAAAAGTTACTATGGAAAATGGTAAATTATATTACCAAAGAGCAAACCGCGGAAAGCATGAACTTATCCCGATGGATGAAAATAAATTTATGGTTAGTGGTATTTCCTACTTTAGAGTGAGATTTTTGAAAGAGAATAACAAAATTGTTGCTATTGAAGGGTTATATGACACAGGTCGTACAGATAAGAATAAAAAAAATAATTAACCTTTGATAAAATTTTCATTATAATAAATTTATTAAATCAAAGCGATATCTAAATCTTGTTTTTCACTATTACAATCTTTAATATTTCCGCTTTTTTGAAAAATAGGATATGATAAAATTCTTTAGAAAAATTAGGCAAAATCTACTTTTCCAAGGAAAAACTGGAAAGTACATTAAGTATGCTATTGGTGAGATTATTCTTGTTGTTATTGGAATTTTAATTGCACTTCAAATCAACAATTGGAATGAGAAAAGAAAAGATAGAATAAATGAAAGAGCGTTATACGCTCGTATAATTACCGATTTGCAAGCCGATGAAAACAGAATAAATGCTAATATTAAGTATTATAAACGAGATAAATCAATGCTCAATAATATTTATCAAGAAACTCAAGGGGTTTCGGTTAATGATTCATTATTTAGCTACAGTACTTTACGAGCCGCACAGATTTTTTCTTTAGTAATTGAAGCTAATTATTCAGAATATATCAAGGAAATAAGCAAAGATTATATCAGAGATAAAATCGATGATTATTTCATAAAAGAGAGTCATGTAGATAAAGCTATTGAACAATTATCAGATTATAAAGAGAAACCAATAAAACCATTTTTATCAAAATACGGGGTTAATGATACCAAAGAATTATTTAAGAATTATCATCTAGACTATTATGACTTAAGAGAAACTAATATCTTTTCTAAATCAAAACTAAAAGAACAATATGGCACCATAGAGTTAGACCAATTACTGTTCGATTTAGGAATTAAAACCTCATGGACTTTATCTGCACTCAAAAAACTTTTAGCAGCAAACAAAGAACTTCAATCAAGCTTAAAAAAAGAATTAAATAAATAAAAAATGTAGAGATACTTTGTAAAATATTTATTCAAATAATATGATCAACCGACTAGAATTTTCTATTGATATTAAAGCTAAAAAAGCTGCGATTTGGAAAGCACTTTGGGATGAGAAAGCTTATCGTGAATGGGCAAGTGTTTTCTTTGAAGGATCTTATGTAGTAGCACATAACTGGGAAGAAGGAAGTAAAGTACATTTTCTAGGATCAGACCAAAATGGTATCTACAGTATTATTGAAAAGCATATTCCTAATAAAATCATTACATTTAAGCATATAGGAAGCGTCGAATCAGGAAAAGAACAACCTGTTGATGATGAAACAAAAAAATGGACTGGAGCTACAGAAACTTATATACTTATCGAAGGTAATAACATAAACACACTTAAGGTTGAAATTGATGTTATGGATGAGCATCAAGAATTTATGACTAACACATTTCCTAAAGCACTCAAAAAGATCAAGAATAGCTCTATTCAATAATACACATTAATTCAAAATCAAATAAAAATGAAAGTTACAGTTGAGAAAAATGAGAAAGCAGCTAATATGATATTTGCATCTATTTACCCTCTTTACTGGAATAGATTAGAAAAGCATGGAAGAACAAAAGAAGAGTTCCATCAAGTAATAGAGTGGTTTACAGGTTTTGACGAAAATAAATTAAAATCACTTATTACAGAAAAAGTAACTTTTAGAACGTTTTTTGAAAAAGCAAAAATCCATTCCAATGCACACATGATTAAAGGAGTTGTTTGTGGTTATCGAATTGAAGAAATAGAAGATGAATTTGAAGTGTATAAACAATGTAGACGCATGGAAAAGCTGATTGATGAATTGGCAAGAGGTCGTAAAATGGAGAAAATTTTACGAGCTTAATTACTAAGATTATCTAATTAGCTTCTTATATTTTATACGTTTTGGCATTATGTCTGCACCCAATCGTTTCTTTTTATTCTCTTCGTAATCAGAAAAAGAACCTTCAAAGAAATATACTTGACTATCGCCTTCAAAAGCTAAGATATGAGTACAAATTCTATCTAAAAACCAACGGTCGTGAGAAATAACAACTGCACAGCCTGCAAAATTTTCTAACCCTTCTTCTAAAGCACGTAAAGTATTTACATCTAGATCGTTAGTTGGCTCATCCAAAAGTAATACATTGCCTTCTTCTTTTAATGTCATTGCTAAATGCAATCGGTTTCTTTCACCACCAGAAAGTGCAGATACATTTTTATTCTGCTCACTTCCAGCAAAATTAAAACGACTTAAATAAGCCCTAGAATTTACTTGCTTACCGCCCATCATTACAAGTTCTTGCTCATCAGAAAAATTTTGCCAAATAGTTTTATTAGGGTCAATATTTGAATGACTCTGATCAACATAAGCGATCTTTGCAGTTTCACCAACTTTAAACTCTCCTTTATCAGGAGTTTCTTCGCCCATTATCATTTTAAAAATAGTGGTTTTACCAGCACCATTTGGCCCAATTATACCTACAATTCCTGCTTGAGGTAGGTTAAAACCTAAGTTTTCATATAACAATTTATCATCAAAAGCTTTAGAAACACCTGATGCTTCTATTACATTAGTACCTAATCTAGGCCCATTTGGTATATATATTTCAAGTTTTTCGTCAAGCTGCTTTTGATCTTGACTCATTAATTTATCATAATTCTTTAAACGTGCTTTCTGCTTTGTTTGACGACCCTTAGCTCCTTGCCGTACCCATTCCAACTCTCGCTCTAGTGTCTTTTGACGTTTTGAAGCAGACTTGCTCTCTTGTGCTAATCGTTTTGACTTTTGGTCTAACCAAGATGAGTAATTTCCTTTCCAAGGAATACCCTCTCCTCTATCTAGTTCAAGTATCCAACCTGCTACATTATCTAAAAAATACCTATCGTGCGTAACCGCAATTACAGTTCCTTTATATTGTGCTAAATGATGCTCTAACCAATGTACAGATTCTGCATCTAAATGGTTTGTAGGCTCATCTAGCAAAAGAATTTCTGGTTCTTGCAATAATAATCTACAAAGAGCTACGCGTCTTCTTTCTCCACCAGATAATACGGAAATTGGTTTGTCTGGTTCAGGGGTACGCAACGCGTCCATTGCAATTTCTAACTTAGTATCTAGTTCCCAAGCATTTGCAGCATCTATCTTGTCTTGTAATTCTGCTTGCTGCGCCATTAACTTTTCCATCTTCTCTGCATCAGAATACACTTCTTCTAGACCAAACATATTATTGATCTTATTGTATTCATCTAATATTGCAACAGTTTCTGCTACACCTTCCTTAACTATATCTATAACTGTTTTAGATTCATCTAATTGAGGTTCTTGCTCTAAGTACCCAACTTTATATCCTGGTGAAAAAACAACATCGCCTTGATAACTTTTTTCAACCCCAGCAATAATCTTTAATAAAGTCGATTTACCGGAACCATTTAAACCAAGAATACCGATTTTGGCTCCATAAAAAAAACTTAGATAAATATCTTTTAAAACTTGTTTATTGGTACTTTGATAGGTTTTAGAAACCTTATTCATTGAAAAAATGACCTTCTTATCGTCAGACATAGTTAGTTAATTTGGTAAAAATTAAGTAAAAATAGAAAATGAAATAATTAAACGCGTCCCTTAAGTGCATTAAACACCCAGGCAATAGCAAAAAAACCAATACCTACTGTTGCAAAACCCCATCCTGCTACGTCATCATAACGGTAAGCACCCATTAAAATTAATATAATGCCCATTATTATCATCAACATTGTTGCGTAGCCTAAAACGGTATTTTTATTCATTGCCATATTTTTCAGTTTTGGTTAGGGAATGACAAATATCGGAATTTTTTGAGTAGTATGCTACAAGCTAACATTCTTTTGGTATGAACAAGCTTAGCTATTTGTTACCAATTCTTTAAGTTCAGAAATTCTTTCTTCTTTTTTGGGTTGTCTATTCTTTTTTGCAAAATCAGTATGATATTTATGCTTTTCTAAGAATTTAATTTGAATGGTACTCCATTCTTCAGGTTGAATTTCGGAAAACTCAATGAGTTCCTTAAGAAGAGCTTTGCTAATTTTTTTAAAATCTGATCTACCTAGATAATCTAAATCTGCATCACAAATAATTTTTTCTAACTTATTTTTGGGTGATTGTGGAATTTTAGTCGCCATAATTAACCCTTTAATAATTTTGAAATCTTTTTTTGAGAAACCAAATTCAGTCATTAACGCATCTGCAATCTTTACACCATGTTCTTCATGATTTTTGTTGGACGTAATAAAACCAATATCATGGAGTAAAGCTGCCAATCTAAGTAATTTGGCATTGTAAGGGTCAATTTTTTCTCTTTTGATATATTGATTGCAGACATATAGAACATCTAACGTATGACCAAGACCATGGTAGTAGAGTTTTTTAGATAACTCAGTCTGTAGAATCTCTAAAATCCTTTTTCTAAGCTTAATATACCCTTTCATTAAATGAAATTAATCCGCTGTTATAGATTAATCAATGATAACAACAGTATAAGAATTATAAAAATAAAACTGATACCAAAATACTTAATTGATTGATTAACACTCTTAAATTTTTGATCTATTATTTTACTTTCGACGTGAATTTGTTCACTTAGTTGTTTGAATAGTTCTTCTTCACTTCCGACAACATCAATTATCTTTTTGGTATAATCTTTAATATCACCAAAACTGTTAACCGCGTCTCTAAAAAAAAATACATTTTTATCGTATTTAAGCTCAATACGAGGTCTAAAACATTTAAAACAGAAATAGATCGAAATTAAGACGGAGGCTATCCAAAAAATAGCCAAGAAAATTAGTAGAATATTTCCTTTGAAAATTTGACTAAAATGTTCTATTCGATCAGCAAAAAGACCTAAAATAAGACTATGAAAAGAAAAAATAACACCAGCTTTTAATTCTGACGCTCTAATTAATTTTTCTAATCTTTCTAACTGTTCCCAAAAATTATTAGGATCGATAACACTCATGTATAAATAACTTGGTTGATCTAGTTCTATAAATATACAATAAAAACTTAAATTTCTATAGTATTTTCTACACTAACAGCGGATATCTCTTTGTTTTTTAAGTCATTAACAAAATACATTTTCATCTTACCTCTATTTTTAACGGCTATTTCACCTCTAGGTTCACATTCAAATTTATCTTTTACGATTTTATAAGTATCTTCTGAAATATTAATCTTACCAGGCTCAGAATTAGATTCCATACGAGCTGCTACATTTACAGAATCGCCCCATATATCATAGGCAAATTTCCTGGTTCCTACCACTCCGGCTACCACAGGACCAGTATTAATACCGATACGGATATCGAATGTTAATTTATCTGCTGATGCCGTCTTTTTAGCTTCGTTCACAAATGCAGCAATGTCAAAAGCGGCTAGCACCATTCTGTAAGCATGATTTTCTTTATCACCATGCAATCCTCCAACACACATATAAGCATCACCAATGGTTTTTATTTTTTCTAAACCATGTTTTTCAATAATCGAGTCAAATTTTGAAAAATATAAGCCTATGGTTTTTACCAAGTCTTCAGGAGGCAATTCTTTTGAAAGCGATGTAAAGCCTTTAAAATCTGTAAATAAAATACTTGCTGAATCGTATTTTTTAGCTTGTACCTTACCTGTCTCTTTTAGTTCTTGTGCGGTTTCTTCGGGTAATATATTTAGCAATAAATTATCAGAGCGCTCCTTTTCTTCTTCAATAATCTTTTTTGTGCGTTGTATAAATTTATTACGCCTGTACAGTCCAAATGCTAAAAACCCAATTAATAAAGTTGTAACTGCTGTAGCAATGGCAATGTTTTGTTGATTTTTTCGTCTTTGCTCTACAAGATCAAGCTCTGTTTGTTTTTGGGATACCTCAAAGTCTGTACGCTGATCGGCCATAGATTGTACGGTGGTTATATTGTTAACACTATCTCTATAAGCAATATGAGCTTTATAATGTTTTAAGGAATTAGCTGCATTACCGGCTGTTTCATATAATTCAGATAGTTTAAGATTGGCATCTGCTATTTGATCCTTAAGCTGATATTTCACCCCTAATTCTAAACTTCTATGGGCATAATTTAATGCAGAACCATGATCTTTTTTTTCTACATAAATGTCTGACATAGCCATGAGATATACACTAATTGGATAATAATCTCTAGATTCTTCTAATATGTCAATAGCTTCATTAATATTAGCTTCAGCTAAATTACTTTTGCCAGTATTGGCATACACCATACCAATATTACCTAAATTATATGCTTTTCCAACATGGTAATTGATTTTTTCAAAAATTTCGCCAGATTCTTTAAAATACACCAAAGCTGAATCATATTTTTTATTGGTTAGTAAAGCATCTCCCGCATTCATAATAAAAGACGCTAAAGCTATTCTATCTGTCGAATTTCTTAAGGTAACAATTGCTTTCTCATAGTAAAGCATGGCATTTGTGTGATTATCAGAATTAGAATAAATATCTGCAATCGCACCATAAGAACTTCCTTCAAGCGAACTTAATTTTTCTTTTTTAGCAATTTTTGCACTTTTGAAATAAGAAGCTATTGCCTCTTCCCAATTCCCCATAAGTTGTTTTGCATTACCTTTTTGAAAATAACCCTTTGACATGTAATGATTATCCCCTAGTTGTATTGATAGGCTGATTAACTCCTCGGCATATTGTGAACCCTTTTCAAAATCATTAATCTCATTAAAAGCCAAATCTTCTAGTAAGATCAGCTTAGCTTTCCCTTGAACCTTATCTGCTTTATATATAGCTGATAAACTATCAGCAATACGCTGATCCTGTGCAGTACTAGAAAATGGTAAAATGTAAAAAAAACCCATTATAAGACAACAGGTTTTTCTATTAAATTGCATAATTATTATTGAGGCTTAACCCTAATTTTTGGATCCGTAAGAATATCATTAATAGGATCTTTTTGCAGCCAACCTCCTCCGCTTACGGAATTCCAGGTAATTGAGTAATCTTCTGTTAACTCTTGCGGCCCCTCTCCCTTTGGAGGAAATTCTATTCCAGAATTAATTGTTCCCTGCCAGTCGGTTGTGCCGTTATTAAGTGGATGAGGGTCTGGGCTAAATACATCTACTGATGTTTTTTTATTTTTTATTGCAACGATCTTCGCAACGCCAGAGCCAGCTCCTATTTTCCAAGTTACCTGGTCACCTGGTATTGCATTAGTTGTGCCCTTATCTGATAAGGTGAGTGTTTTGTTTACTGGATCACAGCCTGTAATTGTAATAATTCTGTCCATTGTGAAGGGGGTTTAGTAGGTTTAATTTCTAATTGATTCTTTAAATATAATCAATTTTTTTTGAAGTGAAAAAATCCAGTATCTTTAAAACTCAATTGTAACTAACTGTAGATGAACTTATTTCTTAAGTCTAAATCTGATATAGATAAAGTAATCGATAATGGAATAAATTATCTTTTATCTCAAAATAATGATGGTAGATGGCAAGGATTTCCTACTCTGGCTGGTACATCTGATATTTGGGTAACTGGTTTTGTTCTAGCACACATTAGCAAGCTTACCCAGCAAAAAGATGTTATTAAAGCATCTCAAAAATTTCTTTTAAATTCTCGCCATGCAATGGGTGCTTGGTCTTATAGTGCAATTGTTCCACCCGATGCTGATTCTACAGCATGGTCTTTAATGGCTTTACAATCTTTTGATGAATTAAAAGACATTGACTTACATAAAGCCAGAACATTTTTATGGAGTCATTTTATCGAACATGGTATTGCAACCTATAACATAGAATCTGGTATTGGTGAATTCATTTCTGCACCAAGTAAGGAAATTATTGCTGGTTGGACGTCGGCTCACCCTGATGTTTCTATTGCCACCATACTAGCTGATATTAATAATGAAAAAGTACCAGTAATTTTACAGTGGTTGATTGATCAAGAGAATGAAGGTTTTATCGATTCTTATTGGTGGCGAGGTCCTTATTATACTACAACACTTTTATTAAGAGCATTATTTAAACAACAAAAGGTTTTACCAAAAGAACATGCTAAGAAAATTGTAAAAAGCTTGATTAACCGACAACTTTCAAACGGAACGTTTGGTATTGAATCATCTGATGAATCGAATGCTTTTTCAACCGCTATGGCATTAGAAACATTAACACATTTATCATATATTGGTACTAATAAAGAAAGGGAACAGTGCTTAAAAGCTTTGCTACAATCTCAACAATCTAATGGATCTTGGGATGGAGATTATATTTTGCGTATTCCTATGCCCAATATTAAAAACCCAGCTATTGTTAATACTTGGAGTCTAGAAAATGGAGGGGGTAACTCCTATGTTAAAGATCAAAACGGAATTTTTGCTACAGCTATGGCTTGTTATGCCTTAGATTTCTGTAGACAAACAGAATCTCAACAATATAATAGCTTTAAAGCCAAAGAATCTACCACTTAATGAATTGGGATGACCATTTTGAAACCGTTTTTTTTATAGCCTGGCAAAAGGCAGGATTACCAAATCATCAAGATTTTTTAGCGGAATATATTGAAACACGAGAACGTGTAGATTTTAAAGATGTTAAGATCAAACATTCTAAGGATGATTTAACGATCCCAACATCTAGTCAATTAAAATCAGTATATGGGTTTGGCGCCCTAATTGCTAAAGTATTTGGTGAACTATTTTCGTTAAATGCCGAAGAAATGGCAATATCTCGAGATTGGTGTGGACGCTTTAATTTAGGTATTAGTGTTTTTGATTATGTATGTGACGAAACTGATATAGGTGTAGATAGAGTTACTTCTTTACAGGTATTTAAACCTTTTATCAATAGTAACTGTTCTGAAAATTATTCTCTAAGTCCAATGGAAGAATACTTGAGTAGTTTAACAAAGGGAGTTCTTCAGGATATTAATGAAGAAACGATTCATGAGTCTGAAACTATCTTTAATCTGTTAAAACATTTATTCGAAGCACAGATTTTTCTTTCTAAAACGAAACACTTAAATACAACAAATTTAACTGAAATCAGATCTGCACTTGAACTTAAGTCATCAGGTCCTTTTGAAGTGATGGCTAGGTATGTTGCTAAAAGTAATGTTAGAAATAAAGAATTACTCATGCATGGAATAGGAAGGTCCATCGGGAATTGCTATTGGGTCATTGACGATGCTAAAGATGTATGGAATGATCTTAAAGCTAATCAGTGGAATTTATTCTTATATAAAGCTGCTTTAGAAGACCCATTAATCTTTACAAATGATCACGATGAATCTTTGAATGAACGATTAATTACTATATGGACACAATCGAATCTAGCTGAAAAAATTTCCAATGATATTATCGAAAAGCTAGTTTTTTCTATTCAAAAACTAAATCCTACTAAACAAGTTGAACAACACACTTTAGGGCTTATCTCAGCCTCTTTATGGCAGTGGCTTAAATATTAGTTATTGTCAAATATTAAATTTTAGCGGCTAACCTACTACCTTGGTCTATAGCTCTTTTTGCGTCTAGTTCTGCAGCAATATCGGCTCCACCAATTACATGTACTTTTAATCCTTTAGCTTGTAAAGGTTCTAGTAGTTCTTTAAAAGGTAATTGACCTGCACAGATTACTACGTTATCAACATCTATGAGCTTTTCCTCTTCATTTTGAACATAATGTAATCCTTGGTCATCAATCTTAGTATATTCTACTTGATTGATAAACTGAACATTCTTCTTTTTTAATGTAGAACGGTGAATCCAACCTGTGGTTTTGCCTAATTTACCTCCAAACTTTCCTTTACTACGCTTAAACATAAATATTTTTCTTGGTGATGGTTCTATTTCGGGTTTAACACCTTCAATGCCACTTCTGGCTTCCATAGTTTTATCAATACCCCACTCTTTTAACCAAGTATCAATATTTAATGATGGTGATTCTCCTTCGTGAGCTAAATATTCAGCAGTATCGAAACCGATCCCTCCTGCACCAATAACTGCAACTCTTTTACCTACAAGCTTTTTATGCTTTAAAACATCTATGTAACTTAATACTTTTTCGTGATCTACACCTTCAATTCTAGGCGTACGTGGAATAATACCAGTAGCCAAAATAACTTCATCAAAATCTAATTTAGCTAAATCTTCTACGTTCATTCTAGTATTTAACTGCACATCTACGTTGTGTAACTCTAATTGTTTTTTAAAATAACGAATGGTTTCGTAAAATTCTTCCTTACCAGGTATCTGCTTCGCAATATTGAATTGCCCACCAACTTCGCTATCAGCATCATACAACGTAACTTCATGACCTCGTTGCGCCGCAACTGTAGAAGCTGCCAATCCTGCTGGGCCTGCACCGATAACAGCAATTTTCTTTTTTATGGAAGCTTCTGTATAAACTAATTCTGTTTCGTGACAAGCACGAGGATTTACCAAACAACTAGCTACTTTTTGCTTAAAAACGTGGTCTAAACATGCTTGGTTACAAGCAATACACGTATTTATTTCATCATCTTTTTCCGTGTAAGCTTTATTTACCCAATCGGCATCTGCCAAAAAGGGGCGTGCCATAGAGATCATATCGGCATCACCTTCAGCCAAAACTTTCTCAGCAGTCTCTGGCATATTAATTCTATTTGAAGTAACTAACGGAATAGAAATCTCTGACTTCATTTTTTTGGTTACCCAAGTAAAAGCAGCTCTAGGAACTGAGGTTGCGATAGTAGGAATACGCGCTTCGTGCCAGCCAATACCTGTATTAATAATGGTAGCACCAGCTTTTTCTATTTCTTTACCCAACTGAACCACCTCTTGCCAAGTACTACCCTTCTCCACCAAATCGAGCATCGATAATCTATAGATAATAATGTATTCTTCACCTACTGCTTCTCTTGTTTTTTTAACTAGTTCAATTGGTAGTCGCATTCTGTTTTCGTAGCTCCCACCATATTCATCACTGCGCTTATTGGTTCTTTCGGTAATAAATTGATTGATCAGATAACCTTCTGAGCCCATAATTTCAATACCATCATAACCAGCTTCTTTAGACAACTTAGCACAGTTTACAAAATCGCGAATAGTACGATTGATGCCTGATTTATTTAATTTAAAAGGTTTGAAACGATTTATTGGAGCCTTAATCGCAGAAGGAGCCACATTAAAAGGATGATATCCATAACGACCAGCATGTAATATTTGCATACATATTTTACCACCTTCTTTATGAACTGCTTCAGTTATTTTCTTGTGATGTCTAGCATGTTTTTTTGAGCTCAATCTAGCAGAAAAAGGCCCTGTCCATCCTTGAATATTAGGTGCAATACCTCCAGTAACAATTAAACCGACACCTCCTCGTGCACGCTCTGCATAAAATGCTGCCATACGCTCGTATCCATTTTTCTCTTCCTCTAAACCCGTATGCATAGAACCCATTAAAATTCTATTCTTAATTGTAGTAAAACCTAAATCTAATGGTTCAAAAATATGTTTGTACTTACTCATAGTTTAAAAATTTATTATGCACGCATAATAGTCTGCAAGATAACTTTCTTTTTATAAAGAAAAAAACTCGAGAGTTAACTCGAGTTTTATGTGCATTCACTATTTACAGAAAATATTAATATAAATACCCCATCTTACCTTGCTGAAAGTCTCTCATGGCTTCCATAATTTCAGTTTGAGTATTCATTACATAGGGCCCATATTGAGCTACTTTTTCATTAATCGGTTCACCAGATAGTATTAATAAAGTACTTTCTTGTCTAGCTTCAAATTCTATACTATTACCATCTTGATTAAATGTTATCGTTTGCATGGCTCCTTTTTTAAGTAAAGCTTCATTATTTACGAATACTTCTCCGTCTAACAAATAGATCAATGATTTGTGACTCTCAGGAATTACAACTTTCATTGTTCCTTCCTGTTTAGCCTTCACTGTAAATACGTTAACATCTGTCTGTGTTTTAACCACTCCTTTTTTACCAGCTTGTTCTCCTGCCACAATTTTTAAACTAATAGTTTTCTCATCGTTTTCTATTACCGGCATGTCTTCATGTTTAACATGCTGATATGCTGCTGGCATCATTTTATCTTTAGCCGGAAGGTTTAGCCATAGCTGAATACCTTCCAATTCACCTCCTCTTTCAACAAACTCTTTAGAAGGCCCTTCTGCATGAATAATACCACGTCCAGCTGTTGTCCATTGTACATCACCTGCTTTTACCAACATTTCATTACCTAAAGAATCGCGATGCAATTGCTCTCCTTTAAACAATAATGTTATAGGTTCGAATCCTCTATGTGGATGTGGACCCAAATCAAAAGGGTTGTTAAATGCACTAATTGCATAAGGACCATAATGATGTAATAACAAAAATGGATCTACCTGGTCTATCGTTGTATTTGGTATCGGTTGCCGTAATCGTATTGGCCCCATATTTACTAATGGACTACCTAGTTTATGTTCTATAGTTTTTAAATTATTCATTTTATTTTTATTTCAGATTATACTTCTATTTCTATTTGGTATTAAATAGAAAGTTGTTTGGTATTTTCTGTTTTTTAAATTTTAGCTTCATGTTTTCTCTTCTTGTCTCTATTCTGTAATAAGTCTTGTCTCTATTCTGTAATAAGTTTAGAATAAAATGATTTAGTTTCCTAGGAAACAATTAATGTAAAAAATTTTATTCTACTGGATTCCTATCCACGCAGGAATAACAACATTATCTAATCTTATCTAATAAATCACTTAACTGAGTAGCTTCTTTATTATTTAAGTTAGCCAGTAAGTCTTCATTAAAATTAGTATCAATTACTTTTAAAAGATCCAACCCCTTTTTAGTAATATTTATATGCACCACTCGCCTATCATCCGGACAAGATAATCTTTCAATTAATTCTTTTGCACAAAGTTTATCCATTAAACGAGTTGCATTGGGTGCTCGTTCTAGCATTCGTTCTTTAATAACTTGAACTTTTAAAGGCTCTTTGGCTCCTCTTAAAATCCTAAGGATATTATATTGTTGAGGTGATATTCCGTAAGGTTTAAAAAATGTATTTTGTTTACTACTAATCCAATTAGCTGTATATATAATATTTAATAAAGCCTTCACCTTGTCATTTGCGAATTTTGAATTTATATCTTTAGCTATATCACCCATTACCAGCAAATTACCCTCTTAACTTTAAGTCTTTCATTACCTTATTAAATGTGTCTGAAGTTGGTGTTTTATACACTTCCTCATCTACAAATAATGTTGGTACTTTAATAGCTCCATCATATAGTTCTTGAGTATGTGCTTTAGCATCTTCGTCCACCATGATGTCTTTGTATTCAAATGGTATTTCAGCCATCCTCAAAAAGTTCTTATATGCTACTGTATGCGCATGACCTTTCTTACCGTATAATTTTATCTTCATAGTTTACTTTCTCATTAAAATAACACATCCGAATATTCAGGGTTTTTATCGAAAACAGCTTTAGCAAATGGACATAAAGGCATTGCTTTTATATTATTTTCTCTCATAAAATTAACTGAAGCTTCTACCAACTTATAACCAACTCCTTGCCCTCTTAGGCCATCGCCAACTTCTGTATGATCTATTATAAGCTTATCGCTGCCGGCCCAAGTATAAGTCATTAATGCCTCTCGTTTTCCATCAACTTCGAGGTAAAATTCTCCTTTTTTACCATCATCTTCTTGTTGAATATTCATAGTTATCCTCTAAAATCTACTTTTACATGAGCTCCGTCACAATAAGGCTTATTGTTTGAAGCGCCACATCTACAAAAAGCTGTTGTTTTATTTTTCACTTCTTTTGAGCCATCAGAGTTTGTAATATTCAACGTTCCATATACTAATAATGGTCCATTTTCTAAGGCCTCTACTTTAGTTTCCAATTGAACAGCTTCTTTATTATCTTCTCCCTTTGAGATATAGGATAATGCTCCTGAAGGACACGCTTCTACTTGCTTTTTTATACGCTCTGTGGAGGCTCCATCCATATTGATCCAAGGACGATTTTGTGGATTAAATACTTGTAATAATCCTTTCCAACAATTTTTTGCATGAATGCATATTCCTGGTTTCCAAACTACAGTAATATCGTCATTACTATAATGTTTTACTACTTCTTTTGTATCTGACATATCAGTAAAATTTAGTTAGTATTTTGTTTCATATGATGATAAGAATTGCTAATAATATCTTTTAAAACTGATGTATCTACATCTGAAAGTTTTTTAAGATATAAGCAGCCTTTACCCATACTGTGTTTTCCTAATTTATCTAGAAGTTCGGTTTGATCTTCTAAACCAAACATTAGGTGTAATGAAATATCATTCTTTCTATTTCTAGGTGAAAATCCTGTTAAAAACCACTCACCTTCTTTGCCAGCTTTAGTTTTATAGCTGTACTTACCAAATCCAACCATCTTACTACCCCACATTTTTGCGCCAGTGTCAGAAATGTCTTTCATCATATTTAATAACTCAAAACAATCTTGTTGTTTAGTCGCATCCTCAATAGTATTTAGGAATGTTAAAACATCTTCATTGTTTTCTTTAGTTTTTAAATATGATGACATCGCTTAAAATTTATTTTTTAGGACCTCCACAGCATCTTTTAACTTATCATTCAAGGGTTCATCAGAAATTTTTCCTTCCTTAAAGTTATCAAAAAAGCTTGGTAAAGAAAAACTACTCACAATGTTTCCGCCCATGTAAGGGAAACGACTATTTGCTAATTCTAAAACTGAAGCTCCTCCTCTACCTCCTGGTGAGGTTGCCATTAACAACATTGGAATGTCTTTTAATAACTTACCATCTATACGAGACATCCAGTCAAACAAGTTTTTAAAAGCTGCCGAATAAGCCCCATTATGTTCAGCCAATGAAAGGATAATCCCATCAGAAGATTGTAACTCTTCTAAAAACTCCTTAGCATTTTCTGGTATGCCATTTTCATTCTCTATATCTATACTATATAATGGCAACTCATAATCGTTTAGGTCTAATACCCTTACTTCATTACCGTATAATAAACTACCTGCGTAGGCAGCCAATTGTTTATTGATCGATGTTTTACTACTACTTCCTGCAAAAGCTGTGATTCTCTTCATGTTGTTTTATAATGTTTTTCCTAATTTTTTACTATAAATATATGATACAATAAGTAACACCATCGCCACTACAGCTCCCATTTGCTCTCCATCGTTAATCATAACATGTGCAAAAAAGGCTAATACGAATGCAAAGAAAAATCCGGCATAAGCCCATTCTTTTAAAACTTTATTACCAACAAACCAAATAGCTACAAGACCAAATAGTTTAGCAATAGCATATGGATAAATGATATAAGTCGGATAGCCAAAACCTTTAAAAAACTCTGACACTTGGTCATGATTAAAGAAATACTGACTAACTGAAAATAACATTAATAAAGTTAACAAGCCAGTTGCGATGTAATAGATTATTTTATCTCTTTTCATTTTGATTATGTTTTTAATTTGATGCAAAGTTATGAAAAATAAATTTAGTTTCCAAGGAAACTATTTACATGGTATTTACCTAAACAAAAAAAGAGCCTCAAAATGGAGGCTCTCTTATAATTTGATATATTTATCTAGGCTACGGCGTTCATTACTGGCTCTTTTTGTGCTTTTTCTTCAACCAATTTGAACTGATTAGAAGTATTTTTCTCACCTCCTGCTTTTAACGCATTATCACCAGCAAAGAATGTTTTATGATCATCGCCAAGATCAGACCCAGCCATTCGTTGATGCTTCACGCATGAAACTCCTTTACGAATTTCTTGTCTTTGTACACCTTTTACATAAGCTAGCATTGCTTCTTTACCAAAATAATCTTTGGCGAGATCATTCATATGCAGTGCTGTTGTATGATAAGTAGGCAATGTAATTAAATGATGGAAAATACCAGCTTCTTTTGCTCCATCAACTTGGAAATTCTTAATTTTCACATCTGCCCTATGGCATAATTCTGATCCATCATACTGAGCATCCATTAAATTATTTCTATCATAACCAGTCATATTTTCACCTTCTTCTAACATGTCTTCATAAGCCTGATTACGGAAATTTAGCGTCCAATTAAAGGATGGAGAGTTGTTGTATATTAATTTTGCATTTGGCATAACTTCTCTAACTCTATTAACCATATGAGCGATTTGCTTTAGATCTGGTGTTGGGGTTTCTATCCATAATAAGTCAGCACCATTTTGCAAACTCGTTATACAATCTAAGACTACCCTATCGATGTTAGATCCCTTTTTAAATTTATATAGACCATTTGCTAATCTAGTAGGCCGCACTAATTTTCCGTTCCTTCTTAGCAGCACATCATCTTCCTTAGCTTCTTCAATAGTAATCTCCTCAGCTTCAACAAATGCTAAATATTTCGATGCTAAATCACCTGGTTCTTTACTTACAGGTAATTTTTGCGTAAGACCAGCACCCTCAGAGTCTGTTCTTGCTACAATAACGCCATCTTCTACACCTAATTCTAAAAATGCATATCGTATAGCATTTAGTTTAGCAATAAAATCCTCATGAGGCACCGTAACTTTCCCGTCTTGATGACCACATTGCTTAGCATCTGAAACTTGATTTTCTATTTGAATGGCACAAGCACCAGCTTGAATCATTTTCTTAGCTAATAAATAAGTAGCTTCTTCATTACCAAAACCTGCATCAATATCTGCAATAATAGGGACGATATGAGTTTCGAAATTATCTATTTTCTCTTGCACATCTTCACCATTCTCAAGTTTTCTAAACAAATCATTCAATTCAATAGCATCTGCTTGACGTAAGAAATCATAAATTTCTTCAATAAGTGATGGAACTGCTGTTTTTTCATGCATTGATTGATCTGGTAATGGTCCAAACTCTGAGCGCAATGCAGCAACCATCCAACCCGATAAGTACAAATACCTTTTGCTAGTTGTTTTATGATGCTTTTTTACCGCAATCATTTTTTGCTGTGCCACAAACCCATGCCAGCATCCTAATGACTGTGTGTATTTAGATGGATTTAGATCATACTCAGCCATATCACTTCTCATAATTGAGGCAGTGTACTTGGCAATATCTAATCCTGTTTTAAAACGATTTTGCATCCTCATTCTAGCTGCTCTTTCTGGCTTAATAGTATTCCAGGTGTGTCCGTACTTTTCTTTAAGGTTTTTTATAGTATCTATTGCAGAACTATAATTTGCTTGTCTGAGATTTTTCATAGTTTTGTATTGTATTAATTTACGTTTATTAAATCACCCTTTAATTTTGCGGTTTTGGGGTGGTTTTTTTATATGTATTGATATGCTTCTAGCGTTAAAAATTCTTGGTAATCTTCAGTAAGAACCAGCTTATCGAACAATTCAATAGCCAAATCAAATTTTCCTTTTTTATAGCGTTCCTCCCCCACTAATTCTTTAATTTTCTCTATTTCTTCTTGTTGCAATTGAACATATTTCTCTATACTAAAAACTTCTTCATTATCTAGCATAACTTTGTTTTGCAACCAAAGCCAAACAAGTGTTCTTGAAATTTCAGCTGTAGCTGCATCTTCCATTAAATTATATAATGCCGCAGCACCTTTGCCCATCAACCACGATTCTATATATAAGATACCAACATTGATATTCTCTCTAATTCCTTCTTCGGTAATCGAACCTTTAGGTTGCTCAATTAATTGTTCTTCAGTAACATTTAATTCTGCTCTTTTAATGTGAATTTGATTTTTAGTTGGCATATGTATATTAAAAATTTCTGTAGCCAATGTAACCAAGCCTGGGTGTGCTACCCATGTACCATCATGACCATTTTTAACTTCACGTTCTTTGCCTTTTTTAATCTTTTCAAAAGCTCTTTTATTAGCTTCTTCATTATTTTTTATAGGTATTTGCGCTGCCATACCGCCCATAGCATGCACACCGCGCTTATGACACCTTTGAATTACTCGTAATGAATATGCTTCCATAAATGGTGTGGCCATAGTTACCTGTGCTCTATCTGGTACAAAGAAGTTTTTATGCTTTTTTAATTTTTTAATATAAGAGAAAATATAATCCCAACGTCCGCAATTTAGGCCAGCCATATGATCTCTCAACTCATAAATAATTTCATCTAGTTGAAAACTGGCAGTAATCGTTTCTATTAAAACTGTAGCTTTAATAGTTTGCTGCGGAATTCCTAAATATTCTTGCGCAAATACAAAAACTTCATTCCACCATCGAGCTTCTAGGTAATGCTCTAATTTTGGCAGATAGAAATAAGGCCCACTACCATTAGCCAATAATTGTTTTACATTATGAAAAAAGTACAAGCCAAAATCGACTAAAGAGCCAGACATCGCTTCACCTTCTATTGTTAAATGTTTTTCATTTAGATGTAAACCTCTTGGTCTAACCAATAGTGTTGCAACATTTTCATTTAATTGATATGTTTTTCCTTTGGTGGGACTATCAAAAGTGATTGTTTTATTTACAGCATCTCTAAGGTTGATCTGCCCCTCCATCATATTATCGAAAGTTGGTGAATTACTATCTTCAAAATCTGCCATAAATACCTTAGCGTCAGAATTCAAAGCGTTAATGACCATTTTGCGATCTGTTGGCCCTGTAATTTCTACTCTTCG
Source organism: Maritimimonas sp. 2304DJ26-3 (assembly GCF_056591635.1). NCBI lineage: Bacteria > Pseudomonadati > Bacteroidota > Flavobacteriia > Flavobacteriales > Flavobacteriaceae > Maritimimonas > Maritimimonas sp. 2304DJ26-3. The sequence goes on from NZ_JBWQOK010000002.1 coordinate 258,667, forward strand.
ATCTAACAAATCTTGAGGTAATGGAGCCGCAACCCAGTCGCCTTCTCGAACTTCTTTTGTTTCTTTTGGAAAAGTTGGTAAATAACCTTTGTCGAACTTTTCTTGTTGTTCTATTCTTTTCACTAACAATTCTAATCTTTTATCATTAAAACGATCATGTAAATTGATTAAAAACTCTAAAGCTCCATCACTTAATACTTCTTCATAGTTAGAAATATTTGAACTGTAAATTTTCACCTTATTGGCAACTACTTCGTTAAATATCATAGTATATTTTTTAGATGACGCAACAAACATATAATAAAAAACGTTAGCAAACAAGCGAACGTTCGCTAAATTTTTTAAATTTATTATTTTTTGTACATTCGCAGATCATAATTTGCAACACTATGGTTATTGAAGAAGAATATATTCGCTTGATTTTTGGATTGAAAATCAAGCAAATACGAACCGAAAGGAATCTATCTCTTTTTGGATTATCAAAATTAACTGGGCTTTCAAAATCTTATCTAAACGAGATTGAAAAAGGAAAAAAATATCCTAAAACAGATAAAATAGTAATACTTTCTGACGCTTTAGAAGTTCCTTATGATCATTTAGTTTCATTAAAATTAGATAAGAATCTTGCTCCAGTTGGTGAGATTTTACAATCTAAAATTTTGAAAGAAATACCTCTTGAAGTTTTTGGAATTAAGGAGAGTACTCTTATAGATATTGTTGCTAATGCTCCTGTTAAAGTAAATGCCTTTATAAACACAGTTATAAAAATTGCTCAGCATTATAGTTTTTCAAAAGAAAGCTTTTTCTTGGCATCTTTACGTTCCTATCAAGAAGCTCAAAATAATTATTTTGAAGAAATAGAAGTAGTAGTAGAAAAATTTGCCAAAGCCTATAGTGTCAATCTTTCCAAACAAGTTTCTACAAAAGAATTAGAAGAAATATTAATTGAAGAATATAAATACACCATAAATAATAAAGAGTTATCTAAACATGACAACCTGAATGAGTTACGCTCAATTTTCATTCCTAAAAAGAAAAATTTGCTAATAAGTAGTAATATAGGTGAATCTCAAAAACGATTTATTTATGCAAAAGAAATAGCTTATAACTATTTAAAAATTGAGGATCGACTGTATACTTTTCCTTGGATAAAGTTTGAGAATTTCGATCAGGTTTTAAATAACTTTTTAGCCTCCTATTTTGCAGGAGCTTTATTAATACCAAAGGATCGGTTGATTGAAGAATTAAAAAATTTCTTCCAAAAAGAAACATTTCATAAAGATTCATTTACTGAATTAATGTTTAAGTTTACCAACTCTCCCGAAACATTTTACCAGCGATTAACAAATGTTCTACCTAAGCAATTTCACTTTAAAAACTTGTTCTTTTTAAGGTTTACACATGAGTTAGGCAGTAATCTTTATCACCTTAATAAAGAGCTACATATTACACAACAACAAGCACCCAGAGCTACTGAATCTAAAGAGCATTATTGTAGGAGATGGGTGTCATTGCGGACTCTGAATTTATTATCTAATCAACATGATAAGAAACACGTATTTGATGTACAGATATCAGATTATCCAGATAGTAAGAGTAAATACCTAGTATTATCATCTGCAACAGAAGACCCCTTTAAACAAGGTGTTTACAGAAGTGTGAGCATAGGCATGTTGATTTCTCCACACTTAAAAAAGCATATCAATTTTCTTAATGACACGACAATTAAAACAAAAGAAGTAGGAGTTACTTGTGAAACCTGTGCAATTAAAAATTGTGCAGAAAGAGCTGCTGAACCAATTAAATTAATTACTAAAAGGCGTCATAAAGAAATTGAAAATATTGTTAGTTCAATTATGGATAAATTTTCAAATTGAATTGATTAAGTACTCTTGGTAAATCACACAATTTTGTACTTTAGCACAATTCTAAATAATTATAGATTTTAATGGATATCAACTTCAATAAAAACGAAGATCATAATAAATTACTGGTTTCAGATTTAAAAAAACGCTTAGCTAAAGTCAAATTAGGTGGTGGACAAAAACGAATTGACAAACATCACCAGAAAGGAAAGTTAACAGCTCGCGAGCGTATTGATTTTTTATTGGATAGTAAAAAACCATCGATTGAAATTGGTGCTTTTGCCGGTGAAGATATGTATCAAGAACATGGCGGTTGTCCATCTGGAGGAGTTGTAATTAAAATTGGATATGTTCAAGATAAGCAATGTATTGTTGTAGCAAATGACGCTACAGTAAAGGCAGGTGCGTGGTTCCCAATAACGGGAAAGAAAAACCTACGTGCTCAAGAAATTGCTATTGAAAATCGATTGCCTATTATATACTTAGTTGATTCTGCAGGAGTATATCTACCTATGCAAGATGAGATTTTTCCAGATAAAGAACATTTTGGACGTATTTTCAGAAATAATGCCGTAATGAGTAGCATGGGTATTACACAAATAGCTGCTGTAATGGGTAGTTGTGTAGCAGGTGGAGCCTATCTGCCTATTATGAGTGATGAAGCTTTGATTGTAGATAAGACAGGAAGTATTTTTCTTGCCGGAAGTTATCTAGTAAAAGCTGCTATCGGAGAAAGTATTGATAATGAAACTTTGGGTGGTGCAACTACACATTGTGAGATTTCTGGTGTTACAGATTATAAAGCGAAAGATGACAAAGATGCCCTGTCTACTATCCAAAATATTATAGGTAAGATTGGTGATTTTGAAAAAGCTGGATATAATCGGACTGAAGCTCAGCGTCCTAAGTTAGACCCAAATGAAATATATGGTATACTTCCAAAAGCCAGACATGATCAGTATGACATGTATGAAATCATTAAGCGCTTGGTAGACAATTCAGAATTTGATGAATATAAAGCTGGTTATGGCCAGACCATTATAACAGCTTATGCTCGTATCGATGGTTGGGCTGTAGGGATAGTTGCTAATCAACGAAAAATTGTAAAAACTAAAAAAGGTGAAATGCAATTTGGTGGTGTAATCTATTCTGATTCAGCTGATAAAGCAACTCGTTTTATTGCTAATTGTAATCAAAAGAAGATTCCATTAGTCTTCCTACAAGATGTAACTGGATTTATGGTCGGTAGTAAATCAGAACATGGTGGTATTATAAAAGATGGCGCTAAAATGGTAAATGCGGTTAGTAATTCTGTAGTACCAAAGTTTACGATTGTTATCGGAAATTCTTATGGTGCTGGCAATTATGCCATGTGTGGAAAGGCTTATGACCCGAGATTAATAGCTGCTTGGCCAAGTGCAGAATTAGCAGTAATGAGTGGTAATTCGGCTGCTAAAGTATTATTACAAATAGAAACTGCCTCTTTAAAAAAGAAAGGTGAAGAAATTACTAAAGAAAAAGAAGAAGAACTCTTCAATAAAATAAAGTCTCGATATGACTCACAAGTATCTCCGTATTATGCAGCTGCACGTATTTGGACAGACGGAGTTATAGATCCACTAGATACTAGAACCTGGATATCTATGGGTATAGAAGCTGCCAATCATGCACCGATTGAAAAACCATTTAACTTGGGACTTTTACAAGTTTGATATTACCAAATTATATGAAAAAATTATTATTTCTATTTATGTTTCTCATTGCTGTTGCAACATATGCGCAAAAGCAAGAGGCAACCCTTTATTTTAAAGATGGAACAGAAATAACTGGTCTTGCTAAATTTACAAAATTTGGAGAAAAAATTAGGTTTAGAAAAAAGAAAGGTGACAAAAAAATAATTTACACTAGTAAAGATATAGTATATATAAAAATTAAAGAAAAGGTAAATGTTCATCTATTTAACGCTAGGGGTGATATAAAACATTCTACTTACTACTATGTAAATATTAAAGATCAAGATTCTCCAAAATTGTTAGAACTCATAGTAAAGGGAAATGTTACCTTATATAAAAGACTTAAAGAAGGTTATAATACTCCTATGTTTACAGGTGGAGGGGTAAACGGCCCTGGTATGATGATAGGAGGCGGTTCTTATTCAATAAGTGATTATTATGTGATAAAAGAAAATGAAGACATCGTTACCCATTTAGGAACAAAGGGTGGTTTATTTTCGAAAAATTTCAAAAAAGCTGCATCAGAATACTTTAAAGATTGTAAAAATTTGGTGGAAAAAATACTAAACAAAGAATTTAAGAAAAAGGATATTATGGAAGTAGTTGAGTTTTATAATAAAAATTGTAGTAAATAAATAATGTTTTAATAAATGGGAAGAGCATTCGAGTTTAGAAAAGCACGAAAAATGAAACGTTGGTCAGCTATGGCCAAAACCTTTACGCGTATTGGTAAAGACATTGTAATGGCGGTTAAAGAAGGTGGCCCCAACCCTGATACAAATTCAAGACTTAGAGCAGTTATTCAAAATGCAAAGGCAGCTAATATGCCTAAAGACAATGTTGAGCGTGCTATAAAAAAGGCATCTGATAAAGACACAGCTAATTATAAAGAAACTTTATTTGAAGGATATGCTCCTCATGGTATTGCTGTATTGGTTGAAACTGCAACAGATAATAATAATCGAACTGTAGCTAATGTGCGTGCGGCTTTTAATAAATGCGATGGCACTTTAGGCACCTCAGGTTCTGTTGTATTTATGTTTGATCATACTTGTAATTTTACGGTTAAGAAAGAAGATATTTTAATTGACATGGAAGAACTAGAACTTGAGCTGATTGATTTTGATGTTGAAGAAATCTTTGATGATGAAGAAGGTATTATTATCTACGCTCCATTTGAGCAATTTGGCGCGATTCAGTCGTTTTTTGAAGAAAATAACGTTGAAATACTATCTTCAGGATTTGAGCGTATTCCGACAACTACAAAAAAACTCTCAGAAGAAGAGCAATCAGATGTAGAAAAGTTATTAGAAAAATTGGAAGAAGATGATGATGTGCAAAATGTGTATCATTCTATGGAAATGAATTAAAAATGAATGAGACTTATTCTATTAATGAACTACCAAAAATTGCTAGAACTTTAATAAATACCGTTAAAGGGAAAACACTACTCTTTAATGGTGAAATGGGTGTTGGTAAGACGACGCTTATAATAGAACTAGCGAAACAATTAGGTGTAAAAGATGTTGTCTCTTCCCCTACTTTCTCTTTAATTAACGAATATCATTCCCGACAAGGGGAAATCATTTATCATTTTGATTTTTATAGAATTAATAGTGAAGAAGAAGCTTTAGACATCGGTGTAGATGATTATTTTTATAGTGGTAATTGGTGCTTGATCGAATGGCCAGAAAAAGTTAAAAATTTACTACCTTTAAATGCTGTTGCTATTCATTTATCAATAAATGATGATGGAACGCGCTCTATTACCATCAAATAACCAATTATGAGTAAAAAACAATTTTCGCCTTTTAGTAAGGAAGAATTAATGCCTAAGCCAGAAATGCTTGAGATAAAAAAGCAAAAAGGTGAATTGTTTATTGGTATTCCCAAAGAAACTCATCTTCAAGAAAAGCGTATTTGTCTAACTCCAGACGCTGTAGCTGCTTTAACTAATCATGGTCATAGAATTGTAGTAGAGTCTGGCGCTGGTGAAGGCACCAATTATACAGATAATGAATATTCTGAAGCTGGTGCGAAAATATCGTATAATGTAGAAGAAGTTTTTGGTTGTAATATCATCTTAAAAGTAGAACCTCCTTCAATAAAGGAAATTGAAATGATCAATCCGCAAAGCGTTTTACTTTCAGCTTTGCAATTAAAAACACAAAATAAAAAGTACTTTGAAGCGCTGGCAAAAAAACGTATTACAGCTATTGCTTTCGATTTTATTACTGATGAACATGGTGTATATCCTGTTGTGAAATCATTAAGTGAGATTGCCGGAATTTCTTCCGTTCTTATCGCGTCAGAATTAATGAGTAACTCTAATGGAGGTAACGGCTTGTTATTTGGTAATATTGGCGGTGTACCACCATCTGATATTGTAATTTTAGGAGCGGGTACTGTTGGTGAATTTGCTGCCAGATCAGCTATGGGTTTAGGCGCACGTGTTAAAGTGTTTGATAATTCTATTACTAAATTAAGAAGACTACAAGAAAGCTTAAACCATCCGGTATACACTTCTACTGTGCAACCAAAAACATTACAAAAGGCTTTAATGCGATGTGATGTAGCTATTGGTGCTATTCGTGGTAAAACAAGAACGCCAATAGTTGTTAGTGAAGAAATGGTTGAACAAATGAAAGATGGTGCCGTAATTGTTGATGTAAGCATTGACAGTGGTGGATGTTTTGAAACTTCCGAAATTACCACTCATAAGAAACCTACTTTTACAAAGCATGGAGTTATACATTACTGTGTACCAAATATACCTTCTAGATATGCTAGAACAGCCTCATTATCAATCAGTAATATATTTACACCTTACTTATTACATATTGCAGAAGAAGGTGGTATAGAAAATGCCGCAAGATTCGATAAAAGTCTCAGAAAAGGAATGTATTTTTACCACGGAATTTTAACCAATAAAGCTATAGCTGATTGGTTCGGTCTTCCTTTTAGAGATATTAATTTATTGATTATTTAATGAGTTTAAAACGACGTTTCACGCTGTTTGGTTTCGGTTTTTTTATTGGTATTGTTTTATTACTATTTTTCCTTAACGGGAAGAATGCTTCATGTAATTACTTTCCGAATGCAAGGATGCTAGAAATCTTACGTAATAAGGACAGGAATTATACCACTGAAGTACGACAGTTAATGATAGAAAATAATATTGATTCTACTGAAATTGCCTATTTCTTAAGTCATGGAGATATCGATTTTTCTAAAAGTAAACCAAGACAAGAACCTTGTCGTTACTACTGGATAGATGGTTATTTAAAAGAAAGATACTCTTCTATCTATGTTGAAAATTGTGATACAATAGTAACTGTGCAGAGAATTTATTTTAATCAATAAAAATGAAAGAGCAAACTTTTCAATTATCAAAAGAACACGAGTATATTCAACTAAATAACCTGTTACAGCTTTTGCAATTGGCACAAACTGGCGGTCATGCAAAAATTCTAATTCAGAATGAAGAAGTATTAGTAAATGGCAGTATTGAAACTAGAGTCAGAAAAAAAATAAGAAAAAATGATCTAGTTCAAATTGAAAAACATAAAATTAAAGTTATTTAACAATAAATAATTACTTCTTTTTAACGCGAACTGCATTCATTCCTTTGGCGCCTTTTTCCAGCTCAAAAGTGACTTTATCATTTTCAGAAATCTCGTCAATCAAACCACTTACGTGCGTAAAGTATTTTTCTTGAGTATCTATATCAGTAATAAATCCGAAACCTTTTGAAGAATCAAAAAATGCAACCTTACCATTTCTAATTGGGTCTACCTCCACTTCTTCCTTAGTATAATCAAGGTTTATGGTTTCGGCATCGACCTTTTGTTTCATTGCAGGATCTGGAGGTGTGTCAGTTAATTGTCCATTGTGATCTACATAAGCAAAAGGAATACCACCGCCTTTTTCTGCTTTTCTAGCTTCTTTCTTTTTAGCTTTTTCTTCGCGCTTTTTAAGACGTTTTTTTTCTTTTTCCTTTTTATTAAATGTTTGTTGCGATTTTGCCATTCGTTTAATTACAATATAGGTTAATACTATAGTTTAAGAAAAATTGAGAGACTAAACGAATGCTTGAAAGAAAGGTGAAAATTATTTAGAATAATTTCTCAAACAATTGGGTTAATAACTAAGGATAATCCCTTAAACTACTACAAATATAAGATTTGGCTTTAAATTTACCTTAAAACTTTAGAAATAATTATTTGTTAGATTGTAAACTGACTAACCACTAATAATAATCTTCTTACTGTAGTTACGGTTGTTCTTATTAATGTTGTAAATATAGACACCAGCTGTTAATTGAGGTAATTGCTCTGTAATACTTATATCGTGTTGCCCTGGTTCTAACACATCGCTAAATAACGTGCCTGTTTTTTGTCCAATTACATTAAACAACGTAATCTCATAACTTTCTTCTAAATTATTATTGATTCGTATTGCAACATTGCCTTGATCATAAATAGGCGTGTGTTCAAAGTTTTCACGTATTAAATAATCGTGGTTTGTTACTCCACTGGTACAAGAGAAGCCAAGATCAATAGGTGTATATGGTCTAGGTATTGATTGATTGATTACAGTAGGGTCAATACATAACCACTGTTCCATCACCGTTCCATATACATTAATATAATCTTGAGTGTAATTTAAATTACCTCCTCTAGTAAGATTGCTCATACTAGGATGATCACCAACAAAACCACTACCATTTAATGACGGACCAAATAATAACATTGGTGCGGCTGTACCATGATCTGTTCCATTTGAACCATTCTCACGTACTCTTCTTCCAAATTCAGAAAACGTCATAGTTAAGACGTCGTTATCGCGACCACTTGGTTCAAGATCATGATAAAATGCCATGATAGATTGAGAAATATCTGAAAGTAACTCTTGGTGTCTTTCTGGCTGGTTTGCATGAGTGTCAAATCCATCAATATTTACCATATAGACGCAGGTAGCCATTCCAGCTTTAATTGTTCGAGATATAACCGCTAACGAATTACCTAAATCTGTGTCGGGAAACTCTACTGTGTTTGTTTGTGAATTATAGGCGTTCTGAATAACCTCAGAGTATTTTAAAGTAGCATTTAACACGCCTCGCACAAACTGAAGTTGTGAACCTCGTGTACAGTCTGGAACATTAGCAACATCAAATAGTTCTCCTGTTGATGCTATTTGTAGTAGCTGACGAGTATTAGCAACAGTTAATCCATAACTGCTTTGAGATCCAGTTAAAATAATATCACCAACACCACCAATTTGCAATGCTGGAGGGGCTTCGGGTAAATTCAATAAATAATCTGGGTAAATGCTTTCAAAATAACGCCCATATACACCAGTTTCTACTAAATCATCATCTGTTCCTCTAGACATATTATCCGTACCTGTAAAATGAGAAAGATTTTGATCTTCATAACCTGTGCCATGAACAACCTTCATACAACCACCTTCCCAAATAGGTTCCATCCATTCTTGCAAATAACTTGGCACACCAAAATCTGCTGAAAGTTTATATATATCTGCCATATCATGTCGCAATGTAGGTCTATAATTGGCGTAACGATCATAGTCATAAATTGGAACAATAGTATTTAGGCCGTCATTCCCTCCTTGCAATCTTACTAGTAAAAGTATTCTACCAGATTCAGATTTTCCTAATGCATTTGTAAGCGGTGTAGGCTGTCCAAAAGCCATAGGTATACCACTCATCATTAAAGTAGCACCAGCTCCTCCTAAACCTAATGTTTGCATAAAAGAGCGGCGATTCCACTTTTTATGGTCATCTGTATTACAATTTGAATGTATATTGTATATATCTTTAGGTGAACACATATGTCTTTATTTAAGTTGATAATCTGGAAGGGAGACTATATATTCTAATAAATCGCGTACTTCTAATGGTACACCTTCAAAACTCAATGTCCATAAATTATCATCAAAATAATTCGATGGCACTCTACTTTTAAAGACATCTATACCAGTTTGGTAATCATCTACAGTATATGGGATTTCACCCATAATAGTTTCAAAGATTGAAGCAGCTACAAAATCAGCATCATTACTATTACTTGAAACGTCTCTAGCAAATTGCCTGAATTGTTCTTCATTTTGTTCCCAAGCCCAATAGATTACATCTTTACACAAAAAGCCTAATCTAAATGTAATAGTTCCTGAATTGATCCAGTTTCTATCACCTGGCCACCCAAAAACAGTTGGTGGATTTAGAATATTTTGATCAAATACTCTAGCTGCACCATAAATGAACTCTTTATTCATCTCATAGTCACCAAAGTTTAATCCTGATGAAATAATAAATTGAATAATTAGATCTAATGGGCTTTTAATAATAGTATTTCTAGCCTTTTCATCATAAAAATGCTCACTTTTAAAAAGTGTTCTTAATACCGGAGCAATGTCAAAATTATTAGCAATAAAGATATCTGCTAATGGATTTATAATATTTTGATGAATTTGATCATCAGCTTCAGGACTTACAAAATTTATGTAGATCTTTTCACAAATATAACGTGCTATTAGCTGAGTACGTTGTGCGAAAACTATATCAATAACATCATCATATCCCCAATTACCAGTTTGACCGAAAATTGTTTTATCGTCTATGTCAAAATTATCCGGATTAAAAACTATTGTTGAGTTTTCACCATTTGAATAATCGTTATATCCAGTCAAGGCACGTGAAGTTTCTACAATATCATCTTCTGTATAACCATTTCCCTCTCCCAGCGTAAATAATTCATACAATTCTCTTGCATAATTCTCGTTAGGGCTACCAGCAGTATTTTCAAACCCGTTTAAGAATTTAAGCATGGCATTATTTAATCCCATTTCATGTGTAAAATCTTTAAAATTACCTAGACAATTTCTTTGTAGAGCTTGAAAGTATTTAAACGCATAACCAGCAAACTCATATTCATTAGCTCTTGTTACAAAATGATTATGCCAAAACAATGTTAATCTCCCTCTAACTCCATTATCTAATAACTCTTTTATAAATGTATATTGAGTTTCTTGAATAAGTAATTCATTTTCATCTTCGCTATATGTAAAGCCATTTGCTGGATAATCTACTGGATCTAGTGGTGCCCATGTAGGTTCTAGAGTTGGAGCCAAGCCCATAGCATTATCAATAAGTTGATCTACATATGCATCTGGAGATATAGCCAAAGCATTGGTAATTAAAGAAGGATCAACACCAAAAGCTAGTCGATTGTGTAAGTGTCTAACCTTAACGGCATCCCAAAGATTGGTAGCTGTAGGAACAAAAATATTTAACGGGGAGGTATTACATGACACTAAGTTATTGATCATTTATTTACCTTTTAACTTATTAATAACGAGTATTCTGTTATTAATATTGTAAGAACCGAATGTAGTTTTTGAATCTAAAGAAAATCTAAAGATGTTTAATTCTTAGCATAGAATCTATCAATTATTTGATTTACATTATTAATTGTCTTTTTACACCAATCTAACCTTTTTTCATTTTTTTCATCTTCTGTAAGGTGCCAATTTACATTTGAATTACGTAAACGTGTCGTAAGATCATTTAAAATAATAGCAGCAGCCACCGAAATATTTAAGCTCTCTGTAAAACCAACCATTGGTATCTTTAAAAATCCATCAGCTTCTTTCATCATATATTCAGAAACGCCTGCTTTTTCAACACCAAATACAAAAGCAGACTTTTTTGAAACATCAAAATCTTTTAAATAACATGATTCGTTGTGAGGAGTTGTAGCAATAATTTGATAATCTCTAGCACGCAAGGTGTCAATACAATCTTTAGTATTATATTGTTTAGAATTGAATTCATGGAAGTCAATCCATTTTTGTGCCCCTTTTGCTACTTGATTTGACACATAGCTATTGTATCTATTTTCAATAATATATAAATCCTGGATCCCGAAAACATCACAACTACGTACTACTGCACTTGTATTATGCTTTTGATAAATATCCTCTAAGACAACCGTAAAATGTCTTGTTCTCTCACCTAACACCTTTTCAAAAGTCTTTTTTCTATTTTCCGTGATAATGGATTCCAAATATTTTAAAAGCTGAGTATCTATCACCCCAATTAATTTTTTATAAAAATAGAATAAAGTAAATTAGCTTAATTAATTATGAAGAAAAAAATCGTAGTTCTTACTGGAGCGGGAATGAGTGCTGAAAGTGGCGTTAATACTTTTAGGGATTCAGGTGGTCTTTGGGAGGGTCATGATGTGATGGAAGTAGCATCACCTGAAGGATTCGCTGCGAACCCAGAATTGGTATTAGACTTTTATAATCAGCGACGACGACAATTATTTGAAGTAGAACCTAATAGTGCTCATGTAGCTTTAGCCGAATTAGAGGATAAATATAATGTAACAATAGTTACTCAAAATGTAGATGATTTACACGAGCGTGCAGGAAGCTCTGATGTTCTGCACTTGCATGGTGAGTTACTAAAAGCTAGAAGTACCCATAATGAACACTTAGTGTTCGTGTGTAATAAAGATATTGTTCTTGGTGATTTATCTGAGGATGGTGCACAAATGCGCCCACATATCGTTTGGTTTGGCGAAGCTGTTCCTATGCTAGAACCTGCAATACAAATTACAGAACAGGCTGACATTTTAGTTATTATTGGCACATCAATGCAAGTATATCCTGCTGCTATTTTGGTGCATTATGCCAAGCCAAATATTCCTATATATTTTATTGATCCAAAACCTTCAGTTGCTAAAAGCGATTTTAATAATTTGACAATTATTTCTGAAAAGGCTACAATTGGCGTTAATCTTTTAATCAATCAACTTTTAGATGGATAAAGAGCTTTTCAACAAACTAATTGTTAAAAGAAAATATAGATGGGAAAATAGAGAATTACTTGTTAGTTCAGCTATTACCGATCAAGGTTTTATCCCGGTCTTGTTAGAAAACATGAATAAGGTCAATGAAAAAGAATCTGTTTATTCAGCAAGGATACTAGAGTTAGCCGTTAAAAAAAATAAAAAGATTTTATTACCTTATATCGTTGGATTTTGTAGCTTATTAAAAGTAGTAAAGTTTGATGGTTCTGTAAGGGCTTGCGCTAAGTTAATAGAGATATTTTGTGTTGAATACTTTATAAAATGTAATCCTGCTATTACAGAAAAGCTAAAAAATGATACTCTGGAGTTATTTACAGAAGTGAGTTTTGATTGGATGATTACAGACAAGACAATTGCAATACAGGCACATTCAATGTATTCTTTATACCTACTAGGGAATAAATTTAATTGGATACACCCAGAACTAATTCAAGTTATTAATAAAAGTTTACCTACTGGTAGCACTGGTTATAAAAATAGAGGCAAGAAAGTAATTTCAGCAATACAAAATAAAAATTTACTTAAGCTTTATTAGAAATTAATAGCTGTAAACTTTCGTATAACTTACCATCAGAAATTACACTACCCTTCTCAACCAAATCAAAAAGTTCTTGATTGCGTTCTTTGTTATATTTTTTAGTTCCTTTCATAAACTGTACAACTTCATTATTGGTATTATCAATAAACCAATTATAGTCTTCTTCTTTAAAAAAATCAAAACCTATTTTGTTAATCTGCACTACAAGTCTAGAAATCGATTTTTCTTCACATTTAAATAAATTAATATTTTGTTGTGAAAAATGTTCTAAATACTTGGTTTTGGTTAAGGCATCATCCCAAACTAGATCGCTAAACAAATTTAATTCTTCTTGGGCCATTTCTGGTTTTGTAGATTTAATATCATTCCATTCCTTTGCATCTATCTGCTGGGTTGCTAAAAATTGTGCAAACTCTTTATGCAATGCTTCAAATTGTTCTTTACTTAATTGTCGATACTTCATTTCTGTCTTTACTAAACTGGCGGCAAAAATAAAAAACCGCTCTATATTAGAACGGTTTTTTACTATTATTTATTTAGTAGAATTTAGAAAATATATCTAAGACCTAATTGCATTTGCCATCTAGATAATAAACTCGTATCTGCACCAAAAGTTTCAGTTAAAGATGTATCAAATGAATAAGTAGGCACATTATTAGCATCTACCGAAACCCCTATAGGTTGTCTAGTATTATTTACTTCAACCACGCCCCAATCAGAATTCAGTAAATTACTTAAATTTAAAATATCAACACTAAACTGTATAGCATTATCATCTGATACTTTTAGTTCTTGAATAAACTTCATATCCCATTTACCTCTCCAAGGAGCTAAGGCTGCATATCTTTCGGCATATTGTCCTCTTCTTCCACTTAAATATTCATCCTGTTGAATAAATGCTTCAAGAGCTTGACCTTGTCCAGGGCCAGAAAATTGCATGTTACCAATATCTCCAGACGTAGGTATATATAATAGATCATTTAAGCCAGAACCATCACCATTAATATCACCTCCATAAGTATAATTAAAACGACCACCTTGAGCATACTCAAAGAATGTCGACAGCGTTGTACTCCATTTATCGTTACTATAAGTCCATTTTTTACTAACTGCACCAATTATTCTGTGTTTATCTCCATACCTAGAGTTTGCTAATACATCATTATTTACATTACCAACAGCTGGATTACCGGCAAATGCATCACTTGTAATTTCTGCTTCGATTGAATTTACATCTTGAGCATCTAAATAATTATAAGCTACCATTGCATATAAATTGTTTTCCCATGTTTTTTGAGCTTTAAAAGATGCATTCCAGATTCTTCCTTTGTCAGAATTTGTAAAAACAAATGGTCCTTCACCAGCACCACCAATAATATCTGAAGCTTCATAAATCGGTCTGTTATCAACTCCTTGCAAAGTGCCTGAAGGAGCAAATAATCCCCAATTTTGAACGTGAGGTCCATTAATATCTTTAGTATAAGAAACATCAGCGGTTAAAACTAGACCACTTTCAAAGCGTTTATCGGCACCAATATTTGTTCTCCAAACTTGTGGAAATTGATAATCAGGGTCTACTGCTTGTAAGAAAAATACATCTGGATTTGCTATTTGATTCCCTAACCATACAAAAGGAAAACGCCCCGTAAACAATCCTGATCCTCCCCTAAGTTGAAAAGTATCATCTCCATTTACATCCCAGTTAAATCCTAATCTAGGTGAAATCAAAAATTTATTATTTGGCATCTGCGTATTATCTATCAAAGTAGATTGACCAGTATTAGGATTAAAATATGGTATGTTTGGTAAAACAAATCCTCTGCTTATTACTTCTGCCGCTTTTTCAGATGAATCAAAGAACAATGGTTTGTCAAAACGAACACCATAAGTAATTTTGAATCTATCCGTAATATTCCAGTCATCTTGTGCATAAACTGATAATTGTCCTACATTAGTTTCTGCTAAAGCCCATCCTCCCGGTGTTCCAGGTGGTACTGCATTGTTAGCATCAAATACATTCTGAGCATTTTGTAACGCTCCAACGTAATTATTTGCGTCAAAATCAGCAATATCAACACCTCCAAAAAGGTCAAAACCATAAGCTACTAAATTAAAAGAGTTATCAAATTGAAAACGTTCGTATGAAAAACCAACAGTAAACGTATGATCTCCACTAAAGATATTTAAGTTATTAGTCATTTGAAATACCTTTTGGTCTAATCTATTATGCACAGAAAATGGTTCATGACCTGCGATAATATAATTCGTGCCATCTCTAGTTATATTTATAGAAGGAGCTGGTACAGAGAAAGGGTTTCTAAAATCGTCAAAATGTGTATAACCAATTTGAAATTTATTTGTCATATTATCACTCAGCGTTGAATTTAACTCTAATTGAACTGAGTTTAACTTATTGTTGATTTGATAGCCTGAGTTTTGAAACTGCAAAGTAGTAGCACTGGCTTCTCTAAATTGAATTGCAGTTGGGTGAGCAGGTTTATCTTTAGAAGCATCTAAAAAGTTATAAATTAATGCCATTCTATTATTATCATTAATATTCCAATCTAACTTAAAAATACCTTTAGTAGAATTGGATTTATGGATAAAACCTTGATATTCTCCTGGGTCATACCCAACAGCTCGTAAAGCAGTTTGAACTGCAATTAAGTCTGATTCTAACACTCTTGATTCATTAACTGCACCTGAGCCTGTATTTGGTAAAAAGTTTTGACCTAAATCATCTCTTTCATCTTTTTCAAAATTGATAAAAAAGAATAATTTGTTTTTTACAATTGGTCCACCAACACTTAATCCATATTGAGTTTGAGAAAGTTCTGCTTTTGGCAATTTATCACCCTGTATCTTTCTACCAGTAATATCTTCGTTTCTATAGAATCCATACACAGTACCATGGAACTCATTTGTACCACTTTTAGTAACTGCGTTTACAGAGGCCCCTGTAAAACCAGCTTGCGTAACATCATACGGCGCTAGTGATACCTGAATCTGATCAATCGCATCTAATGACACTGGTTGAGAATCTGTTTGACCTCCAGGTGTCGCAGCGTCCAATCCAAATGGGTTATTAAAAATTGCGCCATCAAGTGAAAAATTATTAAATTGATCATTACGGCCTCCAAAAGAACCTCCACTAGAAGATGGCTCTAACCTTGTAAAATCAGCTTGTGAACGTGAAATGGTAGGTAAAGTTGTTAGCTCTCTACGACCAACACTGGTTTCTGAGCCCGTTCTATCATTACCAAAAACACTGTTACCTCCTGTTCCTCTAATAACTACCTCGTCTAATTGTTGGCTATCTGGGACCATAGATAAGTCTAGTGAATAAGTCTTACCTAGTGTTAAAAAAATATCCTTAATTTCCTGAGTTTTAAAACCAACATAGCTTAATGTAACTATATAAGGTCCACCAACTCTCATGTTTAATAAGTTATAACGACCATCGAAGTTAGTCGTGCCTCCATATTTTGTACCTGTTGGTGTATGTACAGCTACAACGCTGGCTCCAGGTAATGGCTGATTTTGATCATCTACTACAAGACCTCTAATATTAGAAGTAGTAACTTGAGCAAACGATGTTAGTGCAATACAAAAGAATAGTACTGCAAAAAAGTACATTTTTTTCATAATTATCTGAGTTTATTTGAATTTAGTTTAATGCTAATAATACTAGTGCATCCTTACGAAAGTATAAAAAAAAAAGCTATCCGAAAAGGATAGCTTTAATTCTTACAGTTGAATTAATCAACAATATGTTTATTTCTTTGCTTCAGCAACAACATCAAAAGGTACTTCTACAACTACCTCTCTATGCAAACGCACTTTAGCGTTGTATTTACCTAAACGTTTTACTAAACCACCAGCAACAGAAATATATTTCTTTTCAATTTCATTACCAGCTTTAGCAAACGCTTCAGCTACATCAGCATTACTTACTGAACCAAATAATTTATCTCCAGTTCCTGTTTTAGCAGTAATCTTAATTTCTAATGCTTTTAAAGCTTCAGCAGTTTTATTAGCTTCTGCAATAATATTTGCTTCTCTATGCGCTCTTTGCTTTACATTTTCAGCTAATACTTTTTTAGCAGAAGTAGTTGCTAAAACAGCATATCCTTGAGGGATTAAAAAATTACGACCATAACCATTCTTAACAGTTACTACATCGTCTATAAATCCTAAATTCGCTACGTCTTTCTTTAATATAAGTTCCATAATCGTATCTTTTATTATTTTAACATATCACCTACATAAGGCATTAATGCCAAATGACGCGCTCTTTTAATTGCCTGAGATACTTTACGTTGATATTTTAATGAAGTACCTGTTAAACGACGAGGTAAAATTTTACCTTGCTCATTTACTAAATACATTAAAAAATCTGCATCTTTATAATCTATATATTTAATACCGTTTTTCTTAAAACGACAGTATTTCTCTTTCTTTTGCGTATCAATATCTAACGGAGTTAAATACCTGATCTCTGCTTTATTTCCTTCTTTTGCTTGTTGATCTATTGATGCCATACCTTAGTTTTTTGATGCTTTTACACGTTCCTTTCTAACCTCTGCCCAAGCCGCAGCATGCTTATCTAACTTTACAGTTAAATAACGCATAACACTATCGTCTCTTCTAAATTCTAATTCAAAAGGAGCAATAGCGTCACCAGCTACTTTGTACTCGAATAAATGATAAAAACCAGTTTTTTTCTTTTGGATTGTATAAGCTAATTTTTTTAAGCCCCAATCTTCTTTGTGAGTCATTTCGGCACCTTTAGAAACCAAGTAGTCTTCAAACTTCTTTACTGTTTCCTTTACCTGAGTATCAGATAAAACGGGATTCAAAATGAAAACAGTTTCGTAATGATTCATGTTAATAATTTTTTATTATTTAATTTTAAGCGTGCAAATATACGATATTCTTCTTATAACTATATATAAATTTTATTAAAAAAGTGTAGTTTTGAAATAGCACTAAATAGCTCATTTTATGCAAGTACCAGAAATTCCGAACCTCATACATTATGCAATTCCATTCTTTGTAATCACGTTGTTGATAGAAGTGCTGGTTGATGCTCGTGAAAAAGCAAAAGCATACGAAACAAAAGATGCTGTAACGTCTTTAGCTATGGGTCTTGGTAATGTTTTTTTAGGATTGATCAGTAAAGCTATGATCTTTGTTATTTTTATCTATATCTATAACAATTTTAGATTATTTACTATTCCATTTGTTTGGTGGGGATGGATGTTGATTCTATTTGCTGATGATTTTGTTTATTATTGGTTTCATAGGGTAAGTCATGAAAGTAGGTTCTTTTGGGCTAGTCATGTGGTACATCATTCATCGCAAAAATATAATTTGAGCACAGCATTACGGCAAACATGGTCTGGCAGTTTTTTATCGTTTGTTTTTTGGTTGCCTTTACCATTACTGGGATTTCACCCCGTAATGATATTAGCACAAATGTCTGTTAGTTTGATTTATCAGTATTGGATACATACCGAGTTTATAAAAAAAACGTCTTGGTGGTTTGAAGCTATATTTAATACACCGTCACATCACAGAGTACACCATGCGACAAATCCTCAATATCTAGATAGAAATCATGCCGGCATTTTTATTATATGGGACAAGTGGTTTGGTTCTTTTGAGCCTGAAGTTGAAAAACCTATATACGGATTGGTAAAAAACATCAATTCATTTAATCCTTTATACGTTGCTTTTCATGAATGGATTGGTATGTTTAAAGATGCTTCTCAAAAAAGAGCATCTTTAATTAATCGATTAAAATATTTTATTAAACCACCTGGTTGGAAACACGATGGTACTGGTACTATTTCTTCCGATTTGCGTAGGGAATGGGAAAGATCAAATAAAAATTAAATCTAAATGAAAAGCAATAATTCTCACTATTATGAAACACATATTTATTTTAACTTTAGTTCTTTTGTTTGGTCTAGTGGTACCTCCTTTACAAGCTCAAGAAGATGTTTTTATTAAAGATTATTTAGAACGACTAGAAAATTCGCATAAGTATTTAATTCTTGTAGCCGAAACTATGCATGAAGAAAAATATGATTTTAAAGCTACACAAGAGTCTTTGTCTTTTGTCGAAAACCTAATGCATATTGGGTTTGCCTTAGATTGGCACAGTCAATCACTTTTAGGTGACAGAGCATCTAGAGATTGGAAAACTGATACCGTCTATAAAACTAGGAATAAGTCTAAAAAAGAAATGATTGAAACAGTCAATAAAACGTTTGATCAGGCTATAAAACTGATTAAGAATTTTGACCCCAAAAAGCTAGATGACAAGTTAGATTATTTCGGTTTAAATAGGTCTAAAAGACAAATTCTCTTATTACTTGCAGATCATATAACGCATCATAGAGGTCAAATGTTGGTTAGCATGAGATTAAACGGATTGGTGCCACCTAGATACGTTCTATTCCAATAACCTAGGAATAACTTCTTTAATAAACTTCTCTTTCCTTTAAAAAGTAGTTGATAGAGAAACCTATAGTTTTATTTTTCCAAGTATCTCCTTCAGTATTTACAATACTCGAAAGACTATTGTAATAACTTAAGCGGAGCTTTACGCGTTTTTTAACCAGCACTCCTGCTCCAACAGTACTACCAAAAGAAAGACCTTTTACATCGGCATCACTACCAATATCTAAACGAATGGTTTCTTGTTTATTTTCGGTGATTGCCCTGGTATTAAATCCTACGTTAATACCTGCGTCTACAAAAAACTGAAACTTCCGTCTATTCCAATTTAAATAGTATCCTAGACCAATAGGGATTTCAACTACATCGACACCCCATTTTTCATCAGAAGTATTAATACCTCTTCTAGCAATAGCATCAAACTCACGACGATTAAAATTAATCCCTAATCGTACAAACAAATTATCTGATAAATCACGTTCAGCCACATAACCTAAAAAGTAACCTACTTTACTACTTGGGTCTACAGATTCGCCAACCATAAAATCAGCATTATTGGTGTGAATACCTAGTTCTAATCCGTGATAAAATTGGCTAAACGAAAGGTGTGAAGTAAAAAGGAATATAAGAATTGAAATTGCCTTTCTAAAAAATCTATTTTGTATTCCCATATATATTCTTTTATAAAGAATTTCGTTTGACTTTAAGGAGTATACTTTATAAAAACGAGTTGTATTAATATTTAGTATAGGTTATTTATTAGTTATAATATTCATTTCTTATGATATTTAATAATAACATTCTTTTTTCTAAAATCATTTTTTCCAATCTCAATTAGGTTTTTAACCTTAGAATTAATCAGGTTAAATCTTGCATTATCTAAGATTAAAGTATCTATGTCAATACCTTTAACTCTAGCCACATTAGTATATTTACCTTTTACTATAAGTTTATTAATTCTACCATTGCCATTTATTGCAAATACATGGTCAAACTCCAAGTAACCAGCATCTAAATAAGGTACATCTTCCCATCTCACTAAAGCTCTATATTTACCTGCAACCTCTCCTTTTAAGGTCTTTAATTGTTCGCTAGGGTTTGAGTTAATGAATTGTACCGTATCCACTTTAAAATACCTTCCTTTGGCTTTACCATAATGCTTCCATTTCATAAAAGCTACACCGCTTTTGTATATCATTGCATCCGTTCCATCATTGTTATAAAACGCAGAATCACTTTTTATCGATTTTATATAATAACTATATGGGTTTTGCATGTATAAAAAAGATGCACGGGGATATTTAATTTGTATTTTATCAATATAGTGCGTCATTCCAATTTCAGGAGAACGAGGATCAGTTACGAGGCTTATTCCTTTTGATCCTCCATTAAAAGCCGCAACACTATCATTTTGAATGATTATTATATTGTTTAAATATGTTTTTGTCCTAGCAGAACTAATCTTAATAGCGTTATTCTTATAACCATTTATTTCTACATTTTCAATACTTATTTTCTCATAAAATTTATTTGTTTTTCCATAATAGTCTCCTTCTATATGTAAACCTCCATTTAAAACATTCGTTAACTTATAATTCTTGATCGATTTACTAGAGTTACTGTTAGCTACAATATTTATTAAGAATTTTCCTTTAGACTTTAAACCATTTATTTCTCTAATTTTATTAATATTAAATTTAGATTCAAATTGTTTAATTGTATCGGTAACCTTTATGGTTTTTACAGTGTCAACATAGTTAGTGACATTAATAGGCTTATCAATAATCGGAATTATCTCTCTCATTACTCCTTCATTTGGAGTAGAACAGCTCAAAAATAATAATATGAATAAATATTTCATTCTTCAAAAAAGTGTGTCAAATTCTATTACAATTTATCTGTTAATATAATTACTTTTTTAGTAATTATCTACATCTATATTAAAACGCACAGATCTAAACTCAGCTATAGACTGAAAACTATTTTTAATTTTTTGAATAATCCTCTTTGATTGTTTTAAGGGTTTTTCTTTTGGTAATTTTATTAAAATAGTTTTGATATGTTGATTTCTAATTCTAGAAATTGCAGGGCTAGTTGGACCTAGCACCTTATCTCCAAAAGAATTTACAAGAGATTTCCCTAACCAGTCAGCTGCCTTATCAACTTTATAAAAATCTTTATGCTTTAGGGTAATTTTTATCAATCGAATTATAGGCGGATACTGATATTGATGACGTTCATTTAGCTGCTCCTTGAACATCGTAGTATATTCATTGGTAGTTACTTGCTGTAATATCTGATGATACGGATTAAATGTCTGTATAGCTACTTTACCACGTTTTTTTGCACGTCCTGCCCTACCCGATACTTGTGTTAGCATTTGAAAGCTTCTTTCGTGTGCCCTAAAATCTGGAAAATTTAGCATATTATCGGCATTCAATACGCCAACTAAAGATACATTGCTAAAGTCTAATCCTTTGCTTAGCATTTGAGTACCAACCAAAATATCTATTTCCTGAGCTTGAAATGAATTAATAATCTTCTCATAACCATATTTACCTCGCGTAGTATCTAAATCCATTCTACCTACTTTAGTATCTGGAAATAATTCTTTCAACTCTAGCTCAATCTGCTCTGTACCAAATCCTTTAGTATCTAACGTAGCATTACCACAAGCGGAACACGTTTGAGGCATTGATCGGTTATAACCACAATAATGGCATCGCAATTCATCACGATATTTATGGAAGGTTAAACTCACATCACAATTAGGGCATTGCGGTGCAACACCACAGGTTGTACATTCTACTATTGGTGAATAACCTCTACGATTTTGAAATAAAATGATCTGCTCTTTTTCTTTTAATGCATTAGTAATCAATTCCAATAATCGCTCAGAGAAATGACCCTTCATTCTTTTTTTACGATACCCTTCTTTGATATCAACTAACTCGATTTCAGGTAATAATACGTTGCCAAAACGACGATTTAACTCTACTAGACCATATTTATTTTCTTTAGAATTGTGATAACTTTCTATTGATGGAGTAGCACTACCCAGCAGCGTTTTTGCATTATGGATATTTGCCAATATAATTGCAGCATCTCTAGCATGATATCTTGGTGCAGGATCAAATTGCTTATAAGAGGTTTCATGCTCTTCATCCACTATAATGAGGTCTAAATCACTAAAAGGTAAAAATATAGCTGAACGTGCACCCAAAATTAACTGTGCTTTTTCTCTTTTGGCCAAGAGATTATTCCAAACTTCTACACGTTCGTTTAATGAGTATTTAGAATGGAAAACAGATATTTTATCGCCGAAGTAATTTTGAAGTCTTGTAATCAACTGAGTAGTTAAAGCGATCTCTGGTAATAAGTATAAAACTTGTTTTCCTTCTTGTAAGACTTCTTCAATTAGTTTTGCATAGATTTCTGTCTTACCACTAGATGTAATTCCATGTAATAAAACGACATCTTTTTGCTTAAAATTATAAATTACATCACTATAAGTATCTTGTTGAAAATCAGATAATTTTGGTAAATTACTTTTTTCTTTACTTAAATTAACTCTATCAACTTGTAAATGATAGAATTCTAAGATTTCTTTATCAACTAAAGCCTTAAGAACTGCATCAGAAACATTACTTTTCCGTATCAAATCTTTAGCTTTAATTGGTTTTTTAGATGCCTGCAAAGAAAAATAGGTTAGTAAAATTTCACGTTGTTTTTTGGCTCTATTTAAGCTATCTAAAAGTTCATTTAGTTTTTCGTCACCTGTATATGCATCATTTAAACGAACATATTTTACTAGTTTAGGCTTGTATCTCTCATACAGTTCTTCTTTTAGTTGTACTGCATCCTTATCTAATAGCTTATGAATAATAGGCAATACTCGCTTTTTATCTAAAATAGCAGCTATTTCATCCACTTTAAGTGTAGATTGATGTTGTAAGGCTTCAACTAATAAGAATTCATCATTCGTTAGATCAATGTCTTCCTTAAAGGTATCTTTTAAAGACACTAAGGTTTCACCTTCTAATAATAAAGAAGAAGGTAATGCAGAGCGTACAACTTCGCCTAAAGAGCATAGATAATAATCTGCTATCCATTGCCAATGCTGTAACTGTTTTTCATTTACAATAGGCCTATCATCTAAAATCTGATGAATTTCTTTAGCGTCATAAGCCTCTGGAGCTTCCTTGTGAATCTTATAAAGCAGTGCTGTATAAATCTTCGATTTCCCAAAAGGGACAGCCACACGCATACCACGTTCTAAAAAACTAGCTTCGGCCTCAGTAATAGCGTAGGTGAACAACCGCTGCAAAGGAATCGGTAAAACAACATCTATGTAATTAGTAGTATTCAATTGGTTTGTAAAAATATTGAATCAAATTTAACCTTGCTAACCTTATTTCATTTTTTGGCACGCTGTTTGGTATTCATAGAATAATAATGCTAACCAAAAGCAATTATTAACATCTTAACACTAGAAAAATGAGAAAATCAATAGTATTAGTAGCAGCATTTATTTTAACTGCCCTTTCTCCTCTCGCTGCTGCCGAGACCAAAGAAAGTGTAACTAGCGTTCGCTATTATAATGGTTATGGAGATACGTTCACCTTTGTGGAAAGAGGTATTACATTTTCAGTATTCCAAAATGGTGAGTTTGATTTTTATATAAACCCTAGACAAGGAGGTATTCATGCTGGTGTAGATTTAGGCGGAGTGAGTATTAGTTATAATTCTGGTTACGATTATGATGCTTATGTTCAATACGATGACTATGGAGCAATAGTACAGATAGAAGACATTCCTATTTTTTATGATTATTATGGTCGTATCAGTCAAGCTGGAGACGTACGTATTCGTTACAACAACAATCGTTTATACCGTGTTGGTGGTTTAAATATCCATTATGATAGATTCGGTGTGTATTCGCACTATACAGGGTTTATCAACAGATGGAATAGAAATTATGTATACCATCCATATCACAACTATTTTGTAAGACCATTATTTGCTAATTGCATAGTTAGTTTTAACCCATACAGACGTAATTATCGACCATTTAGATATGATTATTATAGAGGTCGTGGTTATGCTAGAGGGTATAAGTATAGAGATTATAGAAGAGGAAGAGATAATAGAAGTTTTAGAAGTATAGATTCGCGTGTAAGAACTAATAATGATGGTAGAAGAGTTGCTAGACGTTCTAGTGATATTAGAAGAGGCAGTGATCGTGTTGTAAGACGTAATGAGGGTGTTAGAAGAAGTACACAACAACGTTCAGCACGCAACAATAGAAATCAGTCCGTAGACAGAAGGTCTCAAGGCGTTAGAAGAAGTGATTCTAGAGTAACACAAAGAAGAGGTACTTCTACGCAAAGAAGTTCAACGCCTAGAGCTACAGAACAGCGCAGAACGGTGCAGAGAAGATCTACGACTCCTAGAGTTACAGAACAAAGAAGAACTGTAGAAAGACGTTCTACACCAAGAGCCACACAGCAACGTAGAACTGTTGAAAGAAGAAGTACAGCGCCAAGAGCGAATAGTCAACAGAGAACTGTGCAAAGACGTTCTACAACGCAGACTAGAACACAAAGTAGAAAAGCGCCACAAAGACGTGTAGCACAAAATAGATCGAGCAGTAGTAGAAAATATACTACTTCTAAAAATAGAACTGTTAGAAAACAATCTAGCAGATTACCCCAAAGAAATACCGTTACCACTTCACGAAAAAGGAAAAGGTAAAATTGGTATGGATAAAAGGGCTCGCAATTGCGAGCCCTTTTTAATTTAGCTTGATTCTTAACCCATTTTCAGCTAACTTCGCTATCGGTGGATATAAACCATTAAAACGAGTTAATATCCTAAACGTTAGCTGTAATTAAAACCAAACATAGTTGAATAATTTTAGATTAGAAAAATATGAAAGATAGAAAACTACAAGTATTTGTTTCTTCAACCTTTTAAGACTTAAAAACTGAAAGACGATCTGCTGTAGAAGCAATTCTATCATCTGGAAACATACCAGCAGGAATGGAACTTTTTAATGCAGGTAACGAATCACAAATGACTGTCATAAAAAGATGGATTGACGAATCAGATGTATATTTATTAATTCTTGGTGGACGTTATGGTAGTGTTGATGAAAAGTCTGGTAAAAGTTATACTCAATTAGAATATGAATACGCTGTAAAGAAAGGGAAACCTTTTTTTGCTGTAGTGATCTCTGAAAAAGGCCTTGACGAAAAGGTTAAAGTTCTTGGAAGAACTACTTTAGAAGACACATACTCTAAAGAATTAAAAAGCTTTCGTTCATTAGTTCTTTCTAAACTTGTCAAATTTTGGGATGATACAAAAGATATAAAAATTGCAATACACGAAACTTTAGCCGAATTTAGTTATGATTCTAGTTTACTTGGTTGGGTAAGACCTGACAAAACTACTAATACAAGTACTTTACTAGATGAGATTTCTAGATTAACCAATGAAAATTCTGAATTAAGAGAGAAGGTTTCAAAAACAGAAGACTCATTAATTGGAGAAATACCATTTAGTAAGTTAAAACTCTTACTCGCAAAGGAAAATGTAGAAATTGATGGAGAAAAAGAAAATCTATTCAATTTTCTTGTAAATAATGGCAATGAATTAGGTGGATATGGCAAAGGATTTGATGTTAGTGGATCTGAGGAGGTGAGAGCTCCTTATGAAAGACTAACAGTTTTTAAAATTCTTGATGATGTAGGAGGTAGTGATATTTACAGATACAAGTTTACCGAAAGTGGTCATCAATTCTATCTTCAAGTTTTATTGGAAGAATTGGATAACGAATAACTACAGCTAATAACGTGTATAATTAATTACTTCTGATTTCCCTATCGGAAAATCCTCGGAATTAATTAACTTGTGTCTTTATCGGAAAATTCTAACCGAATTTCCCATAACTAATCATACACGAACACGATTAACGAAACTTAAATCTTTTTTACACAATTTTCATTTTATATATTTGAGTAAATCAATTAAAAATGAGAAATAAACTTGTTTATATACTACTAATATTTTCAGCTTTAGCTTATAGTCAAGATGAATTTATTTATACCAAAGAAGGTTTAAGTCCAAAATATATATCATATTCTATCAAAAGTAACTCTAAAGCCGATTTGTATAAAAAAGCACTACAATGGATTGGTGTCAACTTTGTGCATCCTGATAAAATTATCAATATCAAAAACGAAAATGATTTTATACAATTCTCAAATATAAAAGAGAATGCTATAAATGTTGGTAAACAATACTATCATGTAAAATATACCATTAAAATTAACTTTGAGGATGGACAATACAAGTTTGAGCCTTTAAAAATTCAATCAAAACTCAATAGCAAGTACGATATGGGTTGGGTAGATTTCGATCTACAGGATGGTAGCTCACTTTTTAAAAAGGGAAGAGTTATAAAAAAGTATAAGTCTTACGTTACATCTATACCAGGTATATTAAATGAATTAAATACCAATTTTTACAATTATTTAGTTTCTGGAAAGTGATTATTAGGTAAAGCTCTCGCTTTTAACACCAAAGCATTCATTTTGTATCTTTGAGTAGTTCAATTTTCTTCAAGAAATGAAATTCAAAGCGCATATAGATATTAATCAGTCTTTAGACATTGTTACAAAACTGTTTGCAGATCCGCAATATTTAAAAGATTATCAAGATGGTTTTGTGAAAAAAGAATTGGTTAGTGGTACGGTTGGTCAAGATGGAGCTATTTCTAAAATGTATTATAAACATGGTAAGCGAGATATGGTATTAACCGAAACCATTAAAACCAATAAATTACCAGAAACATTTGAAGCATTTTACCATCATAAACATATGGATAATACTTTTCTAGCCACTTTTACAAAGCTAGAAGAAAATAAAACGCGCTATACTATGGAAGTTGATTACATACGTATGACTTTTTTACCAAAATTAATGGGTTGGTTCTATCCAAGTATGTATAGAAAACAAGGTGAAAAGTGGATGAACAATTTTAAAAACCTTGCTGAGAACTATATAGAATAATTTATACTATTATGCTAAAAAAAATAGTCAAATGGTTTTTTAAATTGCTACTTACTTTCATTTTTGGAATTCTAATTTATGGAACCATAACTCAATATAGGTATGATAAAAAAGTAGTTAAAGAGTATCTACCCGCGGGCAAGATTGCTAGTTTATCTAATAACAAAATGCATTATAAATTATTTGGTAATGGCGAATTTACTTTTGTATTAGAAACTGGTCTGGGTGAAAATATGAATACTTGGAGTAACATTCAAGATTCATTGGCTACTATTGGTCGTGTTTTTATGTATGATAGGTCTGGTTTAGGTTTTAGCGAAGAAGGAAAAACTCCTCGTACTACAAAACAAATTGCAGAAGAATTAAATGAATTACTTGTTAAAGAACAGATTCCTGGTCCTTATGTTTTAGTCGGTCACTCAATTGGTGGAGCACATGTTCGCTTCTATGCTCATTCATTCCCAGAAAATGCTGCTGGGCTTTTCTTAATTGATCCTAGTCATGAAAAAATGAAAGATGGTTTACCACCTCCATCGTATACCGAAAAACTTTTTAATTACGCTTTAACGAACCTTTCTTGGAGTGGGATCCCATATTACTTATTGCCTACCCCGCCACACCCAACTTATAAAACTTCCAAAAGTATAAAAAGCTATGGCAATGAAATGGCAGCTATAGACGAATCAATAGAGCAATTTAAAAACACAAAAGTAGCCTTAAGTCATTTGCCGATTTATATAATTTCTGCTACTGCAAATGATGGAAATTCTAAAGATACGTATCTAGGGTATATGAAAGAATTGATAGATGAATCACAAAGTCATATAAAAAAACATATCATCGTAGAAAAACCTCATCATATTCATAAAACTGATCCTGATATCGTGCTAAGAGAAATAAAAGAATTTAACTCTAAATTATTAATAAATAACTAAATTGGATTTATTCAGTAGCACATTAGAAGAATCTCAAAATTTACTACATAAAGATGGCATCGTAAACTATTATGGAAAAGTATTACCATCACAAAAAGCAGATTACTATTACGAGCAATTACTAAATACTATAGATTGGAAAAATGACGAAGCTAAAATCTTTGGTAAACTAATAATTACCAAGCGTAAAGTAGCTTGGTATGCAGAAAAACAATTTGAATACTCGTATTCTAACAGAATTAAAATCGCTTTGCCTTGGACACCTGAATTACTAAAATTAAAGCAACTAGTAGAAGAAAAAACAAATGAAACGTATAACTCTTGCCTTTTAAATCTTTATCATGATGGTTCTGAAGGTATGGCTTGGCATAGTGATGGTGAAAAAGACTTAAAAAAGAATGGCGCAATTGCTTCTCTAAGCTTTGGGGCTGAGCGAAAATTTGCTTTTAAGCATAAAGAAACTAAACAAAAAATAGATTTAATTCTAGAACATGGCTCTTTATTAGTGATGAAAGGTGAAACCCAAACCAATTGGTTGCATCGCCTACCACCTACTAAAAAAGTACATAAACCACGTGTCAATCTTACATTTAGAACTATCGAAGAGAACTAATCATTTGTCACATCGAGTAAATTTGTGAAGTATGAGCAAATTTGTATCGAGATGTGTTTGAGTTCTCGATACTTTCCTACGGAAAACTCGAACTAACAGCACACTATTAAAATTACTATCTTTAATGAACTAAATTCTAATTACTTATTATGAAACTCGGTGCTTTTTCTATTAGTCTTGCCGTAAAAGACATACATGCTTCAAAAGAATTTTATGAAAATTTAGGCTTTTCTGTCTTTGCAGGAGAACTAGAACGAAATTATTTAATTATGAAAAATGGTAATGCTTTAGTAGGTCTTTTTCAAGGAATGTTTGAAAACAATATTTTGACTTTTAATCCTGGCTGGGATGAAAACGCGCAAAAATTAGACAAATTTACTGATGTTCGTGACATTCAAAAACATCTAAAAAACAAAGGCATAAAATTTCAAAATGAAGCAGATGAATCTAGTTCGGGCCCTGCTAATTTTGTAGTAGTTGATCCTGATGGAAATCCAGTATTGATAGACCAGCACATCTAATTATTAAAAGTGTTAAACATGAAAAAAGTAGTTAGAACCCCAGAAAGTAGGTTCGAAAATTTATCAGGATATAATTTTTCAAGTAATTATATCGATGTAGAAGAAGGTTTAAGATTACATTATTTAGACGAAGGCGATAAGAGTGATCCGATCGTTTTGTTGTTACATGGCGAACCTAGCTGGTCATATTTATATCGTAAAATGATTCCTGTTTTGGTAGCCAATAATTTTAGAGCTATAGCACCTGATCTTATAGGTTTTGGCAAATCAGATAAACTTGTTGATCAGAAAGATTACAGCTATCAAAATCACATGGATTGGCTTACTACATTTATTAAAGAACTAAACTTAACCAACATACTTCTTTTTTGTCAAGATTGGGGCGGATTACTTGGGCTTCGTATTATTACACAAATACCTAATCACTTCGACATGGTTGTAGCTTCTAATACATTTTTACCAAACGGAGAATTTCCTATGCCTGAGAGTTTTTTAAACTGGCGAGCATATTCCCAACATTCATCATCATTTGATATTGGTAAAATAATCAATAAAGGTACTTATCAAGAGCTATCTGAAGACATCATTGTTGCTTATAATGCTCCTTATCCTTCTGAGGAATATAAAGCTGGTGCTAGAATTTTCCCAATGATAGTTCCTGTAGAAGAAAACGATCTCGAAGCTATTAAAAATAGAGAAGCATGGAAGCATTTGACACAATGGAAAAAACCTTTTTTAACCATTTTTGGCGATAAAGACGATATTATGAAAGGAGCAGAAAAAATATTTCAAAAAATGATTCCCGGCACACAGGGTCAAAATCATACCATACTCGAAGCTGGTCATTTTATTCAAGAAGAAAAAGGAGAAGAACTTGCAATGCTAATTACTGAGTTTTATTTAGCTAATAAATAACAAATTTAATTCCGTTCTAATTTATCTTTAAATAGAAACATCAATATAATTGGTAAAGCCAGAATTAGAATAATTCTTTTATTTTCTAAAAATATTTGAGGGTATAATGCTAATGTTAAAACAAAGCCTCCTATCGCCCCACCCATATGAGCACTATGACCAATATTTCCAAGTTGCGCTTTCATACCATATATAGAATATAGAAAATATCCTACACCAAATACCCATCCAGGAAAAGCAAATACAGGAAAGAATATAAAACTCAACCGCATATCAGGATTCAACATGATAGCGGCATAAACAATACCCATTACTGCTCCAGATGCACCAACAGCACTATAATAAGGTTCACGCTTATGCATACTTAAAGACAAAGTGCTACCTGCCAACAAACTACCAAAATAAATAATAACAAACTTTAATACACCAACTTGATTAATCACCTCGTCTGCAAAAATATAAAGCGCAAACATATTGAAGAATAAATGTGCTTGATCTACATGCAAAAATCCAGAAGTTAACATCCGCAATTGTTCTCCCTTTAAAATAGGCCCAACTTGAAACTTATTTTTCTCAATAAAAAGACGATCAGAAAAACCTTTAAAAGAAACTATAACATTAGCGGCAATTATAGTAAGTACAGCTGCATTCATTCAATAGAATTATTTTGTTCAAAGATAAAATTATATACCGATATTTGCTCAAAATTTTACGAGTGCAATTTTTAACTTTTATACTTGTTTATCCTTTTATTTGGTTACTCTCAATTTTACCATTTAGAGTACTCTATTTTATTTCTGATATAGCATATTATATAATCTATTACATAGTTGGTTATCGTAAAAAAACTGTTTATCATAATTTAAATCTTGCATTCCCAAAAAAGAGTGAAGAAGAAATAAAGAATATTGCTAAAAAATCATATCGGCACTTTACTGATATTTTTGTAGAAATGATAAAGTCTTTTACTATTTCTAAAAAAGAAATAACCAAACGATATGCTTTTAAAAATTTAGACATATTACATAAGCTAGAAAATGAAAACCGAAGTGGAATGCTACTTGCTGCACATTATGGAAATTGGGAATGGATTTTTATTTTAAATACACAAGTAAAATTTAATGGTTATGCCATTTATAAAAAGGTGAAGAACCCTTATTTTGATAAAAAAGTAAGAGACACCCGAGGAAGATTTGGCACAACTTTAGTACCCACTAAAGAAATTTTTTCTGTAATTAGAGAAAATACAAAAAATAATAAATTATCTCTTTATGGTTTTTTGGGTGATCAATCACCCAAACCTAAGAAAGCGCACTATTGGGGTGAGTTTTTGGGTGTAAAGAATGTACCTATACATACTGGTGCAGAACTTTTATCAAAGAAACATAATTTACCTATTGTGATTTTCACTACAAAAAAGATCAAAAGAGGTTATTATGAAACTACATTTATAGAAACGACAGATGATCCTAAGACAGTTGATGATTATAAAATTACAGATCAGTTTTTAGAAATCGTAGAAAAACAAATACGTGAAACACCACAATATTATTTCTGGACTCATAAACGCTTTAAGCATATAGATAAAGCTCCAATTAAAAGTTAAATACCGGCTACTTCGGCAATTTCTTTCATTACTTTTTTAGCTAAGTTATCAGCATTCTCTTGTGATGTGCTTTCTGTATAAATTCTAATAATAGGTTCAGTATTAGATTTTCTAAGATGCACCCATTCAGCTTCAAAATCAACTTTTACACCATCTATGGTTGTTACTTTTTCATTCTTATAGCGTTCAGCCATTGTCCTTAAAATTTCATCAACGTCTAATTGCGGAGTTAATTGAATTTTATTCTTACTCATAAAATAACTAGGATAGCTTTCTCGAAGAGCTTTGCAACTCATATTTGATTTTGCTAAGTGTGTTAGAAATAGAGCAACACCGACCAATGAATCACGTCCATAATGCGATGCAGGATATATAATACCTCCATTGCCTTCTCCACCAATAACAGCATTTATATCTTTCATCAACTGAACAACATTTACTTCTCCAACTGCACTTGCTTGATATCTACCACCATGTTTTTCTGTGACATCTCTCAATGCTCTTGACGATGATAAATTAGAAACTGTATTTCCTCTTGTTTGACTTAATACATAATCTGCACAAGCAACTAGTGTATATTCTTCACCAAACATAGAACCATCTTCACATACCAGCGCTAAACGGTCTACATCAGGATCTACAACAATACCACAATGTGCTTTTTCTTTAACTACTAATTCAGAAATATCTGTTAAGTGTTCTTTTAACGGCTCTGGATTATGAGGAAACTGCCCATTGGGTTCACAATACAGTTTAACACATTCTACTCCTAGCCTATCCAATAAAGCAGGAATAGCTATACCTCCTGTAGAATTTACAGCATCAACAACCACTTTAAAATTTGCATTTCTAACAGCTTCTGCATCTACTAACTCTAACTTTAAAACTTCTTCGATATGTCGATCTATATAACCTTTATCCTTCATATAAATACCAAGATCATCTACTTCCGCGAAAGCATAATTATCGGCTTCGGCAGTTTTTAAAATCTCAGCTCCATCTTCTCCATTTAAGAACTCACCCTTTTCATTCAATAATTTTAATGCATTCCATTGCTTCGGATTGTGAGATGCTGTTAAAATAATACCTCCATCAGCATTTTCTAAAGGAACAGCAACTTCTACAGTTGGTGTTGTAGATAAGCCCACATCTACCACATTAATACCCAAACCAACCAATGTATTTGCAACTATACTACTGATCATCTTACCAGAAATACGAGCGTCTCTACCAATAATTACTTTTAAATTATCTTTAGAATTATTCCTTTTTAATAACCAAGTTCCATAAGCTGCAGCAAATTTTGCAGCGTCTATAGGAGTGAGATTATCGTTTACATTTCCGCCAATAGTACCGCGAATTCCAGAGATTGATTTTATTAAGGTCATAGTTCAATTTTAATGAAAGCAAATATAAATGATATTGCATAAAAAAACCGCTCGATATATGAGCGGTTTTAAAATATTTAAAATGATTGGCTTTTATTTACCGTCCATTTTATCTTTAAGAGCTTGTAAAGCTTCGTTAGCATCACCTAATGTTGGTTTTTCAACACTATCTGCCATTTTCTTTTGAGCTTTCTTAAAGTTTCTCTCTTCTTGAGCTTTGAATATTGAAGTATGAGAAGCTACAATTCGTCTATACTCTTTACTAAATTCTAGTACTTTAAAGTCTAAAGTTTCGCCTTTAGCTAATTTAGAACCATCTTCTTTTTCAGTATAACGATTAGGAACAAATGCCTCAACTTCGTCATTAAATACTACAATAGCACCTTTGTCTGTTTTCTCTTTTACAACACCAGAGTGTACAGAATCAATAGTGTATACTTCTTCGTATTTATCCCAAGGATTCTCTTGAGTTTGTTTATGACCTAAGTTTAATTTACGCCCTTCAACATCTAACTCTAATACTTGAACTTCTAAGTTATCACCAACTTTTACAAAATCTGATGGATGTTTCACTTTCTTAGTCCAAGATAAATCAGAGATATATACTAAGCCGTCAATACCTTCTTCTAACTCAACAAAAACACCAAAGTTTGTATAGTTACGTACAATACCTGTATGTTTAGAACCTACAGCATATTTAGAAGTAATATCTGTCCAAGGATCTGGATGCAATTGCTTCATACCTAAAGACATTTTACGCTCTTCTCTATCTAAAGTTAAGATTTGCGCTTCTACTTCGTCACCAACTTTTACAAAATCTTGAGCTGAACGCAAATGTGTAGACCAAGACATTTCTGATACGTGGATTAATCCTTCAACGCCTTCTGAAACTTCGATAAATGCACCGTAATCAGCAATAATTGCAACTTTACCTTTTACTTTATCACCAATCTTTAAGTTTTCATCTAAAGCCTCCCAAGGGTGCTTGCTTAACTGCTTAAGACCTAATTGAATTCTTGACTTGTTATCATCAAAATCAAGAATTACAACATTTAATTTTTGATCTAATTCTACAACTTCACTTGGGTGATTAATTCTACTCCAAGATAAGTCTGTAATATGTACTAATCCGTCAACACCTCCAAGGTCAACAAATACACCATAAGATGTTACATTCTTAACAATACCTTCTAGTACTTGACCTTTTTCCAATTGACTGATAATTTCTTTTTTCTGTAATTCGATATCAGCTTCGATCAATGCTTTGTGAGATACCACAACGTTTTTGAATTCGTGATTAATTTTCACCACTTTGAATTCCATCGTTTTATCAACATACTGATCGTAATCTCTAATAGGTTTCACATCAATTTGAGAACCTGGTAAGAATGCTTCGATACCAAATACGTCAACGATCATACCTCCACGAGTTCTACATTTTACGTAACCATTAACAACCTCCTGAGTTTCGTGTGCTGTGTTTACACGCTCCCAAGCTTTGATTACTCTCGCTTTTTTATGAGATAATACTAATTGACCAGTAGCATCTTCACGTTTATCAACTAATACTTCTACTGTATCACCAACAGCTAAATTTGGGTTGTAACGGAACTCATTTAATGAGATTACACCTTCTGATTTAGAATTGATATCTATAATAGCTTCACGTTCTGTTAAACGTGTTACAGTACCTTCGATTACTTCGCGTTCATCAACAAACCCAACAGTACCCTCTAAAGCTTTCTCGAAAGCTTTTAATTTCTCTTCGTCAACAGCCTCAATACCTTCTTCGTATTTATGCCAGTCGAAATTATCTAAAAATTCTTGAGTATTAGTAGCTGTTGCTTCTACAGATTGAGCAACTTCAGTTTCAACTTTTTCTACCTTTTCTACTTTCTCTTCTACTTTTTCAGCTTTTGCCTCTGCTACAGCTTCTTCTTTCATTTCGGTTTTTTCTTCTTTTTTAGTTTCTTCTTTTACTTCTTCTTTTTCTGAAGTTTCGTAAAAAGATTGTAATCCTAGTTCTTCAACTAATATAGTATAGAAAATAGCTCTATACTTATTTCTGTTTGATGAACCAATTGTTTCAATTGCTTTTGCAATAGCATCATCTAGTTTTGCAGAATCTTCTTGACCTAATTTTTTGATCAAAAAATTCTTTTTTACAGTCTCTAATTCTTTTGAGTCTGAGCTTGATACTTTTTCTGAATCTGCTTTGTAGATAGAAGGACCTAATCCTTTTGTTACTGATGCGAGTAAATTTGTGTCGATTTTTATACCATGTTTTTCAACTTCTGCAGTATATAACTCGATCTTTTCTTGAAGTTTAGACATAAGTCTAATAGTTTTGTATCTTATTGTTTATTAGATTTTTACGCGATTAAACAACTAAGAGATGTTTAACTTTTTTGAGTAAATCCTTTTTGTAAATCTAAACTCGCTCAAAAAGGCGTGCAAATTTACAACTTATTTATCAATTTAACAATAAGTAAATTAACAGATTAAAAAGAAAAAAATTGGTTAGAAAAGTTTGGTGATAATTTCCTTTTCAGAGATGTTTTCAGCTTCAGCTTTATAGTTCTTAACAATTCGATGGCGTAGTATTGCATTTGCTACTTTACGCACATCCTCTATATCTGGTGAATACTTGCCATTAACAGCTGCATTAGCTTTAGCTGCTAGAATTAAATTTTGTGACGCTCTTGGACCTGCTCCCCAATCTATATAATCAGAAATTATCTGTGGTGCCCCATTTACATCTGGTCTTGTTTTACCAACTAACGTAACAGCATATTCAACTACATTATCAGCAACAGGAATTCGTCTAATTAACTGTTGTAAATCAATAATTTCTTGAGCAGAAAATATTGGACTCACTTTATTTTGTACATCAGTTGTAGTACTCTTAACAACTAGTACTTCTTCCTCGAAAGAGGGATAATCTAAATAAATAGAAAACATAAAGCGGTCTAGCTGTGCCTCAGGTAATGGGTATGTACCTTCTTGTTCAATAGGGTTTTGCGTTGCTAAAACAAAAAATGGCGCATCTAATTTATAATGATGACCAGCTACAGTCACAGCTTTTTCTTGCATAGCTTCTAATAAAGCTGCCTGGGTTTTTGGTGGTGTTCTATTGATCTCATCGGCTAAAATGATATTCGAAAATATTGGCCCTTTAATAAATTTGAATTTTCTGCTTTCGTCTAATATTTCGCTACCCAAAATATCTGAAGGCATTAAATCCGGTGTAAACTGTATTCGCTTAAAATTTAAACCTAATACTTCTGCTACCGTGTTTATTAACAATGTTTTAGCTAAACCTGGTACACCTACCAATAATGAGTGACCACCACATAAAACAGATAACAACACATGGTCTATAGCATCGTGCTGCCCAACAATTACCTTAGCAATTTCTGATTTTAATTGAGTATGTTTTTTAACAAGATTTTCGATAGCCGCAACGTCTGACATAGAGATAGTAGATTAGTTTTTAGACCAATTATTCTTAAATGTGCACCTCTTGTAATCGTTATTAATTTTAATATACGTATCACCTATTTTCTCTTTTGCCCATTTTGCAATTGTTTCTTCTTTTTTCTTGCGGAGAGCCAAATCTTGAATCTTAACATAATCTTGACTAAGATCTGCTTTATGAGCCGGTGTTTTTTTCTTTACTAAAATGATTTTATACATTTTTTCACCTTCTCGAGTTTCGTCATAAAAGACTTCACTTATTTCCCCTTCTTTTAATACACTTATTCTAGCGTAAAGAGCTGGATCCATTCTTGTAAGGTCGAACTTAGTGTCACTGGTTAAAGGGTTTACTAATAAGCCTTTATTACTCTTAGTATCTTTATCTTCAGAATGTTTATCAACTGCTTCTTCGAAAGTCATTTTTAGAGTTAAAATATCTTTTCTTAATTGAGCCAAAGTATCTTTTACCTGTAATTTTTCTTCTTCAGCAATTTTTGGTTGCAGTAATAAGTGCCTAGTATCTCTTTGCTGACCTCTAATTTTTTCTACTTGCAAAATATGATAGCCAAAATCTGATTTAAATGGCTCTGACATTTCTCCTTCATCCAAGCTAAAGGCAGCTTCTTTGAATTCTTTTACAAATCCGCTCTCACGGGTTATAGTGTAAGCTCCTTTATTATCTGTTACACCAGGATCCTCCGAATACAAAATAGCCTTCATAGTGAAACTATCACCATTCTCTACCTCTTTTTTAATCTCTTTTAGTCTGTTAATGACTTTATCCGTTTCATCTTGAGACGGGTTTGCATAAAGCACAATTTGAGCTAGCTCTACTTCAGCACCAAAATCAGGTAAATTACCTTCATCTTCTAAACTCTTATAATAGCTTCTTACTTCTTCAGGAGTAACATCAACTTTTTCAGTTAACGTAGCTTCCATTTGTTCAATTAATGCTGATTCTTTTTCAATTTCTACAAACTCACCACGTAAGTCAGAAATATTGTCAAACCCATAATACTTAACCAACCTATCTTCTGAACCTAGTTGTTGCATTAAATAAGCTATCTTACGTTCAACTCTTTGATTTACACTTGCATCGGTAACTACCACACTATCAATAACTGCATGATGAGCCAGTAATTTTCTATCCATAACTTGTTCTAAAATCTCACAACTTGAAGCCTTTACTTTACCCTCACTTTGCTGCTCTAGCTGTTTTTTAAAGGCATCAACCTCTGAATCTAATACAATATTCTTACCAACCACCGAAGCGACTCCGTCAAGTTTTATTCTATTCAGGTACGTTTTCTCTACTTTAGAACTATCATTCTCGATAGTATCTTGCGCATATAATGTTGATGTAATTGTACAGCCAATCATAAACAACATTATTATCTTTCTACTCACGCTCATAAATCTCAAATTCTTTATTATTAATTGCATCTTCTATTAGTGTTTCTTCTATTTTTTTAAATAATTCAAGCTTACGCCTGTGCAATATCATTTGTTTAACCGTCGGTATAACATAACTCATAGGAGCAATTTCTCCTCTTCTAAGAACTTCTTTAACGGCGACCAAATATACTCCTAATGAATCTTTCTTTTCAAAAAACTTTGTCTTATTTAGTATTCGTTCTTTGTCACTATTATCAAATGATGGTATTTCTTTTAAAATATCATCTAATCGTATCCAAATAGAATCATTTAGATTGTATGATTTTAGTTGTAACTCCTTAGATTTTAAGCTATCAATATCTTCTTTCTTCTTAGATCTAAATAATTCTTCAAAATCTTTTGGGTTTAAAACTTCATTACCAATAAGTATATATTTAATCTTAACTAGCTCTTCATTTAATCTAAATATTTCCTTGTTTTCAGTATAAAAGGCCTCAATATCTTTAGAGGTTGATAACGTATCTAAATACTGCTCAACCACTGCTTCTTTATACTTATTTACCAATAAATCTTGACGATATTGAGCAACTAATTCATCAATCTGATCTATATCTTCGCTTAAATTAATTTCTGCCTTCTTTAATAATAACTGTTCTTTCGCCCAATTATCTACGTAGTTTTTAGAAATTAATAAACTATCCTTTTCGAGATATTCTTGTGGTAATATTGCATTTAGATCATCTTGATATAAGTAATTATTATAAACACGTGCTACCGCGTTGTCATTTTCAGATTTATTAACACAAGAAACCGCCAGAATTAAAATCAAGAAACAATATGTAGCTACTTTAGTCAAATCTGCTAATTGGGATTTTGCTTTATTAATCTCTTTAGAGTACGTTTGTTAACTTTTACTGAATATTTACTTCTCAAATCCGCTATCCAATCTTTTTCAAGTTGATCTTGAAAATCATTCATGACTAACCCTTTGACTTCATTTAATTCTTTTAAAGACGGCTCTAATACTTCATTAACCCTTACAACAAAAAAGTTCTTTTCTTCATTATATATTTCTGAAACACCTTTTTTTAATATAAAGTTCTTTGGTAGTTTTTTATTACCAGCTTCAATAACACCTTCTGAAAATAGTACATGAATTGTTGGCCCTTCATTCACTAATTTCTTAATTTCATCAACAGATTTATTCTCTTTCAAATATTTCTTAACCAATTCGGCTTTTTCAAACTTTGTGCAAGAAGCTAAGATAAGATCACCACGCTTTTTATGCTTATAGTCTTCTCTGTGCTCATTAAAATATTTTTGTAAAGCTAGAGTATCCTTTTCTGAACGTTTCCAAACCTTTTCTTGTAAAAGATCAAACAATAGTAAACCATCTTTATACTCTTGCATTGTTATTGCAAAATCTTGATTTCTTTCTTCTAAATTATTCTTATAATGATTCAATAATTTTTGATCTAAAAAATCATTATATGAGGCTCTCAAAGATTTATTACGTTGTTTACTATTATAAGAAACTAAGTCTTTTAATTTTACTTTTTCTCCATTAATAGAATAAATCATATTATCGGAATTAATGGCAATTTTTTCTGCATCATTTTGTAAAAAGACACGTTTTATCTCATTAACATAATTGATCTGAAACTCTTTCTTTAAACCATCTGCCACCGATTTGCCAATAGCTCTTGCACGTTCACTATTTTCAATCTTTTTTGTTAATTCATCCTTTAACTCATCATAGGTTTTTAAAGGATGCTTCTGAATTAACCGAACCACGTGCCAACCATAAGGAGTCTCAAAGGGCTTAGAAATATCACCTTTGTTTTCTAAAGAAAAGGAAACTTCTGCAAAAGGTTTAATCATTCTATTTGCGGTAAATTTTCTTAGTTTACCTCCATTAATGGCACTTTGCTTATCATCTGAATACCTGCGAGCTAAAAAATCAAACTTATCCCCTTGTTTTATTTTGGCATAGATATCATCAATTTGAGTTTTTGCAAATAGAGAATCTTCCTTTTTATTTTTGACCATTATATGTGCAACTTCTATTTCACCTTTAGACGGTCTTTTATCATTCACTTTAATTATATGATAGCCGAAATTTGTTTTAAAAGGCAGCGAAACTTTACCAATTTCATTTGTATATGCAGCATTTTCAAACGGATATACCATTCCGAAAGCTGAAAAATACCCCAAATCACCTCCATTTTTTTGTGCGGAAGGATCTTCAGAATAAATTTTGGCAACTTCATTAAACGGTGTTCCATCCAATACTTTAGATCGCGCTTCCATTATCTTATTATAAGCCTTTAATGTATCGACAGGTGAAGATTTAGGGTCAAGTTTAACCAGTATATGACTAGCATTAACCTCCATTTTCATTCTATTGTAAGCTTCTTTCACTAAAGCATTGGTTACTTTAGAATCCTTTAAGTAAGGTTGAACAAGTTGTTCTCTATATTTTTCTAACTCTTTTTTATAACTTTCAACTGTATCTAAACCTAATTCATAAGCTTGCTTCAATTTCAATTTATAGTTAATATATAACTCAAGATATTCATCAATTGTTTTTTTGTTTTGATCATCAACAATATCTCTATTTTTATTAAAAACCCTTAAAAATTCTGTTGAATAAACTGGGTTAGAATCTACAGTAAAAATTATATCTTTTTTACTTTGAGAATAACTGTAAGTACCTATTAATAAAAGTACTAAAAGAACAAATCTATTAAATATCATCATCAAATTCCTCTAAAATATTTTCTTAATTCTTTAAAATGTGAATAGATTTTAGAACGAACAAAAATATTTTTTATTTTTCATTTTTGTTGTTAAATAAATCACAAAGAAATTACTCCTTCTACACTAGAAACTTCTTTATATTTTACAATCACTTCGTCGGCATTTTTCATTTGTACTCTAACTGTAATACTATTATACTTTCCGGTTTTAGAAGGCTTCTTATTTATTACAGCTCCAGTATAATCAAAAATATCTTCAATCTGTGCCATTTTATCTTTATCAGAAGGTATAATAAATTTGTACATATATTCTGTCGGAAATGTAGTAGTTTCTTCTAAACTCGCCTTAAGTTTTTGGTAAAAAGCATCTTCTTTTGTCATTATAATTGTTTTACTGAGTCATTCAAAAGCAATACCGATTTGAATTTCTTTAAAAGTGATGACAAAATTACCGATATTATTCTTCTTAACTAAATATTTTCTTTTCTTTGTTAGGATAGAAACTTTTACAGGAAAATGCAGCAAAAAATAGTAATAACAGGTGGTCCGAGTACTGGCAAAACTACAGTGATTAATGAGCTAATAGAAAGAGGATACAATTGCATCGAAGAAATATCTAGACAAGTCACCAAGAAGGCGCAAGAAGATGGTGTTGAACAGCTCTTTTTGGAAGACCCATTATTATTTAGCAAGCTTTTATTAAAAGGAAGAGAAAAACAATTCAAAATAGTCGATAAAAGTAAGCATGAACTTGTTTTTTTTGACAGAGGTATTCCAGATGTGCATGCTTATATGAACTATTTAGGTGTTGAATGTCCTGATGTTTATATAAAAAAAAGCAAGAAGTATAAATATGATCTTATTTTTTTAATGCCCCCTTGGGAAGAAATTTATATAACAGATAAAGAACGCTACGAAAGCTTTGAACAATCTCTAGCGATATATAATCATTTAAGAAATGCTTATGAAGAGTTAGGTTATCATGTAATTGAAATACCAATTGACTCAGTTGACAAACGTATTGATTTTATTTTAAGAACTATTAAAAATGATTAATGATTGCTCCATTAGAGGTACTCAAAAAATATTGGAAATATGATTCTTTTAAAGAACCTCAAGAGGAGATAATCACCAGTGTTTTATTAGGCAAACATGTTTTAGCTATCTTACCAACTGGTGCCGGTAAATCAATTTGTTTTCAAATCCCTACCCTAATAAAAAAGGGTATTTGTATTGTGGTCTCACCTCTAGTAGCCTTAATGGAAGATCAGGTAAAAAGGTTAAAAGAAAGAGATATTAAGGCACTTGCACTTACCTCTTCTTTAAGGCAAAATGAAATTGTAGAACTATTCGATAATTTACGCTATGGTGGTTATAAATTCTTATACTTATCACCCGAAAGACTACAATCTGAATTCATTCAAGAAAAAATTAAACAATTAGATGTCAATATTATTGCTATAGATGAGGCGCATTGTATTTCTGAATGGGGGCATGATTTTAGGCCTGCTTACCGTAAAACAAATACACTTATTAGATTACACCCAAATGCTACGGTTATTGCTCTCACAGCAACCGCTACGTCTAAAGTAGCTAATGATATTCTAGCAAACCTTGAATTAAACGATATTGTTCAGTTTAGTAAAACCTTAAGAAGACCCGAGCTAGTATATAAGGTTGAAAAAATTGAAGATATAAATTATAGAATAAGACAGATTTTATCTGAGCAAAAATCACCAGCTATAGTTTATGTAAGTAACAGAAAAGCCACAAAAAACATTAGCGAATATCTGAATCGAAATGGATTTAGAAGCAGTTATTATCATGGAGGGTTATTTATCAATGAAAAACAAGAAGCCTACCAGAACTGGTTAGATGAAAAGACTCCAATAATGGTAGCTACAAACGCTTTCGGAATGGGTATAGATAAATCGAATGTAGCTACTATTATACATGCCAATTTATCTTTTAGTTTAGAGAATTATCTTCAAGAATCTGGTAGAGCAGGCAGAAATGGTCAAAGATCAAAAGCTCATCTTTTATATAACGAAGCAACTATAAATCAATTTGAGAAGCAATTTAAAAAAGGAATTATTTCTATAGATTTTTTAAAAAATGTTTATCAAAAACTAAATCAGTATTATAGAGTTGCTAATGGAGAAAATCCTGATGATTTTTTTCAGTTTGATCTCAATGAATTTTGTAATATATACAAATTTCCTTATGCCGAAACCTTTGCGACTATTGATGTTTTACAAAAAGAAGGGGTTCTTGAATTAAACCAAAATTTCAACAGACGATCGTCATTCAAACTTATTGTAAATCAAAAGCAATTATTTGATTATAGCCATCAATATGAAGAAATTGATAAGCTTATAAAGACTATTCTACGAACTTACGGAGGTCTCTTCGATCAACATATTAAGATTGATGAATTTATAATTTCAAATAAAACGGCTATGTCAAAAGAATCAGTTGTCAATTTTTTAAAGAAAATTCACGATGATGAAATAGCCGATTATAAAATGATTAGTAGTGATTATATGCTACATTTTTTAGTACCAAGAGAAGATAGTTTTGTAATTAATAGCATTTCAAG
Source organism: Maritimimonas sp. 2304DJ26-3 (assembly GCF_056591635.1). Classification (NCBI taxonomy): domain Bacteria; kingdom Pseudomonadati; phylum Bacteroidota; class Flavobacteriia; order Flavobacteriales; family Flavobacteriaceae; genus Maritimimonas; species Maritimimonas sp. 2304DJ26-3. The sequence goes on from NZ_JBWQOK010000002.1 coordinate 302,446, forward strand.
AAACATTAAACAGCGTCATAAAATAAAGCAACAAAAATTTGATGCCGTATTAGATTATGTAAATAATTCTAAGGTATGTAGAACAGTAAAATTACTCAATTATTTTAATGATACAAGTATAGATCCTTGTGGTACATGTGATATTTGTTCTCCTAAAAATTCTAATATTAAATCTTATGACTACGGTAAGACATCAGAATTGATTTTACAACTATTAAATGAGTCTGGTTCAGCCACATCTAGAGAAATAATAGAACAACTATATCTTGACAAAGATCAAGTGTTAACTACCCTACAATTCTTATTGGAAAAGAACAAAATTACTCTAACTTCGCACAATAAATTTGAACTTATTATTAATGCGTGATTTACGAATTGTGTTTATGGGTACGCCAGATTTTGCAGTTGGCACTCTAAGTACATTGTTACAAAATAATTATAATGTAGTTGGTGTTATTACAGCACCCGATAAACCTGCTGGGAGAGGTAGAAAATTGAATCAGTCTGCTGTTAAAAAATTTGCCTTAGAAAATAACTTAACTATTCTACAACCAACAAATTTAAAAAATGAAGATTTTATAGCTAATCTTAAAAAACTGAAAGCAAATCTACAAATTGTAGTTGCATTTAGAATGTTACCAAAAATTGTTTGGCAAATGCCTGAGTTTGGCACATTTAATCTTCATGCTTCTTTATTACCGGAGTATCGTGGAGCTGCCCCAATAAATTGGGCAATAATTAATGGTGAAAAGAAAACTGGCGTTACTACTTTTTTCATTGACAAAAAAATTGATACCGGAGAGATTATTTTGCAAAAAGAAGTTCGAATTAAAAAAAATGATACCGCTGGTGATCTCCATGATAAATTAATGAATGTTGGAAGTAAATTAGTTGTAAAAACTGTAAAAAGAATTGCTGAAAATGAAGTTAAAACGGAAAAACAACCGGATAAAGAATTAAAAGCTGCTCCAAAAATATACAAAGAAACATGTAGGATAGATTGGCAACTATCAAGAAAAAAAATCTATAATAAAATTAGAGGATTAAGCCCACATCCGGCTTCTTGGACCATTTTACAAAATGGTGATGAATCATTTGAATTAAAAATTTACCAAGCAGAAAAGGAAAAAGCTGGTAATAAGTATAAAATAGGTACAGTTGTTTATACCAAAAAAGAGTTAAAAATTGCTGTAAAAAAAGGATATATAAAAATTCTAGAATTGCAACTTTCAGGAAAACGAAAAATGCTTGCTTCAGATTTTTTAAACGGATTTACATTTAAAGAGAGTGTAAACGTTCTGTAAGCCCCTATTTATAGGGTTTTAGTAAATTTTAGATTGTTTTATTGATGCTTATTAACAAAAACATCTAATTTATCAACAAAACATCCATTTTTTAAGAGTAAATCTTGCGTAAGACCCTATAAAATCTATATTTGTTGGGCTTTCTCGAAAAGCATAAAATAATATTTAACCAATTTAATTTTTTAATTATGAACAAATCAGAATTAGTAGAAACTATGGCGGCTGACGCAGGAATTTCTAAAGCTGCTGCTAAAAAAGCTTTAGAAAGTATGGTAGGATGTGTAGAAGGTACACTTAAAAAAGGAGGAAGAGTTTCTTTAGTAGGTTTTGGTTCTTGGTCAGTTTCTAAAAGAGCTGCAAGAGATGGTAGAAACCCACAAACTGGAAAAGCTATTAAAATTGCTGCAAAAAATGTAGTAAAGTTTAGACCAGGTGCTGAATTAAAAGGTTCTGTGAACTAAGAATAGTTTAAAGAAATAAAAAAACCTCCAATAAATGGAGGTTTTTTTTTGTTATAAATTTTACTATATTAGTTGAATATTAATTGTTTATGTTAACATTAAAGCCTTCTAAAGGAAAACTTCTAGTGGCCGAACCATCTATACTGAATGACTCTTCATTCAATAGATCAGTTATTTTGCTTTCTGAACATAATGAAGAAGGTGCTGTTGGCTTTATAATTAATAAACCATCTACTTATACTATTAATGATTTGATTCCAGAAATAGATTCTGATCTTAGAATTTATAATGGCGGTCCTGTCTCTAAAGAGAATTTATATTTTGTACATCGCATCCCAGAGTTAATACCAGATAGCGTTGAGATCGGACGTGGAATCTTTTGGGGCGGTGACTTTGATAGTGTTCAAAAATTATTAGAAGATGGTATTTTATCACCAAGAGATATTCGTTTCTTTTTAGGTTATTCTGGATGGAGTAAAGAACAACTACAAGATGAATTAGATACTACCTCTTGGAAAGTAATAGAGAATAAATTCAAAAACATCTTCGGCGTATCACACAAAAATTTCTGGAAAGATGAATTGATGAAGTTCGGCGGTGAATATCAATTATGGGCCAATGCTCCTGAAAATCCAAGCCTAAACTAAGCCAACAAAGCCATTGCATTCAGTTTTACACCTAATCTCTTAGATATCTCAGTCTTATAAGTTTTACGTCGATACTTTGTAACCGATTGAATTCCAACTATTGCATTAGTTATAAAAACTTCATCTGCTTTTTGTAATTCAAAAGGGGAAATTGCAGTTTCTTCTATTGTGAATTCGTTATCCTTTTTTAATAATTCTATTAATTTCTTTCTAATTACACCTTTAATACATCCTTCTTCTAGTGAGGGGGTTACAACTGTAGTGCCTTTAACAATAAAAATATTACCATTAATAGCCTCAACTAATTGTTTTTTTTCATTTAGCAGTAAACAATTATCATAACCATTTTCTGATTTAAAAATACTTGCTACTACATTAATCAGTCTATTATTTGATTTAATAGTAGACAATAACCCTGAATAGACATAATAATCTTTAAATAGTTCTACTTCGTACTCTTCAACTACTTTTTCAGTTAGTTTAGTTGCTTCTATTAAAAAGTCTGTTTCATTATCGGTCGGAGTGTAAAGACCACCTTCTTTTCTATAAACCGAAAAACGAACACGAGCATTATCTAAATTAAGTTTAGTCAAAAGATTAAGAATCTCTTTCTCAAAATACTCTAAAGTAAAACTCATCGGCATATGCATTCGTAACATGCGAGTAGATGCCATTAGTCTAAAATAATGATCTTCTGTAAAAAGCACTTTTCCATTCCTTACTTTAACTGTTTCAAATACGGCGTCACCGTATTTAAAAGCTCTATTTTCTATAGAAATTGAAGCATTAGATTTTGATAGAATTTTACCGTTATAATTTATCATGAAAAAAGTTTATCAAGAACGGACAAAAATACACAATGCTTTAAAATTAAGCACAAAAAAAGCCTTATAATAAGGCTCTAGTATATTATATAAATTAAAAATTAAGCTCCGATAGTATGTTTTAGCTCAGATATTTGGTTTTCCCAAAACATTTTAGATTCTTCAACTTCATCTTCATCCGAGAAAGCGGTTACAATTAATGAAACATCTTTAGTAATAGCATCAACTTGTATTCTGAATTCAAAATAGGTATCCTCTTCTTCTTCTAACCACTTATAGCGTATTCTTTCATTGGTTTTATACGATACTCTTTTCGCTTGTTCCTCAGAATCATCCCAAATAAAAGTGAACACATCACTACGAGAATTCACATTATCAGCGAACCACTCTCCTAGTCCGTCAGGCGTAGATAAATACTGGTATAAAAAACTTGGCGACGAATGTATCGGAAACTCTATATCGAATTTAACTTTATCAGACATTAATGATTACTATTTTACAATGATTGACAATATATATATTATTTATTTTAAAAAAAACTTTTTGCAAAAAATTAAATCTGTTTACTTGTAGCCAATAAATTTGTTTTTATATTTGCAACCGCAAAAAACGGCGAGGTAGCTCAGATGGTTAGAGCGCAGGATTCATAACCCTGAGGTCGGCAGTTCAATTCTGCTCCTCGCTACAAAAAAAACCCAAGCAGATGCTTGGGTTTTTTATTTAAATTTAGTTTTGATGGTTAAAATAATAGGTTTCGATTGATACCCATTATATTATCTTTTGTATACTTTTTAATAAAGTCTTCAGTAAAATGCTGACGACCCAACAATTCTTGCTTTTTAAGCAACTCTTGCACTTCTCTCTCTCTATATGCTTTTAACATAGGCTTGCCTAACTCTGCAAAACTATAGTGCCAAGGTTCATATTTAAAACCTCTTCTGGTATGGTCATTAGTATAAACTTGGTAATAACCAAATTTATGAGCATTCGCATCCATCCACTCTCTAAAAGATTTATAAATACCATACCCATGAAAATTCTTAGTGCTTAACGGATATCTTGATGTTTTAATACTTCCATTAACAACATCTATCTCTGTTCCCCAATGATGGCGTGAGCTACCAGGAATTGCAGTATATCTTATATTACTAAATACAGCTTCTTTAGGTGATAATTTTCTAGATCTATATCGTTTATATTTACGTGTCCAAATTAAGTTTTGATGATTAAAACTTCTATAACTAGAAACAACACGTATATTCATGCCACTCTTTCTAGCTTCATAATTCATTTCTGAAAAAGCTTGGTGCGCTTTCTTTAATAAACGATGGCCTTTACCATACAACACAGGTCTGCCTCTACCAATTAAATCTCTATCGGTAAAACTTAAATTTTCTTCTGTGTTTGTAAATGCCAAATTGGGACTGGCAATTATAGCAATGCCAGTAAATGCAGATGATTTTAAAAAATTTCTTCTTGAGTTCACTTTAATCTTTCAGTTAGCAAATAAAACTTCTTACAATTTTAAATCTAAACGAAACACTATGACTCCTCCCAAATAGTAAGATTCGCTTTAAAATTTTCTAAAATCTAAATTAATTTAATGATGTTGTTTTCGTTATGAAAGAAGAACAAATTTATTAACAAAAATAACTATGATTTTTTATGGTAATAAAATATAAGTTACCAAAAAAAATAAAAATAAAAATCTATAAATCAAATAATTAAAAAATTAAAATTGATCTCTTAACATATCTTTATTAACAACATCTTATTTGTTAAGAGGTAACCAATTTACTGATTTTTATCTTTTTTACTCCCTTTATACATCTCGTATTTTACAAAACGGCATTCAAGTTTACCATTAAATACTTTGATTTTTTTAGAAGTTCTTAGACCAACATTTTTAAGTCCCTTCTCAAAATCTGAAGTAATTAACCATGCATCTGTGTCTGTGTAACCTTGCTTTAAGGTATTACCAATTTCTTTATAAAAAATTGGAACATCAATTTCTAAACGTTCACCATAAGGAGGATTGAATAATACTATGGTTTTACCTTCCACTGTTTTTTCAGTATTGAAAAAATTCTCGTGATCAATTTTGATAAAATCATCTAGATTAGCATTCTTAACATTGTCAAATGCTTTTCGAACTGCGGAAGGTGCTTTGTCGAGCCCTATAATTTCTTTATCTGATGAGCGTATCTTTTTTAATAAGGATTCTCTAATTTTCTCAAATAATTCTTCATCAAAGTCTTTCCAACGTTCAAAGCCAAATTCACGTCGATTTATACTTGCTGGAATATTATTGGCAATCATAGCTGCTTCTATTAAAATAGTACCGCTACCACACATTGGATCAATAAAATGCTGTGTACCATCATAACCACTTAATAATACTAAACCTGCAGCTAAAACCTCATTAATAGGTGCAATATTAGTAGCGCTTTTATAACCTCGCTTATGCAAAGAATCACCTGAGCTATCTAAAGAGACTGTGCAAAAATCTCTTTGAATATGTATATTTAACTGAACGTTAGGATGTTTGATATCTATACTAGGTCGCGTACCAAATTTATCTCTAAAATAATCAACAACAGCATCTTTAGACTTTAAGGCAGTATAATGAGAATGTGTGAAGTTATCAGAATTTACAACCGCATCAACAGCAAAAGTTTCATTTTCAGTAAAATATTTTTCCCATTTTATAAACTGCAATTGCTTATACAGATCGTTTTCATTTCTAACTTTAAACTTTCGTATTGGTTTTAAGATTCTTACAGATGTGCGTAAAGCCAAATTAGCTTTGTACATAAACCCATTGTCACCAACAAACGATACGCTGCGAACACCTTCTTTAACATCCATAGCACCTAATTGTCGTAGTTCTTTTGCAAGCAAACTTTCAAAACCGAACATGGTTTTCGCGACCATTTTAAAGTTCTCGTACATTCTAAAAATATTTCTGCAAAAGTACAGTAATTAACTGTGAATAAAGTTCAGTATTACATATAGAGGTTACTATAGATTGATTTCTTACTTTTGTGCTACGCATTATCTATAATGAATAATAAAAATTGGTTTCAATATTGGTTCAACTCTAAGTACTACCATATTCTATATAAAGATAGAAATGATGACGAAGCACAATTATTTATGTGCAATCTCACCGCTTTTTTAAAGCTAAAAAAAAATAGCAAAATTCTAGATTTACCTTGCGGAAAAGGTCGTCATTCTGTGTTTTTAAATTCTCTAGGGTATAATGTAATTGGTGCTGATTTATCAGAAAATAGTATAAATCATGCCAAGCAATATGAGAATAGTATGTTAAAATTTGTTGTACACGATATGCGAAATTCTTTAAAGCGTAAGTACAATGCTATTCTTAATCTATTCACAAGCTTTGGCTACTTTGATGATGATGAAGTAAACATAGAAGTACTTAAAAATCTAAAAAATGGGTTAAAGAAAGATGGTGTTTTGGTTATTGATTTTTTAAATACAGAATTTGTAAAAGAGTTTCTAGTTAAGGAAGAAGTTCAAATAAAAGATGGTGTTGAATTTAAAATAAAACGGTCCATAAATACTGACTTTATAATAAAGGATATTCACTTTAAAGCTGATAATGAAACACATCATTTTACCGAATATGTACGAAACATAAACCTCAAAACTTTTAAAAATTATATACAAAAAGCAGGATTAAAATTAAAACATATCTTTGGCGACTATAATTTGAATGAATTTAATTCTGAAAATTCACCCCGACTAATTTTAGTTTTAGAATGAATTACATTGCTTTAATCTTAGCTGTTATTGTTGGCTTTTTAGTTGTTTTAGCCTTAAAACCTAAAACAAAAACCATACAACTATTTCTTTCATTTAGTGGCGCTTACTTATTATCTATTACAGTTTTACATTTAATACCTGAAGTCTTTGAAAGTCATCAACATAATATTGGTATTTATATACTTCTCGGAATTCTACTACAAACCATTTTAGAATATTTTTCTAAAGGTGCCGAACATGGTCATGTGCATGTACATGGAGATTTAAAAACTATACCTTGGTTATTACTGATTAGTTTAAGTATTCATGCATTTGTAGAGGGTATTCCATTACATGGCAGCGAAAACAATACGTTGCTTTGGGGTATTGTTATTCATAAGATACCAGTAACATTGGTATTAGCTGCGTTTCTACTACATACAAACCTCTCTAAATTAACAATCTATGGTATTTTAGTTGGGTTTGCATTAATGAGTCCACTAGGTGCATTAATACCTGATTATTTTACTTTTTTTCAAGAATATCATACTGAAATAACTGCTGTCATTATTGGTGTGTTCTTACATATTGCCACCGCTATACTTTTTGAAAGTTCACAAAATCATCAGTTTAATATAAAAAAATTTATTGCAGTTTTGGTGGGCTTTGGAGTTGCCTATTTAAGCACGCAATATTTGGGACATTAATTAGCTACTTGGCTAATAAATTTTATTCGCATCAACCGTAGTTCTTCTTCGTCATAGTCACCATCAAACTCATCTAAGGCTTCTTGAATTTTATCGTTTTCAGCTTCCATAAAATATTCATAAATTTCTTCTTGCTGATCTTCATCCAGTAGTTCATCAATGCTATAATCTATATTAAGCTTAGTTCCCATATACACAATACGTTCCATTTCTTTAGTAAGTTCACCCATAGACAAACCTTTAGATTTGGCAATATCATATAAAGGGATTTTCTTATCGGTATTTTGAATGACAAAAAGTTTTAATCCTGAATTCAATCCTGCAGATTTCACCACTAAATCATCAGGTTTCATAATATCATTCTCCTCTACATATCTTGCTATGAGGTCAACAAATGATTGTCCAAACTTTTTTGCCTTTCCATCTCCTACTCCATGAACGTTAGATAATTCTGCAATGGTGGTAGGATATTTTAACGTCATATCTTCTAAAGAAGGGTCCTGAAAGACAGCAAAAGGTGGTACACCTTTCTTTTTACCTATGCTTTTGCGAAGGTCCTTTAGCATACTCATTAACTGTTCATCTACAACAGCTCCAGAGCTTTTCTTATTAGTTACTATGGTTGCGTCATTTGCATCATCATAAGCATGATCTTCGGTCATCATAAATGATTCGGGCTTTGCTATAAAATTCAATCCCTTTTCTGTAACCTTTAATACTCCGTATTGTTCTATTTCTTTACTGATATAGCCAGCCACCAAAATTTGACGAATTAATGCCATCCAATGACTTGCATCTTTATCTTTACCTATACCAAAGAAAGGCTTATCGGTCGTTTTACGCGATTTTAACAATGCGTTTTCTTTGCCCGTAATTACATTGACAATCTCTTTAGACTTATATTCTTGATTGGTATCTCTAATAATCTCTAACAATGTTTTTACATCATCTTTGGCTTCTTTTTTTGCTTTCGGATTACGTACATTATCATCCATATCTGCACCTTCGCCATTGACTTCATCAAATTCTTCACCGAAATAATGCAATAGGAATTTACGACGCGACATCGATGTTTCGGCGTATGAAACAACTTCCTGAAGTAACGCATGGCCAATTTCCTGTTCAGCTACCGGTTTTCCAGAAAGAAACTTTTCTAACTTTTCAATATCCTTATATGCATAAAATGCGAGACAATAACCTTCACCTCCATCTCGACCAGCTCTACCAGTCTCTTGATAATAACTTTCTAAACTTTTAGGAATATCATGATGAATTACAAAACGTACATCAGGCTTATCTATACCCATACCAAAAGCAATAGTGGCTACCACCACATCTGCATCTTCCATTAAAAACATATCTTGGTGTTTAGCGCGTGTTTTAGCATCTAACCCTGCATGATACGGTATTGCTTTAATACCATTCACTTGAAGGATCTGAGCAATTTCTTCTACCATTTTACGGCTCAAACAATAGATAATACCTGATTTACCAGTGTATTGTCGTACAAACTTTATAATATCTTTTTGTACATCTTTTGTCTTAGGGCGTATTTCATAAAATAAATTGGCTCTATTAAAAGACGCTTTAAAAGTAGTAGCATCAGACATCCCTAAGTTTTTTAAGATATCTTCTTGAACTTTTGGAGTAGCTGTAGCCGTTAAACCTATTATTGGTACGTCGTCTATCTTTTTAATAATATTTCTAAGGTTGCGGTATTCTGGTCTAAAATCATGACCCCATTCTGAAATGCAATGAGCTTCGTCTATAGCAACAAATGATATATTTTGATCTTTTAAAAAATCTACATACTCTTCCTTTGTTAAGGATTCTGGAGCCACATATAATAATTTTGTAATACCATTACGAATATCATCCATCACTTGATTTACCTGAGTTTTATTCAAGGATGAATTCAATACATGAGCTATACCATGATCAGTAGATATTCCGCGTAAAGCGTCTACTTGATTTTTCATTAAAGCTATTAAAGGGGAAACTACAATTGCCGTACCATCTTGAACCAAAGCTGGTAACTGATAACACAATGATTTACCGCCACCAGTAGGCATTATTACAAACGTATTTTCTTTATTTAAAATACTACTAATTACCGGTTCTTGCAATCCTTTAAACTGAGAAAAACCGAAATATTTCTTTAGAGCTTGATGTAGGTCTAATTTTGTCACAATCGGTAAAAATTTATCTATTATTTTAGATACATTTGCAAATAGTTACTAATATATATTTTTGAAAAAACTAAAACTATTTTGAGCCTCAAAAAAAATATTCTAGATATTGCTAGGCAAACTATTTCTATTGAAAGTAAAGCGATAGCGAATTTAATAAATTTTTTGGACAAAGACTTTGAAAACGCCGTTAAATTTATCTTAAACGCTAACGGGCGTGTAGTTGTAACAGGTATAGGAAAAAGTGCCAATATTGCAAATAAAATTGTGGCTACTTTAAATTCTACTGGAACTCCTGCAATTTTTATGCATGCAGCAGATGCTATTCACGGTGACTTAGGTATTGTACAGAGAGATGATGTGGTTATTTGTATTTCTAAAAGTGGTAATACCCCAGAAATAAAAGTTTTAGTTCCGTTAATAAAAAATTCAGAGAATAAAATTATCGCTATTACTGGAAACAAAGATTCATTTTTAGGTCAACAAGCAGATTTTTTACTGAATTCTTATGTAGAACATGAAGCCTGCCCAAATAACCTTGCTCCCACTACTAGCACTACAGCACAATTAGTTATTGGTGATGCTTTAGCCATTAGCTTGTTAGAAATGAAAGATTTTACTAGCAATGACTTTGCAAAATACCATCCAGGAGGTTCTTTAGGTAAAAGATTATATCTCCGGGTTAGTGACTTGGTAGATAAAAATGCAAAACCTGAAGTCTCTAAAGATGATTCCATCACTAATGTGATTATAGAAATTTCTGAAAAACGCTTAGGTACTACGGCTGTTACCCAAAATCAAAAGGTGCTTGGCGTTATTACTGATGGAGATATACGAAGAATGCTAAAAAACAATCAAAATATTAATGACTTGAAAGCACAAGATATTATGACATCAAATCCTAAAACTATAGAAACTACTGCTATGGCTATAGATGCTTTAGAACTAATGGAAGCTCATAATATTACGCAAACTTTAGTAGTAGATAAAGGGAATTATGTTGGTGTAGTACACTTACACGATCTTTTAAAAGAAGGAATAATTTAAAATGGCAGCCACCGAACAAGGAGAAATGTCTTTTTTAAACCATCTTGAAGTTCTTAGATGGACATTGATAAGATCTACATTGGCAGTGCTTATTGCGGCTACCATTGCTTTTATAATGAAAGATTTTATATTTAATCAGATTATTCTTGCACCAAAAGATTCCTCATTTTTTACCTATCGCTTTTTATGTTCATTTTCTCAGCAGTTTGGCACAGATGGCCTATGCATAGAAGATATTCCGTTTATTGTGCAAAGTAGAACAATGGCAGGTCAGTTTTCTGCACATATATGGACGTCAATTACAGCTGGGTTTATAATAGCATTTCCCTATATTCTGTGGGAAATTTGGAAATTTATCAAACCAGGTTTATATCCCAAAGAACAAAAGAATGCTAAAAGTTTTATTATTATCTCATCGTTTTTATTCTTTTTAGGAATCTTATTTGGGTACTTTGTTATTACACCTTTATCTATTAATTTCTTAGGAGCTTATCGCGTAGCTGAAGAAGTTAAAAACAATATTGATCTAAGTTCGTATATAGGATTATTGAGAGCTTCGGTTTTATCATCTGGGTTAATGTTCGAACTACCAATTATCATTTTCTTTCTTACAAAACTTGGACTTGTGACACCTGAATTCTTAAGAAAGCAGCGTAAATATGCATTGGTCTTGGTATTAATTTTAGCAGCATTAATTACACCTCCAGATGTTATTAGTCAGGTAATTGTAGCGATTCCAATGATTATATTATATGAAGTGAGTATTACTATTTCAAAAATTATTATTCGCAAAGAGAAAAAGGCAGCTGGTGCTTAAATTCTTTATAACTTTGTTAGACTCGACTTTTAAATGGAAGCTCAAAAAAAAATAGACGCATATATAGCTAAACAAACTAAATATAAAGAGGCTCTTATTAAATTAAGAACACTTTTATTGTCTACAGAATTAGAAGAAACTGTAAAGTGGAGTATGCCGACTTACACCATAAATGGTAAGAATGTTATCGGTATTAGTGCTTTTAAAAATCATTTTGGAATATGGTTTTTTAATGGGGCTTTACTAGAAGATACTCATAAAGTATTAAAAAATGCTCAAGAAGGGAAAACTCAGGCTATGCGTCAAATGAGGTTTAAATCTGAAGAAGATATAAAAGAAGAAATTGTTTTAAGTTATATAAACGAGGCAATTGAAAATCAGAAAAAAGGATTGGTTGTTAAAATCGACAGAAAGCCTAAAAAACTTATTATTCCTGATGAATTATTACAAACTTTTAAGAATAATAGCTCTCTCGAACAAGCCTATAATGTTTTAACACCTGGTAAGCAAAGAGAATATGCTGATTATATAAGTGAGGCTAAACGAATTAATACCAAAGAAAAAAGAATAGAGAAAATTACACCAATGATTTTAAGTGGAGTTGGTTTAAATGATAAATACAAAAACTGTTAAGTATTGATTTTAAGAGCAGAAAATATTCAAAAGATATATGGTAGCCGTAAGGTTGTAAAAGGTATCTCTTTGCAGGTAGAACAAGGTGAAATCATTGGATTATTGGGACCGAACGGAGCAGGAAAAACCACATCTTTTTATATGATTGTAGGCATGGTACAACCTAACGAAGGTCATATTTTTCTTGATAACGAAGACATAACCAATGATTCAATGTACAAACGTGCACAAAAAGGTGTTGGATATTTAGCACAAGAAGCTTCTGTTTTTAGAAAGTTATCTGTTGAAGATAATATAATGGCAGTTCTTCAATTTACAGACTTGTCTAAAAAACGGCAAAAAGAAAAGTTAGAATCATTAATTGATGAATTTAGTTTAGGGCATGTGCGTAAAAACAGAGGAGATTTACTCTCTGGTGGTGAACGTAGACGTACAGAAATAGCTAGGGCACTAGCCTCTGACCCTAAATTCATCCTTTTAGACGAACCTTTTGCCGGAGTTGACCCAATTGCTGTGGAGGATATTCAAAGTATTGTAGCGCATCTTAAAGACAGAAATATAGGTATTTTGATAACTGACCATAATGTACAAGAAACTCTTGCAATTACTGACAAAACTTATTTGATGTTTGAAGGCGGTATTTTAAAAGAAGGCACACCACAAGAATTAGCAGATGATGAAATGGTACGCAAAGTTTATCTCGGCGAAAGTTTTGAATTAAAAAAGAATCGATTTTATAATTAGAAACCTGTTACTAAATTAATTTTCAGTCGTCTTATTTACAAAATCAATATCAAATCGACATGAAATATTATTCTTCTCTTATTGTTGTACTCTTTATTTTTTTAGCCTGTGGTTCAAAATCAAATGATCCTAAGTTCTTAAATCAGTTTAGTGGTAATTATTTGTATACCGAAGATGAACTAGCTAGAGTTCATTCTAAAGATGGTGAATTACTAATCGATTGGCGAGGAGCCAAAGACATAAAACCATTAAAAACTGGTGATGATACATTTTATGTAAAAGAAATGAATTCTAAAATTCAATTCTTAGTAAATCCAAGCGACAATAAAGAATATTTAGTTTTTGTACCTAAAGAAAAAGATAGTGCTATCACTTATAAGCATGTTAAGGTAGCTGATAATTTTAAGACGCCGAGTCAATATTTATCTGAAAATAATTTTGAAAAAGCATTAGAGGGTTATTTAAACATTAAGAGTAAAGATTCTTTGAATCCAATAATTGGTGAACGATTAATGAATAGAACTGGCTACAGGCATTTGAGAAGCAATGATTTTGAAAAAGCAATTAATGTGTTTAAAATTAACATTCAATTATATCCAAAAAGTTCAAATGTTTATGATAGTTACGCCGATGCACTTCTTAGAAAAGGTGATACAATTGCATCACTAAAAAACTATCAAATAGCAATTATACTAGATTCTGGAAACAGAAATGCAAAAAGGCAGATAGAAAAATTGAAAAAGAAAGATAAATAGCTATATACTAATTAAGAAATAAAAAAAAAACCACTATCTAATCATAGTGGTTTTTTTATTTATAGTTAATAAGGATCAATCACATTTACCTAAGTAATCTTCTTCATGCTGATTTAAGTGTCCCCAGATAGCATTGACACTTACACATATGGTAATACCCTTATGGCAAATGTATACTTTCTTATTGTTTTTATGACAGTATTCATACTCATCATCATCTGAATCATCACCATCGTCATTATCATCACCATCGTCATTATCATCTCCATCATCATTGTCACCATTATCGTTATCCCCATCGTCATCATCGTTGCCACCATCATCGTTATCTCCATCGTCATTGTCACCATCATCTCCGTCATCATCATCTCCGTCATCATTGTCACCATCATCGTTATCCCCATCGTCATTGTCACCATCATCATTACAAATATCGAGAGCAGTTTGAATTGTGCCTTCTAATTCTTCTATACTATTAATAATAGTCTCTTCTCCTGTAGCATCAATTAATGTCACAGGAAAAATTATATAATAGGAATTACCCGTCGTTAAAGTGGTATTAAAAAAGTTTAGCAATTCTTCATCGCTATTAACGGTAATTTGTTGAGGTGTTGGGTTATCTCCATAATATGCATCAAAAGTGACTGGATATTTAAAGCCAGTACATTCTGGTAAAGAACTTTGAGAACTCTTTGAGCTTACAGCTCTATTATTCATATTAATACTTGCTAACTGAATAATTAGCTCTGTTACCTTTGCGTTTTTTGTAATTAGATTTTCTGGCTGTAAATTAACCTCATCTTTGCTATTATCACAGTAAGCAAACAATAGTAACGATGAGCATAAAAAAGCTCTAAATAAAATCGTTTTAAAAAATGTAATTTTTTGTTTCATATTACTGTTGTTTTAATGAATTATTATTGTAATTATTCAATTGTTATTAAAAAATACCATTAGCATGTTTAACATATCTTATATATATAACAATTAAGCATATAAAATTCCTAAACTAATTATATCATTCCTTATTTCTTAAATCAATATTAAACTACTGATTATTAGCTTATTTACAAAGTTAATAAAATATATGATGAGCTAGTTTAAGCTATTAAATACTTTCCTCTGTAGTTTCCTTTCCGTAATTATTATCTGCCATAAAAAAAACAATGGCAACTAAATCAATTAGGGTTTCTAGATTAAAATGTTTCATGGTTAATTTATTTATTTTCCCTCGCCAGTTTCTACTCCTAAAACTTTTCCTTTTTTATCTACTAGTAATATATAATCCCAATTTTTTCTTTTTATTTTGAATCTATATACTTTCTTTCCTTTACTGTTTTTTGATAAAGTAGCTTGTTCTTCTATTTTATAACCCGAATAGTTCTTAAGCGTACTCTTTACAGCTTTTGGTACTTCTGCTATAGCTACTTTTCTTTCAACTTGTTTATCTTTCTGTTGAGCACTTGTAGTATTTATTCCGAATAGAATAAAGCCAGCTACTATAATTAGTCTTAAATATTTCATCTTTTCAAGTTTTTAATAGTTTTTAATTTCCGCTCCAACTAGCATTACCAGTACCTCTTTCGAAATCATAACCAAGAGTGATTAAATGTGTACCTGCATTGTTTAGTTCAGCGGCATCATTGATGTTCCATTGAAATGCATACCCAACATAGAATTGATCCTTTTTCAAACCTAAGAGTCCTGCCAAAGAAGCCGGTTCAAAACTTTGATCATTAATAAATCTTCCGTTAATACCTGCCCACATATAACCATCATCTGTTATTTTACGAGTTTTAAAGTTTAAATCTGTAATTGATCTTCCATCCCCTTCAAAAAGTTTAAAATAGATTGAAGGCTCATATTCATATTCTTGACTATTGCTTGTAAATGTATAGCCCGTATACACATAATAGTTTCTAAGTTTTGGCGGTTCGGTTACGTCAAATATCTTAAGCTTCTTGTTCAATATATTCGAAGCATTAAAACTGAAGAAAAATTGATTTAATCTATACAAAAAACCTACTTCAAAATTATGATTTGATGTAGAGGGTGAAGCACCAATACCTGGGTCAGCAACTGGGTCACTTCCTCCTGTTGAAAAGTTTTCAGTATCTATTTTAAAATGATTGAATTTATACGATATACCTAATGATAAATACTGCTCATTAGCATCATTCAACGTTAAATGATGCGCATAAGATAGCTGCCCTCCTATTTGCTTGGTATTACCATTTTTATCATTATAAAATAAAACCCCAACTCCCGAACGTTCATTATTCAATCTAGTATCAAAAGATAACGTTTGCGTGTTTGGTGCATTTTTTAAACCTAGCCACTGTGCTACTCCACTTAAACGCAATCTACTATGATCTTCGCTAAAACCTGCATAAGTAGGTGAAATCACATATGGATTTTCAACCAAATACTGAGAATAAGGCGATAATTTAAGCTCTTGTGCTTTGGCATAAAAACAGCAAGAGAAAACTATAACTATTAAGACTATTTTTTTCATCGGTTTGTAGGGTTTAGTAGATTAGCGATACAGTGTAAAGTTTCCTTTAAATTCTCTATCGTCAGTTGGTTCATTCAGTTTGACTATATACCAGTAATCTCCAGAAGGCAATTCTTTACCTTTGTAAAGGCCATTCCAGCCATTTTCTTGGTTATTCCCGCTAAATGTTCCTATTAAACGCTGATATCTATCAAAAATCTTAATGGCTATATTAGGGTACAATTCTATATTTCTTGGATACCACTTATCATTATGATTATCATCATTTGGTGTAAAGAAATTTGGAATTTCTATATCTTTAAGCTCAACTATTTCTTCCACTATACACCCTCTCGCATCGCGAACATAGAAAGTATAGAATCCAGCACTTGGTGGTATAAACACATTGCTCGGCCCAAAATCTTCATCTGTTACTTCAGGAGATTGATTCTCTGAAGGATTTTTAAGCATTGCATATTCATAATCTGGTGTTCCATTCACCGCATTGACTATATAATCTCTTAAAGCTGGTGAGCTTTCATTAATTTCAACCGTAAAAGTTACTGGTGTATAATTATCAATAATAATGTTAATAGGTTCTGCAGTACATCCAGTAGAGTTTTGACGCACGGTAACTGTATGTTGACCTTGAGATACATTTTCGAAAATACCAGTACTATTAGAAGAACCTCCATCCAACTCATAGGTTACATCATTAGCGAATTCAGTCGCCACAGTAGCCGTAATGGTATTTACTGCTCCCTCACAAGAAAAGCCTCCTACAGCTTCGAATTGTAAGTCAATTTGTTCAAGAAGAGTAATCGACTCTATAATATCACAAGTGTTTACACCTTTATCTTTGCGGATAATAATTTGATAATCGCCTTTAGGTAA
The DNA here is from genome assembly GCF_056591635.1 of Maritimimonas sp. 2304DJ26-3. Taxonomy (NCBI): domain Bacteria; kingdom Pseudomonadati; phylum Bacteroidota; class Flavobacteriia; order Flavobacteriales; family Flavobacteriaceae; genus Maritimimonas; species Maritimimonas sp. 2304DJ26-3. The sequence continues at coordinate 319,730 of NZ_JBWQOK010000002.1, forward strand.
TCCAGAGAAAGTCGAACTTGATTGAAAGTTTGTACCTCCATCTATACTATAAGATATTGTATTACCTGCATTATTTTGAGCAACATTAACAGTAATACTACCATCTGAACCTTGATAACAAAGTACATCTTGCTTTACAATTTCATATTCAATTTCTTCATCAAAATCTATATTAGCAATTGTAGTTGTTGTACAATTATTCGCATCTCTAACGGTAATTGTATGATTACCTTCCTGAGTAGTTTCAAATATGTTTGAAGCTTGAAAGGCACTACCGTCCATACTATATTCATATTCATTTGCAACTCCGGCAAATATTGTACCTCCATTACCTGTAACCTCTATTCTTCCGCTGAGGGAATTACCATTACAAGGCATAATATTGTCTAAGACAACGTTACTAGCAGTTAATAAGGTAGGTTCTTGAACTTGAAAATTAAAAGTATCAAAACAACCATCTGTATTAGTAACACGAACTGTATAAGTGCCAATATCTAACCCATTAAAAGTATGTGATTTAGCTGATATTAGCCCTGTGCTTTGTAATATACTTCCTCCTTGTGATAGAACATAGTCAAATGTTGCGGCATCATCAGTAACATTAATAGTTACACCACCATCAGCACTATCTTTACATAAATTATCAAAAGGTGTAAATTCTACATCTAAGCCTAATACAGTAACTGTACGTGTAGTCACTGTACACCCTACTTTAGTTTGAGTACATGTATACACACCTGGTCCTGTAACCGTAATTGTTTTTGAATTGGCAGCTAATAAATTGTTATCTTCATCTCTCCATTCATATATGTTATAGCCATCATCACCAGTAATAGTTAGGTTATTATTACAAAACTCTAATACAGTATCAAACTGACATGAACTTGTATCTACGAAAAGTAGCATCGCTCCTTCATTACCTAGTCCACAACCGTTTATACCATTAAGACCAGGCTGTGCTGTAATATTAGTACCTGAAGTTTCGCCATCATATGAAGATTCTAAGCTGTTTTCTAAAACATTTGTACAAGCGTCGGAATAATCAAAACATTGATCTGAAGCTGTAACTTGATATCGTATATCGTATGCTGCGTTAGCAGGGTCAGATTCTCTCAATACAAGGTTATCTGGTATTGAAAACTCTAACACCACCAAACCATTTGCATTTGTACTTCTAGTATAGGTAACACCCGAAGGTAAATCTATTGTACTTTCATCTAATGTTACATTAAATGGTAGTATATTTCTTATAGTAGTATTTTGCGCATTGTCAGTCCCTATGTTTTGAAAATTAAGGTTATACCATACGGTAGCTCCTAATGGTACAGGTGAGTTTAATGTAATCTGATTTCCCGAAATATCCTCAACACTTGTAAGCACTTGTAGTGTTGGTTCAATAATATTTACAGAAAATGTATTTAAAAATGTATAAATCCAATCACCTCCGACATCATTTCTCACTCTTACCGTTGCTCCAGTCTCTCCATTGCCAATTAAACTGTTTCCAGCATTTAAGGCAGTTAAATCAAGTAATTTTTGATCCCAACCTAAGGTATTTTCACTATTTAAGTTTCTATCTGCTACTATTATACCATTATCAGTAATTCGACTATTAAAGAAATTATCAACTGGGTTTGCAGCGTCAAATAAGTCCGTAAACGTAGCGTTGTTATCCGCTCTAAATTGCATTCTATCACCTTGCCATCCATAATCACCTTCTAATGCTGCAACACCTACTTTTCCTTCTACAGGCCCAGAAGGAGGAGTAACAAAACCGGAATAACTAAAAGAAACCACTTCATTAGGTGCCTGATTAACCGCAGAAAAACCGTCGAAGGTAGATATATACTTTCTTGGTTCGTTTGGATCTTCATAAACAATTACTAGTGACCATCCAGCTGATGAGCTTGCACCTTCGCTTGAATTAACATTAGCTACAAAATATTCACCTGATGGGTTGCCTGTGGTATTAACAAGATTTGTTACATCTTTATAATAAATACGATCTAAATCTTCCCTCGCAGTTGCATTAGAAATATCAGCTATTACATTCTGATAAGAACCACCTGGCGTTCTAAATCGTACTTCATTTGGTGCAGAAGTAAATCCAGTAATGGTAGTTGGTGCAACAACCGCTCCCCAATACAATCCAGCATATACAACTCTATTACATGCATTTGTTGTAAAACTTGCACTACTTGAGTTAAATGTGCTTGCATCATTGTCTATATCCACAAACACCATATCAATAAAATTGTTTTGAGTTGTTCCGTTGTAGGGGCTTTCGGTTGGATGCCCTAAAATAGAATTTCCAATAATGGTTAATTCACCATTAATACCAGTACTCTCATACCTTTTCTCAAAAGGTACCGTAGTCTGCGAAAAAATTAAAGTGGGGATTATTAAAAATAAAGCAAATAGCAAAAAAGCCTTTGCATGATTAATGGCTTGATTCATAACAAATGTTTAGCGATTACTTACACTAAACGTATAAAACCATAGAATTATTTCCTATAAATAGCCATTAGATAAAAAAAATCTAATTAAAACATTGATTTAGAGATAGTTAATTGTGATAATTATTTTTAACTATTGAAAGTAAAATATATAATAGTATAATTAGTGGAATACCAGCAAATTGTAAAAAAATCAGTAGTAATAATGATGCTAGTAAGAATACCAATTCAATGACGTTCTTTTGTAGTGAAAACCCTTTTAGTTTTAAGGAAAATAAATGTAATTCAACATTCATAAGAATTGCCAAAAATAATGTTGTCAAGATGAGGAAATATTTGTTTCCAATTAATTCAATTACAAATTGATTTCCGCTAAAACTTAGAATTAAAGGTAAAGAAATAATAAATAACGTCATAGCAGGAGTTGGTAACCCTATAAATGAAGTTGTTTGTCTATTATCAATATTAAATTTTGCCAATCTGTATGCTGCTGCCAATGTTAATAGCAAGCCAATAAAAGGAAGTACATGAATTTTAGTATTAAACAGTGATAAATTCCCAGTTTCTTCAAAAAGTGTCCAGTTTCCAATTTCACAAGACAAACCATCTAGCCAATCCTTATGAATGGATTTAATAAACAATTGAAACATTACAATACCAGGTACCACACCAGAAGTTACCATATCAGCTAACGAGTCTAATTGAACTCCTAAATCACTCTGAACATTCAACTTCCTAGCAATTAATCCATCAAAAAAATCAAAAAAGATACCTAATAGAACAAAAAACGCTGCTTCAACTAATCGATCTGTTGTAGCTAACATTACTGCAATTATACCGCTCAACAAATTTAGAAGTGTAATAATATTTGGAACGTGTTTTTTAATGATTTTTAGGTTTTAGCATGGGTAAATTTAAAGAAATAAATCATATTTCTATCTCTTAACTTCACTGTTAATAAATTATCCATAATCCATTTCATTTTTTAGTATGAAATAGTATTTTAGCAAATCTGCATAATTTATAATTATTAATGGCTAAACAAACTACTTATACCGAAGAAAATATACGCTCACTCGATTGGAAAGAACATATTCGAATGCGACCTGGTATGTATATAGGTAAGTTAGGAGATGGCTCTTCGCCAGATGATGGCATATACATTCTTATAAAAGAAGTACTTGATAATTCTATTGATGAATATGTAATGGGAGCCGGTAAAACCATTGAAATTTCTGTTAAAGATAAAATGGTTACTGTTCGTGATTATGGCCGTGGCATCCCTTTAGGTAAAGTGGTTGATGTAGTATCTAAAATGAATACAGGCGGTAAGTATGATTCTAAGGCCTTTAAAAAATCTGTTGGGCTAAACGGTGTAGGTACCAAAGCGGTTAATGCACTTTCATCACATTTCAAAGTACAGTCAATTCGTGAAGAACAAACAGCCATTGCAGAGTTTGAAAAAGGTGAGTTAACACTAAATGAAAGCCCTCAACCCTCATCGCTTCGTAAAGGAACAAAAGTAAGTTTTATACCTGACGAGACTATTTTTCATAATTATAAATATAGAAATGAGTATATCATAAAAATGATAAAAAACTATGTGTACTTAAACACTGGTTTAACAGTTATTTTTAATGGTGAAAAATACTTTTCTGAAAATGGATTAAAAGATTTATTAGACGAAAATATTGCAGAATCTGATATGCTCTACCCTATTATACATCTAAAAGGTGATGATATAGAAGTAGCAATAACGCATAGTAAAACACAGTATAGTGAAGAATATCATTCTTTTGTAAATGGTCAGCATACAACTCAAGGTGGAACTCATCAAAATGCGTTTAGAGAAGCCATAGTTAAGACTGTTCGTGATTTTTTCGGAAAAAATTATGAAGCCCCAGACATCAGAAAATCAATAGTTTCTGCTATCAGTATTAAAGTAATGGAGCCAGTATTTGAGAGCCAAACAAAAACGAAGTTAGGTTCTACCGAAATGGGTGGTGGTTTGCCAACGGTTCGTACATTTATCAATGATTTTGTAAAAACAAACCTTGATAATTTTCTACATAAAAATCCTGCTTCTGCAGAACATTTACAAGGCAAAATTTTACAAGCAGAAAGAGAGCGAAAAGATTTGTCGGGTATTCGTAAACTAGCACGTGAGCGTGCTAAGAAAGCAAGTTTACATAACAAAAAGCTCCGTGATTGTCGTGTGCATTTAAATAATCTAAAAAAAGACAATCGTCTTGATAGTACACTTTTCATTACAGAAGGTGATTCTGCTAGTGGTTCTATAACTAAATCTCGTAACGTAAATACCCAAGCTGTATTTAGCTTACGTGGAAAACCATTAAATTCTTTCGGAATGAGCAAAAAAATTGTTTATGAGAACGAAGAATTTAATTTGCTACAAGCAGCCTTGAATATTGAAGATGGTATTGAAAATTTACGATATAATAACATAGTAATTGCTACAGATGCCGACGTAGATGGTATGCACATTCGGTTATTACTCATCACTTTCTTTTTACAATTCTTTCCTGAACTTATAAAAGAAGGTCATTTATATATTCTAGAAACGCCTTTGTTTAGAGTACGAGATAAAAAAGATACATATTATTGTTATTCTGAAGATGAAAAACAAAAAGCTATTAAAAAATTAAGAGGAAAAGCAGAGATTACTCGATTTAAAGGATTGGGCGAAATATCACCTGATGAATTTGCTCATTTCATTGGGGAAGACATGCGCTTAGATCCCGTAATGTTAGATCGTGAAATGTCCATAGAACAATTGCTAACATTCTACATGGGCAAAAACACACCTGATAGACAAAAATTTATTATTGAGAACCTTAAAGTTGAACTAGATTTAGTTGAGGAAGAAGTATAATGCAAGAAGATAGCAACCAAGAAGAACATTTAGACACAAACAAAGAAATCAGTCAAGAAGAAACTTCTTCTCAGGAAACTATTACCCGTGTTACGGGTATGTATAAAGACTGGTTTCTTGACTATGCATCGTATGTTATATTAGAACGTGCTGTACCAGCAATTGATGACGGATTTAAACCTGTACAGCGTCGTATTATGCAATCTATGAAAGACTTAGATGATGGACGTTATAACAAAGTTGCTAATCTAGTTGGCCATACTATGCAATATCATCCCCACGGTGATGCAAGTATTGCAGACGCAATGGTACAATTAGGCCAAAAAGAACTTTTAATTGATATGCAGGGTAACTGGGGGAATATTCTTACTGGTGATCGTGCAGCTGCTTCTCGTTATATTGAAGCTCGTTTATCTAAATTTGCTTTAGAAGTTGTTTTTAACCCTAAAACTACAGAATGGCAAGCTTCTTATGATGGCAGAAGAAAAGAGCCTATTGATTTGCCAGTAAAGTTTCCATTATTACTAGCTCAGGGCGCTGAAGGTATAGCAGTTGGTCTGTCAACTAAAATTTTGCCTCACAACTTTAATGAACTGATTGATGCCTCCATTAAACATTTAAAAGGGCGTAGTTTTAAACTGGTTCCAGATTTTTTAACCGGTGGTATAGCAGACGTTACAAATTATAATGATGGACTACGAGGTGGCAAGATCAGAGTTCGATCTAAAATATCTCAATTAAATAAAAACACATTAATAATTAATGAATTACCATACGGAACTACGACAACTACTTTAATAGATTCCATTCTTAAAGCTAATGAAAAAGGGAAGATAAAGATCAAACGTATTGAAGATAATACAGCTGCAAATGTTGAAATTTTAGTACATCTGCCAAATGGTGTTTCACCAGATAAAACCATTGATGCACTGTATGCTTTTACCAACTGTGAACAATCAATTTCACCTCTCGCTTGTATTATTGAGAATAATAAACCAATTTTTATAGGTGTTACAGAAATGCTTCGTAGATCTACGGATCACACTGTCGATCTATTAAAGCAAGAGCTAGAAATACAGCTTGGTGAATTAGAAGAACAATGGCATTTTGCGTCTTTAGAACGGATTTTTATCGAAAATAGAATTTACCGTGATATAGAAGAAGAAGAAACTTGGGAAGGAGTCATAAAAGCAATAGACAAAGGGTTAAAGCCTCATATTAAACATCTAAAAAGAGCTGTTACTAAAGAAGACATAGTTCGATTGACGGAAATTAGGATTAAAAAGATATCAAAATTTGATATCGACAAGGCAAAACAGCACATAGAAGCTTTAGAAGAGAAAATCGCGGAAGTAAAAGAAAATCTAGCAAATCTTATTGACTATGCTATCGATTATTTCAAAAATTTAAAAACTAAATACAGCAAGGGTAAAGAACGTAAAACTGAGATTCGTGTATTTGAAGACATTGTAGCTAGTAAAGTAGCTATGAAGAATGCTAAACTCTATGTGAATCGTGAAGAAGGCTTTATAGGTACCTCAATGCGTAGAGACGAGTTTGTTACTGACTGTTCTGATATCGATAATATTATTGTCTTTAGAGAAGATGGTAAAATGACTATCACCAAGCTAGACTCTAAGACCTTTGTAGGAAAAGGTATTATTCATGTAGCCGTCTTTAAAAAGAAAGATAAACGCACTGTTTATAATATGATGTATCGAGATGGTAGATCCGGCCCATCCTACATGAAGCGTTTTGCTGTAACAGGCGTAACACGCGATAAAGAATATGACCTTACGGCTGGTAATAAAGCTTCTAAGGTGTTATATTTCTCAGCAAATCCTAACGGCGAGGCGGAAGTAGTTACTATTCATTTAAGGGCTGTAGGCAGCATTAAAAAGCTTAAATGGGATATTGATTTTGCTGATTTAGCGATTAAAGGCCGTGGCGTTAGAGGAAACACAGTTACAAAATACTCTGTAAAACGTATTGAGCTAAAAGAAAAAGGTATCTCTACCCTAAAACCACGAAAAATTTGGTTTGATGATACTGTACAACGCTTAAATGTTGATTCAAGAGGTGAATTATTGGGTGAATTTACCGCAGAGGATAGATTATTAATTATTAATCAGTCTGGTATTGCTAAAACTATCCGGCCTGAACTAACTACGCATTTTGACAGTGACATGATCGTATTAGAAAAATGGACTCCAAATAAACCTATATCTGCAGTACATTACGATGGTGACAAACAACGTTATTTTGTAAAACGTTTTATGATTGACAACCCAAATAAAGAAGAAAAATTTATTACTGACCATCCTAAATCACAGTTAGAAATTATTGCTACAGATTTTAGACCAATGGCAGAAGTAATTTTCTCTAAACGCTCACTTGACTCTGTACAAATAAATTTTGAAGAATTCATTTCAATAAAAGGTATTAAAGCCATTGGAAATCAATTAACTACAGAAAAAATAAAACAGGTTAATTTACTAGAATCATTACCTTATGAAGCTCCCCAAGAAGAAGATATTGAAGTAGTCGATGAAGAAGAAATAACTACCGAAAGCGCTAAAGATTCTGACCAGAAGAAAGAAGAAATAAAGTCTAACGATGGTAATGATGAAGGGCAAATAACACTATTTTAGTATGGGTTTATTTGGATACGAGTTAGCGCTGGATTCTTTTTGGTCTATATTATTGTACTGTATAGTAGTATTGCTTATAGCTTGGCTAATTTCTCGTTTTGCCAGATTTTTATTAGTTGCCTATATCAACCGAAAGAAATCTAATGAACTATACAGCATAACACGCCTAAAGTTTATACGTAATTCTTTAAAATTCTTTATTGGGTTACTAGCTTTTATATTCATTATTTATACTGTACCACAATTTAAAAGTAGAGCAACACTAATTTTCTCTGGTGCTGGTATATTAGCAGCTATTTTAGGTTTTGCAGCTCAAGCAGCTGTTTCTAACTTAATAGCTGGGGCTTTTATTGTTATTTTTAGACCCTTCCGCGTAGGTGATTTTATAAGGTTAGATGATTCTAGGCAAGGTATAGTTCACGATATTACTCTGCGCCATACGGTAATTAATACTTTCGATAATAAAAAACTGATTATACCAAACTCTGTAATAAGTACTGAATCAATTTTTAATAATTCTATCGATGATGAATATGTGCTTAGCTTTAACAATTTTGTAATTGGGCTTAACGCTGATATTGATAAAGCAATTGAAATCATTCGTGAGGAAGCTTTAAAGCTCGATTATATTATCGATAATCGTACTCCTGAGCAAATAATGAACAACGAAGAGCAAATTCGTATTAGAGTTAAAGATATGAACGAGGTTGGCATCTATTTGCGTGCTTTTGTTTGGGTAAAAGAGCCATGGGATGAGTTTAGAGTAAAATCAGACCTATTACAAGCCGTACATAAGCGATTTAAGCAAGAAAGTATTGATTTACCTGTTCCTTTAAGAAAGATGATTGATTAACTTAATCTCTTTATCTTTGATAGAATAAATCTCACCCTAATTTATATTAAATGTATAGAATTATTTATTTACTTGTATTTATGTTACTGCTTAGTTGTGGTAAAGAATCACAATTAGATTACGACTACTTAACACAACTAAATACCTACAGAATTGATAAGATGAATAGCCGTAAGGTTGGTTATTTAAAACTGGTTGTGCTGAGTAAATTGAATGATTCTGTAAATGTTTTCGGAAAGCATAATGATAATAATCTAGTCTTAAATATTGAAAGTCTACCAGATACAATTGGTATTTTTAGCTATAGAGACAGTGCTTTAAATTTTAAAGCGAATAAGGCAATTAAAGTAAGTAATGATAACGATTCTTTAATTACTTCAGTTGACTTAACCTTTGATGAATATGGAAGCTCTCAAAAATTAAAGCACGATCGTTTAACATGGCAAATAATTACTAGAGCTCATAGTCATTTTTTAAGAGTTTGGGATGCTGAAAATCCTGAAGTCAAAACATTTAGAGGTTTTAATTACTTTGATCCTACTAGTGAATTTATTTTTGATGCAAATTTTACACATTACAAGCAAGCTAAAACCGAAAAAGTAAAATCGCAATTAGGTGTGCAGGCTTCAACCAATTTTATTGGTAAAGTAGATTTTAACTACAATGGTCAATTGTATTCTCTAGATGTTGGCACAGGAGGATTTGTAATGGTTGCAGACGATACGAATGATAAAAAAACCTATGGAGGCGGGCGCTATGTGTATATAAATATACCAGAAACGGATGGTAAGATAACTTTAGATTTTAATAAGCTATACAATCCACCGTGCTCGTATAATGATTTTACTACGTGCTTATATCCTCCAAGGCAAAATCATTTACCTTTTGAGCTAAAAGCAGGTGAAACAATAGAAAGAATTTAATAAAAGAGTACTGTCAGTTCGAGTTGAGCAAAGCGAAGTGTCGAGAATTATATGATCCAATTACTTCTCGATACAAAATTCCTGTAGAATTTCACTCGAAGTGGCATTAGGTTAAATAATTCTCTAGAAATGCTACTAGTTTAGCTACTGCCCTACCTCTATGACTAATTGCACTTTTCTCTTGCATGGTCATTTCTGCGAATGATTTATTAAATCCCTCTGGTTTAAAGATTGGATCATAACCAAACCCCTGTTCGCCTCTTTTAGCATGTAATATTCCACCTTTACTAACGCCTTCAAACAAATATTGCTCTCCATTAAGGTTTAAAGCAATTACTGTTCTAAATTGAGCAGATCGATCTTTTTTCTCTGAAAGATTATCAAGTAGCTTTTGCATATTAGCTTCAGAATTATGATAAATACCTGCATAACGCGCAGAATATACACCAGGCTCGCCATTTAAAGCAATAACCTCTAAACCTGTATCGTCTGCAAAACAATTATAACCATAATTTTTGGTGACATAATCAGCTTTTATTTTAGCATTACCTTGTAATGTATTAGCTGTTTCTGGTATATCTTTTGTGCACTTAATATTTGTAAGACTTAATAATTCTATACTTTTTGGTAGTAATTGCTGTACTTCTTGTAGCTTGTGTTGGTTATGAGTAGCGAATATTATTTTCATTTGGCTACAAAAGTAAGAAACAAATGATAGGTATGTAACAATATAAACACCTATCCGTCTCAATTATGATTAACCAATCAAGCTATCATGTCAGAAAAAATATCGCAACAAAAAAAAGCATGGAAAACTATTTTCATCTTTTTAGGTATTGTTACAGTTTTAAGTGCCATATTTCACTATGCAATTGTTAGTTTATATCCATCACGAATCTACATTGGTGCTTTAATGTGGTGTCCAGCAATAGCCGCTTTTATTACTTTAAAACTCCAAAAAAGATCTATTGCTTCCCTCCCATGGCAATGGGGAGATTGGAAATATATTAGATTATCATACCTCGTCCCAATGTTATATGTACTTATTACTTATATTCTAATTTGGAGTTTTGGGCATGGAAGTTTTGCTAACAAAGAAATGATCTTAGAATGGGCTAAAGAGCTTGGCTTGGTAGGAATTGGGAACTTATCCTCTACAGTTGCGGTTATTATTGGGGTTGTTTTGTTAGGAACAGTAGGCGTAATTAGAGCTATGGCAACCACTTTAGGTGAAGAAATAGGTTGGCGAGGTTTTTTTATCTATGAATTAAGAAAGGTACTTTCTTTTTCGGGTGTTTCATTGTTTAGTGGGATTATATGGGCAGCTTGGCATTGGCCAATAATTATTTATTACGGTAGCAATATCTATTTAGAATTGACTACTTTTTTTGTTGTAATCATTTCTATGTCATTTATTATGGCTTATTATACATTTAAATCCAAAAGTTTATGGCCTGCAGTAATTTTTCATGCAGTAAGTAATGTTTATGTGCAGAAAATATTTCCACCACTAACTTCAAAAACTGAAGGTAGTCAACATTGGTTAGGTGAATATGGAATCATGTTTGCTATAGTAACATTGCTATTTGGGCTGTACTATTGGAGAAAAGCAGTTCAACAAAACTTATAACTTTAATCCAAGTTACAGCTAAAAGAGCCTTAATTTATTGAAAATCAAAAAGAAATAGCATTTTATAGTTCGAGCTATTATAAAAGGACTACTTTTGCAACTTAATTAAACAAATTTATTATTATGAGTACTGGTACAGTAAAATTTTTTAATGACTCTAAAGGTTTTGGATTCATAACAGAAGAAGGAAACAATAAAGAGCATTTTGTACACATTTCTGGATTAATCGACGAGGTTAGAGAAGGAGACAATGTTGAATTCGATTTAACAGAAGGTAAAAAAGGATTAAACGCAGTTAATGTAAAAGTAATTTAATTACTTACAATATTTTTTTACAATGTAAAAGCATGTCGTCTGACATGCTTTTTTTATGCTAAATTTTTAACTTATTGATTTTATCAAATAAATAAACGATCTTCGCTATCGGTAAATATAAATCATTAAAATGAATTCCTAATTAGAAATATTCTTTGAAATAATTTCTTTATAATTCCTGCTAGAAATAATAGTGTCATCATTTTCCATAGTGATCATATAGGTGCTATTGTTTAAATATTTTACCTTTTTAAAATAATCTCGATTAATGATATACGATCGGTGTACTCTTATAAAATTAGTAGGAAGTTGTTGTTCTAGCAGGTTAAGAGCTGCTCTATACAAAACAATTTTATTTTTTAAATGAAGTACTGCATATACCGAACTGGCTTCAATATATAATACCTCTTCTACACTTATTGTTTTTTCAAAACCTTTTTCTTTAATAACAAATTCGGTAAGATGCGGCGAAAGTTTTTGATTGTATTCTTGGTATAATGACACAAACTTTTCGCTAAAAGTAGCTTGCTGAAAACGCTCTATTGTTGACTTAGCTCTATTAAATACTTCATAGAATCGCTCATCGCTATATGGTTTTAACAGATAATCAAAAGCTTTTACTTCAAAAGCTTTTAAAGCATATTGATCATAGGCCGTTGAAAAAATTAGTAATGTTTCTGCCATTTCTAATTGTGATGCAACTTCAATACCTGTAAGCTCTGGCATATTAATATCTAAAAAGATAATGTTAGGTTCTTTAGTCTTTAAGAAGTTTAACATTTCTTGTCCGTTCTTGCATTCATAAACCATAGTTACATCAGCGTCTTGCTCTAACAATCCTTTAATATAGCGCCTAGCATGTGGTTCGTCATCAACAATTAAAACGGACAATCTCATATACTTTATGTTTTAATTAACTTAAGCTTCACTTCAAAAAAACCATCCTTTTTCTCTGCTGAAAATTCTTGTTGGTTCTTAAAAAACAACTTCAATCTATTCTTTAAATTCTCTAAACCATGCTCGGTAGAATGTGCTACTGTACCTCTATCCTTTTTCGGTATTGAATTTGTTAAGGTTAAAAGCAAATTACTCCCTTCTAAGTTTGTCGTGAGATGGATCTTTCCTTTTCCTCCTATCCTAGAAATTCCATGTTTAAAGGCATTCTCAATAAGCGGCTGTAAAATAAGTGCCGGAACTTTAAAAGGCAAGGTTTCATAATCCACATCTAATTCAACATCTAATCTGTCGTGAAAACGTTCTTGTTCAATTTCAAGATAATTTTTAAAATATTCTAATTCTTCAGCAAGGGTAATTAACTGCTCATCTCTTCTATCTAGCATCTTACGCATTAAATGTGTAATCTTAATAATCATCTTTTTTGCCTTAGCATCCTCATAACCTATTAAGGTATTTAAAGTATGCAAGGCATTAAATAAAAAATGAGGATCAAGCTGAGAACGCAAAGCATTTAATTGAGAAGAGTTCAGTTCATTCTTTAAAGAAATCACCTCTAATTTTTGCTTTTGAATGGTTGTATAGGCCTCTATTGCTTTTATAATTAAAATAATTATTACAAGATCTGAGAGCCTACTTAATAAGGATTTTAAGATAAAAGGTTTAAAGTCTTGCCAAACTTCAGAAATGTTCAAACTCCCTACTCCAACCAAATAGATATAATAAATAATATTGGTAATTAGTAGGTGAAAAATTAAGAGTAGCGAAAAAGATATAAAAGCTTCGCTAATACGTTTAGCTATACTTTGTTGCTTATTTTGAAGCTCAATAAGTGCTCCATATATATAATCTAGAAGCAATATCCATACAAAATAATTGGTTAAAAAGAATACCACATATTGCAATACTCCTTTATGAGTTATAACCGCATTCGCATTACTTATATGTATAGCTATTATTAAACTTATAAGAGTAGCTATAAGGTAGAGAACTCTCTTTTCAATACTTAGTTTATGTCTTACTAATATTTTCACTCGGTAAAAGTAATCAATATTTACAGTGAACAATACGCAGCCATTGTCATTCAAATCTCTAATTGCCATTTACAACTTAAGCCTTTTTTTCCTTATACAACGACTCTACTTTTGTGTCGAATTAAAAATTAAACAAAATGAAAACAATTATTTTAAGTGTAGCTGTTATTCTTTTAACTATAACAACCAACTTTGCACAACCTCAATATGCTTCTTCAGAAACAAAAGAAGTTATTGAAAAAATGATCAACGCACATGGCGGCTATGATAAATGGAAGAATTTAGAAACACTCACATTCACTAGTGCTATGCATAGTGAATCCTTAGGGTTTCTACGATTTTGGATCAAAACCCAAACAGTAGATATGAAAACTCGTAGATCATATCAAGATTGGCCACTTGTTGGCTCTAAATTGAGTTACGACGGTGAAAAAGTTTTTACAACAGATTGGCGTGTGGGTAATCCTCCTAATCATCAACATTCAGTATTTTACTACTATGTGAACTTACCATGGTTAACACAAGACAACAATGTGAAATTAGGTAACGTAGAAAAAGTAAAGCACAAAGGCTTTAAAAATGAAGTGTATAAAGTGAAAATGTCTTTTACTCAGACCCCAACACTTGGTAAATCTAAAAAAGACACATATACACTCTATATTGATAGCGAAACTTATATTTTAAGCGGTTATGAATATACCGTTGGCTATGGTGCTTTGCTGGATGTTTTAAAAATACCTCAAGACAAAGAGGTTTTCGGGCCAGTATTAAGAATTAATAACTATACAGCAGATATTGGCGGACTTAAATACCCAATATTAATGACAACCAATAGCTTAGATCTTACTAAGCAGTACGGAGATCATGCACTTTATGATTTCAAACTAAACGAAAAATTTGACGAAGAACGCATGAAAATGCCTGCTAATGCTGTAATTGACGACTCTAAAGACGAACGAAAAATTGCAGGCAAATCCTAAACAATTTTTTAATAGACCTAGCCAATATTTTTAATGGTTTTTGGTATTGGCTTTGGTCTATTGGCATAATATTTTAATAACAATGAGGAATACAAAATATATAAGCTTATTTATTCTAGGCATTATTTTAAGCCTAATACTTTTTATATATATTCCTTATCTAAACTTATTACTGACGTTTATAATTATTGTTGCATTTGCATTTTCAAATTACAGCAACTATCTAACTAGCTTATTTAAAAACAATAAGTCAATTTTTAAACTACTAATAACCTCATTTATTTATGCGGTTTTATTGGTTCTTATAGGTTATATTTTAAAACCGGTAATTGAGAGCTTAACCAACTTGCCAATTAATTATGGGAGTTTTGAAACTATTGCAGGTAAACCTAATCTTCTCTTTATTAGTCTAGGTATTGGATGGTTAGTAGGAGGCTTATTAGAAGAAACAATTTTTAGAGGATATATATTGCAAACTATAGAGAGTTTATTGCCAAAGAAGTTAGGTGTAATACTTGGTGTTTTATTTTCATCACTATTATTCGGTTATTTACATGATTATCAAGGCATATCTGGACAAATTATAACTGGTATTACCGGAATGCTATTTGCTATAATTTATCTCTATCATAAAAGGAATTTATGGCTAAATGTACTTACTCATGGGTTTTTAAATTCTATCAGTTTATTACTTCTTTATATAAATTAAATCTTAAGGAATGAGAATAATTACATTTAAGATTAGATTATTTCAATTATTAATTTCTGTTTGCCTTTTATTATTTATAAATTCTGCAGTTGCGCAGAACAATTATCAAAGTCACTATGAGTTTAGCTATAAAGACATTGATAATTTTAGAAAAGTTCTAAAAATTGTAAAAAGCAAAGGAGATACTCTTAATGCCATAAAAGAATATTTCAATGAGGGTTCTGAAGGTATGAAAGCATGGATATCAAGATATGATGTCAAACCAGAGAGAATACAAGCTGCAGTTAAATATTTTCCTAGTTACTACGAATACTTAGCAACTCTAGATATTAAATTAAAACAGATGGAGCATGAAATTGTTCGTGGTCTTGATGGACTAAAGAATCTATACCCGTCAGATTTTGTTCATATACCACCTATATATTACTTTATACTATTTGCTGGAGGTGGAAGTGTAGAAATGACTGCCAATATGATAAGTGTAGATTATTTCGGTTATCATAAAAATATCGATGAGTCTGAATTTGATAGAATTGGAGGTTTGTTTCCAAAAGGAAAACTTCCTTTAGTCTCTGTGGAAAATGTACCTCAGGTAGCAATTCATGAAACAGCTCACTTACTTCAATCTTATATACAAGGAGATCAAGATTATACTTCCATTTATAAAAATGATAATAGAACAATTTTAGCTTATCTTATTAGAGAAGGTAGTGCCGATTTTCTTACATATTTAGGTGTTAATCTTAAAGATTCTTCAAAGTTTGGTTATGGAGATAGACACGAAAAAGAACTTTGGAAATTAATAGAACCAATATTAAATGAAGACCCAAACAAACACTCAGGTTGGTTTTCAGGTAATTCTAGTAAGCACCCTGATTGGCCTTTTCAGATTGGTTATTACTTAGGATTTAAAATTGTCGAAAATTATTACAATGAGTCATTAGATAAACAACAAGCCAATAATGAAATTTTATCAAGTCATAAGCCTCAAAGCTATCAGAAATTTATCGATTTGTATCGTAAAAAGTGGAAATAATGATTACAGCTTAACAAATTCCATGTTGTTCCAATATATTTTTTTATCACATATCTTATAATAGTACTTTAAAACAAAAATGAAACACTTTATAATTTTCAAGCATCTAAACAAAACAATTAAACTATCGTTGTTAATACTAATAATATTTTCATGTAATACTACAAAAAATCATGATAAAAAAGTGATCGTAATTCATGCAAGAGGAATATCTTACCCAGAGCTAATGGATTATGTTAATTCTAAAAACTCTGAAGGTTTCTTTAAACGCCAAGAAAAAGAAGGTACCATTAAAAAGCTTACCCCTATAACCAATGCCGTTACTAGTACTAATATAGCTTCTTTTGAAACAGGTTCTACACCTTCCAAGAATGGTATTCTTGGACATATATATGGGATAAAACAGAGTGATTCTTTACAGTTTGTTAGTGGGTTTTCACAACGTTTTGCCAAAGAAACCTTTTGGGAAAAAGCAGCTCTTTCAGGTAAGAAAGTGTTAAATATTGGTGCATTGACCTTATTTGGAAAACGCGATACCCTTAAAAATGTTGACTTGATTGCTCAAGGTAGTCAACTAACGAGCCCAAAGATTATATATCTAATAGCAGATAGAAATAGTGAAAGTGATTCAATAATTAAATATTCTACCATTGAAGGAAACTCCAAAATTCAATTCAACAAACAAAATCCTGACTCAGTAGTTATTTATGCAAAAAAACACAATAGAAATAGAATATTATTATTTGATGATGACTACAATAATGATAATGGCATTGTTGAAAAATTAAATATAGATAAATGGTCTGAAATTGAGTCATTTAACATAAATAATTTCAATCAAACATTTAGAATGAAATGGATGAATGCTTCAAATGATACTTTAAAGTTATATATAAGGTCTGCGTATAAAAATCGAGGTTATCCGGAAGGTTTTTTAAAACATATTGACAGTGCAATTGGAACGTCTAAAGGTTGGCCAAATATTCCGCTTTATTCATTAAAAAAAATAACAGATACTACTTTAACTGAAGAAATAAATACTGAATTAGATTACGTAATGGATGCGTTCTCTTTTGCAACAAAAAGAAAAGATTACGATTTAATAATGATAGATTATCCTTTAATGGACAGAATGGGTCACGCATTCTTAAGTCTAAAAGATTCACAGCAAGTTATTAAAAAACATTATATAGATGCTTACAATAGAATGAATGAAGATTTTGAAGATTTTGAAGAGTATGCTAAAGGGAATGGTTATGAACTAATTATAACTTCAGGTCATGGCTTCTCTCCTATACATACCTCAATTCATCTTAATAAACTTTTAAATGAAAGCGGAATTAAAACTGAAATAACTAAAAATAAATGGGAAGCAATAGGTGTTCCTGGAAAAGTATCGGCACATATTTATCTAAATAATAAGTTGAGTTCAAATGAAAAAGTAGAAGCTTTAAGTAAAATAGAAACTGCTCTTAAAAATTTAAATAACTCCTCTAAAAAACCACAAATAATAGATAAAGTATTTAAAAAAGATGATTTAAAAGATATAGGATTAAATCATAATAATTCTGGTGATCTGTTTGTGTTATTAAATCCAGGATATGTCTTTGAGAATTATAATCCAAAAGCTAAAACTATTTTTGGAGTTCCATCATTTAAGGGAGACCATGGTTATTCGTTAGAACATCCTGATTCTTTTGGTATTCTAATTTCCGAAGAACAATGTAGCCCTTGCCTAAACACAGATATCTCTAAAATTATTGAGAACAAACTGAAACTTAACTAATAAGTAGTCTATAGCTTATAAATTTGCCTTTGCTTTCAGCAAGCTATTCTGTTCTTCTAATAATTCTTTAACTCCTGCAAGTAATTCTATATCCTTAGGTGTTACTACCGTTTCATCTGTTGTGTCTTGAGCTCTTCTACGCAATCTATTCATAAATTTTACTACTATAAAAATGGTAAAACCTATGATTAAAAAATCTAGTAAAGCTTCCGCGAAAGCGCCATAACCAATAGCAACTTCATCTGTAATTATAGCTCCGCTAGTATCAACTTGGGCGTTTTGTAGAATAATACGTCTGTCTTGTAAATTAATTCCGTTTGACATTAAAGAAAGTGGCGGCATTAATACCTTTTTAACCAACACATCTATTACTGTATTAAACGAAGCGCCAATAATAATACCAATAGCCATATCTATCATATTGCCTTTTACGGCAAACTCTTTAAACTCTTTAAGTAAATTCATAACAGGTAGAAATTAGAAGCACAAATGTATGGAAAACTTAAAAAGTTTTTGGCTCAAAATCTTCGCTATAAGGTATGTTACTAGCGATATCAGTAATTTTTAAATAATCAACTTCACCAGCCCCTAAAAAGCGAAAACGTACACCAACCACGTCTCCTATAGATTTGGTGTATTTCTTAGTAAAAACATTGATATCATTTATAAAGATAGTAACCGATTTATTTTTGGCTTCAATTTTTATGTCTTTAAATTCTGATAAATCAGTACCTAATGCAGAAAGATCATGCTCTTTGCCACTTAAAAAGACATCACTTAGCATAATGCCAATTTCTGAAACACAACCAACAATAGCAAAAGGAACTAAAAAAGCGCTTTTCGTACCAACCACCACAATGCTAGACTGTTGACACACTGCCCATTTATCGTTATAAGTATTTTTAATTGAGGTAGTAAGCATAAAGTTATCGCCCGAAATTGGTGTAATATCATTTACATAATGAAAAGAAGACAACAATGGTTTTTCGCTAGCTTTTATTTCTTCTAGAGTTTGTTCATTAAAGCCTAACTTACCAGATACAATCTTGTTTGATTGTATATACTTAGGTATTGGTTCATAATCTATAGTACCTACCCAGCCATCACTTTTAATAAAAAGATCATGCTCTCTTATGAGTTGGCCATCAATTAAGAGTTTTGCTCTAAAATAGCCAGGATAATAATATTGTCCAGTGGCTTGTTTTTGATCTTTTGTTATCTTTATAGTTTTGGTAGGGTCCCAAAATTGTTGAATATAAATACTATCAGATTTTACATCTTTAAGATCAAAATCAAAGACAACTGAATTTGGCAATCCTTCGGTAATAGGTTTACTACTAAACTCGATTTGAGAATAATCCGGTATAATATTCTCACCTTTACCTGTCATAGAATAAAGTGATAAAAATAAGATGGTCATCGCTGCAGCCGAAGCAGTAATAATACCTAGGTTAGGTGATATTTTTTGTTTTATCCAATTAGGCTTTCTAATAGTTGACTTATTCTTAAAATCACGCCAATTTAAAAACCCTGCAAATTGAGCCAAGGTATTCAGAGTACTTATACTTGGTGCATTTTTATAATTTACTTTGCCCCATACTCTTTTTAAAGTTGTAGGACTTAATAGTACTTGTGTTTCCTGCTGAATTTTTTCACTTAATTCAATAAACACATCATTATGCCATGATTTGGAGCTACCCCAACCTAACTGCTCTTCTATTAAAAGAAGGCATTTTTTTACAAGTGTATGTTCTGGGTATGTATTCATTGAACACAAAAATCAACAAAAGTTTTGATATGAACAACAATGAATGAAATTGAACGACTTTGTTTGCTATTGATTGCCAGATATCTATAAATTTGATACAAACTTTAATAATACGGAAATGAAATTTCAAAAAACACTAATGATACTGATCCTATCAACTGTTATAGGAAACGCACAAGATATTATACCTCTTGATACAACAAATTGGGAAATAACAGCAAACGCTCATGTAATTGAAAAGTATAAGGGTAAAAATGCCATTTACCTTCAAGGTGGTGCTATATCTTTAAAGAATACTAAATTTTTAAATGGAACCATTGAATTTGATATTTTTTTAAAAGAAGAACAAGCGTTTCCAGGTATATATTTTCGAGCAAATGGTTTTGATAGTGAGCAATGGTATATAAGGCCTCACCAGTCAGGAAACCCAGATGCTAATCAGGCAGCTCCTACTACTAAAGGTATTAGCCCATGGCAATTATATTTTGGCGAGAAATATTCATTTCCTTATAAATATGAATACGATGATTGGACTCATGTAAAACTCGTAGTAAATGATGATAAAGCTCAAGTGTTTTTAGATTATGCTGAAAAACCAAATTTATCATGGAAACTCTTTCATGAGCCAAAAAGCGGAGATATTATTTTTAGAGGAGGAAATCGTTCTGGAATGCATTTGGCAAATATTTCTATTGATAACAGCAATACCGAATTACAAGACTATAAGCCTAATGAAAGAAAAACAATAAAAAATCTAATATCAGAATGGCAAGTATCAAATAAATTTGATGAAAAGCTTTTAAAAACTCCAAGAAAAATAGACTCCTTAGTTCAATCTCGAAAATGGGTAGGTAAAATTAAAATTGAAGAAGGAACAGCTGCCAATATTTCGAGATTAGTTCAACGTTATAATGATACACCAGGTAATACTGTGTTTGCGAAGGTAGAAATTACTTCAGATAAAGATCAATTAGAATTACTTGAGTTTGGTTACAGTGACAGAGTTGTTGTTATTTTAAATGGAAAACCATTGTACTGGGGTACTAACAGATGGCGATCTAGAGACTATCGTTATTTGGGTACTGTTGGTTTATTTGATGGAGTGTATTTAGATCTTAAAAAAGGCAAGAATACATTATTAATGGCCGTTTCTGAAGATTTTGGCGGCTGGTTAGTTACGGGTAGAATAAAAGATAAAGATGGAATAAAAATTAAATGATTCAATATTATTCGTGATGATAAGGTTCATTCTTTAAAATGGTAAACGCCCTATAAAATTGTTCTACCATAAATAAACGAATCATCTGGTGAGAAAAGGTCATTTTAGATAAAGACACTTTACCTTGTGATTTTTTATAAACAGTTTCTGAAAATCCGTAAGGCCCACCGATAACAAATACTAATTGCTTAATTCCTGAATTCATTTTCTTTTGTAGGAATTTAGAGAACTCTATTGATCTAAATTCACGACCTTTTTCGTCTAATAAGATGAGATGATCTGAAGATTGTAATTTCTTAAGTATCAACTCTCCTTCACGTTCTTTTTGTTCTTTTTCAGAAAGATTTTTGGCATTTTTAAGGTCAGGAATAACTTCTAATTCAAATTTTACATAGTGTTTTAAACGCTTTTGATATTCTTCGATTAGCAGAAGCAGTTGCTTATCATCTGTTTTGCCAATCGCAAGTAGTTTGATTTTCATCTGATAAATATAAAACTTATTTTTGCTCAACAAATTTCAATACATGATCAGTCAACAACAATTTGAAAAAGAATTAGAGCTAATTATTAGCAATGCTATAAGAGAAGATGTAGGTGACGGAGACCATAGCTCTTTAGCTTGTATTCCAGCTGATGCCAAAGGAAAAGCCAAACTCTTAGTAAAAGATAAAGGTATTATTGCTGGGGTAGAATTTGCTAAAATGGTTTTTAATTATGTTGACAAAAACATGACTATTGAAACCTTGATTGAAGATGGCAGTAATGTTAAGTATGGAGATATTGTCTTTTACGTTGAGGGAGCATCACAATCGATTCTAAAAGCAGAGCGATTGGTATTGAATGCCATGCAACGCATGAGTGCAATAGCTACTAAGACTAAAAAGTTTGTTGATCTATTAGAAGGAACTAGTACTAAAGTGTTAGATACGCGTAAGACTACACCTGGTATTAGAGCTTTAGAAAAATGGGCAGTAAAAATTGGTGGTGGCGAAAACCATCGCTTTGCTTTATATGATATGATTATGTTAAAAGATAATCATATTGATTTTGCTGGAGGACTTACCAAAGCTATTGATAAAACAAAGCAATACCTAAAGGATACTAATCGTGATCTTAAAATTATTGTTGAAGCTCGAAATCTAACTGAAATTGAAGAAATATTGCAATCAGACGGTGTTTACAGAATATTAATAGACAATTTTAATTACGAGGATACCCGTAAAGCTGTTAAAATGATTGGTGATAAATGTTTAACTGAGTCTTCTGGTGGCATTAATGAAAAAACTATTAGAAAATATGCAGAATGTGGTGTAGATTTTATTTCTTCAGGAGCACTTACCCACTCTGTTTATAATATGGACTTGAGTTTAAAAGCAGTCGAATAATTACTTCTGACTTTCTTTAAGCATAGGAACGAATCGGAAATTACCAAACTCATGTTTTTCAAAGTCTTTATCACTATTTCTAATATACAGCGTCATTACTTGTACATCGTCTCCTATGGGAATTACAAGCCTACCACCTATCTTAAGTTGTTCTAACAATGGTCTAGGAACAAAAGGTGCTCCAGCAGTAACTATTACTTTATCGAATGGTGCAAATTCTTTCCAACCAATATAACCATCACCAAAATTCAGTTTTTTTGCCACATATCCAACTTTTGGTAAAAACTTTCGGGTCTTTTCATACAATTCCTTTTGACGCTCTATAGTATAAATTTCAGCACCTAAGGCAACCAAAACTGCAGTTTGGTATCCAGATCCCGTTCCGATTTCTAAAACCCTATCTCCTTTTTTAATCTTTAATAGTTCCGTTTGAAAAGCAACAGTATAAGGTTGAGAAATTGTTTGATCTGCAGCAATAGGAAAAGCCTTGTCTTGATATGCAAAGTCTATAAAACCAGAATCCATAAATAAGTGTCGAGGTATTTCAGCAATAGCCTTTAGTACCTTTTCATCTTCAATTCCCTTAGATTTAATTGTTTTAACCAATTGGTTTCTAAGTCCTTTATGTCTGGCTGTGTCTTTTATCATATTGATTTCAAATTACGGAAATAATTCACCAAAAGAACAAATAAAAAAGGCTTATTTTGTAGCTTTGTTTAAAATCATTTTCCATGCTAAAAGTTGGTGTTTTAGGTGCTGGTCACCTTGGTAAAATTCACTTAAAGTTATTACAACAATCAGAAAAGTACGAACTGGTTGGTTTTTATGATCCTAATAAAGAGAATGCCAAAAAAGTATCTGCTGAGTTCGGTTATACCGTTTTCAATACAATTACTGACCTAATAGATACTGTTGAAGTTGTTGATATTGTAACACCCACTCTTTCTCATTTTGAATGTGCTAAAGAAGCTATTATTAAAGGTCGACATATTTTCATAGAGAAACCTATTACTAATACAGTTTCGGAAGCTGAGGCAATCAGAACATTGGCTAGTATTCATCATGTGCGTGGACAAGTTGGCCATGTTGAACGTTTTAACCCTGCGTTTACGGCAGTAAAAGACACTATTAAAAACCCAATGTTTATCGAAGCCCACCGCTTAGCTGAATTTAATCCTCGTGGCACTGATGTTCCAGTAGTTTTAGACTTAATGATTCATGACATAGATATTATATTAAGTGTGGTTGATTCTAAAGTTCGTAATATCAATGCCAGCGGAATTGCCGTTATTAGTGATACGCCAGATATTGCAAATGCACGCATAGAATTTCAAAACGGATGTGTAGCTAACCTTACAGCAAGCAGAATTTCTTTAAAGAATATGCGTAAATCTCGTTTCTTTCAAAAAGATGCATATATCTCAGTTGACTTTTTAGAAAAGAAAAGTGAAGTGGTAAAAATGAAAGATGTGCCGGAAAACCCTGATGAGTTCGCCATGATCTTACAAAATGCTGAAGGTATTAAAAAACAAATCTATTTCGAAAATCCTGATATAGAACCTAATAATGCCATTTTAGACGAGCTAGAAACTTTTGCTGACGCAGTGAACAGCAATACTGAACCAATTGTGACTTTAACGCAAGGAGCAAATGCATTACGTGTAGCTCAACAAATAATCGATTGTTTTTAAAATAAATTATACTTTCGCTGTCGCGGAATAAAAATCAAATTTAAATTATGAAGAATGTAGCTGTAATAGGAGCTGGAACTATGGGTAACGGAATTGCTCATACTTTTGCACAGTTTGGATATAAAGTGCAATTAATAGATGTATCACAAACAGCTTTAGATAAAGGTATAGCGACCATTTCTAAGAATTTAGATAGAATGGTTGCTAAAGAAAAAATCTCTGAGCAAGATAAACAAGATACTTTGAATAGTATACAAACATATACCTCTATAAAAGAAGGTGTTCAGTATGCTAGCTTAGTAGTTGAAGCTGCCACTGAAAACATTGATTTAAAATTAAAAATATTTAAAGAGCTCGATGAAGTTTGCCCAGATGATACCATTTTGGCTAGTAATACTTCCTCAATTTCTATTACTAAGATAGCTTCTGTTACCAAACGACCAGATATGGTTATAGGTATGCATTTTATGAATCCTGTACCAATTATGAAACTAGTTGAAGTTATTAGAGGTTATAACACTTCTGATGAAGTGACCAATACAGTAATGGAACTTTCAAAGAAACTAAACAAAGTTCCGGTAGAAGTAAATGATTATCCAGGTTTTATAGCTAATAGAATCTTAATGCCAATGTTAAATGAAGCTATTTATTCTTTGTACGAAGGTGTTGCTGGAGTTTATGAAATTGATACTGTTATGAAATTAGGAATGGCACACCCAATGGGACCTTTGCAATTAGCAGATTTTATTGGTTTAGATGTTTGTCTATCGATATTAAATGTTCTTCATGATGGATTTGGAAATCCGAAATATGCTCCTTGCCCTCTACTGGTTAATATGGTAACAGCTGGTAAATTAGGTGTGAAATCTGGTGAAGGATTCTATGACTATTCAGAAAGTAGAAAAGCAGAAAAGATATCTTCTCAGTTCTCATAAGGTGTTAAAGAAATTGCTTCTCTTTTTATTTTTGATAAATGTATTTTTGTGCATTTCTCAAGAAAAAAAGAATACTTCTAAATTTAAACCAAAAGCCATTAGTTTCTACTTTGGAGTTGGAAATGAAAATAACATCTTTTTTAATGATAAAGACTATTCATACAAAACCAATATTGTAAAAGCTTCTTTTTACTATCCACTAAACAGAAGAAAGTATCAATTGGGTTTAAGTATACAACCTCAAGTTCTATTTATTAGACATCAATTGCTTAATAAGTACTTTGTGGAGCCTCATGAAGAAAATTTTGAAGAGCTTAGAGAACGATTTACTAAAGTGAAATCCATGAAATTATATGCGTTTCAAGGTGAATTATCTATAAAAAAAAGAATATTAAAGAAGTTTGATTTACTTGCTTATTTATCATTTGGACCTGCAATAATAGATACAGAAACGGAGCGTTTATCAAAAGGTTTTACATTTATAGAAAATTTAGGCTTAACCATAGATTACCTAATGAGTGATAAGTGGTTTTTTTCAATTAAACCCAGTTTTAATCATGTTTCTAATGCAGAATTGCAAGATAGAAATAGTGGCTATAATAGTTTAAATTTAGAGATTGGGTTAGGGTTTAGAATATAAAAAAATCCGAAGTAGTTTGGCAACTAACTTCGGATTTAGTTTATTTAGTTTTTAAAGTTTAGTTATCATCATCTTCCTCATCGTCATCTTCTTTCTTAGCTTTTTTATTCCAAACCTTAATTTTATCTTCTGGAGTTACTCCTTCAAGAATTTCAACATTAATACCATCTGATATTCCCAGCTTTACATCACGTTTCTCATACTTATCTTCTCCAGTTTGTATTTCTACATAAGGCTCTTCTGTCTTTTTATCGAATTGTAATAAAGATTCTTTTATAGATAATACACTATCCTTTTGTTCTAAAACAATTTCTGCATTAGCACTATATCCAGCACGTAGAAAGTAACTATCATCCAAGGTAACGTCAGCTTTAATAGTAAATTGAACCGCACCACTATCTTCAGTTCCTTTAGGAGCAATAAAATTTAATTTTGCTGGGAATTTTTTATCATTTACAGCACCTAAAGTAATATCTAGGTCAATATCTTTTTGAATTTTGCCAACTTCTGCTTCATCTACTTTACCTTCGAATATCATCTTAGTCATATCCGCAATAGAAGCTATAGTAGTACCGGCATTAAAATTATTACTTTGTATTACTTGATCTCCCTCTTTAACAGGAATCTCTAATACTGTTCCAGCTATTTGAGCCCTAATATTAGTGTTAGCTCCACCTCCACCAACAGATCCTCTACGAATAATTTGGTAATCATTTTGAGCATTACGTAAATCTTGCTTTGCTTGATTAAAAGTCAATTCAACAGCTTCAAATTCAGAACGAGAAATAACTCCTTTATCATACAGTGCTTTATTTCTATTGTAAGAAATCTCAGCATTATTTAACTGAATTTGAACACTATTTACACGGCCTCTAGCACTATTTAAGGATTGCTCATTTGGAACTACTCTAACTTTAGCTATTAGATCTCCTTTTTTAACCTTAGTACCTTCTTCTAAATAGATTTTGTCTATAATACCAGATATTTGTGGTTTGATCTCGATCTCTTCTAAAGGTGTTACTTTACCTGTTGCCACAGTTTTCTTAACTATATTGGTTTTAAATGCAGTTTCAGTTTCGTATTCAACAGGTGATTTGCTGTTCATTTTACCAAACCATATCAGCACTGCTATTAATGCTACTGCTATGACACCAAATATGATCTTTCTTTTCATTTCTTATTGATTTTCTTAGTTGATTATTTATATATTATGTTTCTATTATTCTTCTCTTAAAGCTTCAATTGGTCTAATACTTACTGCTCTTTGTGCTGGAATTAAACCAATTAAGGTTCCAAAGGTTACTAAGGCCAATACAGCACCAATGGCTATTGGAATATTAACAGTAGGATTCACAAAAGGTATACCATCTCCTCCTACTAAAGTAGCGTTTATTATAAATAATATAAGTCCTCCGAAAATAATTCCTAAAACTCCGGCAATTAATGTTAAAAAAACCGATTCTAGCACTATTTGGCCTTTTACATCCTTAGGTGTTGCACCTAAAGCTCTTCTTATTCCAATTTCTTTAGTTCTCTCTTTAACTGTGATTAACAAAATACTACCAATAGCAATAACACCAGCAATTAATGTAGTTATACCAACAAACCATGTTAAGAATTTGATTCCTTTTACAAAGCCAGTAATTCTAGCATACATCTCTCCAAAATTAAAAGAACCAAAAGCTCTCTCATCTTCCGCATGCACCTGATGCCTTCGCTTTAAAACTGTCTTTATATCTTTTTCAACCTTAGTAATATCTGCATCTTTATGAGCAGCTATAACCATCCAGCCAATGCCATCTCCTGTATTATTTAGTTTTCTAAACGTAGTAAACGGCATATAGATAGAATCATCACTTTCAAAACTACCACCAGTACGTTCTTTATAAACTCCTACCACTTGAAAAAAACTTCCATTAATTTCTACATAATCACCAACGGCATTCTCATCTTTTTCAAATAACTCATCTACAACTTTTTTACCAATAATACATACTTTACGTTCAGTTTCTATATCATTTTTATTAATAAATCTGCCATCATACAGCTTGATCTTATTAACGTTATCTAATATAGGATAGTCACCAAAAACCTTATATGTTTTAGAATTAGTTTTTCTCTTAACCTGAGCAGGTGGGCCCCCAAAAACGCCTTGCACGTTTCTTGGTGCTACAAATTCTACCTCTGGTACATATTTTTCTATAGCCTCGGCATCTTGCACTTTCAATCTAATTCTTCTACCTCTTTGAAAACCTTTATTTGGAACACCAGTTCTGCTTCCCCATAAAAAAATACTATTTGTTGCTAAATTGCTAAATTCCCTATCAAAACCATTTTCCATTCCTCTCGCAGCACCTAATAAAGTAATGAATAACAAAATGCCCCATAAAACACCTACAACTGTTATTGCTGTTCTTAGTTTACTCTTTTTTATCGAGCCGAATATTTCTTGCCAAGTGTCACTATCAAATATAAATTTCATAATACTAGGTTTTTTTAATCTTCACTTAATGCTACTACTGGTTTTATTCTTGCTGCACGTCTAGCGGGTATATATCCTGCAATTGCACCTACTAAAACTAAAATAACTGTTGCAGAAATAATTGTTCCAGAGTTAACCTGAGGGTTTGTAATAAAAAAATCTTCTAAGCTGTCTCCCATCCTACTTAGAGCAAAAACCGCAATAAGCAATCCAATATATCCAGCAATAGCAGTAATAAATACTGATTCTTGCAATATTAAACCAACTATTGAACCTGGTGTAGCACCTAGAGCTTTTCTAATACCTAACTCTTTCGTTCTTTCTTTAACAACAAAAACCATAATATTTCCTATTGCAATGGCTCCAGCAAACAATGTTCCAATACCAATCCATAAAACAATCATTTGCAGCATGTTTGCAAACTGCATGTTCTGTTGGTAATTATCAAAAACAGATCTTATCCAGATACCACTTCGATCACTTTTAGCAACTGAATGTTTTTTCTTCAGGATTTTGTTAATATCAGAAACCATTTTTTTAGCTCCAGATACTCCAATAGCTTTATTAAAAGATAGGTTTATTTGATCAATCTCATCTGTATTTTTATGCACCAATTGTGTAGTACTTACTGGAGTATAAATTAAACGCTCTTCATTGTCTCCGCCAGTATCTCTAAAGATTCCAACAATCTTGTAAGTGCTGCCATTCATCTCTAAAAATTTACCCAAAGCAGGTTGATTCTTAAACAAATCTTCTTTGACTAAGCGTCCGATTACAACAACTTTACTTTTATTCTTAATATCACGATTATCTATATATCTACCTTCCGTAATTATTGTATTTTCTAAGAATTGATGATCCGGAAAGACTGCTCTTAAACTATAAGTTCCCGATTCATCCTTATTTACAACCTCAACTGACTTATATACTCTTGGGGTAATATATTCTATTTTATCTCCGAGCTCCTTTTTTAACAATTCGAGGTCATCATTTTTAAATTGTATTTGACGCCCTTCTTTGAATCCTCTATACGCTTTAGTAGTAGTTCCTGTACCTACAAATATGGTATTCGTAGCGTCATCTGAGAAGAATTTATTAAACGTATTTTTCAACCCGTTACCCATACCAAAAAGAACAGTGAATATAAAAATACCTAAGGCAACAGTAAATGCGCCTAAGAAAGTTCTAAGCTTATTCTTACCTATTGATTGAAATATTTCTTGCCAACGGCCTATATCAAACATATTAAACTGCTTTAGCTTTTTTGGTCAACTCATCACTAATAATAATACCATCTTTTAATCGAACAATTCGATCTGTTTGCTCTGCAATATCCTCCTCATGGGTAATAACAAAAACGGTCATACCTTCATTATTGATTTCTTTTAATAACTCCATTACCGAATGTGAAGTTGTAGAATCTAATGCACCTGTGGGCTCATCAGCTAATATAACCTTAGGTTGTGTAACTAAAGCTCTTGCTATTGCTACACGTTGTTTTTGCCCACCAGAAAGTTCACTAGGTAAATGATTTGCCCATTCTTTTAATTCTACCTTATCTAAGTACTCTAAGGCAATTTTCTGCCTTTCTTTTCTGTTAATACCTTTGTAATAAAGAGGCATGGCTACATTTTCTAGAGCAGTCTTGTATGAAATTAAGTTAAATGATTGAAAAACAAAACCTAAAAATTTGTTTCTTAGTACTGCAGCCTTTTTCTCATTCAATTTTTCAATTAAGTCGCCATTTAGATAATATTCACCTTCATCATGAATATCTAATAAACCAACAATATTTAATAAAGTAGATTTGCCTGAACCTGAAGATCCCATAATGGATACAAATTCACCTTCTTTAATAGTTAAGTCTAAACCTTTTAATACATGAAGAGAATCTTTACCCATTGGGTAAGATTTGTGAAGCTTTTTTATTTCAATCATTTGGTTAATTATTAAACATTAAAATTAAGAATTGCCTGATTGGCAAATCCTAATAATTTGTTAAAAGACGATTCAAAAACTAATCTGTTACTATTCCGTAACTTTGCCTTATGATAAATTTAAAGAGCAAATCAATTATTCTTTTTGATGGAGTTTGTAATTTATGTAACTCATCTATTCAATTTATCATAAAAAGAGACAAAAAAAATTATTTTTTATTCTCCTCTCTACAATCTGACGCTGGACAGGAAATTTTGTTACACAAAAATCAAGAAAATTTAGATTATAAATCCATTTTATTGATAGAGAATGGTAAAGTCTATGATAAGTCTACAGCGGTACTGAGAATTTCTAGAAAATTATCTGGTTTGTATCCACTATTATATTCATTCATAATTATTCCAAAGTTTTTTAGAGACTTTATCTATTTGATTATTGCTAAGAATAGATATAAATGGTTCGGTAAAAAGGATAACTGTATGATACCAAGTAACGAATTAAAAATTCGTTTTTTAGATTAAAAAAGCCTAGATCGAAGATTGACCTAGGCTAATTAATGAGAAGCATTTTTGAAACAATTATTATTCTTGTAAAAGTAGTATTTGTATTTCTGTAAGTTTCATTTTGACATTCAAGTCAAATAAAATGCCTCTCATTTTGTTTACATTTAATTCCTTTATTGCATTTAATTTTTTTAATTATTCTATAGCTTAGCAAAAAACTCTTGCTCTTCAACTCGCATAGGTACTTTTACTCTAGTTGTACCCCATGCCAATACCATATCTAATTGCTCTTCTTTCTTTTTAAAAGCAATAGAAAATGACTCCAATAATTCTGCCTTGCTAACGGGGACTTTGATTCGAGCTACATCCGCTTTTGGGTCATATTGAAATGCACCCCAAACATCGAGATTAGAATTCAAGATAACTTCCCATTCATTTTCACCTGGTATCGTTAGCAAAACATAAGTACCTGCTTTAACAACTACATCATTAATTACAGTATCTTGATATAACTTTATCTCAGTTGCTTCATTAGCTCCTGTTCTCCATAACTCCCCAAATGGAATTTTATTGCCAAAGATTTGTTCATTTTTAGTTATTGATGGTCTACCATAAATAACTTTTACCAATGGAGCTGATACTCTACTCTCTCTAAAATATGCTATATCATGTGGCGCATTATCTAAGTTTTTGAACCCTTGAGCATTCCCATTAAGGGCGAATAACGTAATTGCATAAATTGCAATGATTAATTTTATATATATAGACTTCATTTTTTCTTGATTTAGATTATTAAATGTTTTCATAGCGATTTTATTGATAGTATTAGTCATTCATATTTACAGCTAGTGTATTGTCTGCTCTTAGAACATTGTTTAACTTACGTGTTGCTGATACTGTAATTTTTGAAGTAATTACAAAGTTTGATGTATATAACTTTAAATTATAAGTACCCGCAGCTAATTTGGTCTTATCGATCTCACAAGATTTACCTTTATTCTTTGCAGAATATACTGGCTCACTTGTACGTGGATCTAAAATCTGATACTTATAAAATACATCTGCAGATTCTAATTTCATATTATCTTCTCTAGTATCATCTATAATGGTCATGGCTACAGAACCGTCTGGACCAGTTGTTACATATTTCATTCTCTGTGGTGCCTCTGTGCTTTGAGCAAATGTTACTAAGGCTACTAAACTTATTGCGATGGTTAAAACTACTTTCTTCATGATTCTAATTTTTAATTGTTTATTTTTTTGACGTTAAATTTTATTTAAAGGAAGAAAGGAGTCCGTCGATTATTTTTATGTATTAGTCATTCATATTTACTGCAAGTGTATTGTCTGCTCTTAGAACATTGTTTAACTTACGTGTTGCTGATACTGTAATTTTTGAAGTAATTACAAAGTTCGATGTATATAACTTTAAATTATAAGTACCCGCAGCTAATTTGGTCTTATCGATCTCACAAGATTTACCTTTATTCTTTGCAGAATATACTGGCTCACTTGTACGTGGATCTAAAATCTGATACTTATAAAATACATCTGCAGATTCTAATTTCATATTATCTTCTCTAGTATCATCTATAATGGTCATGGCTACAGAACCGTCTGGACCAGTTGTTACATATTTCATTCTCTGTGGTGCCTCTGTGCTTTGAGCAAATGTTACTAAGGCTACTAAACTTATTGCGATGGTTAAAACTACTTTCTTCATGATTCTAATTTTTAATTGTTATACTTTTTAGTTACTGTGATCAATTTTAATTAAGGAAAGAAAGGAGCAAGTCATACAATATCTCGTTAAAACTATGTATTTCGTTGTATTTCAACATCTTAAATTGTATTTCGATTTAAATTTAAGATGTAATCTCCCTATGTTAACTTTACAATAAAGCAACATTAAATCCGTTATGAATAGTGTGAACTACTCACAAATTCTCATAATTGAGAAAACTAAAATTGATAATTAAAGATTTTAAAACTGAAGGATAAAATTTCCTTATAAATGTAATAGCGACTTACCAATAACTTAAATAGTTATTTTATAAAATCTTTAAACTCTTTGTTTGTTTTGAAGACCGCACTCAAGATACTGAGTAAAGAATTCAAGAATAATTAACGAAATACATTGCTAACATACCACAAAGAACTATATATGTCAATAGAGCAATTAGTGATTTTTAAAACTCATGGAAAACCATGATTTTTTCATTTTACAGTTAATTTATTGATTTTCAGATTGTTAATTTAATAACAACAGAGGTAATAGTGAAATATTGATCAATATTTTTTTAAAAACTGCTAATTCTCACCAAAAAAAGTACCCATTTTCAAGTATTAAAATTCAAAATTTATCGGACGTATTAAATCAATTTTAGAGGAAATAATATCAGAAAATCGCAAAAAATGAAACCTCTATAAGCTTTTTGTAACAGTATAGAGCAGTAATATTTTAAATTTTAAAGTATAAAATATATAGTTTCATTTGTATTCTTTTATTCTTTCAAATGAAGTGGTTATATTAAAAGAAACTTTGCATTTTGATGGTATAGTAAATAATTAAGCAAGCTACTGCATTATTTACTGAGTGAAATATAATTCCGGCTAGAAGTCCTTTACTTCGTTTAACAACATACCCTAAGATAAATCCGAAAATAAAATAATATATAAACAACGATAAGTTATCATGTACTAATGCAAACAAGATAGCTTGGGTAAAATTACCTAACCAAAATCCAACACGTTTTTCAACAGAGCTGAAAATAATTCCTCTAAAAATAATTTCTTCATATATAGGTACTAATCCCGCAACTATTACAATTGCAACAAATATTCCATTTTGTTCAATTAAACTAGTTATAACTTCTTTAATACTAAACGAAGGAATAACATTAAAATCAATAAATAATTTTAAAAACCTTATAACTATAAAATTAAATACTAAAAAAGTTATAGATAGGGAAAGAATCCTTAAAACACCAATATTAGATTTGTATAAATACTTAATCCTTTCTTTATTTAAAAAAAGTAAAGTAGAAAAAAACATTAATATAATAAACCAGAAATTAGTCTTTATTAAAAGTGTCATATCCTCTTCTCCTTCTATATCATAAAAAAAATAATCTATTGTAGCCTTATAATCAAAAACCAACTGAAGAACAAAATTTATTAGAAGATAAGAAAAGCTAATAAGCCAGAAATGTCTTAATTTCCAATCAAAATTAATTATAGCTTTAGCTTTATTCCTAAACAATACATTTCCAGAAAAATATATAGGCAAAATCCATATATAGGGAATAATAAAAAGCAGAAGAATTGAAGTAAATAAAATTAAAATATGTGTCGAATCATTAAACGACCACCCAAAAATTTTGCCCTTTAACGCTAATCGTATACGATTAACTCCAAAGAAGTCATTGAAATAGTCATTTTGCTGGGCTCTTTTAAAGGTTTTAAAAGCAATATCAGCATCAGAATAGGACAAATCATGTTTTAATAAGTTCTTAATTGCGTTTTCTCTATTCCATTCTATTAAAGTATCTTTTACAAGATAATTTCTCGCAATTTGGTATTTCTTATTTTTTAAAAATATCTTGTAAAGACTTTCATTATTTGAATATGTTGAGTCTTTAATGTTTAATCTTTCGAAAGTTTTTAATGCTTCTTCATTTTCATTTAGTCGGAGTAACAGTTCAGCTTTTTGTTTTAATATCCAAGTTTCGCTATTATTAGATAATTTAGATAATACAGCTTCTCGTGCTTTTTTATCATTTCCTAATTCTATATGTGCCCTAGCTCTTTGAAGTGTTAAATCTATACTATCATTAATTTTTTCTGCTTGTAATGAATATAATATGGCAATACCATGTTTATCGTTTTGGTAAAAATAAGTAGCCTGTTTATAGAGTTCGCCAGCTTGTTCTGAAGTCCAATTATCTTTATTTTCCTTATAAATATTTATTAATTTTTCAATAAAGTTCTCTCTTTCTTCTCCATAGATATATTCTAACTTATATAGTAATACTTCGGGGTGATCTGGATAAAATTCATAAAGAGAGTTAATACATTCTTCCGTTTCTTCATAATTCTCATTATAATCTTCATATTGATCATAATATGCACTACCTATAAACTTACATTTGTAAACCTTAGTTAAAATATCATCAGGGTTATTTTTAATATAATCATTATACTTTTCTAAAACATCCTTATATATCAAATCTTTAGAACTCTTTAATTTTTCTACAAAATATTTATGACTATCAACACTATTAACCGTTTTTTCTTGAGAAAAGCAATAAGTAAAAAAGAATGTAAAAAAGATTAGAATAAAATATTTTGTCATGAATCTATTTTAAACTTTTAAGTATAAAATCTATAGTCTTATTTGTATTCTTATTCTCTTTATAAGAATTTGTGATATGCTTAGAAGACACAGCATATCCTTTATTTATAAGCGTTTGTATTACACTTGCGTATTCTAATGATACTTTTCCTGTAAGAAGCAAACTCATATCCTTTCCTTCATTGCAGTAATCGAAAACCTTTTTTAGTCCAGTTAAATACAAATAGTCTTTAGTAAAACCTCCACCTCTATGCGCACGCATAGTAATATAAAAAGCTTCTTCTCTATCTAGATCATATACGTTATGCAATAATCTAAATGTCTTAGAAAATGGATAGCCTTTAGCAAGACTATCAACAGCAATTACTCTATAAGATAACTCTTTAAGGCGTTTTATAGTTAAATTCCCTGACATATATTCACTAAAAACAGCCAGGCCTTCTTGTGTTTCTACATTATTGGGAAAACCATGTGAAAAGATCTTTAACGGATGTAATAAACCGTTCATTGTCGTAACCATATGAACACCGATTTCATGATTTGTTAATACGGCCATCTGATTATCAGAAAATCTATGATTACTATTAATGACAAGCGTCTTAATATTATTGAGCACCATAGCAATCGCACCCATCTTCCCAGAATACTTTATTTCATACGTAAAATCATATTGCTTAGAGTAATCTCTAAAAATCTGTTCAGCTTGTTGTGGAGAATACCTAGGTTGAAACTGCTCAGAATTACCATCTTCTTCATCAAAATGAAGAATAAATTTAGCATTCTCAACATCTTGTTCAGTTGGTGTACCAAATGAATGCAAACTATTATAATAGAATTTCTTTCCTTCACCTATTGTTTCAATACATTGTATTAATCCTGAATAAAAATAAACAATCTCTTCATACAGCTTTCTTAAATCCTTATCTTCAATCAGTTCAATTGGCTGAGCAAAGAACTCTCTGTGCAACTTAAACTTATCAAAATCTATACTTGGATATTCAAAAACTGGATCTGTTAAATATTTCGAAGCAAAGAACTCTTGTTTTTGTTCTTCTATATTAATAGGATTTACATAACTTAATAGTTCAATTTTCTTAACTAATTGATCTATATAATTATCTATTTTAAATAAGGCTTCGGTAGCAATTTCAGATTCTTTCATCAAATATCAATTCTTCAATAAGGTAGGGCAAATTTAAACTTTATGATTGGTGTAGAAAACATTAGCGTGTGTTTTTAAATCAGTTCTTAACGATTTTTCTACGGCAGCTACAACTTCAGGGTACATAATTTGATTTAATTCATCACAATACACTTTAGCAATTTCGGTAGCCAGAACCAAAGTATTATTAAAATGTTCTGTGATAAACTTTAAAAAGTAACCATTACCGTGAAAAGTATCGTTAATTTTGGAGGTAGATTTTATACCGTTAGGTAGTTGCATCTTTTCTAGCATAGATCTCCATAATTCTACTTCATTCCCAAATCGATCATTATCAATATTGGCAGCACCTAAATTCCAAGTAGGCACTTCCCTATCCCATCGTTTCCAATTATAGCTGTGCATATCGTAAACAACACAAATACCAAACAATTCTTCTAATTTTCCTATCAACGCATTCACAACTTTATAAAAATTATAGTGCTTTTCTAAACTCTTACCATGCATCTCTTTTGGTAAAGGACTTCTCCATAATTGCTTTCCCCAAGCATCTTCATAAATCGCTCTTTTAGGTTCTCGATTGAGGTCATACTCAAAACGAGAATCCATACCAGCAATAATGATAGGATGCGTTTTTACCATTTCTTTAGTAGCAGGATCTTCTTCGAACCAACGCTCATATTCTGTATGCAGACAGTTATCCCATAGTTCTTTTCTAAATTGATGTCCATCATGCACAGCACCACAGACATAATGCACATATTCGTCTATTTTTATAGTGAATGAATAATCTTCAGAAACTGCCTCGAAAGTTTCTTGATTATTTATTTTTTGAATTATTTGATCAACTGAAAGTTTTAGCATAGCAATAAATATTTAGTTATTTGTTTCAATTGGTAATTTGTGCTTACTTCCCCATTCAGTCCAAGAACCATCATAGACAGATATCTTTTTATGCCCAGCTAAATCCGCACCCAAAGCCAAAATACATGCAGTAATACCAGAGCCACAAGAAAACACAAGCTCTTTATCTTGATAGTCTTTAAACTTATTGACTAAATTTTCTCTTGTGATAAGTTCTCCTTCATTAAGGAGATGACCATAAGGCAAATTTTCTGAACTTGGTATATGACCACTTAGTAAACCTTCTCTGGGCTCAAGCGTGCTTCCGTTAAAGCGATCTTGTGAACGAGCATCCAAAATCTTTATGCTCTTAGAATCTATTAAGGAAAGTACTTCTTTGTAATCCTTTATTGAGTTATTCTGGTAAATAGCTTTAAAATTTCCTTTTACACCACTATATACTTTTGACATTTCTAATGGTAGATCTTTTTTCTTCCAAAGAGGCAAACCTCCGTTTAGTACAGCTACATTTTTATGACCAAAAGATTTAAAAAGCCACCAGGCTCGAGGGCTCGAATAAACCCCATAATCATCATAAACTACTATAAAGCTATCATCATTTATTCCTAATTTTTCAGTTTCAATTTCAAATTGCTGTTCAGATGGAAAAGTATTTGGTAAGTTAGATTCGACATCACTAAAAGTATTCTTTATATCAAAAAAACGAGCACCTTTAATTTGCTTCTGATTAACAACTCTAGTTTCAGCTGAAGTAACTTTAGGAATAGTAGCATTTAAAATAACCAAATTAGGCTTTTCAAAATTTTTAGAAAGCCATCCTACAGAAACTAAAGGAGGGTTAAATCCGTCCATAGCACATTAAGCTTCATCAACTATCTTTCGGAGATCTGTTTTACGATTAAAAGCAGCATTTCTTTCTAAAACTTTACTTTCTAAAAAGTCAATAACTTTTTCTTGAAGCTTTACTTTATATACTTTATTAATATATGTTATTCCTCCAGGGCTCATCACATTAACTTCAACAAGTTTACCACCTATAACGTCTATTCCAACAAAATACAGCCCATCTTTTACTAATTTTGGACCGATCTTTTTACACAATAATTTTTCTTGAGTAGTTAACTTGTGTTTAGCAACGGTTCCGCCAGCAGACACATTTGATCGATGATCTTTATCACCTG
This sequence comes from Maritimimonas sp. 2304DJ26-3, assembly GCF_056591635.1. NCBI lineage: Bacteria > Pseudomonadati > Bacteroidota > Flavobacteriia > Flavobacteriales > Flavobacteriaceae > Maritimimonas > Maritimimonas sp. 2304DJ26-3. Next base: position 358,072 of record NZ_JBWQOK010000002.1, read on the forward strand.
GAATACGTCTCATAGCTCCAATTGGCACTCCATTTAAAAGTAATACTCGAACGTCTCCTTGATCTGCACCTTCTATATATTCTTGTAATATCACGTAATCTGAGCCACCTTCACTCTTACTTATATAGAAATCTAGCAATGAATTTATATTGCCCATCGCAGCTTTTTCTATAAGAATAACACCAGATCCTCCAAAACCATTTAAAGGTTTTAAAATCATCTTATCTGAAGAAGATTCTTCAATCATTTTAATCAGATAATCTTTATTCTTTGAAACATGCGTTACAGGAATAATTTCATTATCTGGATCTTCAAATACCGCAGTATATAATTTATTATTCGCTTCGCGCATTCCTCGAACAGAGTTGACAATAAACACATCATCTTTTACTGAATCGAGAAAATTCAACATTAAAGGATCTAATGGCGGTTCAGCACGCATAAAGATGACATCAAATCCTGCCAAAGGAAGCATCTCTTCACGCGTCGTAGCATTCTTATGAAAGGATTTTAGTGAACCAGGCACCTTATCCATTCTTTCAATTATAGTAACAAAGGCACAAGTCACGCTGTTTCTAATTGTTAAGTTTGCAGGAGCACATAATGCTACACCGTGACCTCTTTTAACACATTCGTGAATTAATGCCAACGATGTGTCGTTTTCAGGAGATTGAATACTCTCCCATGGATACATTAAAAAACAAACATTCATAGTTAGTTCAGTTAATTTATATTATTTTACTTCATCATAATGATCATCCCACTCTTTAGGTTTTGGTTCACCTAATTTACCAACAGATTTGGCTACAACCATAGAAACAGTAGCATCACCAGTTACATTAACCACAGTTCTACACATATCTAAAGGTCTATCAACTGCAAAGATTAATGCTAAACCTATTGGTAATAATTCGGGTGGAAGTCCAACAGATTCTAACACTATAACTAGCATTACCATACCAGCTCCAGGTACTGCAGCACTTCCGATGGAAGCTAATAAAGCAGTTAAAACGATTGTTATTTGATCACCAAAAGTTAGGTCCAAACCTAAAGCTTGAAAAATAAAAACAGCAGCTACGGCTTGGTATAAGCTTGTTCCGTCCATATTAATAGTAGCCCCAACAGGTAATACAAAGCTAGATACTTCTTTATCTACACCGATATGCTCTTCTACTCTTTCCATTGTAACGGGTAAAGTAGCAGCACTACTACTTGTAGAAAAAGCCAATAATTGCGCGGGGCTAATTTGTTTTAAAAACCAAAATGGGTTTTTCTTTGTAAAGGATGCAACTAAGAAACTATAAAACGTAACCATAATTAATAAACCTAATAGCACAACGCCTGCATATTTTAGTAGAGCTAGTAGAATATCTGAATCACCCGATGAAACCACAACATTAGCTAATAAAGCAAATACAGCTACTGGCGCAGATAACATAATAAGATCTACCATTTTCAATACTACATCGTTTAAAGCATCGAAGAAATCTTTTAATGGTTTTGCTCTTTTCTCGCCTATTAATAGCATCGAAATTCCTAAAAAGATAGTAAAGAAAATGACTTGTAGCATCAACTTATTATTACTCATCGCAGCCATAGCATTATCTGGAACCATATCTTCTAAAAATTGTAGCGGACCACTATTCTTTTGCTTGGTCGCTTCAGCAATTTTACCTTGTACACTACTATCATTGGCATAAGTATCTGTTAATTTGGTAATTGTCTCTTCTGAGATACCATCTCCTGGCTCCATAATATTTACTAATGCTAACCCAATAGTAATTGCAACTACCGTAGTAATCATATAAATCCCAATAGTTCTTAAGCCAATATTTCTAAACTTAGAAATATCTTTTAAATCTGATATTCCTTTAACAAGAGAAGCTAATATTAAAGGTATAGCAATCAATTTTAGCAGTTTAACAAAAATTGATCCTATAGGTTTTATCCAATCTAAAACGAATTCTTTACCCCAAGAAATTTGGGTCATTAAAAATCCGAATAAAAGTCCGGCTAACATTCCGATAAGAATTTGCCAGTGCAGGGCTAGTTTTTTCATTTGAGTAGTTTAAATTGAAGTTGAAAGATAGAAAATATCTGACAATATAAAATCACTATTTTCTAATTGATGTGACTTATCTAAGATTTGGTGGTCAAAATAATAGATATATGAGTAAATATCGTATCTTGTGAATAAGTATTAATCAAAATAAACAACAAACAAAATGGCAGGAATTTTAGACCTTCTAAATAGTGATTTAGGGAAAACAATTATCTCTGGTGTAGCTGGCTCAACTGGACAAGACACCAACAAAACAAGTAGTGTGCTTACAATGGCACTACCAGTTTTAATGAAAGCAATGCAACGTAATGCTTCTACACCTCAAGGGGCTGAAGGATTATTAGGAGCTTTAGGAAAACATGACGGCGGTATCTTAGATAATCTTGGTGACCTTTTTAAAGGAGGTGTAAATCAAGAAGTTACTAATGATGGTGGTAAAATACTAGGACATATTTTAGGTAACAGACAGAGTGGTGTTGAACAAGTAATTGGTCAAAAAGCCGGTATAGACGCGGGTTCTGTGGCGAATATTTTAAAAGTAGCTGCTCCAATTTTAATGGGAGTTCTAGGTAAACAAACAAAACAGCAAAATGTAAGACAACCTAATGATTTGGGTGGCTTATTAGGTGGAATGCTTGGTGGAAATTCTTCTCAGCAAGAACAAAGTTTCTTAGAAAAAATTCTAGATGCTGACGGTGATGGTAGTGTTTTAGATGATGTAGCCGGAATGGTTTTAGGTGGATCTAAGAAAAGTAGCGGTCTTGGTGGATTATTGGGAGGATTGTTTGGAAAGAAATAACAATGATTGCATAAAAGTTAAAAGGTTGAGCGTCGCTCAACCTTTTTTATTTCTTAACTTTTTTACAAAAAAATCTAATTGTACTTTTGTCGCAGAAATTTTTTAGATGGAAAAATTAAAAGAACGCTGGGGTATAGAAAGTAATTGGGCAATAGTAGCTATTCTATTGGTTTTTGCTATTAATGGTTCGTTTTCCGCTTGGGTAGCAAAACCGGTTACCGAATTTCTTGGCATCTCAAAAGAAGCATTTTCTCCATGGTTATATTATACCATTCGCTTTTTGCTGATTTTCCCTATTTACCAAATAACCTTACCCATTGTTGGGTGGCTATTTGGTCAATTTAAGTTTTTCTGGAATTTTGAAAAAAAATTCCTAACCCGATTAGGGTTGGGATTTTTATTTAAAAAATAATTATTAAGCTTGAGCTTCTACCTCGACAATTGTTTCCTTTTTATTTTCAAAAACATAGGTATACAACCACATTAAAGTAAATGTTGGTATTACATCTAAAAAGGGCATTGCTTCTTCTATAAAAGTAATAGCCGCTGCTATTTTACCTTTTCTACCTTCGTAAAGTTTTGTCATAAAATAGGCTGAAAGTGGCGCCCAAACAATATCTAAAAATGGAAATGCAAACGATGCATATCCAAAAGCATCTAGTACTAGACCAATAGCTAATTTTTTGTATTTATTTTCTGTCATAGTTTTTTGATTAATTCAAACATACCACAGCAATAAAAGTGCCAACTTTAAGACAGATCTGAGCTTATCAATTTTAAGAACTCTGTGCGAGTTTCCATATTTTTAAAAGCACCTCTAAATGCTGATGTTGTTGTTACCGAATTCTGCTTTTGTACACCTCGCATCATCATACACATATGGCTAGCCTCTATAACTACCGCCACGCCTTGAGGTTGTAACACGTTATTAATAGAATTAACAATTTGATCAGTCAATCTTTCTTGAACTTGCAATCGTCTAGCAAAAACATCAACAACACGTGGAAGTTTACTTAGCCCAACAATCTTACCATTCGGTATATAGGCTATATGAGCTTTACCAAAAAATGGTAGTATATGGTGCTCGCAAAGAGAATATAATTCAATATCTTTAACAATAACCATTTCAGAATAATCTTCGTCAAATAAAGCAGATTTTAAGATTTCTTCAGCATCCATTTCATAACCAGATGTTAAATATTGCATGGCTTTTGAAGCTCGTTCAGGGGTTTTTAGTAAACCATCACGATTAGTATCTTCTCCAATACTATCAATTATCGATTGATATTTATCTTTAATATCATCAGTTACATCAATATTATACTCTTCGAACTTTCTGTAAGGCATTTTTCTATTTTAATTATTTAAAGATATAAAAAGAAAGAAGGTTTGCCAAAAAATGAATTCCGACAAACCTTCAAAACCAAAAATCAACCAAATTTTATTGCTTCTTCAGCTTACTTTTATATTTCTTTACGAACTTTTCTAATTTAGGATTTATCACTGCACGACAATATCCTTGGTTCTTGTTGTTATTATAATAATCTTGATGATAATTTTCTGCTACATAATAATTATTAATGGATGTTATCTCAGTAACAATTTTATCATCAAATACTCTTTCTTTTGTCAAATCGGCTATTATCTTCTCAGCTTCAGCTTTTTGCACATCATTATGATAGAAAATAGCCGATCTGTATTGTGTGCCAACATCTGCTCCTTGTCTATTCAAAGTTGTAGGATCATGCGTATTAAAAAATACATCTAATAACTCACGGTAACTAATAACTTTCGGATCATATGTCAACCTAATAACTTCTGCATGACCAGTATTACCCGTACAAACTGCTTTATATGTTGGATTCTTTACAGTACCGCCTGCATAACCCGATTCAACTTTTTTAACTCCTTCTAATTGTTCAAAAATGGCTTCGGTACACCAAAAACATCCGTTACCGAAAGTTGCCAATTCTAAATTTTTCTGTTCTATAGGTTCCATTCTTATTTCCTTAATTTCCTTTTTTTCTTTAGCTGATAAATTACATGATAAAAAGGATAAAATAAAAACGAAAACGACACTTTTTTTAATCAAATCTCAATCAATTTTCATTCTTTACCTATATGACGATTAAGTTATGAAATAATTACACCTAAATTTAAAATTTAACACTATTTAAGATTTAAGCTCAATTATATGTTAAAATGTTAATTTCTTGGAATTAACTTTCGTGGAAACTGGATTAAGCTTTCTGCACCATTTTTCCCTACTGAAGCTACCCCAAAAAGATAATTATCAATTACAATATTCTCTAAAGTGTAATCGGTTACTTTACCTACAAACCTACTATACTGCCATTGAGGCGAAGTAGTGTCTCGCCAGTAGACTTTATAACCAATTAAATCATCATCATTAACAGCATCCCATTTTAGTCTAGTAGATGGTCGTACAGCTCCACCAATGCTTACATTTTTAGGTTCCACTGGAGCCGAAGCTAAAGATGCTAATGTTAAGGCATTTACCGCAGTAAGTTTTGCTGCATAATCAAAATTTACAGATTCGATCACATCACCATATTTAATCCCGTTTTCTGTTCTTAAATCTTGATGCTGTTCATTGTAATTTTCATGTGTTTCCATAATACGAACGCCTGTAAATCCTTGATCATTAAATGGTCGATGGTGCCCTCCTCTACCAAAACGATCTAAGCGATAGATCATAATTGCATCTAGGTTGGTCATATAGTTATCAGTTAATTTGTCAATATATCTAGCTAATTGTCTTGATGGTCCATCAATTTCACCACCATAATATCGCATTCTATTTTTTTGTTGATCGGACATTTCCATAGAAATGGCTTCAGAAAATACTCTAAAACTACTATTATCTACTACTCCATCAATTCCTTTTATATTACCAATCATATCATTGTTCAAAATGCCAATAATATCCCATCCTTGTTCTTTAGCAACTTTAGCCATATGTTGACCTCCGTATAATCCTTGCTCTTCTCCAGAAAGACCAGCATAAATAATTGAAACAGGAAATTTATATTTACTTAAAACTCTAGCTGCTTCAATAGTCCCAGCCATACCAGACGCATTGTCATTGGCACCAGGTGAATCTGAAATATAATTGTTAGGATCGGAAACTCTCGAATCAATATCACCCGACATAATCACATAGCGATTCGGATATTTTGTGCCTCGCTGAATTGCCAATACATTAACCACTTCTACATCTTTTACTATTCTTCGATCATTTTTTGGAACTAAATTTCGTTGATAACTTACTTCTAAACAATTATTGCATGCTTTAGAAATAACATCAAATTCAGATTTAATCCATCTACGGGCTGCACCAATACCACGAGTTGTTGAAACAGTATCCGATAAGGTATGTCGAGTACCAAAATTTGCCAATTTTCTGATGTGTTTTTCTATTCGCTCTGCGGAGGGTGCAGTTGCTATTTCAGATAATATTTTTGAGACATCACTTTGAGAAAAAGAAAATATTGAAATAAGAAAAGTTAAAATGGATAATTTAAATCTCATATTTTAAATTTTATTTAGTTAGGATTTAGTAAAATTACTATTATTTAAAAGAATAATTATCTTAGACGTATTAAACATCAATTCATTATGAAAAAAGTTCTGCTAATTGCTCTTTTTATTTCGTTTGTCGGCTTTGCACAAGATGACGATCAACCCAAATTTTGGGATAATGTTCGCTTTGGTGGTGGTTTTGGTCTAGCTTTTGGTTCTAATCAAACTACTATTGCTATATCTCCAAGCGCTATTTTTGGGTTTAATGATCAATTTGCTGTTGGTCCAACTTTGAGTTACCTCTACAATAAAAACTTTGATTTAAAATCTAACGTATTTGGAATTGGAGTTGTTACACTGTACAACCCTTCTGAATTTTTGCAATTATCGGCTGAGTTCGAGCAACTCTTTGTTAATCAAAAATTGGTAGGATTTGAAGATGTGAATATTGACATACCAACGCTTTATTTGGGTGTCGCATATAGAACAGGATGGGCAGCTTTTGGAATACGGTATGATACACTATACAATGATGATAAAAGTGTATTTGCTTCCGCGTGGTCGCCAATTATTAGAGTGTATTTTTAATCAAAAGTGTAATTTCATTCCTTCATGAGAACCTTTAAAACCAAGCTTTTCATAAAACCTTAGAGCTTTAGGTCTTTTTTTATCTGTAGTTAATTGAATCAAATGAGCACCTTTTTCTTTTGCTCTGTTTATCGCCCATTTAAATAACTCTTCTCCTAATCCTTTACCACGTTGATCTTCTCTAACTCTAACTGCTTCTATTTGTGCACGAATACCTCCTTTATAAGTTAAATATTGAATAAAACTTAACTGCAAGGTACCAACTACTTCGTGTTGATTATTTTCAACTACCACGAGCTCTTGATTTTCATCTACATCTATATTTTCAAAAGCTTTATAGTATTTTTCGGGAAGTGGCTCTTTATAATCTTCGCGTAGTTGACCCAACTTATCTTGGGCTATCATCTTAACAATATGTAGAACATCTTCTTTTGATGCTTCTCTTATAATCATTAATACAATTCTTTAAGCTCTTTTATTAACTTTTCAAGCATCACATCTGTAAAGTCAAGATGTGTAACGATACGTAACTTACCTTGCCCCATACCAACAATTAAGATTCCTTTGTCTTTTAGTTTTTGCACAAATTCTTGTTCATCAATATCATCCTGAATATTAAAAATGATAATATTGGTTTCAACAGGTTCTACCTTTTTTATATAAGAAAATGATGATAAAACTTCAGCTATTTCTTTAGCTTTTTTGTGGTCGTCGGCTAATCGCTTTATATTATTTTCTAACGCGTAAATACCTGCGGCAGCTAAATAACCCGCTTGACGCATACCTCCGCCAAATAGTTTTCTAATTCGAAGTGTTTTATTTATTTGCTCTTTAGTTCCTAACAAGAGTGAGCCCACAGGGCACCCTAACCCTTTAGACAGACAAATAGAAATAGTATCAAATAATTCTCCATATTGCTTTGGTGATTCATTCTTTACAACAAGCGCATTAAATAAGCGAGCACCATCAAGATGATAAGCTAAATTATTAGTGTCGCAAATGCTTCTAATATTTTTGAGCTCACTAAAATTCCAACAAGCGCCACCACCTTTGTTAGTCGTATTTTCAACAGCTACTAATGAAGTTAGAGAAGCATGAATATCATCAGGATTACTAATATTTTCTTTTACCTGTTTTGCGGTAAACATACCTCGATCACCAGCTAACAATTTACATGAAACACTAGAATTAAAAGCGGCGCCACCACCTTCATAATTATACACATGAGCCCATTTATCACAAATCATTTGATCACCAGGGTTTGTGTGCAATTTTATAGCAGCTTGATTAGCCATAGTACCTGAAGGAAAAAACAAAGCTTCTTCCATACCAAATAGTTCTGCAGCTTTTGTCTGCAAAGCATTTACAGTAGGGTCTGCACCAAATACATCGTCGCCCACCTCAGTATTCATCATGGCATTTAGCATTCCTTCTGTAGGCTTAGTTACTGTGTCGCTAATTAAATTTATAACCATATTAAATAATTATTCCATTCCAATTGGAGAACCATCAGGAATTTTAGGAGCGACTTTGCTTTTATAAGCTGATGGTTTTTTCTTAAAATCAGAAATCATTTTTATGTATTCTTTGTCCAATGAGCTCGCTTTCGTATTTCTACTTAATTTCTGACTCAAATTGTCAATCTTACCATTAATAATCGCTTTAGCTTGAGGGTATAAATTCTTATTAGTTACCAACACAAACATAGCGTTTAAAACCTCTGATTTGATAATTTCTTGTAACGCTTGATGATACGAATCTTTGTAATTTTTATCGAAAGAAACTTTTACCAACTCTTCTAAAACTTCTGATAAACCCAATTGAGAATTATCTAAACTTTTATGCTGTACTAATCTATTGGCTCTATCTGGGTGTAATAAAAAACCTAGTGTAAATTGACTAGCGGTTTGTACCGCTCCGTAAGGATCAAATGCAACTCCAACTTTAGATTTAAAGCTTTCTCGCGTTCTCCAATACCCATATGCTCTTGGAGGAAATAGTTCTAATAATTGTTTTGGTATAGCTATTTCATCAACATCTATGGTTTTTAACAAAGCCTTTAAAGCTTTTCTTTCTGTTTCACCATCAACTCTTTTTACAATTAGCTCATTTTGACCTTTTATAGCATACGTATAATCTAAACCTCCAATTAATTTAGAAGCCGCATCGGTTTGATATCTATGAAAAAAGTACAGTGGTACAAATACATCTTCTAAAACTGAATATGGCGTCTTACTTCTAATATTATCTGTAGAAAAGTTATCTATTGCATGCTTTCTAATAGCCAAGACATTTTCCAATTCATCTGAAGCTGATGTTCCGTTATCCCATAGATGTGCATATGCATGTGCACTTCCTTTTGACCTTGCATCTGCATCGGTAATAAAACGTAATCCTTTTGCAAAAGCATCATTTAAAATCTTCTCTAGTTGCGATTCTTCATTATTGGTAAAATCTTGGTATGCATAAGCAACAGTTACTTTATCCCATTCACCTATTTTATCATCATAAGCATTTGAAAAATCTATTTTCTCATCTTTTAATGACAGTTGAGGGTGCGGATAATCCATCACTGAGCTTCTATTATTGGTGCTCGCTGCAAAATTATGTGCAAATCCTAAAGTGTGGCCTATTTCATGTGCAGAAAGCTGACGAATTCTAGCAATTGCCATTTCTAACGCAAACTTGTCATCAGTATCATTAAATTTATATGGCGCTTGTAAAGCCTGAGCAATTAAAAAATCTTGACGAATACGTAAACTACCTAAACTAACATGCCCTTTTATAATCTCTCCTGTTCGGGGATCCGAAATACTTCCACCATAACTCCAACCACGAGTTGATCGATGTACCCACTGAATCATATTATATCTTACATCTAGAGGATCAGCTCCTTCTGGCAACATCTTTACCTGAAAAGCATCTTTATAACCGGCTGCTTCAAAAGCCTGATTCCACCAACGTCCTCCATCCAATAAAGCAGAACGAACTGGTTCTGGGGTTCCTCTATCTAAATAATAAATAATGGGTTCTTTAGCTTCACTAATAGCGGCCGTAGGATCTTTCTTTTCTAATCTATGGCGGTATATATATCTTTTTACAATAGGTTGATCCACAGGTGTAGCATAATCCATATAGGTCATTTGCCAAGAACCGCAACGCGGATCATAAACTCTAGGCTTATACTTGTTATCTGGCAATTCAACAAACGAATGATGCTGGTGAGATGTAACAGCTGTTGCATCTGGCGCAACACTTCTAATATTATTTCCATTTGGTTTCCCTGTAAAGGTTAATAATAAATCAAACTCTACATTTTTCGGGAATGCCTTTGTGCGCTCTAAGTTAAAAGCACTTCTAGATTTGTCTAATTTATAATTTCCTTGCTTATTTGAAGCCAGTCTATTTACAACTCCATGTGCATCACGCATAAAAAAGTCTGTAGCATCTACTAAATATTTACCATTCTTTTCTTTGTCAATCTTAAAACCCCAAAGCACAGACTTAGCAAACGCCTCTTTTACAGATTGCTTTTCTTCTTTATTATCTGTTATTGCTCTATAGTTTTGATTCGGTTCTATTAATAAGAGTTTGTTTCCAGCTTTTTTAAAAAAAACAACCTTTTCACCACCAAGTTGTCCCCTGTCTAATCCTATATCATTAGAACCTAATCCTTCAGACAACGAATGCACATATAAAAATTCTGTACCTAACTTATCAATAACCAAGTAAACCTTATCTGTATCGTCATCATAATAAAAATTAAAGTAGCCTTTATACTCATCTATATTTTTCTGACTATCAAAAAACTGAGCAAAAGATGTAGAAATTGAAATGAATAATAAAAGGAAGAAAGTTAGTTGTTTCATTGCAGTAAAATTTAAAAGAAATCTATTTTTAAGATTGCCATGCTAAAGTAATGAGAAATCTAGAAACATAATAGGCCGCAAGTTTTTAGTTGCGTAGTAAAAGTTTATTTTTGCTGACGACTATGATTACACAAGACCAAATTAAGGATATTAACGAACGTGTTGAAAAGCTGAAAGGTTATTTGAATATTGATCAAAAGCTTATCGAGATTTCTAATGAAGAGGAAAAATCTGCAGATCCCAACTTTTGGAATGACCCAAAGGAAGCCGAAAAATTAATGCGTTCACTTCGTTTTAAGAAAAAGTGGATAGAAGATTATAATACTGCTAAGACTGATAGCGAAGAACTTCAAATTTTATATGATTTCTATAAGGATGGTGAAGCGAGTGAAGAAGAAATTATGGAAGTATTTCATAAATCTAATTCTTTTTTGGAAGAAATGGAATTTAAGAATATGCTTTCTGAAGAAGGTGATGATCTAAATGCAGTTTTACAAATTACTGCTGGTGCTGGAGGTACTGAAAGTTGCGATTGGGCATCTATGCTAATGCGGATGTATATGATGTGGGGAGAAAAGCATGGCATGAAAATCAAAGAATTGAATTATCAAGAAGGTGATGTAGCAGGAATAAAAACAGTTTCATTACAATTTGATGGCGACTATGCATTTGGATGGTTAAAAAGTGAAAATGGTGTACACAGATTGGTTCGTATTTCACCATTTGATAGTAATGCCAAACGCCATACTTCTTTTGCTTCGGTATATGTATACCCGGTAGCTGATGATACGATTGAAATTGACATCAATCCTGCTGATATTGAGATAACTACCGCGCGTTCTAGTGGAGCAGGCGGGCAAAATGTGAATAAGGTAGAAACTAAAGTTCAATTAACTCATAAACCTACGGGGATTCAAATTTCATGTTCTAATTCACGTTCACAGCACGATAATAGAGCAACAGCCTTACAGATGCTTAAATCTCAATTGTATCAAATAGAATTAGAGAAACGACAAGAAGCTAGAGCCAATATAGAAGCCAATAAAATGAAAAATGAATGGGGAAGTCAGATACGTAACTATGTAATGCACCCATATAAATTAGTAAAAGATATACGTACGGCTGAAGAAACTGGCAATGTAGATGCTGTTATGGATGGCAATATTGATGCTTTTTTAAAAGCCTTTTTGATGGCAAATGGGCAGAAACAAGATTAAATATGACTAAAATTAACACAATCATTTACGACCTTGGAGGTGTTCTTATTGACTGGAACCCAAAATATGTATATCGTCAAGTTTTTAATGGAGATGAAACTAAAGTCGATTGGTTTTTAAACAACATCTGCACTCATGAGTGGAATGAAGAACATGATGCTGGTAGACTTATTGAAGATGGTAATAAAGTACTGGTTGAAGAATACCCAAAACATGAAGCCTTAATTAGAACGTATTATGAGCGATGGCATGAAATGCTTGGTGGACCCATTAAAGAAGGTGTTGAAATACTTACAAAACTAAAAGAAACTAATAATTATAACTTATATGCTTTAACAAATTGGAGTGCTGAAACGTTTCCCGTAGCGTTAGAGCGTTATGAGTTTTTACGATGGTTTAAAGGTATTGTGGTTTCTGGAACTGAAAAAACCAGAAAACCGTTTAGAGATATTTATGATATTATTTTAGAACGCTATAATTTAACAGCCGAAAACTGTGTTTTTATAGATGACAATCTAAAAAACGTAGAAGCAGCTAGAGTACTTGGTATACATGCAATTCAATTTAAAAACAGCCAGCAGTTAACTAACGAATTGAATCACTTGGGAGTTCATTTTTAAGAATTCCGTATTGAATTTTTAGGTTTTTTACTACACCCCACTCTTTAGCTTTTTTAATGTCTTTGCCCATATAGATATCTATTTGGTTACGCTTACGGCGATGCATTTTATCTTTCACCAAATAAATACTATCCAATCCTTCAATTTTAATAGGTGTATTATGCTTTAACCCTAATCGAATCAAATCACGAGAAACTGCAATACATTTCATTCCAGGTTTTAAGGTATCACCCCAAGCAGCAATACTAGGATTACCAGAAGTTTGTGCCCTAGTAGAATTATAAGCAGTAGCTTTAACTTCTAGTTCTTTCCAGATGTAAGGGTCTTTCTTTTTACAGGAAAAGATTAATAATAATACTATTAAAATAGAAGCTCTCATGTTTATAAATCTACCAATTTAAACTTAATAATGTCATTTGTGGTCTTTTGAGCTAGTCTGTTGATTGATTCTTCAGTTAACTGTAAAATTCTAGAGTAGCCTCCTGTAACACCACAATCACGCATTAAAATGATTAGAGTTCCCGACGGGGTAAGTTGTACCGTTCCTGGCATTACTGAAGAAGTAAGCATTGAATCTAGCTTATTTTCCAATATTTCCACTAATTTATAACCCATCCTACTATTTTCGTTAGAAACAGTAAAGTCAGTTTGTTCTAAAACGTCTTTTTGTTTAGTATTTAGTAACTCATATTCTGGACCTTTAAACACTTCAATAATTTGATTATCAAAATGACCAATACTAACCTTAACATGCGAGAAAGAGAGGCTATCTTTACCAACATATGATTCATAAAAAACCTCATCTTCTTTCTGCAAGACGTATTTCATAGTAATTTCCTTAAAAAAGCTTCTACTACCAAGTACTTGTTTATTCAAAAAACCACCTTTAACGGCAATATAAGCTCTAATTCCATAATTAGGATTATTAAACTTTAATATACCGCTTTCTTTTACTTTAACAGGATGATTAGTTTGGAAAGCTTGATTGTTAATTGTTGCATTAAGGTCAGCACCAGAAACACAAAGGATAGTTTCTCTTGTAAATAGAAATTCTCCATTAAAAGTTACCTCAACAACTGCATCATTTACACTATTTCCAATTAATAGATTTGCCAATTTTGCAGAATATTGATCCATTACACCAGAAATCGGAACTCCATATTCCCTAAAGTTATAGCGCCCCAAGTCTTGTATGGTAGAATATGCACCTTGCTTTAGTACTTTAAACATGTAGCACCTCACTTTCTATCTGATACCGTCTATAGGCAATTAAATTACTTATCTCTTTATGTTCCTCAATGCTTATTGGAATAAATCGGACTGAATCACCTGCTTTAGCAAAACATGGTTGCTGATTTTTTCTATCAAAAAAGGAAATAGGTGAGTTACCAATAATATTCCAACCTCCCGCACTTTGTTGAGGATAAATTCCAGTTTGGGCACCTCCTATTCCAACAGCTCCTTTTTTAACTAAAATTCTTGGGTTTTCTTTGCGTGGAAAGTGGAGTTGTTTTCGCAAGCCGCCGAGGTATAAAAATCCGGGTAAAAAGCCAATAAAAAAAATAGTATACTTTCTACTGAAATGCAATCTAATAATTTCGTCTTTTGAGAGCTTATTTTTTTTTGAAATTTCTTCTAAATCAATGCCAAAATTTTCGTCATAACATACCGGAATTTTCCAAAGATTTGTATTTTGATTTTTTTTCGTACTTTGCCTTTTGTATAACTCTTTTAGAGTCAAAAACTCACTATAAACATTCTCTATAGTGCCATAATAAAATATTGTTAATGAGCTATATGCATTAATTACTTCAATTTTAACTTTAATATATTCTTCTTCTATTGTTTTTTTGAAATTTAAGACATCACTTAAGGTATTTTCATTAATTTCTGGCGGCCATTCTATTAAAATAGCGCTGCTTCCAAAGGGTTTATATGTAAGTTTATAGTGACTCAAATTAGGTAATTTTTATTCCTTCTTTTTTGAGTTCTTTTGAAGCAAATTTTAACAAGTCTATAGCCCTAGGATTATCACCATGAAAACAGAATGTTTCTGCCTCTAGATTTACTTCTACTCCATCAACTGTTTTTACCTTTTTATTGATGATTATTTTTAATAGATGATTTACTAATTCTTGCTTATCTATTATAACCGCATTCTTTAACTTTCGAGAAACTAATGTTAAATCTTGATTGTAATTTCTATCTGCAAAAGCTTCAACTTTAATTTTCAAATTATCTCTTTCAGCTAATTTTTGAATTACCGAATTGTATGGTACATATAAAAAAGCACTTTGAGCACAATTTTTAACGGCTTTTATTACTACTTCGGCATGCGATTTATCAATCGCAGTTAAATTATATAAAGCTCCATGTGGTTTTATATGATGTAGCTGAGTATCTTCTTCATTACAAACATCAATTACAAATTGAATCTGTTCTTCAACACTTTTTTGCAATTCATTTAATGACATTTCAAGTCGAACTCGACCAAAATTAGCTTTGTCAGGAAAAGAAGGATGAGCGCCAATCTTAACATCATATTTTAGAGCCAGATCTACTACTTTTCTTATAGTTTTTTTACTACCTGCGTGCCTCCCACAAGCTATAGAACATGATGATATATAAGGCATCAACTCTGATTCATTATTTAAACCTTCACCAACATCACAATTAATATCTATAGTATGCATCACAATAAATTGAATACTTTAAAAATACTTTTTAATCCTAAAAAAATGGTAATTGCTAAAATGATAAAACCTATAACGTTCTGTCTTGTAGTATTTTTAAAAGCGCCTAGTACACTTTCTTTATTCATGATCCAAAGTAAGAATCCTGCTATGATTGGTAATAAAACTCCATTAGCCACTTGAGCAAATTTGATGATCTCTATAGATTTAAAACCAGTGGATGAAAACAATACACCTAAAAACAAGATAAACATCCATACAGCTTTAAACTTCTTAGATTTAAGGTTGTTCTCCCATCCAAAACATCCTTTAGCTACATATGCCGCTGCTAATGGAGCTGTAATTGCACTGGTAATTCCAGCAGCAAATAACCCCAATGCTAGAAAATATTTTGCATAATTTCCGAACAAAGGCTCTAATCCTTTTGCTAAATCTGCTGCATTATTTACTTCTCCTGATTGTATAGCTGAAGCGGATACAATAATAGCCATAGAAACCATCCCACCAAGTATAACCGCTATAACAGTATCCTTTCTAGCTAAATGTAAATCATTCTTATTATGCCATTTCTCTTTAACCAGGGAAGCATGTAGAAACAAATTATAAGGTACAACCGTAGTTCCAATTAATCCGACAATAGTCAAAATACTATCATCTGGAAACTTTGGAATAAACCCTTTAAATATTTCTGATAAACTTGGTTTTGTAAGAATTGCTGTAACTAAAAAAGCAATGCTCATTAAAATTACTAATACAATTAAACATTTTTCTAGCAATTTATAATTACCTAAATACAATAGAACAAAAGCTACAATACCTATTAAAACACTAAAAAGATTGATTGACAAGCCTGCAAACTGTATTTTTTTTATTTCAAAAATTGTTTCTAAGCCTAAAACGCCTCCACTAATATTACCGGCTTCATAAGCGGCATTACCAATTACAATAGCAGAAAGTATTAAAACAACTGAAAATGTTCTAATAATTGGATTTTGAAGTTCAAATCTGATAATTTCTGATAATCCCTTTTGGGTAATAATACCTAGTCTTGCAGCCATTTCTTGTAATATAATAGTTGCAATAATTGACAATATCATCGCCCAAAGTAAAGCGTAGCCAAAATTTACACCAGCCAAGGTACATAATGTAACTGTACCAGGACCGATAAAAGCTGCTGCAACTAAAGGACCAGGGCCTATATTTTTAAAGAATTTAAACACAGAATAAAGATATATTAATCTTCAATTCTAGACACTATTTCAATAGCATTTATAGAAGGCTTTACAAAAGAGTGTTTTTCTTTTGCTTTTGCAAGTTTTAGTTTTTCTGAAATATCTACAAGGTAATTTGACAGTTTATCTAAAATAGGATGTTGATCATTCGTGTTAATTTCAATTATTTCACCATTTCTAAGTTCAATAATATAATTATATCTAGGAGTATCTGTAGGTCGTGAAGTCTGTTTCCAATTGTTATTTATTTCAGCTATTTTACTTCGATTCAATATTTTATGAAGTTTAATACGCTCATCTTTTTCTAAAATTCCTTGAAAATTACCAGTAAACTCTTTGGTATATACTCTACCTTGATAAAACACTTCTCCTCCTCTATTTATTTCTAAAGAAAAAGACGGGCAGGTACCAAAACAAGTAGATCCATGAAATGTAATTTTTTTATAATCTATATAACCATATTCATTTTCCCTATTATAAAAAGCAAAACTCTTTCTCTTAAAAAATGGAGCATAATCTAATTTATAATGGATTTCTTGATCTAATTCTAACTTGTCATCTATTGGGAAAATTATCAGCTTTTTTTTATCAATATGTTTGATTTTAAACTCTAACTTTTCCTCTTTAATATCACCTCCACCAACTCTATATAATTCTTTTAGAGTTAATTTCTTTTTTCCAAAATCATAATACAATTTATGTTTTTTATCAGCAATGCTATAAATAAGCGTATCGTGTTCAAATCTAAAATAATCTAAGTCTTTATTGACCCACTCTATGCCAGTAATAAGCATTGAATCTTTCTTTGAAGTTTGGCCAAAAACCATCACAACCAATAGCAATGCCAAAATATTTAAACTCGGTTTCATAGGAGAGTTATTATGTAGGGTGCATCAAATTTAAGAATTTTTTACTAAATACTGATATGCAAATCTTTAACTAACCTAACCACCCTTCTCGATCAAGGCTTCTATATTGAATGGCCTCAGAAATATGATCTGATAAAACGCTTTCTGAGCCATCTAAATCAGCAATTGTTCTCGCTACTTTTAAAATACGGTCATAAGCTCTTGCAGACAGGTTTAAACGCTCCATAGCCGTCTTAATTAATTCTTTAGATTGCTCATTTAAAACGCAGTACTTTCTAATCTGTTTAACTGACATTTGTGCATTATAATGCATAGCACCTATACCTTTAAATCGATTCGTTTGAGTTTCTCTTGCCTTTGTCACTCGCTCTCTAATATACTTACTAGCTTCACCCTTCTTTTCCTCAGACAATTTTTCAAACGGAACTGGTTGTACTTCTATATGAATATCTATTCTATCTAATAAAGGCCCTGAAACTTTACCTAAATAGCGCTGCATCTCTGCAGGGCTCGAAGTTACATGACCTTCGGTATCGTTAAAATAACCACTCGGGCTAGGATTCATACTAGCTACCAACATAAACGAAGAAGGATAAGTAACTGTAAATTTTGCCCTTGAAATTGTAACTTCTCTATCTTCTAATGGTTGACGCATTACTTCTAACACAGTACGCTTAAATTCTGGTAGTTCATCCAAAAATAAAACGCCATTATGAGAAAGTGAAATTTCTCCGGGTTGAGGGTAAGCACCTCCTCCAACAAGAGCTACATCAGAAATTGTATGATGAGGAGATCTAAAAGGTCGTTGGCTCATAAGCCCCGAATGTTCTTTTACCCGACCTACTACTGAATGAATTTTAGTCGTTTCGAGTGCTTCCAGTAAAGTCATAGGAGGCAAAATACTTGGCAACCTCTTTGCCAACATTGTTTTACCAGATCCTGGTGGGCCAATTAAAATAATATTATGCCCACCGGCTGCTGCTATTTCCATACAACGTTTTATGGATTCTTGACCTTTAACATCGGAGAAATCAAATTCTGGGTTTTCTAAATTATCAAAAAATTCTTTACGTGTATCTACTATAGTAGGTTGGAGTTCTGAACTTCCTTCAAAAAATTCTATTACTTCTTTAATGTTTTCAACTCCATAAACATCTAAATCATTAACAATAGCAGCCTCTTTTGCATTCTGTTTTGGTAAAATAAATCCTTTAAAGCCTTCCTCTCTTGCTTTAATTGCAATTGGCAGGGCACCTTTTATTGGTTGCAAACTTCCATCCAAAGAAAGCTCTCCCATTATAAGATAACCCTCAATGCTTTTACCTTTTATTTGTGATGATGCTTGTAAAATTCCGATTGCCAAGGTTAAATCATAAGCTGAACCTTCTTTACGTAAATCGGCCGGTGCCATATTTATAGTGATCTTTTTCCCAGGAATTTTATAACCATTATTTTGAAGCGCTGCTGCAATTCTATAATTACTTTCTTTAATAGCATTATCAGGTAAGCCTACTAGATGGTAACCTATTCCTTTATCAACATTTACCTCTACTGTAATGGTCGTTGCCTCTACACCGAATACAGCACTTCCATAGACTTTTACAAGCATTTATTTTTTAATTTTTAGTTGTAATCCTAAAAGGAAAGATATAAAAATAAAGCACAACAATGCAAAAAAACTAAGTCTTAAGCTTGATGTTTCTGCTAAAAATCCAAGTAGTACTGGACCAATCAAAAAACCAAAAAAACCAAGACCTGATATAAATGATATACCTTGAGCAGACGGTATTCCTTCTGTCTTTCCACCCAAACGAAAAAGCTCTGGTATAATTACAGACAATCCCAAGCCTACTAACCCAAAGCCCATTATTACCAATATTTGATTTACCAATAACACAGAAGCGAAGCCTAGTGCACCAAGGAAAGTACCAATTAAAATAATAGTCTTAGAACCTAAATTTTTGCTAATCGCATCACCAAAGAAACGACCCAAAGCCATTGTGGCGGAAAAAGCAGTAAAACCTAAACTTGTGCACGATAACTTTGCCAAGGAAACTTTTTCAAGATATAATGCACTCCAATCTACTATTGCACCTTCACTAGCCATCACCAAAAAAGCAATTAAAGCTAAAGCAATTAAAGGCTTAAAATTTTTCAATTTAAATTTTTCTTTCTGCTCCTTATCAAATTTCATATTATAATAGTAATTCACAAAAATTAAATTAACTATTAAAACGATAACCATAACTATCAATAAATGATAAATAGGCACGCTGCTTTTTGTAAGAAAAAGACCGCCTACTCCACCGCTAATTAAGCCTCCCAAGCTAAAAAAACCATGATTTGCAGACATTATATGTGCAGTGTCTTCTTTTTCAATTTCTGTAACTAAAGTATTCATAGCTACATCGGTGAAGCCAAAAAATGCTCCTACAATAAACATACCGATACAAAGCCATGTATAATCGGTTGTTGAAAATGGTATAACAAACGTAAAAATTGCAATAAAAATACCCCAGGCAGTTGCCTTACCTACACCAATGCGACTCATAATTTTTGGAGCCATTACAATTAATAGCAAAGTACCTAAAGCCATAAAAAAAATAGCTAAACCTAATTGGCCTTCATCAATGCCTATTCTAGATTTTATTTTTGGAATATAAATTGCCCAAGTGCCTAATAAAATATTAAGCGTAGTAAACACAAATGCAGGCCCGAAATATCTTCCTCTAGAGAATATTAATTTTAATGCTTCCATAGCTAATAGCATATCTAAAATAGCAATTAAAAATTAGTTTTAATAACTTACTAAATTCTTACATTTGTGAACCTAGTTAAATTTTATGACCCAAATTTCTACTGAATTCGAAGCAAGTATTGCTTTTGCTGAAAAAATGGATAGACAAGACCCATTAAAAGAATACCGAAAACAGTTTCATATTCCTAAAGATAAAAATGGTAATAACTGGTTATATTTTACAGGAAATTCTCTTGGGCTTCAACCAAAAATTACTCAGCAGTATGTTCAACAGGAACTTGACGATTGGGCAAAATATGGTGTGGAAGGGCATTTCGAAGCAAAGAACCCTTGGATGCCTTATCACGAATTTTTAACAGAAAAAATGGCTAAAGTAGTTGGTGCTAAGCCTATTGAAGTGGTTATTATGAACACTTTAACTACTAATCTGCACTTACTAATGGTTTCTTTTTACCAACCAACAAAAACCAAATATAAAATTGTCATTGAAAGCGATGCTTTTCCATCTGACCGCTATGCGGTTGAGTCGCAATTAAAGTTTCATGGATACGATCCGAAAGAAGCCTTAGTAGAATGGAGGCCTCGAAGTGGTGAGGAACTACTTCATCTTGAAGATCTTGAAGCTATTTTAGAAGAACAAGGTGATGAAATAGTATTGTTACTTATTGGCGGTGTTAATTATTATACTGGTCAATATTTAGATTTAAAAAGAATTGCTGAAATAGGTCATTCAAACGATTGTATTGTTGGCATAGATTTGGCGCATGGCGCTGGAAACATCGAACCCGAATTACATGATTCTGAAGTTGATTTTGCCGCTTGGTGTACATATAAATATTTAAATTCTGGCCCGGGTAGCTTAGCAGGCCTTTTTGTGCATGAAAAACACGCTCACAATAAAGATTTACCACGTTTTTCAGGCTGGTGGAACCATAATAAAGAAACAAGGTTTAACATGCGTCAACCTTTTGATGTAATGCCTGGTGCCGAAGGTTGGCAGTTAAGCAATCCTCCCATATTATCAATGGCAGCGATAAGAGCGTCTTTAGATTTATTTAATGAAGTGGGTATGGAAGCCTTAAGAGAAAAATCATTAAAACTAACAGGCTACTTTGAATTTTTGATTAATCAAATTGATACAGATAGAATCAAGGTTATTACACCCTCGAATCCAGAAGAAAGAGGTTGTCAATTGTCTATTCAAGTTAAAAATGCTGACAAGTCTTTACATAATAAGTTAATGGAAGCTCATGTAATTACAGATTGGCGCGAACCAGATGTAATTCGTTGTGCTCCAGTACCATTTTACAATTCGTATGTAGATGTATATAAAATGGTTGAGCTATTAATATCTATGCTTTAATGTATATCCCTAAGTATTATAAGAATGAAAATATAGCTGAAGTAAAAGATTTTATTCAGCAAAACAGTTTTGGAATTCTTGTTAGTAATAGCGAAGGTAAATCTTTAGCAACACATATTCCTTTAGAACTTACCACAAATAAATCTGGTAAAGATATCCTACAAGGACATCTTTCGAAAGGAAATCCGCATTGGAAACATTTTAAAAATGATACTGAGGTGTTATGTATATTTAATGGGCCACATAGTTATGTATCATCTTCTTGGTATGATTTTGAAGAAGTTCCCACATGGAATTATATTGCAGTGCAAGTGTACGGAACAATTAAAATTATTGAAGGGGAAGCATTGTATGATTCTTTAAAGCACCTCATGGAAAAATATGAGAAATCCTCTAAAAACCCAGTAAAAATAGAAGAACTCTCCAAAAAAACAATGAATCAGATTCGTGGTATTGTTGGGTTTGAAATTGAAGTAACGGACATACAAGCCGCATATAAATTATCACAAACGCATAATGACAAGAACCATACAACCATTATTTCAGAATTGAAAAATAAAAAAGATGTAGGATCAAAAGCTATTGCTAAAGAAATGAAAAAACAACGATCATAATAATGAGTTCAAGAAACGAAAATATATTAATAATAGGTGCTGGTTTATGTGGATCACTACTTGCTTTACGTTTGGCCCAACGTGGTTATACCGTAAATGTTTACGAAAGCAGACCAGATTTACGAACAACAGATATTTCCGCAGGTCGTTCAATCAATCTGGCACTTTCAGATAGAGGCTTAAAGGCAATGCGGTTAGCTGGCGTTGAAGACAAGGTGAAACCGCTTTGTATACCTATGTATGGGCGTTTAATTCATGATAAAGAAAGTAATACGTTTCCTTCAAATTATTCTGGAAGAAGTGGTGAGTATATCAATTCCATCTCTCGTGGTGAATTAAATGGCTTATTATTGTCTGAGGCAGATTTATATAACAGCTTAACAATTCATTTTAATAAAAAATGTACTGCTGTAGACATAGAAAATAATGTAGCTACTTTTTATGATTATAATACTAAAAGTGATTTTAAAGTAAAAGGCGATGTTATTTTCGGTACGGATGGAGCCGGTTCTGCACTAAGAAAAAGTTACTATTTAGAGCGTAAATTCTTATTTAGTTATTCTCAAAACTATCTAACACATGGCTATAAAGAATTAGAAATTCCTGCTTCTAATAAAGGTGAACATCTATTAAGTAAAGATTATTTACACATCTGGCCTAGAGGAGATTATATGCTAATTGCTTTGGCTAACCTTGACGGAAGTTTTACAGTAACACTCTTTTTAAGTTATGATGAAGGCGAATATAATTTCAATAATCTAACTACAGAACAACGTATCAAAGATTTTTTCAAAACACAATTTCCCGATGCGTTGGCTTTGATTCCTAATATTGCAGAAGAATTTGCTAATAATCCTACTGGAGCCTTGGGTACAGTAAAATGTTCTCCCTGGCATTATAAGAACAAAACCTTATTAATGGGTGATGCCGCACATGCTATTGTTCCGTTTTACGGACAAGGTATGAATGCCTCTTTCGAGGATGTCACCGTTTTTGATGCTATTTTAGAAAAGCATGAAGACGATTGGGAAACTATTTTTAAAACATTCGAAAAAGAACGTAAAAAAGATACCGATGCTATTGCAGATTTGGCTATTGATAATTATTACGAAATGCGTGATCATGTAGCCAATCCTATATTTAAAGAAAAGCGTACTTTAGAAATGGCTTTTGAAGAGAATTTTCCCGAAGAATATTTCTCAAAATATTCGATGGTTACCTTTAATGAAGATATGCCATATCAAAAAGCAATGCAAAAAGGAAGAGCACAAGACAAGGCAATTTTAAATATGATTGCAGACGATGACATCTCGTCAGAGTCTATCCTGAGCGGAGTCGAAGGGCTCGATATGACAAAAGAAGAGTTAAAAAAAATATTGCATAAAGTAAATCAAGAAACCAATGAAATCCTTAAGGAGGATAAAATTGCAGGATTAAAATAAAAATTATGAGTGATAAAGTAACACCAAGAGGGGCCTATCCACATACTAAAAGAGTTGGTGATTTTATATTTGTTTCGGGTACCAGTTCTCGAAGAGCTGACAATACCATTGCAGGAGTGGATATTATTGATGAAATGGATACAAAACGACTCAATATAGAAGTTCAGACGCGAGAGGTACTACAAAACATTGAAAAAAACCTTGCAAAGGAAGGTGCTTCATTAAAAGATATTGTAGATGTTACTTCTTTCTTGGTAAATATGAATGATTTTGCAGGTTATAACAAAGCCTATGCTGAGTTTTTTGATAAAGAAACCGGGCCAACAAGAACAACTGTAGCTGTACATCAGTTACCACATCCTGATTTGGTAGTCGAAATCAAAGTAATGGCTTATAAGAAAACTTAATCATTCTATGAGTTTTGAAAGTATTAATTGGAGTTCATTAATTTTTATAGTAGCTGTACTAAGTTTAACTTTAAATGTTTATTTACTTATTATAAGTAAAAAGAAAAAGCTTCAAATTAAATGCTTTAAGAGTAAAAAAAATGATTTGTATAAATGTTATATTACGCTTACAAATTTAGGTCAAAAGCCTATTTATATTAGACGAATAGAGTTTTTTGTTAAAAATGGTAGAATAGCTGAAAGAAAAGGGATTAATTACAACCAGTATAGAAAGCAAACAGAATATAAGCCTCTAAATCCCGAAGAATGGAGAGAAATTCAATTGTCAGAAACTGAATATGTTAAGTTTTATGATACTAATGAAAAGAAATTTTTAAAAAGTAAGATTGTTATTGTAGACACTAAAGGAAGAAAATTTAAAACAAAATGGTTTAGGCAAAATAATTTAAGATAAATTGAAAATTAAGAACTATATAAACGGTCAATATGTAAATCCAATTTCAGATGAGTGGATAGACAACTATTGCCCGGCCAACGGTGAAATCCATGGGCAAATACCAAATTCATCTAAAGATGATGTAGAAGTAGCTTATATTGCTGCTAAAACAGCTTTTGAGTCTTGGTCTAATACTTCTTTTGAAGAGCGTAGTAGAATTATGCTCAAAATCTCTGAGCTTATTGAGCAAAACCTAGATAGACTTGTTGAAGCAGAAAGTAAAGACAATGGCAAACCAATCTGGCTAGCAAAAGCTGTAGATATACCGAGAGCTTCAAGCAATTTTAGATTCTTTGCCAATGCTATTACACAGTTTGCTAGCGAAAGCCATGAAAGTGTTGGTCACGATGCTATAAATTATACCTTACGTCAGCCAATTGGTGTAGTAGGTTGTATTTCACCATGGAACCTCCCACTCTATCTCTTTACCTGGAAGATAGCACCAGCAATTGCAGCCGGTAATTGTGTAGTTGCAAAACCAAGTGAGGTTACGCCCATGACAGCTTATTTATTAGGTGAAATTTGTACAGAAGCTGGTTTACCTAACGGTGTTCTGAATATTGTTCATGGTTTAGGTGGTTCAGCTGGGCAAGCAATTGTTGCGCATCCAGATATTAAAGCAATTTCTTTTACTGGTGGTACAACTACTGGTGCTCATATTGCTAAAGTTGCAGCGCCGATGTTTAAAAAATTGTCTTTAGAACTCGGTGGTAAGAACCCAAATATCATTTTTGCAGATTGTGATTATGGTGATATGCTCATCAATACTATAAGATCTTCATTTGGCAATCAAGGTCAAATTTGCTTATGCGGAAGTAGAATTTTTGTTGAAGAATCTATTTATGAGCAATTCAAAAAAGATTTTGTAGATGTAGTTTCAAAAAATAAAGTAGGCCATCCAGCTGCGCCGGACACCAAATTTGGTGCGTTGGTGTCTAAATCTCACTTAGAAAAGGTATTGAACTACGTCGATATCGCTAAAGAAGAAGGTGGCAACGTATTATATGGTGGTAATCAATTAACCATAGAAGGTTATGAAAATGGTTATTATATGGAACCAACTATTATTGAAGTTGATACTGATGAATGCCGTATCAATCAGGAAGAAGTTTTTGGCCCAGTTGTTACGGTAATGCCATTCAAAACTGAAGAAGAAGTATTAGCAATGGCTAACAAAGTAAAATATGGTTTATCTGCTACTTTATGGACTAGTGATTTAAAACGTACCATGCGAATGACTAAACAGCTACATGCCGGAATAGTCTGGGTAAATACTTGGTTAATGCGTGATCTACGCACACCTTTTGGTGGTGTAAAAGATTCTGGCGTAGGTCGTGAAGGTGGCTTTGAAGCCTTACGGTTTTTTACAGAACCTAAAAATGTATGTATAAAATATTAATGAATCTATGATAGAAGTTAGCGATTCTATTTACTTTTCTTCTAACACAGAAGAAATGGATTTAAACGCCATTTTCTCGTTCGTTAAAAATTCGTATTGGGGTAATTTACGTACTTTAGACGAGCAGAGAATAGCTATAGAAAACTCTATAAACTTTGGATTGTTTCATGATGGTAAGCAAATAGCATATAGCCGAGTGATGACGGATAGAATATTTTTTGCATACCTACTTGATGTTTATGTTATCGAAGAATTTCAAGGAAAAGGCTTAGGAAAGTTGTTAATGGAAAAAATATTAAATTTTCCATCACTAAAAAATGTCGATAAATGGATGTTGGCAACGAGAGATGCCCACGGATTATATGAGAAATTTGGATTTGAACCCATAAAAAATCCATCAAAACTAATGGATAGAATGAGCCAAAGGGCTAAAAAAATATACGAATAAATGAACCTAAACTTAACTAAAAAAAATGCCTTGGTATGCGGTAGTACACAAGGTATAGGCAAAGCGTCTGCAATTGCATTAGCAGATTTAGGAGCAAATGTTACCCTTGTTGCTCGTAACGAAGAAAAGTTAAAAGCTGTATTAGCAGAATTACCAAACAAATACCAAGATCATAATTATGTGGTTGCCGATTTTACCAATCCTGAAGAGGTTGGTCAAAAAGTAGCAGAACAACTACAAAGAGTTGGCACCTATCATATTTTAATAAACAATACTGGTGGACCTGCTGGTGGGCCTGTATTTTCTGCTGACGTTGATGCTTTTGAAAAAGCATTTACCCAACATCTAAAGTGTAATCATATACTAGCTCAAACAGTTGTACCAAGTATGAAAGAAGCTGATTACGGTAGAATTATTAATATTATATCAACATCGGTAAAACAGCCTTTAGACGGATTAGGCGTTTCTAATACTATACGTGGTGCTGTAGCTAATTGGAGTAAAACCTTAGCGAATGAATTGGGAGAATTTGGTATTACTGTGAATAATGTTCTGCCCGGAGCTACTTCAACAGAACGATTAAGTGAGATTATTAAAAATAAGGCTGAAAAAACAGGTAAATCTGTAGATGACATTTCTAGAGCTATGAAGAATGGAATTCCTGCTAAGCGCTTTGCGCAACCTGGTGAAATTGCCAATGCAGTTGCCTTTTTAGCAAGTGAAGCTGCAAGTTATATAAACGGAATTAACGTTCCTGTTGATGGTGGTAGAACAAAATCTTTGTAAATTTATAGCATAACACGCGTGAGGGATTGCAGCAAGCTACCATGTAGCGCGAAAAGCCCGACCCAAAGGGGCACGCCCAAAATAAAATAGTATGAGTAAGTTATATCCTCCCATAAATTTTAAAGCTTGGATCGAAGAAAATCGCCATCTACTTAAACCACCTGTAGGAAATAAAGTAGTTTGGAAAGATGGTGACTTTATTGTGATGGTTGTTGGTGGCCCAAATAGTCGTAAAGATTATCACTATAATGAAACACCAGAATTTTTCTATCAGGTAGAAGGTGATATTACATTAAAAGTAATTGATAAGGGTACACCAAAAGATATTCATATTAAAGAAGGGGAAATGTTTTTATTGCCGCCTAAAGTACCACATTCGCCACAACGAGGGGCAAATACTGTTGGTTTGGTAATTGAATATCCGCGTGAAAAAGATGTGCAAGATGCTTTGCTTTGGTTCTGTGAAAACTGTACTACCAAATTATACGAAGAAGATTTTACACTAGATAATATTGAAACGGATATGCCTAAAATCTTTGATAAATACTATGGCGATATGGAAAAACGTTCATGTCCAAATTGTAACGCCGTAATGGAGCCTCCTAAAAAGGTGCAATTAGAGCATGATTGAAGCTTCTAGAGAAAGTTTTTACAAGCAAGGTTTTATGCAAACTCTTGGCGCTAGATTGGTATCTATAGAAAAAGGTTTGGTAAAACTTGAATGTGATTTTAATGAAAAATTAACGCAACAACATGGTTATTTTCATGCAGGTGTATTAACAAGTTTAGCTGATGTTGCCTGTGGTTATGCTGCACATTCTATGATGCCAGAAGGTTCTAATGTGTTGAGTGTAGAATTTAAAACCAATTTTATGCGAGCAGCTAAGGCAGATAAAATAGTAGCTATTGGTAAAGTTGTAAAAAGTGGCAAAACATTGACTTTTTGTGAAGCTAAAGTAACTGATGGCGATGAAGAAACTATTTTTGCAACAATGCAAGCGACCATGTATTGTTTAGAACCTAAAAATAATTAAAAATTCGCTTTCGCGGAAATTATATATGAAACGTAAATTAAGAATTAACGGTCACTCACACTTATTACCTTATCCTGAGCAAATTCCTGCTTATATGAAAGATAAAGGTATTTTTTGGGTAGACAATGATCGAAAATTTATGCTACAGAAAGATTGGAGCCGCCCGGTAACAGACTCTAGTTTCTTTTTAAATGAAAAGCTCGAATGGATGGATCATTTTAAGATCGATCATGCCGTTGTTTTAAACTTATCACAGTTATATGGTAACGGACTTCGTTTAGAAGAAATGAAGCAAGCTTTACGTTTTCAGAATGATTTTAATGCAAAAGTTCAACACGATCATCCTAGTAAATTTACCTGTGGTTTTGTAGTTCATCCGGGCTTTGTACGTGGCGCCTGTTGGGAAATTGAACGTTGTGTAGAGGTTTTAGATATGCGCTTATTGTGTTTACCTACTCATTATATGGATACCATCGGTACTTGGCGTTGTATTTTTGATGAAGAGAATGAGCCTATTTTTGAAATGGCAAATAAATATAATCTAGCAATAGAAATACATCCTTATGATGGTGAAAAGTTTATAAAACTACAAAATACTTCTTGGCGTTTCCATTTAATATGGATGCTGGCACAATGTGCAGATGCGTACCATTTTTTAACCTTAAATGGTTATTATGAAAAGTATCCTAACATGCGTATTTGCTTTGCGCATGGCGGACAACTAGCACAAATGAATCTTGGTCGTAGAATTCAAGGATTTGATGGTAGACCTGACCTTTTTGAAGGGAAAAGTCATCCAAGAAAAGCGGTTGGGCATAAAAATATATTCTTCGACACGCTTGTTCATGATACTGGTTCTTTAGATCTGCTTGTTAAGAATCAGGGTTCTGATCAAGTATTAATTGGTTTAGACGATCCGTATCCGTTAGGTGAAATGGAAAGCGAAAAACAATCTTCTTATCCTGGTAAAATATTAGATCTAGCCATTGACAGAAGTATCATTACCGAAACTCAAAAAGAACAAATGTGGGAAGACAATGTCTTACAATGGTTGTTTGGAGATGATGAAAAAAAGAAACAGGAGTTGGTTGATAAAATTTTATAATAAATCATTCAACCTTAAACCTATAAATACCATCCTCATCAGCGTTTAATATAGATGTGTTTAATTGCAAAGTGCCCGTAGATGCGCTTCCGTTTAAATCAAAAATTATCACTTGTTTATTAAATCTAGACACGCCAGATTTTAATAAATAATCACCAGACTTTGTTAATTTTATTCCTATTTTACTCTCAAAACTATCTTCTGATTCACTATAAGAACTAATTAAGTTAAAAAAAGGATTTTGGTCATTAAACTGAATATCTCCATTTTCTATATCAACACTTTCAATAAAATAGGGTATTTCTTCATTTTCGGCATTTAATTTATAAAGTACCAAAGAGTGGTATAGATTGAAATCATTGCCAACAATAAAATCAAGTAAATTAATAGTGCTGCTATTCGTAGTAATTTGTTGGTTACTTATTTTTGTATTAATAAAAATATAATCATTTATAGAAAATGAAGTTAGGTTATTTCCAATTTCAATTAAATCATTCTTTTCAACTATATAATCAGGAACATACTCTTCATCTTCACATTGAAAAGCTGATAATAGAATTACTAACGAGAAATATAATATTCTTTTTTTCATAATCTATAGATAACAAGATTCTAAAAACGTTGCTTTAAAAGTAAAAAAATCATCATTAGAGCTTTTCATATTATGAAGTTATAAAAACGTTATTGCTTAGCAAGTACTAGTAAATTAAATATTACAATAGACTGGTCTTTTTATTTTTAAAAAATTATAGTAAGCAA
The DNA here is from genome assembly GCF_056591635.1 of Maritimimonas sp. 2304DJ26-3. NCBI lineage: Bacteria > Pseudomonadati > Bacteroidota > Flavobacteriia > Flavobacteriales > Flavobacteriaceae > Maritimimonas > Maritimimonas sp. 2304DJ26-3. The sequence goes on from NZ_JBWQOK010000002.1 coordinate 388,175, forward strand.
TTATTTACTAGTTAATAAATCTATCTTAGCTTTAATTTCAATTATTTCTTTAGGTATCCAGTCAAAAGACTTGTCCAATTGGTAAGCTTTTTGTTTTAAAACTAATGCTTCATCATATTTTTCGAGTTGAAGCATTAAATCTCCTTTAGAATCATATGGATTTGCGTTCTTAGGCTCGCATCTTATAAAATCATCGAAGGCCACCTCAGCCTTGTCTAATTCGTTATTGTTTATATAAGCATAGCCTAATATATTATAACCTGAGCCATAATTCTTATCTAGTTGTACAGATTTTTCTCCCGCTTTGATAGCAAGACCAGGGTTCTTACGAAACAATAAAAAACAAATAGTATGGTGTAGATATTTATCTTCTGAACACAGCTCTGCTAATTTGAATAGCTTTTCTTCTTTTATATCATCTGGGGTATTAAATCTATATTCTATTGCGTCAACTAACATTTGCTCTTCTTTAGAAACTAAATGTTTATATTTTTTGGCAAGCTCATGATTCAATTTTTTTATAGAGTCATTGGGCGAATAAATAGATATATAATTATACATTCTTACAAAAGAACTATCTAATTCAATGGCCTTTTTATAATGTTCTTCAGGATTGTTATTTAATCCATTTTGAACTAAATTTCTTGCTTTTATAAAATGTTCTTTTGCCTCTTGGGATGATGTTGTAATTGGAATAGTTTTCAATTGCATTTCTTTTTTATTTATATGATTGTTTTTGCAAGACATTATTAATATCAAAAATAATAAGTTAGTTAATTTCATATTTAAATTATTAGTTACTAAAATTCACTATTTGTAGACGGTTTAGTAACACTCTATAGGGTATGAAACAAACCATGAACCTACTCAACAGTAAATTCATACAATCCATTTTCATTTACATTTACAATAGATGTTAATACCTTTACCCGACCATTCCTTCCGTTATAGGGGATGATTTTTACCTTTTGATGATCTGTATAACTATCATAATATCCACCTCCAATATAATAAGCTCCGGGTTCGGACAGTTTAAATTTTATTTGACTAATGAAGGCATTTTCTTCGGCTTCAAAAGTATTTGAAATAGACATTCCGTGATCTAATGCTTCATAGAATACATTTCCTATTTCAGCTTCAGCAAATGCTATTGGTACACCTTGAAGTTCTCCATCTTCTCCGTCTTTATATATATACAGCCAATAAGAAAGCGAATCTTCATTTTCATCTAAATAATCTGTAAGCATTAGATTTTCATTTTCTATACTAGTTACAGCATTTGATATTAGTGTATTAATTATAATTTCTTCATCTATAGAAAAAATAGTTTGATTATTCTCAACAGTAACCATATTTGGTTCATCAGCTATAGCAAAAATATCTGGTTCATTCTCGTCTGGATTGCATTGAAATGGAGAAACTGACATAACGATTAAACAAAAAAATATATTTTTTAGCATTGTATAACTTAATTGATTTAGTGATTTTTAATTAAAATTTGACCGTCTGCTACTACATATGAATTATTCTCAAATAATGTGATAGATGTAATATTATCGACATTTATATAAAATAATTTCCATGTCTCACCTCCATCAATGGTATATAGACTTCCTCCTTCTTCCGTAAGCACATGCCCTTGCAAATCATTGAAAAAAGTGATGTTAATAATCCTTTCTGATATTTCAGGAAACTCAATATTTTCCCAAGTTTTACCTTGGTCAGATGTTTTAAATAATCCACCAGAACTATTTATTAATGGTTCAATGTATAACCAAGCAGTATTTTGATTTATAAAATTATAAGTAATTGGAGCAAGTGTGGAAAAATTTGAATCACTGGTTAACCATCTTGTGCCAGCATCTTCCGTTTTAATGAACTCATTATTACCACGATCTAATAAAATAATTACATCTTTATTTTGATATACTACTTCAATTTTATGAGTTGGAGTATCTATTTGGAGATTTTCGTTCCAAGTATTTCCACCGTCTATTGTTTTAAAAACATATGATTTCCCCAATTTATCAGCTAATAAAAACCCTACTGACTCATCTTTAAAAAACGGTTTTTCAATTATATAGCTCAAGTCTAACACTTCAACGTCTTGCCAAGTAGCGCCTCCATCAACTGTTTTTTTTATAACATTAGAAGTTGTTCTAATGTAAACTGCATTGGCCGAAACGGCTTCGAATAGAGAACTGGGAGCAGGCACTTCCAAAATAGAAGACCATGTACTACCACCATTAATGGTTTTGTGTATTAGTTGTCTATTGCTCTCCCTGCGCATGGCGAAGCCAACTTCCTTAGAAACAAATTCTACTTGAAAAAAATTAGATGCGTCAAAAACATCCCAACCAGTATCTAAAACTTTTATAAAAGCTTCTGTTTTATATGCTTCTTGCTCAAATTCAATCTCCAGCTTTCCGCTAGACGCATTATCTGGAATATTTATAGTGATTGCAGTACTTGTTACTGAAACTGGACTAATAGTTTCTCCATTAAAAATAACCACAGGGCTATTATCTAAATCTTTGCCAGTAATTACTAATTCAGAACCTGTTGCAATTGGTTCATGTGTTATTTCATTAACTTCTGGTGATTTTTGAATTATTACTTCATCGTCATCTCCACATGACCCAAAGGTTAATAGCATAAATACAATTATAATTTTTTTCATATTCATTTATTTTTCAGTATTAACGTTTAATTTATACCAACAACATTTTCAGACATTTATGTGCACCAGAATTTTTTTCATTTTTATAAATAGCACGAAAATATTTAGTGAATTAAATTACCTAAGTAATTTGTTAAGATTTGTTTTGTATACTTTCCCTATAGGAACTGTATAATCTTTAATAAAAATTCGATTGCCCTCAATTGACTTGATATGATTCTTTGATACAATAAAGGATTTATGAACTTGAAAGAATTCACCTTGAGGAAGTTTATTGATAAAATCAGAAACTTTTTCTCGTATCTGAATTTCTTCATCTTCTGTTATTATTTTGCAATAGTTTCCAACAGATTCAACAAATAAAACAGTGTCAAGTTTAACTTGAATCAACCTTTTGTTAGACTTTACAAAAATGCTTTCGTCTGTAATAGAAGATAAAGCAGAAGTAGCATTTGAATTAGACTTTGCCACTTCGATTTTATTTATGGCTTTTACGAAACGCTCAAAACTGAATGGCTTTAGCAAATAATCTACCACATTCAACTCAAAACCATCCAAGGCAAATTCTTTGTAAGCAGTTGTTACAATGACTTTTGGCGGATTCTGCAATGATTTTAAAAATTCGAAACCCTTCAGCTTTGGCATATTTAGATCTAAAAACATTAAATCCACATGCTTTGATCGTAAATATTCAAGTGCTTCTATAGCGTCATAACAGTTTTTAGCCAACTTAAAGTTGGGAAACTTATCACAATAGCCTTTTATAATATCATGGGCTACATACTCGTCATCTATGATTATATAGTTCGTCATAATTCTATTTCTAATGTTGCTTTGAATACGGTATCTACTACTTCAGTAGAAAAACTATGCTTCTTGAGATATACCAACTCTAAACGTCTTGTTAAATTATTCAACCCAATACCTTTTTCGGTTCTATGTGCTTTGTCAAAATTGTTTTTAATTTCAAATTGAACTTTCTTGTTGTTCGTTTTTAACTTTATACAAACAAATGCATCTTTTCTCAATACCTCTACACCATGTTTAAAAGCATTTTCTACCAAAATTATGAATAGCAAAGGCATCACTTTTAATGTGTTATTTTCAACCTCTATACTAAATGAAACATCAGTTTTTTTATAATATCTCATCTTATGCAGTTCTATATAATTAGAAATAAAATCTATTTCTTCTTGCAGTGTTACTTGATCATTTTGCCCTTCATAAATACTATAACGCATCATGTCAGAAAGCTTTAAAATTAATTGTTTAGCTTTTACTGAATCAGTATCAACTAATCCGTAAAGATTGTTGAGCATATTGAAGAAAAAGTGTGGATTAACTTGTGATTTTAAGAGCCTTAATTCTGTTGCGGTTTTTTCGTTTTTCAAATTAATTATCTGCTTTGTTTGTTTGAAAACCCAATACACAGCATAGGCAATTACCGATGCAATCAATAAAATATAATATGTAAAAATGATGTACTTGAAAACTGTATTAATGTTTAGTGAAACAGTAGTTGAATATCCATCAGAAGTCATGACAACGTACGTTAAGTAGCATAGTGGCATTAATAATGAAATGCCACCAATAAAAAGAAGTACTTTTTTGTTTCTATATATCCAATTAATCATGCCGCAAAATAACAAATTGTTTATCAGCATTTAAAGTTAATGGGGCAAACATAATGGTTTGAGGGGTAAACTGATTTTAAAACTATATAAAGTGATTTCAGCATCAAATTAGGTGTTTGCAACTCAATTCATAGGTATTACATCCCAATTAGTTTTTGAAGTTTTTGAAAATAGTCACATTTGTGTCAACGAAATTTTAATAGAAATGAAAAAAAGAGTAATTAGGTATTTAAAGCATATATCTGTAACAATAATCGTATTGTCAATAATAGGTGTTTCAGTTTACACGTATTTGAACGGAACATTTAGGTTTGGGCATAATTCAATGCGATACAACTTAAATCATGAAGGTCCTTATGTTTTCTATGAAAACGATAGTACCATAAATGTTAACTATATAAAAGGAAATAAAGATGAAGGGTTTTATGTAGATACGAAAACCTATGCATCGACAGAACCGACAACCATAAATTGTCATTTCCCATTGGATTCTACAACTTTTAGTTTTGGATTAAAAACAGAATTTCAAGCACCAAAATCCATTTATAATGATGGTAACAAGGTTTTGGCCATTTCAGATATTGAAAGTGGTTACAAGACATTTCGTAATTTTTTAATCGCCAATAAAGTAATAGATAAAAATCTTAATTGGACTTTTAATAAAGGCCATTTGGTACTGGTTGGAGATTTTGTAGATAGAGGCTTTTCAACAACACAAGTATTATGGTTTATTTATAAACTGGAACAAGAAGCGAAAAAACATGGAGGGTTTGTGCATTTTATTCTTGGAAACCATGAATTATACAATATGCAGGGGCAATATAAATCTGCTGAACAAAAATATTATGCCGTAGCGTCAATTTTAGGAAAACAACAATTTGATTTATATAGTAAAAATTCTGTTTTGGGTAGATGGCTATCCAGTAAAAATACCATTGAACTTATAAATGGAATATTATTTACTCATGGAGGTATACATCCAGAATTAGCTAACTCTAATGTCACTTTGGATGAAATTAACCATATTAATAGAGAAAACTATTATAGGAGTTATTTCCCAAAACCTGAAAAAACAGTAGAGCAGCTCATTATCTCGCATAAAAAGGGAATTTGTTGGTATCGAGGTTATTTTAATGATGATCTATCTCAAAATGATGTAGAGAAAGGGATCCAAAAATTTAATGCAAAAAGTATCGTTGTTGGTCACACCATACAATCTATGGTAAAAAAATTGTATAACGGAAAAGTATATGCAATAGATGTAACCCATCCAAAAGACTATATAAACAGTTGGCCGAATAGAAAATCAGAAGGGCTTTTAATTGAATATGATAAATACTATCAAGTATTGTACACTGGGGAAAGAAATGAATTATAAAAATGGGCATATGAAAGCTAAAATATATAACACCTTAACAAAGCCATACATTGTAGTCGCGGTAATGCTTTTGGCTCCTTTATTAAACTTTATTGATAGGAACTTTAGCTTTTTCTTTGGATTAAGTATTGTAGGGTTAATAGCTTGGTCGAGCAATTACAAGTGGTCATTATTTGGTTTTTCAAAAAAACTGACAAAAAAGACGATTGTTAAAGCATTGCTGTTATCCGTAATGATATTAGTTGCATATGTACCCTTAAGTATCATAATAGATCAATACTTTGGGGAATCAGATTTATCATCTTTAGAAGATATAAAACATAATACTGCTGGTTTTTTAACGATACTTGTTATCGTATGGACTTTTGTAGCCTTTGGAGAAGAACTTGTCTTTAGGGGATATTATCTTAAGTGGATAGCAGAATTGTTTGGTAATTCCAAAAAATCTTGGATGATTTCAGCTATAATAATAGCAATTTACTTTGGTGCTTCTCATTACTATCAAGGGCTTTCGGGTGTAATTGGTATAATACCATTTGCATTTATTTATTCACTCGTATTTTTAAAAAATAGAGACAATTTATGGCTTTTGATATTAATGCACGGTTTTCATGACACCATTGGTTTGACATTTCTTTATTTGGATATAGAAAATCCTATAATTAAATTATTTGAGCAGTTATTAGGGTAAAATATGACTCGATTAATAATATACAATATGAATTTACTAGAAAAATTTGAGGAATTAGAAGACTTTTTTTCGCCTAAAATAATAGGAGAAGTTAATGATGTGTATATCAAAATTGTAATAATACTTGGAAATAAAGTACCATGGCATGTACATGAAAATGAAGATGAATTGTTTTATATTGTTGAAGGTAATCTGTTATTTGAAATTGAAGGTCAGCGTGCTTTTTTTATGAAAAAAGGAGACATTTTCATCGTTCAAAAAGGAAAAAGACATCGTGTTTCATCAAAAGAAGAATGTAAAATCATGCTTATAGAGCACAAAACTACACTTCATACCGGAACAACTGTAGTTGATATTACAAAAAAAATAGATGAACAACGTTTACTTAATTAAAAAAGAGCCTTGAAAAACAAGGCTCTTTTATCATATAAACTTTAAAGCGTTCCTCTGTTCGCTTGTTCTCTTTCTATTGCTTCAAACAAGGCTTTAAAATTGCCAACACCAAAAGACTGAGCACCTTTACGTTGTATTACTTCAAAAAACATCGTTGGTCTATCTACAATTGGTTTTGTGAAAATCTGTAACAAATAACCTTCTTCGTCTCTATCAATTAAAATTCCATGTTTCTTTAACACCTCAACATCTTCATCTATTTTGCCAACACGATCTAATAAATCATCATAATACTCACTAGGTACATATAAAAATTCTACACCTCTATCACGCATAGCAGAAACTGTTGCTACAATATCGTTCGTAGCAACAGCAATATGCTGTACTCCTGCTCCATTATAAAAATCTAAATATTCCTCTATTTGTGATTTTTTCTTTCCTTCTGCTGGTTCATTAATTGGGAATTTAATTCTACCATTACCGTTACTCATTACCTTACTCATTAAAGCAGTGTAATCTGTAGAAATATCATCATCAGTAAATGAAATAATTTGTGCAAAGCCCATGGTTCTAGCGTAGAACTCACACCATTCTTTCATTTTACCCCAACCAACATTACCAACCATATGGTCAATAAATTTTAATCCAACTGGCTCTGGGTTATAATGAGATTCCCATTTTTTATAACCTGGTAAAAAGACACCATTGTAATTCTTACGTTCTACGAAAATATGTATGGTTTCACCGTAAGTATAAATTCCCGAACGAATAACATGACCATTTTCATCCTCTTCTTTTGTGGGTTCCATATAAGGTTTTGCACCTCTTTTGGTAGTTTCTTCAAACGATTTTGTAGCATCGTCTACCCAAAGCGCAACAATTTTTACACCATCTCCGTGCTCATCTATATGTCTGTTGAGCTCACCTCCTTTTTCTAAAGGTGTCGTTAATACCAATCGTATTTTATCTTGTTTTAATACATACGAAACTCTGTCTTTCATTCCAGTTTCTAGTCCAGCATACGCTTCTGACTGAAACCCAAATGCCGTTTTATAGAAATGTGCTGATTGCTTTGCATTACCAACGTATAATTCTACATAATCTGTTCCATTTAACGGAAGAAAATCTTCTGCTTCTTCGAAAATTTTCTTTAATCCGTATTCTGTATTTTGTAAATCTGTTAAATTTTTTATTCCTGCCATTATATTTTTCTTTTAATGATTTTCATCTAACCATGAAAGATGATAATCTCCTGTATCAATTTTAATTGCATCTTCGGTAACCATTAATGGTTTAAAAGTATCAACCATTACCGCTAATTCTTCTGTTTCGGTTTGACCAATACTGCGCTCCATAGCTCCTGGATGAGGGCCATGTGGAATACCAGCTGGATGCAACGTAATCTGGCCAACATCAATATTATTTCTACTCATAAAATCACCATCTACATAATACAATACCTCATCAGAATCTATATTACTGTGATTATAAGGTGCTGGTATTGATTGCGGATGGTAATCATACAATCTTGGAACAAACGAACAAATTACAAACGCGCTCGTTTCGAATGTCTGGTGTACTGGTGGTGGTTGGTGTACACGTCCAGTAATTGGTTCAAAATCATGAATTGAGAATTTATATGGATAATTATAACCATCCCAACCAACAACACTAAACGGATGATATGCATACACATATTCATGTATCATATCTTCTTTCTTAACCTTTAAGATAAAATCTCCTTTATCAGAATAGGTTTCCAATTCACTTGGCGGATGCATATCACGCTCGCAAAAAGGTGAATGTTCCAAATGCTGACCAAACCAATTTCTATAACGTTTCGGTGTATAAATAGGATGTTTTGATTCTACGATAAACAATCTGTTATCTTCCGAATCAAAGTCTATCTGATAAATCATTCCTCGAGGAATTACCAGATAATCTCCATATTTAAAATCTATGTTTCCTAAGAAAGTTCTCAGCTTTCCTGTTCCCCTATGAATAAAGATTACTTCATCAGAATCTGTATTCTTATAAAAATAATCTCTTAAAGATTTTTTGGGAGCAGCTAAAATAATTTGACAATCATTATTAACTAAAATTGGTTTTCTACTTCCTAAAAAATCATTGATTGCTGGTACTTTAAATCCGTTAAGACTCAGCGCTTTCATATTTTTCTCTACAGCAATTTTTGGAGCCACACTATACGATTTTAGCACCTCTTTAACCTGTGTAGGTCTATGTGTATGGTATAGTAATGACGACATTCCGTCAAAACCAATAGTGCCAAATAATTCTTCGTAATAATAATTGCCTTCCGGGCTTTTAAAAATAGTGTGCCTCTTTTGAGGTATAGTACCTAATTTATGATATCTAGGCATATTTATTTATTTTAATGTTATGAATATTAAAGTTTACTAATCGAATAGTAATCTTCATTCAGGATTTCTTTTCATCAAGAATTTAAGAAGTAATAATAATTCTTTGAAAGACGTATTCATCTTTAGTAACATTAACTACCCAAAGATAAACAATAATTTTTAAGATTCTGGAGCTAATTCAACCTCAAGACCATCTAACTCTGGAGTCATAGGAATCTGACACCCCAAACGGCTATTATCTTCTACATAAAATGCTTCAGCAAGCATTAAATCTTCATCAGGAGACATTTCTGGTAATTGGTGATTAGATTTTACATAGCATTGACAAGAAGCACACATAGCCATACCACCGCATACACCAATTGTACCCTCTTCTGCTAATTCATAAGAACGAACAACTTCCATTAAATTCATAGCCATATCTGTTGGTGCTAGAATTTCGTGGCTTACTCCTTCTCTATCCGTAATATATATGGTAATATCAGACATTCTCTTGTTCTTTCAATTTTTTACGTAATACTTTCGCTCGCTTATCATGACCATCATGACTCCAACCTGGCGCGTTAAAAATATAATTTAATTTGTCACTCAATTTATTGGCTCTTTTAACATCTTTCCAAATTGAAGCATATTCATGAGTTGCTACTTTTACAGGATGAAAAGTTTCAATATTAACAGTTAAACCATAAATAGGATGATCTATTTCTTTTACCTCCTCAGAAAATGTGCCGAATATTCGATCCCAAATGATAAAAATACCTGCATGATTACAATCCAAATATCGAATATTAGATGCATGGTGTACACGATGATGTGATGGTGTATTAAAAATAAGTTCAATTGGTTTCGGTAATTTATCAACTAATTCTGTATGAATCCAAAATTGATAAATAAGGCTAATACCCATCATGGTAAACATCATCAAAGGGTCAAATCCTAATAATGGGATCCAAATCCAGAATAAAAATTTATGAATTCGTTCGCCTACACCTTGTCGCAAAGCAGTTCCTAAATTTAAATAAACTGACGAATGATGCGGCACATGACCTGCCCAAAATAAGCGGACTTCATGATTCATTCTATGAAACCAGTAATAAGCAAAATCATCAACAAAAATAAGCAATAACCAAGCCCACCACTGACGTTGAACAACATCTTTTAAAGGACTGATTTCATGTAAATAGAAAAGTGCTATAAAGGCTAGAACTTTAGGTATAAATTCAATAATGCCAGAAAATACCATCATTAAGAGTGAAACTCCAGTATCTTTTGCATAATATTTCTCTTTAGCAATAAAATATTCTATCACCATAGAGATTAGAAATACAGGAACAGCAAAATAAATAAGTTTGTCTTGAGAGAGTTGTTGTATGTATTCTAAAAAAGACATTACTCTATTTTCTTAACAACTGCTTTTGGTGCTTCCTTCTTTGTACCGTCAAATCCTTCTACGCCTCCAACGGTAGTATATTTCATTACATATTTTTTGTCAGGGTGAATACGCTTGTATGCACTTTGACACATAAGTGTAGCTTCATGAAATCCGCAAAGAATCAACTTTAATTTACCAGGATACGTATTAACATCGCCAATAGCGTAAATACCTTCGATATTTGTTTGGTAATCTAACGCATTATTTACTTTAATGGCATTCTTTTCAATTTCTAATCCCCAATCTGCAATTGGTCCTAATTTAGGAGATAAACCAAATAATGGAATAAAATGATCTGTTTCTAATACAAAACGTTCTTCTCCTGATTTATGAACTTCAACTCCCGTAACATGATCTTTACCAACGATTCCTTTTACTTCGGCAGGAGTAATTAGAGTAATCTTTCCTTCATTTTTTAATTCTTGAACCTTATCTACACTATCTAATGCTCCTCTAAATTCATTTCTTCTGTGTATTAAAGTAACTGATTTAGCTACATCGGTTAAGAAGATAGACCAATCTAATGCCGAATCACCACCACCAGCAATAACTACATTTTTATTTCTATATAGTTCAGGTTCACGAATCATATATTCTACGCCTTTATCTTCAAAACTAGAAATACTTGGTATTGGGGGTTTACGTGGTTCAAAGCTCCCTAAACCACCAGCTATTGCTACAACTGGAGCCTGATGCTTGGTTCCTTTATTAGTAGTAACTATAAATGTACCATCATCTTGTTTATCAATAATATCAGCGCGTTCTCCTAAGGTAAAACCAGGTTCAAACTGTTTACATTGTTCTAATAATTTATTAGTTAAATCACCAGCTAGAATCTCTGGATATGCAGGAATATCATAAATAGGTTTCTTAGGGTATATTTCAGAACACTGTCCGCCTGCTTTTGGTAAGGCATCAATTAAATGGCATCTAAGCTTTAATAAGCCTGCCTCAAAAACTGTAAAAAGCCCTGTTGGGCCTGCTCCAATAATTAATATGTCGGTCTTAATCATTTAAATAAAATACTATTCAAAAGTAATTTGATAGTTCTTTTTAAAATATGACAAAAGTCATCAATTTTTATTCTACACTAATTACTTCTTGAATTTGAGGTGCGTATTTTTTAATGGTTGCCTCTACTCCATTCTTTAAGGTCATCTGATTTACAGAGCAGCTTATGCAAGCTCCTTCTAACTGTACTTTAACCACATCATTATCTACAGAAACCAATGAAATATTACCGCCATCAGCCTGTAAAAAAGGTCTAATTTCCGTTAAGGCTTTTTCAATATTCTGCTTTAATTCTTTTGCTCCCATTCTTTAGTTTTTAATAGCACTACAACCTGCCATTGTTGTTATTTTAACCGCTTCTGTTGGTGGTAAATCTTTATTACGTTGTACCAATTGAGTGATCATATTTTTAGTGATATCTGTAAAAACATCTTCTAATGGCGTATTAGTTTGCAATGCCACTGGGTGTCCTACATCACCAGCTTCTCGGATACTTTGTACTAATGGAATCTCACCTAAAAACGAAGTACTTATATCTTCTGCCAAATTCTTTGCTCCGTCTTTACCAAAGATATAATACTTATTGTCGGGTAGTTCTTCAGGCGTAAAATAGCTCATATTTTCTACTAACCCTAGAACTGGTACTTGAATACTTTCTTGTTCAAACATAGCCACCCCTTTTTTAGCATCAGCCAAAGCAATATTTTGTGGTGTACTTACAATTACTGCTCCTGTAATTGGTAATGATTGTACAATTGATAAATGAATATCACCAGTACCTGGAGGTAAATCTAATAACATAAAATCAAGCTCTCCCCAATCGGCATCAAATATCATTTGATTTAATGCTTTAGAAGCCATAGGCCCTCGCCAAATAACTGCTTGATTAGGCTGTGTAAAGAATCCTAATGATAATAATTTAACACCATAATTCTCAATCGGTTTCATTTTTGAACGACCATCAACAGTAACAGATAAAGGTCTTTCTCCTTCAACATCAAACATAATAGGCATAGATGGACCATAGACATCAGCATCTAAAACACCAACCTTAAATCCCATTTTAGACAATGTAATCGCTAAATTTGCTGTAATAGTAGACTTGCCTACACCGCCTTTACCCGAAGCAACGGCTATAATGTTTTTAATTCCTTCTATCTTCTTTCCTCTTATAAGGTTCTGCTCAGGTTTTTTTGGTGCATTTACCTTTACATTTACCTTTACATCAGCTTTTTGATCTACATATTGATGTATGGCTTTCATAATTTCAACTTCAACCTTCTTTTTAGCCTGTAATGTAGGGTTAGAAATTATCACGTCTACAATAACTTCTTGCCCGAAAGTAACCACATTGGCTACTGCTTTACTTTCCAATAAACTTTTACCTTCACCTGGTGCAGTAATTGTATCTAAAGCCTTATATATTTCTTGTTTATCTAACTTCACAGTTTATATTCATTCTAAATTACAAAGATAACCTTTCTAACTTACACTAGAAAAGAAATGAATAGCAATAATTTATAGTAGAATTAACTACGCTTATTTGTAAATTTTGAAAAAAATAGGAAATAATTACAAAAGTTATTTAAGTATAAAAGTTTCTGGCATCTCCCAGTTAGCTCGAACATCTAATTCTCTTGGATAATAAACCACTTTTTCGGGTTGAACTTTTAGCAAAAAATTACCAGTATCCCACTTACCATTCTTATTATCATCGTAAATAAGTCTTATTTTGTATTTGGCAGGCTGTAAGTTTATAAATTCAAATTCTTGGGCAGATTCGGCGTATATTTCTTCTACTAATTCTCCATCACTTTTCATCATTTGAATAATTATAGGGTAGCTAGCAACATTTTGTAAACTTAAATACACGCTGCCATAGTCAGATGTTTTTTTGGTCTGAAAATTATAATTCAAAGTATCATTCACGCTACCATAAAAATCTACAATTGCTTCTGGTAATAATTGTAATTTGTACTTATCATCTTGCTTTTTTTCAAAATTAAAAAGAACTTCATTAGAGAGTTTTTTAAACTCTAAATTGTAAGCTACTTCAGTCGAATCTTTCGTAGTAAAAGAAATTTTTGTTGAATCTATACTCTCTAATGGAATATTACTTAGCAATTTTAAGGTATCTCTAAGAAACAATGTTCCTCTTGTATTCGTAGTAATTTGCAACGAATCTACTTTTTTAGAACGTCTTCTAATTGTAACCGTATCTCTATAAATTCTGTTTACAACTTCTAAATACAATGAATCTAATGCAGTATTTTTATACCAAAAATTAAGCGAATCTTTGCCTTTTTCAGGAACAATAACAGATTTAAAATCAAGTTGATTAGATAAATCATTTATACTGATATTATCCACTAATCCTTCATAACCAAATAAAAGTCTATTATTTGTTTCTTCACTTGGGCGATTTAACCTATATGGAAGTATTTCCTTAAATAAAATAACTTCATGTCCAACAGAATCTTCTGGTATACTAATTTCCTTTTCGAGAAAACCTATTTTGTCTTGTTTAGGGTTAAATATATAATCTTTACTTGCATCCTTAAGTGCTATAATTTTATATTTACCAGCTTTTATATTTGTGATTTCCCACAAGGTAGAATCTAAAGTATTCCCCACGTACAATGGTTTTTCTTTATAAATTGTAGAGTCTTTATAAGCTTCATTCAATTCATATAATAATATTGACACATCTGTATCGGCTAACTCATTAAATGCATCTTTAATAGTACCCGAAACTTTTAAAGAATCTATATAGTCGCCTGTAGAAAACACATACTTAAAGTTTCGCAATGGATTTTCTTCTGTATTATCGACTACACTTTGTCCAAAATTAAATGTATACGTGGTATTCTCTTTTAAAGTATCTAAGATTTTTATTTTAATATACTTACTAGGAGTACCCAGAGGAGTAATAATTGGCTGATATTTCATTGGGGGTGAAATAACCAATTGTTTACTTAAATCTTTAAGCTTTATATACTCATCGAAATAAATTCGAATTTCATCTTCCTTAAAATTGGTTGTTTCAAAATTAGGGCGTGCAGTTACCATTACTGGCGCAATTGAATCTTTAGGTCCGCCAGTTGGACGTCCTCGTTTAGCGCAATTAGAAGTGGCAAATACCAATAAAAAAAGTAGTATAAATACTCTAAAGATCATTACATAATATTTACAGCAAATTAACAACTATTTTTTACGATGTAAAAGCTATAGACGCAATGCTAATTTTTACTTTCTCAGACTTTTGCAATTCAATGACACATGCTTCTAAAGTAGCTCCAGTTGTAATAATATCATCAACTAATAAGATGCTTTTATTTTTAAACATCTGATTATCGTTCAGATAAAACTTCTCTTTTACATTCTTCCAACGATCAAGACGTTGTTTTTTAGATTGAGTTTCTGAAGTTGAAATTGATACTAATTTATCTTCTATGAATATAGCACCAATTTCTTTAGCAATTTCTTGACCGAATTTGGTTACTTGATTATATCCTCTTGTTCTTAACTTTCTTTTATGCAATGGAACAGGAACCACATAATCTATTTTTGGTAATCTATCACTTTTATTCAATTCATTTCCGAGCCATTGACCAAATAGTACTGCAAGTTCTTCATTACCTTTATATTTTAATTGGTGAATTAATTTCTGTACAGAGCCTTTTTGCTTGTACAGAAATAAAGAAGTGGCAAACTCTATAGGAATTCTACCATAAAATGCTCTTTCTACTAAATTATCGTTCACATTAGTTATTTCGGCTAATGGTAGATCAAACCTACATTTTAAACAAATAAGCTTTTCATTTTTCAATAACTGTTCATTACAACAATTACAAACTTCTGGAAAGAACAAGTTAAATATCTCTTTAAAAAAATGCATCTTTGCCATCTATTTTCTAGAAAGTTAACTGTTTTATTTAAACTGAAAAAATTTGCAAACTAAAAGAGCTTTCTTTAAGGAAGCAGTTAAAAATTTAAAATCTTCTGGTACTATCGTACCCAGTTCTCGTTTTTTAACCAAGAGAATGTTAGAAGATATTAACTTTTCTAAAACAATAACCATAGTAGAATTTGGTCCAGGTAACGGTTCTTTAACTAAAGACTTATTAACAAATCTATCTAATGACAGTAAATTAATCAGTTTTGAAATTAATGATCAATTTTATGATTACTTATCAGAAATTAACGATAAACGTTTCATCCTTCTAAAGGAATCTGCAGAAAATATACAGATTGAAATAGAAAAATTGAATATAGAAAAAGTTGATTATATAGTATCAAGCTTGCCGTTGACAAACCTTCCAAAAAAAATTGCAAAATCAATTCTTAAGAATTCATATAACTCCTTAAAAAACAACAGTTTATTTATTCAATACCAATATTCTTTAACCTATTATAAAAGGTTAAAAAAAGTTTTTAAAGATAGTGTAGAACTTGAATTTGAAGTGCGAAATATACCTCCAGCATTTATATATAAGTGCAAAAAATAATCTTTTAGTGCAGTTATTTCTAATCTTTAGATTCTCTTTAGAATTGGTTTCTAATTTTGCTAAGTTAAAAGGTGTAAATACGCCCTACTAAATTTATGTTATTAACGAATTAAAAAAACTAGAGTTTTAATATACCATTTTGCTTAAATTTACGTTTGAAGCAACATAGTCTTTTTTAACTCAAAAATTAAACTTTAAACCATGGAAGAAAACAAATCTTCAAACAACAAAAAAATCCTTATTGGTATTTTACTAGCTTTATTAGTTGGGCTTGGAGCCTATACTTTAAGAAGCAACAGCAAACATCAAGAAGCTGAACAATTCCTAAAAGAAGAAAAAGAACAAATTTTAGGAAACCTAACTGCTATGGAAGAAAAATATGACAATGCCATAGCTCAGAACACAACAATGTCTGAAGAGTTAAAAGTAGAGAGAGAAAAAATAGTTGCGTTTAGAGATTCAGTTAAAAACTTAAAGAACACTAATTGGAGATTGATTAGACGTTATAGATCTAAAATTGCTGATCTTGAGTCTACAAACGAAAGATTGGTAAATCTAACAGATTCTTTAAAATTAGCTAACAATTTATTAGTTGTAGAAAAAGACAGTATTACTGGTAAATTAATTGAGCAAACTAGTTATAACGACACGTTAATTGCACAAAATTTAGATCTTGCTAAAAAAGTTGAGATTGGTGGAGTATTAAGAGTGAATTCTGTAAATGCTACTGCTATGCGTTTAAGAAGTAATGGTAAGTATGCAGAAACTAATAAAGCTCAAAAAGCTACTGCAGTAAGAGTTTCATTTAGACTTGAAAAGAATGAAATTGCTACTCCTGGTGAAAAGCAAGCTACTGTTATTATCAACACTCCAAGTGGAAAAATCATTAGCCAAAAAGGCACATTTGCTTTAACTACTGGCGAAGAAGTTGGTTATACTGATCAAACTGCTGTTGAGTATGAAAATGCTGCAAAAGATGTAGTTCTATTTGTAGAAAATATTTCTCAAAAGTTTTCTAAAGGTTTATACCCTATCAAAGTTTATGTTGATGGTGTATTAGTAGGTGCTACTACATTAGAATTAAAAGATGCATTCTTAGGATTATAAGAATATATATATACCAAAATAAAACCAATAAAAGGGAAGCATAATTGCTTCCCTTTTTATTTTATCATTCTCTTAATTTAGCTATTTTTGCGCCTTATGGCAAATCAAGACGATCAATTTAAAAAGGTAGTATCTCATGCCAAAGAGTATGGATACATTTTTCAGAGTAGTGAAATTTATGACGGGCTTAGCGCTGTCTATGACTATGCTCAAAATGGTGCTGAGTTAAAAAAGAATATTCGTGACTACTGGTGGAAAGCCATGGTACAAATGAATGAAAATATTGTAGGGATAGATGCTGCCATCTTTATGCACCCTACTACTTGGAAAGCTTCTGGTCACGTTGATGCATTTAATGATCCATTAATCGATAATAAAGATTCTAAAAAACGTTATCGAGCTGATGTATTGATCGAAGATTACTGCGCTAAGATCGAAGCTAAAATTGAAAAGGAGGTAAAAAAAGCTGCTAAACGATTTGGTGATTCTTTTGACAAGGGACAGTTCTTAGCTACAAACCCAAGAGTTTTAGGATACCAAGAAAAAATAAATAAGACGCTTTATCGGATGGCGAAGTCTTTAGATAATGAAGATTTAGCTGATGTTAAAGCATTGATTGAAGAATTAGAAATTGCCGATCCGTTAACCGGAAGTAAAAATTGGACAGACGTTAAGCAATTCAACTTAATGTTTGGCACCAAACTAGGTGCTTCTGCCGAAAGTGCCATGGATCTTTATCTAAG
Source organism: Maritimimonas sp. 2304DJ26-3 (assembly GCF_056591635.1). Classification (NCBI taxonomy): domain Bacteria; kingdom Pseudomonadati; phylum Bacteroidota; class Flavobacteriia; order Flavobacteriales; family Flavobacteriaceae; genus Maritimimonas; species Maritimimonas sp. 2304DJ26-3. Next base: position 406,133 of record NZ_JBWQOK010000002.1, read on the forward strand.
ACCAGAAACGGCACAAGGTATATTTGTAAACTTTTTGAATGTTCAAAAAACAAGTAGACAAAAAATTCCGTTTGGTATTGCTCAAACTGGTAAAGCATTTAGAAATGAGATTGTAGCACGCCAGTTTATCTTTAGAATGCGTGAGTTTGAACAAATGGAAATGCAATTCTTTATCAAACCAGGCACACAAGCTGAATGGTATAAACATTGGAAAGAAGTACGTTTAAAATGGCACTTGTCACTTGGTATGGGTGAAGATAATTACCGATTCCACGATCATGAAAAATTAGCACATTATGCCGATGCTGCTTCAGATATCGAATTCAAATTCCCATTCGGATTTAAGGAACTAGAAGGTATTCATTCAAGAACTGATTTCGACCTTAAACAGCATGAAGAATTTTCAGGTAAAAAGCTGCAGTATTTTGATACTGAAGAAAATAAAAGTTATGTACCATATGTACTAGAGACATCTATTGGTTTAGATAGAATGTTTTTAGCAGTTTTTTCAAATTCATTACAAGAAGAAGTATTAGAAAATGGCACTACACGTACTGTGTTAAAGCTACCTGCTGTACTAGCACCTACAAAAGCTGCAGTTCTACCATTAGTAAAAAAAGATGGTTTACCAGAAATAGCTCGAAAAATTATTGATGATCTTAAATGGGATTTCAATGTTATTTATGATGAAAAAGATGCTGTAGGACGCCGCTATAGAAGGCAAGACGCCAACGGAACACCTTTCTGTATAACGGTAGATCATGATACTTTAGAAGATAATACAGTTACTATTCGTCATAGGGATACTATGGAGCAGCAACGCGTAAAGATTGAAGAATTATCAACTATTATCAAGCAAGAAGTAGACGTACGTTCTTGGTTAATGAAGATATAGTTTACTAAATTTCATTAAGAATCAAGATAAATTATTCTAATTGGCGCTCTTCTTTAATTTCACCTATATGATAGTAAGCAACAATTTCTTCAATAAGACCATCTTTAACATAATACCATTCACTAACATCTAGAGAAAAGTCATCACCTTGTTTGGCCGTATATCTCACACAGGCATTATCTTTTCCATAGATTTCATCATGAATCTCAAAACGGTAACCCAAAAATTTATCTTTATTAGATTCTACTAAATCTAGATAGGCTTTTTTACCATCGATTGTGCCAAAAGGGCTTGTATGTTTAAAAGTATCTGAAACAGGAATACTATGGAAATCTCCTTTTCTCCAAATTTCAAACCATCTCTGTATTAGTTCTCTAGATTTCATAATGATTGATTTTTAGTTTTCAAGTTAATTATAAATTCTAAAAGGATGCTCTTAATTGTATAGTGCCTGTGTGAATTGATTTAGATGTAGGTGATTTTCTCCCTAAATAATTAAGATTAATGTCTAAATAAGATGTTATCTTATGTTGAAAATTTAAGTTCCAAGTATAGTTAGTGCCTGGTTGCAATCCTTCTAACATCTGAAATGCTACAGGTGAGTTCTGCTCTCCATTAAAGTCATTAAAAAAAACTGTTGCAGTGGCATTTAAAGATAACTTTTGCTTATTTGCAGCAAAAAAATTGATGCCAATGTTCTGACTTTCTAAAGTTTCTAAATCACCCAATTGATTTTCTTTATTTTTAAAGTTATAAAATACTTCAAAGCGTGAGTTCTTACTATAGATATAAGATATTTTTGGGTTCAGTGTATAATTCTCTAACAAAAAATTTCTACTAGTAAAACTATTAGAAGTACTTTCATTTTCTGTTTTAATTCCTTTAACATCAAATAACCAAAACTTACCAATCTTATGAATAAATTGTAACTGATGAGATCTTAAAATATTCTCTTGTGTACCAAAAGAAAAAGCCGTTTTATTACGTGTGTCTAAATAAGTATATATTGTTGAATATAGCTGTTTACCTCTATTAAAATACAAGCTATTTTTTAAATTTAAAATCAACGACAATGAATTATCAATATCAAATGGATTTAAATTAAAAGAATTACCCTCTCTCTCTGTTTTACTATCTACTAGAACAAAAGATTGGTTTACAAAATGTGATAGAAATTTTTTAAATCCTTTTTTGTTTCTCCATTGTGAAGCATTTAATGTTAACGCCTGGCTAAATTTGTTTTGATGCGTTTTTATAAATTGGGTTGTTGGTAGAGCTACACGAACATAAATAGCCTCATCTGGAAACTGGGCTATTTCAAATTCATCTAATTCTTGAATTCCGTTCTCATTATAATCTATCCACCTATAAAAACCTTGTCCGGGCTCAACTTCTACATAATTAAATTCTTGTTGCGGCAACGTTCCAGAATTTGTTTCGTAAACTGTATTAAAAGAAATACCGTTATTAAACAATTGTTGACGATATATTAGACGAGAATTAAGAGCTTCTTCATTAGCTGTATTCTCGTTATCTATAGTTCTATAACTAGCAAAAATGTTAAGATCAGCATTTTTAGATTGTATTAATTTAGAACGTAAAAAATAAGTATTAGTGTTATTAATGTGTTGCCATTGATTTACTCGAACACTATCAGTAGTTCTATAATTATAACCAAATTCAGCATGTACCTTAGCCGTATCTCCCACTCCTGTAAAAGCTTCGTATTCTACAAATTTGTGATTTAACGCAGAAGGAATATTTGTAATCGATTCTCTTCTATCATTATCTTCTGTATTAAACTTTACCCCTACCCAACTTTTTTTAAAATGTTGTTTTACAGTAGAATACCATCTCAAAAATTCAGTTTCAGTTATCTCATTATCATTACTCAAAAAGCTACCATTAAGATTTATATTTGTTTTATTTAAATGTAAATCAGATAAAAAGTTGTGCCGAATCCCATTAAAGTTTTTGCTAAAGCGGAGGTTTTCAAACATATAAGAAACAATACCTTTTTCTTTATTTTGATATGCCATTGATGTTTTTAAAAACTGTTGATTCCCGAGAGGGTTCACCAAATCCCAATCACGATTAAACTCAATGTTACGAAAGCGCTCTATAGTTTTAAAATCTTGATCAATTGTTTCAAAACCTATTGATGCCGTCAGTTTCCATGGTTCATCAATCAATAACTGATTCCAGTTTATTTTGGCTGCAAATCCCGTGTTGTTATTATCATCTAATGAAGAGAATAAATTTATATCATTATTGCTATAGGCTATTTCTGTTTGAATCTGTGTCTTATCTGAAGGGATATACTCAGCATTAAGCGTCGCTATTTGTAATTTATCTGGAGCGGCTAATTGTACAATAGGCTCGTAATCACCTTGTGAAACTCCGCTTAACGGAGCTATATATTCATAAATTCTGCCAGTAGCTACTGTACTCTGAATTCGATAATTACCCTGATTTGTCCCTACAAAACTAAAACGAACGGTAAACAAATCATCATTTTCATTATTTGAAAATACAAATACCTCTTCACTATTTATTAATTCTTTTTTATACAAAATTGCATTTTCAGAAAATGCCTGTGGAATGGCAGATGGAACAACCATCTTTGTAAGGTCGTCACCTGCATCAGCTAAAATTTGACGTTGTGTATCGGTAAGATCTTGTTGATTAGTTTGATTTTTAGCATCGTTTTCGTTGTAAAAATTAAACCCGATTTTTAATTTATCTGATTCGTACTGAGCACCGTTATAGGTTACAAAACGTGTATAATTACGTTCAGCAAATTGGTATTCAACCACGATACGCATATTAGCATTGATAGGATACGTTGGATTAAAAGTTATCTCTGCCGTATTGTAATTAATTATATAATCATAATTTTCGCCACGTCTTAGTGGGGTGCCATTTACATAAACCGTTTCACTACCCGAAATTATTAATAATAACTGTTCATTGGCATTACCAGAGATTAGATAAGGGCCTTGATTTGCTTCTTGTGCAACAATAGAATTTCGTGCAAATTGACCTCTTACAATGGCACCAGAAGCGTAAGCATTTGTTTTACTGTTTTCATGATTTAAAGTTGCATTAACATCCACCCCTGCTACTTTTTTATTAAACCTTAGAAAATTACTAGTTGTATTTTGCAGATTGACATCACCAGCTTTTATAGACCAGTTATCACTAAATAATTCAATAAAAACACGATCAAATTCATTTAAACGCTGTGTATATCCTCCATCTTGTAATGGAATATTTGTATCGGTAATAGAAGCTCTTAGTTGTACTTTGTCAGATAAATATCCTGATATTTGCAAGTCAAGATTTGAATTTAGTACTGCATCTTGATTATTGCCAACTGTAAATCCACGTGATATGCTTCCGCTCGTATTTAAACCATCAAAAGGTTTAAAAAAGCTATTATTTTTCTTTGGCTTTGCACTATATAATCTAGATGTGTTTGTTCTTTTAGGTACAATCATGCTTTTATCGAATATACTGTAGCTCTTGGTAAGAAATTCAGGTAGTGCATTATACTCAACCATGATTTCACTATATTTCTTGCTATTTAAGACTAGTAAAGCTTTCGAAAAATCAATTGCATAGTTGACACTATCAATCAGAATTTTGTTATTATCGAAAACTTTAAAGTTATAAGGACTAATACTTATTGAATCAACCCGAATTGTATCACTAACAACCTTTATTGTTTTTTTTCTAAAGTTTTTAGATGGCGTCTGTGCAAGAGAAGAAAATCCTACTAATAGTAAAAAAAGACAAATAACTTTCTTCATCAAATACAAAACGTTTTGAAAGTAAAAATAATTTAAAAATTAAATGAGTAGTGTTTTAGATCAAATAGAAGTTTTAAAACAAAGATTGTTGAGATGGTGGATTTTCATGCTCTAGCAACCATCTTTTACGCCACAAACCACCGGCATAACCAGTTAATGAACCATCACTTCCAATAATACGATGACATGGAACAACTATCCAAATTGGATTTTTAGCATTCGCATTAGCAACAGCTCTAATCGCTTTTACGTCACCTAACTTTTCAGCTTGCTTCATATAACTACGCTTTTCTCCATAAGGTATTTGTTCTAACTCATTCCACACACTTTTCTGAAAGTCTGTACCTTCAGGGTTTAACTTTAAGCTAAATGTTTTTCTTTCTTTGTTAAAATATTCATCCAATTGCCTAACACATTCTTGTAAGGGCTCTGGAATTACATCTGAAGTCTCTTGCTCACCGTCTACAACCGAAATTGACGATATTCCATTTTCATCGCCAACAATTCTGGCAATACCAATCGGAGTTTTATAGTATGTTACTTTATCAAATTCGAAAAACATCTTTAGAATTTTGTGTAGTAATCTCAGCTATTTCTTGAGGAGTTAAATTATAAATATCTACCAATTTATCCAAAACATTAACAATATAACTACTTTCATTTCGCTTTCCTCGGAAAGGTACTGGTGCTAAATAAGGTGAGTCGGTCTCTAAGACAATGTTTTCTAGTGAAATTTCGTTTAAGAACTTATCAACACCTCCATTTTTAAAGGTAACAACTCCACCAATGCCTAATTTCATATTAAAAGACAATGCTCTATGTGCTTGTTTTAAATTTCCTGTAAAGCAATGGAAAATTCCTCGTAATTTTTCATCTTTTTCACCTTCTAAAACTTCAAATATTTCATCAAAAGATTCTCGACAATGAATTATAATTGGTAGCTCTTTTTCTTTTGCCCATTTAATTTGTGTCTTAAAAGCCTCTTGTTGTTGTTCTAAAAAACTCTTATCCCAATATAGGTCAATACCAATTTCTCCAACAGCATAAAAATGACGCTTATCTAACCATTTTTTTGCTAAAGCTAATTCTTCTTTATAATTTTCTTTTACTGATGTTGGGTGCAAACCCATCATTAAAAAGACTTTATCAGGATATGATTTTTCTAAAGCTAACATCGAATCCGTGTACGAAGAATCAATTGCTGGAATAAAAAAACGAGAAATTCCTGCATCAAAAGCGCGTTGCATCATTGCTTTTCTATCGTCATCAAATTGCTCAGAATAAAGATGTGTATGTGTGTCTGTAATAATCATAGTATAGAATGCCAAAGATAACTTAGTTTTTAAAAAGGCTTAACTATATTTACATCATAAATAAACATTCATGAAAATTTATCACAATAATAGATGCCGTAAGAGTCGTGAAGGCCTTTTTATTCTTGAAGAGTCAAATCAAGATTTTGAAATAGTAAACTATCTCGAAAACCCTCCAACAACTTTAGAACTAAAAGCAATATTAGAAATGCTTGATATAAAACCTATTCAATTAGTTCGAAAAAATGAGAAAATCTGGAAAGAGCATTTTAAAGGAAAAGAACTAAGCGATGATGAGGTTTTAAAAGCTATGAGCGAACATCCAAAATTGATAGAAAGACCTATAGTAGTTAAAGGTAACAAAGCTGTAATAGGAAGACCTCCTGAAAATATAAAAAAACTATTATAAAAACTAGTGGTTTATGGGTATAAAAATCACTATAAACCACTATTTTTTAATTCAATAAGTTATGATACTTTTGTTTTTTATACGCCAAATTGTATGAAAAATTGCTTCCTGTTTATTTTACTTTTTTTAAACTTTACTGTTTTTAGTCAGAATGTAAATACTAAACAAATTACAATTTCTGGAAAAGTAATAGACAATGAAACAAAAGAACCATTAGAATATGCTACTGTAACGGTTCAATCAAAAACTGATAGTATTTTAGCTGGTACTTCTACAGTTAAAAACGGAAAGTTTAAACTGCAAATTACAACAGGGTTTTATACTATAAAAATTCAGTTTCTCTCTTTTAAAACTTACGTTCTCTCTTTACAAGAATTTAAAGATAATTTTAACCTTGGTGTCATTAATTTATCACCAGATAATACTTTAAATGAAGTTGAAATAGTAGCAGAGAAAAAAATTTTTGAATCTAAATTCAATAAAAAAGTATACAATGCATCAGCCGATATTGCAAATGTGGGTGGTAATGCTATTGATGTACTAAACAATACTCCATCTGTTAGAGTTGATGATGAAGGTAACATTCAAGCCCGTGGTGGTAATGCAACAGTATTAGTAGATGGTAAGCCACAATTTGGTTTAGACAATAATACAGATATTCTAAAAACAATTCCTTCAAACAGCATCGATAGAGTCGAAATTATTACTAGATCTGCCAAATATAGTGCCGAAGGCGGCGGTGGAGCTATTCTAAATATAATTACTAAAAAAAGACAGGGAATAGGGTTAAATGGTTCAATTGAGGTACATACAGGTATCCCAGACAATCATGGGTTTTCTACTTTTATTAATGAAGATACAGACAATATGAATCTGTATTCAACAATTAGTTTTAATAACCAGAATAGAAAAAAGTTTACCAATATTAGTCAACCATTTTTTGATTTTTCTGAGCATAGAGTTGATAACCAAAAGCGTAATAGCTTTCTTTTTAATATCGGTAGTGATTTTTATTTAGGTGAAAAACACACGCTCTCTACGTCTTTTCTAGTAAACAGTAATAATAAAAACTTTAGATCTAATCTTTCTGAACCTGATTTTATCAGAAATGTAAATGAAAATGATGATGGTTCCAGAATTGAAGCTAGCATTGGTCATAAAATCAAATTTAATGATGATGGACATAACTTATCTATTGATCTAAAATATGAAAATACTGATTCTGAAAATAAAACCAATATTAATGAGATTCCGAATATTGGTGACTTAATCCTTCAAAAATCTGATAAAGATCAAACATTAGATAATTTCTTAGCTCAAATAGATTATACATTTCCTTTTAATGAAAATCAAACCTTACAACTTGGTTATAAAGGCACATTCCGATTTTATGATAATGATTTTAATGTTTCACAATTCGATAATCTTATTAATGATTTTGTAACTATTGGCGGCCTCGATGATATGGTTAATTATGATGAAAAAGTGCATGCTTTTTATGGTTTATATAATGCAACACATAACAAGTTTTCATATTCACTAGGGTTAAGAGCAGAGATATCTGAAATAGATTTAGGACAGCAAAATTCTAACTCTGAGATTAACAAATCATATACTGATATCTTTCCATCTGCTACACTTGCATATGAAATTGATGATGATAGTTATTTGTCTTTAAATTATTCTCGTTCTATAGATAGACCAACAATTGCACAAATTAATCCGTTTATTGCTTATACAGATGAACGTTTTCAAACTGTAGGTAATCAAAATTTAAATCCTTTTTATACGAATTACCTTGAAATTTTATATGATAAAAGTTTTAAAAAGCTAACGTTAGTTTCTTCTATCTTTTTAAATTTTGCTTCTGATCAATTTTTATCAGTAATTGAAAATACTGGTGAGCAAACTTCAGATGGACAAGACATTTTTAGAAGAATCCCTATCAACAGCGGAGATAACAATGTTACTGGTGTTGATCTAGACTTAACTTATAGGTTTTCTAAGAACTTTAGACTAAATGCTTATGTAAGTCCTTATAGGCAAAAAATCACCAATGCAATTGATCCAGCCTACAATATAACTAACACTACTTGGTATGCGAGCGGTGGTGCTTTTCTTTCATTTAATAATGGATTAAAGATAAATGCGCAACATGTATATCAATCACCTATAGAAAATGGTTTAACAAAACTTAGAACCATTCATTTTTCTAATTTAACTATTAGTAAAGACCTATTTAAAAAGAAAGCTTCATTAACATTTAAGATTACAGATGTTTTTAGCTCTAAAAAGTTTAATTATCGATCTTTTGAAGCTAACACATTAACTTTTAGAGATGTTCGTTACGAAAACCAATACCAATTAACATTTACGTATAGATTTAATCAAAAAAGGCGAAGTTCAAAAGATAGAAGTCGAGATATAAACAAAGATGATCTAGAAGATAAACAAGATAAAAAACTGTAAGCAATAAAAAAGGATGGTATTTACCATCCTTTTTTTATATAAACTTTATCCTTAAAACCTAATTATCTTTCTTCTTAGCTTCTCGTTTTAATTTAAATTCTTCTCTTAAATAACCTATAATCCAATAAGGAATTACAAAAGTCAATAAAAATATCATCATCCAAAAACCCATTGTAAAAACGGTTAAGAAAATTAAGAAACCTACAAAATGTTGAAATTCCATAATAAAAATTTGAAGCATTTAAATTTAGGTCAAAAATAAAATATATTTTTTACTTTGCATATATATTTTCTTATTTTTTAGTTCAACATATTAATAGTTTTAAACCTTTTTGAAGTTTAGTAGTCTAATTAACTAAAAATGAATTAGAAATGGTGTTTTATAAAAAACTCTTCACAGTTATAGTAGTACTATTTATGGGTACCACGTTTTCTTTTTCTCAAGAAAATGAAAATTATGATACTGAATTAAATTCTCTTTCACTAACACAAGAGCAGAAAACAATATTAAAAGAGCAATTACTTTTAAAAAGACAAATTAGAGAAAGTATCAAAAACAATCTTTCTGCCGATCAAAAAAGAATTTTAGCAAATAAGAACTTATCAAAGTCTGATAGAGCTAAATTGCTAAGAAAATCTCTTTCTTCGAAGCAATTATCTGACCTTAAAACAAATAGAAATATATTAAAGAATAAACGTATACAATTTAGAAAAACAATATCTAAACGACAGATGGTACGATTAAGACATTTTATTAATGATAAAAAAATACGTGATAGAAAAAGGTTGATTCGTCGTTTACGACAATTAATAAGACAAAATATTGATCAATAAGAGCTTTTTATACTTACCTAAATCTATATGAAAAAGTTTTTTTTAATTCTTGCACTTTCGTTTATTGCCATCAATTCTTATGCTCAGGCCGAAGAAGAAATTGACGCCATTATAGATGAATTAATCTCCGAAGAGTTAGATGTTATAGATTATATTGATCAATTAAGTAAACAACATTTAATTTATATTTCTTTAGAATATAATGATAAAACATATTTTCTTGGTAGAGATTTAAATATAGATCAGTTTAGCCTTTCTCCCCAAATATTATATCAACACCATAGTGGTTTTTATTTAGGCATGTCTGGAGCCTTTTATAGCGAATTTGATCCAAAATGGGATTTAACTACCGCAATAGCAGGTTATACAAATAGCTTCGGAAAACATGACAATTTTAGTTATGACCTAAGTTATAGTAGATATATCTTTACAGATTCTGAGTCAAGAGATTTTGAGAATAGTTTAGATGCAACTTTTAGTATTGAAACTAACAACCAATTACTAGGTGCCTCTGCCGGTGTATCATACTTTTTTGGTGAAGAACAAGGAATTCAAAATAACTTTGAAATTTACAGCTCAGTTGATCTTTTTAAAATAAATAACAAACATCAAGTATCTTTAAATCTTCAATTGTCATTTATTCTGGGTAATGAAAATATAGATACTTCAAGAATTGATGATCTGGTAATTGATCTCCCAATAATTGATAGAATTGTAAATGAGTTTGAAACATATGCCCTTAGAAATACACAATTATCAATTCCTTTAAATTTAGAAATTAACGATTTTCAATTTGAATTTGGTTACAATTTCAACTTTCCAAATGCGCTTGCCTTTGAACGGAATTTAGATAACACTACCTTTATTAACGCTGGTATAAGTTATATTTTTAGTTTTAAGTAATTTCTTTTAACAGATTTTTAACTGAAACTAATTTAAACCAAAGTACTTTCGATCTATCTAAGAGTTTTTAACTCAAATTATCATAATTTAATGAAAATTAATCAAATACTGCTATTGATATTTGTTTTAACAATGTGTCAAATAGCAACTTCTCAAAGACCTCAACAAAGAAATACTCAAATAGAAAAAGTTGAAATTACAGGTAAAGTAATTGATAAAGAAACTAAGCAACCTTTAGAATATGCCACCATTGTAATTACTCCTGTTAGAGGAAAAAGAGTTACTGGTGGTCTAACCGATAACAAAGGAAATTTTACAATAGAAGTCTTTAAGGGAACCTATAATATTTCAGTTGAATTTATCTCATTTAAAACTCATAAAATAAATAATAAATCTATTCTAGAGAATCTAAATTTAGGCACAATTTTTCTAGAAACTGATAGTGAAAATTTAGATGAAGTTGAAGTTATTGCTGAAAAATCGACTGTAGAAATTAGACTCGATAAAAAAATATATAACGTTGGTAAAGATATGACCGTTAAAGGGGGTACTGCCTCAGATGTTTTAGACAACGTTCCTTCTGTAAATGTAGACGCCGAAGGAGCCGTAAGCCTTAGAGGGAATGAAAATGTTAGAATTCTTATAGATGGTAAACCATCAGCTTTAGTAGGTTTAAATGGTACTGATGCATTACGTAATTTACCTGCAGACGCCATAGAAAAGGTAGAAGTAATCACCTCCCCTTCTGCACGCTATGATGCAGAAGGTACTGCAGGAATTTTAAACATTATTCTAAGAAAAGGAAAAATAACAGGTTTTAATGGTTCTGTCAACCTCACTGCAGGATATCCTAATCAACTAAGAATAGCGCCTAACCTAAACTATCGTACAAAGAAAATTAATTTGTTTTCAAATATTGGATATTCTTATAGAAAGGGTCCTGGAAATTCCTTTTCAAAATTCTCTTATCTAGGTAATGATAATATTATTGATAGCACCCAAACCGAGGATAGAACTTTTGATAGAAAAAATAAAAATTTTAATGCTTCTTTAGGTTTAGAGTATTACTTAACCAAAAATAGTTCTATTACAGGTTCCTTCTTTTACAGAGATTCCAAAGGAGATGATGTAGCTACCAATATTACCAGTAGATATCAGTTTGATGACCCAACTCAAATACTTCATGATGAGATTCGTATAGAAGATGAAGTAGAAGACGGTGCAGATACTCAATACTCTATAAATTACACCAATAATTTTGACGGTAAAGGGCAAAAACTTACCATTGATTTACAATATGGTGAAAGTAATGAAACCGAAAACGCCCCAATTACAACGAATGGAACACTTTCAGAAAATAATTCACAAATAACTAGTTCTACTGATAAATTATTGCAAATAGATTATGTATTGCCTATAGGTGAAAAGAGTCAGTTCGAAATTGGGCACAAAACAACCTTGCAAGACTTAGATTCTGATTTTAGAGTTCGCATCTTAGATCCTAATAATAGTTTTGATCCATCAAATGCTATTAACTTCAAGCAAAATATCTATGCATTTTACACTCAGTTTGGTAGTAAAATAAATAAATTTTCATATTTACTGGGCTTAAGAACAGAAATAACAGATATTGATTTAGATGTTATTACAACCAATCAAACATCTGATAAAAACTTTACAGAATGGTTTCCAACAATAAATTTAGGTTATGAACTAAATGATAGAGAAAATATTACTTTAGGATACAGTAGAAGGTTAAGAAGACCTCGTCATTGGTTTTTAAATCCTTTTGAAAGTAGAAGTTCTGCAACTAATATCTTTAGAGGAAATCCAGATTTGACTCCAACATTTACAAGTTCATTTGACCTAGGATATAATACAAAAATTATCAAATTAGATTTAGGAGCATCCCTATACTATCAAATTTCTACAGATTTAATTAGGCCAGTATCAATTACAGAAGTAAGAAACGGTACAAATGTATTTATCAGACAGCCTATTAATTTGAATGATGAAAACCGTTATGGTTTTGAATTCACTGCAAACTATTCTCCGACAAAATGGGCAAGGTTTTCCGCTTCTTTTAACTACTTCAAGTTTAATACTGATGCATTTACTTATGTCTATACAACTCCGAGCGGAGATCAGGTAACAACTATCTTAAATGAAGTAAATGAAAGTAGCTGGTTTACTCGTTTTAACTCAAGAATTACCTTACCTCCTAAGATTCAATGGCAAACTCGTATTATGTATAGAGGACCGCAATCAAATGCACAATCAGATAGAGACGGAATATTTGTTACCAACCTATCTTTTAGTAAAGATTTATTCAAAGACAAGGCCTCTTTAGTTTTAAATGTGAATGATTTGTTCAACTCACGTAAGCGTCAAAGCACTACTTATTTCGGTAGTAGAGAAAATCCAACTACACTTTCTGAAGGAGAATTTCAATGGCGCGAGCGTCAAATATCATTAAGTTTTATTTATCGTTTCAATCAAAAGAAGAAGCGTGAACGTCCACAAAGAGAAAACTTTGAAGGTGGAGAAGGTGAATTTGGTGGTTAATTCATAAATTTAAGTTAATCATAAAGTATGGTATTTGATTAACGTAAAATAGTTCTTACTTTTGCGCCTTGTTTGAAAATGAAAAAAGGCGCTAGAGCACAAAAGAAGTCAAGGTTTAAACTATTACATCAGTATTATTCATATACCGGTTTTTATAGTTTTATAGGTAATAGCTTAAAGAAAGCTATATTGCCTATTTTAGCTATTGTTATTGCTCTGGTTCTATTCAACTCTTATGTTTACAATATAAATGATGGGCTTCAGAGAATAACTGAAATCTATTCTACTAAGGGTATTCTCATTATTTTCTTTTTATCAGAATCATTCTTAGGGTTAATTCCTCCAGAGATTTTCATTGCTTGGTCTAAAAAAACGAGTAATCCCATTTTATCACTATCAATTTTAGCAACGCTATCTTATATAGGTGGTATTATCTCATTTTTTATAGGAAAAGCTGCTTTAAAAATAAATGCCATTAAGAATTATCTCGAAAACAAAATGGCAAAGCATTTAAAGAATACTAAAAAGTGGGGTGGGTTTTTAATTCTTACCGGAGCTTTATTACCTATACCCTTTTCTATTACTTGCATGGCAGCAGGTATGATACAGTATCCTTTAAAAGGTGTTATTGCATTTGGATTATTTCGGTTCGCCCGTTTTGCTATTTATGCTTTAGCAATCTTCCAAATCGTTCAATAATTCAACTATCATTCATCAGCTATTTTGTAACTTTGCAGTCCACAAAATCAATTCATTTAGATGGACTACAGAATAGAAAAAGATACTATGGGCGAGGTAAAAGTACCTGCCGATAAATATTGGGGCGCACAGACTGAAAGATCAAGAAATAATTTTAAAATTGGAGCTCCAGCATCAATGCCTTTAGAGGTTGTTTACGGATTTGCTTATCTTAAAAAAGCTGCAGCTTATACCAACTGTAAACTAGGGGTTTTAGCTGAAGAAAAACGCAATTTAATTGCTCAGGTATGTGATGAAATACTTGGTGGAAAACATGATGATCAATTTCCATTGGTTATTTGGCAAACTGGTTCTGGCACCCAAAGTAATATGAATGTTAATGAGGTGATAGCCAACCGAGCTCATGAAATTGCAGGCAAAAAGATTGGGGAAGGAGAAAAGACTATTCAGCCAAATGATGATGTAAACAAGTCACAATCATCTAACGATACATTCCCCACTGGTATGCACATTGCATGTTATAAGATGATTGTAGAAACTACTATTCCAGGAGTAGAAAAGCTAAGAAACACCTTAGATAGCAAAGCTAAAGAATTCAAAGATGTAGTTAAGATTGGTCGTACACATTTAATGGATGCAACTCCTTTAACTGTTGGTCAAGAATTTTCTGGCTATGTATCACAATTAGATCATGGATTAAAAGCATTGAAAAATACATTAGACCATCTTTCTGAATTAGCTTTAGGTGGTACTGCTGTAGGAACAGGATTAAACACTCCTAATGGTTATGATGTTACTGTAGCAAAATATATTGCTGATTTTACAAGCTTACCATTTATAACTGCTGAAAATAAATTTGAAGCTTTAGCGGCGCATGATGCTATTGTTGAATCTCATGGAGCTTTAAAACAATTAGCAGTTTCTTTAAATAAAATAGCAAATGACATTAGAATGATGGCATCAGGGCCTCGTTCAGGTATTGGTGAGCTGATTATCCCTGCTAATGAACCTGGCTCATCAATTATGCCTGGCAAGGTTAACCCTACCCAAGCAGAAGCCTTAACTATGGTTTGTGCACAGGTTATAGGTAATGATGTTGCAGTAACTGTTGGTGGGACACAAGGACATTACGAATTAAATGTATTTAAACCTATGATGGCAGCCAATCTATTACAATCGGCTAGATTAATTGGTGATGCTTGTGTGTCATTTAATGTTAATTGTGCTGTTGGTATTGAGCCTAATACTAAAGTGATCAAAGAGTTATTGAATAATTCTTTAATGCTAGTAACTGCTTTAAATACCAAAATAGGTTATTACAAAGCTGCTGAAATTGCTAATACAGCGCATGCTAATGGAACTACTTTAAAAGAAGAAGCTATAAGGTTAGGCTATGTTACTGAAGAGCAGTATGATGAATGGGTAAAGCCAGAAGATATGACTGGAAGTTTAAAATAAAGATCAATGAACCATAAAGAGTTTATGAGTGAAGCAGTAAAAGCTGCTTTAAAAGGAATGCAAAATAATGAAGGAGGTCCTTTCGGTTGTATTGTTGTAAAAGATGGAGAAATAGTTGGGAGAGGAAATAATAAAGTAACTTCAACAAATGACCCAACGGCACATGCAGAAGTTACTGCCATTAGAGATGCTTGTAAAAATTTAGGAACTTTTCAGTTAGACGATTGTATAATATACACATCATGTGAGCCTTGCCCTATGTGTTTAGGTGCCATTTATTGGGCTCGGCCTAAAAAGGTATACTATGGTAGTAATCAACAGGATGCTGCTGATATTGGGTTTGATGATGAATTTATCTATAAAGAAATTCCTTTACCTTACGATAAGCGTAGTATTCCTTTTGAACAATGTGCTAGAGATATTGCGTTAGAACCATTTAAAAAATGGTCCGAGAAAGAAGATAAAATAGAATATTAATACTCTAAATCTAAATTACCTTGAGCTCTTACTGTCTCCAAATATTCGAGATATTTTTTATATTCTTTTAATTTTGATATGGTATACTTATCTTTCTTGTAAGGATCGAAGTATTTCTTTTTCTTTTTTTTAAAACGTGTTGATTCGTTTTCAGGGTTAAAATTGTTTTCCATGTTTAGCGAGTTTGATTATTTAGAATAACGAATCATAAAATGGTTTTAGTATATATTCCTTTAACCAAAAAATATTCCAACAATAATCTAGTAAAAGCAAGAAGCCAGTAACTATTTGTTACTGGCTTCTAAAATTCTTATTAATAATTATATTGTTATTTAACTATATCTAATAATTCTACTTCAAATACTAGGGCATCAAACGGTCTTATCTTTCCACCTTGACGAGGAAAAGCTCCATAAGCTAATTCTTGTGGAACAAAAAATTTATACTTTGAACCTACTGACATTAATTGTAAACCTTCAGTCCATCCTCTAATAACTTGACTTACAAAAAACTCAGATGGAGTACCTCTATCTACCGAACTATCAAATACAGTTCCATCTGCTAAAGTTCCATGATAATGTACTTTTACTTTATCCGCGGGTACTGGTTTAGCACCGCTACCTTCTTTAAGAACTACATATTGCAGACCGCTTTCTGTAATTTTTACGCCTTCTTTTGCTTTATTTTCTTCTAAAAAAATTTCCCCAGCTGTTTTTACTTCACCAAATTCTTTTTCAGCATTTTTTAAAGCATCTTCTTGCTGTTTTTCACGATCTTCAACCTGTTTTTTAGTCATATAAGCTCTAACAACTGGTGTTATCTTATCATAATTCATTAAAAGATTTGTAGAATCTATACCATTTCTAATTCCTTGAATTAATAATTCTCTATCAAGTTCATCAAATCTTTTTAAGTTATTGGCTATGTCCATACCAATAGCATAACTAACTGAATCAACTTCGCTATCTAATGATTTCTTTGTTACTCCTTGACTATTACAAGAAGCCAATGTTGCTACAAATAGTACAACAGCAAAAATTTTAAGTAATCTCATTCTATATTTCATTTTTAATAAGCGCCAAAAATAGAAAAATTATATGATTATTCTTTACATTTTTTGTTGATTGATGTATTCTATTTAGAAAACAATTTTAAATTTGATATAATATAAAACACCAATTACTCTATTATGAAATTATTTTTTAAAAGTTTGGTTTTTTTTATCTTTATAATAATTCTTTTTAATTGCGAAAAAGAATCTATTATTGAAATTAGTATAAATAATAAATCTTCATCTAGCTGTGGAAACCCAAATCCATTGTATAATTCAGGAGATGTAATATCCAATGACATAAATATTTTAGCTTCTGAAAGCTGTGGCACCTTAATTTTTGATGGAATAACGTTTAACGAAGCAGAAATATTTATAACTACAGATATTACGCCTGAGGATCCAGATAATTATGTAGGCAAAGGTTATGATAGTATAATTGTTAAGAATTCTACTTTTGCAAATCCTGATGGCTTAGCAATCAGAATTAGAGGAGGCCACAAATATGTTCTTATTGAGAATAACACTTTTTATACAGATGCACCTTATGATCCTGATACCAATTATCCAATTGCAATTTCTGCAACGACTGTAGTTACTCAATCTGATCGGGTAGGCGAAGTAATAATTAGAAATAATAATATGAATGGGTTTGCAAATTGTTTTTTTGGGCAAAAACTATCAAAATTAACAATTAAAGATAATTGCTTTAATGTTAATAAAGGAACGGGAACACCTGGAATGAAAATTGACAATGCGTCTGGTTTCGCTCCTAACGATGAATTAACTAATATTTTAATTGAAGGTAATGTTTTTGATATTGAAACTGGTAACGCGGCTATTGTGTTACAAAGCGATACAATTAATGATGGATTAACAAGTAATGTCAAAATAAAGAATAATTGGCTTAACGATCGCATTTGGACTATAAATGGTGCCCCAGGTGCCGTTATAGAAAATAATACTTTTGACTTAAGAAACAAAATATATCCGAACCCAGACGGTCATGGTGGTTTCAGGTTTGCATCTATCGTAGGAGAAGAAACTATTTTTACAGATAATAAGTTTATTTTAGACACACCTCCCAATGATGTTAGGTTGAAAAATGTTATCAGAGTTAGGTCTCCAAATAACAATTATTTCCTAGAGCGAAATGAATTGGGCAATCATGGTAATATTGTTGACTACACAGATGCACAAATTCCTGTTGATTTATCCTCATCAATTACAATTGGAAATCCAGATATTGCACGTATCACTTGGAGGGAGGTTAGTGGGTCCTCAGAATACATTGCTGAATATTCTACAAGTCCAACTTTTGCTTATTTTACTACTTCTATAAGAACTAATAATATCTTGGGAATACCAATAGCTAAAAATGCTATTTTTTATGTAAGAATAAAAGCTGTAAGAAATTTCGATGGGTATGAATCCTACCCTTCCCAAGTTTTAGTAGTAAAAAATAATAATGCTCCTACTCAGTTCTCATCCGTTATAACTTCAAACTCTGGTTACGATATAGCTTTAGTAAAATGGGCTCCAGTTAACAACGCAACTGAGTATATTGTTGAGTATACAACAAGTTCTACTTGGGCATATTATCAAACTTCTCACCGTACTACCAATACTTTTGGACTTCCTGTAGCTTATGGGAGCGATTGGTATGTTCGTGTAAAAAGTGTAGTAAATGGTACTATATCTCCTTATTCCAGAGTATATAGAATAAGTAATAAATTAGATTGTAATTAAAATGCAAAAGCAACTTATAGAATGTGTTCCTAATATCAGTGAAGGACAAGACTCAGCAAGAATTAATGAAATAGCTAAAATTGTTGAAACAGTTGAAGGCGTGAAATTATTAGATATAGATCCTGGTAAAGCAACAAATAGAACTGTAATAACTTTTGTTGGCGAACCCGAACCGGTTATTGAAGCAGCTTTTCGATTAATTAAAAAGGCTTCCGAACTAATAGATATGAGGAAGCATTCTGGTGAACATCCTCGTTTTGGTGCTACAGACGTTTGCCCATTAGTACCAATTTCAGGCATAACCTTAGAAGAAACAGCTAAATATGCTCATAAATTAGGAAAACGAGTTGGTGATGAACTTGGTATACCAGGATATTTCTACGAGAACGCTGCAAAAGAAGAAAAGCGAAAGAATTTAGCAAATTGTCGCTCAGGTGAATATGAAGGGCTTTCGAAAAAATTAGTTGATCCCAATTGGAAACCAGATTTCGGGCCATCAGAGTTTAATGATTCTGTTTCTAGAAGTGGCGCCACTGCCATCTCTTCTCGCGATTTTTTAATTGCTTATAATATTAATTTAAATACTACTTCTACGCGTCGCGCTAATGCAATTGCCTTTGATATTCGCGAAGCTGGTAGAATTAAACGTGAAGGAAATCCTATTACTGGCAAAAAAATATTAGACAAAAATGGAGAACCAGTTCGTATGCCTGGCAAGCTGAAAGCCGTAAAAGGAATTGGTTGGTATATTGAAGAGTATGGTATCGCTCAGATTTCTTATAACTTAACCAATATTTCAATTACGTCTATGCATGAGGCTTTTGACGAAAGTTGCAAAGTTGCTCAAGAAAGAGGTTTACGTGTTACCGGTTCAGAACTAGTTGGTCTTGTGCCCCTAAAAGCAATGTTAGATGCGGCTAATTATTTTCTAATCAAGCAAAATCGTTCATTGGGTATTGCAGAATCGGAAAAAATAAAAATTGCGATAAAGTCACTTGGTTTAGACGATTTAAAACCTTTTAATCCTAAAGAAAAAGTTATTGAATATATGCTTGACGATAATTCTAAGAAATTAATTGATTTTAAGTTAGATGATTTCGCGGATGAAACCGCTAGTGAATCTATGGCTCCAGGTGGTGGATCAATCTCTGCATATGTAGGCGCCTTAGGGGTTTCATTAGGCACCATGGTTGCTAATCTATCAGCCCATAAGCCAGGATGGGATGAAAAGTGGGAATTCTATTCTAAATGGGCTGAAAAGGGGCAAGATTACAAGAACAAACTACTGTTTCTAGTTGATGAAGATACGAATGCATTCAACAAAATTATTGAAGGATTTAGAATGCCAAAAGGTTCTGATGAAGAGAAAAAAATACGTCAACAAGCTATAGAAAATGCAACAAAATATGCTACTGAAGTTCCGCTTCAAGTTATGCAAACTGCTTACAATTCTATAGAAGTGATGAAAGCAATGGCAAAAGATGGACTTCAAAATTCGTTATCTGATGCCGGAGTTGGTGTGTTATGCGCTAGAACTGCCGTAATTGGAGCGTATTTTAACGTTCGTATAAATGCAAAAGACATAAAAGATAGAAACTTTGCAGATAATATTTTAGATAAAGCTGAAATTATCTATCAGTCAACTTTAAAAGAAGAAAAAGAAATTATCGATCTTATTGATAGTAAAATGTAATACTACTACTCCATTTTGGTATTTAAATAATATTTTATAAATTTGCATAAGTATTTATATAAATATTTATGTATAATGAATAATTCTGATAAGTTAATACAATTTCAAGAGCTGGCTTTAGGTTCAAGATTAAAAAGACTTAGTGATCAAATAATGAAAGAAGTTATAAGGATATACAAAGAATCAAAGCTAGATTTTGACCCTTATCATATGCCTATTTTTAAACTTGTTAGTGAACAAGATGAACTTTCAATTAGTGAGATTAGCAGCTCATTAAAAGTTACACAACCAGCAGTAACACAATATGTTAATAGTTTAATAAAAAAGAAACTAATAGTTTCTATAACAGATAAACATGACAAAAGAAAACGTAAAATCAGTTTGACGGAAAAAGGTACAACGATTCTAGAAGAATTAAAACCAGTTTGGAAAATAATAGACGAAGAAATAAAAAAAATAACACAGAAAAGAGAAAATAAAACATTGCTAGATCATATTACTTATGTTGAAACTGAATTAAATAAAAAATCATTTAGTGAAACTGTAATTACTAAGTTAAAATAATGATGATGAAACATCCTATAGAAATAATATCATTTAGAGAAGAATATTCAAATCATTTTAGAGATTTAAATATTGAATGGTTAGAGAAATTTTTTTATGTTGAAGAGCATGATAAAGAAGTTTTAAATAATGCAAAAAACTACATTATAGATAAAGGTGGGCATATATTCTTTGCTCTACAGCAAGGACAAGTAGCGGGTACAGTCGCTTTAATGAATGAAGACGAGGGTTACGAATTGAGCAAGATGGCCGTTTCGCCTAAATTTCAAGGATTAAAAATTGGCCAACAACTTATGCAATATTGTATTGAGTTTGCTAAAAATCAAGGATGGGAAGAGCTCCTGCTCTATTCTAACACTAAATTAGAAAATGCAATTTATATATATAGAAAATATGGCTTTAAAGAAGTAGCTATTCAAGCAAATAGCCCGTATGCCAGAAGTGATATAAAAATGGTTTTGAAACTTTAGTCTAAAAAAGATTCGATAGCAAGTTCATATCCTTTTAATCCGAAACCAATAATGATTCCTGAAGCATTCGGAGCGATATAAGAATTATGTCTAAACTCTTCACGGGAAGAAACATTAGAAATATGCACTTCTATAACCCCAGTTTCTATTGCTTTAACCGCATCACCAATTCCAACTGAAGTATGTGTATAAGCTGCTGCGTTTAAAATAATGCCATCATAATTAAATCCTACTTCGTGCAGTTTATCTATAATTTCTCCTTCAATATTAGACTGAAAATAGTCTAACTGAAGTTGAGGATATTTATTCTGTAGCTCTTTAAACAAATCTTCAAAACTGGTATTCCCATAAACTTCTGGTTCTCGTTTACCAAGCAAATTTAAATTAGGGCCGTTAATAATTATAAGTTTCATCTATGTTATTTACGCTTAATTACAGTTACCGTTGTTGTTTTATCTTTATTAAGATTTGTATATAAACCTAACTCATTATTTCCATCATACAAAGCTATTTTAGCAGTATTTGGCGATATATTCCCCATATTTTCTGCCTTAATTACAACGATATTCTTTTGTTTTACCAAATCAAAAGTAACTATCTTTTTTGTATGAGTGATTTCGTAGTTGGCCAAGACCTCTTTGCCATTCACTAAAACAGTAATTCTATCTCCATCTTCTTTGCCCGCATCCCAAATCTCCATCTTAAATTTATTAGATTTCCAAAAAACTGAAGTAACCTCACCTTCCTTCAATGTATTCATTCTTATGCTATCTAAAATTCTAACAGGGTTTATTCTTTTTTTGGTAGCATCGTCTATTCTTTTTGTTTTAGAAATTTTCTTGCTCAATCTATTCATTCTTTTATACAAAGCTTCTGTACCAGCGAGCCTAATTTCTCCATCGATACACTTAGTTCCATCATTAAAGAGTCCCTTAAAACTACCTGTCAGTTTACTTTTCTTACTAGCTAATTTTAGTTTACCCGTAAAATTAACAAAACAAAAATCTTGCTGGGTTACAGGTGACTTTGTATAAACAATATCTTTCTCTTTAAAAACAAATTCTTTTTTCTGCTTGTCATATTTTCCAGAAATTACATTTTTAGTTTCATGTTCACCATGTAAATCTGTGATAGAATAACCACTTATTTCTCCTTTATTTTCTGAAAATATCAACCTATAGGATATGTTAGTCGTATCATTTAGAAACACAAAACCTAAAAATTCATGATGTTGCTGAGCCTTTAATACTGATACAGAAAAGGTTAAAAATATAATAATCAAAAAAGAATATTTTGGTTTCATTTTGATAAAGTTTTTAGTACTTTGGATGGCAAATTAAATTAATATATTATGAAAATCAAAACAATCATTACGGTATTAGTGTTTATGTTAACTATTACCGCTACTTATGCCTCTTTTCCTGTAAAAAGAGTAGCCAAAACAGATGTAAATTCTGAATTGAAAGTAGAAACCGAGGAAGTTGTTGCGTTAACTACTTCAAGTCAAAATCAAGACAAGTGGGTTGGTGTGGCTTTATGGTTCTTTTTAGGATGGCCCTTTGCTGCTCACAGATGGTACTACAAAAAACCAGTAGGTTGGAATATCTTATTTATTCTTACTATTGGAGGTCTTGGAATTTGGGCTATTGTTGATTTAATCAATATACTGACTGACAAATTTTAACCTAATTAACCATAAGATAAAAAAAGCCAATGTCAAAACATTGGCTTTTTTTATTCTATCAATTTATAATAAACTATTGAAAGTTATAAACTAAACCAATTTGAAAGGTATTTACTTTAAGTTCTGGATTGATTAAACCACCAATAATAGGTATATTTAAATCATCTATAAGATCTGTTAAACCACTGTCTACTCTATTATTTAGCCCAATATTATATCTAGCTTGTACTGCAAAACTTTCATTAATATCGAACCCTGCTCCAAAACCTAAACTAAATCCTGTTGTTTTAATTGCTCTTTTCTCAAATTCATTTAATCCTGTTAAGAAGTCTAACTGAGGTCCAGCTTGTAAGTTAAATTTTTCTGCAATATAATATTTAGCCATAACTGGTATTAATATCACTCCTTCTCCATCTATCCCAGCATAAAGCACTTCAGGCTGCACACTAAATTTTTCCGCCACTCCAATGTCGGCTAATAATCCAATAAAAAAACCTGAACCATTCTGTACTTCTGCTATATCAAAACCAGCAACAGAAGCTTTACCTGAACCATTGATAAATCCACCTGTTACACCAAAACTAGTTTCTCCTTGAGCATTTATTGAAGTAATACTAAAAATTACTAATAGGATAACTAAACTCATTTTTTTCATAATAATTGATTTAAAGTTATATTGCAATATACTAAAATTAGAAGTGATTTTTTATTATGAATTGGCATAATGCATTGAAAGATTATCAACTATATCTTAAAATAGAACGAGGGTTAGCTATTAATTCTGTTCAAAATTATACAAGAGATGTAAAAAAATTGATGCAATTTTTAGATACCAATGAAATCATCGTTTCTCCAATAACCATTTCTCTTGACACCCTACAGCAATTTGTATATGAGATTGCTAAAACAGTAAATGCACGATCGCAATCTCGCATAATCTCTGGTCTCCGTAGTTTTTTTGATTATCTGATTTTTGAAGATTATAGAACAGACAATCCTACACAGCTTATTGAAGCTCCAAAAATTGGTAGAAAATTACCAGATACCTTATCTTTTGAAGAAGTAAAGTCAATTATAGATTCTATTGATCTTAGCTTACCTCAAGGGCAACGTAACAAAACCATATTGGAGACTTTATATAGCTGCGGGTTACGTGTTACGGAACTTATTACCTTACAGCTTTCAGATCTATTTTTTGATGAAGGATTTGTCCGTGTTATTGGTAAAGGTGATAAACAGCGGTTTGTCCCTATCAACTCGTATACTCAGAAACTAATTCTAATTTACATAAATCAAGTTCGAAATCATATAAAACCTAAAAAAGGGTTCGAAGACACTTTGTTTCTAAACAGAAGAGGAAAACAGCTTACACGGAATATGATCTTTTTAATAGTTAAAGATGCTACAGAAAAAGCAGGAATTAGAAAAAATGTGAGTCCACATACATTTAGGCATTCTTTCGCCACACATTTATTAGAAAATGAAGCAGATCTTAGGTCAATACAACAAATGTTAGGTCACGAGAGCATTACTACTACTGAAGTCTATATGCATATTGATAAAACCTTCTTAAAAGAAGTTGTAGAAAAGTATCATCCTAGAAAGTAAAAATCCTTCTCCGTAACGGAAAAGGATCTTCAACAATATTTGAATTAGTAAATTTTACTTGGCGATATTAACAGCTCGTGTTTCACGAATTACCGTCACTCTAACCTGACCAGGATATGTCATATCATTTTGTATTTTTTGAGAAATATTAAATGATAATTCTGATGCCTTTATATCATCAACTTTTTCACTTTCTACAATTACGCGTAACTCTCTACCGGCTTGTATAGCATATGCCTTTTGAACTCCTGAAAACCCAAAAGCAACATCTTCTAGGTCTTTTAATCGTTGTATATAAGAATCTAATACTTGGCGTCTAGCTCCTGGTCTTGCACCAGATATGGCGTCACATACTTGTACAATAGGTGCTATCAATGATTTCATTTCAATTTCGTCATGGTGAGCACCAATAGCATTACATACATCTTTCTTTTCACCATATTTTTCAGCCCATTCCATTCCAAGCAACGCATGTGGCAATTCACTTTCAGTTTCTGGCACTTTACCAATATCATGTAATAGTCCTGCTCTTTTAGCAACTTTAGGGTTTAAGCCAAGTTCTGCTGCCATTAAAGCACAAAGATTTGCAACTTCGCGTGAGTGCTGCAAAAGATTTTGTCCGTAAGAAGAACGGTACTTCATCCTACCTACAGTTTTAATTAATTCAGGATGTAATCCGTGAATACCTAAATCGATCACTGTACGCTTACCAACTTCTATAATTTCTTGATTGATTTCTTTTTTAGTCTTAGCAACGACCTCTTCTATACGTGCGGGGTGAATTCTACCATCAGTAACTAATTTATGCATAGATAAACGCGCAATCTCTCTACGTATAGGATCAAAGCAAGAAAGAATAATCGCTTCTGGCGTGTCATCAACAATAATTTCAACTCCGGTAGCAGATTCTAATGCTCTAATATTACGACCTTCACGACCAATAATACGACCCTTTACATCATCTGATTCTAAATTAAATACCGATACACAGTTTTCTACTGTTTGCTCTACCCCTACACGTTGAATAGTACTTAATACTATCTTTTTTGCCTCTTGTTGAGCGGTTAATTTAGCTTCTTCAATTGTATCTTGAATAACAGCCATGGCATCTGTCTTAGCTTCTTCTTTTAAAGATTCAACCAATTGAGTTTTTGCATCGTCTGCCGATAAACCTGAAATAACTTCAAGCTGCTCTACTTGCTTTTTATGCAATTTTTCAGCTTCAGTTTTTTTCTTTTCTAAAAACTCTAGGCGATAATTATAATCTGCTTGTTTAGCCTCTAGAGATTTACTCAACTTTGTATTTTTATCTAACTCTTGTGATATCTTTGATTCTTTATCGCGTATTCTTTTTTCAGCTTCAGTAATCTTTTTATCTCTCGCAAGAATTACTTTTTCGTGTTCTGTTTTTAACTCTATAAATTTTTCTTTTGCTTGTAATATTTTATCCTTTTTAAGTGATTCACCTTCTAATCTAGCTTCCTTTAACACAGATGAGGCTTGTTTTTTGGCATTTTTCAATATTAGCGATGCTTTGTTTTTTTCTAAAGCTTTAGCTATTATAAAGCCTATAATCAAACCAACTACACCAAGTAATATTGGCATTATCATTCCTTCCATTTCGTTAATTTTAAGTATAAAAAAAGCCTACACTAGTTTGGGGTTTTTAAACTCCTTGTAAACAAGTTTAGGGCTAACTAGTTGGTCAAAAATCCAAATTAAATTGGCACGCTTTCGCAACTAAAACTCACCCTTTTTAATAAAATCGTGTTGAGTTTAATAAACAAATAACTAATGTAGGCAGTAATTGTTGTATTTTAAAGAACTTATAGATGAGAATCTAACAGCGAACTCATCTCTTTTATTTTACTTTCAATTTTGAGAGCATCTTGCTCGTTATAAATACTTTTAACCTCTTGTAAAGACGCAAACTGTAAAGCACACATTGCTAACACATCTTGCTTATCTCTCACTTCATAATTCTCTTCAAACTTCTTTATAAGATCGTTTATTTTCTTTACGGCTTTGCGAATACCTTCCTCTTCACCTTCACTCTTTATTGTTAAGGGGTAAACTCTATCTCCAATAGTAACTTTTATTCTAAGGTTATCATCCATTTAGAACCTACTCACCTAACTGAGCAATACATTTATCAATTTCGCGTATTAACGTATTTATCTTTAATTTAGTTGTATGTTTATCTTCTTTGCTGCCTACAATTGCATTAGCAACTCTTAATGATTCGTACTTATTTTCTATTGTACTCATCGATTCTTTCTGCGAATCTATTTTTTGAATTAGTTGATTACTTTTTTCAAGCAATTGTTGATTTTCAACTTTTAATAATTCATACTTAGTAATTAGTTTATCTAATTTACTTTGCAGAGAATCAACTATTTCTAAAACATTACTCATTAAAACAAAGAGTATAAACTATATCAACAAATTTAGCATTACTGTTTTAATTAAGCAACTGTTTTGGTGTTTTATGTGAAAAGTTATGCACAAATATCTGATTCACAATTTCTTAATTTTTCTTTTTTGATTTTATTTTCTAATCTGTATTTTAGCCAAAATTATGGGGAGAATACTTTTAGTTTTACTTTTTTTCGGTTCTATTTTATTGTCTAATTCTCAAATGGATTATCCTAAAGATTATTTTAGGAAACCATTAGATATACCACTAATTCTTAGCGGAACCTTTGGCGAATTGCGTAGCAATCATTTTCATTCTGGTTTAGATATTAAGACTCAAAAGAGAATAGGTTTAAAGGTGTTTTCTTCTGCTGAAGGATATGTTTCTCGTATAAAAATATCGCATTGGGGTTATGGCAAAGCGTTATACATTACGCATCCAAACGGTTACACAACTGTATATGGTCATTTAAACAAGTTTTCACCCAAAATTGAGGAGTACGTTAAGAAGAAACAATACGAAAAAGAAAGTTTTGTTATTCAACTATTTCCAAAATCAAATGAATTAAAAGTAGAAAAAGACGAAATAATCGCTTTTAGCGGAAACAGTGGTAGTTCTGGCGGCCCCCATTTGCATTACGAAATAAGAGATGCTGATGCTAAGCCAATCAACCCTATGTATTTTGGTATTGATGTTGCCGATTCAAAAAAACCTGAAATAAGAGCTGGTGTTGTCTATTCTTTTGGAGACACTTCTCATGTTAATCAAAGTAGTCGAATTAAAGAATTGACCTTAAAAAAACAGGCAGATGGTAGTTTATTGGCTCAAAAAATTGAAGCTTATGGAACTATTGGTTTTGGTATTAATGCAATAGATAAACTAGATGGTGCATTAAATAATAATGGTTTGTTCAATCTAGAGATGAAGGTAAATGGCACTACTATGTACCAACATACTGTTAATACATTTTCTTTTAGTGAATCTCGGTATATAAACTCATTAATAGACTTTGGTCGATTTTATAAAAAAAGACAGCGTATACAAAAATGCTTTGTAGAACCAGCTAATAAACTTAGTATTTATAAAAAATTAATAAATAAAGGTTATTTAAAAGTAGAAGATGGTGCTTCTTATACTGTGCAAATAAAAGCGACAGATTTTAAAGGAAATGAAACGAAACTTCTTATTCCTGTAAAAGGTAAGAAAGATTCAATTTATGTTAAAAAGCGCATAAAGGAGACGCCGTATCACTTTAAAAGAAATATATTTAATAAAATTTCTGATAGTACAGTAACGGTAGCTTTTCCGAAGCGTAGCTTTTATAATGATTTTTATTTTGACTTTAAACATGAGGATGATGTTGTAAAACTTCACAATCCTGGCGTACCAGTACATAGAAAATTTACTTTAACATTCAATGTTTCTAGATATTCAAAAGATGAACAAGACAAGTTATTTATAGGAAGGATAAATACAAAAGGAATACCATATTATTCCAGAACAGAGCGAAAAGAAAACAAACTATACACATTGAATAATTATTTAGGCAACTATGCTTTGTTTTCTGATAATCAAAAACCTAAAATCAAACCAATTAATTTTAAAAAGAACCAAGATTTAAGTAAATTTCGATATTTGAAAGTACGTATATCGGATGGCCTTTCAGGAATAAAATCGTACCGAGCAGAAATTGATGGTGAATGGATTTTAATGGAATTTGATGCCAAAAGAGGATTACTAACTTACGATTTTAATGACAAGGTTTTAGCAGGTGAGAAACATACATTAAAACTAATTGCTGTTGATAATGTTAATAATACGAATACGTATATTGCAACGTTTTATAGAAAACCATAATTTTTAGAACGTAAAGCTTCTTTTTTTGAAAAATTCTATTACAGCTACTTTTGTCTTTTTTCTATTTATAAGTTTCTTACATGCCCAAACTGGTACTTTAAAAGGTATTATAAAAGATGAAAATGGCCAACCAATTAAAGATGTAACTATACGCTTTGAGAAAACTGGTACAGCTTCTAATACTAAAGGCGAATATCAATTACAAATTCCTTCTGGTAGATTTATAACTATTATATTTAGCCACGTTTCATACAACACTTTAACTAAACGGATTCGTGTTTCTAGAAATCGTACGGTAACTTTTTCCCCTAAACTCAAAACCAAAACAGAACAGATCAAAGAAGTTGTTGTTCAAGATAATAGAGATAAAGTAAAAGGTATAGACAATGTAAATATAGAAACCGCCAAGGAATTACCTGGTGCTAACGCTGGTATTGAAGCAACGTTGCGAAATATTGGCTTGGGCGTTAGTGGTAATAATGAATTAAGTACACAGTACAATGTTCGTGGTGGAAATTATGACGAAAACCTTGTTTATGTAAACGGAATTGAAGTTTATCGGCCATTTTTGGTTCGATCTGGTCAACAAGAAGGATTAAGTTTTGTGAATCCTAATTTAACTCGGAATATAAAATTTTCGGCAGGCGGATTTCAAGCCAAATATGGCGATAAATTATCTTCTGTTTTAGATATTACCTATAAAAAACCTAAAGAATTTAATCTAGCAGCAGATGCAAGCTTACTAGGAGCAAGTGTTACCGTTGAAGGAGAAATGCTTGACAAAAAATTATCAGCAATATTAGGTATACGCTATAGAAATAATAGTCTTTTTGTCAACTCAAAGGATACTGAAACCAACTTTAGACCTAATTTTACTGATGCGCAAACATATCTATCCTATGAATTTACTAATAAATTTAGCTTAGATTTTTTAGGTACATTTTCACTGAATAATTATGACTATACTCCAATAACTCGTAGAACAAATTTTGGAACAATTGCAAACGCTCAAGCACTAGTTGTTAATTATGAAGGGCGTGAAAATGACAACTACTTAACCTTATTTGGAGCTTTAAAAGCAACTTACATAGTAAATGATGATCTAGTTCTTAATTTAATTACTTCTACTTATAATACTCAAGAAGAAGAACATTTTGATATTTTTGGTGCTTACAGCATTGGTGAAGTGAATGCAGATTTTGGTAGTGATAATTTTGGTGATGTAGAATTTACACAATCAATTGGCTCACAATTAGATCATGCTCGTAATGATCTTGATGCATTTATCTCGAATGTACAGGCAAAAGCTACTTTAAAAAAAGATGAAAATGTTTTTGAAATTGGCGTTAAGTATCAAACAGAAAATATCAAGGATAGGATTATTGAATGGGAAGTGATAGATTCTGCTGGGTTCTCAATAAGACCACCTAGTCTGTTGCCAAGAAATGATGAACCTTATACTCCTTTTGTTGGTCCTATAGTTCCTTTTACAAGTGCCAGAGCTTTTAACGATGTGACCACAAATCGTATTTCTGGGTTTGCACAATGGAGTAGGCAATTTGATATCGGCAAGCATCAATTGTGGATTAACTTAGGTGTGAGAGCCCAAAACTGGACTGTTAAACCAAAAAATGAAGCCTCAGACAAGCATACCGTTATAAGCCCTAGAGCACAATTTGCGTTTAAGCCAGACTGGAAAAAAGATATGCTTTTTAGATTATCTGGTGGTTATTATTACCAGCCTCCTTTTTATCGTGAACTAAGAGATTCTCTTGGAATAGTACATCCTGAAGTTAAAGCACAGCGTTCTATACATTTTGTATTAGGTAACGATTATAGCTTTAAATTATGGGATAGACCTTTTAAATTAGTTACCGAAGCCTATTATAAATCATTATCGGATGTAAATCCGTTTACAGTAGATAATGTTCAAATACGTTATCGTGCTAAAAACAATGCAAAAGCATATGCTACAGGCTTTGATGCTCGATTAAACGGTGAATTTGTTCCAGGTACAGAATCATATGTAACTTTCGGTTATTTAATCACCAAAGAAAATATTGAAGATCGTGGCTATATTTCTAGACCAACTGACCAGAGATTAAAATTTGCCATCCTTTTTCAAGATTATGTACCAAGTAATCCTAATCTAAAAATGTATTTAAACATGGTATATAATACTGGTGTTCCTGGAGGGTCGCCTTCATATGCCGATCCCTATATATTTCAAAATCGATTAAAAGATTATTTTAGGTCAGATGTGGGTATTTCTTATGTATTGGTAGATCAAAAAAAGAAGCCAAGAGCAACTTGGCTACAAAAATTTAAAGAATTTTCTGTAGGTATCGAGCTATTTAATATGTTCGATGTTCAAAATTCTATCACAAATACATGGGTGCGCGATATTGCTTCGCAACAATCCGTAGCTGTACCAAACTTCTTATCTGGTAGAGTTTTAAATATTAAAACAAGTGTTCGCTTTTAACATTCAATATTAAACCTTTTTCTTCGTTAATAGTCTAAGTACAAAATCCAAGCTTAGTGATAGAAGAATCGGTACTTATCGAACAGCTAAAAAATGCACAGACTCAAGATATTGCGTTCAGAGAATTAATGACGCAATATAAAGAGCGTTTGTATTGGCATATTCGAAAAATTGTCATTTCACATAATGACACCGACGATGTATTACAAAACACTTTCATAAAAGTTTATAGAAATATTGATAAATTTAATGCAGATAGCAAACTTTATTCATGGATGTATCGTATCGCAACTAATGAATCAATAACTTTTATCAATAAAAGAGCAAAAAGCAATAATATTGACATTAGTGAAATGCAATATAAGCTAGCCGAAAGTTTAGAGGCAGATGTACATTACGATGGCGATGAAATGCAATTAAAATTACAAAAGGCAATTGCTACATTACCTCAAAAACAACAATTAGTATTTAATATGAAGTATTTTGATGATATGAAATATCAAGAAATATCTGATGCGCTAGAGACTTCTGTTGGATCGTTAAAAGCATCATACCATCATGCGGTAAAAAAAATTGAGCATTTTTTAACACAATAATATTAAACCATCTATGTAATTTTTAGTCTTACTGGCGAAATGAAACAAAGTAATTTAGACATATTAAAACAAAAAGGAAGCGGATTCAAAGTTCCGAAAGGATATTTTGACACCATAGAAGATTCCGTTATGACTGAATTAAAAACAAAAACATTTCCCGATAAGGATGGCTTTACTACACCAAAAGGATATTTTGATTCAATTGAAGATAATCTATTTAATAAATTAGGTAAAGAATTTATAAAAACCGAAAGTTTCGATATTCCAAAAGATTACTTTGATACACTTGAAGATAGAGTCTTTGACCGAATAAATGAAGAAAAGCAAAAAGAACCAAAAGTTATTTCATTAAATAGCCGTCTTAAAAAAGTAATTCTTCCATTGGCTGTAGCAGCTTCTTTATTATTCATTTTTGTGATCAATTATAATAGAACATCACCTTCAGATGCAGTGGCTGAAACAGAAATTGAAGAATGGATTGAAAGTGATTTAATTTCTCTAGATAGCTATGAAATTGCAGAGGTTTTTAATGATGTAGATTTATCAGAAAATGATACTTTTGACGAGGATGCTGAGCTGTTAGATTATTTAAATGGTACGGATGTTGAAAGTATGATCTTGGAAAACTAAAAAAAGTAATGAAAAAGTTTTTTTTAATACTAATTATAACCTTGTTCTCACTGCAAGTATTTGCTCAGCAAAATGCTAGGGAAAAAATAAAAGCAATGAAAACGGCCTTTATAACTAATGCTCTTGATTTATCTTCAAAAGAGGCACAGCAATTCTGGCCAGTTTATAACGAGTACGATAAGAAAATCTATAGTTTAAAAACTTTAAAAACCAGGGAATTATCGAAGAGAATGAGAGAAGCTGGTGGTGTTAATCAGTTATCAGATAACGAAGCTAATACTATTTTAAGTGAATTTATAAATATAGATTTTGAAGTAGCAAAAGCCAAACAAGAACTACAACAAAAACTTAAAAATATTGTTTCTGGGAAAAAAATTATAATGCTTTTTAGAGCAGAACAAGATTTCAATAAAAAGTTATTGAGAGAATTTAGAAATAAACGCAAAAGTAATTTGCAAAAACGTGCAAGAAACTAACAGAAACTACGTTATTAAACTAAATTGATAATATAAAACAATCTTTTACAGATGAATAAGCTAAAAAATATAGTATTGATGTTGATTATGTTCTTAGGGTTTACAACTATACAAGCCCAAGAAAAAGAAACTATAAAGCATACAGAAAAGCAAGAAAACATTGCAAAACATGATGGAATTACCTACTATGTTATAGATGGATTATGGCATACTAAAATGAAAAACAAGTATGTATTAAAACCTGCCCCTAAAGGAGCTAAGATTACTTTTTTACCCGAAGGTGGTAAAATTGTAAGTATGGCTGGTAAAAAGTATTATAAATGCAGAGGAGTATTTTATAAAAAAGGAAATGACTACTACGAAGTAGTAAGATTATAAAACTAAAAAAGGAAGCTAAATAGCTTCCTTTTTTAGTTTACGAATACATCTTATTTCTTAACTCTTTAATCTTATCATCTTGAAAATACTCATCGAATGTCATATAACGATCTATAACACCACTAGGTGTTAATTCAATAATACGATTAGCAACTGTCTGTGCAAATTCGTGATCGTGTGTAGAAAATAAAACCGTTCCTTTAAAATTCTTTAATGAATTATTGAATGCTTGTATAGATTCTAGATCTAAATGATTTGTTGGTTCATCTATCATTAATACATTGGCTCTTATCATCATCATTCTAGACAGCATACAACGTACTTTTTCTCCTCCAGACAACACATTACATTTCTTTAATGCTTCTTCGCCACTAAATATCATTTTACCTAAGAATCCACGTATATAAACCTCTTCTCGTTCTTCTTCAGTAGTCGCCCACTGACGTAACCAATCTACTAAAGTCAAGTTACTTTTAAAGAATTCTGAATTATCTAGTGGTAAATATGCTTGCGAAGTTGTAACTCCCCAATTAAATTTTCCTGAGTCAGCTTTTATTTGATCATTAATTATTTCATAAAAAGCAGTAACCGCTTTAGAGTTTCTAGAAAAAACAACCACCTTATCACCTTTGGTCAAATTGATGTGAATATCTTTAAATAATAGTTCACCATCCAACGTTTTACTTAACCCTTCAATATTTAATATTTGATCACCAGCTTCTCGGTCACGATCAAAAATAATAGCCGGATAACGTCTACTTGATGGCTTTATATCTTCAATATTTAATTTTTCGATCATTTTCTTTCTACTTGTAGCCTGCTTAGACTTTGCAACATTGGCAGAAAAACGACGAATAAATTCTTCTAATTCTTTTTTCTTTTCTTCAGCTTTTTTATTCTGCTGAGCTCGTTGACGGGCCGCCAATTGGCTTGATTCATACCAGAACGTATAATTACCAGAATAGTGATTAATCTTACTAAAATCTATATCAGAAATATGTGTACAAACGGCATCTAAAAAGTGTCTATCGTGTGAAACTACGATCACAGTGTTATCATAATTTGCTAAAAAATGTTCTAACCAAGAAATAGTTTCGTAATCCAAATCATTGGTAGGCTCATCCATAATCAACACATCAGGATTTCCGAATAGTGCCTGAGCAATTAATACACGTACTTTAGACTTTCCATCTAAATCGCCCATTAATGTATAATGTGAATCTTCTTTGATTCCTAAATTTGATAATAAAGCTGCAGCATCACTTTCAGCATTCCAACCATCTATTTCTTCATATTGTACTTGCAACTCTCCTATTCTATCAGCATTTTCATCAGAGTAATCAGCATACAGTTTATCCATTTCAGTTTTTACATCATATAAAGGCTTGTTACCCTTTAATACCGTTTCTAAAACTGGAAATTCATCATAAGCAAAGTGATCTTGGGAAAGTACAGACATACGTTTACCAGTTTCTAATGAAACTGAGCCAGATGTAGCTTCTTGTTGACCAGAAAGTATCTTCAAAAAAGTAGATTTACCAGCACCATTAGCACCTATAATTCCATAACAATTGCCTTTAGTAAAGGTTGTATTTACCTCATCAAATAATATACGTTTACCAAATTGTACAGATAAGTTAGAAACCGTTAACATATTGCCTATTTTAAAATTTTGGCAAAAGTAATGAAATAGCACCTTTTTTAACTATTATTAACGGTATATTTTAACATCTAATTAACAGGGTTGCACAAGTCTGATAGCTACTTTTGTTTTGTTGAAAGGATTATGTTAGATTTGAGCTCATTTTAAATGAAAAAGTTATTGAAATATAAATTACTATTACTTCTTCTTATCGTTCTCTCTGCTTGTGTTGGTGAAAAAGGTGTCACCGATACTACTTATTTTGGGGGGAAAATCATTAACCCTAAAGATTCTCATATTTTCTTTTTTAAAGGAGAACAACTTTTAGATTCAACAAAGTTATCAGAAAAAAATAAATTCCTTTTCGAATTTGATTCTATTAAAGAAGGAATGTACACTTTTAAACATGGCCCTGAAGTACAATTTATTTTTTTAGAGCCTACTGATAGCTTATTGATGAGACTTAATACCTGGGACTTTGATGAGTCACTTGTTTTTAGCGGTAAAGGAGCAGACAAAAATAATTTGCTGATTAATATATTTTTAATTAATGAAAAAGAGGATAAATTATTTTATGATTATTATAAACTGAATGACAGCTTATTTCAATTAAAAATAGATTCATTATTAAAAGAAAAACAAAAGTTATTCTATACTTTAAAAGAGGATGCTTCAGATATTTCTCCATTGTTTGAAAAATATGCAGTAGCAGCAATGGAACTTCCATTATATAAAAAGAAAGAGGCATACCCTTATCGTCATAAAAAAGCATTGGGTTTAAAAGAATACCCCCACATGCTTCCTAAATTCTATAAGTTCAGAAAAAGTATTAACATGAACGATGATGATCTGCATGACCTGTATGCATATCACGATTATATTAAAACCTATATATATCATTTAAGCTATGAGCAAGAAATACTTGATGAACATAAAAGCTCAATGGCTGTTAATTTTCTAGAGATAGTTGCAGATAATGTTAAAAATAAAAAATTAAAAAACAATCTACTTGGTGAAGCCATGTGGAATGTATGTCTAAGTGATTATATTTCTAAACCACAAAAGGAAAGAGCTAAGAAGTTATTTTTTGAATATTCTACTGATGAAAAACATAATGCTGAAATAAGAAATCTTATTAGCGCTAATGAAAATTTACCTGATAATACTGAACTCCCTAAACTTATTGTTTTAAATTCTTATGGTAATAAAGTACTTATCAATGATGTAGTAAAAGGTTCTAATGCTGTCATCTATTTTTGGCCAAAAAGTCATCGTCAGATAGAGAATATGGCTAAGCGTGTAAAATATCTTAAAAAACAATTCCCAGATATTTTATTTGTAGGTATAGATGCTAATAATCCTAAATGGAAATCTTATGTTAAATCCTATAAATTAACTGATAAGGAGCAATTCAGATTAGATAAAAACATTGATAATAGTTGGTTACATTTGGATCATTCTAGAGCCATATTAGTTGATAAAAATGGTATTGCAAAAAAAGGATTTACTCATCTCTCTAGTCATTACTTTCAAAAACAATTGAAGAAACTTGAAAAACACTAATTATAGTGCTTTATCAATTTATTTAATGTACTTTTGCGCCCTCATAAACAAGGGGCTTATTTATCTGCTAACGAGCATTTTACTTTGGAGCCTTAGTTTGATAAATAATACATATGTCTCAATTCAATGAACTTGGTTTAAACCAAGTAATTGTTTCTGCTTTAGTTGATCTAGGGTATGAACAACCAACTCCTATTCAGGAAAAAACAATTCCGCAAATTTTAGCATCAAAAGATGACTTAAAAGCCTTTGCTCAAACTGGTACAGGTAAAACTGCTGCTTTTAGTTTGCCTATTATAGAACAAGTCGATACAGCTTCTAAAGAAACACAAGCCATAATCTTATCACCTACAAGAGAATTGGCTATACAGATTGGCAAAAACATAGAAGAATTCTCTAAAAACATTAAAAATCTAAATGTGATTACTGTCTATGGCGGATCAGATATCGAAAAACAGATTAGAGGTTTAAAAAAAGGTGCTCAAATTGTTGTAGGTACTCCTGGTAGAACTGTAGATCTTATAAATCGTAAAAAGTTAAAATTAAGTAATATAAAATGGGTTGTCTTAGATGAAGCCGATGAAATGCTTAATATGGGCTTTAAAGAAGATTTAGATAAAGTTCTAGAAGTAACTCCTAATAGCAAGCAAACCTTATTATTTTCAGCTACCTTCCCAAAAGAAGTAAACGCTATAGCTAAGAACTACATGAAGAATCCAGTAGAAATAGACGCTGGTAGACGCAATTCTGGTTCTGATAATGTTTCGCATGAATTTTATTTGGTTTCAGAGAGAAATAGATATCCTGCTTTAAAACGCTTAGCTGATATCAATCCAGATATTTATGGTATTGTTTTTTGTAGAACTCGTAGAGAAACAAAGGATGTTGCTGCCAAGCTAATTGCAGATGGTTATAACGCAGATGCTCTGCATGGTGATCTTTCGCAAGCACAACGAGATATTGTTATGGAAAAGTTTAGAAATAAACATTTACAGATTTTAGTTGCTACAGATGTTGCAGCTCGTGGGCTGGATGTTAACAGCTTAACTCATGTAATTAATTATAAACTACCAGACGAAGCCGAGTCTTATACACACAGAAGTGGTAGAACAGGTAGAGCTGGAAACAAGGGTATTTCTATAGCAATTGTTACTAACGGAGAAAAGAGAAAGCTTTCACCAATCGAAAAAAAGATCGGCAAAAAGTTTGATGCAAAACAAGTTCCTAATGGAAAAGAAATCTGCGAGAAACAATTATTCAAATTAATAGAAAAAGTAAAAGATGTTGAAGTAAATGAAAGTCAAATTGAAGGTTACCTTGATGGAATTTATTCTAAATTAGAAGGATTAGATAGAGAAGAGTTAATTAGAAAATTTGTTTCTATAGAATTCAATCAATTTTTATCTTATTATGAAGGTGCTCAAGACCTAAATGGCGACACATCTAAAGAGCGCAGAAGAAGTGGAGATGAAAACTTTACTAGGTTCTATATTAATTTAGGAAAAATAGATAAATTAAATCCTGCCCGTTTAATTGGATTTATCAATGAAAATTTAGATAAAGGAAATGTTGAGATTGGTCAAATAGAAATACTTAAAAACTTTTCATTTTTTGAAATTGACAAGAATGTTGAAGATGCTATTCTAAAATCTTTTAGAAATACTGAATTTGAAGGAAGAGGTGTAATTGTAGAGGTGACTAAAAAGCAAAAGTTACAATCTAGGGGCAGAAAACGTGGTGGTTTTGGTGGAGGAAGACGTCGCTCTGGAGGAGGTGATTTTAATAAAGGAAATCGTTCTTATCAAAGCAATAGTAATAGAAACCAATCTAGTGGTAGAAGAAGTAGAAAAAGGTAGTTTTAGTGGAAATTTGAATTACCTTAGACCAGTTAGAAACTTACGTTTTTAGCTGGTCGTTTTTTTAGTTGTTCTTAGAGTCTTTAATCCATTTTAACCTCAATTGTGCATTTGATTTTTCTAATGGTTTGAGAATTAAAGTATCTCCTTTAAAAGTATATCTTCTTACTACTACATCATTCCATTCTTGTGGATTAGAATGAGATATTCTAGCATGTGTAACTTCATTCCTTACAGTATCTATACTATATTTTGAAAAGTAAGTGTATGAATTTGTTAGATACTTTAGTGCATCATTTGATATTGTATCAGTAAAGTTAGGAAAATCGAGATCTGTATTTTCATAGCCTTTTGTAGTTAAATGAACGGACATATTGTTTTTATCATCATATAGAATGTAGCCCTGCATTCCATTTCTCCATTCACTCCAAGCATTAGTTACAGGATCCCTTTGTTCCACAATATGAAGAGACCAAAGTCCTAAAAATTGATTCACCTCTGAGTCTGAAATATTCGTCTTATTATTACATCTAATTAATAAAAAAACAATAAATAATATTATTAAAAATTGTAAACTCTTCATATCACTGTTTTTATATTAAATTAATTATTGAACATATTTCGTTTTCTTAACATAGCTCAATACTATAAATGACGCTAAAAAGAATATAGCCAAAAACAATACGCTCCATTGCATAGAGTCTGTAATCGCATATAACAAACCATAAACAAAAGTTCCTAAAACAATGGCTATTTTTTCAGTGACATCATAAAAGCTAAAATAGGTTGCATGGTCTTCA
Source organism: Maritimimonas sp. 2304DJ26-3 (assembly GCF_056591635.1). Classification (NCBI taxonomy): domain Bacteria; kingdom Pseudomonadati; phylum Bacteroidota; class Flavobacteriia; order Flavobacteriales; family Flavobacteriaceae; genus Maritimimonas; species Maritimimonas sp. 2304DJ26-3. Next base: position 445,485 of record NZ_JBWQOK010000002.1, read on the forward strand.
GTTTCAGGTAATAGCTTAGAATACGTAGATCGTGTTAAAGATTGAATAGCACCTTGCACTAAGCCTAATAATCCACCTAATCCATAAAAATAAATATGCACATTTTCTTGACTCTTATCTAGCATAAAGGCTAAAAAACAAACACCAGTCCAAATAGCTAAAGTTATTTTAAGTGCCTTAATATTTCCAACACGTGCAGAAACCCTAGAAAAAATTGCAGCACCAACTATTGCTACTAATTGCACCACAATTATTGTTATAATAAGGTTAGTAGATGGCAGTCCTAATTCATTAGATCCAAAAATTGCTGCCATTAATATAATGGTCTGTACACCAACACTCAGCAAGAAAAATGAAATCAAAAAAGTTTTAAGTTGTGGATAATTAACCAAGTCTTTTGCAACGATCTGTAACTCTCTCAATCCTTTCCAGATATAATCCTTTTCTGGCTTTTTATGATATACATTATTCGGTAGCTTACTAAAAGTTACATGTGAAAAACCAAGCCACCAAAGACCTATCATAATAAATGAAATACGAGATGCCATACCAGTTTCAATTCCAAATAGTTCAGGCTTCATTATCATTATTAAATTAATAATCAACAATATAACCGAACCAGCGTATCCATAAATAAATCCTTTAGCACTAACTGCATCCTGTTGTTCTGGGTAAGCAACTTCAGGCAAATATGCATTGTAAAAAACAATACTCCCCCAAAAGCCAATACTTGCCAAAATGGAAAAAACAATACCAATCCAAGTGGTTTCAGGTCCATCAAAAAAATACAAAGCCATTACAGAAAGCGACCCTAGCCAACAAAACGCCTTTAAAAATTTCAATTTATTGCCCGTGTAATCTGCAATACCTGAAAGTACTGGTGAAATAAACGCGACTATTAAAAAAGAAAATGAGAGCGCATAGCTATACAGTGAATCTGGATGATCCCAATTAGTACCTAAAAACCAAACTACTTTATCTTTAGTTACTGCACCATAATACAATGGAAAAATAGCTGTTGAAATTGCTAAAGAATATACTGAATTTGCCCAATCGTAAAAAGCCCAGGCATTGATTAATTTTTTGTCTCCTCGTTGTAGCATAAGTAAAAAATAAGAGCCGATCGGTTAAGATCGGCTCACAATGTACTAATTAATTCTAATATCTTTTAGTTAGCCATAGTTTGGGCATTTAAGCGTTTTGCAATCACTTTAGCCTGCGGAATCCATTCAGTTAATCCTTTAATACGTGTCTGATTAGAAGGATGTGTACTTAAAAATTCTGGTGGAGCAGCTTGTTTGCCTGCACGTTGACTCATGCGTACCCAAACGTTTACAGATTCAGCAGGATTATACCCAGCCATAATCATAAATACTACGCCTAACTTATCAGCTTCGGTTTCGTGAGTTCTACTAAATTTTAGCTGCCCCAATTGCGAACCAATACCATAGGCCGTCATCCATAATTGACGTTGTTGTGGACTTTTATTACCCGTAGCCAATGCTACGCCCAATCCACCAGCTTGTGCCAGCATACCTGTTGACATTCGCTCTGCTCCGTGTCTAGCAAAAGCATGTGCTACCTCATGCCCCATAATGGCAGCAACACCATCAACATTTTTAGCAATAGGCATGATGCCAGTATAAAAAACAGTTTTACCACCAGGCATTGCCCAAGCATTTACAGTTTTATCATCAATAAGGTTAAATTCCCATCTATAGGCATCCGCTTTTTCTGCCATACCATTTGCTCGCATATAGCGGTCTACAGCACCAGCAATACGTTTACCAACCGTTTTAATTTGGTTGGTCATCTCTGCATTTGTAGAAACTTTATTATTATCAAGAAATCCTTGATATTGTTGGAAAGCCATTGGCAAAATTTGTGCATCACTAACTAAGCTAAATTGCTTTCTTCCTGTAATCGGCACAGTACTACAGCTCCACAGGAATAAAGAAACTATACTAAGTGCTACTATTTTTTTCATAATACTATTCGTTTTTTGTTTACTCGTAAATATACAAATTTTACCTAAATTAGTGTTCATGAATAACAATTCAAAATCCGTTCCAAAAAATGCATTTGAAGTTCCTTCTTCTATTATAACCAAAGGAAAAACACTTCAATTTCTTTCGACTTCTTTAGCTGCTAAGTTTGCTTTAAAATTATTTTTAACGCCTCCAAAACTTCCAACACCTGAGCGTGAATTGATGATGCGTAAGAGTGCAAAGAACATTCCTATCCAAATACCAGGAGTAGAAAATGAAGTCGTGCTTTATGAATATGGATTTTCAAAAACTAAGGTTTTATTGACGCATGGTTGGGCTGGTAGAGGCACTCAATTATATGAAATTGCCGATAAATTGTTAGAAAATGGTATGATGGTGATAACCTACGATGCTCCTGCTCATGGTCAATCAAAAGGTAAGTCAATTTCGTTACTAGAAAATGTAGAAATTGTAAAATATATTGCTGAGAAATATGGTCCATTTGAAGCTGCTATTGGTCACTCATATGGTGGTATTACTATTCTAAATGCACAAGCAGAAAGTCCATTTACCAACAAGATTGTTACTATTGGTATTGAAGGCTCTTTTAATAAAATAATTAATGCCTTTGTTCAAAAATTACAATTAAAACAAAAAGTTTCTGATAAAATTAAAACACATATTAATAATACAAATAGCAAAAATGTAAAAACTATTTCGGCTAACGAATCTGCCAAAAAGATTACAATACCCGTATTGGTTTTACATGATACTAAAGATACAGATGTAGATGTAAGTAGTGCTTTTAAATTACGTCAAAATTTACAACATGGCTCATTGGTAATTACTAATGGATTAGGCCATAGAAAAATTTTACGGAATAGCGACGTAATAAAAAGAATTATTGAATTTATTAAAGTATAAACTATGAAACGCTTACTGTCTTTATCTCTAGTGTTGGTATTAATAAGTTGTACCTCAATTGCACAACAGAAGAAAAGTGAAAAACTTACAAAAAAACAAATGACAAAAAAGGTAGAAAAAGTGGTTAAAACTGAAGCTGAGTGGAAAGCAGAGCTTACGCCGCAAGAATATTATGTACTACGCCAAAAAGGTACAGATAGACCCGGAGATGGTGGTTATACTAAGCATTTCGAGAAAGGTACATATCATTGTAGAGCATGTGATTTACAATTGTTTGAATCGGGCACTAAATATGAATCGCACTGTGGTTGGCCTTCTTTTGATGATTCAATACCCGGTACTATAGAATTCACGAGAGATACAAGTCATGGTATGATTCGTACAGAAATTACATGTACAAGATGTGATAGCCACTTAGGTCATATTTTTGATGATGGTCCACGCGAAACAACCGGTAAAAGATATTGTGTAAATACCAGTTCTATTAAATTTGTAAAATCAGAATAAGATAAAAGTTTTAATTAAATTAGAGTCCTCAGTTTTGAGGGCTCTTTTTATTTATAATAGCATGAAAGAAAATTATATAGACAGCATTCAAAAACAATTTAATTATTACAAAGGTCTGGGTGATAAAACATTTGAACAACTTACTGAAGAACAACTATTTTGGCAAAGTAATATAGATGATAATTCTATAGCCATTATTGTAAAACATATTGCCGGTAATATGCTAAGTCGTTGGACGAATTTCTACACCGAAGATGGTGAAAAAGAATGGCGAAATAGAGATCAAGAATTTATAAATACTTTTACTACTAAAGAAGAAGTTATTGCCTATTGGGAATCTGGATGGCATTCCTTATTTACTATTATTAATTCGCTCAAAGCTGAGGATTTAGATCGTATTGTTTATATAAGAAATATAGGGCATTCTGTTACCGAAGCTATTAATAGACAATTATGCCATTATCCGTTCCATGTTGGACAAATAGTCTATTTAGGGAAAATGATGAAAGGCAGTAATTGGAAAAGCTTGTCAGTACCAAAAAATCAATCTGAAGCATATAACAAAGAAAAATTTAGCAAAGAAAAACATAGAGGTCATTTTTTAGACGAACTTTAAACTTTAATTATGCAACGCACAAAATGGGTAGATCGTAAGTTTAACTTAGATATTCCACCAGGATGGCTACCAAATATTTTATCACGACTTGGCGATGTTACTATCCGTATAAAAAGTTTGACTAAAAATATACCTGATGATTATTTGAGAAATCAATTTGATAACAAATGGAGTATCAAAGAACATATAGGTCATTTGGTCGATCTAGAAGATTTACATATTGGTAGAGTTACTGATTTTATGAATAGAAAAGAAATTTTAAGAGCAGCAGACATGAGTAATAAAAGAACTTATGCCGCTAATCATAATGAAAAATCTATTAAAAAATTGATTGAAGAATTTAATCTAAAAAGAGCAGTTTTAATTACCTCTTTAAAGAGTTTAGATGATGATTCACAACAATTCGTTGCAACACATCCACGATTAAAAGTACCGATGAGAGCTGTAGATATGGCATTTTTTACCGCAGAACATGACGATCACCATATAGCAAGTATCCTAGAAATCTTAGAACAATAACATCCATAATTTTCTTAAAATAGTAAGTTTTTCATTTTTTATATATTTAAAGCGAAAATTCATCACTTATGGATAAGGAATCTATTACAGAATTATTAGAAGAAAAACACAAGAACTTGTTTAATTGGTTAGAGACTGAACCCCAAGAAAACTGGGAAAAGGGCCCAAATGGTAAATGGACTTCTGGACAACATTCTCTACATTTATTACAAAGTATAAAAAAGGTAAATGATGCGTTAAGTATGCCTAAATTTTTGCTCCGTTCTAAGTTCGGTAAAGCAAATAGAGAAGTTAGAGCGTATGACGCCGTTGTAAAAAAGTATCAAGATAAATTGTCACAAAATATAGAAAAAGCAAAAGAGTTTAATTCAAAAGTAAAAATTCCTAAACCCAGTGAGAAAGACTATATTTTAAATAGACTTAAAACAGAAAATAAAAAGTTACAATACAAAACCAATAAATGGAAAGATAAAGACCTTGATAATCTTATTTTACCACATCCCTTAATGGGTAAAATGCCCGTACGCGAAATTATTATGTGGACAGCCTATCATGTAGAACATCACACAAATACCTTAAAAGATAGACATTAAATTTTTCTTGCAATTACTTCACGCATTGCAGGTGTAAAAATTGTAGCGCCTGATATTTTTTCTAAGTCTTTAAAAGCTAATAAAGCTTCTTCTACTTCTTTCTGAGTTAAATAACCTGCGTCAACTAATTTAGGAAAGTAGATATGAAAAAAACTTTTTGGCCAATGCCAAGTAAACTGATTAGGCGTTGCCATTTTTGTAAGCGGTCGTGTGCTAATTACTTTAAAACCACATTCCTCAAAATATATTGGTAGCTTTCTGCCAACGTCAATATCATTCTGATCTCTAAGACTTTGTAATGCTGCGGCAATAGCTTTAGCTAAAGCTGGTATATGAGGTTCCGATTGTAAAGTAGACCAATCAAAATATTCTTGAGTTACCACTACTCCATCTTTTTTTAATGCTTTATGAATCTTGGCAAGTACCTCTTTAGGGTTTGATATCCATGCCATGGCCCAACGATCATACACACCATCTATACTATTATCATCTAATTGCATATCATCAAAATCACAGCATTGTGTCTCAATATTTAAGTTAAATTGTTCAGCAACTTTATCTAAAAAATCAATATAATATGCAGATTTATCAATGCCTATTACTTTACCTTTTTCTCCTGCTATATAGGCTAATTCGGTGGTGCAAAATCCAGGACCACAACCCAAGTCTAAAAAGGTTTGCCCGGCAGTAAAGCCTGCTAATTCCCAGCTTTTAATGGCCTCACTAGACCAAACTTGGTGCTGTAAGCCTAAACGATGTAATTCTGCAGTTTCTGTACCTAAAATATAGGCATTGTTTTCTTGTTGTGACATTAGTAAGAGTTAGTTTGTATCTAAATTATAAAATATACTTGAAAATATTGATTGTGACTATTTAAAAAACTAACTTTATTTACCAACATTCACTTTAATAAAGTATTAAACAAATTATATTAAATTGGTATCAGTTAAATAAAATCATGAGAAAAATAATAATATTAGTCTCCATTGCACTTATTCATTATTACGGAGTAGGTCAAACATATAGCAATAAAGCTTTCAGTGATTTTTCTGTTGATTCAATGTTTCCAGCTTTCAATAAGGAAATGATTATTGATATAAAAGGAGATTCGATTGCAGGATACGCTTTTATCGCTAGTGGAAAAAAGCCAAAAGAAACGGTAATAATGGTGCATGGATTACCTGGAAATGATAACCAGTTTGATATCGCTCAATCTTTGAGAAGAACGGGTAGAAATGTAATTCATTTTAATTATCGAGGGTCATGGGGAAGTCAAGGAGAGTTTTTATACTCCAATTGTCTAGAAGATGTAGATGAAATAATAAAATACTTATCTAATAATGAAAACTCTAAAAAATTAAGAATAAACATTAATGATTTTGTGATATTAGGACGCAGTTTTGGTGGTGGAATTGCTTTAATACAAGGGAGTAAAAACAATAGAGTAAAGAAAATTATAGCTATCTCATCTATGAATGCTGGTTCCAGCACTCATCCTATTCACGATTTAAGTAAACTTTCAAGATGGAAAAAGTACCTAAAAAAGCAAATAATGCTAAATATAAATCCTTCAGCTTTTTTACAAGAAATATTTGATAATAAAACTCGATACGATGTACTATTATATAAAGACCTGTTAAAACAGAAAAAAGTATTATTAATAGAAGACACCCAAAACAATCAGAATTGGATTAAACCATTAGAAAATGTTGATTTTGAAATGTTAGAATCTGATCATAATTTCATTAGTAATAGAGTTAAAGTAATAAATACACTAATAGAATGGCTAAACAAAAATAAAAAATAAAAACACCATTTACTACAGCTATAAGTATTAACTATATCTAATAATTACTTTCAATCTATATTAATCAATCCCGTATAAAATGCATGATAAAAAAATTATTTTCGGTTTATTAATTATTTTAGTTCAGATTGGATTTTCTCAATCTGATGCCAAAACTAGCATCCTCTTTATTGGTAACAGTCTTACTTATACCAATAATTTACCCGTACTTGTAGAAGATGAAGCCAAAAAAGAAGGTGAAAAGGTTATAACCAAAATGATCGCCCAGCCAAACTATGCTTTAGAAGATCATTTTAATGATGGTATAGTTCAAGAGTTGATAAAAAAGAATCATTACGATTTTGTGATCATTCAACAAGGCCCATCGTCACAACCTTATGGTAGAAGCAGTCTTATTCAATATGGCAAAAAAATTAAAAAACTGTGTGATCAAAACAAAACAAAATTGGTCTATTTTATGGTGTGGCCATCGAGACAGTACTACCAAACCTATGATGGCGTGATCAAAAATCATACAGATGCTGCTGAAAAAAATAAAGCCTTCCTCGCACCTGTCGGTAAGATTTGGAAGGAGCATTTCGATGAAACTAATGACTTTTCCTATTATGGGGCAGATGGATTTCATCCATCCGAAAAAGGCAGTAAAAAAGCTGCTGAAATTATCGTAAAAACACTCTTTTCCAATTAAAATTTCTACACACAAATTCTTATCTTTGCCACTTACAAAAAATGACGCAGGATTATGTTTAATAATTTAAGTGATAAATTAGATAAAGCCTTTCATGTTTTAAAAGGACATGGAAAAATTACCGAAATAAATGTTGCAGAAACGCTTAAAGAGGTTCGTAGAGCCCTTTTAGATGCCGATGTTAACTTTAAAATAGCTAAACAATTTACAAACCGTGTTAAAGAAAAAGCACTTGGTCAGAATGTATTAACAGCATTAAAACCAGGTGAACTACTTGTAAAGATTGTTAAAGATGAGTTAACCGAGTTAATGGGTGGCGAAACTGCAGGTATTAACCTTGGCGGATCACCGACTGTTATTTTAATGTCTGGTTTACAAGGTTCTGGTAAGACTACCTTTTCAGGGAAACTGGCTAACTACCTTAAAAATAAAAAGACCAAACAAGTATTGTTGGTCGGTTGTGATGTGTACCGTCCTGCGGCGATCAATCAATTAAAAGTTGTTGGTGAGCAGATTGGTGTTGAAGTATATGCTGAAGAAGGAAATCAAAATCCGGTTGAAATTTCTCAAAACGCCATCAAACATGCAAAAGCAAATGGAAAAAATGTAGTTATTATTGATACCGCTGGTCGTTTAGCTGTTGATGACGAAATGATGACTGAAATTTCGAACATTCATAAAGCTGTACAGCCTCAAGAAACACTGTTTGTAGTAGATTCTATGACAGGTCAAGATGCTGTAAACACTGCAAAAGCCTTTAATGACATTTTAAATTTTGAAGGTGTAGTATTAACCAAATTAGATGGTGATACACGCGGTGGTGCTGCTTTATCAATTAAATCAGTTGTAGACAAGCCTATTAAGTTTATAGGTACCGGTGAAAAGATGGAAGCAATCGATGTTTTCCATCCTGATCGTATGGCAGACCGTATACTTGGTATGGGTGATGTGGTATCGTTAGTAGAGCGTGCTCAAGAACAATATGATGAGGAAGAAGCTCGTAAAATTCAAAAGAAAATTGCCAAGAATCAGTTTGGTTTTGATGATTTCTTAAAGCAGATTCAACAGATCAAAAAGATGGGTAACATGAAGGACCTTGTTGGTATGATACCTGGCGTTGGTAAAGCGATGAAAGATGTAGATATAGACGATGATGCTTTTAAAGGTATAGAAGCTATTATTCATTCAATGACACCTAAAGAAAGAAGTACGCCAGCAACTATCAATGCAAGCAGAAAAAAACGTATTGCTAAGGGATCTGGCACAACCGTTCAAGAAGTGAATCAACTCATGAAACAGTTTGATCAGATGAGCAAAATGATGAAAATGATGCAAGGTGGAGGCGGCAAACGCATGATGCAAATGATGAAAGGAATGGGAAGATAATATAACGGGCTGCTTACTTAAGTAGCCTTTTTTAATTATAAAAACTCTAAATAAATGATTTTACTTGACGGAAAAACGACTTCGAATACTATTAAAGATGAAATTACAGAAATTGTCGCCAAGCGTAAGGCCGAAGGTAAAAAAACACCCCATCTAGCAGCTGTACTTGTCGGGAACGATGGTGCCAGCATGACCTATGTGAACAGTAAAGTAAAATCGTGTGAACGAGTTGGCTTTAAGTCTACTTTGGTTAAGTTAGAAGATACCATTTCTGAAGAAGAACTATTGAATGAAATTGACAAATTAAACAACGATGCTGACATCGATGGATTCATCGTTCAATTACCCCTACCAAAACATATTGATGAATTAAAAGTAACCATGGCTGTACATCCTGATAAAGATGTGGATGGATTTCACCCTACTAATGTTGGTAAAATGGCCTTAAATATGCCTACTTTTTTACCTGCTACACCATACGGGATTTTAGAATTATTAGAGCGTTATGAAGTAGAAACAAGCGGAAAACATGTAGTAGTAATTGGTAGAAGTCATATAGTTGGAGAGCCAATGAGTATACTACTTGCTCAAAAACGAAAACAAGGTAATGCTACAGTAACTCTAACACATAGTCGTACTAAAAATTTACCTGAAATTACACGTCAAGCAGATATTATAGTTGCCGCTTTAGGTATTCCTGAATTCTTAACAGCTGATATGGTAAAAGAAGGAGTAGTAGTAATAGACGTAGGTATTACACGTGTTGATGACACTTCTAAAAAACGAGGTTATCGTTTAGCTGGTGATGTAGCTTTCGAAGAGGTGAGTAAAAAGTCTAGCTTTATTACACCAGTTCCTGGTGGTGTCGGACCTATGACTATCGCTATGTTATTAAAAAACACACTTCTGGCTTGCGAAAATAAAAGCTAAATTTATTCTTTAACTGGATTTATTTTCTTTTTTTAGAGGCATTGGTCCTCGTAAGTGAATCACCAATCCGTTTAAGAAATTACGTAAAATTTGATCTCCGCATTCAACATACTTAGGATGATTTTCATTCCTAAAAAAAGAACCTATTTCTGATTTAGACACTTTAAAATCTACTAAAGCACAAATCTTTACAATATCATCGTCTCGTAACTTTAATGCTACTCTCAATTTTTTAAAAATATCATTATTTGTCAATGCCATATCTAAATAATTGATTCTTTAAACTGAATACCTAGTGCCTTTTGAATTTCGTGAATACGCTGTAGTTCACTTGGCAAAACCAAAGCAATAGAGTCTCCTGTCTTTCCTGCTCTAGCCGTTCTACCACTTCTATGCGTGTAATATTCTAAATTTTCAGGTAATTGGTGGTGAATGACAAAACCAAGATTATTTACATCAATCCCTCTAGCTGAAACATCTGTTGAAACCAAAAGCTGCAAGCTTTTATTTTTAAATGCACGCATTACTTTATCGCGTTCTTTTTGTTGCATATCTCCTTCTAATGCATCTACTGAAAATCCTTCTTCTTTTAATTCTTTAGCTAAGCTTTGCGCACCGAGCTTTGTACGACAAAAAATAATACCTCTATCTTCAACTCTTTTATCAAGAACTTGCAAAAGTTTGCTTGTTTTATCCTTTATAGAAGTTAAGAAATATTGATGGCTAATATTTGCGTTTACTAGAGCATTTTTGTTTACTTCAACTTTTTCCGCATCAGTACTCATATAATTCATAATAATTTTCTGAATTTCATCAGGCATTGTGGCGGAAAATAACCATGTATTTCTAGTTCCAGCAGTGTACTTTAAAATAGTATCTAATTCTTGTTTAAAACCCATGCTTAACATTTCATCAGCTTCATCTAAAACCAACGTTTTAATTGCTCTAAGATCGACCGTTTTTCTTTCTATCAAATCAATTAAACGCCCAGGAGTAGCCACAATAACATGTGTAGGTCTTTGTAAACGATTTATTTGCTTATCAATTTTTTCACCTCCATAAATAGCTTCTAGAAATATCTTGTCATCAGTATACTTAGTAAATTTAAATAACTGTTTTTTAATCTGTTGAACTAATTCTCTTGTTGGTGACAAAACCAATGCTTGAACAATAGGTAAATTTGCATCAATGCTATGTAAAATTGGTAAACCATAAGCAGCTGTTTTACCTGTACCCGTCTGCGCTAAGCCAATAAAGTCTGTTTTTGAATTTACTAAGATGGGAATTGCTTTTTCTTGAATTTCTGTAGGTGATTTTATCCCTAATTCGTTTAAAGCTTTTATATATTTTTTGTTAACTCCTAAATCTAAAAATGCCGACATATCTCTTATAAAATGCAAATATATGCTTCTTATAAGTAGTAAACGTTCTAAGTAACAAAATCATTAAGCCACGGAAGAAAGAATGGCTAAAATAAGTTCTATAATTAAATACACTAGCATAACTTTAGATTTATTGTATAAAATTACTCATAATACAATCGTAGAATGTTAAGGAATTCTTATTTAAGAAATCTTTAACCTTTATTTTGCAAATAGCTGAGTAATATCTTTAAATGCTTTAAACTCTAAAGCATTACATGCAGGGTCTAAAAAAAACATTGTAGCTTGCTCCCCTATCTCGTCTTTAAAACGGACATAAGGTTCAATGACAAATTCAACTCCTTTTGCCTCGAGTTCATTAACAAAAGTGTGAAATTGTTCCCACTCGAGTACAACCCCATAATGAGGTACAGGTACATTTTTACCATCCACAGGATTAGTGTGCAATTGTTCTTCTGATTTAGGTTTGTAATGAATCACTAATTGGTGTCCAAATAAGTTAAAGTCTACCCAATGATCACTGCTCCTGCCTTCTTCGCAGCCTAAAATTTCTCTATAAAAAGTTCGGCATTCATCTAAATTATGAACAGGTATGGCTATATGAAATGGTTGAATACTCATTCTTCTCTATTTACCAAATTTATTGAAAAAGCAGGCGAGCACACAGCTAAATATTCGCATTCCACATCAAACGGATTTGAGTATTGAACTCGAGTATTCTTATCTATCTTTATAGATTGTCCTTGTTCCAAAACCAGAGTCTCATCATCAACTATAAACTGTTTTTTTCCCCTAATAATATAGGTATACTCATCAAATTCAGGCGTTTGAAAAGGTTCGCTCCAACCAGGAGGCGCCACCATGTGAGCAATACTAATATTTGAATTACCATCAGTGGCATTACCAAAATGCTCTTCAATTAGTTTTCCGTCAGTAGTGGGTACTATAAATGGAGATTTTTGAATTGTATATTTTTTAGACATAGTATCTTAATTACCAAGAATAAAAATAGCAATTTGAAAGCTAAATGTTTAATTTTGCGCCTTAATTTTTTGATGAATGACTATTCAAGAAACACTTAAGCACACAATAGAAAAAGCGTTTAACGAGATTTACAATGCATCTATAGAATCTGTTGAATTTCAAGCTACGCGTAAAGAATTTACTGGTGATATTACTGTTGTGGTGTTTCCTTTTTTACGAGTAGTTAAAGGAAATCCTGTTGAGATTGCCACTAAGTTAGGTGAATATATTAAAGAACATGTAAGTGAAGTTGCCAATTTTAACGTAGTAAAGGGGTTCTTGAATATTGAATTAAATGACACTTATTTCTTGGATCAGTTTAACGAAATTTATCAAACTACTAATTATGGAATTTCTTTTCTTAACATGGATGAAAATGCCGTAATGGTAGAATATTCTTCGCCTAATACAAACAAGCCATTACATTTAGGACATATGCGTAATATTCTTTTAGGATATTCAGTTGCCGAAATCTTAAAAGCATCGGGTAAAAAAGTTTACAAAACGCAGATCATTAACGATAGAGGTATACATATCTGTAAAAGTATGTTAGCTTGGCAACGTTATGGAAATGGTGAGACGCCAGAATCAACAGAATTAAAAGGAGATAAACTTGTTGGGAATTATTACGTAAAATTTGATCAAGAGTATAAAAAAGAAATCAATACGCTTGTCGCGGAAGGTATTACTGAAGCAGATGCTAAAAAGCAAGCCCCTATCCTACTCGAAGCTCAAGCGATGCTCAGAAAATGGGAGGCTGGACAATCAGAAACAGTAGAGCTTTGGAAAATGATGAATGGTTGGGTATATGATGGATTTAATATAACCTATAAAAACTTAGGTGTAGATTTCGATAAGTTATATTATGAAAGTAACACGTATCTATTAGGAAAAGAGTTTGTTGCAGAAGGTTTAAAAACGGGCGTATTCTTTAAAAAAGAAGATGGTTCCGTTTGGTGTGATCTAACCGATGAAGGTTTAGATGAAAAAATAGTATTACGTTCAGATGGCACAGCTGTTTATATGACCCAAGATATTGGTACGGCCATTCAACGTATTAAAGATCATCCAGATGTTGGTGGGTTAGTATATACTGTTGGTAATGAGCAAGATTATCACTTTAAAGTATTATTTCTAATACTTAAGAAATTAGGATTTGATTGGGCTAAAAACCTCTACCATTTAAGCTACGGCATGGTAGATCTTCCTTCAGGAAAGATGAAATCTCGTGAAGGAACAGTAGTAGACGCTGACGATTTGATTATAGAAATGGCTAATACTGCTCGAGAAATTTCTGAGGAATTAGGCAAATTAGAAGGTTATACAGAAGATGAAAAGAAATCTTTGTATAAAACCATAGGTCTTGGAGCACTTAAATATTATATTTTAAAAGTAGATCCTAAAAAACGAATTCTATTTGACCCAAAAGAGTCTATCGATTTTCAAGGAAATACTGGTCCTTTTATTCAATATACCTATGCTAGAATTCAATCAATTTTACGAAAAGCTGATTTTGATTATTCTAACACCCTAAGCGTAATCGAAGAGTCTTTACATGAAAAAGAACGTAATCTTTTAAAACAGCTTTCACTTTTTCCAGAAACAATTGAGCAAGCTGCACAGAATTATAGTCCAGCATTAATTGCTAATTATACTTACAATCTGGTAAAAGAATACAATTCATTCTACCAAAGTGTACCTATTTTGGGCTCACAAAGTGAGCAAGAAAAAATCTTTAGAACACAACTTTCTGATAAGGTTGCTGAAGTAATTAAATCTGCTTTTGGTTTATTAGGTATTACAGTACCTGAGCGTATGTAATTTAGCTTGATTCTTAAATTATTTTCGGCTAACTTCGCTTATCGACCGATATAGTTCATTAAAACGGAACGATATCTAAACTTTGTGCTTCATTAAAACCAACCGCTAACCAATGATAAAATTCTTTAGACAAATTCGCCAAAACTTACTTATGGAAAACAAAACTGGAAAGTATTTTAAATATGCAATTGGTGAAATTTTTCTTGTTGTTATTGGAATTTTAATTGCCTTATCGATTAATAATTGGAATACAAACAGGTTAGAAAAAAAGGAAGTAGCGAATTTCTTGGAACAGATAGAAGCTGAATTAGAGTCGGACATAATTCATTTTAATGAGAATATATCTAACATAAAAAGATACACTGACTACCTTTATAAGGTTACTGAAAGAAAATATGATGAAATTGATTTGTCTCAATTGCCAAATTCTTTGGCGATGAATTCAAGTTCCAAAAATTTTGGATTATCTTATACTAAAATGTTAGAATCTGGAATTATAAAGCATATTGAAAATAGTCAAATAAGTAAAAGTTTACAAACATATTACTTGGTAAATTGTGTAAAATATAATAGTAATATTGAATTTCACGCAAACTTTGTGTCGGATCATATTGAAGGCCCTTTACTCTTAATGTTAAATCATAAAAAAGATTTTCTTGTCGACCCTAAAGAAGTTATTGAAGAGTTAGAAAACGGAAAATTAATGTCCCTTGTAAATTGGCAAATTTCTACTTTTGAAAATCAAATACTTATAATTGAGGAAAACGCTATTAAGGCAAAGGAATTGATTAGCTTAATTTCTAAAAAATAACGAAAGCACAACACCGTGTATAATTCATTGCTAGTACTCGCCTACTTACGAAAATCCTCGCGGATTTTCTATCTGGTTTGTATTTGCTAATTTAGTTACTGAAATACGCAACGAAATCATACACAAACACGATAAGCGAACTTTTTCTTTTTTAGCCAAAACAAACTCAAATTTATTTATCTTTCATGTATCATAGGCACAGTATTAAATGTCAAAAAATAAAAATTCAGATTTACAAGGCATTACTCGTTTAATTACAGAAGCTACATTAGGTATAACAGATTTGGTCGAGGCAATGCACAAGCGAGTTGTACATCCTCCATTTTTACCGTCAACTCCCATTCAACATCTTATTACTAATATAGCTGGTATTACTTATAAAAATATTAAATGGAGTACCAAACTTATCGGAAATGGTTTAGATAAAGGTTTAGAACAATTAGCACCTACATTTGGCCAACTAAAAAGTACAGAGAAAAAGGAAGCTATAAGGTCAGCTTTAAATGGCGTGATCGGAGATTATTTAGAAGAAAAAGAAAATCCGTTAAGGGTTACTATGCAATTTAGGCATCAGGCAAAAGTTATACCACTTGATAGTAAAAATATTACATTAGCTTATCCTGATATAAATGGAAAAATACTTTTGATGGTACATGGTTCTTGTATGAATGATATACAATGGACCCAAAAAGAACATAACCATGGTGTAGTATTAGCAAAAGAGTTACGCAAAACACTTATTTACCTACATTACAATAGTGGTCGCCATATTTCTACCAATGGGCAAAACTTTAATGAATTATTAGAAAAATTAATAGTTAATTGGCCAGTACCTATAGAAGAACTAACCATTGTTGCTCATAGTATGGGTGGTTTAGTAACTAGAAGTGCAATGCATTATGGGCAACAGCAACAAAAACATTGGATAAAGCATCTAAAAAAAGTCGTTTTTTTAGGAACACCTCATCATGGCACACCTTTAGAAAGGGCTGGTAACTATTTAGATGTTATTCTAGAGACAATACCCTATACAAAACCTTTTGCAAGACTAGGGAAAATAAGAAGTGCTGGTGTAACAGATTTAAGGTATGGTTATCTAGTGGATCAAGATTGGCAAGGTAGTGATCGTTTCGAAATGCAAACAGAAAAAAAACAAATCATTCCTTTACCTGAACAAATAGCATGTTTTAGTATAGCTGCTTGTGTTAAAAAAGAGACAGACTCATTATCATCTCGATTATTAGGAGATAGGTTGGTTGGTATAGATAGTGCCTTAGGGAAACATAAAGATGCTATTAAAAATTTAAATTTTAAGAAAAAAAATACTTGGATCACTTATGAGAGTACTCATATAGATTTGCTAAGTAGTCCAAAAGTATATACTAAAATAAAGGAGTGGTTGTATATTTAAAAATAAACCCAAACTTTCAGTTTGGGTTTATTAATCAAAAGCTCTTTTTCAAAACAATTTTTCAAAGTTTAGTTTCCGGTTCCAACAGCGGGATTAAACTCTGCAAAGATTCCGTCAGGGTTATCTTTACCTATCCATACATGTAATTGCCACTGACTTAAATTAGTATTCAAATGCCAATGGTCTTCGCTTCCTGTAAATCCTTCAGGTGGCGTTTCTGGATTATCTAAATCTACAACCGGAGTTACATATTCTACTGCAACAAATTCCATATTCCCATTACTATCAGGCGCGTACAATATTATCTCTGGACTTAACAATTCAAAAGTATTATCAACTCGTGGAGGCAAAAGATAGTGATGCCCCATGTTAGGTACAAACCCAGATACATCAAAAAAGCCTTCTGAGGTAGCTACATCAATATTTTCATATTTGGCCATAGCTTCTTTTAATTGATTAACTTCAATCTCCCATTGAGCGAGCTGTACTCCATCATCATCGCTGCTGCACCCTAAAAAAGCGGTGATTAAAAGTAAAAGAGACAATACTTTTAACATTTTTAATTTTTTCGTTTTCATGTTATTTATGATTTTGATTAATAATTTGTTATTTGTTTACACGAACTTAATTCCATACTTTGCACTTATAGTTGCTACTTTATTAAGGTCAGGTTTCCCTGGAGGCATTTTGTCAAATTCTTCGAACATAAACTCCATGCCAGCAGGATATACAGAAACATTTAATTGAGCATCTTTATCACCAACAACTCTCCACGAATGTGGAATATTTTTAGGTGCAAATGCCATATCACCAGCTTGTAAAACAGATTTTTTTTCTCCGATAGTAAATTCTACAGTTCCCTCTACTACACGAAATATTTCATCTTCTTTGGTATGAACATGTGGCGGAATACCAGACCCTGGCTTTAAATAATCAATCCATTCAAAAAACTGATTATTAGTATCCTTACCTACTAACTTATGTACTTGTTTATTACCAAGTACCATTAATTCTTTTCCAGCTTCAGCTGTAATTACTTTTTCTTTTGTCCTTTTATCTGTAACAGGGCCTGAAGTAGTATTTGCCATTACTGAAGTTACGGGAAGCATGGCTAGTACTCCTATTCCTTTTAACTGATTTAAAAATGTTTTTCTATTCATAACTATGTTTTTTTTAATTCTAATTTGATGACCTTTAAAAGTTTAGTACAAAGCTATTTTTAGAAAGCATGATCTGTTAACACTCAGGTTGCAACCTATAGCTATTTTGTATCAAAAGTGATAGAAGAGACAGTTATGTTATATAATGAAACAATGGTGTTAGTGCTTCATAATCAAACTGGTGATCTTAGCATTTAAATAGAAATACAGATAAATTTTAGTAACTTTTCGATAAAATATGAAGCTTAGATTATTATATACTTTATTATTTATGCTCGCGATACAATTGGTATCTGGGCAAAGTATTTATGAACTAGACCCTAAATATCCTGTTCATGATCTTAATACACACCTTAAAGTATATGCTGATAGTACAGATAGTTTTACGCCAGAAATTATTCTTCGTGATTCAATCATGCATTTTCAAAAAGGTAATGAATTACCTAGGTATCTAAATGTTGGAACTACCTATTGGGGAAAACTAAATCTAATAATTAAAGACTCTTTAAAAGGATGGGGCTTACATTTTGAAGACAAAATGATTGGCCCGCCAGCATGGACAAAAAGCAACGGAAAAATAGATGTATATGCCTATGCAAACAATCAATTATTGTTTCATAAAAAGAGTGGTGTAGAATACCCAAAAAAAGAAAGAGATAGCAAGGCTAATTGGGTTTTAAATAACATTAAAATTGATGATCTACCGAAAAATTTACCTATCTCAATAATAATTAAGGCCCAAGGAAACAGCATTGGTTATCCTACTTATTTTAATTTATCTGCAAGAAGCCCAAAACAACCTTTTTATCATCAAATCTATCAATTCAACAACAGTTTTAATATTTTTATGTTTGGAGTAACTTTTATAATCTTTTTATTCCACATCTTACAATTTATTTATTCAAGACAGCGTATCTTTTTTTGGTTTTCGCTATGGTTACTGTTCTGTATGTTAACCCAAGCTATGACAATAGGGCTTATTCTTGGCTCTATATCGAAGTTTAGATATCCAGTCTGGATGCTCATTGCCAATGGTATCTATTTTACATTTTGGTTTTTTGGTAGGTCTTTTGTTGAGTCTAAAAAGAAGTTTCCTGTACTGGATAAATTTATGCTAGGTTTAGCATTATTTATACTAGCAGAAATAATTATTATGACGAGCTATGTAATTATTTTTAAACCCCAAACATATTTTACAAGTGTAGGTATACACTATCAACTATTAAATATTTATACCTTAGGTAGTCTCATACTTTCTATAGTTTTAAGCTTTAAAAAAGACCTTTTTGCTAGGTACTTCGGTATAGGTTCTTTGATAGCTAGTCTTTTTTTAATTGTTGGAACACTTTGGGCAATGGGAATTATAAAACTTCCTTTTAGAATAGACCCTTTTGCTACTGGTATATTTCTACAGATAATTATATACGCATTTGGTATTGCTTATAGACAGCAAAAAACAACGCAAAGAGCACAAGATGAAAGATTACAATCTGAGCGTTCTTTCGCTGAGATACAACGGATGAAAGATCTTGATGAAGTTAAAACACGCTTCTTTGCCAACATAAGTCATGAATTTAGAACACCATTAGCGTTGATAAATGGCCCGCTACAACAAGCTAAAAAACTATCGAGCGATAAGTTGAATAACTCCATTTTATTAAATGAAAAATCTTTTCAAGTTATTAAAAAAAATACCTCAAGATTGCAAATGCTCGTTGATCAATTATTGGATCTTTCAAAAATTGAAAGTGGCAATCTTCATTTAAATTTAAAGAAAGGTAATTTAATGCAATTCATTCGCTCCCAGGTATTTTCTTTTGAAAGCATGGCAGAGCGTCAAAATATTAGTTTAAATACTCATTTTGCAGAAGAACCTAAACTAGCCTACTATGATAAAGACAAACTTGAAAAAATAATTAATAATCTTCTTTCTAATGCTTTTAAATACACTTCACAAGGTGGAGCGGTAAATATAGATGTTAGTCATAATAATAAAAATATAACTTTAGAAATAGGTGATACTGGTAAAGGAATAAGTAAAGAAGAAATCAATCGTATTTTCGATCGCTTTTATAGAGTTGAAGGAACTGAGGCCAAAGGGTCTGGTATAGGGTTAGCCTTAACTAAAGAACTCATAGACTTACATAATGGTAAAATAAGTGTACATAGTGAAAAAGGCCGTGGTACAACCTTTAAAGTAAGACTACCAATCACACTCAATGATTTGCCCGAATCTGTAATAATTCGAAAAATTTATGAGGAAAATAATAAGCTTGATGAATCTTTGATTGATGAGAAAGAATTGGTGAATCAAGATGATTCTACTAATGAACATCATGAAAATGTTGTGCTTTTAGTAGAGGATAATAAAGACCTACAGGAGTTTATTTCAGAGATATTAAAACATCATTATAAAGTAATTACCGCTGACGACGGATTGCAAGGTGAACGAATGGCCTTTGAGCATATACCAGATTTAGTAATTAGTGATGTAATGATGCCAAAAAAGGATGGTTATCAGCTCTGTAATTCACTTAAAGCAAATTTAAAGACCAGTCATATTCCTGTTATCATGCTAACCGCTAAAGCGGGACAATCTAATAAAATGGCTGGATTAACTTTAGGTGCTGATGCTTATATTACAAAACCTTTTGATGCCGACGAGCTTTTAATACGTACCAAAAATTTAATAGCAGCTCGCAAAAAAATATGGGAACAATTTAAATCATTAGATCTGACCCTCATTGAAGATTTAGATCTACAATCTGTAGATGATCAGTTTTTACAAAAAGTAGCAAAAACTATTAAAAATAATTTAGATAATGAACTTCTATCTGTAGAAGATATTGCTTCTAATGTAGGTTTTAGTCGAGCGCAATTACACAGAAAATTAAAGGCTTTAACCAATAAGTCTGCAGGGCAACTAGTAAGTGAAATACGATTAAACGAAGCAAGAAAATTACTTGAAAGCAAGGCTGGTTCTGTTTCAGAAATTGCCTATTCAGTAGGATATTCTAATATGTCTTATTTTACTAAAAGTTTTAAAGAAAAGTTCGGTATACTGCCTAGTAAAGTATGAGTTAATTTCATTTGTTTCTTATCAATTTTTCTTCGAAATTCGCCATTCAATTAATAACTTTGATTGAATTCAAACGTTATATGCATTATTATGAACATATGAAAAAATTCAAATTATTCTTTTGCTTAATTGCAGTCTTGTTGATAGTTTCTTGCTCTACTGAAGATGACCGTGAGGATACTATTATTGAAAACCCGGGATTACTAAAGTTAATAGAAACTAATGCGCTGAAAACAGAGATTTTTTACTCTGAAAATGATCGTATTCAAAATATTGAATTTACCAGCATAAGTCATAAAACTACATTCGACTTAGACTATGATAATGATAAAGCTGTAGGACTGATAGTAACTATTAACTATTTCAATCCCAGTGATGAACAAACTACTGAATTTACTATTGAGTATGACAATAATCAAATAACCATAACCCCTGTTGAAAACTCAATTAATGAGAGTACAGTGATTATTAAAACAACTAATGAATTCATCGATTCTACGAAGATATTTTATACTGATAATAATAATACAATTATAGAAGAAATATTCACTAGGGACTTAAATAATAATATAGAGAGTATCACCTTATCCGTTAGTGACAACAATCCCAACAATGAATATGTAAGTGAAACTACTTTTTCAGATTTTAATAGTAAAGTAAAACTCAATCCTATTCATAACCCAGTTTTTGAATTACAACTTGGTGTACTTTATGCTGTTTTGAATTTGAAAATTTCAGATGAAAATCCAACAAGTTCTTCTAAATTAACAGGTATTGGACATTTTTATCAAGAATACCGATCGATAGCATTTGATTATAATGAAAATGGATTTGTTTGGAAAGGTGTGCTACAATTTCTTTCTGAAACATATACTTATAATTTTAATTACTACGAACAATAAGCCAATCTTAAAGAAATATTACATTTTTATTGTATTTAGATCTTGATAAGCGAAACTACCTCAATCCCAATAGTAAATTTGGATTAGGGCAATTCATTTTATGAAACTCTAAATCTTTCTTACTACAAACACCTGGATAATCACCAAAATTATTTTGTAAATCTTTAATCAATTGAAAATGTAAATGAGGTGCATAACCTCCATTAACCTCTGACAAACCCAAAGTAGCAATGGTTTGCCCTTTTGTAACCTTCTGTCCTATTTGTAATCCTTGTAAAGAATTCAAGCTTAAATGACCATATAAAGAATAGAATTCCACCTCATCCATTACGTGTTTTATAATAATAGTTGGTCCATAATCGCCTAAACTTTTATTGTTATTATAACTATGAATTTCTCCATCTAAAACAGCAATAACTTTTGTTCCAGATTTACACCAAAGGTCAACACCCAAGTGAATGTTTCGCTCTTCAGATCCGATAAAATTGTGCTCGCCTTTATACAAATTTCGTTCTTCAAGATATCCGCCATAAGCTATTTGTGCATTGTATTTTTTTAAGTATGAGTTGATATAAGTATCACATTCTTTATAATTAGAAATATTAATTTCCTTTAAGTCTTTATTCTCAACTGACAGATTAATAGCCATATATTTATCTAAAGCAATTGAATCGTCCATAACATAAAGTGGTTTATTACGTATAGCATTTAAAAATTTAGAAAAAGATTTCTTTAGCATAAATAAAAACACATTATTGAAGCGTAAAAATAAGAATACTCGAATAAACTTTACTTAAATAATATAAAAGCAAATTGTACTAATTAATCAACTACCTTTGTGCTCTGTACAAAAAACTATATGACATTTAAAGACTTAGGTTTAATTGAGCCTATATTAAAAGCCCTAGACGACCAAGGCTATACGCAACCAACACCTATACAAGAACAATCAATTCCAATTTTACTTCGTAACAAAGATTTATTAGGTTGTGCACAAACTGGTACAGGCAAAACTGCTGCATTCTCGATACCCATACTACAACACCTTTACAATAATATTAAGCTTAGAGACAAACAGCGTAGAATAAAAGCTTTAGTTGTTACACCTACTCGAGAACTTGCAATACAAATTGCGGAGAGTTTTACAGCTTATGGTAAATACACAGGTATAAAAAATACCGTCATTTTTGGTGGGGTAAAACAAGGCGCACAAACCCAAGCTTTAAAACAAGGTGTAGATATTTTAGTAGCTACACCTGGTAGGTTATTAGACTTAATGCAACAAGGCTTTATTACATTAAGAGACATTGAATATTTTGTATTAGATGAAGCTGACCAGATGCTAGACATGGGTTTTATACATGATATTCGAAAGATTATCGCAAAGTTACCTCCTAAACGTCAATCTCTATTCTTTTCTGCGACGATGCCAGCTAGTATTATAGCCTTATCTCAAAAAATATTAGGCAAGTACGAAAAAGTGACTATTAAACCAAAACAAGCAACAGCCGAAAAAGTAGATCAAGCTCTATATTTTGTCTCAAAAAAAGCTAAAATAAAATTGCTGATTCATTTACTAGAAACCAGAGTAACAGGTTCTACACTGGTCTTTTCTCGCACAAAACATGGTGCAAATAAAATAGTAAAGCTACTAGATAGAGCTAAAATAAAAGCAGAAGCTATTCATGGTAACAAATCGCAAGGCGCACGACAAAAAGCCTTAGAGAATTTTAAAAATGGTGATACACGTGTTTTAATAGCCACAGATATTGCGGCTAGAGGCATTGATGTATCTGCTTTATCTTTTGTTATTAATTATGACTTACCTAACATTCCCGAAACTTATGTACATCGTATTGGTAGAACTGGTAGAGCAAAAGCTAGTGGTATAGCGTTATCATTTTGTGATAAAGACGAACGCCCATATCTGAAAAGTATTCAGAAACTAATTCGTCAAAATATTCCTGTAATAAAAGAGCATCCTTTTATTCATGATATAAATGAAGCAAAAGAAGAATCTGAACCTTTAAAAAAGAATTCTAAATCTAGAAACTTTCGCAGGGGTAGAAAAAATAATAATAGGGGGAAATCGAGTAGAAATAGATCTAGAAATAGGGATTCATAAAACTTCCGTATTGTGGAAAATGCAACTTTAATGTTACATAAGCCTAAAGATAACTTTCATAAAAAAGATAGGCAGTTTCATATAAAACAATAGTTCTTATATTGCACTTTTAAACTACATAAACTTTGACCATTCCTAGAAAACCATGGTATTCTAAAATCCCTCATGCCATTGTATTAATTTTTATCATCATAATTTTTGTTACTGTATTAACATATTTATTACCTGCTGGTCAATTTGAACGTGTTTTAATAGATGGAAAAAATAGAGTAATGCCTGGCTCTTATAAACAAATTACCAATACACCAGTTTCTTTTTTAGATATGTTTATGGCAATTCCGCTAGGTTTTAAAACTGCTGCAGAGGTAATCTTTGTGGTATTGGCGGGCGGAATTATGTTTAATATCATGAATGCTACTAAAGCCGTTGAAAATGCAGTAGGTACACTTGTAAATAAACTTGGGAATGAAAAAAAATACCTAATTGTAGTATTAATGACATTTTTTTATGGCTTTATGGGTGTGGCCGTAGGTTATGAACATAACATAGGGCTAGTGCCAATTGCCGCCGTATTAAGCCTAGCTTTGGGTGGTGACCTAATTTTAGCTGCTGGAATCTCAGTTGGTGCAATTACTATTGGTTTTGGTCTATCACCTATTAATCCATATACCGTTGGTGTTGGACATAAAATTGGAGAGTTAGCATTATTTTCTGGAGCTTGGCTTCGTAGTATTTTATGTTTTTTAGGTTTAGCTTTAATAGCATATTATAATGTAAGGTATTTAAAAAAAATTACTAAAAATCCTGATAAAGGTTTAGGAAAAGGATTAAATGAAGAAGGAATTTCTCTATCAAAGAAACTTAAAGATTATACACTCAGCTTAACAGACATTATAGTAATATCAATCTTTGTAATAGGTTTACTAGTAATACTTTGGGGAGTATTTACAAGATCTTGGTATATTAATGAGCTCTCAGCTATTTTTTTAATGATAGCAATAGGTTGTGGTATTGCTTCAAAAATGTCTGCAACAACGTTAAGCGAAAATGTTTTGAAAGGTGTAGCTATTGCCGCTCCTGGAGCTTTTATGGTCGGTTTTGCAACCTCTATTAAAGTATTAATGGAAATGGGAAATATAAGTGATACCATTTCTTTTCAAATGGCAGAAGTATTGCAAGGTTTACCTCAATATCTATCTGCTATTGGTATGTCAATATCGCAAAGCGTAATTAATTTATTTATACCGTCTGGTAGTGGTCAAGCCTTAGCTACATTGCCAATTATGATACCTCTTGGGGAGGTATTAGGTTTAACAAGACAAACTACTGTGTTAGCGTTTCAAATCGGCGATGGAGTTACTAATTTAGTAAACCCTACGCTTGGTGGTTTGATCGCCATGTTGAGCATGTGCAGAGTACCAATTGATAGATGGCTTAAATTTATTTTACCGGTAGTTTTAGCGATTTTAGCAATATCGTGGGTAGCGCTTGTGGTAGCAACAGCAATTAATTATAGTTAATGGAAGTTATCAAAATTTTAGAAAAATTAGTTTCTTTTCCTGTTCTAGGTGGAGATAGCAACTTATCAATTATATATTGGATTAAGGAGTATATAGAAAATTACGATATTGAAACGGTCTTAGTCCCTAATAAGGATAATACCAAAGCTTCTTTACATTGTAGAATTGGTCCTGAAGTTAATGATGGCGTTATATTATCAGGACATACTGATGTGGTTCCTGTAAAAGGTCAAAATTGGACTACAGATCCTTTTACCTTAACGGAAAAGGATGGCAAATTATACGGAAGAGGTACAGCAGACATGAAAGGTTTTTTAGCATGCTGTCTAGCTGTATTGCCAAAAATGGTAAAAGCAGATTTAAAAACACCAATCTACTTTGCATTTTCCTATGACGAAGAAATAGGGTGCCTCGCGGCGCCAGAACTAGCCGAGCACATAAAATCATATTATAAAGAAACTCCAAAATATGCGATTATCGGAGAACCATCTTTATTACAACCAATTATAGGTCAAAAAGGTATTTGTTATTTAAAAACAGAAGTAAATGGTTCTGCTGGACATAGCAGCGGGATACATAAAGAGGTAAGTGCCATACACGAAAGTACAAAGCTTATTATTTGGTTAGAAAAGAAGATGAAAGAACTCGTTTTAAAAAATAAAGACGATCGTTTTAACCCACCTCATTCTACTATACATGTTGGGCAGATAAATGGAGGAATTGCAACCAACGTAGTTGCGGATTACACTGTGTTTGAATGGGATGTACGTGTAATACCAAAAGATAATATTTTAGAAATTTTTGAAGATTATTATGCCTTTTGTGCTCAGCATGAAAAAGAAGTTCGCAAAAAGTACCCCGAATTTAAAATTACGAATACGGTATTACACCCTCCAGTCGCAACTCTAGACACTAGTCAAAATGATGATATAGTTGCTTTTACCCAAAAATTAGTTAATAATTATACTTGGGATACCGCGGCGTACGCAACCGAAGCTGGTCAATTTGCAGAAGCAGGCTTTCAGGCTATTATTTGTGGTCAAGGTTCTATTGAGCAAGCGCACCGAGCCGATGAATTTACAGAAATAAATCAGTTACAAAAAGGAGTTGAAATGTTAGAAAATTTAGTAATTGAATTTTCTTAAAAAGCGTTAAAATTTATTTTGCTTTTCAATTATTTATTAAGTTTAGCTAATAAATTGATCTAATTATGCAAAAAGCTTTCTTTTTTATTTTTGTTTTCTTTTTACATGTTTCTTTTGCTCAAGTTGAAAAACAAACTATTAATTTTTATGCGAAAGATTCTGTAAAAATAACAGCCGACACTTATTTCTTAAAAGATATACCCCCAACAGTTTTATTATGCCATCAAGCTGGTTTTAGTCGTGGTGAATACATCAAAACAGCTAAAAAATTAAATGATCTAGGTTTTTCTTGTATGGCAGTTGATCAGAGATCCGGTAATGAGGCTAATGGCATTAAAAACCAAACTGCCATTGATGCCAATAATAAAAGAATGAATGTCGGGTTTGCAGGTGCTAAGCAAGATGTTGAAGCTGCTATTGACTATTTGTATAACCTTAACGGGAAACAACCTATTATTCTCGTTGGTAGCTCCTACTCTGCTTCTTTAGCTCTGTGGATTGCCGGTGAACGCAATAAAAAGATTAAAGCTGTTGCTGCTTTTAGTCCTGGAGAATATTTAAAAGGGAAGGATCTAGCCAAGTTGATTAAACCTATTAAGATACCTGCTTTTATAACCTCATCAAATAGAGAAACTAAACCTGTGGAAAAATTACTTCGTAATGTAAAACCCCAATACATTAAACATTATAAACCTCTAGAAAAAGGTATTCATGGTTCACGTGCCTTATGGGAAACAACTGATGGACAAAAAGGCTATTGGAAGGCTTTTGAAAAGTTTCTAGAGGCAAGTAAATAAGATTATTGTAGAATTAAAGTATATCTAAAATGCGCTCTAAAGCCATTCCACGAGAGGCCTTGATCAAAAGAGTTGAATTTTCAATATTCTGACCAGAGAAATGATCTTTAAAATCCTCAAAGGTTTTATATTTTTTTACTTTAGAGTTCGAAATTTTATAGAAATTTTCACCCAGTAGATATACTTTATCTATATTAAAATCAATAGCTAAATTAGCAATTCTTTGATGTTCGTCTTTAGCTTCACTTCCAAGTTCAAACATATCTCCTAAAATGGCAATCTTATTTTTACCGGTTAAACCAGAAAAATTCTCTAAAGCAACCTGCATACTGCTTGGGTTAGCGTTATAAGCATCTAAAATAATCTTATTAGAACCTTTTTGAATAATTTGTGATCTATTATTAGATGGCGTATAACTTTCGATAGCCTCTTTCATAAGACTACCATCAACTTTAAAATAGCTACCAATAGTAATTGCAGCAGCAATATTATTAAAATTATAACTACCTATAAGTTTACTTTCTATCAATTTACCATTATATCTAACCTTCACAAATGGGTTCGCTTCCAAAAACTTAATATCTATATCAGGATTGGTATTGCCAAAAGTAATTTGTTGTATTCCTTTAGATTTTTCTAATTGCTTTTGATCGTTGGCATTCACAAATACTTGCTTATCATTTTCCTTAAGGTATCCATAAAGTTCTGTTTTACCTTCTACTACGCCTTCTAGACTACCAAACCCTTCTAAATGCGCTTTTCCAAAATTGGTGATGTAACCATAATCTGGTTCTGCAATTGAGCATAAAAATGCTATTTCTTTTAAATGATTAGCACCCATTTCTACAATACCTATTTCCGTTTTATCCGTCATAGACAACAAAGTCAATGGAACCCCAATATGGTTATTTAAATTTCCTAATGTAGCTGTGGTCTTAAACTTTTTTAA
The DNA here is from genome assembly GCF_056591635.1 of Maritimimonas sp. 2304DJ26-3. Taxonomy (NCBI): domain Bacteria; kingdom Pseudomonadati; phylum Bacteroidota; class Flavobacteriia; order Flavobacteriales; family Flavobacteriaceae; genus Maritimimonas; species Maritimimonas sp. 2304DJ26-3. The sequence goes on from NZ_JBWQOK010000002.1 coordinate 473,568, forward strand.
TAGCACTGCATTTATTAACTCTTTGGTAGTAGTCTTGCCATTACTCCCCGTTAAAGAAATAATTTGAATGTCTAATTGTCTTCTATGATATGTTGCTAGTTTTTGTAACGTCTCTAAAACATTATCAACGAGTAGCATTCTTCGGTCTGTTTTATAGCTAGCTTCATCTATTAAAACATAAGAAGCCCCTTTTTCTAAAGCTTCTTCCGCAAAGGCGTTGCCATTAAAATTGTCACCCTTCAAAGCAAAGAATATACAGCCATGCGTAATTTTTCTAGTATCAGTAGAAACTAAAAATGTCTTTTTATAAAGTTGATATATTTGGGATATGTCCATTGCGTAAAAATAAAAAACTCAACACAAAATTGTGTTGAGTTTCTTGTAAATATGATCTTTGGTTATAATTATTTTCTTAACGGAGTCTTACGTCTCCTTTTTTGTGTCATAGCTCCTAATTTATCTGTTGCACAACGGAAACCGATAAAGTTGGTAGCCATATATTCCGGTAGATATCTACGCTGAGAAGGATCTAACCAATATTCTCTATCTCTCCATGACCCGCCCTTATATACTCTTGATTGGTCACTAATTAGTGTTGTACGTTTTTGTGTATCATATTGTTGAATAATTAATCCACTTTCACCGATCTGACGAGGGTTTTTAGGCGAATTATACATTCTTGGCTTGATTTCCATTTCATCCTCTTCTTTAAAATAATCTCTTGTAGAAGAAAGGTCACCATCACCAATTGCTATGTTATTAGCTTTTTCATAGTTAGGTCTCATAAATGCATCACGCTTAGTAATTGGCACATACTTAACACTACCTGGTAAATCTTTTGGTACTATCTTACCATTATCCAAAGTATCAAATTCAATACTGTTATAATCTACTACTACTACTTTACCTTCGGCATCAATCAATGGTTTCTTAAATACATTACCTCTAAAGTAGTTAAAGTCGTTTGCATCATTATCTACTATTGGTCTGTATACATCTGCTACCCATTCCGCAACATTACCAGACATATCATATAAACCAAATGCATTAGGATCATAAGATTTCACTTTAATGGTAATATCTGCACCATCATTACTCCATCCCGCAAGACCACTATAATCTCCTTTACCTTGTTTAAAGTTAGCTAATTGATCACCTGCTCTTCTTTTAGATTGATCACGTGTATAACGACCATTCCAAGAGTACTTTTTACGACCTCTAATAGTATTATATTCTCTATTTTCTATTAATGCTTTTGCAGCATATTCCCATTCAGCTTCTGTCGGCAATCTAAATCGTTGTGCTAAAACACCGTCTGATGTTTTTACATGACGCCCTGTAAATTGACCTTTAGAAGATTTTTTACTTCCTCTTGTTCTTTTAATCTTGTTACCGTCCGCATCTCTTTTTGGACCTTTATCACTCTTTTTACGCTTTTGTGTATAATCAGGTAAACCTTTATTATAGATTGAAGAATCTCCATCAAATAATAAGTATGGGTTTGCTAAATATGCACCAGTATCAAAACGATTTTTCCCTTCTACAACTAATGAGTCTTGGTCAAATAATTTATTTAGTACACCTTTATCGTATAAAATCTTTTCATTAACTCTATCCGTTCTCCATTTACAATATTCAGTAGCTTGATTCCAAGAAACACCAACTACTGGATAATCGGCATAAGATGGGTGACGTAAATAACTTTCTGTCAATAATTCATTAAACCCAAGTGCGTCTCTCCATACCAATGTATCAGGTAAAGCGGCTTGATAAATTTTTCTGTAATTATCATCCTGCGGAGGGAAAACCTTTTCTAAATATTGTAAATAAAATAAATATTCTAAGTTAGTCACCTCAGCTTGATCCATATAAAAAGATCTAATTTGTTGTTTTGTAGGTGTGGTATTCCAATCGAACATTACATCATCTTGTACTCTACCCATGGTAAACGTACCACCTTCTATTAACACCATTCCTGGTGGCACCTTTTGACCTTGATAGTTAGTATTTGCTGTAAATCCTCCATATGTTGGATCATTAAAGTTCCAACCTGTCAATTCAGAAGATGTTCTACCTTTCTTTCCACAGCTAGCTAAAAATCCTGCGATAAGAACAGTTAATAAAACTTTTTTTCCTATAAACCTTTTCATATTTACTTTAATATTTAATTTAGGGGTTTTGTAGTCCTGTTTATTTTAATCTACACGGTACACAAAGTGCACTCGATGCATGTATAACGATTGTTTTATTTCTTTATTATATGTAATGTTGCAAAATATTAAAATAACACATGTTAACTTTCGTTTTGTATATGAAGATGCTTAAGACACCTAAATTTCTAATTCTTATTATAGCTTTGTTTATAAGCTACTCCTTACTGTCACAAGTAACTTCTGCGCAAAAACTAACATCTACTTCTACGGTAAAAAATTCTGTATTATCAAATGGTACTTGGTATAAGTTCGCTGTAGATACAACTGGGGTTTTTAGAATTGATAGATCTTTTTTACAAAATTTAGGGATAAACGTTAGCGAAATTAATCCTAAAAATATTCGAATATTTGGTAATGGCGGTCAATTACTACCTATGTTAAATAGTAATTTTAGATATGACGGTCTTCAAGAAAATGCTATACAAGTAATAGGAGAGGCAGATGATAGTTTTGATCCTAATGATTTTATATTGTTTTATGCGAAAGGCCCACACCAATGGATTACTAATACCTCACAACCCGAATTAACTAGACACCAAAATAATATCTATTCTGATAAAGCATATTATTTTATTACGACCGATAATGGATTAGGTAAGAGAATACAAACAGCTCCTGAGAATACATCGCCGGCCACTTTCCAGGTCAATACATTTAATGATTATTTAGTTTATGAAGAAGATGAAGTAAATTTGTTTTCAAATGGTCAACAATGGTTTGGTCAAGATCTTAGTTTTGAAAACACTACCACCGTTAACTTTACCTTTAATAATATTGCTAATAGCCAAGACATTTACGTACGTGTAAGAGGTGTTATAGAATCGTTTACAACCTCTTCTATGGAAATTAAAGTAAATGGTCAAAATTTAACAACTATTAATTTTCCCGCAATACCATCTTCTATTAATAATTTAACATTAGCAATTCCACGTGAAGCCATTCAAAACATAAATGTTTCTAGTGAACAAATAGCTGTAGAGATCACTTATAATAATAATGGTAATCCATCAGCAAGAGCACATTTAGATTATGTAGAAATTATTGGGAAGAAGAATTTAACTGCTGATGATAAACAATTCTCTTTCAGAAACTTTCAAGCGTCAAATGAACCTTTTACTTCTATTATTGAATATACTATACAAAACTCAAATAATATAGCTCAATTATGGGATGTAACAGATTATATAAACCCATCAATTATAACTAATCAATCTAGTAGTAGTAACTTCACGTTTAAATCAAATGGAGGAGCTTTGCGCGAATATATTACTCTAAATGATAATGATTATTTCACTCCTGAATTGTTATCAAATAGCCTAATTTCAAATCAGAATTTACACATTCTGCAAAATGTAGATTATGTAATTATTACCCAAAATTATTTATCAAACGAAGCTGAAAGACTTGCAGAATATCATAGAACAAATTCAGACCTCAATACATTGGTTATAGATATCAATCAAATTTATAATGAATTTAGTTCTGGTTCTCCGGATCTAACTGCAATTAGAGATTTTGTGAGGCATTTGTATGTAAATGCAACAAGCACAGATGAACGTATAAAATTTGTATGTCTATTCGGTGATGCATCTTATGATTTTAAAGACAGAATAAATAGTAATAATAATATCATTCCTGCTTTTCAATCTTTTGAAAGTTTTGATCTCGCTAGATCTTATGTGACAGATGATTATTATGGAATGATGGATGATAGCGAAGGGGCATTGACTACTACAGATCAACAAGACGTAGTTACAGGCAGATATCCAGTTACTACCATTACAGAAGCTAAACAAACAATTGATAAAACGTTATCATATTATGCTACAAGTTCTTTTGGTGATTGGCGCAACAGAATTACAGTTGTAGCTGATGATCCTGACACTGCGGGTGAATTTGTATTACAGCAAACCGTAGAACGTATAGCTGATGAGATTGCGCTAAATAAACCAGAACTAAATATTACAAAGATCTATGCAGATGCTTTTGTACAGCAAACATCTTCTGGAGGTGAACGCTATCCAACTGTTGAAGAAGCAATTGACAATGCCATTGAAACTGGCACATTGGTCTTAAACTATTTTGGTCATGGAGGTGAAGGTGGTTGGGCTAATGAACGATTTTTAGAAGTAGACCAGATCAATAGCTGGAATAATCCTAATACCTTACCTCTAATGGTTACTGTGACTTGTGAATTCTCTCGTTTTGATAATCCACTACGCCCCACTGCAGGTGAATTTGTTTTTCTCAACCCAAATGGAGGTGCAACAAGTATGATTACAACAACAAGAGAAATTTTTATTTCTGTAGGGCAACGTTATAATGAAATACTTATAGAAAAGCTTTTTAGTTTTAATAATGAAAACTATACGATTGCTCAAGCTATGATGGAAATGAAAAATGATCCGTTATCACCGAGAACAAGTCAACGCTTATTTGTATATTTTTTAGGAGACCCTGCAATGAAATTGGCGCAACCAAAGCCAAACATAAAAATCACTAAAATGAATAATGTTGATATTACTCAGTCTTTAGACACCTTAAAAGCCTTGTCTAGAGTCACTTTAGAAGGCATAGTAACTGACGCATCTGATACGCAATTGAGTAACTTTAATGGAAAATTATCTGCAACCATTTTTGACAAGTCTGTAGACAGAAGCACTTTGGATAATGATAATTTTGGAAGAAAATTAACTTTTGACGCTATAGAAAGTAAAATTTTTAGAGGACAGGCCTCAGTAACCAATGGCACTTTTAAATTCGACTTTATAGTACCAAGAGATATTAGAATAGCTTTTGGTAAATCAAAAATTAGCATGTATGCAGATAATCAACAAATAGATAAATCGGGATTTAATAGAGATATAGTTATTGGTGGTATTAATGAAAATGCCCCAGAAGATAACTTAGGCCCAACCATAAAATTATTTATGAATGATGAATCTTTTGTAGACGGTGGCAACACTAATGAATCTCCTTTTTTAATTGGAGTACTCGAAGATAATTCTGGAATTAATACATCAATAACTGCAGTAGACCATGATATTATTGCAGTATTAGATGGCGATCAGGCCAACCCTTTTATTTTAAACGACTTCTATCAGACTGAATTAGATGATTTTACGAAGGGTAAAGTAAAATTTCCATTTAGAAATTTAGAACCTGGTCCGCATACAATTTCATTTAAATGTTGGGATACATACAATAATCCGTCAGAAGCTACGTTAAATTTTGTTGTAGTAGATGATAGAGATTTGGTACTTGACCATGTGTTAAATTACCCGAATCCGATGATTAACTACACAGAGTTTTGGTTTAATCATAATAAACCTAATGAACCTCTAGAAGTTCAAATACAAATTTTTACTGTTTCTGGTAAACTGATTAAGACAATCAATCAGACCGTTCAAACAGAAGGAAATTTAGCACGAACAATTTCTTGGGATGGTTTAGATGATTTTGGTAATAAAATTGGTAAAGGTGTTTATGTTTATAAATTAAATGTTCGATCTACATTATCAAATGCCAAGGCTAAAAAATTTGAAAAACTAGTAATATTACAGTAAATCCCTTTAACGAAAACTGACTCTCATTTTCATGAAAAAAACACTTTTATTTTTAGTCATTATATCCGCTTCATTAGTAAAAGGATATTCACAAGATATTGATAACCCTATCACTACCGCAGCTCCATTCTTATTAATTGTACCTGATGCGCGATCTGGAGGTATGGGTGATATAGGTGTTGCTTCTAGACCAGATGCAAACTCGCAACACCATAATCCTGCAAAATTTACTTTCTTAGAATCACAATATGCTATTGGTGTCAATTATACGCCATGGTTACGAAATCTTACTAATGATGTATTCATTAGTAGCTTATCATTTGCAAATAGAATTAATGAAAGTAGCGCCTGGGCAGCTAGCCTAAAATACTTTTCTTTAGGTACTATAGAGCTAACTGCTGGTGATGGACAAGGTATTGGGTCAGAAAATCCAAATGAATTAGCATTGGACTTTTCATATGGATTAAAGCTAAGTGAAGAATATGCTATGGCAGTTGGCGTGCGATATATTCGTTCAGATTATGCATTAAATGTGGATAACTCAAACATAAATACCGTAAATACATTTGCTGTTGATGTATCTGGTTACTATCAATCAGAAGAAAAAAATTATGGAAGTTTTAATGGTAAATGGCGCGGAGGTTTCAACATTTCTAATATAGGCCCAAAAGTGACCTTGACTGATGGAGGACAAGAAAATTTTATACCAACAAATTTAAAATTAGGTGGTGGTTTTGACTTTATTTTAGATGACTTTAATACAATATCAACTAATCTAGAATTCAACAAATTATTGGTGCCAAGTCCTAGTATACCCGTTACAAATAGTGCTGGCGAACTTATTGGTTATAGACAAGAGGATACTGGCTTTTTAGGTGGTATTTTCCAATCTTTTGGTGATGCACCTGGCGGGTTTAGCGAAGAATTAAAGGAATTCACCTGGGCCTTAGGTGCTGAGTACATGTATGATAATACCTTTGCGTTTAGAGCAGGGTATTTTAATGAAAGTGAACAAAAAGGACAACGTAAATATTTTACTTTAGGTGCTGGCTTTAGATTTAATGCGATAGATTTAAATCTGTCATACTTATTAAATTCATCAGATGTAAATAACCCATTAGAAAACACATTACGTTTTTCTCTAACATTTAACTTCGGTGATTCTTATGAAGATTTTTAATTAGAATTACATAAAAAAGATAAAATAATCATTTTGGTGTATGCTGAAATGATTATTTTTTTATCTATATTTAAGGTTCCTATTTAAGCAAATGAAAAGAATTGAACTAAAAACAGAGTTCATTGTTTACGATGACATTAATGAGTTGTCTTTAGAAGAACAACAATTAATGGAACAAGCCATAGCTGCAAGAAAGAAAGCATATGCTCCTTATTCGAACTTTAGTGTAGGTGCAGCCCTACTATTAGATAATAAGGAAATCATTTTAGGCAATAATCAAGAAAATGCAGCTTATCCTTCAGGATTATGTGCCGAACGAGTAGCTATCTATAACGCTGGAGCAAATTATCCAAAAGAAACTATTTTAAAAATGGCAATTTCAGCAAGTTCGACTAATAAAAAAGTAGACCAACCTGTTGCGCCTTGTGGCTCCTGTAGACAGACCATTGCGGAATATGAAACCAAACAAAAAAAACCTATAGCAATATTTTTTATGGGAGAGACTGGTAAGATCATTAAAACTACATCTCTAAAAAATCTACTTCCTTTAGGCTTTGATAAATCATTCCTTTAAAAGTGATTCTCTTTTATGAAAAAAGACATCACAACTCGAGAAGATATTGATTATTTTATTGATGAGTTCTATAAAAAGCTTTTAAGTGATAATCTAATTAGCTATTTTTTTGAGCATATAAATACTGAACAAGAACTCAAAAAACATCTTGAAACCATTGCAAATTTTTGGGAAGACATTCTCTTTGGAACTACAAAATATAGTAAAAATGCAATGAAACCTCATTTTTCACTACACAAAGTCAAACCGTTTAAAAAGGAGCATTTTGATATTTGGCTAACTCATTTTAACACTTCTATTGATGCTAATTTTAGTGGTCAAAAATCTATTATAGCAAAAAATCGAGCTTTATCAATTGCTACTATCATGCAAATAAAATTACAGGATTTATAATTTTTTATACTCAGAGTTAGTACATATCTAAAAATCAAATATCTAATAAAAGTATTTTAATTATTCTCATTGGTTTTATATAAAATGACTTAGCTTAGCCTTAATATAAAAGCCTAACCATATGAATTCTGTAATAACAGGAACTGGAAGTTATATACCATCAGTTGTTAAAACAAACGAAGATTTTAATAATGAACGATTTTATAGCGACAAAAATGAGCCTTTTGAGGCTAAAAATGATGTTATTATTAAAAAATTCAAAGCTATTACTGGTATTGAAGAAAGACGTTATGTAACCGATACAGAACAATCTAGTGATATAGCTGCTATTGCAGGGCAAAGAGCCATAGAAAATTCAGGTGTTAATCCTGAAGAATTAGATTATATCATTTTAGCTCAAAATTTTGGTGACATAAAAAAAGGGACTATTCAAACTGATATTATGCCAAGCTTAGCAGCACGAGTAAAATATTTGTTAAAGATTAAAAACCCAAATTGCGTTGCTTATGATGTTATTTTTGGTTGCCCGGGATGGGTAGAAGGAGTTATTCAAGCACATACCTTTATACGAGCAGGCTTAGCAAAAAAATGTTTGGTAATTGGTTCTGAAACTTTATCTAGGGTTTTAGATATGCACGATAGAGATTCTATGATTTATTCTGATGGAGCCGGTGCTTGTGTTTTAGAATTTAGTGAAAATGGTAAATCTGGCATCATGAGTCATGCTACACAGTCGCACACCTACGAAGAAGCCAATTACCTATTTATGGGTAAGTCGAATATACCAAATACCGATCCGAAGGTACGTTATATTAAAATGCATGGTCGTAAAATTTATGAATATGCTTTAAATAATGTACCATTAGCAATGAAAGTTGCCCTAGATAAAAGTGGCGTATCAATTAATGATGTTAAAAAGGTGTTTATACATCAGGCAAACGAAAAAATGGATGAAGCTATTATTAAAAGATTCTTTAGATTATATAAAACACCTGAACCAGAGCATGTAATGCCAATGAGCATTCATAAACTAGGGAATAGTTCGGTCGCCACGGTTCCTACATTGCTTGATCTAGTTGTAAAAGGACAATTAGAAAATCATCAAGTTAAAAAAGGTGATGTTATTATCTTGGCCTCAGTTGGAGCAGGCATGAATATAAATGCAATTGTTTATAAATACTAATCTAAGAGTTAATAACATTCTGTTAATCAACATACTTAAGTGACTTATACTTCGTTTTAGTGTCAAATACTAAAATATCACTTATGAAATTATCAAAAATTTTAGCTCTATTTACAGCTATTTTATTTTTAGCTAGTTGCGGAAATGAAAAATCAAAAAAAGAAAATGAAGAGTTAGCTAAAACTGTACAGGAAGTTGAAGAATTAGCCCAAGAAGTTAAAGCTTCTACTGTTGAAGTTGAAGCTGACTTAAAACAAGTTGAACAAGATTTAAAAGAATTAGACAGTATTATAAAATAATTAAAACATGAAATCAATTAAAATAATCATAGCGATTGTAGCTTTAGTTGTGTTTACCGGAACAGAATTTACCTACGCTCAGAAAGGAAAAGGCAAAGAAAAGTCTGAACAAATGAAGCAAAAAGGTAAAGAAAAGACCAAAGAAGCTAAAGAAAAAGTAAAAAAGGTTGGCGAAGACATTGAAGAAGAAGCTGAAGAGCTAGAGCAAAACAACAGAAAGGAAAAAAAAGAAAAAAGGGCAAAGAAGGAGAAAAATGATAAAGGAAATGGAAATGCTTATGGTAAAAATAAGGGTAATCTTTCTGGGAAGGAATTTGGTCAAACTAGAGCTGAAGAAGCTAAAAATAAAGTAAAAGGAGACGAAGAGAGACTTGTAAATAATGAACGTATCATAAATTATCAGAGAGAACGTCTAAAAAAAGCTCGTGAAAGAAATAATAGAGCTAAGGAAGAGAAAAGAGTTAGTGGTGAAGAGCACGCTAAAAAAGAAGAAAAAATTAAAATTGTAGAAGAAAAACTAAATAAAGTACAAGAAAAGGTAAAATCTTCAAGAGAGAAAGTAAAGAAGCAAAAAGAAAAGCTTGATAAGGTAAAAAAAGATAAAAAAGAATAAGTACATAAAAACCTCTGAAATTCATCAGAGGTTTTTTTTATATAATAAACTCAAATTAAGGGCGTTTAAATATTGTTAAATACTCTAAAGATGATGGCGAACAAGATAATTATAGCACTTCTATTATTTGCTTTTCTACTCGTTTTGCAAATTATAAATTCTGAAAAAAAGAAAAGAAAAATAATTCATAAAAGAAAGATTGACAAATTTATCGATCAAAAACTTCAGGAATAACCTCGCCAGTAGCTCCATTCGGGAAACTCATTTGTAATAGCACAGAAATTGTAGGTGCAATATCAGTAATAGTTGTCTTTCTATACAAACTTCCTTTTTTAATCCCTTTTCCATAAAATAGCAACGGTACATGCGTATCGTAATTGTTGCTTGAACCATGTGTAGAACCTGTTTTAGGATAGGTAATAACAGCAGGATCCTTTACTACCAAAATGTCGCCAGAACTTTTCTGATTATATCCATTCTGTAACAATTCTTCAACTCCTTTATTAAAAGCCGTAGTACTCATAGTATGTGCAGTATAGACCTTTGCAATATGCCTAAAATTTATAATTTCTTCAGCTATAGCTTCTTCAACTTCTAATAAATCTAAGCTTAATTCTTTTAATTTATCTCTATCAATAAACAACTGATTATTGCTAAAATTTTCTATGATTTTTGTAGTGCCATATTTTTTAATCAAAAATCCATTTAATTGTCTAGTAAAATGAGCTAAGCTAAAGTAACCAGAAGGTATTCTTAAGGTTTCGAGAAATGAAGGAACATTTACAGCTCCGTGATCTGAGGTCAAGAAAACTACATAATTGTTTTTACCTACTTTGGTATTCAAATTATTAAGTAAACGTTCAAGATCTTTATCTAGCCTTATATAAGTATCTTCTATTTCTTTTGAGTTGGCTCCAAAGTTATGACCAATATAATCTGTACTAGAATAGCTGATTGTTAGCACATCGGTATGGTTATCTTTACCTAGTTCTTCAGCATCAATTGCTTTTAGTGCAAAATCTGTAGTTAGCGAATTGCCAAAAGGTGAAGATTTTATAATACTATATCCCCAGTTATCATCTTTTAGTGCATTTAAATCATATGGCAGCGTTGCTGTTTTCTTTCCTACAAATCCACCTTCAAAAGTATTTAAATCTGGTCCACTTTCTGTATAGGTATTTATATCATAAAGTGTTTTCCATTCCTTTAGATAGGTCTCTATGTTCTTTTTATCATTAAAATCATTTACCCATTTTGGTAACTTCTCAATATAATATGAACTAGTTACCCATTTCCCAATACCGCTACCATGAAACCAATAAGCGGCGTTACCTGTATGTCCCACAGGGAATATGGCACTACGATCTTTTATAGAAATACCTATTGATTTTCCTTTCATCTGCGTATATAACCGATTCTCATCAGAAAAAGTAGTTGTTAATAACCTACGAGGAGACATTCTATCATCATTGCTTCCAGAACCTACTGGGCTAACCAATGTATCAGAAGCACAATACACTTCTTTTTTTGTCACTTTATCATACCATTGATTGGATATAATACCATGGTATTTTGGTGTTGTACCAGTAAAAATTGACGCATGACCGGGACCTGTATAAGTAGGCACATAATTGTAATGATTATTCTTACAATTAAATCCTTTGTTCATTAAAAGTTTAAAACCTCCTTCTCCATATTTATCATAAAACCTAGTTAAGTAATCATATCGCATTTGATCCACAACAATACCAACAACTAGCTTAGGTCTTGTATTCTCTAATGAATTTTGTTGTTGTGCATTTGCCAAAGAAATAAATACTAAAGCCAACAAAAATGTGAGAAATCGATTCATAAGAATTTTGATTTTAATATTTATCAAAAATAGTCTATTTAATATTTAAAATCCTATTTTTGAAGTTATGTAATTATGAATTAATCTTAATTATATAGCAATTATTCTCATTATATAGATGAATTATATTGAACATATTGGCAAATACTTTAGCATGCTAAGTAATGTCTTTAAAAGACCTCAAAAAGGTTCTGTTTTTAGAGAAGCTATTTTTAAAGAAATAGAAGACCTTGGCATTAGTTCTATTGGAATTGTTGCCTTTATTTCATTCTTTGTTGGAGGTGTAGTTGTTATACAAACGGCGCTAAATTTAGAAAATCCACTAACTCCAAAATATTTGATTGGATTTGCATCTAGGGAGTCTTTAATATTAGAGTTTTCCCCTACTCTTATCTCAATTATACTAGCCGGAAAAGTTGGTTCATACATAACATCAAGTATTGGTACTATGCGTGTTACCGAGCAAATTGATGCATTAGAAGTAATGGGTATTAATTCTTTAAATCATTTAGTGTTGCCTAAAATCATTGCTACTGTATTCTTTTATCCATTTATCATTATTATCAGTATTTTTTTAGGAATTTTTGGAGGATGGGTTGCTGGCATCATTACTGGACTCGTCAGTTCAAATGAATACATTGAGGGAATACGATTTGGCTTTATACCATTTCATTTCACATATTCTATTATTAAAACAGCGGTATTTGCATTTGTAATTGCAACAATACCAGCTTATCATGGTTTTTTTGTTAATGGCGGTGCTATTGAAGTTGGTAAAGCCAGTACTAGAGCTGTAGTTTGGACAAGTATTGTCATTATCGTTTTAAATTACTTTTTAACTCAAATGATACTTGGCAAATGATAGAAGTAAAAGATATTTATAAAGAGTTTGATGGTGAGCCAGTGCTCAAGGGTATTAATGCTACTTTCGAAAACGGTAAGACTAGCTTAGTTATTGGGCAAAGTGGTTCAGGTAAAACAGTTCTTTTAAAATGTATGCTAGGATTATTTACTCCAGAAAAAGGTGATATTTCTTATGATGGTGTGAGCTATACTGAAATGAATGAAGATGATAAAAGAAATCTAAGAAAAGACATCGGTATGGTATTTCAAGGAAGTGCCCTTTTTGATTCTTCAACAGTAGAAGAAAATGTTATGTTTCCTCTAAAGATGTTTACCAAAAAACCTTTAGATGAGATGTTAGAGCGTGTGAACTTTGTGCTAAAACGTGTTAATCTTGAAGATTCTAACAAAAAATATCCTGCTGAGCTTTCAGGTGGTATGCAAAAACGTGTAGCAATCGCTAGAGCTATTGTAATGAATCCTAAATATTTGTTTTGTGACGAACCAAATTCAGGGCTTGACCCAAAAACAGCAATTGTTATTGATAATCTGATTCAGGAAATCACAAAAGAATACAACATTACAACAATTATTAATTCGCACGATATGAATTCTGTGATGGAAATTGGAGAAAAGATTATTTTCCTAAAAAATGGAGTTAAAGAATGGGATGGACATAGTGATCTTGTGTTTAAAACTGACAACGAAGCTGTGACAGACTTTGTCTATTCTTCTAACCTATTTAAAAAAGTTAGAGAAGCTCAATTAAAGGAAGATAATTTGTAGTTTAATTATTTTCTTTTGTAGAATTTGACACCAATCTATTTAATTCTTTTAACTCACCTTCAGTAAAATAACGCCACTTCCCTACTGAAACATCTAAAGAAATATTCATAATTCTAATACGCTTTAGTTTGGTTACTTTATAACCCAGATATTCACTCATACGGCGAATCTGTCGATTCAACCCTTGAGTCAAAATTATTTTGAATTTGTATTTGCTAATTTGCTCAACATGACACTTTCTGGTAATCGTGTCTAAAATTGGTACACCATTACCCATTTTTCGAATAAAGTAACTAGTTACTGGCTTATCAACAGTAACAATATATTCCTTTTCATGGTTATTTCTTGCGCGTAAAATCTTGTTTACTATATCACCATCATTAGTTAAAAAAATCAGCCCTTCACTCGGCTTGTCTAGCCTACCAATAGGAAAAATTCGCGTTGGGTAGTTTATGTAATCAATAATATTGTCCTTCTCTACACGCGTATCTGTAGTACAAACAATACCTATAGGCTTATTAAAAGCTAGATATACATGTTGTTCTTTAGATTCGCCTATTAATTTACCATCTACGCGAACCTCATCTGTCGTAGAAATCTTCGTGCCCAATTCTGGTACTTTGCCATTAATTGTTACACGACCCTGGTCAATCAACTTGTCAGCAGCTCGTCTAGAACAATAACCAACTTCAGTAAGATATTTATTAATACGTATCAAATGTTGTTCTTCTATACTAATTGCTTACGCGCAATGTATCTAATTTTAGACGTGTTTTTAACCAGGCTCTCAATTTAGGATCATCTTGTCTAATTGTTTTTCTAGGTATAGAATCGTACCAATTGAATTGAAAAACTCTTACTGTGTCTATTGATTTGAAATTAGTTTTAATCTTATCTGAATATGATAATTCTTCCAACGCCGGAAATAACACTTTAGCCTCCTCACCCACTTGATATAAAGGAACACTGCTCTCATTTATTCTAGATAATTGATTCTCTAACAATCGAATTTTTTCATCTTTTTCTTTAATTGTTTCATCACGCGAAGTAATTATCTTTTGATTTTGAGAATATAAATCTTGCAGATCTTGTACTTGCTGCCTGATCTCAGAATCATCACCTTGTTGAATAACCAGATTCACATCTTTTAATCCCATCTCTTGCATCTTTACCTTCCACCCATCAATCTCAGATTGAGGTCTCATACTACCGAGCAATGGCAACGTAATAGTTCTATCTAAATAGTTTACATTCTCTTTATCCTCTCCTAAAATAGCTACTCCTCCATCCTTTAATTCTTGAATAAAGCTATGCGCCATTTGTTTAAACTGATTTTCTTTAAATAGATTATAAAAAGAATAAATACTTCCTGCCAAAATTACAAAAGCTACAAATGAGGCAAAACGCGCAATTGTTTTACGTCTCGCAGAATTAATATACTTAACCATCGGAAAGCGTAAATACTTCACAATCAAAAATGTTGCTAATGCAATAAAAATAGTATTGATGGTAAATAAGAACATGGCTCCAAAAAAGAAATTTAAATTACCAGTACCTAGTCCATAACCTGCAGTACATAAAGGTGGCATTAATGCCGTAGCGATTGCAACACCAGCAACTGTATTTGTTTGAGGAGAAGGTCTGCTAATTGCTACTATTAAAGCCAAGCCACCAGCAATAGCAATAAAAACATCACGGACATCTGGACGCGTTCTAGCTAATATTTCTGGTGTAGCTTCTTGAAATAATGGAATTAAAAAGAATAAGAAAGATGTTAATAAACTTAAGCCGATCATTACTCCAAGATTGACCATAGATTTACGTAATGTATCTATATCGTTAATACCAATGGACATACCAACACCTAAAATTGGCCCCATTAAAGGAGAAATTAACATAGCTCCGATAACCACCGCTGTAGAATTGGCATTTAGACCAATAGATGCTATAAGAATGGAGAAAACAAGTATCCATGCTGTATGACCACGCATAAAAATATTGTCTTTAATCTCTTGTATGGTACCTTCTTTATCTGTGCCCCGGCGGATATCTAGAAGGCCATTTAAAAATTCTTTTACACTAGCAAAAAAGCCTGTAAATTCTTTTTTTACTTCCTCCTTTTTTATGTCTAATTCTACTTCTACTTTTTTATCTTCTTCCATAGGTTTCGATTTTAACTTATAGGAATTATACTAACTCATCACCAAAAGTTTCTTTTACTTTGGCAACTATTTGTTTGATATGCTGTTCTTCTTTTTTAGGACAAATAAGCAATACATCATCTTTTTCCACCACAATAAAATCATCTAGCCCCTGTATCACTACATGTTTCTTAGATTGCGTACTTACCATATTGCCAGACGCATTCTTAAAAATAGATTTACCATTTACCGTAGCGTTGCTCGCATTATCTTTAGGTAACTTCTCGTATAATGAACTCCAAGTACCTAGATCATTCCATCCGAAATCTACTGGTAACACATAAATATTATTTGCGCTTTGCATCACGCCATAATCAATGGATATATTTTCAGCGTTCTCATAATTTGATTTAATAAAATCATCTTCAAATTCAGTATTATACACATTATTGCCTTCACAAAATAGCTGATGCATCTCAGGCAAAAAATCTTCAAACGCTTTAAGTATGCTTTTCATACTCCAAATAAATATACCAGCATTCCATAAATATTCTCCACTTTCATAAAACTGAGTAGCAGTTTCTAAATCTGGTTTTTCGGTAAATTGTTTTACCTTCTTTATTTCGGAATTCTCATTTTCAAAATGAATATATCCATAACCAGTATTAGCATACGATGGTTGTATACCCAAGGTCATTAAAATATCGTGTGATGCACAAGCTTTAAAGGCAGTTTCAATATTACTTATAAATTCGTATTCATCTTCTATCCAATGATCGGAAGGAGCCACTATCATTACTGCGTCTGGGTTTTCATTGTAAATTTTTAATGCTGAATATAAAATACAGGGAGCTGTATTTCGCATTGCTGGTTCTAACACAAGCTGTTTATCAGTAACTTTTCCCGCTAATTGATTTAATACTAAATCTTTATAACGTTGGTTTGTCGATATTAAAATATTCTCGTTTGGAATCAATTTACCTAAACGATCAAATGTTTTTTGGATTAAAGAATCTCCAGTTCCTAACATATCATGAAACTGTTTAGGGAAATTCTGGGTACTCACTGGCCAAAATCGTGAACCAACGCCACCAGCCATAATTACTGCGTAATAATTCTTATTCATTAATTCTCTATTAATTCTACTTCTGCATTTTGATGAAATAAATAGGTTTTACCACTTTTTACTTCAACACATCCAAAACGTGTTCGGCGTTTTTCGCCTTTCACAAAAATACGTTTATTATAGATAAATTTTTGTTCTATGGATAATTCAAATATAAAGCTCTTTCCATTGCGTTCGTCATATTGTTTTAACGCTAATGATAATTTAACATCGGTATCTGTACTTGCTTTAGGGTTCTTAAAATAATTCGCCAAAAGCGGAAGTAAGTTTTCAGGATAAATTTCAGGACGCAAAAAGGGCAACATTAAATGCTGAAAAGTTTGCTTCCACTCAATTCCGTGTGGCTTTACTCTTTTATGTTTTTTATAGGTAGCTAAATGTGCTAATTCATGAATCAATGTCAGTAAAAATCGATATTGATTCAGATCACTATTAATAGTAATTATTTCTTTACCATTGGTTAGACGTCTAAAATCACCATGTTTAGTTTTACGATTTCTTACGACTTTTAGAGTACATGGGTTTTGATCTAATAATTCAATAACTAAATCAACAGCAGCTTCTGGAATATATTTTTGCAATACTTCTTTCATTCATTTATGGGGTACTCGAAGATACTTGCAATACTTTACCATTATAAAATTGATGCTTAGTTAAAGTAAAATCAGCTATATAAGTTGCCATTTCTGTAGCTGTAGTTGGCGCTTTATAACCGGGAAAAGCTTCTTCTAACATTTCTGTTTGTACTGCCCCTAGAGCTAATGCGTTAAAGGCTATACCTTTCTCTTTGTATTCTTCTGCGAGTAGCTCAGTTAACGTAATTATAGCTCCTTTAGAAGATGAATAAGCTGCCAATCCTGGAAATTTCATGCTTCCTTGTATGCCTCCCATACTACTAATTGAAACTACATGACTACCCTTTTTAAGAAAAGGCAATAATAAGCGCGTCAATTCCGCCACAGCAAAGACATTCACTTTATAAACTTCTAAGAAATCATATGTAGTAGTATCAGAAAATGGCTTATTAATTAACTTTCCTGCGTTATGAATAATGCAATCTACTTGCTTCCAATTCTTGGAAATTGTGTCTCTTACTTTTGCTAAGTCAGCGTCATTACCGATATCTACACTTAGATTTTCTGAAGACAAATTCTCTAACGGGTCCACATTCCGCGAAAGCGCTAGAACTTTATGTCCCGCAGTGGTTAATTGCTTTACCAATTCTAAACCTATACCTCTACTTGCACCTGTAATAACTATATTTTTTTTATTCATTCTATTAATATAGGATCATGAGAGAAATCTACCACTTTTTTTTGATACTTTTATGACTTCTAACAAATAATTCAAATACAATGAAACAGTTCTTTTTTATTTTATGTTTAATGATGTCTTTAGCAATTAATGCTCAAGAAAAATACCTCTATTGCGGAAAATTAATAGATACCAATACAGGAAAAATTAAAAAAGAAATGACCGTTGTTGTTTCTGGCAACAAAATTAAGAATGTTATAGCGGGTTATGTTATACCCAAAGGTGATAAGGTTCAGATTATAGATTTAAAGGATAAAACTGTAATGCCTGGATTGATTGATATGCATGTACATATTGAGGGGCAATTAAACCCAAAATCGTATATAGAAGAATATGTTATGAATGATGCCGATGTAGCCTACGATGCTCAAAAGTATGCTAAAACAACCTTATTAGCAGGTTTTACGACGGTTAGAGACCTTGGTGGAAGTGGAGTAAATGTTTCACTTCGAAATGCAATAAATGCAGGAAAAGTAGATGGGCCTAGAATAATAACGGCGGAAAAAGCTATAGGAACCACTGGTGGTCATGCCGATCCAACAAATGGTAGGCGCAAAGAGCTAATGGGAGATCCTGGGCCAAAAGATGGTGTAGTAAATAGTGTAGATGATGCTAAAAAAGCGGTGCGTCAGCGTTATAAAAATGGAGCTGACATGATTAAAATAACAGCAACTGGTGGTGTGTTAAGCGTTGCGAAAAGTGGACAAAACCCTCAATTTACTGTAGAGGAAATAAAGGCAATAACGCAAACAGCTAAAGATTATGGTATGCACGTTGCTGCCCATGCTCATGGTGATGAAGGTATGCAACGTGCTATAATTGGAGGTGTAAAAACTATAGAACATGGCACATTAATGAGCGAAGAAACTATGGACTTGATGAAAAAACATAATGCCTATTATGTACCTACTATTACAGCTGGTAAGTCTGTAGAGGCTAAGGCAAAGATTAAAGGCTACTTCCCTGAAATTATTGTACCTAAGGCATTAGCAATAGGGCCAAAAATTCAAGATACTTTTGGTAAAGCCTATAAAAAAGGTGTTGGTGTTGCTTTTGGTACTGATGCTGGTGTTTTTGATCATGGTGAAAATGGTAAAGAGTTTGGTTATATGGTTGAAGCTGGTATGCCAGCAATGGAAACCATACAATCTGCTACTGTTACCAATGCAAAAGTATTAGAAATGACCGATGAACTAGGTTCTATTGAAAAAGGGAAATTAGCAGATATTATTGCTGTAAATGATGACCCAACTAAAAATATAAATACTATGGAAAATGTAGTTTTTGTGATGAAGAATGGTAAGGTGTATAAAAAATAAAATTCTAAAACTGTTATAATAAATATATAGCTAATATTAACTATATACATACCGTTGTAGTGCATTAAACTAATCAAATGAAGCTTTTTAAGGGTATCCCACTATTTGTGAAATTATATAAGAATCGGATTGAAATCTGTAGATTAGATAATGGAAAATGTAAAAGTATGGATGGGGAATTTTCTGATTCGAGAATAGTGTTTTCGGACTATGAAAAAGCGGAAATTTTAATGAGAAAAATTACCAAAGAATTGGTTCCGGAAAGGAATGGTATCTTCGGGCCTTCATTTATCATGGTTATTCAACAATTGGAAATGAATGAAGGCGGAATATCGGAAGTTGAAAAAAGGGCTATTCGAGATTCCTGTGAGCATGCAAATGCTAAAGCAATGAAATTAGTTGATTCTGAAAAGGAAATTTCCATTTTGGAGGCTAAAAAAATATTGAAAACGATTTAATAAAAACGCACTACAACAAGGTGTATATTTCATTGCTGCGAATCTAATTACCCTCTTCAAAATTAATATGTTGATAAGCACCAATATCTGGTAATGAAGTCCTATTAACGCCTAAAATGTCAAATGGTACTAAGGTAGCTCCAGTTAAAGACGCATTACCATTTGCACCTGAATCTTGTCCAATAATAAAATCATTATTAATTATATCTCGAAATCGAGGTTCGCCGTTTAAAATAATATTTTGATATAAACTACCATCATTAAAATCAAAAAGTGGATTATTTAATAATTCAGTATTAGTGGTGTCAAATTTTAATAAGCTATTTTCTACATTAAAATTAAAATCAGCTCCTTCTACTCTATCAACTATAAATTCTACATTCTGATTTCCATCAATGATGACATTGGTGAAATTAGCAGCTAGTAAATCAACTGGAGTTACAATCTCATTTCCATTCTCTATAGAAGTAAAAAAGTTATTTACCAGTACAGTCGGAAATTGTCTAAATCCACCTCTCCAATAGTTGGCAAATGTACAATGTGTAAAATTGTAGACGCCTCCTACTGTACATGCAAGTACAGATTGACCACTATTAGCCAGCACAAGATTTTCACCAAGAATATTTGTTTGCCTACCTAAAATTCCAAAATTAGAGGTATTATAAATCTGCGTATTTTTTATTGTAAGAGTTGGATCTGTTCCATTTATATCATCAACCAACAAACCAATAACTCCGTTCTTAATAATGGCATAATCAATCTCATTATTTTTACTTCCCGAACGAAGCCATATTGTACCCCATTGCCCAGCAACTTCAGAAAAAGTAGGTTCTAAACGATCGCCTTCAAAAATAACTTCATTATCTAATTCTCCATTTACTTTTAAAGAACCCTCTGGTTGTACTAATAATCCTGAATTGTCATGAAAGTAAACTTTTGTTCCTGCCTCTATGGTTAATGTCTTATTAGCAGGCACGCCTACATAACCATAGACTACATAGGGTTTATCATTTTGCCAAGTAGTATCATCATCCAATAAAAATCCATTAACTGTTATATCATCACCCATTTCATCTTGACCCAAAACAATAGTTTCTACAATACCTTGCGAGTCACGACTAGGAAACAAAAAGTGCGCATCTTGAACTAAGGTTACCAAATCTACATCTTGAAAGTTATTAGCAGCATCAAAAACAATAGAGTCGGTATAAATAGGGTTTGTAACTTGATTAAAATCTATAGTAGCTTCTACAAATATGTAAATGCTGTCTTTTGCAAGTATATCGATATTCTGAAATGCTTTACCAGGAATTCCATCAACATTTAATCGATAAAAAGAATTATCTCCCCTACCTAACGCAATAGTTGGAATTGTAATCGCATCATTACTTCTATTATAAACTTTAAAGCTTCTTGTGCTAGAACCAACATTTGTAAAAACAGTATCTAAAAAAATAGTGTCTTTAGAAAATTGAAGTTCACCTTTACTTAGAATAGTATCAAAATCTTTACGGCACGAACCTAATGAAACGAGAAGTACAATAAGTAAAAAAAGACCAGAACGCATTCTTTAATTTTATAAAGTTATAACTAAGATAACTATTAGTTTATTGCTTCTTTTTAAGCTTTATTTCAAAGACTTTATTCCATCTCTTACCAGTTACAAACAGACGATTATTAGCCGCATCATAGGCTATTCCATTAAGAACATGATCATTACCAGATTGACCTGCTTTAGACTGCAACCCTTTCATGTCTACTATACCAACAACGGCGCCACTTTTTGAATCAACAATTACTATACTATTACGCTGCCACATATTTGCATAGATTTTACCATCTATATATTCTAATTCATTTAAATCATCAGCTTTGCGCTTATTGGTATAAATTTCAATAAAACCCTCTTCTTTTTGCGTATCAGGGTTTAAAAACCAAATACGCTCTGTACCATCACTTTTAATCAATTTTTCTGCATTATGAGTTAAACCCCAACCTTCTTTACTTTGATTATAAACAAACTCATTCTTTTGGTCAAAAGTTTCAAGATCGAATACAAATCCTTTTTTACTTTGCCAAGTTAACATGTAAACATTATTACCAAAAATAGTTATGCCTTCGCCAAAATACTGTTTTCCTAAATCATGTTTTTGTAATACCTCACCTGTTTCTAAATTTACTTTTCTCAAAGATGATTCTCCATATTGTCCCGTACTTTCATATAAGAAGTCGTTGTGAAATTCCAGTCCTTGTGTAAAAGCATCTTTATCATGTGGAAATTCATTTACAATTTCATATACATAAATTTCTGGAGCTTCTGCCGCTAAAAAATGTACTGTGTTTGTTAGCTGTTTTTGCTTTTCACCGTAAAAAACTGTAGCTGATATAGCATGTTTACCTAGTCGATTATTATCTATATTAATGTCTGAATTGGCGATTAAGCGCTTCCCGTCAAGGTAATAACGAACAGAATCAATAGGTTTGTTATTCTTTTCTGAAACTGTAAAACTCAATTTCTCATTTACATTTATGGTTTTCGGAGAGGTCAATTTTAACTTATATTGGTTACCACAAGCTGATAAAAAAAGTGCTAAAACACTAATGATAGAAAGTAATCTAAAGGTCATTATTTAATTTTTGAGTAAAAAGTATTTTTATAGTTTGAATTTTCAAAAATAGTATTAAATTTGCACTCTCAAAACTGCAAAGCAGTTATTTAACAATTAAAAAGAAGATTACGATGAGAAAAGGAATTCATCCAGAAAATTATAGAATGGTCGCTTTTAAAGATATGTCTAACAATGATGTGTTTTTAACGCGTTCTACTGCTGATACAAAAGAAACAATTGAGGTAGATGGTGTTGAGTATCCGTTAGTGAAACTTGAGATTTCTAGAACATCACACCCATATTACACTGGTAAAGTTAAATTAGTTGATACGGCTGGTCGTATTGATAAGTTTAAAAACAAATATGCTAAGTTTAAAAAAGAAGCTCCTAAAGTAGAAGCTGCTTCTCAAGAAGAAGAATAAATTTAGCTCATTAAAGATTTCTATCCTTTCTCCCCTTTAAGATTGGAAACAAAAAACCTCGAAATATACATTTCGAGGTTTTTTAATTTTAAGAAACTTATTGTAACTAAATACGTTTCATTTGTTGTTTTAGTTGTTGTATTTGCTCCTTGAGCATACCATGCTTATCTAGTTTCTTAGCTTCAGCTATTAGATTAGTTGCTTCTCTTTTTCTACGCTTAGTAGCAGCAACACCTGCCAATTGTAATTTTGCCATAGCAAGATCATGATCCATTGATAAGCCGAGTTTAATAGCTTTCTTGAAAAACTTTTCCGCCTGAGTTAAATTAGTTTGAGACACCATAATACCTTGCAAAAAATTATAATACCCTTCTTGTTTCTGTATTAAGGCAGCACTTGGATTCTTAATATATGATAACCACTTAGTAGCACCTGCAAAATCTTGTTTACGCATACGTAAAAACGCTAGTAACAAAAATTCATTCTTAAAATAGAAAAAAACAAATATACCCGCCAATAAAATCAAAGAGATTCCATTACCAATATTACCTTCTACAAATTGATAAACCGCCCAAGCAAAAATACCTACAGCTAATACTAATTTTATATTTTTATTAAACATCTAGAAATTAAAATTTAGAGGCGCAATTTACAAAATGATTTTGGCTTTACCTCATATAAAAAAGTTCAAAAAACTAACTCCATAGGAGCCAAATTTAAACTAAACTTTCTATGCATCAGATAGAATACATAGAACAAAATAAATTTATTAAGAATACTATACTTATCAAATAATAATCAGTAAATTATAACGTTAAAATCAAAGATTTTAAATGATAATTCTCCTTTCTATCAATGTTTAAAAAACTATTCAAGTATTTAATAACCATTATTCTTATATGCGGTATAGGTTTTAGTTTATATATAACATCAGTGTATTATGGGATTTTTGGCCCTCTCTATACGGCTGATCAATTGAAAGAATTCAAGAATCAAACCGCAACCTTAGTACTATCTGAAGAGAGTTCAATTATAGGTAAATATTATGCCGAAAACAGAATAAATATTACCTATGATAAATTACCTAAGCATCTTATAAATGCTTTAGTCGCGACCGAAGACGCTCGTTATTTTGAACACGAAGGGGTAGATTCTCGTAGTTTGCTACGTGTGCTTTTTAAAACCATACTCTTTAATAAAAAAAGTGCTGGAGGTGGTAGCACCATTAATCAGCAACTAGCAAAGAATATGTATGGCCGTAAAAAGTATGGCCCGTTGACCATGTTAGTAAATAAAACTAAAGAAGCTTTTTTAGCCCATAGATTAGAAGGTATTTATTCTAAAGAAGATATTCTAACGCTTTATTTAAACACTGTCCCTTTCGGGGAAAACGTACTCGGTATAGAAACAGCTTCTAGACGCTACTACAACAAACCAGTTGAAAAGCTAAAAAAAGAGGAAGCTGCTGTCTTAATTGGTATGCTAAAAGCCAACACCTATTACAATCCACGATTGTACCCTGAAAATGCAATAAATCGTCGCAATGTTGTCTTGGCGCAAATGGAAAAATATGGATATATACAAACTAAAGAAAAAGATTCGCTACAACAACTTCCATTAAAATTAGACTATGCCAATTTAGAATCTGAAGGTCCAGCTAATTATTTTTTA
This sequence comes from Maritimimonas sp. 2304DJ26-3, assembly GCF_056591635.1. Taxonomy (NCBI): domain Bacteria; kingdom Pseudomonadati; phylum Bacteroidota; class Flavobacteriia; order Flavobacteriales; family Flavobacteriaceae; genus Maritimimonas; species Maritimimonas sp. 2304DJ26-3. The sequence goes on from NZ_JBWQOK010000002.1 coordinate 498,130, forward strand.
GCTGAAGTAAAAAAAGATGTAAAGAAGATCTTAGATGCTATTAATAAAAGAGATGGTACAGATTATAGTATTGAAAAAAGCGGATTAACTATTAAAACAACGCTAAATCTAAATCTTCAGAAATACGCTCTTAATGCTTTTAAAAGTCATTTAAGCGTTATGCAAAATCGCTTAAGAAAACAGCACAAAAGTGGTCAAAGTAATAAAAAACTGAATGAATTAGTAACTAAAGAATTAAAACGTTTGAAGCTTAGTAAAAAGGCAAATGAGCGAAAAAACAGAGAACTTTTCGGTTGGAATGGTTTTTATACCGATTCTATTTCTGTCAGAGATAGTTTAAAACACACGCTTACATTATTGCATGCCGGTTTTTTGGCTTTAGAGCCTACTACCGGAGCTGTAAAAACATGGATAGGCGGTATCGATTATCGAACACAACCTTATGACCAGATTTTTGCTCAGAGACAGATTGCATCTACCTTTAAACCCATTTTGTACGCTACTGCTTTAGAAAATGACATGTCTCCTTGTGACTATCTAGATAATGATAAATTAGTACTGACGGACTTTAACAACTGGCAACCACAGAATTATGATAAGTCTACTGGTGGTAACTATACATTAGCAGCATCCTTGGCAAAATCATTGAATATTCCTACTATAAACCTCTTTTTAGAAACTCCATTTAGTTCAATTGATAGTTTATGGAATCGTATGGGTTTTTCACAGAAATTAATAAACAAACCTTCATTAGCACTAGGTACATCAAGTGCAAGTATTTATGAAACAGCTATTGCCTACTCAGCCTTTGCAAATGGTGGATATAAAATAGAGCCTAAAACTATTGTATCTATAAAAACATCAGAAGGTAAAGTTATTTACTATAATAAGCTACTAAAAAGTGAAAAGCGCATACTAAGCGAGAAAATAACCACGCTATTAAATGCAATGTTACAAAAGGCGGTAACTGATGGTACTGGAGCTTCTTTAAAAAATAAATACGGAATCAATTTACCTTTGGCAGGAAAGACTGGAACTTCACAAGATTATGCAGATGCATGGTTTGCAGCATACAATCCTAAATTAGTACTAGTAACACGCGTTGGAGCTTCCTCACCAATAATCAAATTTAATTCTGGATCAAATGGAGCTGGTAGCACACTGGCTTTACCTCTGGTTGCTAAAACATTGCAACGCGTACAAAAAACGAATTGGATTAAAAAAACATATATCTCTGAATTTGATAGTCTATCAGATGATTTAGCAGTTACGATGACTTGTGAAGATTATGAAGAAGACTCTGGAATATCAAAATTCTTCAACGGCATATTTAAAAAAGAAGAAACTACATTAGACAGAGCTAGACGGCGCGCAGAACGAAAAGCAAAGCGTAAAAAACGAAGAGAAGAAAGACGTAAGGAGTCTTAAAATACATGCATTTGGTTAAGAAAAAGCAACCATTTAACAATATGAACGTCTAATTATTAGCAAAATAACTTATATTTGACTATTAATAATTATTAATTGCTTAAACATGAAAAGAAATCTACCCCTTGTATTAATTGCTTGCCTTTTAGTACTTTCGGCATTTAATGGCGAAAAAAAATCTAAAAAAGTCTGGTATAAAGCTACTGATGGTAGCGGATATATTAGCCTAGAAAGAGTTGATGTTGATAATGCTGAATCAATTCTTAACACTACTGTAAATGCTTATTTTGGTAATGAAAAATTACAGTTTACGACCTCTACAACTTGTGAGAGTAATAAATTAGCAAACGCTTCAAAAATTCAATTTAATGGCACTATAGATTCTAATATGAATCCTGTGGTTTATAATGGTGAGCGTGTGAAAACAAAAAGAAATGCTTCGTATTGGAGTTTTCAAGGTGATTTTAAAAATGAGATTACCAATGATCCAGAAGTAAATCAATTTTTATATCCAAATCATAGCGCGGTTATTAGAATGCCATTAGAAACTATACCATCTTTCAATGTATGGGCTGTTGTTCCTAATTTACCATTTAATAAAGCAGAAGGTACTTTTAAGTTTAATTCTTTAGATGAAACAAAATTATATGTAAAAAAAGGTCAAACTATTAACTATTTAGGTCAATTTGATACTGATGTTGCTGGTGAAACTCAATCATTACACAAATTTGTACATCAAGGCAAAAAAGTAAAACCTGCTTACTACTGGGTTAATAATGACAGAGAACTTGTAAAAATTCAACTTGATGGTGAATTTGAATTTGTAAAAAGTACTAAAGAAGAAGCTTTAGGTAAGGCCGTTGCTAATATATCTGAAGACTAGTATTTTTATATAAAAAATTAAAAATCCGTAGCAATTTTGTTGCGGATTTTTTTGTACTCAATTTTAGCTTAACTTTAAAGAATTAACTAAATTTTCTTTAAAATGGAAACATCTTCGGATAATCGCAGAAATTTTATCAAAAAGTCAGCACTGCTAACCGCAGGAATTGCACTGATTCCTTCAATGACTCAGGCAGAAACTCCATTACTCCATTCAAATGATAATATTTATATGGTAGGTCCACAAGAAGGTTATTCTTCTCATGTTGGTTCATTACTTTCTATGATGACCATGATGCGAGCATTGGTAGTAAGACAGGTCAAAGATCTTTCTGCCGAAGAATTAGATTATCAAATAGATGATGAATCAAATTCAATTGGAGCTATGCTTTTACACTTAGCTGCTACAGAAAAATATTATCAACTAAATACTTTTAATGAAATGGAATGGGGAAGTTGGAGTGATGATATTAAAAAAGAATGGGATGTACCTATGGGTCTTGGTAAGAAAGGAAGAGAAGTAATAAAAGGAAATGATATTTCATATTATTTAAATAAGTTAGAAGAAGTACGAGATGTAACTAAAAAAGAATTTACCAAACGTGATGATAATTGGATTCAAAAATCAGAAGTTTTTTTTCAAAATAAACCTACAAACAATTATTGCAAATGGTTTCATGTTTGCGAACATGAATCAAATCATCTTGGACAAATAAAGTTTATTAAGAAAAGATTACCCAAAAAGTGAGATTTAACTTTAAGTATCTCATTTTTATATTTTTTGCACTGCTTTTGTTGTTATTACTTTTACCAAAAACTACAATTAGAATATGTGAAGTATGTGGCGTTCAAGAATATGAACGATCTATATCTGGTAAAACCATGGAACTAATTAGTGAACGTGAAGTTGATGAGCTAGGTTCGTATAAAAAGTGGCGACAAGAAAATGATACTATTCACAATCCACATGTATGGAAAGAAGTTGATGCAACAACTAAAAAGTTACTCATTCACTAAAATTAAATATCTTTATACTACATAATAATTCTAAAAACTATACTTAATGTCTTTTGCTCAAAAACTAGCAACGCTATCTTTTTTATTTCTATTTGTAACATGTAAACAAGAAACAAAAGTTGATAACAATAAAGAAACTGATTTCGATTTCGAAAATATTACGATAAGCAACCTTAAAGAAGGTTACAATAATGGGATATTCACTATTAAAGATGTTACTCAAAAATATTTAAACAGAATTGAAGAAATAGATAATAACGGCCCAAAATTAAACTCCATTATTCAAGTAAATCCCGATGCATTAACTATAGCAGAGCAATTAGATCAAGAATTAAAAGGAGGAAGATCTAGAGGAGCATTACATGGTATTCCAATCATTTTAAAGGATAATATTGACACACATGACAATATGTATACCACTGCAGGATCAAGGGCCTTACAAGAGTCAAAACCTTTACAAGACAGTTATGTAGCAAAAAAACTAAAAGAAGCAGGAGCAATAATAATTGCTAAGGCGAATTTAAGCGAGTGGGCAAATTTTAGAGGGCAAATGTCCTCAAGTGGTTGGAGCGGAATTAATGGTCAAACAAAAAACCCATATGTTTTAGATCGCAACCCGTGCGGATCAAGCTCTGGTTCTGGCGCTTCGGTCTCAGCCGGGTTAAGCTTAATTGCTATTGGTACAGAAACAAATGGTTCTATTGTTTGTCCTTCAAATGCAAATGGCGTCGTGGGCATAAAGCCAACAGTTGGTTTGATAAGTCGTTCAGGTATAATTCCAATTTCATTTACTCAAGATACTGCAGGACCGATGGCAAGATCATTGACTGATGCTACACTTTGTTTAAATGTTTTAACGGGAGTTGACTCAACTGACACAAAAACTTTAGCTAGTAAAGATTATATTCAAAAAGATTATACTCAATTCTTAAAAAAAGATGGTCTAAAAGGAAAAAGAATAGGCATGTATAAAGCTCCTTTAGGAAGAAATTTTAAGGTAGATACACTTTTTAATCAGGCTATAGATTATATGAAAACCCAGGGAGCAGAAATTATTGAAATAGATAAAATTGCTGATAATACTATTGGTGGTATGTCCTTTCAAATTATGCTTTATGAATATAAAGATGGCTTAAATAAATACTTTGAATCTCTTGGATCAAACGCTAAGATTAAGAACCTAGAAGAATTGATTGAATTCAATAAAAAAGATTCTATTGAATTAGAGTTTTTCAACCAGCGCTATTTAGAAATGGCACAAGAAAAAGGTGGCTTAGATTCTAAAGAATATAAAACTACGTTGGCTAATATGTTAAAAGGATCTAGAGAGAATGGCATAGATAGAGTGATGAATGAACATAATTTGGATGCTATTGTTGCTCCTACAGGAGGACCAGCATGGAAAACAGATCATTTAAATGGAGATTCTTTTGGGCTAGGGAGTTCATCTCCAGCTGCAAGAGCAGGATATCCTAATATTACGGTTCCAATGGGTTTTATTGGTGAATTACCAGTTGGTATTTCTATATTTGGTCGTGCTTGGAGTGAGCCTAATTTATTAGAAATTGCTTATGCTTATGAACAGGGAACAAAACATAGAAAAGCACCCAAGTTTTTAGAACATTAACAGCACAGGGTCAGTTTGAATGAAATTCTGAAAGAATTTTGTGTCGAAAACAAATAATTCTCGATACACTTTTTCTTCTAAAACCACTCGAATTGACAATAAGATTAAAAAATATGGAAGTAGCAAATATTAAAGAAAAGTTTAATTTATTCAATGAGCATTGGAGCCCGAAAATTATTGGACAATTGAATGGACAAGACGTCAAACTAGCCAAACTCAAAGGTGAATTTGTTTGGCATGATCATAAAAATGAAGATGAATTATTCTTTATTATTAAAGGTAGCCTTGTTTTAGAATTTAGAGATAAAACTATTACACTCAATGAAGGAGAAATGATTATTGTACCAAAAGGTGTTGAGCACAAACCTATAGCTCATGAAGAAGTCTGGGTTTTATTATTTGAACCAAGTAATATTAAACATACAGGAAACGTTAAACATGCACTGACAAAAGAAAAATTTGAAAAAATCTAATTAAAAAAATGAAACACTTAAGAATATCTCTTTTTCTGTCAATGCTCATTTTAAGCTCTTGTGCAGAATTACAACAAGTAGTAAACCAACTTCCTCAAGCTACCGTTTCAAATACCGATATAATTTCCGGATTAAAACAAGCGTTAGAAATTGGCATAGATAAACAAGTGCAAAAATTAACCTTAAAAGATGGTTTCTATAAAAATGAATTAGTGAAAATTCTGCTTCCACAAGAATTGCAAAAAGTAGACAAAACATTACGTAATGTAGGCTTAGGTAATTTAGCAGATGAAGGATTAAAAGTATTAAACAGGGCTGCTGAAGATGCCGTTAAAGAAGCGACACCAATTTTTGTAAATGCAGTAACTAATATAACTTTTGCTGATGCTCGAAATATTTTATTAGGTAGTGATAATGCTGCAACTAATTATTTAGAAAACAATACTTCAAAGGAGTTATATGATAAGTTTCATCCAGTTATAAATAGTTCATTCAAAAAGGTAGGAGCAGATGAAATTTGGAAAAACCTAATCAATAAATACAATAGTTTACCAATTGTATTTAATAAAGTAAATCCTGACTTGACAGATTATGTAACAAATGAAGCTTTAGGTGGTGTTTACACTATGATTGCCATACAAGAGAAAGAAATTAGAACAAATATTGCCTCAAGAACAAATACACTTTTACAACGTGTATTTGCTTTACAGGATTAATCTTCTGTGCTTTCTATTAATATTTCTAATATTTCAATTGCAGCTTTAGCAATTTTAGTACCAGGTCCAAAAACACCTACCACACCAGCATCAAATAAGAATTGATAGTCTTGTGGTGGAATTACGCCACCAGCTATAACCATAATGTCTTCGCGTCCATAATTCTTCAGTTCTTCTAAAACTTGAGGTACTAAGGTTTTATGCCCAGCTGCTAAAGAAGAAACACCTAAAATATGTACATCGTTCTCCACAGCCTGCTTGGCAGCTTCTTTGGGTGTTTGAAACAATGGACCAATGTCTACATCAAAACCAAGATCGGCAAAACTGGTAGCTACAACTTTAGCTCCCCGATCATGTCCATCTTGCCCCATTTTAGCAACCATAATACGAGGACGACGACCTTCTAACTCAGCAAATTTATCTGCTAGTTCAATTGCCTTTTTAAAGCTTTCATCTTCTTTTATTTCTCTACTATACACGCCAGTTATTGAATTTATACTTGCTTTATATCGCCCAAAAATAGATTCTAAAGCGTTAGATATCTCTCCTAAGGTAGCTCTTTCTTTAGCAGCATCTACAGCCAAAGCTAGTAAATTTCCTTCACTCGATTTAGCACACTCAGTTAATTTAGTCAGGGTTTCTCTTACTTTTTCAGGGTTTCTATCTGCTTTAAGTTGATCTAGTCTTTTGATCTGAGAATTACGAACAGCCTGATTATCTACCTCAAGGATATGTAATGGGTCTTCCTCTTTTAACTGATATTTATTTACTCCTACAATTACATCTTGTCCACTATCTATTCGTGCTTGCTTTTTAGCCGCTGCTTCCTCTATTCTTAGTTTTGGTATTCCTTTTTCAATCGCCTTAGTCATCCCACCAAGGTCTTCTACTTCCTGAATCAATTCCCAAGCTTTATTAGCGATATCTTCTGTTAGTTGTTCTACATAGTAAGAACCAGCCCAGGGATCAACCGTCTTCGTAATTTTAGTCTCTTCTTGAATATAAATTTGGGTATTACGAGCTATGCGCGCCGAAAAATCGGTAGGCAAAGCAATCGCCTCGTCTAAGGCATTTGTATGTAAACTCTGTGTACCACCAAAAGCTGCTGCCATAGCCTCTATTGCAGTTCTAGCCACATTATTAAATGGATCTTGAGCTGTTAAACTCCAACCACTTGTTTGGCAATGTGTTCTTAATGTCAATGATTTAGAGTTCTTAGGATTAAATTGTTTGACAATCTTAGCCCATAACATCCTACCAGCTCTAAGCTTAGCAATTTCCTGAAAATGGTGCATACCAATAGCCCAGAAAAACGATAAACGCGGAGCAAAACTATCTATATCCATTCCAGCTTCGATTCCAGTTCTAATATATTCTAATCCATCTGCTAAGGTATATGCCAATTCAATTTCAGGTGTAGCTCCAGCTTCCTGCATATGATAACCAGAAATGGAAATAGAGTTAAACTTTGGCATATTCTTGCTGGTATATTTAAAAATATCAGCAATAATCTTCATTGAAGGTGTCGGTGGGTAGATATATGTATTACGCACCATAAACTCCTTTAGAATGTCATTTTGGATAGTTCCAGATAATTTTTCAGGGCTTACCCCCTGCTCTTCTGCAGCTACTATGTAAAATGCTAGAATTGGTAATACAGCACCATTCATAGTCATTGATACTGACATTTGATCCAGAGGAATTTGATCAAAAAGAATTTTCATATCCTCAACAGAATCGATAGCTACACCAGCTTTACCTACATCTCCTTGTACCCTCTCGTGATCTGAATCATATCCGCGATGTGTAGCTAAATCGAATGCTACAGACAAGCCTTTTTGACCAGCTGCTAAATTTCTACGGTAAAAGGCATTACTCTCTTCTGCAGTAGAAAAACCTGCATATTGACGGATCGTCCATGGACGGCGTACATACATTGTTGAATATGGTCCACGTAAATTTGGGGCAATACCGGCAACAAAATTCTCATGCTCAAAAATTTTTACTTTTGAGTGTTGAGTTTTGAGTTCTATATTTTGAATATTTTTCCTCAGCATTATAGTTGTATCTTTCTAATAAAAGGATCAAAATCCATTTCAAAAGGTGTCATAATATTCAATAAAAATGTTTTTTGATTTGAAGAAATCAAATAAATAGTACTAAACATTTCGTAATCTTCTTCATCAGAATTCTCATCATAAGAATTGAATCTTGTTAACCGATATTTGGCTTTAAATACCTGTAAACCTTGTTGACCTATGTAAGTTGCTTTAATTTTATTATGAAAAATCCCTGTTGCTCTTTGGTATTGTTCATGATTTTTTCTCAGATAGTAAAGCAATTGGCTTGCATTACTCTTATTAAAAGGCATATAAGGAAGTGCATTTACATAAACTTCTGAAAATAATTCTTCATTATAAAAGTCATAATGGTTCCCTCGAGTTACTTTTCTTTGTTCATAAGCTTTTTTGTAATAGTAACGCTCATCTTTATTACTTATGGACTCATGAAAACTTTTAATTTCACTCTCTGATAATTCTTTATAACCTTCGGGTAAAAATAGTTTTATCTGATCTTTTTCAAGTGCATAATATTGCCCAAAATCAACAGGTTTCTTAAGCATATCTTCACTAAACCCTTTACTTTTTTTGCAGGATAATACAACCGCTATCAATACTAAAAATAAAATCTTTCTCATCTATTATTCATTGTTCAAACGTTCTTGTTCTAATTGCTCAGCTAAACGCTTTGGTATAATTGGTTGAATCAATGTTTTTCTGGTTTTTGTTTTTACAAATGGATACAACTCTAAATCATTTTTCATTACATCCTTTTGATTAGGGTGCTTATTTGTTCCTAATAAAATTTCAGCTCCGTTATCAAATTGAGTTTGTTCTTTTTGAGCACTTTCAGCAATTTTACGTTGAATTGTTCCCTCAAATAATTGCTTTAAAAATCCTCCTGACTTTTCAATATCTTTAAACAATTCTAACGCTTTTTCGGCTAATTGCTTGGTTAAAGATTCTATATAATAAGATCCTTCGGTAAACTTTGATGCTTCTTTAAAATAACTTTCATCTCTTAAAATCAATAATTGATTTCGCGCTATTCGTTCACCAAATTCATTCTTTTTATTATAAATTGAATCATAAGCAATATTTGATATTGTATTTGCCCCCCCTAACAATGCACTCATACATTCTGTAGTTGTACGGAGCATATTGGTATTATAATCATACAATGTTTTATTACGTGTACTTGGTGTAACAAAAATTTGCGGCTCAATTTCTAGGTTATGCTCTTTACATAACTGGCTCCATAAATATCTGAATGTTCTTAGCTTGGCAATTTCGAAGAAATAATTGCTCCCGACAGCAAAATTGAATTGAAAAGACTTCTCGACTTCACTCGTAATAACATTTTTATCGTTTGTAATAACGTTTAGGTATTCATTGGCATGTGCCAACGCATATGCTATTTGTTGTACACTATTTGCTCCTGCGTTTTGATACAAACTAACATCAACACCTATTACGTTTACCTTTTCAGATGACTTAGAAAGTAAATTTTTAACAATTTGAAAATCAGCATCCTTGTTTCTAAACCAATTACCATCTTTAGCAAGTCGACCGATTGGATCGATATTAAGAAATACTTTATAATCTTTAGTCCTTTCTATAAGATCGGTATAAAAACTTTCTGAAAGGAAATTTAATTTAAAATAAAGATATCCTTCGACTTCGTTTGGGGTAACATTCTGTAGAAGTTTTTCAATATCAAAAGGTTCATTACCTTCAAACTTTATGGTAGTTGCACCACGACTTAAGGCATCTTTTGCCAAAAAATTTGCTATTTGCTCATCTGAAATAAAAATAGATTGACAAATAGCTGTTTCGCCATCAACTTCAGGAACCTCTATAGTTTCAAAATTATCTTGATGGTAGAAAGGTTTTACTTTTATTCCTTCATTTGATTCCCAAATCAGAGTTTCATTATAATCAGCTCCTTTAAGATCAACTTGAATCTTTTGCTTCCATTGTTTTGCTGATACCTTATCAAATTCGTTAAATAAAAACTCACTCATTATTTCTCTTTTAAGGTATCAAATTCAATAATATAAATATCTTCATTTTTCTTTTTCATTCTATATTCTTCACGTGCGAATTTTTCCAATGAATCTGGATCTTTCAAATTTTCTATAACCTTTTTATCACGTTTGATTTCGTCTTTATAATAATCAGTAGATTTTTCGAGTTTATCAATCTCTTTATCTAATTCGCGATGGTTTAAATAGGAATTCTCGTCGAAAATTAGCATCCAAACTAGAAATATCAATATAATAATAACATATCTATTACTAATAAATTTCACAAAAGGCTTATTTCTAAATTGTTTGAATGTCATCTAAAACCTATAATTTCTCATTAATAATAGTCTTAACAATATCTACCGCAACAGTATTGTATTTATTATTAGGTATAATAAGATCTGCATATTCTTTCATAGGTTCTATAAACTGCTCATGCATAGGCTTTAAGGTTTCATGGTATCGCTGCAACACCTCATCCATGTCTCTACCTCGTTCTTGAATATCACGTTTTAACCTTCTTATTAATCGTTCGTCTGAATCAGCATGAACAAATACTTTAATGTCTAATAAATCACGTACTTTTCGCTTTGCAAAAATTAAAATACCTTCGACTATAACCACCTTACTTGGATGTGTCTTTATGGTATCTTTTGTTCTATTATGAGTAGCAAATGAATATACTGGTTGCTCTATGGCATTACCCTTTTTTAAATTATTTAGATGTTCAACTAATAATTTGAAATCGATAGCTCTAGGATGATCAAAATTAATTTTAGAGCGCTCATCAAAGGTAAGATTATCGGTTGCTTTATAATATGAATCTTGAGAAATTACAGTTACTTCTTCGTCTGGCAATTCATTTATTATTTGGTTTACTACAGTAGTTTTACCACTACCCGTACCCCCAGCAATTCCGATAATAAGCATGAAAATTAGTTTATTTGGTTAAGGCAAAGTAACTAATTATTTTAATCTTTTTAAATAAAGTTTTTTGATTTGTAAAAACTGTACAGAGTTAGTTCTTTTGAATCATTTTGACAATTCCTAAATTTTCTACTCCCAAATAAATATAACCATCTGATCCTTGTTGTATACTACGCACACGACCTATACCATCTAATAACCGCTCCTCTTTCACAATTTTACTTCCATCAATTATACATCGATTTAAATATTGGAATCTAAGAGACCCGACTAATAAATTACCTTTTAATTCAGGGTAAACATTACCAGTAACAAATGTCATTCCGCTTGGAGCTATAGACGGTGTCCAATAATGAATAGGTGACACCATCTTTGGTAAAGATGTATGTTCAGTAAATGATGTTCCGTCATAATTTATACCATAACTAGCCAAAGGCCAACCATAATTTTCACCTTTTTTTATAATATTTATTTCGTCGCCTCCTCTTGGACCATGTTCGTGAGTCCATATTTCTCCTGTAGTAGGATGTTTTATCATTCCTTGAGGGTTACGATGGCCATAAGAAAAAATTGCAGGTTTAGCGTCAGTACTATTTACAAAAGGATTTTCTGAAGGAATTGAACCATCATCGTTTAAACGATATACTTTACCACCATCTCTTGTAATATCTTGTGGGTTCACATCTCTATTACCACGATCACCAATTGTAAAATAAAGATACCCTTCATTATCAAATTCAATTCTTGATCCGAAATGCTGTCCTCTACCGGTATTTGGAGTAGCTTTATAAAGTAATTGCTTATTAATAATTTGATTATTATTTAGTTTAAATCTCATTATCGCAGTATTAGCACCATTACCTGCACCTTCAGTAGATGCATAAGAAATATAGATCCATCCATTTTCACTATAGTTAGGGTGCAATTTAATGTCCATTAGTCCTCCCTGACCTAATAATTCAACTTCAGGCAATCCATTTATTTCGGACTTCTTATCCCCTTTATATTGAATTAATTTCCCTGACTTTTCATTAACAAGTAAAGAATTATCAGGCAAAAATGTAAAACCCCAAGGGTTATATAAATCAGGCACAATAACTTCATATGTATATTCGGAGTTCTTAGGCGTACTCTTCTGAGCACAAGCAGAAAAAGTGATTAGAAATATGAGTGCACAGTTATAAAATAAATGTTTCATTACAGGAGTGTTAAGTGAAGTGAATTTACAAATAATAATCTATTGTAACTGTTAAGAAAAAGCATATATTTGCAAACTTATTTTCGGGGTGTAGCGTAGCCCGGTTATCGCGCCGCGTTTGGGACGCGGAGGTCGCAGGTTCGAATCCTGCCACCCCGACAAATTAAATTCTGGCAGAAACAAATTTTCTAACTGAAGAGTCTAGTTTTAATAATTGATTACTTTGTTCGTGCCTTACTCACTATTTTCTTATTAAATTGATTAGTATCTAGTAATGTATTATAAAAACTTAAGATAAACATTTTAGCTTCTTTAAATTTATCTTTATCATCAAAATATGGCTTTATCTCATCAATTACAGTAATGATTTCTTGCTTTTTTTTAATAAAATCTTGCCTAGCTTCTTCAAGATATTTCCGATCTCTTTTAAAACCTCTATACATTCTTTGAGTAACTTTACTAATTGGTAATTGTTCATTTTGAATTTGAGAGACTACTGCATAGCTAGCATTTACTAGACCAGACATATCAAAATCATAAGGAGTACATATTATTTTTTTATTGATATAAAAAAGTTTCTCATTATGTCGATACGCCATAGAATAATCTGTATTAGCAATCATATATTGAAAAAACGCATTTTTTACAGAACAAATATCATCTTGTTGTAAAGGGTGGATTGGTCTTTTTAACACTTTGCCTTGATGTCTTTTTGCAAAATTTAAATCATCTTCTATTAATATACCCTTTATTTTATGCTCTATGGTTTTATTTCCTCTGAGTTCTATAAATTTAACATCTAATAACCTAGTTTTAAAATGATAAGGTGAGATATTTTCATAAATTTTATAAGCTAAATACTCTTTAACAACATTGTCATTAGAACTTTTCTGTCTAAGGCATGGTAATACCATTTTGAATTTTTTGTGTCCTTCAAATAATGTCTCTTTAGATTCTAATTCATTAATCTTTATTTTCACTGGAGCATAATAACAATTTTTAAGCCTATAATTACCTCTTGCTCTTATATCTGCATTTAAGATATTATGAGAACCATCATTATTTAGATATGTTAGGTTAGCTTTTATATATGAGCCTTTCTTGGAATTTTTCTTAATACCTTTTTGTGAATACCTCAACTCAATACCAAGAATTTCCGTTGTATCAAAAAGTAATGTCTCTTTTAACTCATTTATCTTCTGAGAAAACGAAATACAATAAAAAAACAACAAAGAAATTAAAAGAAATTTAAATCTAGACTTTTTCATAATAACTTGGTAGCTATTACAAATATAAGACATTAAAAATCAAACTATTAAAATTATATCAATGTGATATTTTTTAGTTAGCAACTTCAGACGTTATGAATGTTAATATCTCCTAAATTAAACAAGCATTTCTTTAGTAACTTTTTATATTTTTGGAAGCTCTCGGGGTGTAGCTTAGTCCGGTTAAAGTGCACGGCTGGGGGCCGTGAGATCGGAGGTTCGAATCCTCTCACCCCGACAAAGAGATTTAACGAAGTCTTCAATAATATTCTTAAAATACCTTTGAGGCAATTGCTTTAATATTATCACTTTTCCCCATAGAATAGTAATGTAAAAAAGGAACTCCGTTTTTAATAAGTTCTTTACTCTGTGCAATACTCCATTCAATACCTACTTGTCTAACCTCTTTATTGTCCTTACATTTTACAACGGCCATTATTAATTCATCTGGTAGATCTACTTTAAATCGATGCGGAATCAAATTCAATTGTTTTTTTGTTGAAATAGGTTTTAATCCTGGTATTATCGGGACAGTGATGCCTTCTGACCTGCACTTATCAACAAATTCAAAATATTTTGTGTTATCAAAAAACATCTGTGTAACAATGTAATCAGCACCTTTTTTAATTTTCTTTTTTAAGAAATGTATGTCGCTATCAAAACTTGGTGCCTCAGCGTGTTTTTCTGGGTAACCAGCCACACCTATACAAAAATCTGTTTTTGACGTATTTTGTAAATCATCATCTAAATATATGCCATTGTTTAGTTTTTGAATTTGATTTACTAGGTCACTTGCAAAATGATGTCCTTCTTTCTCTGGCTTAAAATAGATTTCACTTTTAACTGCGTCACCACGTAAAGCCACCACATTATTAATCCCTAAGAAATCAAGGTCAATTAAAAAGTTTTCTGTGTCCTCTTTTGTAAATCCACCGCATAAAATATGGGGAATTGCATCTACTTGATATTTATTTTGGATGGCGGCACAAATTCCAACTGTACCTGGACGTTTTTTTACAACTTGCTTTTTAAGCAATCCATTCTCTAATTCTTTAAAAGTATATTCTTCCCTATGATATGTTACATCAATAAAAGGAGGATTAAATTCCATTAAAGGATCAATATTATCGAAAATTGATTGAATATCTTGTCCTTTTAACGGAGGTAGTATTTCAAAGGAAAACAATGTTTTTCCGTTTGCTTTTTTTATATGTTCGGTTACTTTCATGCTAGTTGTTTACTAAATTAGGGCTCAACCATTTTCTGGCCTTATCAATATTTATATCTCGTCTTTTTCTATAATCTTCTAACTGGCCTTCTGTAATTTTACCCAAGCCAAAATATTTAGCTTGTTCGTTGGCAAAATAATAACCACTTACACTAGCAGCTGGCCACATGGCTAAACTTTCTGTTAATTGAACACCAATCTGTTTTTCTACATCTAGTACTTTCCAAATGGTTTTCTTTTCTAAGTGATCTGGACATGCAGGATAACCAGGTGCCGGACGTATACCTTTATAACTTTCTTTAATTAGTTCTTCATTATTAAGGTTTTCTCCAGATGCGTATCCCCAATGTTTTGTTCGTACTTCTTTATGTAAATATTCTGCAAAAGCTTCAGCCAAGCGATCTGCCAAAGCCTTTACCATAATAGAATTGTAGTCATCATTATCAACTTCGAATTGCTCAGCTAGTTCTTGTGTTCCAAACCCTGTCGAAACACAAAAACATCCCATATAATCTTGTAATTCTGAGTCTTTTGGAGCTATAAAATCAGCTAAAGCAAAGCTTGGTTTACCTTCTCGCTTCTTTAATTGCTGTCGCAGCGATAGGAATTTATACGTCTTATTATATACTTCAACTTCAATATCATCATCATTTATAGAATTTGCAGGGAACAATCCGAATATAGCTTTTGCCTTTAGTAATTTTTGAGTTACAATTTTATCTAAAAGTCCTTTTGCGTCCTTATATAGTTCTGTAGCTTGTTTACCTACAACTTCATCTTCAAAAATAGCCGGATACCTTCCATGTAAATCCCAAGAACGGAAAAAAGGGCTCCAATCAATGAAATCTACTAATTTTTTTAAATCAAAGTCTTCAATGACTTGTATACCTAAACTATTTGGTTTGGCTATTTTAGAATTATTCCAATCAATTTTGAACTTTCTTTTGCGTGCTTCTTCAATAGAAACATATTCTTTTTGTTTACTTCTATTTAAAAACTGCTCTCTAAACTTAATATACTCATCTCGGATTTGACTTTTATAAATCTTATTATTTTCCTGTAATAAGTTACCAACTACAGTTACAGCGCGTGATGCATCATTTACATGAACAACTGTATTTTGGTATTTCGGTGCTATCTTTACAGCTGTATGTGCTCTAGATGTTGTAGCACCCCCAATTAACAATGGAATATTCATTTGTTGTTTATCCATTTCATTAGCGAGGTATACCATTTCATCTAATGAAGGAGTAATCAAACCGCTTAATCCTATAACATCTACATTTTCTTTTTTAGCTGCTTCTATTATTTTTTCTGGAGGTACCATTACACCCAAATCAACAATTTCATAATTATTACATCCTAAAACAACGCTCACAATATTTTTACCTATATCATGAACATCACCTTTAACAGTTGCCATAAGAATGCGACCAGCCGATTGAGCTTTTCCATCTTTTTCAGCCTCAATAAATGGTTGTAAATGTGCCACGGCCCTCTTCATAACACGCGCCGATTTCACTACCTGAGGCAAGAACATCTTACCACTGCCAAATAAATCACCAACTACGTTCATACCCGTCATTAAATGTCCTTCAATCACCTCTATAGGTCTTGAAACAGATAGTCTTGCTTCTTCAACATCTTCAACTACATGTGCATCTATACCTTTTACTAAACTATGTGTTATGCGATCTTGTAAATTACCACTCCTCCATTCTTTTGCTTTTACAGAATCATCCTTTTTAATCCCTTTTACCGTTTCGGCAAAATCTAGTAATCGATCTGTTGCATCATCTCTTCTATCTAACAATACGTCTTCTACATGTTCTAATAAATCTTCCGGAATATTATCATATACCTCTAACATTGTTGGGTTAACTATACCCATATTCATACCATGCTGAATCGCATGATATAAAAATGCCGAATGCATTGCTTCGCGTACTATATCATTTCCTCTAAATGAAAAAGAAACATTACTTACACCACCAGATACATTGGCATAAGGTAAATTCTCACGAATCCATTTAGTAGCATTAAAAAAATCTAGTGCATTTTTTTTATGCTCTTCCATACCTGTAGCCACAGGAAAAATATTTGGATCAAAAATGATATCCTCAGGTGGAAAGTGAACAATGTCTACTAATATTTTATATGAGCGTTCACAAATTTCTATGCGCCGTTTGTAATTATCAGCTTGCCCTACTTCATCGAATGCCATAACAATAGTTGCAGCTCCATACCGTTTAATCAATTTTGCTTGCCGAATAAATTCTTCTTCTCCCTCCTTTAGGCTGATAGAATTTACTACAGATTTACCTTGGACTACTTGTAATCCAGCTTCAATAATCTCCCATTTAGAGCTATCTATCATTATTGGAATACGAGCAATATCTGGTTCGGACGCAATAAGATTAAGAAAAGTTTTCATAGCATGCACACCATCTAGCATGCCTTCATCCATATTCACATCTAAAATCTGCGCGCCTCCTTCCACTTGATGTCGAGCTACTGCTAGTGCTTCATTATATTTTTCCTCTTTAATCAATCGAAGAAATTTACGAGAACCCGTAACATTTGTACGCTCACCCACATTGATAAAATTACTTTGGGGTGTAACCACTAATGGCTCTAAACCTGATAATGTTAAGTATCTATTCATTTACCTTTTCTATAATTTTTCTAGGTTCATAAGTAGAAGCTACTTCTGCAATTGCCTTAATATGTGCAGGACTAGTGCCGCAACAACCACCAATAATATTAATAAGACCATCTTTTAAATAGCTCTCAATAAATTGTTGCATATCTTTTGGTGATTCATCATATTCACCAAAAGCATTTGGCAATCCTGCATTTGGATGTGCAGATGTATAAAAATTAGATTCTCTAGATAATCTTTGTAAATAGGGTTTTAACTGTTCTGCACCTAATGCACAATTAAAACCTACACTTAATAATGGAATATGAGAAATAGAAATTAAAAAAGCCTCAACAGTTTGACCAGACAATGTTCTACCAGATGCATCAGTAATAGTACCTGACACCATAATTGGAATATCAATTTGCTTTTCATCTTTAACCTCTTCTATAGCAAATAAAGCGGCTTTTGCATTTAATGTATCAAAAATGGTTTCTACCAATAAAATATCTGCACCACCATCAACTAAAGCTTCTACTTGTTGCTTGTATGCAATTCGCAATTCATCAAAAGTCACAGCCCTATAACCAGGATCATTAACGTCTGGCGAAAGACTAGCCGTTCTATTGGTTGGACCAATACTACCAGCTACAAATCGAGGTTTTTCAGGGTTAACATTTGTAAACTCCAAAGCCACCTCTTTTGCTATTTTGGCTGATTGATAATTCAATTCATAGACTAAATCTTCCATTTGATAATCTGCCATTGCAATTGTAGTTCCTGAAAATGTATTGGTTTCTATGATATCTGCGCCTGCTTCAAAATATTTCTGGTGAATTTCTTTAATAGCGTCGGGTTGCGTAATAGATAAAAGGTCATTATTTCCTTTTAGCGAAGTGGGATAATCTTTAAACCGCTCTCCACGAAAGTCTTCTTCAGTAAAATTATACTGCTGAAGCATAGTACCCATAGCTCCATCGAGTATAAGAATTCGTTTTTGTATTTCTGTATAAATGGTAGACATTATTGAATTTTGTATCAATATGTCATCCGAAAAGTAAGAGAATATTACTAGCGGTTATCTTTCAAATTAATAAATAATTTGTAGAATTTAGCACCTACTTTAAAAGAAAAGGGTTGCTAAGGCTTCGTTGGGTCTAATCCCTCTGCCTTTCGTGATAACAATCAATAAATTAATGAACAAGACAAATATTCAATTAAAATAATTTAATATCAAAGTTTTTTCAATGTTTTTTAATTATCCCTACAAACTCATAGCTTAATAATTTATATTGATTGTCTAATATTAAAGCCAAAATTTTCTTAAAATCAACTTTATAGTTTCATTATTTGTAATGATGACTTCAGTTTACCGCCTAAGAAGATTATCTTAGCATCATTATTATTTATAAAATGAAAAAACTATCCATTCTATTTATACTTTTAGGAGTTACATTAAACTCTTTTTCACAAATTTACGAACCTGTAAAATGGACAACTTCTGTTGAAAAAATAACTGAATCAGAATTTGATTTGATTGCAACAGCCACTATAGATCAGGGTTGGCATTTATACTCACAAAGCATTCCCGAAGATGGTCCAATACCTACCACATTTAGCTTTAAAGATATTGAAGGAAAGTATAAACTAATTGGTAAAACTAAAGAAGAAGAAGGTCACGAAGAGTTTGATAAAGTATTCGAAATGAATATTAAATACTTTGAAGACAAAGCTTCCTTTAAACAGCGAATTCAACTCTTAACTGAGGATAAAATTGATATTACTGAAACAGTTGAGTTTATGGTTTGTGATGATTCTAATTGCTTACCTCCAACAGAAGTTGAATTAAACTTTTCTGCACAAGGTGAAGCTGCAACAGACATAAACATCTCAAATAACACATCTGAAAATGTTAGTAATGTAGCAAATGATAATTCCAAAAGTGATATTAATAATAGTGTCTCGAAGGATAAAATTACTAAGAAAGAAAAGAAAAAAAGTAGAGGCCTTCTAGGTATTTTTCTAATTGCGTTCTTCTCTGGTTTTGCCGCCCTTTTGACACCTTGCGTTTTTCCCATGATACCAATGACTGTAAGCTTTTTTACAAAACAAAGTAAAACTAGAGCAGCAGGTATCAAGAATGCTATTATTTATGGCTTATCTATCATTATAATTTATGTTTTATTGGGCTCTTTAGTAGTGGCTATTTTTGGTGCCGATTCGCTGAATGCTTTATCGACCAATGTTTGGTTTAACCTAATTTTCTTTTTATTACTGGTAATCTTTGCAGTATCCTTTTTAGGAGCTTTTGAGCTTACCCTACCCAGTTCTTGGGGTACTAAAGTTGATGCGCAGGCAGACAAAGGTGGACTTATAGGGATATTTTTTATGGCATTGGCATTAGCAATTGTTTCCTTTTCATGTACTGGACCAATAGTGGGAACTTTACTGGTGGAAGCAGCATCAAAAGGTGGTATTGCTCCAATTGTTGGTATGTTAGGATTTTCATCAGCTATAGCTTTGCCATTCGCATTATTTGCAGCATTCCCGGGATGGTTAAATTCATTACCCAAATCTGGTGGATGGTTAAACACAGTAAAAGTAGTTTTAGGTTTTCTTGAATTAGCATTGGCATTTAAATTTTTATCAAATGCAGATTTAGTTTTGCAATTGCATTTATTAGAAAGAGAAGTATTTTTAGCCATATGGATCGCTATATTTGGTGCTTTAACTCTTTATCTTTTTGGCAAAATTCAACTTCCTCATGATTCGCCTTTAACTTACATATCTGTTGGCAGATTAAGTTTTGGTTTAATCGTTTTATCATTTACAATATATCTAATTCCTGGTTTATGGGGAGCACCACTTAAATTTATTAGTGGTTTCCCACCACCTATGCAATATAGCGAGTCTCCTAATGGCGTAGGCTATATGAAATTTTCAAGTAGTGATAATGGAGTTAAAGAATCCCTACCAGAAGGAGCGAAATATGGACCGCATAACATTGTCGCATTTCTAGATTACAATAAGGGAATGGAATATGCCAAAAAAGAAAATAAGCCTGTATTATTAGATTTTACTGGTCATGCCTGTGTAAATTGTCGTAAAATGGAAGAACGCGTATGGTCTGACCCAAAAATTCTTAATATTTTAAAAAATGATATTGTTTTAATTTCTCTATATGTAGACGACAAAAGAGCATTACCAGAAAGTGAACAATATACTTCTGAGACTACTGGTAAAAAGATCAAATCTATAGGTAACAAGTGGAGTGATTTTCAGATAAAAAAATACAAAGCCAATGCTCAACCATATTATGTATTATTAGATCATAATGGTGATAATCTAAATGAGTATTCAGCTTATGATCCTAACATAGAAAGTTACTTGGCATGGTTAAAAGAAGGAATTGGTAATTTTAAAAACAATACTCAAGCTATATTCAGTAACTAAATTTAGCTAAAATTAATAACGATTCTTTATTTTTGTTAAAAATTAACCGAAATAATGGAATCCAAATTTGTAGCTCAAAAAAAAGATTTAGAATCTCACTTTCAGCAATTTAGAGAACACATTATTGGAAATAATTCTTCGTTTGAATCTATCAATGGAAAGCAGAATTTATTATATGCCGATTGGATAGCTAGTGGTAGATTGTACGCTCCTATAGAAGAAACTATGCAAAAAGTAATTGGCCCAATGGTCGCCAATACGCATTCTTTTTCTAGTGAAACAGGTAAAGCTTCTACCTATGCCTATAAACATGCCAGAGAAATCATAAAGAAGCATGTAAATGCTAATGAAAATGATGTATTAGTTACAGCTGGAAGCGGCATGACAGGAGTGTTGTCTCGTCTACAACGTGTAATGGGTTTACGTTGGCCCGATGTTGTATTGGATAAAATATCTATCCCAGAAAATGAAAGACCAGTAGTTTTTATTACACATATGGAACACCATTCTAATCATGTTCCTTGGATGGAAACCATTGCAGATGTAGTTATTTTACAATGTAATGAACATAAACTAGTTTGTCCTCATAAGCTTAAAGAAGCTTTAGAAAAATATAAGGATAGACCTCTTAAAATAGGTGCTTTTACTGGTTGTTCTAATGTCACTGGAATTATTACTCCTTATTATCAGCTTGCCAAGATCATGCATCAGCATGGAGGTTATTGTTTTATAGATTTAGCAGCTTCAGCTCCTTATGTAAAAATAAACATGCATCCTAAAGATCCTGAAGAACGCTTGGATGCTATTTATTTTTCACCTCATAAGTTTTTAGGTGGTCCTGGAACTTGTGGTGTATTGGTTTTTAATAAAGAATTATATAAAACTAGTTGTCCAGATGTACCAGGAGGTGGCAATGTAAAATGGACAAATCCTTGGGGAGAATATGGTTATTATGACGATATAGAAACGAAGGAAGATGGTGGTACTCCAGGATTCTTACAAGTAATGCGTACAGCTTTAGCCATACAACTAAAGGAAAAAATGGGTGAAGACAAAATGTCTGAACGCGAGGAAGAGTTATTAGATCTTTGTTTTCTTGAACTCAAGAGAATTCCTGGATTGTATCTTTTAGGTTATAATGATGAAAAACGAATTGGTTCAGTATCATTTGGTATAGAGAATATTCATTATAATTTAATAGTCCGCTTATTAAATGATCGTTTTGGTATTCAGGTAAGAGGCGGTTGGTCTTGTGCCAGTACTTATAGCCATCACCTCTTTGATATTTATGAAAATTCTTCTAAGGAAATAACTGACGGTATAGCCAAAAAGGATTTGACTATTAAACCAGGTTGGGTTCGATTATCTCTGCATCCTATAACCACCAACGCTGAAGTGCATTACATCTGTGATTCAATAAAACAAATTGTTGAAAAAATTGAAAAATGGAAAGTAGATTATAGATATAATCCTACTAATAATGAATTTGAATTCATCCATGGAAATGATGAAAAAATTATTGAGCAAGTACAAGGTTGGTTCGACATCTAAATACTAAATTCATCACTATAATGTATACAAAATGCCTCCAATTTTTTAGAGGCATTTTTATTTTTAAGTGGTTAAAGTTTAATCAGTAACAATATTTAATGTAAATTTTACGTTAATTTAATGTAAATTAATTGTAAATATATTTATATATTTGTTTAAAAATCAGGGGTATGCAAGTAGTCAATAAAATTAAGAATGTAATAGATCAAATATCTATAAGTTATACAAACTTATGGAATTCATTAAAATCATTTGCTTTAAAATGCAAGCAAGGACATGAAATACCTTATTGGTAAAAGTTATAACTATATTATAAAGAAAGCCTGCTTGCGCAGGCTTTTTATTTAAAACTGATATCGTAATCCTAAAGCGATATCTAAATCGAGATCATTATCACCAAAATCATTTACTAGTCCAAACTCTGGTCTAAAGTCTAAAGAAATTAATAAAGGGATATCAAAATTATATTCTATACCCACATTTCCATCTGCATTTACAAACAATCCATCATCTACATTTGCATTAGTTTTGTTATCCCAACTACCAATACCGGCACCAAAACCTGCATACCAGTTAAAATTACCATCTATATTCCAAACCCATTGGTAAATAGCCGATAGTTTCCATGCATCATAATTTTTATTATCTCTAAAACCTAAATCCAGTTCAAGCCGATTATTATCCTTAATACTTTTCTGATATGACACTTCTACACCAAAACCATCGTTATCACCAGTTCTAATGCCTAGTGCATGCGAAGATATTTCTTGAGCAAAAGTATTGGCTAAAAAACCAAAAAGTAATACGGCTGTAGAAATTAGTTTTTTCATAAGTAACATTTTAATTAGATATTTATTTAAAACAATAACAGCTTACAATTATTATGCCTTTCTTAGATTAATTGTAAACAAATTAAATTATTGCGACTAAGCATACCAATAACTTTTAACGATAGTTTTAACTAATAATTCAAACTTATAATTAGATTATAAAAAGTTATTGTGTAAAGTTTTAAAAAGTAAAAAATACTATAAATTAGCCACTCAAAATTTTTAAAAATGTCTGAAGCAATAGAAAGAATAAAATGTTTGATAATAGGTTCTGGTCCTGCAGGTTATAGTGCAGCTGTATATGCAGCTAGAGCTGATCTAAGTCCAGTTATGTATACAGGTTTAGAGCCTGGAGGTCAACTAACAACTACAACTGAAGTTGATAACTATCTTGGTTATCCTGATGGTGTTGACGGAACGGCAATGACCGAAGATTTTAAAAAGCAGGCTTTACGCTTTAATACTGACATTCGTTTTGGTTTAGTAACTAAAGTTGAATTAAGCGATAAAGTAGGTGGAATTCATAAAGTGGTTGTGGATGGTAATAAAGAGCTAGAAGCTGAGACAGTGATTATTTCTACAGGTGCAACAGCAAAATATTTAGGATTAGAAAGTGAAGAACGTTTAAAAGGAGGTGGTGTATCTGCATGTGCCACTTGTGATGGCTTTTTCTACAAAGGTCAAGATGTAGTAGTTGTTGGAGGTGGTGATACAGCTGCTGAAGAAGCTACTTTTTTATCTAAGCTATGTACTAAAGTAACAATGCTTGTTCGTAGAGATGAAATGCGTGCTTCAAAAGCTATGCAGCACAGAGTGAATGCCACACCAAACTTAGAAGTGCTATATAACACAGAGCTTGATGAAGTCTTAGGCGACACTGTTGTGGAAGGAGTTCGTGTAGTGAATAATCAAACAAAAGAAAAGCAAGACATAACTGTAACTGGTGTATTTATTGCAATTGGACATAAACCAAATACAGATCTATTTAAAGGAGTTTTAGATATGGATGATGTTGGTTATTTAATTACTAAAGGAAAGTCTACTAAAACTAATTTACCTGGTGTGTTTGCATCTGGTGATGTTCAAGATAAAGAATATAGACAAGCTATTACTGCTGCAGGTACTGGCTGTATGGCTGCTTTAGATGCAGAACGTTATTTAGCAGCTTTAGAAGGATAAAACACAGCTACTATATAAAATAAGAAGCCGCTTGATAGCGGCTTTTTTATTTTAACTCTTTAATAATTGTTTACCATGATATGGACAGAACTTCCAAGAACCATCGAGTATTTTTTGGTCTACAGGGCATTTTTTAGGTTTTAACAACGAACCCAATGGTAATTGCCATTCAAACTGCTCTTTGTTTAACTTAACAATAAATTTTTCTTTATTCTTAGGGTTTACAATTCTATCCATTGGATTATCAACTTTCTGAAATAAAAAGAAGTGCATATTCTCCCCTAACTTTCCCAGCATGTTTGCCAATAAAGGTTTCATTATAGTGATTAATCGTTTTGTATCTATATCAATCTGATCTTCTGTTAAAGGATTAAATTCCTGTTGTTTGTCATCAATAACACTCAACTTATCAAAAATAGTCTCTTCACTGACATATGCAATATTTCCATTTGGTTCTATATCACCATCTATAGTAGCGATCATAGTATATTTTTCAAAATTTTCTAACATTGCACTTGCTTCCTCTTTAGGTATGGTAGCATCTTGTGCAAATACAGCTTCCCAGAAATCTGTAGGTATCCACCATATCAATCGCATTTTGTCTGGTGATTCAGATAGCTGTTGCGTCTCTTCAGTCAATTTATTGATATTTACTTTGAAATCTTGTGCAAAAGCCTTCCCAGAAAGGGTAGCAATTAAAAATAAAAGTGTAATTTTTTTGAACATACTTTATTAAATTATCATATTATAACTACGTTTTACTAGTATTTAGTATACAATTCGATAATTTTAATATACAAAAAAGGCTGCCTTTTTCAAGACAGCCGCCATTTAACAAAAAAATGGAAAAAACAACTCAGTTTTAAATATTTTTAACCTCTAACGTCTCCGCCAGAAGAACTATTCTTTCTTATTTTTTTAGGGTTACCTTTATATCTTATATCACCTCCACTAGTAGCACTTGCATCTAACTCTTCGGTTACATTTACAGAAATATCTGCTCCACTAGTAACACGAGCCTCACAGGTTTTAGCCTCTAATCCAGATGCTTTAAGTCCGCTACCACTTGTTGATCTTGCCACAAAATGATCTGCTCTACCTTTTAATCGAGCATCGGATCCGCTAGTTGTAGAGCAAGATAAGTTAGTAACATCTACCGTTAGCCTTACATCTGCACCGCTGGTAGTACTTACTTTTAAATCTTCTCCTTCAATAGTATTTTCAGAAATTAATTCTGCACCACTGGTAACTTTAATTTCGTTTACATCTTTTGTAGTTAGATTTACTTTTTTACTTTTTGCACTCCAAATATTGATATTGTCTTCAGTATAAATTCTTAATACACCGTCTTCGACTTCAGTAAGAATAACATCATGCAAATTTTCGTCTGCCTCAAGCGTAATTGAACTTCTATTACCCATTGTCAAAATAACATCGATGCCATTGCTTACACGAATAGATTCGAAGTCTGAAGATATATTACGCTTTTGGGTTTGCACATCTCTATTACCCTTTATACCATTGAACATGCAAGAACTGGTCAAAAAAAGGATTAATACTGCTGAAATTTTAGTTATTGTTTTCATTTTGTTTTTGTTTAAGGTTGTTAATTTTGGTTGATTCTTGGTTTTGGTTAATTTTTAATCAAATTTAATTTTATCAACTAGTAACTTATAATCTTTAGTACTGAACTGTATAATAAGTATGACGAAATGTAAATTGATTTGGTTTCAAAAAAACTAGTTAATTCTTACTCCGTTTTCGTCAACTTTAATCTCTGCCTTTTCGCCATCATCACTAACTTTGATCTCCAGACCGTTTTCATCTAGATTAACCTTTACACCATCCTTTTCTTCTTTGTCTTCTTCTGTACTCCAATCATCATCTTTACAATCTAGACATTCTAAACCATCATCAGTCATTTTAAAATAATGCTCTGGCATGTCTCTTCTATACATATCATTAGTGGTATCTATCCATCCTAAGAAACTTCTTGTAGATTCATCTAAATAAAAAACCTGGCCAACTGGAACATACATAGTTACTCTCACATCTTGATTTCTATATGGTTCTTTGTTATCTAATAAAAAGTACCCATCGAATGAAAGATCATTTTCAACTTGACTGAAATTATATTGAATCTTTTCTGCATTACCCTTAGCAACCAATCTGCTTCTGCCGCTAGCTTCCTTCTTTATTTTCACATAAGATTCAGTGCTATCGGTTTCCTTAAAATATAGCGTCACATCGTTTGAATATAACTTATCGCTATTGTCTTCATCTATAACTCTTGTGAAACCAGAACGATGTCTAAATTCATAATAATTAGATAAGTTTTCATTATCGGTCATTTTTATTGATAGTGTATCTAGAGGAACAGATATATACTCTTTAGTTTCAATTACATGCGCATCTCTAGCAAACTCAGCACCATGCTTAACTCCTATAAATATTGCCGATAACAATGCTATTAACCAAACGCCCAACAATACTAGTTTAGCTGTTCTGCTCAAGATTTTTGTTTTACCTGAGATGATAAATAAACCTAAGAAGAAGAGCATTAAGAATGGAACACCAATTAATACCAACATTATTAATGATAATATCCAAATAGGTACCGTTGTTACATTTCTAAATACAAAGTCGTCATCAAAGATCCAGTCAGCCCCCATAAAATCTGCTGTGCCTGCAGTAAATAATCCGATGACTAAACCAATTACAGTAGCCACAGAAACAATAATCAGTATTACACCTATAAATTTACCAATGATCGTAAAGAATGCAACTATTATTTTACCTATTACGTCAATGAACTCTTGAATGCCAGATCTTGCTTTACTATCTCTTCTTCGGTCTCTCTTTTTTTTTAAAGAATCTGATACGTTTTCATAGCCTTCTTTTACGGCTCCGGTAACTTCGTCTACAGCACCTTTAACTCGAGTAGAAGCATCTTCAAACTCAGCACGAACACGTTTTTCTATATTATTAATAGTAACTGCTTCACCTTCCATTTGTAATTTTTCTGCCGTAGTTCTTGCTTCAGGCAATAGAATCCATAAGATGATATATAATAATGGACCAAAACCTAAACCAAATGTTGCTACTAACCAAGCAATACGAATCCAGATTACATCTACATCAAAATAGTACGCAATACCAGATGATACACCACCTATAAACTTATCATCTCCATCTCTAAATAGACGTTTTCTTGAACCTCTATCTCTATTATATGATCTATCAGTTTCTTCGGTGAATAATTCTTCATCTACCAAATAATCTTCTGGCTGCCCCATAACTTCAACAATCTCGTCAATATCACCTTCATTAACTACTTGTCTAGGGTCTTTAACACGTTCTGAAAGTAATTCACCAATACGTAATTCTATATCCGCTATGATCTCATCTCTACCCTTAGGATCATCACTCAATGACCTACGAATGGAATCGATATATCTTTTTAATTTTTGATATGCAACTTCATCTATATGAAAAAAGATGCCTCCTAAATTTATATTTATTGTCTTGTTCATTTTTTTGTTGGTTTTTTGCTAGTTACGATTTTTACAGCTCCAACGAGCTCGTCCCAAGTGGTATTTAATTCTTTTAAAAACAATTTACCTGTTTCGGTTAATGCATAATATTTGCGCGGCGGTCCAGATGTTGATTCTTCCCATCTATAACTCAACAACCCTGCATTTTTTAATCGTGTTAATAAAGGATATATAGTACCCTCTACCACGAGCAGTTTTGCATCTTTTAAATGCGATAGAATCTCTGAAGTATATGCATCTCCACCTCTTAAAATGGATAGGATGCAAAACTCCAATACTCCTTTTCGCATTTGCGCCTTTGTATTCTCTATCTTCATACTATTCTATTGATTAATGCTTATAAAAATATGGCGACGAACACGTCTACTACATATAAGATTATGGCGGTTAATATTGATATCATGGTTGATTGGTTTTAAATGTTATTTTACAAATTTTATAGTTAGAGGGTACTTATATACTTCTCCTCTACTTGCTTTTATTGCTGCTACTATTACTAGGATAAATTTTATAAATCCGATCACAGCTATTATTGAACCTATACTTAGTATTCCAAATAGATTATCAAAACTCCAATCGAAATGAAAATCGAAATAGTCAAAATCATCTACATGTCTTAGGTTTCTAAATAAAGAACCAAATGCGAACGGAAACATAATCATACTTAGTATTGCAATATATAGCACATAACTAATATTAAAGTTTACTGCTTCTACCCCATTTTGGTCAACATATTCACTTCTATCTTTATTTACAGACCACATAATTAATGGGCCTAAAATACTCCCTAACGGAAATACAAAACTGAAAAATGATGATAAGTGCGTTAAAAATGCCGTATTCTTTTCTCTTTGAGTTAACATTGTATATTATTTTTTTATAATACTTGACATTGCAAATATATATACAAAAAACAATACTATGCAATACAAAGTACTAAAATAATTTAAAATTTAACATTTAATTAACTAATCTAATTATTTAAATATTTGTTTTTCAGTGGATTAAATAATTACTGATTTTTAGTTAAAAAATATCAAATTTTTAATTTTAATCATTTTTAGGGAAAATACGCAGTCGATTATCTCACTTATTTTAAGTAAATTGCCAAATAAATCTTTTTTAAATGACAAAATTTTCGGTTAGTAATCTTAATAAATTCTTACTCTTAAAACTACCATCTGCCTATTTTTCAGGTGTACGTGTAAAATCAATGTCTGAAAACGAAGCAGTTGCTACAGTTAAACATCGTTGGATAAATCAGAATCCTTTTAAATCATTGTATTGGGCAACACAGGGCATGGCATCTGAATTAGCTACTGGTATATTAGTTATGCAAAAAATTCGTGAAAGTGATAAGAATATATCGATGTTAGTAAGAGCTCAAAAAGGAGAGTTTACAAAGAAAGCTACGGGTAGAATTAATTTTACATGTAAAGATGGGCACTTAATTGATGACGCAATTCAACAATCTATAAAAACGGGCGAAGGTCAGACTGTAATTATGACATCAGAAGGCATCGATGAACATGGTGATTCGGTTTCTAGGTTTGAATATACTTGGGGAATTAAAGTAAAAAAATAGAAAAGAATATATATTTCACTGAATTATATATAACAGTTAGGCATAATTATTTTCGCACTTAAAGCAACCTTTTTCATTAATCTCCATCTTATCGCGATAACCTAACCAGATTATTATGAATTATATAATACTTGACCTTGAGGCAACTTGCTGGAAAAACAGGTCAAATGAAAAACAAAATGAGATTATTGAAATTGGAGCAGTGAAAGTCGATGCATCCGGAAATACATTAGGTGAATTTAACAAGTTTATTAAACCAAAATTAAACTCAACTCTATCGGAATTCTGTAAAGAACTAACATCTATAACACAATCCCAAATTGACAATGCTGAAACGTATCCAGTTGTGATATCGGAATTTATTGATTGGATAAATACTGGTAATGACTATCTCCTATGTAGTTGGGGGTATTACGATAAAAATCAATTTCAAAACGATTGTAATTTATACGGGCTAAATACTGACTGGACCAATAAACATATTAGCTTGAAACATCAGTACACCACAATTAATAATTTAAGAAGACCCCTAGGTATGGGTGGAGCACTAAAAAAGGAAAAGTTAATTCTGGATGGAACTCATCATTGTGGAATTGATGACGCACGGAATATCACCAAAATATTTATTAAATATTTGAATAGATGGATTCCGAAATAAAATTAAAAAACTATGCCTAACAAAATGTATAGCTTATTTTGGCAGAATTTCATCCCTGAAAATTTACACAAAAAAATAATATAAATGAGCAAAACATTATTAGACTTAAGTATGTACTTTTTAACTAGTTTTTTCTCGAAGTTTTCTATATTTAACAAAAAAGACCAAGCTTCCAAAAATTAGAGACATTGGTAATGACTCTTTCATAAGACCAATGAATCCATTAATTGAAAACAAGGTAGAAGGATCTCTAAAAATGAAATATTCGAACCCCAGCATAATTGAAACACTAAGCCATACAAACAATATTACTAGCCCAAATAGCTTTTTAAATTCAGAGGTTTTTTTTGAAAAGTAGGAAAAGAAAAAGATAGTTACTGATATAATAATAATAAGCTGTACAATACCTTTTATAATATCTTGATTATCTGCCATTCGGTAAAAATATTACTAAAACTTTTAAACATTTTAGAATAACTAAATATATAAATTTTATACTATTTACATATTTCAGCCTTAAAAACTTAAAAGTTGGGTCCTTTTAGTTAAACTTATAAGTTCATAAAATAGTAACTACAAATAAAAATGAATGAAGTTCATTACTTCAGATTTCTCCTAATTAAAATCCACATCCTTTACTTACCTTTGATTTATAATAAATAATTACACAACAGTCTTGTAGCATGCAAAAACTTTTACAAGAACATTTTAAACTTCATACTCCTAAAATAAAAAAACTTAATGGTTACAATAATATTAACTATTTGGTTGAAGAAAATGAAGTAAAATATATATTTAAAACCTATCCTTTCAATAAAAAATTACTCGACATAGTATATGCCGAAAATGAAGCGTTAC
The DNA here is from genome assembly GCF_056591635.1 of Maritimimonas sp. 2304DJ26-3. Classification (NCBI taxonomy): domain Bacteria; kingdom Pseudomonadati; phylum Bacteroidota; class Flavobacteriia; order Flavobacteriales; family Flavobacteriaceae; genus Maritimimonas; species Maritimimonas sp. 2304DJ26-3. The sequence goes on from NZ_JBWQOK010000002.1 coordinate 529,290, forward strand.
TACACCTTCAAGATTTATCACAAGACACCTTTCCTAAGCCAATACTTTTTAATGATGGTAAATTTATAAAAGTCCTAGAGGTAGATGGAAAAGCAACTATTTGCAGAATGCTTTCCTACTTAGAGGGAGATTTTTTAGGCGATTCAGAAGCAAGAGAAGAACTGATCGCTTCACTAGGTACTTTGCTAGCTCAAATGGATATTCATTTACAAAAGTTCACAAATTACACTTACAAAGCAAGACAATGGGAATGGGATTTACAGTATCTGCAACTAAACGAAAAATATATTAATTATATCCCTAATACTGATAACAGAAATGTGGTTAGATACTTTATGCAACAATTTCAAGAAAATGTGCTACCAGTTGCATCCAAATTACGTAAGCAAATCATTTATAATGATGCCAACGAATGGAACTTACTAGTAAAAGATAATAGTATATGTGGTATAATAGATTTTGGTGACATAGCTCATTCATTTCTTATTAATGAAGTAGCAATTGCTATTACTTATATATGCTACGATAAAGAAGAGCCCTTACAATGGGCCTCTAGACTTCTTAAATCATACCATAATGTATTGCCTTTGCAAGAAAAAGAAATACAAGTATTGTATTATTTGATCGCAGCTAGATTATGTATAAGTGTTTGTAATTCTGCACATTCGAAAAAAGAAAACCCAGAAAATGAGTATGCAACAGTAAGTGAAAAGAATGCTTGGTCTATGCTACACAAGTGGCTTGCAATTGGTCCTATTGCTACCGAATATAGTTTTAGAAGAGCTATTGGTCTATCTATACCAAGAGTAGTATCAATAGAAGAAAAACTGAAAAAACGCCACAAATATATAAGCCCAATTTTATCGGTTAGTTATGAACAGCCAATTTCAATAGAGCGGTCAGCATTCCAATATATGTATGATTCATACGGAACAACCTTTTTAGATGCATATAATAATATTCCTCATGTAGGACATTCACACCCTAAGGTAGTAGCAGCTGGGCAACAACAAATGGCGAAATTAAACACCAATACACGGTATTTATATGATTTACTACCAAAGTATGCAGAAAAATTATTGTCTAAGTTTCCTGACTCATTAAATAAGGTCTTTTTTGTAAATTCTGGCAGTGCTGCTAGCGATCTAGCTTTACGTTTAGCTCAAACTCATACGAGAAAAAAGAAAATTATGGTTATGGAGCATGGTTATCACGGCAACACCCAATTGGCAATGGACATTAGTGACTATAAATTCAGTAATAAAAAAGGCCAAGGTCAAAAAAATTATATTTTAAAAACAGCCATTCCAGATAGATATAGAGGAAAATACTCTAAAAATGATATTGATGCTGGTAAACTATATGCAATCGAAGCTATTAAAAGTATAGAACAATCTGAAAACAAAATAGCTGCATTTATTAGCGAACCGATAGTAGGATGTGGCGGACAAGTACCATTGGCTAAAGGTTATTTAAAAGAAATTTATCCAGTAATTAGGGCTCAAGGCGGAATCTGTATCAGTGATGAAGTACAGACAGGTTTTGGTCGTTTAGGAGATCATTTTTGGGGATTCGAAGCACAAGATGTAGTGCCAGATATTGTAATAGTTGGGAAACCTATGGGTAATGGTCATCCTATGGGTGCTGTAATTTGTACAAATAAAATAGCAGAATCTTTTGCTCAAGGTGTTGAGTTTTTTAGCTCTTTTGGCGGTAATCCTGTTTCATGCGCTATCGGTTTAGCCGTTCTTGATGTAATCGAAAAAGAAAAATTACAACAAAATGCTAAAGTTGTAGGTGACTATTATATGAATCTTTTTAAAGATTTGAAGAAAAAATATACTTGTATTGGTGATGTAAGAGGTTCAGGGTTATTCATAGGCATTGAGATTATCAAAAATGATAAATTACAACACAACACTAAACTAGCTCAACATATAAAGAATGAATTAAGAAACAGAAACATTCTTATTAGTACCGATGGACCTTATAATAATGTATTAAAAACCAAACCTCCATTGTGTTTTACAAAAGAAAATGCAAACACGGTTGTTGAAAATATAAACAGTATTTTAAAAATTACTTTAAAAGGTTAACCGATTATGGTAGAAATCATTGATCTAAGTCAAGAAATTTATGAAGGCATGCCCATTTATAAGGACTTGCCTCAAGTAAAAATGACTATCCACAATACACACGAAGAATGGGACGGTATTCAGAACCCTATAACAAAAACACCAGCTGTTTATAAATTAGAATTAGGAGAACATACTGGGTCGCATGTAGACGCCATTAATCATATGGAAGATAAACACATTGGCAAATCAATAGATACTATGCCTCTATCTATGTTTTACACCAAAGGTATTTGTTTAGATTTTTCTTACAAAGGTTTACAAGAACTGATCGAACCAAACGAAATTGAAGATTTACTCAAAAAAAACAATCTAAAAATTAAAGAAGGATCTACCTTATTATTCTATACTGATCATTATAGAAAACATTTTAATACTAAAAATTGGAGCAAAGGCCCAGGTTTATCAATAGCTTCTGCAGAATACTTGGCTGAAAAGAAAATTGCAGCTTTTGGCGTTGAAACCATGTCTCCTGGCGTACCAGGAATCTCAAATAAAAAAGTACATCATATTTGTGGTGATTGCGGGTTTACACATTATGAAAACCTAATCAACCTACATCAATTAATAGGGCGTGGTGAATTTCAATTTATTGGCTTACCCTTAAAAATTAGAGGTGGTACTGGTTCTCCGGTAAGAGCTGTGGCAGTTTTTGAATAACTGTTATTGTAACAAAATCTCAAAATTGACAACTAATAATTATATTAATCAAAAAACAACTAACTATGATCATTTCAACAACCGAAACCATTCCCAATAAAGAAATTACTGAAATTTTAGGCATTGCACGCGGTAGTACAGTTAGAGCCCGAAATATTGGTCGTGACTTTTTCGCAGGCTTAAAGAATATTGTTGGCGGTGAAATTGAAGAATACACAAAACTGCAGGCTCATGCAAGAGAACAAGCTATGCAACGTATGACACAAGATGCTAAACGTATGGGCGCTGATGCCATTGTTAACGTTCGCATTACTACTGCAATGGTTATGCAAGGCGCAGCAGAAATATTAGCCTACGGAACGGCAGTTAAATTTTAATTTATGGAAACAATCGCAGGATTATTATACGGTCTCATTTGGGTAGCTATAGGTATTACGCTTATTTACCTAATTGTTAGACGTATACAAATCAAAGAAACTGAAGATTTTGAAGAAAGAGATAATTAATTAACAAAAAATAACCTTATATAAATCAACAACATGACAGCACACGAAATAGATTACGAAATATACGGCGAAGAAATGCAGTATGTCGAAATAGAATTAGATCCACAAGAAGCTGTAATAGCAGAATCTGGAGGCTTTATGATGATGGAAGATGGTATTAAAATGGATACCATTTTCGGAGATGGTTCGGGTCAAACGCAAGGCATCTTAGGTAAATTATTTTCGGCAGGAAAACGAGTTTTAACTGGTGAGAGTTTGTTTATGACTTCCTTTTTAAATATTGGTCAAGGCAAAAAGAAAATATCATTTGCATCACCTTATCCAGGGAAAATTATTCCTTTAGACCTAACTAAGTTTGGCAATAAATTCATCTGTCAAAAAGATGCTTTTTTGTGTTCTGCAAAAGGTGTATCAATTGGTATAGAGTTTTCTAAAAAATTAGGTAGAGGTTTGTTTGGTGGTGAAGGATTTATCATGCAAAAATTAGAAGGTGATGGTATGGCTTTTATGCATGTAGGTGGTACGGTAGCCAAAAAAGAATTACAAGCTGGTGAAGTTTTAAAAGTAGATACTGGTTGTATTGTTGGTTTTGACAATACCGTTAATTATGACATCGAATTTGTAGGTGGTATTAAAAATACCGTATTTGGTGGTGAAGGGTTATTCTTTGCTACATTACAAGGACCTGGAACAGTATATGTACAATCATTACCATTTAGTAGGTTAGCTGGTAGAGTGATTGCCTCGGCTCCTAGAACAGGTGGAAAAGATAGAGGTGAAGGAAGTATACTCGGTGGTCTTGGAGATATTCTAGATGGTGACAATAGATTTTAACTAAAAAATCCCACTTAAGCGGGATTTTTTATTCTTTATTTTTTATCTCTTTTATATACTTATCTAACTCTTTACCATATTTAGACTCTTTTACTTTTTCCGATAATGAATTATTAACCGTATCCAATAGTTTGATATTGGCATTATATAATTCAGTTAAAGCCAAATATGGTGCAATTTCAGCATCAGCGTTCTTGACAGCAAAATTTGCGGTATAATAATATCTACGCTTCAACAAACTATTTGATAATTTTAAAATTGAATCTCGTTTGATAGAGTCATTTTTTGATTCAAAATCTGCCTTGATTAAGTCTAAGTTTTTATTCTTAAACTTGTCAATCATTTCCTTATAATCCTCCAAAAGTTGTTGGTTTTTTTGACCAGAGATATCTGCAGAGAAAATAAACTTATCTAATTTGGTATTGATTGTGATATCTCCCTTGTCACCAAAAAACAATATACTCTTTTCCTTATTATCTCCTAGTGATAAGAAATAGATTTCCGGGCTTTCTAATTTATCTGAAAGAGAAAAAGTACTAACACCGTCCAACGTAACAGAATCAACAGCAACGAAAGTTGTGTCTACTTGCTTGTGTAAATACAATGTTCCTTTTTTTAATCCTTTTACCTCACCGCTCACAAACATATTACTCTTCTTATCGCTAGAACAAGCAATGAAAAATAATACAATACCACACCTGAATATTAGATCCTTCATATTCTCTTTTTAATGGATGCGAATATATATATTTTATGGATTTCTACCTACAGCGGAATGACAAAAGTGATTTCTAATTACCCTCCAGAAGCAATTTGCATTAAAATTGTACAACCGATAGCAGCTACCGTACCAATTGCATAACCAAATACAGCCAATAAAACACCAACTGTAGCTAGAGAAGGGTGAAAAGCTGCTGCAACAACTGGTGCTGACGCCGCTGCGCCAACGTTAGCTTGACTACCTACTGCTAAAAAGAAATATGGTGCCTTTATAAGTTTGGCAACTATTATTAAAAGTATGGCATGAATCGCCATCCAAATTACACCAACTGCTATCAAACCTAAATTATCAAAAACTCCTTTTAAGTCCATTTTCATTCCAATTGTAGCAACTAAGATGTATATAAATACACTTCCAAGTTTACTTGCGCCAGCTCCTTCATACATTTTAACTTTTGTATACGATAATAATATTGCTATTGTTGTAGCGATACTTATCATCCAAAAAAATTGCGAGCCTAAAAACGTGAATATATTCTTAGTTGTTTCAGATTCAATACCTCCAACTACATTACTAAAAAATTTACTCAAATAATCAGCTCCAAAGTGAGCCACACTAACTGAACCGAATGCGACTGCTGCAATAATCATAAAATCACTTAAGCTAGGTTTTCGTTCTACTTTCTTAGCATAAGTTGAAACCTTTTCTTTTAATTTTTCAATTGCCGAAGTATCCGATTTAAGCCATTTATCTATTCTAGCAGATTTACCAATACCTATTAGTAACAATGCCATCCAGATATTAGCTACTACAATATCTACCAATACCATAGCTCCAAATTTATCTTGATTGTATCCATAAATTTCTAACATGGCAGCTTGATTAGCCCCTCCACCAATCCAGCTTCCAGCTAAAGTAGACAAGCCTCTCCATACCGCATCTGGTCCTGCTCCACCAACTGTTTCTGGTGAAAAAAAAGAAATAACTAATATTGCAATCGGTCCCCCAATTATAATACCTATGGTACCAGTAAAAAACATTGCTAATGCTTTCCAACCCAAATTAAAAACAGCCTTTAAATCAATACTTAAGGTCATCAACACCAAAGCTGCAGGTAATAAATACCTACTTGCCATAAAATATAAATTAGATTTGTGTTTAGTAACCTCACCAACTTCATTTATAGCTTCCCAATCGGGTGCTATTAAACCAACTGCTGTAAAAATTGCGGGTAACATATACGCCATAAACAGAGCGGGTATAATGCTATAGAATTTTTTCCAAAAACCCTCTGTCTTTGATGATGTATAAAAAATAAAGCCTAAAGCGATCATTAAGAGTCCAAAAACAATGGTATCTTTTGTAAATAAAGGTGTGGTATCCATAAAATTATTTTATTGCCCTACTAAAAATACGGCGTTACTAAAAGCTAACTTTCCATTTTCCCAAAAACTTCTGAACAATGGATTATCTGCAAGGTATATCACTTCTCCACCACCTATAGATTCTATGCCAAATACTAATGATTTATCAACATTTTTTAAAGCATTGGCACCAGCAAAACCACTTACCTGATCAGCTTTATCTTTTATAACACTTACATTTTGACCATCTTTTAAATATGCATAATGATTATTATTTAAACGTAGCGTATGATAACTTTTATCATAGCCAAACCCAAGCGGGTTTGTATTATCCATAGTTGCTTTAAAAATACTTCCTGTAATTAGGTTAGAAATTGATTGTCGCTCAAGATTATCAAAAGCTTCTAATTCTAGTTTTTCTTTTCGTTCTTTTTCTTTTTTCTCTACAGCTTTCTTTTCTTCATCATCTTTAAACTTAGACAACTTGAATTCCTTACTATCTGCAAATTTGTTAAGAGCTCTATCTATAGCAATTAAACGCCCTCCTTTTTGCACCCAAGCTTTTAATGATTTTAATTTTTTTTCATTTAGAAAACTACCATATGCGCCATTTGGCAATATCAAGACATTATACTTATCTAAATTGATTGAACTAAAATAATCGACATCTAAAACTGTAACAGGATAATTAAGTTGCTGCTCAAAGAAATGCCAGATTTCACCAAAACTCAACGTAGAAACTCCACTTCCAGAAAGCAGAGCTACCCTAGGAGGTTTGATATAACGAACTGTGGCAGAACCAAAGTCTTTTCCTTTTGAAACCATCCCAGATGATACAGCATTTAGATTTCTGCCATATTTGTTAGCAGCCTCTCTAACAATTACATCAAATTGATCACCTAACTTTTCATTACCTGTTCTAGTTATAATTAATGATCCAGCTTTATAATCTTTGTTATTTATAGAAAAAGGAAGACTTGAAACGCGTGCTTTTACTTTGTTCTTTAATAAATATCCTAAAAAGGTGGCATCTTCTACACTATTCCATTTCGAAAGGTAAGCATATGGTTTTTCTACTCCGTCAACTTTTCCAGCTAAAGTAATAGCATCAACTTCATTAGTAGCAATAATATTAGATAAGGCATAAGCTTTTAGACCTCTAGCATAAGGTAAAGACCAAGCTGTGATATCATACGTTAGAGAATCTCTTAATTTAGCTTGTGGTTCAAATAAAGATTTTACCAAATTTGATTTTGGTTGATTCATATTAATTACCAAATCAGTATTTGAAAGTTTAATTGATTTATTCTTATTAGACTGATAGTCAAATCCTTTTACAGAAGACGTTGAACTAGAAATTCCATACTTAATCTCATGTCTATCTAATAATTTTCGTAAACTATTGATTTTATCAATATCGTTTGAATCACTTATTACGAAGCTTTTGTACTTCCCTTTAGGGTTATGTTTAGCCTCATTAAAATAATCTTTAAACTCACTTTTCAGTTTGTCTGAATTTTTCGATGCGGTTTCTATAGTTGAAAGCCCAGTTGTATAATGATGCAGAATTCTATCCTTTAAAGTTAGTTCGCCTCCTTCTGAAGTTGTAATCCCCAAACCAGCTCTACCATGACCTGCTTGTTCATACGTCATACCAATAGCACCATTAAATGTGGGATATGTATCGCCATAACTAGGATATAAGAGATCAAACCATTCTTTGGTAAAATAAAGCCATCCATTTTTATCAAAATATTTAGCGTGATTTTTACCAATTGTTTTCTGAAAATCTCGTTGATAATCTGTAATCACTTCATGATAAGGTTCTGCTGCTGGCGCAAAATAATAAGGATTATCTACTCCTTGTTCATGGAAATCTACATGAATATGAGGCATCCACTTATTATATTGTTTAATACGTTCTTGAGATTCTATTTGAGAACCCCAAGCCCAATCTCTATTTAAATCAAACATATAATGATTTGGTCTACCACTTAACCAAGCCTCATGGTGTTCTTTAGAGTCTGGATTTTTATTATATGGAAAGTTACCATATTGGTTAAACCAATTCGCATAACGATCTCGACCATCTGGATTAATACATGGATCTATAATAACTATTGTATTCTCTAACCATTTTTTAGTTTCTTCATTCTTAGGATCAACAAGAGAATATAAAGTTTTCATAGAAGCTTCAGTACTCGATGCTTCATTACCATGCACATTATAACTTAACCAAACTATAGCAATATCTTCGATAGCTGCACCTTCTAAAATACCTGTAGTTCTAAGATGATTTTGTCTAAGTTCTTCAAGCTTTTCAAAATTCTCAGGAGCGGTTATAAAAGCTAAATATAAAGGTCTCTTTTCGTACGTCTCTCCATATTTCTCTAATTTCACATTGCTATTATTTTCAGCAACATATTTAAAATAATCAACCACTTGATGGTGTCTTGAAAAACGATCACCTAATTCATAACCTAAAAATTCTTTAGGTGATTTGGTTTGAGAGAAAACTGAAATTGAAAGAAATATGACAAATAAACTAGTTATTTTTTTCATTATAAATTTGAGTTAAGTGTTCAAATATATTGAATTATATATTTAGCCAATAGGTAAATTTTAAAGTGATTGACCTTACCTTCGGGGCAAAGGAGTTTACAAAGTAATTATCATTATAAACAATAAATAAGTCAGACAGTGATTTAAAACGCCATTGTAATCGACTATTGATTCCTAAATTATCTCTCTGGTTACTATACTGAACTAAAGTTGTCCAGAATAATTTTTTATTAAAAGTAACATCAAATCTTGGACCAACCAGCCAAATTGAAGCATCAGGATAAGGCTCTGGCAAATTAATCTCATCGTAATTTATTTGTGCTGAAGCAACAAAATAAGGCTGAATTCTCAAATTGAGGTTTCCTTGAAAAGAAAACTTAGTTCCGTTATAAAATGTACCATAAGACGGTTCTATATTATATGAAAACCTCTTTCTTTGATCAGATCTATATTCAATTCTATATTCAGTATAATCATATTCAGAATTTTCTGGTAATTCAATAGCATCATCAGAACCTGTAGGATCAAAGCTACCATCTATTAATTTAGTGTATCTATGGCTTATTGAAGCAGATAATTGAGACTGGTCTTTAAAACTACCTTCCCATTGAATTCTATTAAACCTATCTGACACTCCAAAATTCAAGGCATCTGGTCTAAAAAATATAATAGGAAGAACAGAAAAACTATGTCTATTAAAAACGCCCTTCTTAGGCCAAATATTCACTCCAACATCTAGGATTGCCTTAAACATATCTGTCCGCCTAACAAAACCTAATTCTGATCTAAAATCATCACCTATGTAAACCCCGCTTAAACGTAAATTAAAATACCTGCTGTTATATTCTGTAGAAGCTCCAGCAGAATAATCTTTATCTTCAGAATTTGGTGTAAAAGACTTATGTAAGTAATATTTTCCTGTCCATGTATTATCTTTCGATGCTAAATTATAATCTAAGCCTATAACTCTGTTATATGTATTATTATTTGTTTCATCATCATTATCATTTAAAAAATCATAATCCTTAGTTGCTTGTTTATTAATAAATAAAAAGCTTAGGTTTGAACGGCTAAACATCTTATGTTGTAATGCAACAACTGTATTATTTGTAGCTGCAATTTCATTGGATTCATCTTCTTCGGTTTGCATATTTAAGAAGCCTACCCTAAAATTATTATTAAGCTTACCGCTTAAGCGAGCGCCCGCCAGAATTCCATTTTCTATTGTTTCGCCATCTATATCTTCTGCGATTCCAATTCGTCGCGAAAAAAAAGTTCGCGACTCTCTAAAATCTCCAAAGCTTCCGAAAAGATCACTATTTTCTATAAAAAATTGACGTCTTTCTGGTAAAGCTATGCTAAACCTCGTTAAATTGGTTATTTGACGATCTACTTCTACCTGTGAAAAATCCGGGTTAATCGTTAAGTCAAGATTTAGGCTATTGCCAATAGTAAATTTCGCGTCACCACCTACTTTAAAATCTGTATCATCTGTATTCTCTTCTAAATCTTGTAATACACTAGTATTTATATATGGAACTATTGACACTGGTGATTTAGACTTACCTAGTGGTCTTTCAAAATGCATATCACCCATATAAGCCAAGTTGAAAATAAATTGATTTCGGGGAATTTGGATCCATGTATTTATTTCATTATCCTGAGTGTCAAAATGATAACTATTAAAACGCCATTTAGTTTCACCTTCTCTATACTTAAATGCATACAATGGAATCTTCCACTCACAAATATAATAGCCATCATACATTTCTGATTCTCCTTCCCACTTTACATCCCATGCTCCATCAAAATCCCTTGGACTGGTTCCTCCTCCAGATAATAACATCTCTCTAAGCACACCATAAGGATTTGAACCAAAAATAAAAGAATTAGTAGCGTCATTAAATGTGTCAAATAGTAATGTTATATTATCATTTCCACCCGCTCTAAAATCTCTACGCAAGGAAGGAACAACATAATTGTCACCCGCTGCATATACTTTTATGCCAACATATAAATTTTCATCATCAAATAACATTTTAATTTCTGTCTGTGCTTTAGCTTGTAAAGAATCAGTAGGGAATTGCTGCCAAAAATTAGTAGCAATATCAGCTGATTGCCATACTTCTTCATCTAAAGAAGCATCAACATTTATCGATGAATTTATGTACTTAACAGTAAATTGTTTTTGCGCATTAACGCCAAAAATAATAAGTAATAAAGCTATGTTTAGACATAGCTTGTAGGTTTGTTTCATTCCACTAATTGACTTGCGTCAAATATAGAATAATTAAGTGTTAAAGAATTCTTAATTATCTTGATCTTTTTTCTTGGGGTCTCGTTTGACCTGTTTTAAACTTTGATTCAGCATCCATTCTATTTGTCCATTAGTACTGCGGAATTCGTCTGAAGCCCATTTTTCAATTGCCTTAAGCATTTCTTCATTAATTCTAAGTGCGAATGCCTTTTTCTTTGCCATGTTAAAATGAAGTTACTAATTTATTTATAAGTAGCTTAAAATCTTTTATTACACTTGCTATTATTGTTTCTAACAGAGTTTTTTCACTTTTAAACATTAATTATATTCTTCTATTGATTTAAAGTTCCTGTATTTAATACTGGCGATGCGTCTTTATCTCCGCATAGAATAACCATTAGATTACTTACCATTGCAGCTTTACGCTCTTCATCTAAATCAACAATTTCTTTTTTCCCCAATTCTTCTAAAGCCATTTCCACCATACTAACCGCACCTTCTACAATTTTATGTCTTGCAGATACAATTGCAGTAGCCTGTTGACGCTTAAGCATTGCATTTGCTATTTCTTGTGCATACGCCAAATAACCTATACGAGCTTCCAGAACTTCAATACCAGCTATAGATAAACGTTCTTCCAATTCCTTTTCAAGAGTTTCACTTACTTCATTCACACTAGAACGAAGCGTAATATCTTCGTCATGACCTTCATCAGCAAAATTATCGTATGGGTACATACTCGCTAATTTACGTACAGCAGCATCAGTTTGAACTCTTACAAAATTTTCATAATTGTCTACATCAAAAGCGGCTTTGTAAGTATCTAATACACGCCACACCAATATGGTACTAATCATGATTGGGTTACCTAATTTATCATTTACCTTTAAACGTTCACTATCAAAATTACTAGCTCTAAGCGATACCTTCTTTTTTGTGTAAAAAGGATTTACCCAATAAAACCCATTCTTTTTAACAGAACCTACATATTTTCCAAATAATAATAAAACTCTTGAATTGTTAGGCTGAACCATAATAAAGCCAGGAACTAAAAAAATTGCCAGCAATATTAGTAAGATGAATCTTGGATTCTTAAATGCAATCAGAGCCAAAACTCCTCCAAAAAATAGAATTAAAAAAATAAATAACATTAAGTAACCATTTGAAGGGATAATTGTTTTTTCCTGTTTCATGTTTATTGATTTTAATATGATATTATTATGATATCACAAAGATATAATAAAAAAAATAACATTTACAAATTTTTTAACATACTTATTTTATATTTTAGCGAAAATTTAGAATTCATGAGGTTATCTATTATATTGTTTTTCATTTATCTATTTATAAACCCTAACACTTCATTCGCTAATGATATTTGGGGTCCTACTGGACATAGAGCTACAGGTGAAATAGCAGAAAAACATCTCAAAAGAAGTGCGAAAAAGAAAATAGAAAAGCTATTAAATGGTCAAAGTCTTGCTTTTGTATCTACCTACGCCGACCAAATCAAATCTGACAGAAAATACAATGATTTTTACACTTGGCATTACGTAAATATGCCATTTGATAAAACATATCCAGAATCTAAAAAAAACACTAATGGAGATTTAGTAACCGGTATCAATAAGTGTATTTCAGTATTAAAAGATAAGAACAGTTCAAAAGAGGAAAAGGCATTTTATTTAAAAATGTTAGTGCATTTGGTTGGTGATTTACATCAACCTATGCATATCGGTAGGGCTGAAGACAAAGGTGGTAATACAATTCAAGTACAATGGTTTGGCAGAGGAACTAATTTACATAGAGTTTGGGATGAAAATATGATAGATGAGTGGGAAATGAGTTATAAAGAACTTGCTGATAATACAGATGACTTAACTAAAGAACAAGTAAAGAGCATGCAAAAAGGAAATGTAATTGACTGGGTACACGACACTAGAAAACTGACCATTCCAGTTTATGAATCTGTAAAAGTTGGTGAAAATTTACGCTATCGTTATTCTTACGATCATTTTAAAACTGTAAGACAACAGTTACAAAAAGGTGGCGTCCGTTTAGCTAAACTTTTAAATGATATTTTTAGCTAAATTATTATTCTAACGTCATCACCAAGTCATCTTGCATTACCATAGAACCTTGGGTTAACGTTATTGATTTTACTTTACCACTTTTAGTTGCGGTAACTGTCGTTTCCATTTTCATAGCTTCAATAACGAATAGCGGGTCATTTTCTTTTACTTTTTGACCTTGTTTAACTAACGTTTTATAAAGCAGTCCTTGTAGTGGCGCTCCAATTTCATTATCGATATCAACAACTGCTTTTTTGTTTTCTATCTTTTGAATATCTAACGATTTATCCTTAATTTCTACATATCTATTTTCACCATTTACTTTAAAGAATACTATGCGAATACCTTCATCATTTGGTTCACCTACTGAAAGCAATTGCACTAAAACGGTTTTACCAGGTTGCAATTCAACCATAATTTCTTCTCTCGGCTCCATACCATAAAAGAAATTCTTAGTTGGTATAGTGGCAACATTTGCATAATTCTTATAAAATTCATGTGCTTGTTCAAACACTTTGGGATACAAACTATATGATAAAAAATCTTCAAATTCTATTGGACGTGAAAATCCTTTCTGGAATTTCTTTTCAAAGACTTTATATTCCTTATCAAAATCTATCGGTTTTAAATGTGAATTTGGTCTATTCTTGTAAGATTTTTTATTCTTTAAGATTACTTTCTGCAATTTTTTCGGAAAACCTCCAACCGGTTGCCCCAAGTCACCTTTAAAGAAATTAATAACTGATTCTGGAAATGAAATTTCTTCCCCACGTTCTAATACATCTTGAGGAGTTAAGTCATTGGTAACCATAAAAATTGCCATATCACCTACAACTTTAGAACTTGGTGTCACTTTAATTAAATCTCCGAAAAGATCGTTGACTTCGCCATACATTTTCTTTACCTCGTCAAATCGATCTCCTAAGCCTAAAGCTTCGGCTTGTGGGCGAAGATTTGAGTACTGACCTCCAGGGATTTCATGTTTGAACACTTCTGCTGTTCCAGATTTTAATCCAGACTCAAAAGGATAATAATATTCTCGAATATCTTCCCAATAATTAGAAAATTCATTCAACTTTTCAATATCATAATCATGCTCTCGTTTATGATACTTCATCATTTCAACTACAGAATTAAAATTAGGTTGAGAAGTTAGGCCAGATAATCCGCCTAAAGCAACATCAACAACATCTACACCTGCCTCAATCGCTTTTAAATAGGTAGCAGATTGTAATGAAGATGTATCGTGTGTATGCAAATGGATTGGTAGATTGACAGTATCTTTTAGTGCTTTAACCAATTCTGTAGCCGCATATGGTTTTAACAAACCAGCCATATCTTTTATAGCTATCATATGAGCTCCCGCATTTTCTAGATCTTTAGCTAATTGAGTATAATATTTTAGATTGTATTTTGTATTCTCTTTGTCTAAAATATCTCCTGTGTAGCTAATGGCTGCTTGCGCAATTCCTCCAGTTTGTTTTCTCACATAATTAATGCTCGGCTCCATTGCTCTTACCCAATTTAAGGAGTCAAAAATCCTAAAAAGATCAATTCCATTTTCCCAAGATTTAACTATAAATTCTTCAATCAGATTATCAGGATAAGCCGTGTACCCTACTCCGTTTGATCCTCTGAGTAACATCTGAAACAGTATATTTGGAATCACCCTTCTCAACGTTCTTAAACGTGTCCATGGGCTTTCATGTAAAAACCGTAAGCAAACATCAAATGTTGCACCTCCCCACATTTCCATACTAAACGTATTAGAGTGATTTTTGGCAAAACTCTCGGCTACTTTTAACATATCATAAGACCGCATCCTAGTTGCCAATAAAGATTGATGAGCATCTCTAAATGTAGTATCGGTAAAATGTATTTTCTTTTCTTTTTGTAACCACTTACAAAATTTTTCAGGTCCTAATTCGAGTAGCATATCTCTAGTACCTTTAGGATATTCCCCAAAAGGTATGAAATCAGGGACTTTTGCAGCTCTGAGCTCCTTATTTGAATTAACAAACTTTACATCTGGATTGCCATTAACAATTATTTCACCTAAAAAGTTAGTGAGCTTTGTTGTTCTATCTTGAGGCAATTGAATTTTAAATAGCGAAGGTGTATTCTGAATAAAATTAACCGTCACCTTTCCTTCTCTAAAGGTATTATGTTGAATTACATTCTGTAAAAAACGAATATTAGTCTTTACACCTCGTATTCTAAATTCTTTTAAAGCTCTCACCATTTTACGAGTTGCACCGTCTAAAGTTCTGCCATGAGCAGATACTTTAACTAACATTGAATCAAAAAATGGACTAATCTTTGAGGCTTGATATACGCTACCAGCATCTAATCGAATGCCCATGCCAGCAGCACTTCTATAGGTAGTTATGGTGCCATAATCTGGTGTGAAATTATTCTCAGGATCTTCTGTTGTGATTCTACACTGCAACGCAAATCCATAGGTAGATAATGATTTTTGATCGTATATTTTAATTTGCTTGTCAGATAATTTATAATCACCAGCTATGAAAATTTGTGTTTTTACAAGATCAATACCTGTCACCATTTCAGTAACAGTATGCTCTACTTGGATACGCGGATTTACTTCAATAAAATAAATATTGTTTTGATTATCGACTAAAAACTCTACAGTACCTATGTTATTATAGCTTACCTCTTCTGCAATTGCTACTGCATAATTATACAGATTTTGCTTTAATTCGTCAGACAACCCAAAAGAGGGTGCAACTTCGATTACTTTTTGATGTCTCCGTTGCACTGAGCAATCACGCTCATGTAAATGACGAATTTCCCCATGATTATCTGCAACAATCTGAACTTCAATATGTTTAGGATCTTCTACATATTTTTCCAAAAACATAGTGTCATCTCCAAAAGCATTTAATGCCTCGTTTCTTGCTGAATCAAAATTTATCTCAAGTTCGTTTGCACTTCTAACAATACGCATACCCCTTCCTCCACCTCCTGAAGCAGCTTTTAACATTAAAGGATAACCTATCTTTTTAGCTTCAGACAATGCTACTTTAAGAAAAGATAATTCTTTTTTATTACTTTCAATAACTGGAACTCTACATTTAGAAGCAATTTTTTTAGCCGTTATTTTATCGCCCAATGCATCCATTACTTCTGGTTTTGGACCAATAAAAACAATACCGTTTTCAGCACATGCTCTGGCAAAATTTGAATTTTCTGAAAGGAATCCATAACCAGGATGAATGGCATCAACTCCCTTAGACTTTGCTAAACCAACAATCTCTTGAATATCTAAATAAGGTTTTAAGGGTTGGTCATTAGTGCCAATCTGGTAAGCTTCATCTGATTTATAACGATGCTGAGAGTAACGATCTTCGTACGTATAAATAGCCACCGTTTGAATATTTAACTCTGTACATGCTCTTAAAATTCTGATTGCTATTTCTCCTCTATTAGCAACAAGTATTTTCTCGATTTTCATTTTCTACAATTTTTTATGGCTGATTAACGAATAATATATGGATTTACATTTTTATAGTTTCTTACAATAAAATCAAGAGCACTCTCTAAAATATCTCCCATGTTTTTTGACTTTTTAAAATTTATATCAAAAGTCAAATCATATAGGCCTTTTTTTAACTCTTTTATTTTTTCTGGTGTTGAAATAGTATCATTTTTCATGCAATGCAATAGATTCTTTAAACGGTCATCTTCACTTGTAGCCCTTTTCGCTAATAACGAACGTTCTTCTTTTTTGTATTGCTCAATAGATTCCTCCTGTAAAATATTTGAGGTCATTTCTACCAACTTATTATTTTCCTTCAAGAACTGTGGCTTGTAAACTTTCGGATTACCCTCAAAATTTTGTTGATCAAAATCAATTGCTCTAATACGGTATTGTATTCTATCAAAATCATGTGTAAGAACCATAACATAATTATAAGAGCGCATATCACCCAATAACCTCACAAAGCTTCTCTCATTAAACTTTACAAACTCTTTAGCGATTGCTGCTTTATCTTGTTCAGAAATACTATCTAATTGCTCAGCTATAAAAGTATCGCCCGGTATACCGGAAATATGCTCTTCAATCAAAGTATCTTTATGTACCAAGAAATTAATGTGATTAGGTGAAAGCATGTGCTCTAGTTCCAATCCATAAATTCTTGAAGCATCAGCTGTTTTTACATAAAGATATATGTAATTGTCATTCAAGATATTTCGAACTTTGATACGAAAAGGTTTAGAGTTACCAAATGTGCAAAAGTCAATAGAGTCAATATTCAGAAATGGTAATATAGAATCACTACCATCAGCATGCAATATGGTGTACATCCTTTTTAAACTCAACTCAATCTCTGCACGCTCATGTTCTGCAAAATATGTGCTTATCCATAGTGTATCGTTACCGTCTTTATCATAAATTTCTACGGCCCCTTGAAAACGCAAAAGATCATCATAATAAATAGGAATCTTAATATTTCTACTATGCTCTGTGAGGTAATTTGAAAGCTGCTCCGTAATTGGAAATGCAGGCTTTTTCTTAGACATTAGCTTTTCATCCATAGCACTTAAAGATAGAATGAATTGCTGTAAAAACAAAAACAATATTAATTATTAATTGAGTAAAGAGTTAGGAATTTACAACTGACAGTTGTTTCTTAATAGATCTCTAAAGTTTTGAATTATTTAAACGCTTATAATTAACAGAGTATTGAATTATGTTAAGGTTAACTAATAACATAGAGCTGAAAAGTACTATTTTAATTTGTTTATTTTTAAATTATAATCTATAGTCCGTGTTAAAATATAATTAAAAGTTTTTCGTTACATTAGCTACAGAATAAACCCAAACTGAAACCCATAATGAAAAAGCTAGGCTATATAAAGGCTTTATTGCTAGTTACTATTATAAATTTTGCAACTGTTGGTTATACACAGCAAGCATTAAATGACATGCCAGATGGATTTGTATATGCCAAGGAAGTGATTCCTAATCTACGTTCTGACATGCGTTACTATTCTTCTAATAATTTTATTGGAAAGCCAGTTGAAGGTTATATTCAACCTAAAATTATTTTAACTAAAAAAGCAACTGAAGCATTACAAAATGTACAAAGTGAATTAGAAAAATTAGGCTTTGGTTTATTGATTTATGACGCATATAGACCACAACAGGCTGTAGACCATTTTGTGAAATGGGCAGAAGATTCTACAGATACAAAAATGAAGGAAAAGTACTATCCAAATATTGATAAAAAGGATTTATTTAACCAGCAATATATTGCAAAAAAGTCTGGTCATAGCCGTGGTAGTACTGTAGACTTAACAATAGTTTCTTTAACTACAGGACATATTTTAGATATGGGAGGTACTTATGATCTTTTTGATGATAAATCTTCGATCGACTATCCGAATATTACTAGAAATCAACGTGCAGTTCGTTTATTGTTAAAACGAAGAATGGAAAAGCATGGTTTTAAATCGCATCCGAAAGAATGGTGGCATTTTACTCTAAAAGATGAACCATATAAGGATAAATATTTTAATTTTCCAGTTCAGTAAAAAATAAAAAGCCGCTCAAATGAGCGGTTTTTTTATTTCTAATTTTTACGTTTTGCTGGTATTTGTTGTCCATTTTGATACAAAATCAATGAATTGTATTTTCCAATATCGTCTTTTATAAATTCAACTTGTGCGTTTACTACCTTTAAAAAGAATTTTGTATTTGACTCAGCAAATAACTGATTTTTTGGTTGACCAGTTGCTTGAGTGTATAATTTTTCATTTTCTAATGTCATAACTAAGTTAAATCCTGGCTGCAATTCAAATATACCAACATAATTTTCTAAAACTGATGTAGCAACTTCAATTTCTATACGATCGGCAGGTATTTCTTTATCAGTTTCTTTACCAATGTTTTCTCCGTTATTAGTAATCATCGTTACTTGCCTCTTACCAGCATCATCTATCGAAAAGTTATAAGATATAGTAACATCATCAAATATAAATTGAGTTTCAGATATAGGATAAATAAGAAATTTCTGGTTTTCATCTCTTTGACTATACAATTTACCCTCCTTAAAAGTAATATAACGCATAGCTCCATCCACAAAAGCGTAAGCACCAGTCCATTTTTTCAACTTTTCTTCAGAAAGTTTAATATCATCTTTAATACTAGGGTAAGCCTTACCAATAGCAGCTGCAGCTACTAAATTAGTAACAGACCCTATATTATTACAGCTACAATTTGTTAACCCAATTACATATACATCTTCGTCTTGCAAATAAATTCCATTAGTAGAATAACCAAAAATACCTCCACTATGTGTATACCCTTTAGAGCCTTTTATATTCGCTTTTCCCCAACCATAACCGTAACTAATTTCTTCACCACTATTTAGTTTAGACCCATTAATAGCTTTAACCAACGTTTCTTTTTTAATCAAATTATTATCTCGCAACGCATTTTGCCACTTCAATAGATCATCGACGGTAGACATTAACGATCCTGCTGCATAGGGTAATGTTAAACTTAAATAATCTGCATTTCTATAACCTTTATCATTCTGCATATACCCACTAGCACGATTCTTAACCAACTCAACCATACTACCATACCTGGAATTTGACATTCCTAGTATTTTAAAAATATGATCTTCTATAAAATTTTCGTAAGTATCTTCGGTAACAACCTCAATGATATGACCTAATAAAATATACCCAGAATTGTTATATAAAAACTTTTCCCCAGGCTCAAAATCCATCGGCTCGTTTTTAAAGTAAGAAATGATTTCAACTGGACTCATATCATTTCTAGCTAAACTATCTAACTTCATAGAAGTATAGCTCTTAATACCAGAAGTATGATTTAATAAATGATGAATGGTAATCTTTCTACCGTTAGTAGGATAATCTGGTATAAACTTTATGATTTCATCCTCCACACTTAGCTTACCCTGTTCTTCTAACATTAAAATTGCAACTGCAGTAAATTGTTTAGTAATGGAAGCCAATTCAAAGACGTTTTCCGGCTGCATAACCACATCTAATTCTAAATTAGCTTTACCAAAGGCTTTTCTATAGATTGGTTTTCCTTCTTTAGCAACTAAGAGTGCAACACCTGGCATATCATCTTTAAAATTTTGTTTTATTATTTCATCAATTTGTTGTTCTAAATTTTGGGCACTTAAAGAAAAAATAAATGCAAAACTGAATAAAAGAATTGTGGTTTTTTGTTTGATAAAAAGCTTCATAATTAGTTTGTGATTTTTATATATGATGTTTAGTCAAAATAGTAAGTTACAATATATAATTTTTAGGTGGGAATTTTTACAATCAAGTTGTTATATAATTGATTGAAACTATATATAAAATATTAAAAAACATAATATGATTAAAAAACTTACACTCTTACTTATAACCTGTAGTTTTATTTTTCTTTCATTCTCAGATGAAAAAATTTCTAAAACCTATTGGTATAAATCCACTAATAACAAAGGTTATATAAGTATTCAAAAGTATAATAGTAGTTCTGCGAATCCAATTCTAAAGACTACTGTTAAAGCAATTTTTGATAATGAAAAGTTAGATTTTTCATTGGCTACAATTTCAGATTCGAAAAAATTAGCAAACGCTTCAAAAATTAAATTTAACGGTACTATAGACTCTAATATGGATCCTGTGGTATACACTGGTGAGCGCGTAAAACACAATACAAGTGCTTCTTATTGGAATTTTACTGGTGATTTTAAAAATGAAATTACTACTGATAATGAAGTAAATCAATTTTTAGATCCAAATCATAAAACTATGATTCGAATGCCGTCACACACTATACCATCTTTTAATGTATGGGCTATCGTACCAAAGCTACCTTTCAGTAAAAAAGAAGGCACATTTAAGTTCAATTCTTTAGATGAAACGAAACTATATGTAAGAAAGAATCAAACTATTAATTACTTAGGTAAATTTTCTACAGATGTTAATGGTGAGACCAAAAAATTACACAAGTTTGTTCACCAAGGTAAGAAAATGAAATCTGCTTATTATTGGGTAAACGAAAACAGAGAGTTAGTAAAGATTTTACTAGACGAAGAATTTGAGTTTATATTAAGCACTAAAAAAGAAGTTTTAGGTTCTAGATAATAGCATACCCTTCCGATTGATTATAAAAAAACCCTTAGCAAATTTGTTAAGGGTTTACTTTTGTTATATGAATGTTGATACCTAATTTATATCAATAAATCAGTCTATGAATTTTAAATTGTTAAATATGAAATCATGATCTTCTTTATAAGCATTATAATACTCCAAATCTGATGTACTATAAAAATGAAATAGTTTCCCTTGAAATTTAAAAAATTTATTCATTACTATTCTTACATTTCCATTCGATTTTGTCCGATATTCGTATATATATGTTTTACCATATCTAGTAGTATCAATAAGTATTTCTTGTTTTGTTAGATTGATGTTTTTGTGTTTATTAGTGCCTTCAAAATCTCTTTTAACAAATTCTTCCAATTCCATTGATATGTTTCCTTCATTCCAATAAAACACCTTAAGTCCATTATGGTAATACCCGCCTTCTCCCGCTAATGGTGTATACCCTTCATAATTATGGTTAAAAACTTTATGCCAATTTCGAGGTGTAATTACAATCAAACTATCTTTTAACTTGAACTCTCTTACTTTTCTTCCATCAACCATTTTGGTCTTATTATTTACTTTTTGGGAAGAGCAACTAACAAGAATAATAGAAATTGATAAAAATAAAATAATTCTCATATAATTTTTGATTTAAAAATAAATATAATATTCAAATAAGCAAAAAAAACACTTCAAAAACTTGAAATGTTTTTTTTCTTTATGAATTCCTTGATTAATGACAGAATGTTCCGCCCGCCAATGACATTATTTCATCAAATCAAAACTACGCTTTATAAAGTTAGTTAGATCTTCACCTTGCAATAAATTTTGAGATAATTTTGCTAAATCTAATGCTTGATTTACATATTCTTCTTTCTTTCCTTTAGCTTTTAAAATATTCTGCATCAAGTCATTATTAGTATTTACCACTAGATTGTACATCTCAGGAAAACCACCCATACCCATAAATCCACCACCTCCAGTTTGCTGCATTTCTTTCATTCTTCGCATAAACTCTGGCTGAGTGATGATAAACGGGTTTGCATTAGAATCTAAAGCTTCTAACTGCACTGTGTACTTTTCTTTTGGTACAATACCTTCAACAATCTCTTTTAATTTATTTTTTTCCTCATCTGATAATTTAGAGATTTGTTCATCATCCTTTTTGATCAAATTATCAATATGATCTGAATCTACACGTGCAAATTTGATTGGGAACTTCTCATCAGATAATTCAGTATTTTCACCTTCAATCTTTTGAATTAAATGTGGAACAATCGGCGAATCTAATACCAATACTTCATAACCTTTGTCTTTAGCTTGTTGAATATAACTATGCTGTTCTTCTGCATTACTTGCATATAACACTACTAAGTTTTTATCCTTATCAGTTTGTGCAGCTTTTAGTTTATCTTTTAATTCATCAAACGTAAAGTAAGAGCCATCTACTGTTGGATATAAAGTAAATTTTTGAGCTTTTTCATAAAATTTCTCTTCAGAAAGCATTCCATACTCAATAACAATCTTAATATCGTTCCATTTTTTTTCAAACTCTGCTCTGTCTTTCTTGAAAAGTGATTGTAATTTATCACCTACTTTTTTAGTGATGTAACTAGATATTTTCTTTACCGCACCATCAGCCTGTAAATAACTACGAGATACATTTAACGGAATATCTGGTGAATCAATCACACCACGTAACATTTGTAAGAAATCTGGCACAATACCTTCTACATTATCGGTTACAAATACTTGATTTTGATACAATTGAATTCTATCCTTTTGAATATCAAGATTAGTTGTCATCTTAGGGAAATATAGGATTCCCGTTAAGTTAAAAGGATAATCTACATTTAAATGAATATTGAATAAAGGTTCCTCAAACTGCATAGGATACAGCTCTCTATAGAACGATTTATAATCTTCATCTTTTAAATCAGCTGGTTTTGTTGTCCAAGCTGGATTTGGATTATTAATAATATTATCAACCGCTATTTTCTTTTGTGGCTCAGTAGTTTCTTTGCCTTCTTTATCTTTTGTAGTTTTTGGTGTATGATTTGGATCATCAACTTCTTTAGTACCAAACTTAATTGGTATCGGCATAAATTTATTATACTTAGTCAATAATTCACTAATTCTATGCTCTTCTAAAAACTCTGTTGAATCCTCGGCGATATGAAGAATGATCTCTGTACCTCTATCTTCCTTTTTGGTTTTCTTCAACGTAAATTCTGGAGAACCATCACATGTCCAATGCACAGCAGATTCTTTTTCTACATGTGATTTTGTAATGATTTCAACTTTATCAGCTACCATAAAGGCAGAGTAAAATCCTAAACCAAAGTGACCGATAATACCAGCATCTTTAGCGGCATCTTTATACTTATCTAAAAATTCTTCAGCTCCAGAAAAAGCAACTTCGTTTATATACTTTTGAACTTCTTCTTCACTCATTCCTAGACCTTGATCAATAATATGCAATTTCTTGCCATCTTTATCAATCTTTACTTCAATTTTAGGTTCACCAAATTCAGCTTTAGAATCACCTACTGAAGTTAAGTGCTTTAATTTTAATGTTGCATCTGTTGCGTTTGAAATCAATTCACGTAAAAAGATCTCATGATCTGAATACAAGAATTTTTTAATTAATGGAAATATGTTTTCGACTGAAACATTGATAGTTCCTTTTGCCATGATATATATTTTTAGTTTAAAATACCATTAAGTCAAAAAAAATACCAAAGGATTAATTGTGACAAGATGACACACAAAAACCGCCAAATGGCGGTTCTTATTAATTTGAAGCTGTTTTTTCAGGCTTCTTTTTATTTTTTACATATTTCTCTAGCCACTGATCTTGCTCCCATAATAAATGCAAAATACTTTCTTTCGCCCTATAACCATGACTTTCTTTAGGTAACATAACTAAACGTACCGTAGCGCCTAAACCTTTTAAAGCATTAAAATAGCGTTCACTTTGCATAGGGTATGTACCTGAATTATTATCGGCCTTACCATGAATTAATAATAATGGTGTTTTCATTTTATCTGCATGCATAAAAGGAGACATGGTATAATAAACTTCTGGTGCTTCCCAGTAACTACGTTGTTCACGTTGAAAACCAAAAGGCGTTAAAGTTCTATTATAAGCTCCGCTTCTTGCTATACCGGCTGCAAATAAGTCTGAGTGTGATAATAAATTAGCTACCATAAAAGCTCCATAACTATGACCACCAACAGCTACTCTGTCTCTATCTATATAACCCATTGTATCTATTGCGTCTATACCAGCTTTTGCATTTGCGACTAGTTGCTTTCTAAAAGTATCATTAGGCTCATCATCTCCTTCACCAATAATTGGAAATGCGGCATCGTCTAAAACAGCATAACCCTTAGCAACCCAATACAACGGTGATCCCCAATAAGGATACGTAAATTCATTAGGGTTTTGAGTAGTTTGAGAAGCACTCGATTTATCTTTGTATTCGACAGGATAAGCCCACATGATCATAGGCAACTTCTCTTTTTTTGTTTTATCATACCCGACCGGTAAATAAAGTGTCCCTGTAAGATCTAAACCATCATCTCTTTTATAATTAACCACCTCTTTATGAACATTTTGTATACTCGAAAATGGGTTTTGAAAATTAGTTATCTGCTTTAGTTTTTTATTTTTAGTACTTCTAAAATAGTAGTTAGGATATTCATTCTTTGATTCTATGCGAACTAACAACCGTTTCTTTTTTACATCATAATCTCTTAAATCTTCAAGTTTACTCGTTAGTTTAGATTGATATAATCTACTCTTTTTTTGAGTATTAAGGTTTACTTTATCTAAAAAGGGAAACTTTCCTTCTTTAGAATAACCATCTCCTAGCATAAAAATATTATCTCCTTCCATAGCTAAAACATAAGACCCGTATTGGTTTCTTTTAGTAACAGGTGCACCAGGGTTACCATATACATTTTGATAATTCCTATCGTTAATAATCGTAGCTTCTTGTGAAGGATCGCTAGGATTAAAAAGGTATGTTTTAGTATTTCTATTATCAAACCAATAATCTTGAGCTAATGCTTTCTGATCATTACCCCAACTTATTCGATATAAGCGATTTTTAGTTTTCAATAATCCTTTTGGAGTGCCATCGAAAGGAGCATCAAGCATGAACACTTCATCACGATAATCTACTTCGGCCTTAGGATCACCTCCATCTAAAGCTTCAACATATACTAATGTTGAGGGTTTATCTGAACGCCAAGCTAAATTTCTTTTCCCTTTTCTTACAGCCATAAATCCTTTTGGTAAATCTTCTATTAAGGGAACTTCTGATACTGTTTGAACTTTTTCTCCATCTTTTGTATAAATTGTTGTTTCAGATGGAAATCTTCTATAAGTTACTAAATACGAAAATGGTTTTTTTATAGTAGTAATCATAACATACTCACCATTTGGTGAAAAGCTTATATTATCATACATGTTACTACTCATCCAAGGTTCTGCATTTCCATTAAGGTCTACTTTATAAAGTTCTGATAAGGCTAATTGTTCAAAATTATGTACATCATTTTTATCTTTTAATAAATCTTGATAAGTTCTGTTTTGAGCTTTCTTCCCATGATTAATAGAGATTGTAGGACCATTAGGTACAGAAGCAGCGGAGTTAACTAAAGACTTACGTTCTTTAGAAATCATTTTAACTAACATGCTATTATTATCTTCAAACCAATTAATAACGTCTCTCATATTAGCATTCACATTCGCATCTGTTAACTTTGTTGCTTTAGCTTCATCTATACGTAACACCCAAACTTCTACTCCTTCTGGTGTAGTATTAGTGAATGCCATTTTCTTTTGATTTGGTGACCAACTAAAGTTTGCCAACCTGGCATTTTCAGGCAGTCCTTGAACATTTTGAATTTCTTTTCCCAAAAGATTTCTAACTTTAATGTCATTGTAATAATTCGTTCTACTACCAATATTTGTTTTAGGATTGATTCGTAAACCAGCCAATCTTAATTCATCTTCTGATAGTTCTTGAATTGTTTTAAAAGCATTTCTATACCTTAAAATCATCATGGTATAATCATCATTCATTAAAACTGAAGGTGCTAATGGCGCATCAACCAATTCTAAAATTTCACTCGAAGGCTTTTGGTAATTTAAATTTTCTTGTGAGTATCCAGCTAAACTGAACACAAAAAATACTAGAAATAAGTTTAGTTTTTTCATTGCTAAATGTTATTTGTTGAAGTAGTGCTAATTTACGTAATTATTGCATGATTAATTGAATAAAATTAATATTTGATTATAAAATATATGCTACCTTTTTTATTATTCTATGCATAATAAATTTAATTATATTTGGATTCAAATTACCTACTAATAAAGATTTATGTATAATTCTAAAATTACAGGCTTAGGATACTACGTCCCTGGAAATATAGTAACCAATAATGACCTAAAACAATGGATGGATACCAGTGATGAATGGATTCAAGAAAGAACTGGTATTAAAGAACGACGATGGATTGACCCAAAAACGGGTGACACAACTTCATCTATGGCTGTAAAAGCTTCTAAAATTGCAATTGAACGTGCTGGTTTAACTAAGGACGATATAGATTTTATAGTTTTTGCAACCTTAAGCCCAGATATGTACTTTCCTGGTGGTGGGGTTCACGTACAAGATATGCTAGATATGCCTACAGTAGGTGCTTTAGATGTTCGTAACCAGTGCTCAGGTTTTATTTATAGCTTATCAGTTGCTGATCAGTTTATTAAGACTGGTATGTATAAAAATATATTGGTTATAGGTAGTGAAAATCATTCGGGTGGTTTAGAACGATCTACCCGAGGTCGTGGTGTTACTGTTATTTTTGGTGATGGTGCCGGAGCCGCTGTATTAAGTAGATCTGAAGAAAAAGGTAAAGGCATTCTGTCTTCTCATCTACATTCCGAAGGCAAGCATGCCAAAGAGCTTTCTTTAGAAGGACCTTCTACTGGGAGGTGGGTGCCAGAAATTTTAAAAGAAAATAACCCTGATGATGTTTCTTATTATCCATATATGAATGGACAATTTGTTTTTAAACATGCAGTTGTTCGTTTTTCTGAAGCAATTATAGAAGGTTTACAGGCTAACAATTTACAAAAAGAAGATATTGATATGTTAATTCCGCATCAAGCCAATCTAAGAATTGCTCAATTTATTCAAAAGAAGTTTCAATTAGATGATAGTAAAGTTTATAATAACATTCAAAAATATGGTAATACTACCGCTGCATCAGTTATTATAGCTTTAACAGAAGCATGGGAAAAAGGAAAGATAAAAGATAATGATCTAGTTGTGCTAGCTGCTTTTGGTAGTGGGTTTACCTGGGGAAGCGTGATTATTAGATGGTAATGAATAAAAAATAATGATATTAAAAAAAGCGCCCGAAAGAGCGATTTTTTTAATATTCTAACTTGTTGAGATAATCAAGTTTTGTTTTCCAAATTTTCAAATCATCAGAACAACGATCAATATTCTTTTGAACATTCATAAGTAAAGGGTTATTCTCTGTAGCACTCGAAACAAAGCTGATATTATTTTCTAACTGCTTTATTTCTCTAGTCGCTTCATCTATTTTCTTTCTTACAAAATATTGTTCATCATCAATCTTTTTAAATTGTTTATTAGCAAGGTAACCACTCACAATATTCTTAAACTTTAAAATTGCGACCTCACTTTTTCCTAAATTCAATTTACCATAAAGCTTATCCAACACTTTGCTAAACTTAGATTCTATATGTCGCATATTGAAAGGTACTGACCCTAAATTTTTCCAATCATTAATATAAGATTCTATAACTTCTAAAGTGAGTGTTTGATCTCCTTCGGATTGGCTTTTCAAATTTTCTAGCAACTCCTTTTTCTTATTAAATATTTCAATCTGTTCTTTATTCGCTTCGTCTTGAATACCGTGTAATCTATCGAAGTAATGATTGCATGCATCTTTAAATCGTTTCCAAATTTGATCAGAATACTTTTTAGGCACATGACCAATAGATTTCCAATCAACTTGTACTTGTTTCATTAAAGGTGTTGTAGCATCCCAATCATCATTATCTTTTAAAGACTCAGCTTTTTCAACCAAGGCCATCTTTTTAGTAAGATTTTCTTGCTGAACCTTTTTTACACTTTTATAAAATATATTTTTGGCCCTATTAAACTCTCTTGTAGCGTCTTTAAATGCTTGCCAAGTTTGATTATTTTTTGACCTTGGCACTTTACCAATTTTAAAGAAATTTTGACGTAAAGAATCTAGCTCTCTGATTTTCTTTTGCCATTCTGAATGTGAATTTATTTCTTTGGAAATCAGTTTTTTTATTTCTTCAATTACAGCTGTTTTTTCAGAAAGATTGTCTTCATATTTAGAGTCTAATTCTCTCTGCGCGTCATGACGTTTATCGTGTATTTTTTTTGTTGCTTCACTAAATCTACCCCAAACTTCTTCACGATGTTCTCTATCAACAGGGCCAATATCTTCCTTCCATAAACGATGTAGCACTTGTAATTCTTTAAATGCCTTATTTATATCTGTTTCTTCAGCCAAAGCTTCAGCTTTTTCTACCAGCTTTAGTTTCTCTTCTAAATTATGTTTAAAATCTAGTTCTCTGAAGTCTTTATTAAGGTGCAATAGATCATAAAAACGCTCAACATGGTGGTGATAAGTTCGCCAAACGTCATTGTATTTAGAATGTGGAATCTTACCGATTATCCGCCATCTATCTTGCAAACTTCTAAAGTTTTTATACATAGTAGAAGGCTCTGCATTATCAATCAATTCTTTTAATTCATCAATTAATACAAGGCGCTTGCTAAGATTTTCTTTTTGAGTTTCTTCTTGTTGTTTATAGTAACGATCTCTTTTTACTTTGTATTCGAATAACAGATCATTATATTGAGATTTAATAGGGTTTTTATATTGAAAATCTATCTCATTACCTCCGTCATCTACAAATGCCTTTTTCTTTTCAGCCAATAAAGCTCCAAACTTTATATTAAAATTATTCTTTATTGCTTCAACCTGGTTCTTTATTTGATACACAGCATCTACTTTTAAAAGCTTTTGTAATTCTTTAACAAGAGCCTCTAAATCTAAGGTGGAATAATCAACCTTTTTATCTTCTTCTTTGGGTTTTTCGGGAGTAATTTTGGCAACAACGTCCTCTTCAACAGCTTCTACTTCTTGTTGCTCAACTTTTTCGGTGGGTGTTTCTAATTCGTTTTCAGGTAATTGATTACCTTTTTCTAAAGTGGTTTCTTCTTGTACACCTTCTACAGATGCATTTTCGGTATTATCATCTAACATATCAACCAATGTTTAAAGTTCCTCTTTTATTCTTTATAAAAGTCTCGAAAGATACTAATAGCTCAGCAGACAGCAAAACTAAACTACGTTTATAAAGATACGAAATTATAAAAAACGTTGCGTCAATAAAGTGAATTAATCATTCCAGATTTGCCAAGCTTTTTCTGCTTGAAGTTCTAGCATTTTCAATCCGTTAATCGTTATAGATTTTTTTTTCAATCCTTTTTTAAGGAAAGTAGTTTCTGAAGGATTATAAATTAAATCGAATAATAAATGCTTGTTAGTGAGATATTTATAAGGAATATCAGGGCGTTTCTCAACATCAGGATGAGTACCTAAAGGTGTACAATTAATAATTATCTTATAATTATTAATTACATCTTTTGAAAGCTCTTGATACGAAATTTCATTTTCATTGTCTGGTGATCTAGAGACATACGAAGTCTTAATGGCTAATTTATTCAGAGCAAAATTTACAGCTTTAGAAGCACCGCCAGTACCCAAAATCAAAGCTTTAGAGTGATATTTTTTTAAATGAGGCTTGATAGATTCTCGAAATCCAAAAGCATCGGTATTATACCCTTTTAGCTTTTTATTCTTTAAAATTTTAATAGTATTTACAGCGCCTATCTCTTTAGCTTCTATACTCAATTCATCTAAATAATGAATAACTTTTTCTTTATAGGGAATGGTAACATTTAATCCTTTTAAAGCAGGATTGTTTTTAATAAGGGCAGGAAATTCTTCTATTGAATCAATATCAAAATTTACATAAGAATGATTGTCTAACTCTAATGTTTCGAATTTATTAGAAAAATATTTCCTTGAAAAGGAATACGAAATATTTTTACCAATTAAACCAAATTTATGCTTTTCTTCCTGTCTTTGTTGCATAGCGATCTACTGCTAAAATAATAATAATTCCGAGTATGATAAAAAAAATAGCGTACCAAGTTTGGATGGCAGTTAAATCAGGAAAAAATCGTTTATAATTTTCTAACACCTGATTACCTTGAGAATCTATTAAAAATTCGCCTGCGTCATTTTTCTTAAATATCTTCTCTTTCCAAGGCCAAACGATCCCTAAAGAACCTGATATAAACCCAATAATAACGGCTGTAACAATTTGATGCCAGCGCTTTAAAACATATCCTAAAATTTGAGAGGTTACAACAAGCCCAAAAGCTGATCCTGCTCCAAACGATCCAATTATTTTAAGGTACCGTACACGGTTAGCATCCTCTAAAAAAGAGAAATCTCCTGTAAAGACATCTGTAATTGATCTATATAGCATATTAACAGAATCTACTAAGAGTAACACATAATTACCTAATAAAATTAAAATAAATGAACCTGACAATCCTGGTAAAGTCATTCCTGAAACACCAATTATCCCACAAAAGAATACAAACCATAAATTATCATTTTCTTTTGCAGGGTTCATAAAACTAATAGCAACACCACATGCAATACCTATAGCAATTGCAATAACATTTTTAGTTGACCAATCTTTAAATCCTTTACCTATATAGTATATTGAACCTATGATCATACCAAAAAAAGTAGACCATACAAATAATTCGTAATTTCTAATAAGGTAGTCTAAAAGTAATGAAACGCTAAAATAACTGAAAATACTTCCCGCAAAAAGAATTACAATAAATCGACCATTAATATATCGATAGAAGCTTTTAAATCTTCCGTTAAACAGCAATTTAAACGCCTTGCCATTGATTTTTTGAAAAGAATAGATCATCTCTTCATAAAACCCAGCAACAAACGCTACCATTCCTCCAGACACACCAGGCACTTTATTTGCAGCACCCATAGTCACTCCTTTTACAAATAGTAAAATGCGATCTAAAAGCGTTCTAGTTTTTTCTGGCATCTAAGATTATTTTTTAACAGCTATTCTTTCTAAAATTAAGATTGAAACAAAACCAACAATCATTAATACTATAGCCAAGATTAATTGGTTGTCTCCTTGAAAATTAATTGGCGAAATACTTCGATCTATAAAGGGTACTTTTTCTCCTTCTGAATTTAATCTCCAGGTCAATACTTCTTTCCATGGCCAAATTTTATTTAGTGAACCAAGAATAAATCCTGTTAAAGCAGCTAACGTTAAATTTTTATAATTACCAAATAACCATTTTAAGAGACTAGAAAAAGTTAATAACCCTACAATAGCACCTACAGCCAAAAAGAAAATGGTTTTTATATCTTTATCGTGAATAGCATCTACCGCAGGTTTATAAGCTCCGAGCAGTAACAAAATAAACGCCCCAGAAATGCCAGGTAAGATCATAGCACAAATAGCTAAGCTTCCAGCCAGCACTAAATATAGATTTGAATCATTAGTTGCTAATGCTGGTAATGTAGTAATATAGTACGCTATAGCAGCTCCAATAAGCAATATTATTACCGTAGTAACATTCCAGCTTTTGATTTGTTTACCAACATAAATTATACTTGCTAATACCAAACCAAAGAAAAAAGACCAAAGCAATACTGGTTCATTTTCTAACAACCATTTTAACAGTTTAGCCAATGACAAAACACTAATCGAAATACCGATGAACAATGACAATAAAAAATTACCATTGATGGATTTCCACATACTTTTAAATCCTTCTTTCTGTAAAATTTTAAACGTACCGAAATTCACCATGTTAATGGAACTGATAAGCTCTTCGTAAATACCAGAAATAAAAGCAATAGTACCGCCAGAAACTCCTGGAACTACATCCGCAGCTCCCATAGCAATACCCTTTAAAGAAATGACAAAATAGTCTAAAAAAGTACGATTCATTAGCAATAAAAAATTAGTCCGTCAAATATAACTTAATGAATCGACAATAGGCTATCTAATTAAATTTTGAAAGAAAAAAAGTAATGAAGAAAAATTCTATTTTTTATTTTTCTCTAGTAAGGTTTGTACAGCCTCCTTGTCAAAAATTGTAGGATATAATTCTTTAACTACTTGATGATACTCGAAATCAATTTTTAACGCATTTTTTAAGTATTGCAATCCTTTTTTATCATCTAGAGCTAAGAAACTCATTCCACTTAAGCGATACTCAATTTCAGCAAAATCTGAATACAAACTCCTGGCTTTTTTTAAAACCTGCAACGCATCTTTATACTCGCCTAAAAAATGAAGCACATCAACTAGAGCAATAAAAACATCTAATCTATAATCTTCTAAATCAACACATTTTTGAAATGCTTTTGCAGCTTCTTCAAATAAATTAAGCTTTAAGTTAACTTCAGCAAAACGCGACCAATATGATGGATTTTCATTGTCTATCTGAATAGCTTTATTAATAAAATAAAGTGCCTTTTGATAATTGCCTTCTTTAAGGTATAGATTAGTCAAAGCTAACCAACCTTTATCTAATAATGGATCTTCTTTTACAGTTAGGTTATAATACTTTAAAGCTTCTTTTTTCTCTGAACTTTTTTCATAACACCATCCTAATCGCAAATAAATATATGGAGTACCATCTTCTAATTGTATTGCCATCATATAATTGGCAATGGCTTCTTGGTAACGCTCTAACTCTTCTAATGTTTTAGCTTTTTCAATATATGCACCAATAAAATCTTCATCTATAACTATGGCGTAATCAAATGCTTTTAGTGCTTCCTCGTATTTATCAATAATATAATATTGACGCCCTAATTGATGCCAAGCAATCTCACAATAAGGTTCATTATTAATATAATCTTCTAGATATTCTATCGCTTCATGATGCTTTTGTTCCATATCGAAGCAATAAATAATATTGTAAAGCGACGAATAATCATCATATTCTACCTCAAGACACTTTGCAAAGTTCAACCTAGCCGTTTCGTAATCATCTAAAAAAAGATATTCCATACCGATCATAGACAAAATATCTACCTCATCTTCTGCAAATAATAAAGCTTTATGTAACGCCTGAATAGCTTCTTTATGCATATCCTTTTTAGAGTATAACGTCGCTTTATGCAGATAAACTTGATCATTAGATGGTTCAATTTCCTCTAATATGTTCAGCATACTAGCAGCTTTATCAAACTTTTCTTCAAAAATTAAAACCTCTATTTGAGCTAGTTTTAAACTAATTGCTGCTGGATGTTGTTTTAGACCCAATTCTATCGCTTTTTTTGCTAATGAAGTTTTACCACTATTCAAATAATGTGTTATAATTTCTTCAAACTCCGCCGAGTCGAAAAAGAACACACTATTAGTCTTTAGCATTGATTCAAATCTGGTAAGCGGTAAGTTATTGTTAGCGTCAGGAAATTGAAACATATAGTCTAGCCATCGGGTTACGAAATAAAAGTAGTATAAGACAGTTCTGTTTCAACTTTCAGGTAATGAATGTTTTTAACAATTTAATTAACACCATGTGTTTTAATAATTTTTCAAAAAATAATGTACTTTTGTACTCCAAACAAGGTTTGGATAGCAACATGGCTCAAAAGACATTACTCAACGCTAAAGACATTCACATTATTCTTCATCGTTTAGCCAATCAATTGCTAGAAAATCATTTAAACTTTTCTGAGACCGTTCTAATAGGCTTGCAGCCTAGAGGCATTTTTTTAGCAAATCGACTTGCAAAAATTTTAAAAGAAGACTATGATATAAAAAACCTACAATTGGGTCAATTAGACATTACTTTTTTTAGGGATGACTTTAGGCGACGCGAAGAACCTTTAGAGGCAAATTTCACCAAGATAGATTTTACAATAGAGAATAAAAAAGTAGTTTTTATTGACGATGTTTTATATTCTGGTAGAAGTATACGCTCTGCCTTAACGGCAATTCAGTCTTTCGGCAGACCAGAATCTATCGAATTATTGGTGCTTATAGATAGACGATTTAGCCGCCATTTACCAATACAGCCTAATTATAAAGGTAGACAGGTAGATGTCATTAATTCTGAAAAAGTAAAAGTGACCTGGGCAGAGCATGAAAAAAAAGACGCAGTGTATATTATAAATACAAATTAAATGAAGCAGTTAAGTGTTGAACATTTGTTAGGCATTAAATATCTTACTACTAAAGATATAGATCTTATTTTTGAAACTGCAGATCATTTTAAAGAAGTCATCAATCGTCCGATAAAGAAAGTCCCTTCACTAAGAGATATTACAATTGCTAATTTATTTTTTGAAAACAGTACACGCACAAAACTATCCTTTGAATTAGCAGAAAAACGCCTTTCGGCAGATGTCATTAACTTCTCAGCTAGTCAATCTTCAGTAAAAAAAGGAGAAACGCTAATTGATACCGTAAACAATATCCTTTCAATGAAAGTTGATATTGTTGTAATGCGACATCCTAATGTTGGTGCTGGTGTTTTTCTTTCTAAACATATTAATGCTAAAATTATAAATGCTGGGGATGGAGCTCACGAACATCCTACACAGGCTCTATTAGATACTTACTCTATTAGAGAAGAATTAGGGTCAGTTAAGGGCAAAAAAGTGGTTATAATTGGCGATATTTTACATTCTCGAGTAGCACTTTCTAATATTTATGCCTTACAATTGCAAGGAGCAGAAGTTATGGTATCCGGACCAACGACTTTGATCCCTAAATATATTTCTAGTCTTGGGGTAAAAGTTGAACATAATCTTAAAAAAGCATTGCAATGGTGTGATGTTGCCAATATGTTACGAGTGCAGCATGAACGTATGGATATTAAGTATTTTCCTTCGGTTCGCGAATACGCGCAATTATTCGGAATTAATAAAGAATTATTAAACAGTCTTGGCAAGAAAATTGTAATAATGCATCCGGGACCAATAAACAGGGGTGTAGAAATTACAAGTGACGTTGCAGATTCTGATCAATCTATTATTTTAACTCAGGTTGAAAATGGTGTAGCTATTAGAATGGCAGTTATCTATTTATTGGCACAACAGATCAAAAGATAATACTATGTTAATTGAAAAAGAGAATAATCAAACGATTATAAAACCAAAAGAAAAATCAATTTTAGATTTTTTAGTTGGATTTAAAAAAAATTATTCTAACTTTAAAAACGAGAATTTAATTTTAGACTTTTCTGATTTAAAAGGGGTAAAAACAGAAAATATCTTACTATTTTTGCACTTTGCAGAAGAGCATAAAAATAATGGCACATCTTTTGTGTTAGTTGTTAATGAAATTGATTTTGATAATTTACCAGATGAGATCATTACAGTACCAACTATAACTGAAGCAAAAGACATTATAGAAATGGAAAAAATAGAGCGAGATTTAGGTTTTTAATTAAAATTGCGTATGGTAAAAAAACTACTTTTTATACTTATTGTCACACTCTCAACAGCAGCTTTTGCACAGCTAGATAATCCAATATCGGTAGCAAAAGATTCAACAAAAGTTATTACAGAGATAGTGGCATCACCAAATCCTTTTAGTGTTACAACTAGAATTAAGTTTCATGCCGAGGCTGTTTTTAAAGTCGAGTTTTCGGTCAAGGACTTAATTGGAAATACTGTTCATTTCCAAAAGTATACCACTAAAAAAGGAGTGAATTCTATTCCGTTCTATAGAGACAAGTTAGATTCAGGGATTTATATTTATTCTATTAAAACAAATAACGAAATTATTTCTAAACGAATAGTTATTAAATGAGCCTACAGTTAACAATATTAGGATGCCACTCGGCCACTCCAAGAACTTTTGCTCATCCAACATCACAATATTTAGAAATTAATAATCGATCGTTTTTAATAGACTGTGGTGAAGGAACTCAAACTCAACTTAGAAAATATAAAATTAAGTTTTCTAAGATTAATAATATATTTATATCTCATTTACATGGAGATCATTTTTTCGGCCTAATAGGATTAATTTCAACATTCGGATTATTAGGTAGACAAAATGATCTTCACGTTTATGGACCTAAAGGAATTAAAGAGATTATAGAACTTCAATTAAAACTTTCTAATTCGTATCTAAATTTCGATTTACTTTTTCATGAATTAGAATCTAACACTAGTGAATTGATTTATGAGGATGATAAGGTCGAAGTACATACTATTCCTTTAGAGCATAGAGTTTATACTAACGGGTTCTTATTTAAAGAAAAATTAGGTGAGCGTAAATTAAATATTGAGGCCATTAAAGAAAATTCTGAAATAGAAATTTGCGATTACCAAAATTTAAAAAATGGTAAAGATTTTATTGCAGAAAACGGCACCATCATTAAAAATCGTGAACTAACTTTTAATCCTCCACAACAGGTTAGTTATGCTTATTGTAGCGACACTGTCTATAAGCCAGAAATTACGGCAGTAATTAAAAATACTGATCTACTTTATCATGAGTCTACCTTTTTAAAAGATAAGGAAGAATTAACTGCAAAAACAAAACATTCTACCGCTGAACAAGCAGCTAAAATTGCTCAAAAAGCAAATGTTGGACAATTAATCTTAGGACACTATTCAAGTAGATATAATGACATTTCATTATTTAAAAATGAAGCAGAAACTATTTTTAACAATGTTGCCTTGGCCGAAGAGGGTAAGGTATTTGAAATTGAAAATAAAGTAAGCGAAGAATTACTACTAGCCCATCAAAATTAATACTGACCTGTAGATAGCAATACTAAAGTACAGGCAATTTCTGATTCTATATTATTATCTCTCAGCAATTTTACAAGTTCCATATTTTCTGTACCCGGATTAAAAATTACCCGGTTAGGTTTTAGTGATAAGATATAATCATAATAACCTAATTGCCTTTTAGGGTTTAGATATAACGTAATCGTATCTATATTTTCAAAATTTGGCTTACTAGTTTCAATAGAAATTCCAGAAACATTTCCAGGTATTAATCCTACAGCTACTACTTCATAACTCTTTTGCACTAGCCTATTAATAGCAATATTTGAATATCTATTTGCTTTTAATGAAGCTCCTAAAACTAGTGTCTTTTTATTCATCTTGTTAAAAAAAAGTTAAGCTGTTAATTAATGTTAATATGTGTTAAACCTTGTTACAAATGTACAACTGTTAGCGTCTCTATAATATCTATAAAATGTGAAATAACAACTCGCATAAAAGATTATTCATACAAAAATCATAAACTAATGAAGACCATTATTTACGCTATCTGTTTTTTCTTGAGCATAAGCTTATCTGCGCAGATGGCCAAAAGCAAATTACCAAGAAACGGAAGTGTCACAGGTAAGGTATTAGATGCAAATACTCAAGAACCTATCCCATATGCTACCATAGTTATTAAAGATACAGAAGGTAAAACGATAACTGGTGGAATTACAGATGAGCTAGGAGTTTTTGAGATTAAGAAAATACCCGAAGGCAAAAGCATAGTCGAAGTACAGTTTATTGGCTATCAAACTACTAGAAAAGAAATAAACTTAGTTGCTGGTAAATTAAAACAAAATTTAGGAACTATTGCTTTAACTGAAGAGGCTGCCAGTCTTGAAGAAGTTACTGTGGTTGCAGAAACCTCTACCGTTACTCAAAAAGTTGATAGAAAAGTAATCAATGTTGGTAAGGACCTAACTTCAGCAGGCACTACTGCTTCAGAATTATTAAATAATGTACAGTCTGTTAGTGTAGATTCTCAAACGGGTAATATTAGCTTGCGTGGTAATGAAAATGTACGTGTTTTAGTTGACGGTAAGCCAACTAACATAGATGCAGCACAATTATTACAACAAATACCATCTACATCAATTAAAAGTGTAGAACTCATTACAAATCCGTCAGCAAAATATAACCCAGAGGGTATGTCTGGCATCATCAATATTGTATTACATAAGAATGCTAACCAAGGATTTAATGGCTCGGTAAATTCTGGCGCTACAGCGGGTCATTATGTTCGTTATAACATGTCAACAAACATGAATTACAAAACTGGTAAAGTCAACTTCTTTGGTAACTACGGTTATAATGGAGGTGATAATTACAATTTTGGTTTTGTACAAAGAGATGAAGTTAATTATCAGGATTTTACATTTATAAATGGACGTGATTCACATCTAATAAAAGCTGGTGCTGATGTATATTTAAATGATAAAAACACCTTATCATTTTACACAACTCAAAATTTATCTGAAAGGACAGGACAAGGGGATGTGCTCATTACAGATCAAGTAGCTCAAGAACTAGCAAGTGATGCCGAAAACTTTCAATTTAATGATAATCATACGCAAACATATAATATTAATTATACGCGTGATTTTGAAAAAGAAGGACACAATATCGAGATAGAAGCTAATTATTCGCACACAGACGCTCCTGAAAATGCATTAAATACCGATGCATTATTAATTCAAGGAGTAGACTTTGATTATAAACTACTAAACTATTTTAACAATATTGAAAACGAACGCAATAATACACTTGTTAATCTAGATTATACAAACCCACTTTCAAAGAATAGTAAATTAGAATTAGGTTTAGAGTATAGAATAAATAATACTGACAACTTGAACATTACTGACCAAGAGCGCTATACTTTTGAATTAGACGGTCAAGGCAACTTAAAGTTGGATGAAAAAAATGATCCCATTATTTCGGGAACTGAAGAAATTGGTAATTCTTCGTTTGAATATGATAGGAATATCTATTCTGCATATGTAAATTATAATCACAAATTTGGTAAATTAAACATGCAAATTGGTGCGCGTTTTGAACAATATGAAATCGAAGGAAACTTTACACAAGAAGGTCAGGACGATGCTCAAGTTACAGATGACATATTTAGTGTATATCCTTCGGCATTTTTAACATATAATGCTAGTGAGAAAAATCAATATCAATTAAGTTATAGTAGAAGAGTTGATAGACCATCTATACAACAAGTAAATCCTATTAGAGAATGGAGTACTCCACTTATAACATCTATTGGTAATGAAAATCTTTTACCACAATTTACTAATTCGGTAGAATTAAACTATACAAGAAAAATTAAAGGAGGGTCTATATCTTTTGGCACATTTTACAGAAAGATTAATGATGCTATCTCTAGAATTACTTATAAAGATCCTGCTGATGCTAGTGACACACGTCAAATCTTGACATTTCAAAATTTTGATGATACCGATTCATATGGAATAGAATTTTCTTCAAGGTTTAAGTTAGCAAAATGGTGGAATGTTAATGCAAGCATGGATTTTTATTCTCAAAAGCAACTAGGCACTGTTGATTTATCTAGCGAAAACGCTCCAGTAGTAGAGGTAACAAACGAGGTATTTAATGCACGCATAAGTAATAGTTTTAGAGCTTCAAAAAACTTAAGATTCCAATTATTTACTATGTACCGAAGCCCTCGTGAAGATATCCAATGGCAAGTAGGCGAAATGTGGATGGTAAATGCTGGAGCTAACTTAAATGTACTTGAAGGAAAAGGTACTGTTACTTTTAGAGTAAATGATATATTTCAAGGTATGAAATTTCAATTCGATTCTGTGAACCCATTTATTCAAAATGGTCGCTTTCAATGGGAAAGCAGAACTTCTTATATAGGTTTCAACTATAGATTTGGTGGAGGCAAGAATAAAGCAAAGAGGCGTAGAAATAGAGATAATAACGAAACCCAAAGTTCAGGATTCTTTTAAAAACATTTTTTCAATTTTGGTTAATTAAACCCTTAAGTTCAATCTAATTGGCTTAGGGGTTTATGCTTTTTATAGCACTTGCAATTCTCAATATTTAACCACTAAAATTTGTGGTAAGGCATTTTTTTTGTGATATTGCGCATTAGAACAAAATTCTAACTCAACATAATTATGAAGAAAAAACTTCTCTCACTACTATTTATAGTAGCTCCACTTCTAACATTTGCCCAAGAAAAAGGTCTAGATCAAAAAATTGATGAAGCTTTTCAACCAATATCAGATTTCTTTAGCAATGTCATTTTTTTCCTTGTGTGGAAGGATCCGAATATTCCATTTGTATTACTACTATTAGTAGGTAGTGCAGCGTTTTTTACTATCTATTTTTCCTTTCCAAATGTTAGGCACTTTTTTACAGCAATTAATGTTGTGAGAGGTAAATATGACGATATAGATCATGCAGTAGCAGAGCCAGCATATGGTGACTCTACACCTGGTGGTGATGCTATCGAAACCATTAGAGATGAGAGTAAAGAAGGTGAGGTAACTCATTTTCAAGCCTTAGCAACTGCCGTTTCTGGTACAGTTGGTAACGGCAATATAGCAGGTGTTGCCTTAGCAATTGCTCTTGGTGGACCAGGTGCTACATTTTGGATGATTGTTTGTGGTCTTTTAGGTATGTCTACCAAATTTGTTGAATGTACATTAGGTGTTCAATACCGTGATGTAGGTGAAGATGGAACTGTCTATGGAGGGCCTATGTATTATATAAGCAAAGGATTAAAAGAACGAGGCTTTGAATGGTTTGGTAAAATTGCAGCAGTATTATTTGCAATTTTCTGTATTGGTGGTTCTTTTGGTGGCGGTAATGCCGCACAATCAAACCAAGCTACTATTGTATTAAAAGAACTACTTGGTTTAGAGAGCACAAGTGCAGGAGCTATTATAGGTTTAATAATCGCCGTTATTGTAGGTGTAATTATTATAGGAGGAATAAAAAGAATTGCCTCGGTTACAGAAAAAGTAGTACCATTTATGGCAGTGTTATATATAATAGCATGTTTATATATAATCTTTAGTAACTTTAGTTTTATTGATGATGCTCTTAGCTTGATTTTCACCGAAGCATTTAACCCAAGAGCTTTTGGTGTCGGTGGTGTTATTGGTGTTCTACTTGTTGGTTTTCAACGAGCCGCTTTCTCAAACGAAGCAGGGGCAGGTTCTGCGTCTATTGCACACTCTGCAGTGAAAACAAAATATTCAGCATCAGAAGGGTTAGTGGCCTTACTAGAGCCATTTATTGATACTGTAGTGATTTGTACTATGACTGCTTTAGTGATTATTATATTCAACTTTGGAGGATATTTTGAATACGGTGGTGATGGAACAGGCGCAGTACTAATTGATGGCATTGCTTATGAAGGTGCTGGTATTACGTCGCAAGCATTTGCTCAATATATTCCTTATTCTAACGTATTCCTTACTATTGCGGTATTCTTATTTGCAATCTCAACAATGATTTCTTGGTCATATTATGGATTACAATCTTGGAAATTTTTATTTGGTCGAGGAAAAACTGCAGATTTAGTTTATAAACTATTATTCTTATTGTTTATAGTAATTGGAGCAGCTGCAAGTATGAACTCAATTTGGGCATTCTCAGACGCAATGATTTTTGCAATGGTATTCCCAAATATGGTAGGATTATATTTCTTATTCCCAGTTGTTAAAAAACAATTAAATAGATATTTGACAGCCATAAGAGAAGCTAAAGAATAGTCTAATTCAAATGAACATAAAAAAATCCCATTTCTGGTATAATAGCCGCCAAAGAAATGGGGTTTTTTTTTTAGCACTTTTAATAATTATACTTCAATTAATTTACTTTTTTGTTGATTTTAGATCAAAAGAAACAATTGATTTGAATACTCCAGAAATTATTCTATTTCAAAAAGAACTAGATTCATTAAAACAGTCAGAGTTAGAAAAAAGAAAATCAAAAATTTTCCCTTTTAATCCAAGTTTTATAACTGATTTTAAAGGTTATCAATTAGGTATGTCTACCGAAGAAATCGATCGATTATTAGAACATCGTGCAAAAGGAAAATACATTAATTCTAAAGAAGAATTTCAACAGATCACAGGTGTTTCAGATAGTTTATTAAATACTATTTCCCCATATTTTAAATTTCCAGATTGGGTAATCAAAAAGCAACAAGAAAATAAAAATTCTGCCTCAAAAGTACACCACGAATCTTTTGTAAATCTTCCCGTTAAGGATATCAATTCAGTTACTGCGCAGGAACTGAAAATTATAAATGGTATTGGAGACAGACTATCAAAACGAATCATAAACTACAGAGATAAATTAGGTGGTTTTTTAATTAATGAACAGCTTTATGAAGTTTATTATTTAGATAAAGAAGTTGCAGATAAAGTTTTAGAGCGTTTTCAGGTTTTACATATACCACAGACAACAAAGATTAACGTAAATGAAGCATCCTTTAAAGAGGTACTTGCTATTGTTTATATAGACTATGAATTAACTAAGAAAATTTTCAATTATCGTGATGAAGTTGCTGAGATACAATCACTACAAGAACTAAAACAAATTGATGGGTTTCCAGTAGAAAAATTTGATAGAATAGCCCTATATTTGGAAGCCAAATAAGTTGCACATGAATAGTTTATATTTTACCGAAGAGCACGATTTTTTTAGACAAAGCTTAAAAGAATTTTTGCAAAGAGAGGTGGTTCCTCATATTGAAAAATGGGAGAAAGATGGTAAAATAGAGCGATTTATTTGGAAAAAAATGGGTGAAATGGGCTACTTCGGCTTAAATAGTCCTGAAGCATATGGAGGTTTAGGCTTAGACCTATTCTATACCGTAATTTTTCTAGAAGAATTACAAAAAATAAACTCAGGTGGATTTGCCGCAGCCATGTGGGCACATGCATATTTGGCCATGACGCATCTTAATAAAGAAGGTGATGACCGAATTAAAAAAACTTACCTCACTCCTAGCGTCGAAGGAGATAAAATAGGTTGCCTATGTGTAACTGAACCATTTGGCGGGTCTGACGTAGCTGGAATGCGTTCTACCGCTATAAAAAATGGAGATCATTATATTTTAAACGGATCAAAAACTTTTATTACCAATGGTGTTTATGGAGATTATATGGTAGTTGCCGCTAAAACACAGCCCGAACTCGGTAATAAAGGTATTAGCATGTTTGTTATAGATAGTGATACACCTGGGGTTTCAACCAGTAAGCTTGATAAACTAGGTTGGCGTGCCTCTGATACAGCAGAGATTGCTTTTGACAATGTAAAAGTACCTGCTGAAAATTTAATGGGTGAAGAAGGAAAAGGCTTCCCGTATATTATGCAGCATTTTGCTTTAGAAAGACTCGTAATGGGTATTAATGCACATGCGCGCTCTGAATATGCTTTAGAATATGTTCTACAGTATATGAGTGAACGTACCACGTTTGGAAAGACCATAGATAAATATCAAGCTCTAAGACATAAAGTAGCCGATATGGCAAGTGAAGTAGAAGTCTGCAAAGTATTTAATTACTCAGTTGCAAAACGTTTAAATGATGGCGAATATGTTGTAAAGGAAGCTACGATGTCTAAATTGGTTTCTACCAAAGTAGCGGATGAAGTTGCTCATGGTTGCTTACAACTATTAGGTGGTTATGGTTATATGGAAGATTACCCAATGGCTCGTTTACTTCGTGATAGCCGATTAGGACCTATCGGTGGTGGTACTTCAGAAATCTTACGAGAAATCATTGCTAAAATGATTATTGACAAGAAAGAGTATAAACCAGCAACTTAAAATTAAATGACCAAAATAATTCGATTATTTGTTATCATATTAATACTCTTTATTTCCTGTTCTACTGATGATCATTCTGAAAATACAACCAAAGACTTTTTGGTTGATGGTATATGGAAACTAGAGAGTAGTGAAAGATTTTATTTTCACAATGACATTTTTGATCGTTCAGAAATTTCTATGAACGAAACTGATTCTAATAAGTTAGATTTTAATCAGAATAATATTGTTAAATATTACATGCCTAATTTTTCTCTAATAGAAGGTAGTTGGGAATTAAAAGAAATAGAAGGACAAAGAGAATTAATTACAGATTTAAATGTTGAATTACCCCCGGCTTCGGGTTATAATACAATTTATTTTTTTCCAAAAAATAAGATTTTGAAAATAGATCATGAAGAAATGGTTTTAGAATCAATCCCTATAATATCGTTATTTGAATCTGGAAGTACCCAAATTGAAATAAAATCTTATATAAAATATAATTTTACAAAAGAGTGAAAAATCAATAAGGTTATTTACTCGCAAATAATTTCACATCGTCTTCTGAAACCTCAGAACCACCAAGAATAATTAGGCGTTCAATTACATTGCGAAGTTCTCTAATATTCCCTGTCCAGTCATATTCTTGTAATTTTTTAATGGCTTTATCAGAAAATGATTTAACAGCAGTACCTTGTTCAGAAGCTATTTGTTTAGAAAAATGATTTA
The DNA here is from genome assembly GCF_056591635.1 of Maritimimonas sp. 2304DJ26-3. Lineage (NCBI taxonomy): Bacteria > Pseudomonadati > Bacteroidota > Flavobacteriia > Flavobacteriales > Flavobacteriaceae > Maritimimonas > Maritimimonas sp. 2304DJ26-3. The sequence continues at coordinate 574,046 of NZ_JBWQOK010000002.1, forward strand.
CTAACAATGGTATATCATCTCGTCGATCATTTAACGCTGGCACTTTAATTAAAATAACAGCTAGTCTATGATACAGATCTTCTCTAAATCGACCTTCTTCAATTTCTTTCTTTAAGTTTTTATTGGTTGCTGCAACTACACGTACATCTACTTTAATGTCTTTATCACTACCTACTCTACTTACTTTATTTTCCTGCAAGGCACGTAATACTTTCGCCTGAGCAGACAAACTCATATCACCAATTTCATCTAAGAAAATGGTACCGCCATTAGCAGCTTCAAACTTACCCGCGCGATCTTTATTAGCTCCTGTAAATGATCCTTTTACGTGACCGAACAACTCACTTTCAATCAATTCAGAAGGTATTGCTGCACAGTTTACTTCTACCATTGGCGCTTTAGAACGTTCACTTTTTTCGTGTAACCAATGCGCCACTAATTCTTTACCAGTTCCATTCGGACCAGTAATTAAAACCCTTGCATCTGTTGCTGCTACCTTTTCAATAATATCTTTAATATGAGCAATGGCGTTACTTTCGCCAATCATCTCATAATTCTTGCTAACCTTCTTTTTAAGTTGCTTATTTTCTACTACTAGGTTCTTTTTATCTAAAGCATTACGTACAGCATTTAATAAGCGATTTAAATCTGGTGGCTTAGATATATAATCGAAAGCACCCATGCGCATAGTTTGAACTGCCGTGTCTAAATCTCCATGACCAGAGATCATCAGCATTGGAATTTCAGGCTTTATTTTTTGTGTTTTTTCCAACACCTCTACACCATCCATCTTTGGCATTTTAATATCACATAATACTAGATCATAGTCGTTATTTTTGATCATTTCAATACCAGAAAGGCCATCTTCTGCTTCTTCTACTTGATATTTATCATTCTCTTCTGTAATGATTTTTTTTAAGACTCTGCGAATCGCAGCTTCATCTTCTATGATTAGTATTTTAGACATCTATATTTTCTGTTTAAAAATTAAATTTTAATCCTCCTCTTAAGGTAAAAGCTTTTGACATATCAAAATTATAAACCTCATCATTTCTATTTTCTACCAAACGCAACGAATTTGTCAGTGTATATCCTGCTTTAATATATAAATTCAATCGCTTACCATAGTACTTATCAAAACCTATACCAGTAATAATTGCAGACATTGAGACATTTTCAGCAACTTTATTATTTACTTCTAAATTATTACTTAGATTGGCATAATATCCATCAAGTGTGATAAAGCCTTCTAAACTCGTTTTTTCACTAAAGAAATATTTAACCTTACTGATTGGAACTCCTAAAGTATATGTTAAATGATCGTTCACCTCTCTAAAATAAGTAGCGAAAGGCAATGGAATGGGTAAACCAGCTCGTTGACTATATACCGCACCTAAAGTAAGTCTTGTCTTTTTGGGTTTATTACGTGTTCTGATAAATAGAATACCACCACTCCATTGAAAATCATCACCCGTGATTTTATTGTCTAAATTAGAGGATATTGTTGGTGAAATTTGAGCTGTAAATCTCCATTCTTTATTTTTCATTAAAAAAGTATAACCCAACGTATATTCAAGTACATGAATTTCATGAAGCTTTTGTATATCAAAATTATATGTATCGTCAAAATCTAGCTTAACATTGCTATATTTTAGCCCATTTACTAAAATGTGATCTTTCTTTTTTAACTTGATTGGAAAGTTTAACCAAACACGAGACCTACTAAAAGTAGGCTCTGAATTATTACCAAAAATATAAGTATAATCAACACCTCCAATATCCTTTATTTGCGCAAAAGAATAAACAGAGTATAAAATTAAAAATGCAAATAGGTTGACTCGTTTCAATTTTGGGGAAAATGACTAAAAGTAATAACGTAATTTAAGCATTAATATTTTAACCATTTGGCCAATTCTTTATAGGTTGGCTTTTTACCATACATTAAAATACCTACTCGATAAATTTTAGCTGCCACTTTAACCAAAATGAGAAAAGTTCCAAAGAGTAAAGAAAGTGATATTAATTGTTGCCAAATTGGTACTCCAAATGGTATACGCATTAACATTACTACAGGAGACGTAAATGGTATGTATGAGAATACTTGTGATACCGTGCCGTGAGGATTCTCAATAACCGTAAAAAAGCCTACATATATACCTAATATTAACGGCATTAAAATAGGCATCATAAATTGCTGAGTATCAGTTTCGTTATCTACTGCAGCTCCAATTGCAGCATATAAAGAACTATATAAAAGATAACCTCCTATAAAGAAGAAAATAAACATGATAACAAGATTGGCTAACGGAAGGTTTAATATCTCTTGCATAACCAATTTGATCTCATTTTGAGCTTCGGTACTATTAGCAACCTGATTTAAAACTTCTTGATTTTGTTCTAACTGAGCCCCTCCCATACTTATACCAAATACTGCAGAAACAATTGTCATTAAAACGCCACCTAAAATTACCCAAACTAAAAATTGAGCGATACCAGCTAAAGAAGTACCAAAAATTTTACCCAATAACAATTGAATTGGTTTTACGGAAGAAATAATTACTTCAATAATTCTACTAGTCTTTTCTTCGATTACGCTGCGCATAATCATATTACCATAAATAATGATAAACATGAAAAGCAAGTACCCAGCAGCTCCACCAAAAGCTAACTTTAATCCACCTCCAAGCTTAGAAGTTTTTTCGCCCTCAAAAGTTTCCAAGTTTGCATTGATATTTATCCTTAGTTTCTTGATAGTTTCAGGATCAAACCCAGATTCTTTTAACTTTATATTTCGTGCCTTGTCTTCTATTCTATTCTCTATTTTCTGCATAACAATAATAGACGGCGATTCTTCTGAGAAGAACTTTATCTTATCTGCAATAGCATCAATGCTATCTGCTTTTGGAATATATAATAAACCGTAATTTTCCGCTTCTTTAACTACGGTTTTAGCATCTTCTAAACTGACATTTTCTAGAATATCGTATTTAGTTTTTTCAGTGTTTTTAAATTCATCAGCAAATAAATGGCTTTCATCTAATACAGAAATTGTTCTTACCTTATCATTGTTCAACTGAGTTAAGTAAGCCACCAATGCGAAAATACCTACCATTATTAATGGACTTAAAAAAGTCATAATAATAAAGGATTTATTCTTTACCTTATTTAAGAATTCTCTCTTAGTAATTAATGCTAAATGGTTCATACTAGTTGTTTTCTACAGTTTGAATAAAGATATCGCTGGCACTTGGTATTACCTCTACAAAATGAGTTAACTCGCCTAAAGTTGTTAAGTAAGATGCTAAATCGTTGGCTGACCCGTTGCCATTAATCTTAATATTAAACTTTAACTCTTCGTTTATGGTTTTAAAATTGGCTTGAGACAATTCAAATTTATCTGCTAATTTATTCGTCACAATTTCTTTATTATCAGAAATTAATCCAACTTCATAAGTATTTGATCTATATTCCTTTTTTATATCTATTAACTTTCCGTCTAATACTTTATTAGATTCATGAATTAAAGCTATATGATCACATAATTCTTCTACAGATTCCATTCTGTGGGTGGAAAAAATTACAGTGGCACCTTCATCTCTTAATTGAAGTATTTCGTCTTTAATTCTATTTGCGTTAATAGGATCAAAACCTGAAAAAGGCTCATCAAAAATTAATAATTTAGGTTGATGTAATACAGTAACTATAAACTGTATTTTTTGTGCCATTCCTTTAGAAAGCTCTTGAATCTTTTTGTTCCACCAATCTCCTATTTCAAACTTCTCAAACCAATACTTTAATCGCTCTCTAGCCTCTGCTTTACTTAAACCTTTTAATTGAGCTAGGTATAAAGCCTGCTCCCCTACTTTCATTGACTTGTACAACCCGCGCTCTTCAGGTAAATATCCTATATCTCTAATGTGATCTGCTTTTAGGTTTTCTCCATCGAGTATAACCTTCCCTTCGTCTGGCATCGTAATCTGATTAATGATACGTATCAAGGTAGTTTTACCAGCTCCGTTTGGACCTAGCAATCCGAAGATACTTCCTTTAGGAACATTTATAGACACATCATTAAGAGCTCTGTAATCGCCATAATTCTTAATAATGTTTTTAGCTTCGAGTAAATTGTTCATCCGTTTGGTTTGAATTTTGGCAAAAATATGTAAAAGTTTGTCACCAAAGCCTATTAATTGTTACAACTCAAAATTATAATTTACTATGCGTGCATAATTTTTTATCAATTTACTATGCGTGCATAATAAATTTTATTATATTTGTAGAATGCATAAAGAAACAACCATAGATCATGCGTTACGGGCAACTTGGCAAGCCGTAGCAAAGATGTATAATGAACAGGCTGCCAGACATGGTAGCACCATGGCAACAGCCTTTGTTTTATTAAACATAGATTACGAAAATGGAACTCCTTCAACAGCCTTAGGTCCTCAGATGGGAATGGAACCTACTAGCCTTTCTAGAATACTTAAAACTATGGAAGAAAAAGGCGCGATTTGTAGAGAAAGAAATCCAGATGATGGCAGAAGTGTTCTTATTAAGTTAACAGATTATGGTAAAGAAATGCGTGAAGTTTCTCGAAGACATGTAATAACTTTTAATGAAAAAGTAAGAGAACATATTTCTGAGGAAAAACTCAATCACTTTTTTGAGGTAACGGAAAAAATTAATCAATTAATTGCTGAGCGCGAAGTCTATAAAGAGACTAAAAGCAAAGCTGTATAATAAATATTGTATAAACTAAACATGAAAAACAGACCAATTAAAAAAGTAGCTGTTATAGGTTCCGGAATCATGGGTTCTGGTATTGCCTGTCATTTCGCAAATATTGGCGTAGAAGTTTTGCTACTTGATATTGTTCCTCGCGAACTAAGTGATGCTGAAAAAGCTAAAGGATTAACTTTAGAAGATAAGGTAGTTCGTAACAGACTAGTAAACGATAGCTTAAAGGCATCATTAAAATCGAAACCTTCACCTATTTATTCTCAAAAATTTGCGGATAGAATTTCTGCAGGTAATTTAGAGGATGATCTACATAAAATTAAAGATGTAGATTGGGTGATGGAAGTTGTAGTAGAGCGCTTAGATATTAAGCAAAAGGTATTTGAGCAAGTTGAAAAACACAGAAAACCTGGTACATTAATTACTTCTAATACTTCAGGGATTCCAATTAAATTTATGAATGAAGGACGTAGCGAAGATTTTCAACAACATTTTGCTGTAACACACTTCTTTAATCCTCCAAGATATTTAAAGTTATTCGAAGTAGTTCCTGGTCCTAATTGTAAACAAGAGATTACTGATTTCTTGATGATGTATGGTGAAAAGTTTTTAGGAAAAACTTCAGTGCTTGCAAAAGACACTCCCGCTTTTATAGGAAATAGAATCGGAATCTTTGGTATCCAATCATTATTTCATCAAGTAAAAGAATTAGGGCTAACCGTTGAAGAAGTTGATAAATTAACTGGTCCGGTAATTGGTCGTCCCAAATCGGCTACATTCAGAACAGTAGATGTAGTTGGTTTAGATACGTTAGTTCATGTAGCAAATGGTATTTATGAAAATTGTCAAGAAGACGAAGCTCATGAATTATTCAAGCTACCAGGTTTTATCAATACCATGATGGAAAACAAATGGTTAGGTAGTAAAACCAAACAAGGTTTTTATAAAAAATCAGTAAGTTTAGAAGGTAAAAAAGAGATCTTAACACTTGATCTTGATACGATGGAATATCGTTCTAAAAAGCGTGCGAAATTTGCTACTTTAGAGTTAACAAAAACTATTGATAAACCAATTGATCGTTTTAAAGTATTGGTTGGTGGTAAAGACAAAGCTGGCGAGTTCTACCGTAAGAATTTTGCAGCAATGTTTGCTTATGTTCAAAATAGAATTCCAGAAATATCAGATGAACTATATCGTATAGATGATGCAATGAAGGCTGGTTTTGGTTGGGAAAATGGCCCTTTCGAAATTTGGGATGCCATTGGTATTGAAAAGGGTATTGAACTAATGAAAGCTGAAGGTAAAGAACCTACAGCTTGGGTAACTGAAATGTTAGAAAAAGGAGAAACTTCTTTCTATACGGTTAAAGAAGGTGCTACCTATTATTATGATATTCCTGCCAAAGCTCAAACTAAAAAACCTGGTCAAGATTCATTTATCATTTTAGATAATATTCGTAAGTCTAATGAAGTGTTTAAAAACTCAGGTGTTGTAATTGAAGATTTAGGTGATGGTATTTTAAACTGTGAATTCCAATCTAAAATGAATACCATTGGTGGTGACGTTCTTGCTGGATTAAATAAAGCTGTAGACTTAGCCGAACAAAATTATCAAGGACTGGTAATTGGTAATCAAGCAGCTAATTTCTCAGTTGGAGCTAATATTGGAATGATATTTATGATGGCCGTTGAGCAAGAGTATGATGAGCTCAATATGGCTATCAGGTATTTTCAAGATACAATGATGCGCATGCGTTATTCGTCAATCCCAACTGTAGCGGCGCCTCATGGTATGTGTTTAGGTGGTGGTTGTGAATTATCGCTTCATTCAGATAAAGTGGTCGCAGCAGCCGAAACGTATATTGGTCTTGTTGAATTTGGTGTTGGTGTTATTCCTGGTGGTGGTGGATCTAAAGAGATGGCACTTAGAGCTGCTGATCAATTCCATAAAGGTGATGTACAACTAAATGTATTGCAAGAATATTTCCTAACTATTGGTATGGCCAAAGTGGCGACTTCTGCTTATGAAGCTTTTGACACTGGTATCCTTCAAAAAGGAAAAGATATAGTAGTAGTTAATAAAGATCGGCAAGTCGCTGAAGCTAAGAAACATGCTTTATTAATGGCAGAAGCAGGTTATACTCAAAAACCTAAACGTAAAGATGTTTTGGTACTTGGTAAGCAAGCTTTAGGAATGTTCTTAGTGGGTACTGACTCTATGGAAGCTAGTAAGTATATAAGTGAACATGATCAAAAAATTGCCAATAAACTGGCATATGTTATGGCTGGTGGTGATCTTTCTGAACCGACTAGAGTATCAGAACAATATTTATTAGATATTGAGCGTGAAGCCTTCTTAAGTTTATGTACAGAACGCAAAACTTTAGAACGAATTCAGCATATGTTAAAGACTGGTAAACCTTTAAGAAATTAAGAAAATGAAAACAGCATATATAGTAAAAGGATATAGAACCGCCGTAGGTAAATCCAAAAAAGGCGGATTCAGATTTAAAAGAGCAGATGAATTAGCTGCAGAAACCATCCAATATATGATGGGTAAAATGCCTGACTTTGATGTAAAAAGGATCGATGATGTAATTGTTGGTAATGCAATGCCAGAAGGTTCGCAGGGTTTAAATATGGCTCGTATTATTTCTTTGATAGGATTAGATACAGTTGATGTTCCTGGTGTAACCGTAAATCGTTTTTGTGCATCGGGATTGGAAACTATTGGTACTGCCGTAGCCAAAGTACAAGCCGGAATGGCAGATTGTATTATTGCAGGTGGTGCAGAAAGCATGAGTTCTGTTCCTATGACGGGCTTTAAACCAGAATTAAATTACGATATTGTTAATAATGGTCATGAAGATTATTATTGGGGAATGGGTAATACCGCTGAAGCTGTAGCGCAAGAATATAATGTATCTCGCGAAGATCAAGACGAATTTGCTTACAACTCTCATATGAAAGCATTGAAAGCGTTAAGCGAGGATCGCTTTCAAGATCAAATTGCGCCTATAGAAGTAGATGAGACTTTTATTGATAGAAAAGGAAAAAAAGCGACTAGAAAATTCACAGTACATAAAGATGAAGGTCCTCGTAAAGGAACTAGCAAAGAAGCATTAGCAAAATTGCGTCCGGTTTTTGCGGCCAATGGTAGTGTAACTGCAGGTAATTCATCGCAGACTAGTGATGGTGCAGCCTTTGTTATGGTAATGAGCGAAGAAATGGTAAAAGAATTAAATCTAGAACCAATTGCTCGATTAGTGAGTTATGCAGCGGCAGGTGTACCTCCACGAATTATGGGTATTGGTCCAATAGCAGCAATTCCAAAAGCCTTAAAACAAGCTGGTCTTGAACAAAAAGATATTGAACTTATTGAGCTAAATGAAGCTTTTGCTTCTCAGTCACTCGCTGTTGTTCGCGAATTAGATCTAAATAATGACTTAGTAAATGTAAATGGTGGAGCCATTGCTCTCGGTCATCCTCTCGGTTGTACTGGTGCTAAGCTATCTGTTCAGTTATTTGATGAAATGCGTAAGCGGGATATGAAAGGAAAACACGGTATGGTAACTATGTGTGTTGGTACAGGTCAAGGTGCAGCAGGAATTTTTGAATTCCTTAATTAAAATTAACAATCAAAAAATAAATTATAACCAATAGATTATGGAAGTGATGGAAAAAGATATTTTACGTGGAGGACAATTTCTAGTAAAAGAAACAAAATGTGAAGATGTGTTTACTCCAGAAGATTTTTCTGAAGAACAAACAATGATGAAAGAAGCTGTAATGGAATTTAATGATCGCGAGATTATTCCACATAAAGCTAGATTTGAAGCAAAAGATTACGCATTAACAGAAGAATGCATGCGTAAAGCTGGTGGACTTGGTTTTTTAGGTGTAGCCGTTCCTGATGCATATGGCGGAATGGATATGGGCTTTGTTTCAACTATGCTAGTATGTGATTATATCTCGAGTGGTACAGGATCATTCAGTACTGCATTTGGTGCACATACTGGTATTGGTACGATGCCAATTACACTTTATGGAACAGAAGAGCAAAAGAAGAAATATGTTCCTAAATTAGCTACTGGTGAATGGTTTGGAGCTTATTGCTTAACAGAACCAGGTGCTGGATCTGACGCTAACTCTGGTAAAACTACTGCTACTCTATCTGAAGATGGAAAAAGCTACAAGATCAATGGTCAAAAAATGTGGATTTCTAATGCAGGTTTTTGTAGCTTAATGATTGTTTTTGCTCGTATCGAAGATGATAAAAACATTACCGGATTTATTGTTGAAAACGATCCAGAGAATGGTATTACCATGGGTGAAGAAGAACATAAACTAGGCATTCGAGCGTCTTCAACACGTCAAGTATTTTTTAATGATACTGTAGTTCCTATTGAGAATATGCTATCAGAAAGAGGTAACGGATTTAAAATAGCAATGAATGCATTAAATGTAGGTCGTATTAAATTAGCAGCTGCATGTTTAGACTCTCAAAGACGTATAACTTCATTAGGGGTACAATATGCAAATGAGCGCAAACAATTTAAAACACCAATTTCTGATTTTGGTGCTATAAAAACCAAGCTTGCAGAAATGGCTACAAGTGCTTATGCAGGAGAATCCGCTTGCTATAGAGCAGCCAAAAATATTGAAGATAGAATAGCTATTAGACAAGCATCTGGCAATACACATCAAGAGGCTGAATTAAAAGGCGTTGAAGAATATGCAATAGAATGTTCTATCTTAAAAGTTGCAGTTTCTGAAGATGTTCAAAATTGTGCAGATGAAGGCATCCAAATTTTTGGAGGTATGGGCTTCTCAGAAGAGACACCAATGGAAGCCGCTTGGAGAGATGCTCGTATTGCTCGTATTTATGAAGGTACCAATGAAATTAACAGAATGTTGTCTGTTGGAATGCTTGTAAAAAAGGCAATGAAAGGCCATGTTGATTTATTGGGTCCCGCACAAGCAGTACAAGAAGAATTAATGGGTATTCCTTCTTTTGATACACCAGATTATTCTGAATTATTTTCTGAAGAAAAAGAAATGATTAAGAAATTAAAAAAGACGTTCTTAATGGTTGCAGGTGGAGCCGTTCAAAAATATGGGCAAAATCTTGAAGAACATCAGCAGTTGTTAATTGCTGCAGCGGATATTTTAATTGAAATTTATATGGCTGAATCTGCAATTTTAAGAACTGAAAAGAATGCAAAACGTTTTGGTGAAGAAGCGCAGTCTGTGCAGATAGCGATGTCAAAATTATATTTATACCATGCTGTAGATATTATAGAAGAAAAAGGAAAAGAAAGTATTATTTCTTTCGCTGAGGGTGATGAACAACGTATGATGTTAATGGGTCTTAAACGTTTTACTAAATATACTAACTATCCAGATATTGTAGATTTGCGATTAGAGATAGCTGAAAAAGTAAAAGCAGAAAATAAATATTGTTTTTAATTCTTAATTGAAAACAAAGTTTAGTGGAAATTAAAAAGCCGATTCAAAATTGAATCGGCTTTTTGTAATGTAAAAATTAGCTTAAGCTATTTTATCGCATCATAGGCATTAACTACTCCCTTACCATAGAATAAGCTATTGCCATTTGTGTCAATTTTAACTGCTGAATTTGCTAACTGCTTTTCAACTTCATGAGGATCCATATCTCCACCATTCTTTTCAATAATTAAAGCAGCAACGCCTGCAACATGAGGAGATGCCATACTAGTACCTTGAGCCCACCAAAATGAACCACCACCACCAGCACTCAAAATTACATCAGTAATTGAAAATGAATATGCAAAATCGCCACCTGGTGCAGCAATATCGATTAAAGATCTTCCTATATTAGAATATGAAGCTGAAGTATTCTCTTTACCAGTTGCAGCCACTGTAACCACATTATTTAAATCAGCTGGCATAACAATTTGTGAACCGTTTCCGTCTCCATTTATAGCCGCATTACCTGCCGATGTTACGATTGTAACACCATTTCTGTATGCATAATTAATTGCTCTTTGTTGTGCATGAACAATTTCTTGAATGAACTTAGAAGGAATTTTATCTACTAAATTACCTTCATCGTCATAAAATTTACCATTTTTATTTAACGTTGCACCTAAACTCATATTGATAACATCTGCGCCGTTATTTGCCGCATGTACAATACCAGCATTAATCCAACTAAAAGCACCAGATCCACTAAACTCTGATAATACTTTTACTGCCATAATTTCAGCATTAGGAGCAACACCAATAATTCCAAAATCACTGTCAGCTCCAGCAGCTATACCAGCAACATGAGATCCGTGATTAAAGAATGATCCAACACCTTCAGTTACATACCAATTTTCCCCTGGCACAAAAGATGCAGAAGTAGCCGAATTCAAATTAGGACTTAAGTCAGGGTGATTTCTATCAATTCCGCTATCTAAAATAGCAATAGTAACTCCAGACCCCGTGTAACCGGCATTCCAAGCTTCAGGTGCATCTATATCATCTAGTCCCCATAATAAACCTTGAGCAAAGAAGAACTCATTATCTCCAATACTAGGTGGGTTTACTTCTGGCTGAACATCATTAGGTCCTCTCCAATTTACTGATAAATCAGGCACCACAGATCTTACCTCTCCATTTTTCGATACTTTACTGGTAAAATTTTGATCAGAAGATTCAACTACTACCACTCCAATTTCTGGTATAGTATTTACTATATTTCCATATTTACTAACTGAAGCTTCTAAACCAGCCGATAAACTCTCCGATTTTGAGATAACCATGTAAGATTTGGTTGAATTCCCATTTTTCGCTGAAATAGACGGTTCTAAGCCATTGTCGATAATTCCTTCTTCTTTTTCACAAGCAAAGAATAGTACTACAGCTGATAGTAGTACAATAAATTTTGTTTTTTTCATAGATAAATTATTTAAATTGATTAAAAAGTGCGTGAATTTACAATTTAATTACAAATGTGACTATTTTTAACCAAAAAAAATTAGAATCTTTCAATTAATATGTTAACATTTTTTAACATTTAGTAATTATAGCAGAGCCATTAATTTCTGTACCTTAGCGAAATTCTAAAAAAGCATAATACTTTTATGCGTAATAACTTAATTCACTACTATGAAATTTAACTATTTAAGAGTTGTAAAATTGTTTTCGTTGGCAATTTTACTAACTGCATTTTTAACTCCTCAAAATATTGATGCACAGCGAAAAAAGAAGAAAAAGAAGGGTAAGACTGAAATGACTGCTAAGCCAGCTCCTAAAAAATCTAAAGAGAAAAAAATAAAAGATTTAATAAAATCTAGTAAAAAAATCGATGGCCTTTTTCAAATTTATCAAGACACCATTACCGGTTCTTTACAAATGGTTATTACCGAAGACCAAATCGGTAAAGAATATATTTACTTTGTTCAAGTAGATAACGCACCTGGTGATTTAGGTTTTATTGGACGAGGAATCTATGGCGGTTCAAAAGTGTTTAAAATTCAGAAATATTTTAATAAAATAGAATTTGTAACTCAAAATACTTCTTATTATTACGATAAAGACAAAGCAATTTCTAAAGCGAGTGATGCCAATATTAGTAATGGTAACATGGCGAGCTTAAAAATTGAAGCTCATAATAAAGATGAAGGTTTATACCTGATAAAAGCTGATCCTTTATTTCTTAAGGAAACTTTTTCACAAATTAAACCTGCAAGAAGACCAGGACAAAAACCTACCGCTTTTACTTTAGGTAATTTAGATAAAAGTAAAACAAAGATTAATTACATTAAGAATTATCCCGAAAATACTGATGTAAGTACAGAATATGTATACTCAAAAGGTTCTACTTTAAATGGAGGTTCTAATGCTGTTGCAGAAGGAAGATATGTGAGCGTTAAGGTTAATCACAGTTTAATTGAAATGCCAGAAAATGATTATAAGCCTCGTTTTGATGACCCAAGAGTAGGTTATTTTATGACTCAGGTAAACGATCAATCATCTACAGAAGCACTTCCTTTTAGAGACTTAGTTCATAGATGGCATTTAGTAAAAAAAGATCCTAGCGCAGCTATGTCTGAGCCAGTTGAGCCAATTATGTGGTGGATTGAAAACACAACTCCGAGAGAAATAAGACCTATCATTAAAACAGCTGGTGAACAATGGAATGTTGCTTTTGAAAAAGCAGGATTTAAAAATGCTGTTGTTATTAAAGAACAACCGGATGATGCAGATTGGGATGCTGGAGATATTCGTTACAATGTATTACGTTGGACTTCTTCCCCTCGCATTAGATTTGGTGGTTATGGTCCCCATTTTGCGAACCCAAAAACTGGTCAAATATTAGGCGCAGACATTATGTTAGAGCATGCAGTATTAGGTAATTCATTAAGAAATGAAAAATTATTTGAAAAAGCTGCCTTGAATACATTTTATGATGAAATGTCTGAGCACATTGATGACAATAATTTTGGTAAGTTTTGTGCTGCAAGTCAAATGGCTCACTTAGACAATTTGTTTGCAAATGTTGCTAGTGTAGCTTTTGATGATGGTGAAATGGAGAAAAGTAAAATGCTAAATGAATTTATGCATTTTTTGATTTTACATGAAATGGGACACACTTTAGGACTAAATCACAACATGAAATCTAGCCAGCTACATTCTTTGGCTGATGTAAATAATGAGGCAATCACTTCTAAAGTAGGTTTAACAGGCTCTGTGATGGATTATCCTGCAATTAACTATAATGCTGATAGAGATAATCAAGGGCAATATTGGACAACTACTCCGGGACCATATGATGTTTGGGCAATTCAGTTTGGATACCAGCCAATGAACAAAGCTGAAATGAAAGCGCTATTAGATAAATCATCTCAACCAGAATTAACCTTTGGTAATGATGCTGATGATATGAGAGCACCAGGTAAGGCAATTGACCCAAGAGTAAATGTTGGCGATATGACCAATGATGCTGTTCAATATTCAATTAATAGAATAAAACTTGCCAACGAAGTTGGTAAAGGAGTATTAGACAAGTATAAGAAAAATTCAACTGGTAAATCGTTCCAAGAATTACGTACTTCTTATTTTATTTTAACCGGTCAGCAAGCAGGTTCTGCTAATACTATTTCTCGTTATATCGGTGGTGTATATGTAGATCGTTCCATGAATGGTCAAAATGGTGCAACAAAACCATATACACCTGTTGAAAGAGAGAAGCAAAAGAAAGCAATGAAAGCATTAAGTGATTATGTTTTTGCCGCCAATGCCTTCACTGTGCCTAATGATTTATACAATTACTTAGCAGGACAAAGAAGAGGATATAATTTCTTTAGAACACCAGAAGATCCAAAGATTCACAACAGAGTTTTGGGTATTCAACGCAATGTATTAAGACATTTATTACACCCAAATACTACGCAAAGAATTGTTGATTCTGAATTGTATGGTAACAAATACAAATTATCTGAAATGATGACTGATCTTAACAATGCTATTTTTGCATCTGACAGATATTCTAGTGTAAATACATTTAGACAAAACTTGCAATTAGAGTATACTAATATGCTTATTGATGCCTTAACTGGTAAGCAAAATGATCGTTATTCTCATACAGTAAAATCTATGATCTTGTATAACTTAAAGAATATTAGATCGATGGCTACACCAACTGGTAATGTAGCTTCAAGAGCACATAGACAACATTTACGTACATTAATAGATAATGCGTTAAAAGAAGTAAAATAAATTTAATTTTATTTTCTGTTTGGAAAGCCACGACTTCTAGTTGTGGCTTTTTTATAATAATAACTATCTTAGTAAACTAACTTAAATCGATTTATAATAATGGCTAACTATAGGTATTTATTCCTATTTATAGGAGTTATTTTTTCATTTGCAATTAATGCTCAAGAAAAAAAGGATAAAAAATGGGATGTTTCAAATCCTGAAGGTGATTTTAACTTTAAAGAAGTACTCCTTAATACAGATGAAGGTACCTGGATGAATTTAGATGTGAGTCCCAATGGAAAAGAAATTGTTTTTGATTTATTGGGTGATATCTATAAGATGCCAATCACGGGAGGAAAAGCAAAATTATTACGAGAAGGTCTTCCTTTTGAGGTTCAACCTCGTTTTAGCCCAAATGGTTCTAAGATATTATTTACAAGTGACGCGGGTGGTGGCGATAATATCTGGATTATGAATGCAGACGGTTCGGATGCAAAACAGATCACTAAAGAAAAGTTTCGACTCTTAAATAATGGTACGTGGTCCGCTGATGGAAATTATATCATAGCACGTAAGCATTTTACTTCACAACGTTCGCTCGGAGCTGGAGAAATGTGGATGTATCATATTACGGGAGGTTCTGGAACACAAATAACCAAACGTAAAAATGATCAACAAGATGTTAATGAACCGAATGCTTCACTTGATGGTAAGTATTTATATTATAGTGAAGATGTTTATCCTGGCGGATTCTTTCAATACAACAAAGATCCAAACAAACAGATTTATGTAATTAAACGTTACAATTTTGAAAACGGTGAAACTGAAACTATAACCGGGGGTCCAGGCGGTGCAGCAAGGCCTCAAATCTCTAGAGATGGTAAAAAGTTAGCTTTTGTAAAACGTATCAGAACTAAATCTGTACTATTCATTCATGATCTTGAAACTGGCGAAGAATGGCCAGTTTATGACAATCTAAATAAAGATCAACAAGAGGCATGGGCCATTTTTGGTGTGTATCCTGGCTTTACCTGGATGCCTAACAATGAAGAAATCGTTTTTTGGGCTGGTGGAAAAATTCATAAAATAAATATCAATACGCTTAAAGTTGAGAATATCCCTTTTAAAGCTGAAGCAAAAATTAAAATTGCTGAAACTGTAGCTTTTGACTATCCGGTATTTGAAGATAACTTTACGGCTAAGGTAATTCGTGGAGCAGTAACTTCACCTGACGAAAAATCAATCGTTTTTAATGCATTAGGATATTTATGGACTAAAAAACTTCCAAACGGAAAACCAAAGCGGTTAACTAAAGGAACTAATTTCGAATCTGAACCTAGTTTTTCACCAGATGGTAAATCCATCACTTATGTTACCTGGAATGATGAAAATTTAGGAACTGTATATAAAATTCCTACTAAAGGAGGTACTCCGGTAAAATTAACCACCAAAAAAGGAATTTATAGAAACCCAAAGTTCAATAATGCTGGTAATAAAATTGCTTACGTTAAACAAAATGGAAATGGTGATCAAGGCAGAACCTTTGCTAAAAACACAGGAATCTATACAATGAATTCTGATGGTTCAAATTCTAAGCAAATCACTAAATCAGGTAATTATCCATCGTTTAGCAAAGATGATTCGCGTGTTTTATTTCAAACCGGAGGATATTTATTTGGCAATTTAACCAAAGAATTAAAAAGTGTTGACCTTAACGGAAAAGATGAAAAAACACATATAAAATCTAAATATGCAAATCGACTAGTACCAAGTCCAGATAACAAATGGATCGCTTTTAGTCATCTACACAAAGCCTATATTGCCCCTCTATTATTAAATGGAAAAGCTATAGATTTAGATAATAAAACAAAGACGATCCCTGTATCTCAAATTTCTAAAGATGCAGGTATTAATTTACATTGGTCTATAGATAGTAAAAGAGTATACTGGACGTTAGGTGATGAGTATTTTTCTAATAAAGTTTCAGATAGATTTACCTTTTTAAAAGATTCCCCAGATAGTATTCCTCCTGTAACTGAAAAAGGTATAATGATAGGTTTATCCTCTAAAAGTGATAAACCAAAAGGGCGTATTGCTTTTACCAATGCCAGAATTATTACAATGGAAGGTGATCAAGTTATTGAAAATGGCACCATTGTGATTAACGAAAATAAAATTGAAGCTATTGGTAAAACAGGTGAGATTTCAATACCTAATGATGCTAAGGTATATGACGTTAGTGGCAAAACTATTATCCCAGGCATTGTAGATGCTCACGCACATGTAGGTGGATTCAGGTATGGTTTATCAACTCAAAAACACTGGCAACATTATGCTAATCTAGCATATGGTATCACTACAGCACATGACCCTTCAGCAAATTCTGAATCAATTTTCGCCATGTCAGAAATGATAAAGAATGGTACTATGGTTGGTCCTCGCCTCTACTCTACCGGTGTAATTCTTTATGGGGCAGATGGTGATTTTAAAGCTGTTGTAAATAGTCTTGATGATGCTCGTTCTGCAATAAGAAGAACAAAAGCTTTTGGAGCAAAATCTGTTAAAAGTTATAATCAACCGCGTAGAGAACAGCGTCAACAGGTATTGCAAGCTGCACGTGAAGAAGGCATTTTTGTTGTACCAGAAGGTGGTTCTACATTCTATCATAATATGAACATGATTATGGATGGCCATACTGGTATAGAGCATAATATTCCTGTTGCACCAGTTTACAAAGATGTAATTACTTTATGGAGTAATAGTAATTCAGGCTATACCCCTACTTTAGTTGTAAATTATGCAGGAATAAGTGGTGAATATTATTGGTATCAAAAAGATAATATTTGGGAAAATGAAAAATTGCTGAAATATACACCAAGAAGGATAATTGACGCAAGATCACGACATAGAACTATGATTCCAATGGAAGAATATGAAAATGGACATATTTTGACTTCAAAAACCTGTAAAGCGTTGACCGATGCTGGGGTAAAAGTTAACTTAGGTGCTCATGGCCAGATGCAAGGTCTTGGTGCTCATTGGGAGTTGTGGATGTTACAACAAGGTGGTATGACCAATCTAGAAGCCTTACGCGCAGCAACTCTTAATGGTGCTGAATATATAGGTCTGGGTAAAGAAATTGGCTCATTAAAAGTTGGCAAGCTAGCTGATTTAATTGTTTTGGATAAAAACCCATTAGATAATATACTAAATACCGATAGTGTTACATATACCATGATAAATGGTAGATTGTATGATACTGAAACCATGAATGAGATTGGAAACACTCGGAAAACAAGATCTAAGTTTTATTGGGAAAACAACAAATATAATCAATCTTTCAAATGGCATGAAGATGCCCAAAGCTTTACGTTACCTGGTTGCGGATGTGGTTTAGGGCATCAAGATTAGAGAAGTTATTACCATTAAAATAAGATTATGAGAGGTACTGAAAATACCATTGGTGTTTAACTCTATTTTATTGAAAACTTTTGACCAAATCAGTAACGAATTAGTAAAAAATGAGACAAATAGTTAGAACTATAAATATCATTTAACATGACTAAAACAACTCTCTTTAATAGTCCTTTTATAGTTTTTGGAATCCCTTTATTACTAATTATAAGTTGTATAGCTATCGTTCAAACCCCAACCTTTATAGCTAATCAAAGTACACTTTCTTTAGCTATATCATTGGATTTATTACTTTCTACTCCAATTGTCTATTATTTACTTATTAGAAAAAAGAAAATTCCAAAAACTACAGTAGTTCCAGTATTTATCCTTGGAATTGTTGTTGCCTCATTCATAATTCCGAAAGAAAACCAATTTCTATTACAATTGGCCAAAACTTGGGTCTTACCCATAGTTGAATTTGGAGTTCTTACATATGTAAGTTTTAAAATTTATAAAACTGTTCGGTTATTTAAAAAAGAACAGAACCATTCTACAGATTTTTTCACAACCGCAAAAAAGGTTAGTAATGAAATAGCTCCTGGCAAAATGGCTACACTTTTAGCTACAGAATTGGCAGTGATTTACTATACTTTTTTTGATTGGAAAAAGCCTGAGTTAAACAGTAATGAATTTTCGTATCATAAAAATACTGGAAGTATTGCTCTTTTAATAGGTATTATTTTGATTGTTGGTATTGAAACTGTTGTTCTGCATATTCTACTTGTAAAATGGAATGTAACAATTGCCTGGATCTTAACTGGGTTAAGTATATATACTTCATTTCAAATAGTTGCTGTAATAAAATCAATTCCGAAAAGACCAATTCAAATTAAAGAGGATAAGCTACATCTAAAATATGGTATTCTTAATGAGACCACTATTAATATAGAAGACATCAAATCTGTAACTATTACTGCTAAAGAAATAGAATCTGATAAAGAAATTAAAAAATTATCTCCTATAGCTCATATAGAAGGGCATAACATTTTAATTAAACTCAATAAAGAAAATACACTTTACGGATTCTATGAGCTTAAAAAAAGTTACACTTCTATACTATTGTATGTGGACAAAGCGCAAGAATTTAAAAATAAAATCGACTCTTTTTTAACTCAATAAAATGGATAAAGCACTACAAACAATGATTAATAACATGCCAGAAAAAACTGGTAAATCATTAGAAGAATGGATTAAAATTTTAAAGTCGAAAGACTTTACTAAACATGGCGAAGCTGTAAAATTTTTAAAAACTGAACATGGCGTTACCCATGGTTTTGCAAATACAATTGTAACGCTATCTAAACAAAAAAATGATACGCCAGATGATCTAGTTACTAATCAATATAAAGGAAAGAAAACTTTGATCCCTATATATGATAAGTTAGTTGAAGAAATTCTAAAATTTGGAAATGACGTTATAAAAACTCCTAAAAAAGGAAGTGTTAGTTTGATTAGAAAACGTCAATTTGCTTTAATTAAACCTGCTACTAAAACTCGCATTGATCTTGGACTAAAGTTAAAAGACAAACCTACAGAAGGAAGGTTGGGTGACTCAGGCCCTTTTGGAACCATGTGTACACATAGAATTCAATTAACTTCTATAGATGAAGTTGACAGCGAAGTTTTAGGTTGGATTAAAGAAGCCTACGAAAAATCAGTTTAATTGATTTAGTTTATCTTGAATTAATTCTTTTCTAAAGGGTTGTTTTGCATTTTTAAGACTCTTTTTATACCAATATTCTGAAAGCTTTTTGTCTTTATCAGATAAGTATTCTGCCATACTTACAGAATAGTATACATAAGAATCTTCTAACTGATTTTTAATTTCGCTTAAAGCTTTTTTTCCTGCAATATGATCTCCAAGTTCAAATAAACAGATAGCCCTATTTAATCTAATAATTGCTGTATTCTGTAGCAATAATAAGGTATCATATAACTTTAAGATTTGTGACCAATCAGTTTCTACAAAAGTTGGCGCCGTAGCATGTAGCGATGCAATCAAGGCCTCTAAATAATAACGATTTAATCTATTTGGTTTTTTAAGGTATTTAAATCCCAATTGTATAAGCTCAATATCCCACATACTCCTATCTTGATTTCGCAAAGAAATAAACTCACCTTCAGCATTTGTTCTTGAATTAAAACGTCCCATATGGAAATAGAACAAGGCCAATAGATTACTTATTGAATCAATAGAAATACGCTCTTCCAATAAATGAGCTAAACGAACAGATTCAAAACAAATATCTTTATTAATAGCAGTTTTTGATGATTTATTAAAGGAATCATACCCTTCATTAAACATAAAATAAATAATCTGCTCAAGATATTCAGTGTCCTTAGGTAGTATCTGTTTACTTTCAGATGACATAAAATAATTTTTAGGCAGATTCTTTAACTTTTGTTTTACACGCTGTCCTATTCTATAGACATTATCTTCTTTTAGTTGCAAACTATTTGCTATTTCAGTTACTCCAAAACCACAAATGTATTTTAGTGTAAAAATGAGTTTAGCTCTAGGTTTGACATCAAACTTACTACAGGCCAAAAGCAATTGCAACTGATCGTCCTTAGAACTTTTAATATCTAACTGTAATGCATCAGCGTTTGAATTTAAACTATCATTATGAACCAGTTTAGATGATTTTCTAAGCTCATTAATGACATTATTTCTCGTTACAATAAACAGCCAATCTTTTGGCTTATTAGGATAATTATTAAACTTCCATGATTTTAATGCTTTGTAAAATGTATTCTGCAAAGCGTCTTCAATCAAATTTATATGCTGATTACCAAACTTTACCACCAAAGACGAAAACACCTCTTGATAAAAGTTTCTAAAGAGGTGTTCTGTTAATATATATTGAGAAGTGTTATTCTTCAAATTGTGAGTAATCTATTACAGGTCTAATTTCTGTTTTACCACCCCATAAATGGCAAGGACATTCTTTAGCAATATCAATAATTTCTTCTATACTATTTGCTTGCAGTAGATAAAAACCACCCACAATTTCTTTAGCCTCCATATAAGGGCCGTCTTTTACAACTGAGTCATTACCAACAATAAATTTACCATCGGGTTCTAGGCCTTCGCCGCCTAATAGCATTCCTTTTTCTGTTAATTTTTCAGACCAAACAATATGCGCCTCTATTAGTTTTTGCATTTCTTCTGGCGAATAGCCTTTTTCTTTTTCTAATTCATCATGAAGTAATAAAATAAATTTTTTCATTGTTAATTATTTTTAATGATTTCTCTAAAGACAAATCATCATTGGATTTTTGGACAAAATTTTTTATTCTCTCAATTTACCATTAAATACACTCACCTTAGAATTGAACGGGTTTCCAGAAGCTCTACGCATTAAAACCACCTGACCTGTGTGCCAAAGTGCATCTGCTATAGGCCCGTTAATATTATTCCAGAATGGAAATTCTCTTGAACCTCGATCACTCTTAAAAATTATCTTAAAATCAGTTAAATCCTTTTCATTTCTCAAGGCGTCAGCAGCAGTTTTAAAATTAAGCAATGTCTTTTTACGCTTCTCATCAAAACTTAATTCTTCTTCCTTTGGTAACGTTCTATCATTTACAGCTTTAATTGCTGCATTTACAACTACTTTAGATAATCCATAAATATGGTCTATAGTTTCTTTAGTTATTCTACCATTTTCACTTGGTTTATAATCTAAGTCTTCAGGTCTTAATCCTTCAGTAGCCCAATAATATCTAAACCCTAACCCGTCAATCATTCGTGCAGCTACAGCTCCAGCAGTATATGAATCTGGATAATCTGGTATTTGATAATAAGGTAATTCATCTTGAGCTTGTAAATTAATATGCATACATACTACTATTAAAAAAGTTATAAGGTATTTCATTTTTAAAAATTTGATTCTGCTAAAGATACTATCAAAATATTAACTTTACTGTTAAATATTTTCTAATGACTTCAGAAAAACCTGAATTATATTTTACCGTAGATACTGATTGGTACGATTGGCTCTTAAAAAATCATGATTCATCTAAAGGTGTTTATATCATCCTTTATAAGCTTGAAACTAAAATACCAACCATGCGTTGGGAGGAAGCTGTAAAAGTAGCTTTATGTTTTGGATGGATAGATTCTACAGTTAAAAGTTTAGGTAATGGAAAACGTCGTCAATATTTCTGCCCCCGAAAACCTAAAAGTGTATGGAGTGCATTGAATAAAAGATATATTAAGGAATTACTGACTAATAACCTCATCCACAAAAGTGGTCTTAAGAAAATTGAAACTGCAAAACGAGATGGCTCTTGGACTGCATTAGATGATGTTGAAAACGGCATCATTCCTCATGACCTTAAAATTGCATTTGATAAAAACACAAAGGCATTCAAAAACTATCAAAATTTTGCTAAAAGTTATAGAAAATCATATTTATACTGGTTAAATCAGGCAAAAAGAGAAGAAACTCGACAAAAAAGAATTCGAGAAATTATTGATCTATGTGAAAAAAACATAAAATCTAAATAAGAGACTAAACCTTTTATAGATCATTAAAATTAACACAAACGCTTATAAATAATTGCTATATTTGTGTGATTTCCTAAACCCTACAGGCAATCAAATTATAAATAATATGAAAAAACAACTCATTAGAATACTAGCCATATTCTTGTGCGTCGCTACTGCGTATGCCCAAGAGAGAATGCTTAAACCAGATTCAGTAGTTACAACCAAAAATACAGTAACTGTAAAAGGCAAACTGATTCCTTATACTGCTAAGGCAGGAACACAACCTGTGTGGGATAAAGACGGTAATGTTATCGCCTCACTTTTTTACACATACTACAAGCGTTCAGATATTAAAAATGATGCAAAAAGGCCTTTAATTATATCTTTTAATGGTGGTCCTGGCTCTGCATCTGTTTGGATGCATGTTGCCTATACTGGGCCTAGAATTTTAAAAATTGATGATGAGGGGTATCCTGTTCAACCTTATGGAGTAAAAGAGAATCCATATTCCATTATTGATGTTGCCGATATCGTTTATGTAAATCCTGTTAATACAGGGTACTCACGTATGTATAAAGATGAGAAAGGAAAATATCCAGATAAAAAACAATTCTTCGGTATTAATGCTGACATTAAATATTTAGCTGAATGGATTAACACTTTTGTTTCTCGTACTAACAGATGGCAATCACCTAAATATATAATTGGTGAAAGTTATGGAGGCACTCGTGTAATGGGTTTAGCTTCTGAGTTACAAAATAATCAATGGATGTATTTAAATGGTGTTATTATGGTATCACCAGCCGATTATAAAGTGTTTGAATCTGACGTTCCTGTATCGACTGGCATTGACTTTCCATATATGACAGCAGCAGCATGGCACCATAAAATGTTGCCTCCTGCACTTCAGAATAAAGATCTCTTAGAGATATTACCTGAATCTGAAGAATTTGCCATTAACGAGCTGATTCCTGCTTTAGCAAAAGGCGGTTTTATTAGTGATGAAAAGCGTAAAGCTATTGCTAAAAAAATGGCTTATTATTCAGGGCTTAGTGAAAAAGCTATTTTACAAAGCAATCTCGATGTGACACCTCGTTTTTTCTGGAAAGAACTATTACGTGATAAATCTGGTCAAACACTTGGTAGATTAGATTCTCGCTATTTGGGTATTGATAAAAATGAAACTGGAAATGGTCCAGATTATAGCGCTGAACTAACTTCTTGGCTACATTCATTTACACCAGCAATTAACTACTATCTTCGAGAAGTTTTAAATTACAAAACAGATATAAAGTATAACATGTTTGGGCCTGTACGCCCTTGGGATAGAACTAATAATAATGTACGTGAAAGATTGCGTCAAGCTATGGCTCAAAACCCATACTTAAATGTATTGACTCAATCTGGATATTACGATGGTGCAACCACTTATTCTGCTGCCAAATATTCTATGTGGCAAATAGACCCAAGTGGAAAAATGAAAGATCGATTTGATTTTAAGGGTTATAGAAGCGGACATATGATGTACCTACGCAAAGAAGATCTAGAAAAAGCAAATGAAGATTTAAGAGAGTTTATTAAAAAGACATTACCTAAGAACGGTATTCCCGCGAAGTATTAACAATTATGAAAAAGATATATTTTTTATTTATCATTTTAACTTCTGGGCTGTGCTTTTCTCAGCCAGCAACGGAGGTATATCTTTTTGATTTTATAGTAAATGATAGTCTAAAAACTTTTAAACTTGAGAACCCAATAAATATTTCTGATAATGAAGGTTTTTATGATAATCAGCCTTCCTTTTTATTAGATGGTACAGGGGTACTTTTTGCTTCAACTAGAAATGACCAAACCGATGTTGCCTTATATGATCTTGAAAGTAACCTCAAATCTTGGTTAACAAATACATTAGGTAGTGAATATTCCCCAACACAATCTCCACTTACTAAATATTTTACAGCAATAAAACTTGAGGAAGATGAAACACAGTTGTTGTGGCTTTATCGTTTTAATAGAAAAAAACCTAAAGTATTAATAGAAAACCTAAAAGTTGGTTATCATGCTTGGCTTAATAAAAAAATGGTAGTTTCATTTGTATTAAACGATCCACCAACTCTGGAAGTTTCTAATCTTAAGTTTAAGATAAAATATCCCATTGAAAAAAATATTGGAAGGTCAATTCATGTTATTCCAAATACCCAGCTAATAAGTTATATAAGTCATGAGCATGAAGATCATGAGATTTATTCTATTGATCCTTTAAATAGTAAAAAAGAATATTTAGCTGATGCAATTGCTGGTTCTCAAGATATGGCATGGATACCCAATGGTACTATGATTATGGGTAAAGATGACAAACTCTACAAACTAAAGCCCGGCGATGATAAAGATTGGGTTGAAATTGCATCCTTAAAAGAGTTTGGACTAAACGGAATTACCAGACTTGCTGTAAGTCCGTCAGGAAATAAAATAGCAATTGTTATAGATGAAGAAGTTGTTGAAACTACAAATGAGTAAAAATATATCGCTTATATTTTTACTTTTTTTTATTGTAGGGTGTGGTCCAAAATTATTCAAAGAAGGATGGACAAAAAAACAGGCTCCAAAAACTTTTAAAGCTCGATTTGAAACTACAAAAGGAAACTTTGACATTAAAGCTCACCGATCTTGGTCACCAAAAGCAGTTGATCGGCTATATCAATTAATTATATCTGAGTACTATACAGATATTGCTATTTTCAGAGTAGTTCCTAATTATGTTGCTCAATTTGGTATTCATAATGAATCTCTTTTAAATAATAAATGGGAAAATTATAAGGTTCCTGACGAACCAGTATTACAAAAAAATGCGGTAGGTACTATTGCATTTGCAAGAAGTGGGAAAGAAACTAGAACAACCGAATTATTTGTCAATTTAAAAAATAATTCCCCAAGATTAGATACTATAAATTTTAAAGGCGTTGCAGGGTTTCCAGTTATTGCAAAAGTAATTAGTGGAATGGATGTTGTAAAATCATTTTATAATGGTTACAAAGGAAGACCTTCAGAAAAATTAGACAAAACAGAAAAATCAGGTAACAAATACCTTAGAAAAGAATTTCCAAAATTAGATTATATCAAGAGAGTTTATCTTTTAAAGTAACTTATAGTCTTTTAGCAATTTCAGCTGCCAACTTAACATTATTATAAACTAGATTTATATTAGCCTCTAAGCTTTTACCACCAGTCAATTCTTTAACTTTTGCCAATAAAAAAGGTGTATTCTCTTTACCACCTACATTTTTTTCATTTGCTTCTTCAATAGCTCGGTTTATTGCCTCCGTCATAATAGTATAATCTAATTCATGCTCTTTAGAGATAGGATTGGCAATTACTACACCTCCTTTTAAATTCATATTCCATTTTGTATTTAGAAAATCAGCGACTTCTTGAGTAGAGTTTATTTTATAATCTAGTTTAAATCCACTTTCACGTGTATAAAATGCTGGCAGTTCATCAGTTTTATATCCTAAAACAGGTACACCATGAGTTTCTAAATATTCTAATGTTAAACCTAAATCTAAAATGGATTTTATTCCAGCACAGACAACGGCTACATTGGTGTTTGCTAATTCTTGTAGGTCAGCAGAAATATCAAAAGAAGTATCTGCTCCTCTATGGACACCACCTATACCCCCAGTAGCAAAAACTTTAATTCCAGCCATATTAGCAGCAACCATAGTAGAAGCAACTGTTGTGGCTCCATCAATTTTACTAGAAATTAAATAAGGTATATCTCTTCGGCTAGCCTTAACTATTTTTATGCCTGATCTAGACAAATGTTCGATCTCCTCTTTCGTAAGGCCAACTTTAAATTTCCCGTTAAGGATAGCAATAGTAGCTGGAACAGCTCCATTTTCACGAACTATTTGCTCAACTCTAAGGGCAGTTTCCATGTTTTGTGGAAAAGGCATGCCATGAGAAATAATTGTAGATTCTAAAGCAACTACAGGTTTATTTTGCTTTAGAGCGTTTTTAACTTCAGGATGGACTTCGAGGTAATTTGAGGTCATTCTTCCATAAGCTTTTTCACCATTTCTACAGAAATATCAGGGTTAACGGCATTCTTATGCTGAATAGTAGCCAGTGCACAAGTAGCACCAAACTTTACCATATCATACATTTCCATATTATTTAACTCTCCATATAGTAATCCTGCCATAAAAGAATCACCAGCACCATTCGTGTTTACAGGAGTTATTATCTTATTTTTTGCTGTAAAAATTTCTTTTTCATCTCCATATGCAACGCCATCTTTTCCTAAAGTAACAAACACTTTCTTTACTCCTAAATTCAGAAAATGTTCAACAATACGCTCGTGATCACTTTCGTAGTGAACTTTAATACCACTCAGCAATTCCGCTTCAATAGAATTACATTTTAAAATATACGCTTTATTTAAAATAGACTTCGCTTTTAATGCTTTTTGTGCAGAAACAGCTTCAATGGCGAATTTGGTATCTGGCAGTTTTTCTACTGCCAATTCTAAGATAGATTTGGGTAAGTTAGTTTCTAAAACACAGTAATCACTTTGCTCTATAACATCTAAGCTATCGGTAATAAAAGAATTAGGAACTTCATCATAAATTTCCATATCAGATAACGCCAATGCTAAATCATTATAATGATTCATAAGAGCCACATAGAGTGAGGTCTTACTATTCTTTTTAGTAAGACTATACTTAATCGAAATACCCAAATCATTACATGAATTAATTAAAGTCTTCGAAAACTCATCATCAGCAAAAATGCTCATTAGCTCAACATCTATATCTAATCTTTTGAGGTTTTCTGCTATATTTCTACCAACACCTCCAAGAATATTTTCAAAGCTACCAATATTAGAATCTTTAAAGATTAATTTTTCTTTAGACAAACCTATCAGATCAATATTAGAGGCTCCAATTACTGTTATTTTTGGTGAAGAAGACATAATTATAGCGTATTAGTAAAACTCTTTTAAATTTAAGTAAATTTACAATAGATTACAAAAGCATATGGTTAAATTTAAGTCAATTTTTAAAAAAGAGAAACCAGTAATTGGTATGATTCATTTGCCGGCATTACCTGGAACTCCGAATTTTAAAAATAACATTAATCAAATTATAGATACTTCTTTACAAGAATTAAGTATTTATAAAAAAGCTCAAATTGACGCTATTGCCATAGAAAATATGCATGATATTCCGTATATAAAAAACGAAGTTGGTCATGAAATATCTTCTTTGATGAGCATCATTGCATATCAAATAAAGAAAGAGATTAATTTACCCTGTGGTATTCAAGTTTTAGCAGGTGCTAATAAGGCTGCCATAGCCATTGCAAAAAATGCGAACTTAGATTTTGTTAGAGCTGAAGGTTTTGTGTATGGACATCTAGCTGATGAAGGTTATATAGATGCTAATGCTGGTGAATTACTAAGATTTAGAAAAAGCATAAATGCTGAAAATATCGCGGTTTTTACAGATATAAAAAAGAAGCATAGTTCTCATGTTTTAACAGAAGACATTAATATAGTAGAAACAGCTAAAGCAGCTGAATTCTTTTTAAGTGACGGACTAATAATTACAGGTAAAAGTACTGGAGAAAAGACAAGCATTAATGAGCTAATCAAAGTTAAAGAAGCAACAAAACTTCCTGTTTTAGTTGGTTCTGGCGTTACCTTAGATAATGTTTCAGAATATTTAAAAGCCTGTGATGGGTTAATTGTCGGCTCACATTTTAAGAAAAATGGAAACTGGAAAAATTCACTTGATTATGATAGAATTATCGCATTTATGAATAAAGTAAATGAGTTAAGATCATAGTATTTTTTTTAATAACTTTATAAGCTATGATCGAATTTATCCTTAATAATACACTTGTAAAAACTGAAGCTAACCCTGGTATAACGTTATTAGATTTTATTCGAGAAAACAAACAACTTAAAGGCACAAAAATAGGTTGTAGAGAAGGTGATTGTGGTGCGTGTACAGTGTTAGTTGGGTCTCTAAACAACAATGATATTTCTTATCAGAGTATTACTTCGTGTATCTCTCCATTAGGAAATGCTCATGAAAAACATATTGTAACCATAGAAGGTATTAATCTAGAAAGTAAATTAAATACCTCACAAAAAGCGATGGCAGACAATTATGCGACACAGTGTGGCTTTTGCACTCCAGGGTTCATAATGTCTTTAACAGGGTTCGCATTAAACAACAAAGCAACAAATTATTTTGATGGCTTAGATGCTATAAGCGGAAACATTTGTCGTTGCACTGGCTATAAATCTATAGAAAAAGCTGTTAAAGAAATTACTAGTAAAATTGAAGAACGAAATGTGAAAAATAAACTTATTTGGCTTATTGACAACGGATTTCTACCTGATTACTTTGCTAATATTCCTAAAAAACTACAACAACTTAATTCAAAAAATAACATAAACAGCGGATTAAATTTTGTAGCTGGTGGTACTGATGTATATGTTAGACACGCAGACACTCTTTCTGAAGAAGAAGTTCATTTATTAGCTGCAGATAATGAAATAAGAGGAATTTCTTTTTATAAGAATACCTGTGTAATGGGGGCTTCTACCACAGTAACAGATATAATGTATAACAATGCTATGTCAGTATATGTCCCAGATATCAAGTTATATTTAAAGCTAGTTTCGTCTGAACAAATTAGAAACATGGCAACCATAGCCGGTAACTTTGTGAATGCATCACCCATAGGCGATATGACTATCATTTTTTTAGCTCTAGATAGTAAGACTACAATTAAGAATTCTACGGATAAACTTAGAACTGTAGCGCTTAAATATTTTTATAAAGGATATAAAGAGTTTGACCTTAAAAAAGGTGAGATAATCACGAATATTTCTTTTGATGTTCCTAATCCAGAAGGAAAATTCAATTTTGAAAAAATAAGTAAACGAACGCATTTAGATATTGCTAGTGTAAACTCAGCTTTCTTCATTCTAGAAAAAAATAATATCATTCAAAATGTACATTTTTCAATTGGCGGTGTAGCACCAATTCCTAAATACCTACATGATACAGTAGCCTTTTTAAAAGGAAAAGATTTGAGTATTGACTTAATAATTGAAGCAAATGTGATCATGCAAAAAGAAATAGCTCCTATAAGTGATGTGAGAGGCGCAAGTGAATATAAACGATTATTGGCTAAGCAGTTGTTATTTGCTCACTTCTCGAAATTATATCCAAAAAAATTCAACCTTAAAGAATTGGTTAATGGATAAGAATATTCAAAATATTGATTCTTTTGGTCATGTAAGAGGTGAGTCGTTGTTTGTAGATGATATTAATGTGCAACAGGGAACTTTGTATGGATTGGTATTTGATTCGCCTAAAGCTCATGGAAAAATAAAGAAAGTAGATTATTCAAAAGCTAAAAGTCTAGAAGGTGTCGAAAGAATTTTCACTTATTTAGATATCCCGGGGGAAAATCAAATTGGAGGTATTATTCCAGATGAGCCCTTGTTTGCAACAAATGAAGTTCATTTTATGGGGCAACCTATTGCATTTATAGTTGCCGAATCTGAATTAATTGCTAAAAAAGCTAGAGCATTAATAGAAATAGAAATTGATGAACTACCAACTATAACTAGAGCTAAAGAAGCAGTCACAAAAGGAAAACTAATCAACAACCCAAGAACATTTAATTTAGGTAATACAAAAAATGCGTTTACCAAATGTGATTATGTTTTTGAAGGTGAGGTTTTCACAAACGGTCAAGAACATTTATATCTAGAAACACAAGGTGCATATGCTGTACCTATGGAGAATGGCACTATCAAAATAACCTCATCCACACAAGGACCAACAGCAGTTCAAAAAACCGTTGCAAAGGTTTTAGGTGTAGGTATGCATAATGTTGAAATAGATGTAATTCGATTAGGCGGTGGCTTTGGTGGTAAAGAAGATCAAGCTACCCCTTGGGCTGTGATGACTGGTTTAGCAACTTATATTCTAAAAAAACCTGTAAAATTTGTTTTAAACAGGCATGATGATCTTAGAATGACGGGCAAACGCCATCCTTATGAAAGCGACTTTAAGATTGGACTCAATAAAGATTTAAAAATTATCGCTTTTGAAGCTGATTTCTATCAAAATTCTGGCGCTGCGGCCGATCTATCTCCTGCAGTAGCAGAAAGAACATTATTTCATGCCACAAATAGTTATTTTGTAGAAAATGTAAAAGCAACGGTTTATAGTTGTAAAACCAATTTACCTCCAAATACGGCATTTAGAGGTTTTGGAGGCCCACAAGGTATGTTTGTTATAGAAGCTGCTATTGTTAAAGCAGCGCAAGAAGTAGGCGTTTCAGCTAAAGAAATTCAAGAAGCCAATTTACTACAAGAAAATGATGAGTTGTCTTATGGTCAAATAATGACGCAGGTTGAAGCTAAAAACTCTTGGGAGTCGGCATTGACAGGTTTTGATTATGAATCGTTAAAAAATGACGTAACAACTTTTAATAAGAAGAATTACGATTACAAAAAAGGCATTGCTTTAATGCCAATTTGTTTCGGAATTTCGTTTACAAATACACCAATGAACAATGCAAGAGCATTGGTGCATGTTTACCAAGATGGAAGTGTTGGTGTTAGTACCGGAGCGGTAGAAATGGGGCAAGGTGTAAACACTAAGATGTTGCAAATAGCGGCTTTAACTTTCGGTATAAGTAAAAAAGATGTAAAGTTAGAGACAACTAATACTACAAGAGTTGCAAACACATCACCGAGTGCAGCCAGTTCTACGGCCGATTTAAATGGAAAAGCATTACTCAAAGCGTGTAATGCCATTCTTGAACGTTTAAAAACGGTTGCAGCAAATCATTTAAAAGTAAATAAAGAAGAGCTTTCCCTTAAAGAAGAATGGATTTATATAAATGGAAAAAAATCAGCACTTTCGTGGAAGGAATTAATAGCTAAAGCAATGTTGGCACGTATTTCATTATCAGAGAAAGCACATTATGCAACACCCGAGATTCATTTTAACAAAACAAAAGAAAAAGGACATCCTTTTGCCTATCATGTATACGGAACTGCAATTATTACAACCACAGTAGATTGTACTCGAGGTATTTATACGATTGATTCTGTAAAAATTGTACATGATTTTGGTAAAAGCATGAGCGAAGGTATAGATATTGGTCAAGTAGAAGGTGCATTAGCTCAAGGAATTGGTTGGATGACCATGGAAGAAATTGCTTATGACGAAAATGGAAGATTATTATCAAATGCATTATCAACTTATAAAGTGCCAGATATTTTTTCGATTGCTGAAGATATTGAAGTAGTTCCTTTACAAACCGATGGCCATGAACATGCAATTCTAAAATCTAAAGCAGTAGGCGAACCACCTTTAATGTATGGGATTGGAGTTTATTTTTCATTACAAAATGCCATTAAAGCTTTCAACCCTAACTACAAGATGGAATTTCATTCGCCCATGACCCCAGAAAAGGTGTTAATGAGTTTATACCAGAAGTAATTTATGGATGAGTTCTTACTTTATAGTAAACGATGTTGGATAGATATGCAATTATCTGAAGCAACTCTACATATAAAAAATGACAAAATCCATGCAGTTTTAAATGGAAAACATCATAAAGAAGGTATTTTTTTTCAAGATTTCGATGACCTTATAATAATGCCAGGAATTATCGATGCTCATGTACATATAAATGAGCCGGGGCGAACTCATTGGGAAGGCTTTGACTCCGCTACAAAAGCAGCTGCTCTGGGAGGTATTACTACTCTTATAGAAATGCCATTAAACGCAGATCCAGTTACAACTAATGTTGAGGCATTTGAACTTAAAAAGAAAGCAACAAAAAACAAATTGCATGTAAACTGTGGGTTTTACGGAGGCGCGATTCCAAGTAACGAAAAAGATATTGAACCACTTATAAATGCTGGTGTTTTTGGTATTAAAGGTTTTTTAACCCATTCAGGTATCGATGAATTTCCTAATGTTTCTAAAACCAATCTTGAAAAAATTGCTCCTATTTTAGCTAAGTATGATTTACCTTTATTGCTGCATTGTGAATTGGGGGAGAATAAAAACATTCCGCAGGCAATAAATAATCCAAAAAGCTATAGAGCGTATTTAGCATCTAGACCCACGGAATGGGAATTAAATGCACTTAAACTAACGCTTGATTTACAAGAAAAGTATAACATAAAAACACATGTTGTTCACCTCTCTGCTGCAAGTGGTTTAGAATCAATAAATAAGCAAAAAAAAAGAACCAAAAAAATTACTGTTGAGACCTGTCCGCATTATTTATTTTTTAATGCAGAGGCTATTCCTGATGGAGATCCCTTATACAAATGTGCTCCACCTATAAGAGAGCAAGAAAATAATGATAAGTTATGGAAAGGTTTGTTAAACAATGAATTCGATTTTTTAGCGTCAGACCACTCTCCTGCTCCACTTAAAATGAAAGAACTAGAAAGTGGAGATTTGTTTAAAGCTTGGGGTGGTATTGCTGGTTTGCAGTTTACTTTACCTGCCCTATGGACTTCGGGAGAGAAGAAAGGGCTAACTATTGAAAATTTAATACCATTATTAACTTCTAATCCGGCTAAATTTTTAGGTTTAGACAATAAAAAAGGATATTTAAAAGCTGGTTATGAAGCTGATATCGCAATTTGGGATGACTCCAAACAATTTATGGTAACAAAAGAAATCATTGCTCATAAACATAAAACTACGCCTTATCTAGAGCATAGACTAAAAGGTAAAATAATTCATACCTTTGTTAAGGGGAGGCACGTAGTTGAGAATAGTGAATTAAAGGAATTAAGTGCAGGAGAATTATTATTAAAAATCTAAACCTTTAATTTTGGAACACAAGTTATTAAGTTTTACAGATCTGGCTTCAGAGAAAATTGGTGGCAAAGTTGTCTTTGCCACAGATGATTTTTTTGCTGAAAAAGAAAATCTAATCAAATCTGGTAGGGGTATTTTTATCGAAGATAAATATACCGATCATGGCAAATGGATGGACGGCTGGGAGTCAAGACGGAAACGTGATAAAGGACATGACTGGGCAGTAGTAAAATTAGGATCTGAAGGAAAAATTAAAGGGTTTGATATAGATACCAATCACTTTTTAGGAAATCATCCTCCTTTCGCTTCTGTAGATGCTATGTCTTTTGAAGGAGAAGTAGAAGATTGGGAATTGGCAAATTACCTAGATTGGGATGAAATTCTACCAAAATCTCCGTTAGAGCCCGGTAGTCAACACTTTTTTGAGGTTGATTCAGATAAAGTATACACGCATGTGCGTTTACATATTTATCCTGATGGTGGCGTGGCACGATTCAGAGTGTATGGAGAAGTTCATAAAGATTGGGATAAAGTAAGCGATGAAAACGAAATTGATCTTGCTCTGGTAAATAATTGCGGCAAAGTACTTACTTGTAATGATATGTTCTTTAGTTCTATGCATAACCTTATCAATCCTCATAAAGGAAAAGATATGGGTGATGGTTGGGAAACCAAGCGCAATAGAACTCCAGACAATGAAGATTGGGTGATTGTAAAATTAGGCCATAAAGGATTTATCGAAAAATTAATCGTAGACACCTATCATTTTAAAGGAAACTATCCCCATAAATGTGCAATTGACTGCTGCTATTCAGAAAATGATGAAGATGTACTGAATGATAAAGTTGAGTGGCTGAGTATCCTACCAAAAAAAGGACTTTCTCCTCATAGAGAAAACATTTTTAAAAGTGATGATCTTATTGAGCGCGATGAAGTTGTTACACATGTTAAATTGAAAATTTACCCAGATGGTGGCGTAAGTAGATTACGCGTACTAGGAACAGTTAAGAAATAATATGATAGGAACCATAGCTTTATTTATTGGGTTACTCATTTTAATCATTATTATTAAAGCTACTTATACTCTTCATCATCAGATGAAAAGTGCAAAATTGCAAGATGATGAAACAATAGTTCATAAAGTAGCTATAAAGCAGAACATTGCTTATACTCTTTTAGTAACTGTTAGTATTCTTTGTGTTTTTCTTCTCTATTATTTCTTTATAAAAAAAACAATTTACGAAAGTCATTTTTTCGAGTGGTTAAACCTCATTATTCGTTGGATCCATATCACATTCGGTATTGCTTGGATAGGTGCTTCATTCTATTTTGTGTTTTTAGAAAATGCACTTAATAGAACCAAAGATGTAAGAGATGAATTAGCGGGTAATTTATGGGCAATTCATGGTGGCGGATTTTATTATCTAGAAAAATATAAACTAGCTCCAAAAAAAATTCCACAGGAATTACATTGGTTTAAATATGAAGCTTATTTTACTTGGCTGACAGGTTTCTGTTTGCTTTTTGTGGTTTATTATTTTAACGCCAAATCATTTTTAATAGACCCTGAGGTAATGGATTTAACCCCTGTCACTGCTATTACAATTGGTATAGTTTCTTTAATTTTTGGATGGGCTATTTATGATTATTTATGTAAGAATTTTAAGCAAAACCATTCCTTCACTCTTATCGGATTAGTAATTTGTATTTGCTTTGCTTGGTTTTATACACATGTTTTTAATGCAAGAGCAGCTTATATTCATTTCGGTGCTTTGCTTGGAACCATAATGGCAGCAAATGTGTTTTTTGTAATTATTCCGGCTCAGAAAGCTATGGTAAATGCGGCAAAAAAAGGGAAACTACCTGATGCATCTTTAGC
This sequence comes from Maritimimonas sp. 2304DJ26-3, assembly GCF_056591635.1. Taxonomy (NCBI): domain Bacteria; kingdom Pseudomonadati; phylum Bacteroidota; class Flavobacteriia; order Flavobacteriales; family Flavobacteriaceae; genus Maritimimonas; species Maritimimonas sp. 2304DJ26-3. The sequence goes on from NZ_JBWQOK010000002.1 coordinate 609,224, forward strand.
CAAAGCCGCTGGTATGCGATCATTGCATAATAATTATTTAACACTACCCGTATTGTTTGTAATGATCAGTAATCATTTCCCTAGTACTTTTGGACACACCTATCAATGGATAGTTCTTTTAGCGATTTCTGTAGGTAGTGCAGGCATAAAACATTATTTAAACCTACGTGAAAAAGGGCAACTTTCTGTTTGGGTAATGCCCATATCTATTATAATGTTATTGGCGGTAGCTTTTGTTACTGCGCCATCTTCAAAGGTAGAAGGATGCGAAGAAGATATTACTTTTACACAAGTAAATACCATTATTCAAAATAGATGCATTTCTTGTCATTCAGCTACGCCGACTGATGCAGTTTGGAAAACTGCACCTAACGGTGTAAAATATGATACTAAAGATCAAATTCTTAATTTTAAAGATAAAATTTTTCAGCGTGCAATCCTTAGTAAGGATATGCCACTTGGCAATCAAACTGGCATGACGCAAAAAGAACGCAATCTTATAGAATGTTGGATACACCAACAAGCTTTAAAATAATCAACTATGACATTAAATGAGTTTAATAAATTGTCAACTAAAGATGCAGAGGCAGCTTTGCAAAAATGTTGTGTTTCGAAGAGTTGGACAAGCAAGATGGCTAATCTAATGCCCTTCACTTCTATCGATGACTTAATAAACAAAGCAGCAAATATTTGGTATAATGAATGCAATGAAGATGATTGGAAAGAAGCATTTACAGGACATCCTAAAATTGGTGATGTAGAAAGTCTAAAGGAAAAATTTGCAAATACTAAAGAATGGGCAGGCAATGAGCAGGCAAAAGTATCGGAAGCTACAGATGAAATTATTCAAGAATTAGCAATCGCTAACTCTTTATATGAGGAAAAGTACGGCTATATTTTTATAGTGAGTGCTAGTGCAAAATCTGCCTACGAAATGTTGTTTATTTTAAAAACAAGACTTCACAATGATACTGATGATGAACTAAACGTTGCAATGAATGAGCAACATAAAATTACTGTAATACGACTTGCCAAATTAATAGATGAACTTTCGTCTCTAGGTAATAAAAGCCAAATCACAACACATGCTTTAGATACATCTATAGGTGTACCTGCTAGTAGAATGATCATCACCTTAAAAGGTATTATAAACAATCAATGGAAACCGATTAGTACTGGAGTTACAAACCTTGATGGAAGAATTGCTGATGTTTTACCTCCAGGAAAAATATTAGAAAAAGGAATTTATGTAATGCAATTCAATAGCAAAAATTATTATGAAGCTAGTGGCCAAAAAGGATTCTATCCTGAGGTTTCAATACAGTTTGAAGTAACAGATAATACGCATTATCACATTCCCCTTTTGATAAATCCATATGGGTATTCTACATACCGCGGAAGTTAATTTTTGAGATTTTAATATGAATTTAAGTATACATTCAGATAAAAAGAAACAAATATTTGATAAGCTAAAAGAAGCGAATCAGGCATTTAACAAAATATATAAAGGTGATCGAGAAGATCGTCAACCCATCCATACAGTTTATGGTGGTGCTAATTTATTTAAATCAAACACTCCAAAAGTACTAGGTGATATTGCTTTAAGATCATTACTAGCTTACGCCCCTAATTTCATTGAATTTGGTAATGCATTTCAACTACAAGGTTACGAGCAACTTCCATCTAATGATTCTGAAAAAGAAAAGCTCTTACAGAGCATTGAGAAGTTAACTGATGAAGAGCTAAAAAAGCATCATGCAGGATTCTCATATAGAATTTACAATAAGGTTATTGCTAAATTAAAAAGTGAGGCTGTAGAAGATTTTAGAATCGATTTTGAAGATGGTTTTGGTAATCGCCCAGATGCCGAAGAAGATCAAACGGCTACCAATGCGGCCAAAGCTGTCGTAAAAGGTATGCAACAAAACACTTTATCTCCCTTTATTGGTATTAGAATAAAACCATTTACTGAAGAATTAAAAGAACGTGGTTTAAGAACTTTAGACATCTTTTTAAGCACATTATTAACCGAAAGTAATGGTAAATTACCTACCAATTTTGTAGTGATGCTACCCAAAGTAACCATACCTGAACAAATTGAAGCATTGGTCTCTTTCTTCGAAATTATAGAGGAGCAATTTTCTTTAGAAGAAGGTAGTTTACAAATGGAAATTATGGTGGAAACGACACAGTCTATTATAAATAAAAAAGGTGTAAACCCGTTAAGAACATTTATAACTACGAGCAAAGGTAGATGCATTGCTACTCATTTTGGCACATATGATTATACAGCCTCAAACAACATCACAGCAAAGTATCAAGAAATGGATCATGATGTCTGTGATTTTGCCCATTATATGACCAAAGTTGCTTTAAATCATACCGGTGTTTGGCTTTCAGATGGAGCGACCAACACTATGCCGATTGGCCCGCATCGTGGTGATTTAACACCTCAACAAGAACAGGAAAATAAAGAGGTAGTTCATAAAGCATGGTTAAAAGGGTATGATCATATTCGTCATTCATTGTATAAAGGTTTGTACCAGGGTTGGGACTTAAACCCTGCGCAATTACCTATGCGCTATACAGCTGTGTATGCCTTCTTTTTAGAAAGTTATGATGATGCTGTTTTAAGATTAAAAACCTTTGTAGAAAAAGCCGCTCAAGCAACACTAATAGGTGATACATTTGATGACGCCGCAACAGGACAAGGGTTATTGAATTATTTCTTAAAAGCGTTAAATAGTGGCGCCATCACTATCGATGAAGTATTAGCTACTGGGTTAACTTTAGATGAAATAAGAACACGGTCTTTTGCAAAAATTTTAAAAGATAGAAGAGCGAAATTGTAATGAACTACTGGCAATTTATATATTCAAAACTCAAGGAAGGTAAAACTATTTACGCAATGACTGTTATCCACCATAGCGGTAGTTCACCTGGTCGTCAAGGTTTTAAAATGGCCGTGGCTAGTGATAATGAAATTTACGGTTCTATTGGTGGTGGTGTCATGGAACATAATTTAGTAGAGCTATGTAAAGATTTATTGAATAAAAGAGAGTATAAAATATTCTTAAAACATCAGAATCATAAAGGAAGTAGAAATGGAGGTTCTGGAATGATCTGTTCTGGTGAGCAAACCGTAGTTTTTCATGGTTTAGACACTTCCTACATTTCTGTTATTGAAAATATTTTAGAATGTTTACAGAATAATCAAACGGGTACCTTGAGCTTAACACAAGATTCGTTTTACTTTTCACATAAAATTTCTGACAAAAAATATCAATACGATGTGAAAAATGAAAATGATTGGTTTTTTAAAGAACAACTTGGTTTTAAAGAAACGCTTTATATAGTTGGTGGTGGTCATGTTGGTTTGGCTACGTCAAAATTATTTAAGCAGTTGGGTTTTTATGTTGTAATTTTTGACAATAGAGATCATCTAAATACTTTTGAGCAAAACAGCTATGCTCATAAAAAGCATATTATAGATTATAACGCTGTCGCGGAATATATCCCAGAAGGGGCTACTAATTATGTTGCTATTATGACCAATAAATACACAGACGATAAGCTCGCGTTAACCAAATTGATTAGAAATCAGTATAAGTTTATTGGTGTGCTTGGTAGTAAAGCAAAACTAAAAACGATGTATGAAGTGATGCAAAATGAAGAATATACCGAGGATGAACTAGCCAACGTACATGCACCAATTGGTCTTTCGATTACCAGCCAAACACCAGAGGAAATCGCCGTTAGTATTGCCGCTCAAATAATTGAGATAAAGAATAAAAAATAATGTTTGAGTTTAAAGAATACCCAAAATTGACAACCGAAAGACTAGTTTTAAGAGAAATTACTTTAGAAGATAAAGAAGTTGTGTATTTCTTAAGATCTGATAAGACAGTAAATAAATACATTAATAGAACAGAGACCAAAAATATTAAGGATGCCGAAGATTTTATAGAAAAGATAAATAAAGGTTATGAAAACGGGAGTAATATTAATTGGGCCATCTGTTTAAAAGAAGCTGGCGAAATGATTGGTTCAATTTGCATATGGAACTTTTCTAAAGACAGAAAAAGAGCCGAAACTGGTTACGATTTAGATTTTAATCACCACAATAAAGGTATTATGTCTGAAGCATTAAATGCTGTAGTAAAATTTGGGTTTACAAATTTAAATCTAGACATAATTGATGCCTACACAAACGGATTGAACAAAAGTTCTAAGCAGTTACTATTAAAAAATGGTTTTGTATATAACCCGACCATAAAAGATGAAGAAGACCCTGATAATGATATTTTTGAAATTAAAAAAGCTAATATTTAACTGTTCTGGATGGAATTAAAACTCCTCACAGCTTAACGTTGTTCTTCATTATGACCAATCCTAACCAATGATAAAATTCTTTAAAAAAATTAGAAAAAAATTACTTTCCGAAAATAAATTCAGTAAGTACCTGATTTATGCATTCGGAGAAATTATTCTTGTTGTCATCGGAATTTTGATTGCATTACAGGTTAACAATTGGAATGAATCTAAAAAACTACGCAATTTTGAAAAAATATATTTGAATGAAATTAGAAATGATCTAATTCAAGATACATTATTTCTTAACAAAGTAATTAGTGCACGCAAGCTTAGAATGTCAAGGTTTATAGCATTGGATAGTTCGTTGAACTATAGTTTCAGCAAAATAATAGGAATATTACCTAAGCCAGATAAAGTAGATCATATCTCATATTTTTTTCGTAATCAAAGAGATTTTAGGCCAAAATTAGGAACTTATAAATCACTAATATCAGAAGGTAAATCAAGCCTAATTTCTAATCGTAAACTATTCAATTTGATTCAGAATGTATATGATGTGCAAATGAAAAGTTTAGAAGATATTGGGAATGAGATTGATAGAGGGTATAGTGAATATTCAAGGAAACATGCATATACACTTAAATACGGAAAATATGGTTCTAATAATATTAAAGTTAACGATAGTTTAATTTTGGCAGATTTAAGCATTCAATTTAAAAATATTAATTTTTATACAAGACAAGCTGTACTGTTAAAAGAAGATATTATATCTTTAATTGAATTATTAGATGTTGAAATAACACAATTGAATAAATAACGAAAGTATAACCGAGACCGTTAAACGAATTTGATTATAAACAATCATATTTAAATAAAATGAAAAATAAAACAGTAGGAATTATTGGGATCATATTATTCGTTCTAGCAATTATACTCATTTTTATAAATGATCTTATAGAAAGTGATTTTCTAAAAAAATTATCGGAATACGGGAAATTCATCGCAATTTTAGGTGGTGCATTTATCGGAGTTGGTTTCTTTGGTAAAAAAAATAAGGACAAGTAACCATTCACTCAATGAAGCAAATTTTACCAAACTCTAACAACTAAGACTAACAATTTGTATAATTATTAATTGCTACCCTTTCTTTTCTTCTTTTATCTCATTCCACACTTTAATAGCATCTTCTTTTGCAACACCTTCTTTAATCTCTACATGTATGCCATCACTAACGCCTAAGGTCACATCTTTTCTGTCAAAGCCATCACCATTTTTTATTTCTACGTAAGGAGCCTTCGTATCTTTATCAAATTGTACTAACGCCTCCTTAATAGCCAGTACACTATCTGCTCTTGCCAAAATAATAGACGCATTTGCACTAAGACCAACACGTACAAAAGTAGTGTCTTGTTTATTAAGCGTTCCTTTTATTTCAAATTGAATAGCTCCATTTTCTAACTTTCCTTTTGGAGCTATATAATCTAGAACAGCATCAAATTTTGTATCCTCTACAGCACCAACAGTAATTTCTAATGGTAGCCCTTCTTTTATCTTACCAACATCAGATTCATCAATCTTACCTTCAAAAATTAATTTATTAACGTCTGCTAACGAAGCTACTGTAGTACCTTCATTAAAGTTATTGGCTTCAATTACTTGATTACCAACCTCAACCGGAACTTCTAAAACCATACCTGAAACAGTAGCTTTTATCAATGTGTTTGCAGCAGTACCCAAACCTCTAGTTGAACCTGTACGAACAATATCGTAACTTCTGTTAGCCGCATTATAATCTTGCTGAGCTTGTTTGTAGCTAACTTCAGCATTTTCGAAATCTTGCCTAGATATTACACCTTTTTCGTATAGTGATTTTTGACGATCAAAATTTAACTTTTGATTATCTAAAGCTATCTTATTTGTCTGAATTTGGTTCTTAGCATTATTTAAAGATGTTAGGTTAGGAATTACCTTAATTTTCGCGAGTAAATCACCTTTCTTTACCATATCACCTCCTTTTACATACACCTCTTGGATTACACCAGAAATATTAGGTTTAATCAAAACTTCTTCTAAAGGTAAAATACTTCCTGTGGCAACAGTTTTTTTAACAATAGATTGCTTCGATGGTTTTTCAGTTTTGTAAACTACTGGATCTTCAGCATTTTTCGAGTACAAATAATACATCGCTCCAGCAAATGTGACAACAATAAAAATTAATATAAATATGGTTACTGATTTTTTCATTTTAGTTCGTTTCTAGTTTTATAATTTAATCTGTTCTTAAAGCTTCTATTGGTCTGATTTTAATAGCATTCTGAGCAGGAATGAATCCTGCTAATAACCCTGAAATAATTAATATGGTTAAAGCAATCGATACTACACCAATATTTACACTTGGATTTGCAAACATATCTACAGGCCCACTACTTTCTAATGCCATGTTTATTAGGTAAATTAGTAATGATGAAAATACGATGCCAGCCATACCCGATATAATTGTTAAGAATACAGATTCAGTTAAAATCTGACTTCTAATATTCCATGGTGATGCACCCAATGATCTTCTAATACCAATTTCTTTTGTACGTTCTTTTACAACAATTAGCATAATATTACTCACACCAATAATACCTGATAATAACACCAATGTTCCTACAAAATAGGCGATTACTCGAATGGCTACAAAAAGGCGCTGTACACGACTATATTCTTCATGCAAATCAAAATGACCCACCGCCCTCTCATCGTCAGGATGAATTTTATGATTCTTTCTAACAATATCGAATATCTTATTTTTTATATCTGTAATTGGTTTACCATCAACGGCAGTAATGGCCATCCATCCTACTCTATCTGCTCTATTAAATGCTTGCGAAAAGGCGGTAAAGGGAACAAAAACTTGCTTTTGATCTTCTTCACCATCACCTCCACTATTCTTCTTCTTATAAGTGCCAATTACCATAAAATTGACACCTTGTATTTTTATATAGCTACCTAAAACTTCTTCTTCCTTTTCATAGAGTTCATTTCGTACGCCCTCGCCTATTATGGCAACTTTTCGATTTTGATTGATATCATTATAATTTATAAATCTACCAGAAGTGATATCCATCGGCTCTTGTTTAATAATTTCAGGATAATCTCCATAAACATCATAAGCACCTGTTTTGATCCCTCTTACAACGTTATTAGAACCATTAAAACCACCTAATTGATTTCTTGGTGATATATATCTAAGATCTGCAACATTGCGTCTGATATCTTCAACATCAGAAAGGCGATAACTAAAACGTCTATCTTTTGGCATGCCTTGATAGGCTTTTGTAGCTGTACGTGTCCACATAAACATGGTATTCGTAGCTGTATCACCAAATTCCATATTTACACCATTTTCGAATCCTTTACCAGCTGCTAATAAAATGATTAATATGAATATTCCCCAGAAAACACCAAAAGCGGTCAATACAGTTCTAAACCAATTGCTTGATAGTACTTCTATTATTTCTTTCCAACGATCTCTACTAAACATATTACTCGTCTCTAAGTGCTACTATTGGTTGTACTTTCGCCGCTCGCCATGCTGGGAAAAATCCTGCAATAGCTCCTGCTATTATCAACAGAACAACCATTGTCATGGCTATTGAAAAATTTACTGTTGGGTTCGATACATAATCCACCTCAACATTTGGGCCAACGATTTCTAACAAACCCATACTAAAAATTAGGCCTGCAAAACCAGAAATTGCCGTTACAAAAATTGCTTCGTGTAAAATCATTCCTACAATAGACCAAGGTTTTGCACCTAAGGCTTTGCGGATACCAATTTCTCTTGTTCTATCTTTAACAATAATGAGCATAATATTACTCACACCAACGATACCAGCAATAATTGTACAAATACCAACAAACCAAAAGAACATAGCAATATTATTAGTTAAAGTAAAATATCTTTTGGCCTCTTCTTCTGCACTAAACACTCCAATAGCACTATTGTCATCTGGCGCTACTTGATGGGCTTTTTTTAAATATTTCTTTAGCTTTTCAGTGAATTTATTTGCAGCTATTACCGACTCATCGAACGTTTCTTGCGGAGCTAAAGTGAATGACATGTTATTTAGCCTATTCTGTCCATTAAAAACATTTTGTGCAGTTGTCATTGGTATATATACTCTATTCTCTTCACGTTCTCCTCCTTCATCAGCATACACACCTATTATTTTAAAATTGATACCTGAAAGTTGTAAATATTCGTTTAAAGGATTTTCAACTTTCTTCATCATTTCTCTTTTAATCTTTTTACTGATCACAACCACCTTTAGACCAGCATCCATATCTAACTGATTTAAATAGCGACCAGAAATCATCTTCATATTTTCAATCCACTGATAATCGGGACTTACACCTTGAATACCGTAAGAGCCTGATTCTTGCTTGTAGTTTATGGACACTCCTCTTACTCTGTAAACACCTGATTTGTATTCTAAGTCTTCAGCGAAAGCATTATTTGAATATTCGAAATTATCATTCTTTAACTGGATAGTTCTACCTGGATTTAAACCATTATGCTCTTTTGTAGTTACTTGTGTCCATACCCAAACACGATTTGTAGCATCAGCTTCAAACTCTTTTTTGATTCCGTTCTGGAAGCCTTGACCAAAGCCAAGCAAAATAACAAGGATAAATATTCCTGAAGCTACTGAAAGCCCGGTAAGAAAAGTACGCAACTTATTTTTACGAATAGTATCAAATATCTCTTGCCAGCGATCGATATCGAACATCTGAAGTTTATTTTGGTTAATTAAGGTAAATTGAGAGTTGCTTTTATTATAGACGCTCGAAAGAGTCACTTTGTTACACTAAAAGTAGTTTTTAATTAGATTTGATTTAAATCATACTCGTTTAAAACCACTTTCCACTCATGACTTTCAGTAATTTCTAATATTTTTTGAGAGATAAGCTGTTCTAATTCAGCATGTTGTTTAGGTAAACCAAAAGCATATAGCTGTAAGTCAAATTTTGTTGATAATAATTTAAGACTGTTAAATGATTCATTCTGTTTTATGCGGTATTTAAGAATAGGTTCATCATATAAAAAAGCATTAATTTCATTATTACTTAATTTCCCTAACCCCTCTTCAACACTATTGTATAGTTTAATATTCTTAAAAAAATTATTATTTAAGAACTCCGCTGAACTAGAATCATTGATACATCCAACAGGTTGATCTTTATAGTCATTAAAATCTTCAGTACTATTTGACAATTGATTAACTGTAAGACTAGAAGCAACGCTTGCAGTAAGTCCGGAAATAAGTAAAATGCCAATAAACATCCACACAAGAGCAATCATTTTTCCAGTTCCGCTTCTAGGGTATTTATCACCGTATCCTACCGTTGTCATAGTCACTACTGACCACCACATTCCGTCAAAAAAACCTTTCCATCCTTTACGAAAATGATTTGGATTTTTTTTTCTTTCAAAAATCCATATTAAAAATCCAAATAAAGAAATAATTATTAATAAGGCTAAAATTCCTCTTATAAAATTAATATTAAAGAAAGACCTTAAAAACTCGAAAAACCTATTAATCGTAGTGGTTTTCTGAACTGCTATAGCAGAATTAGAAGCAAAAAATGAATGTGTAAATTCCATTTTTTTACTTCGGTCACTTGTTATTGTCAATGGATTTATACTTACATCTATTGTCTGGTTTTCTAAAGCCTCTAACATACTAGAAAACTCCATTTGCACTAACTTATATTCTAAATTTAAGTCATTTGCAACACGTTTCCATAGCCAACCATTTATACCTATTAAACTATTTTCTTTTTCAATAATAAAAGGGGCAGCGGGTGTGTAGGCAACAATCAGAGTATCATTAATTTGTTGAGCAAAAGCAATATTTAAGATAAATATAAATTGAAGTGCAAAAAATATTTTTCTCATTTGGTTCTATTGGTCTTGCAGGCTAATATACTATTTTTTTATACCTAATTCTTTTGCCTTTTCTAACATAAATTGAAACGAAGCATCATACTCGTTAGGAATAATACCATCTAAAATTGCATTTTTAATAGCTTCTTTTATTTGACCTATTTCTCGACATGGTTTTAATTTAAAAGTTTCCATTATTAGTTCACCAGAAATGGGTGGTTGAAAATTGCGAATTCGATCTCTTTCTTCTACTTCCTTTATTTTTTGACGGACAAGCTTAAAGTTATTTAGATATTGCTTTTGCTTCTTAGGGTTTTTAGTAGTGATATCTGCTTCACAGTGCGTCATTAGATCATCAATATCTTCGCCAGCATCTAAAATTAAACGTCGAACCGCAGAATCAGTCACCTCTTCTTCAGCGAGAATAACCGGCCGCGAACTTAACAACACCATCTTTTGAACGTATTTCACCTTGTGGTTCAATGGCATTTTTAACCGTTTAAAGATTTTATGTACCATTTTAGAACCTACAAACTCATGCGCATGAAATGTCCACCCAATCTTTTTATGAAATTTTTTTGTTGGTGCCTTGCCAATATCATGTAGTAATGCTGACCAACGTAACCATAAGTTATCTGTATTTTTTGCAATATTATCTACAACTTGTAATGTGTGATAAAAATTGTCTTTATGTTTTTGTCCTTCTACCTCTTCAACACCTTTTAAAGCTATTAATTCAGGTAAAATACGGTTTAACAATTTGGTTTCTTCTAATAATCTAAATCCTATTGAAGGCTTTTCTGCTAATAGTATTTTATTAAGTTCATCAACAATACGCTCGCGAGTAATAATATCGATCCTAGAAGCATTCTTACTAATTGCCTTTAGCGATTCGGCTTCAATTTTAAAATTCAATTGAGTCGCAAACCGAATAGCTCTCATCATCCTTAACGGATCATCAGAATAAGTAACATCTGGATCTAAAGGAGTACGGATAACTTTATTCTTTAGGTCTAATATTCCGTCAAATGGATCTAATAATTGACCAAAGGTATCTCCATTCAAACTTAACGCTAATGCATTAATTGTAAAATCTCTACGGTTTTGGTCATCTTGTAAACTACCTTTCTCTACGTTAGGATTTCTACTATCTTCTGAATATGATTCTTTTCGTGCTCCAACAAATTCTAATTCGATATCATCATATCGTAACATTGCAGTTCCATAAGTTTTAAAAATCTGAACTTTTGGATTATTGGGTAACAATGATGCAACAGCTTTTGCTAATTCTATACCACTACCAAGGGTTACAATATCTATATCTTTAGCATTACCTCTTTTTAAAATATAGTCACGAACAAAACCACCAATAACATAACTCTCTAAACCTAACTGGTTAGAGGCCTTGCTTAAAACCTGAAAAATTCTGGATGAAATAGCTTCCTTATAAAAAGTGTGCATTGATTCTAGTCTCTAATAATTTCAATTTTTTCATCATCAAGAATTTTAATTATTCTCGAAGATTGTGTCGAAATTCTCTCTTGATGCAAATTTACCACATAATCAACTGCATCCAAAATTGAAAGTTCTATTTCCTTAAAAGACATAGGTGTCTTAGCTCCACTTACATTTGCTGAAGTTGAAACGATTGGTTTACCAAATTCTGAAATAAGTTTTTGGCAAAATTCGTCTTGCACAACTCTAATGGCTATGGTATTATCTTTTGCAATTATATTCTTTGCTAAGTTCTCTGGGTTCTTATAAATAATTGTTGTTGGATTTTTAGCTTTTTTAAGAATTTCGATCGCATTGTCAGGTATTCTTTCTACATACTCACCTAACATTTCTAAAGAATTAACTAAGATTATTAAGCTTTTACTTTCTTCACGATTCTTTAAATTAAAAATTTGAGAAACAGCCTTTACATTGGTTGCATCACAACCAATACCCCATACAGTATCCGTAGGATATAGAAGTGTTTGTCCTTTATTTAAAACCAACAACGCTTGCTCTAACTCTAACTCCATTAATTCTTAATCCTATTGTTAATCCAACCCAATATATACTCTAAGGTTTCTTTATCTGCCATTTCCAAGCTTTGAAACGTCATAAATAGTTTACTCCTATCTTTCAAAAATTCAGCCAATTTTAATTTTACCCTTTTTGGCTTCTTATAAGATCTAAAATATGTAAGTTGAGTATCTTTTTTAAAAAAGTACGTTTCTTTTTTAACCTCTAGGTGATTTGCTAAAGCTTCAACAAGAAATTGATTTTGATTTCTAAATCGATACTTTATATTGTTTCTTAATAATTCGTCATCATTAAAATAGTTCTCAATAGTAGATTTTCTCAACGGTATTGGATTGTGAAACCTTCTAATATAAGCATTAGTTCCTGCTAATTTTGCACTCGTTTGCATTGCCTTTTTAAAACCTATTGCGTTTGGTTTTTTCTTAAACCCAAAAAAAGGAATAACTCTATAAAATAATTTTCTAAAAATTTGATCTTCATAAAATTTTTTCCACTTACCTCTAAGTACAGGATACCCCTCTATAAAATAATCACTAACCTTTGTAATTCTCATTAAAAAAGTATCATCATTAAAAATGATGAAATGCTCAGACATCTTTGGAATTCTATGCAAAACGTTTGCAATTGAGCGTGAATTAAAAGAAGGCAAATACTCTTCGTATCCTCTAAATATAACTTTGTGATCTATAATTGACAAACTGATTCCGTTACTAGAAGCCCTATCTTTTAATTCATTAAACGAATCTGGAATTTGATTATCGGTAACTAAAAAAATATTTCTAATAAAAGGTGCATACTTAATAATAGACTTCACGGCAATTTGGATTTCACCAATTGAATTAAAGCGAACACTTTGCTTTTTCTCGCTAAAATCAATTTTTATCTCGGCGTATTTATTTAGTTTTTCTTGCCAAACTTTATCATTACCATCTACCCACATGATAACTGCATCAACACTTATTTCATCATCCATCTTAACTTTCATATAAACTAGCTATCGTTCTTATTTAGCATCCATAACTTAACATACCTAGTGAATACTGCATACGCGTGATGAGTTGCCAATACAAAACCTGGAAAACCATCTAAGAACCCTAATCTTAAAATATAATGTGAAACAAATCTATAAAGAGGTTTTATCACAACATGAAAAAGGGTGACACGTTTTTTCTTTTTAAACAACCCTTCTGCTTGTAATGAAGTATATTGATCTAATTTACTAGAATAGTAATCGTAGTTTTGATATGAATAATGGTCTATCTTATTCTTTAAGATAGCAACCTCCCCATCATACTCTATAAGTTCATGAACTAACTTTCCATCATATTTACATTTATCTTTTCTAAAAAGCCTAATAACCTTGTCATTCTGCCACCCTCCATATTTAATTCTTCTATTAAAAAAATAGAATGTTCTATAAATATAAAATCCAACAAAATCTTTTGGGTCTTTAATTACAATCTCTATCTCTTCCTTAAGCGCATTGTTTACTCTTTCATCTGCATCCAAAATATAGATCCAGTTATTTTTTGCAAGATTTATGGCATAATTTTTTTGAGTAGAAAAATTGTCGAATCCCCTTTGCACAACCTTTGCACCTTTTTCTTTCGCAATATCTACTGTTCTATCATCACTAAATGAATCAATAACTATAATTTCATCAGTAAAACCAACAGAATCAATGGCATCTGCAATGTTCATTTCTTCGTTTAATGTTGGAATAATAGCAGTTATTTTTAATGACTCAGTCAATACATTTTATTTGAAGCCGTAAATTTAGTATTTGTTTTAGTATTCTACATTATTAGTAAAGATAAATACTATTTTTGCGACATGACAGTGCACTTTAATAAGCAATATGATTCTTTTAAAAAAGATATTCTAAATAGCATTTCAAATTTTGGTAATTACGATAATTCCTTTGATACGGGGAAACGAAATTCTATTAAAAGAATTACACTTAATGAAAAAACCTTTGTAATTAAATCATTTAAAAGACCTTTGCTCATTAATCAAATTGTTTACAAATACTTTCGCAAATCAAAGGCTAAACGTTCATTTGAATATGCTAATATTTTATTGGCGAAAAAAATAAACACCCCAACACCCGTAGCCTATATTGAAAATTTTAATTTTATAGGATTACAAACTAGTTTCTATATAAGTGAATATGTAGATTATGACTTAACATTTAGAACATTAATTGATGAGCCAAACTATCCAGATCATGAAAAAATTGTTGAAGGCTTTACCAATTTTACATATAGTTTACATGAAAAAGGAATAGAATTTTTAGATCATTCACCAGGTAACACCTTAATAGTTAAGAAAAAAAATGATTACGATTTCTATTTGGTAGATTTAAACAGAATGAAATTTGGTAATCTAAATTATGATCAACGTCTCAAAAATTTTGCGCGACTTACTCGAAAAAAAGAACTCATTAAACAAATAAGCAGCTTTTATGCTAAATTAATTCAAAAAGATCCAATTGAAGTTTTTGATCTAATGTGGTTTTTTAATAATCAATTCCACAAGAAATTTGATAGGGAAAAACGATTAAAAGAAATACTTCTCAATAAAAAATACGATCTAAAGTAAATTAAACAGCTACATCATACTCTCGCAGCGCATCATTTAAAGAAGTTTTTTTGTTGGTACTTTCTTTACGCTTACCAATTATTAAAGCACAAGGTGCTTGATACTCGCCTGCCGCAAATTTCTTCGTATAACTTCCGGGAATAACCACTGATCTAGACGGTACTCTACCTTTCATTTCTACAGGTGCTTTTCCTGTAACATCTATAATTTTTGTACTCATAGTCAATACAACATTAGCTCCAAGAACCGCTTCCTTCTCTACTCTAACACCTTCAACAACAATACAACGAGAACCTATAAAACAACCATCTTCTATAATAACAGGTGCTGCCTGCAAAGGTTCTAGAACTCCACCAATGCCAACACCTCCAGAAAGATGTACATTTTTACCTATTTGTGCACAAGAGCCTACTGTTGCCCAAGTATCTACCATAGTACCTTCATCAACATAAGCACCAATATTCACATAACTTGGCATGAGAATAGTTCCTTTAGAAATATATGCTCCGTGGCGTGCTACTGCATGAGGTACAACTCTAATTTCTTTTTCTTTATACCCTCGTTTTAACGGAATCTTATCATGATATTCAAAAATACCTGCTTCTAAAACTTCCATTTTCTGGATAGGAAAATACAATACCACAGCCTTCTTTACCCATTCATTCACCTGCCAATCATCTCCTTTAGGCTCTGCAACACGTAAAGCTCCTACGTCTAGTAAGTCAATTACTTCTCGTATAGCTTTTTGAGTGCTTTCCTCTTTTAAAAGTTCACGGTTATCCCAAGCCGATTCTATTGTTCGCTGTAATGTTGTCATTGTTAAAAATTAATTTCCACAAATATACAGGCTTCACAATTATTGGCACAACTTTAGCTAGGTAAAAACAGAAAACTTACTTTTGTTTAAATTTTTAGCGTGGGAAGAATATTAGCTATAGATTACGGAAAAAAACGTACAGGTATTGCAGTAACCGATGAATTACAAATCATCGCATCAGGTTTAACTACAGTACCAACAGAAAATTTATTTTCTTTTCTAGGCGATTACTTTTCTAAAGAATCAGTAGAACTCATCTTAGTTGGTGAACCAAAAAGAATGGATAACACTGTATCAGAAAGTGAAGTGTTAATTGCTCCTTTTGTAGAGAAACTAGAAAAGACTTATCCAAACATTCCTGTTAAACGAATTGATGAACGTTTTACTTCTAAGATGGCTTTTCAAACAATGATTGATAGTGGGCTTAAACGAAAACAACGTAGAAATAAAGCACTAGTAGATGAGATTAGTGCTACCATCATTTTGCAATCTTATCTTTATAGCAAATAATTAAAAATCTTAGTCTTTCTCCCTTAAGGCTTCAAGCTATTTTGTACTTTTGCAGCCAATAAATTAAAAATAACCATGGTTTTACCCATTGTAGCATATGGCGATCCTGTTTTACGAAAAGTAGGAAAAGATATTGATAAAGAATATCCAGATTTAGCAAAACTGATCGAAAATATGAAAGACACTATGAAAAATGCTCGTGGTGTTGGTTTGGCTGCTCCCCAGATTGGTAAGGCTATTCGATTGTTTTTGGTTGATACTTCTCCTTTTGCTGAAGATGATGAATTAGACAAGGAAGAACAAGATTTTCTGAAAACCTTTAGCAAGGTGTTCATCAATGCCAAGATCTTAAAAGAAGAGGGAAATGAATGGGTATTTAGTGAAGGATGTTTGAGTATTCCGAATATCAATGAGGATGTATTCCGTCAAGAAACAGTAACGATTGAATACTACGATGAAAATTTTAAAAAGCATACGGAAATAGTAAACGGCTTAGCGGCTCGTGTAATTCAACATGAGTACGATCATATTGAAGGAAAGCTATTTACTGATAAATTATCATCATTAAAAAAAAGACTGATTAAAAAGAAATTAGAAAATATTAGTAAGGGAAAAGTAGACGTTGAATACAGAATGCGTTTTCCTAAAAAATAAAGCAAAATGACAATAGATAAAATTGTAGCAATTTCTGGTAAACCAGGGTTATTTGAAATTATTTCACAAACTAAAGGTGGCATTATTGTACGTTCTTTAGTAGATAATAAAAGATTTCCGGTAAATGCAGTTCAAAATGTAAGCGTATTGAGTGATATTGCCATGTTTACATACGAAGATGAAGTTCCTTTACAAGAAGTATTTAAAAATATCTCTGATAAAGAAGAAGGAAAAGAAACCATTAGTCATAAAGAAAGTAATGACACCTTATTGTCATTCTTTAGTAAAGTATTACCAAATTTTGATGAAGAACGTGTGTATGCTTCTAATGTAAAAAAAGTAGTACAATGGTATAATATTTTAGTAGCTTCTAATTTTGACTTTTCTACTTTAACGGAAGAAGAAGTTACTCAAGAAGAAGAGTAAATTGAACACACGTAAAGAACAACTTGCTGCTTTCGAAGAGCTATTAGACATCATGGATGAACTCCGTGAAAAATGTCCTTGGGATAAAAAACAGACCATACAATCTTTACGACATCTAACAATAGAAGAAACCTACGAACTAGGTGATGCCATACTTGATAATGATCTCCAAGAAGTAAAAAAAGAACTTGGTGATCTTCTCTGCCATATTGTTTTTTATGCTAAAATAGGTTCTGAAACGAATGATTTCGATATAGCTGATGTGGCAAATTCAATTTCGGAAAAGCTAGTTGATCGTCATCCACATATCTATGGAGATATAGATGTAAAAGATGAAAAAGAAGTGCAACAAAACTGGGAAAAACTTAAACTTAAAGAAGGTAAAAAATCAGTTTTAGAAGGTGTGCCAAAAAGTTTGCCAGCGGTTGTAAAAGCAAATAGAATTCAAGATAAAGTTGCCGGTGTTGGTTTTGATTGGGAAGAACCTCATCAAGTTTGGGAAAAAGTTCAAGAAGAACTCTCTGAATTAAATACGGAAATAGAAAAAGGTAATCAAGAAAATATTGAAAAGGAATTTGGCGATGTATTATTTTCTATGATTAATTATGCTCGATTTATTAAAGTAAATCCTGAAAATGCCTTAGAAAAAACCAATAAAAAATTCATAAAACGATTTCAATTCTTAGAGGAAGCTGCTAAAAAAGAAGGCAAGCAACTTTCTGATATGACCTTAGCAGAGATGGACGTGTATTGGAATAATTCTAAGGAATTTTTCAAATAGTGCCAGCTGAAATAATTCAAGAAAATCTTCAAATAATCTTTGTACTTTTAACGAATAAACCTATTCGTTATGAAACGTATCTTTCTATTTTCACTATTTGCTTTTTTTATATTTATTTCTTGTAAAAAAGAACAAGTTGACTCTAAGTCAACCGAAAATGCAACTTCTGCAATCGAAACCCCCAAAGAAAAAGGTTTTGCTATAGTCATTCATGGAGGTGCTGGTACTATAAAAAAAGAAAATATGACTCCTGAACAAGAAATTGCTTACCGCACTAAACTTCAAGAAGCATTAGATACAGGCTATAAAATTTTAGAAAATGGCGGTTCTGCATTAGATGCAGTTCAAAGAACGGTGAATGTTATGGAAGATTCACCACTATTTAATGCAGGAAAAGGAGCAGTTTTTAATAGTGCTGGTAAAAACGAATTAGATGCTTCTATTATGGATGGCAAAACGTTGAATACTGGTGCAGTTGCTGGTGTAAAACAAATTAAAAACCCTATCAATGCGGCAAGAATTGTAATGGACAGTACACGTCATGTTATGATGGCTGGTAAAGGAGCCGAAGATTTTGCTAAGCTTCATAAATTAGAATTGGTTGATGATAATTATTTTCATACTGAAAAGAGATATAATCAACTTTTAAAAGCTCAAGAAAGAGACAAAGTGTTATTAGACCATTCAGTCATGAATACCAAAGAATTAATAGATGATCATAAATATGGAACTGTCGGTGCTGTAGCTTTAGATAAAAATGGCAATATCGCCACAGCAACTTCGACTGGTGGTTTAACTAATAAAAAATATGGGCGGATTGGCGATACACCGATCATTGGTGCAGGTACTTATGCAAATAATAAAACTTGTGGTTCTTCGGGTACTGGTACAGGAGAATATTTTATTAGAACACTGGCCACTCACGAGGCTTCAAACCTAATGCTATATAAAAACCTTTCGTTGCAAGAAGCTTTAGATAATGTTATTAAACAAATTGGTGATCTTGGTGGTGATGGTGGTTTAATTGGTTTAGATAAAGATGGTAATGTAGCCTGGTCGTTTAATACCGCTGGAATGTACCGCGGTTATAAAAAATCGAATGGCGAAAATGTAGTAAAGTTTTACGAAGATTAAATATTTTAATAACCGTTTCTATTATACATACCTAAATCAATCTAATTACTTAGAAAATTATGGTATATTTTTTGTACCATTTCAACTTCACAAGTTAGCCAATTCAACTATGAAATCAATTTTCTTTCTATTATGTTTTTTATTTTCTAGCTATTATACATTATCGCAAGAAATTATTTCTAAAGTAATAGATATACACTCAAATGAACCAGTAGTCTTTGCCACTATTAAATTAAAAAATAAAGGAATAGGAGTAATAGCTGATGAAAATGGTAATTTTAGGTTACCTATCAAATATAAACAACAAAAAGACACTTTAATTATATCTTCAATCGGATATAAAAACAAAGAGGTAGCTATTGAAATATTGAAATATAATGAGCTAAATATTTTAAAACTTATTCCAAAAGTAGAAGCACTTAGTGAGGTGATATTAGTCTCTAAAAAAAAAATTATCAGAAATGAGGTTTCAGCTCAGAAAATTGTTAGCCAAGCCATAGAAAATATTAATATAAATTATCCTAAAACACCTTTTTCTTATATTGGTTATTACAGAGATTATCAATTATTAAAAGATAATTACATTAATCTTAATGAGGCTATTGTTCAAGTTTATGACGCGGGTTTTTTTACTGATAAAATAAAAAACTCCTTGAATCAAAGTGTATTGTACAGGTACGTAAAAAACATAGATTTTATAAGAGATCCTTATTTAGAAGGTACATATAACGAATCTAAATATATAAAAAATGCTACTCTTACATCTCATGGTGGTAATGAGCTTACTATTTTAAATACTCATGACCCTATAAGAAATCATAATAAAGAAAGTTTTTCTTTTATAGGAGTTTTTAATAGAGATTTTTTATTAAATCACACTTTTAAATTAAAAGGAACTCTTTTTTTAGACAATATTGGGTTGTATGAAATTAGTTTTAATACCAAAAAATATATTTTAGGAAGAGAATATAGCGCCAATGGAATTATATATATATCTAAGGATAATTTTGCAATACATAAACTAGAATATGCGGTAAACACAAAAAATAAAAAAGATCCACTATTTACTGTAAAAATTGAATATTCGAAAAAAGATGATTTAATGTTTTTAAATTATATCTCATTCAATAATGAATTTGAAGTTAGAAGTAAGAATGCTTTTAAAATGGAAGAAATAAGTTTTGACAAAACTGAAAATGCTTTTTATCTCAATTTTAACGGTGATATTAAACCTAATTCAATAAATAATAAAAACAATTACAAATTTGTTTATAAAAAAAAGAGACTTAATATTGAAAGTGTTATTCTAAAAGAGCCAAGAACTATAAAAGTGACGCTAGTAGAAAATTCTATTAATAATTTTCAAATTGATTCAATAAATTCTTCTGAATTTAAATACACAGTTAAAAACGTAGTAGACTTTGCAAATAGAAAAATAAATAAGCCTTCTGTTACAAAAGTTAATCAACTAAGAGAGTTTTTTGTGCAAGAATCGTTTAAAAATAAGCCTTTGTCTAATGAGGATTATTACGTAAGGAAAGCTATAAATTTATCTGAATCTACTATCAATAATAATCAAGATGTAAAAAAATATTGGACTAACTCTCCATTAAAAAAGGTTAAGAAATAAAATTAAATTTTCCGACTATACCGTTTTCCAGGTTTTAATTTTGTTTTATTATAAGCTCACAAATGTGATAATTACCATTTCTATAAGCTGTAATCAATAACCTAGAATCATCTGGCGACCAATTTGGCAATGTGTCACCATCTTTGTTGTTGGTAATTCTTTGTTGATTATTACCATTGCTATCCATAATATAAATTTCTGGTCTATTACCTTCCATAGAGGTAACATACGCTACCTTCTTACCATCACTAGACCAACTTGGGCAAAAATTATGTTTGGGCCAATAGGTTAATCTGTTTTCAGTTTTTGATATTAAGTCTAATGCATAAATTTCATCATCCATATTATCCGTATCTTTTCTAGAAAAAAATAAAAGTTTTTCCCCATCATTTGATACTGTTGGATACACATTTCTATATGCGTTATCAACAAGCTTTATAAAATTACTTCCATCTCTATTTATCATATAAATATTAATATCGTTTTCTTTCTCTTCGGCACTAAAAACAATAGATTTTCCGTCAGGTGAAAACCTAGAAAAAATAATTCTATCAGAAATTTTAATCGAAATTTTAGTTGTACTCTTTGTTTCTATATCATATTCAAAGAGTTCGTTTTTACCAAATCTATCAGATTCAAAAAGGATTGTTTTTCCATCTGGATGCCAACTCGGTCTTCTATCATCTATAGAATTATTCGTTAACCTTATCGGATTCTTACCATTAGAGCTCATTGTATATATTTCCCAATTACCATCACGGTTAGACTCAAATACAATTTTATCTCCAAAAGAATTATAGCTAGCATATCTATTATCAAATGACCCCGAAGTCAAGCAAGTTTCTTTAACGCTATCTTTATTTTGAGAAAACGCCCAACTTGGGCTCAAATAAAAAATAGTTATAAAAATTAGAAGTTTGTTAGAGTACATGTCTAAAAAAAATATCTATTCACTCAAGATAATCTTTCCAAAGAATATTAAAAACTATTTAACTCAACTTTAACTGAAGTATTGATTATTATAATTAAATGAAATTTATTTTTTATTATTCTCTTCGTTTTTCATTTTAATATAGCGGGTTACCAATCTTACACCTAATCTTGCAAAGAGGATTACAGCTATAATCATTACTATATCTAGTGTACTCATTATGGCTATTGTTTAGTATAGGTTTAATCTATTTTTTGAAAATATATTTTGATAGATCTGCTAGAAGAATTTAATCATACCTCTCAAGCTCCTTATTTACAAAGTTAAGTCCACTTTTTAACATCTGTTCTAAATAAGGAAACCTAAACCTCATATAGTTTAAATTATCTTGAGCTATTTTAATTCTATCTATAAGTTTTGGTTGTTTTAAAAATTCTTCAGTATTAATTGGTCTACTTACCAATTTATAACTTTCGTCAGGCATTTGCGTTTGAACCCGCTTCCATAATGCATTATGAAGACTTAATTTATATTCTTTGTTTCTACTATCATTGTCTATGCTTTCAAAATTAGCTTTAATAAATGGCAGACCGCCTTCAAAAATTAAAATTAGCTCTCTCCTTAAAGAATCATTAGAAATTCGATCTAGACCAACCGATTTTAGCCCTTCGTATGCACCTTTATCATAAGTGAACAAAATACCCATTGACATTTTATTGTATGATTTTAATAATGTTGAATCTGGATACACTTTATTAGAAGCAATCATTTTTAAAAGCTCTTGAATGCCTTTTTCTTTTAAAGATGCTCTATACTTTATCATTTCAAACCTATTAAAATCAGCCTCTAAAGCACTTTTAATTTCTTTAAGCATGGTTATATTTCAAAGTTCCTATCTAACCGCTTCTGATTCCAATTGTTTATTTGTAATGCTATAAGTATACCTATTATAACCAGTACAATCTCACCAATAGCGTATTTAAAGTATTTACCCATTTTATTTTGTTCTAAAAGTGATTTACGAATATGTCTAAAGAATTTGATCATTTTAAATTTTCTAACTCTTGTTTTATTTGCTGTTTCACTTCGTGCGCTTGTACTTCAATTTGTTGCCACCTTAACATCTGTTCTCTATTACTTCCAAATTTTAGCAATACCATTTTCCAAAAATCTTTATTGCTCTTAAGCTCTTCAGGATTTATACTTTGCAAGTTAGCAATATCTTGTACTTCTAATCCTAAAGAAGATAAGCCTTCAGAATTTAGAAACAATGTTTCTACAAACACAGGTGTTATTAGTTCATCTGTAACCTGACGTGTAGTACCGTCATTATCACTTTCTCTAGCGTTACGATAATAGTCAAAAATATTTTGCCGTAATATATCATTTTGAATTGTACTCATTTTACCAGAAGAAACAGCCTCATCAAAGATGCCACTATTGCTTTTAAAATATTGATCAATTACAAACTCAAAAGATTTTTCAATAAAGTTTGGTTTATTTATAGTTTTAGGTTCTTTTAAAAGGTCTATTACGTTATTCAATCTTGATAATCTTTCGGTAGATAATTCAGTATTGTTTTCAATTTGCTGAATATCTAGATCAATCTCATTAATGAGGTTGGCAAGCAGTACTTTTTCTTGCTTCCGTTCTTTTTTATATTCACTATAATCATTAATCTGAAGCGCAATAAGAATACCAATAACAACAAGTATAATTTCGCCTAAAGCATACAATACATACTTTGAAAATTTATTTTCAGACAATAGGTTTTGTCTGATTCTACGGAAGAATTTTAGCATGGCTTAGTTGAATTGTTTAAACTATCTGCAATACTATTTTTTAAAATACTACACATCAGATAGTTACATCTATGTAAATATAGCAAAAAAACTATTGGTAAAATCACGTAAATTAGCAGCAAGAACAACCAACAATGACAATAAAAGATATTACAGCCGCTATAGAAGAAATAGCACCTTTAAAGTATTCCGAAAATTTTGATAATGTTGGTCTGCTTATAGGTAACTATAACACAAAATTAACAGGTGTATTAGTAACCTTAGACACTTTAGAAAGTATTGTAGATGAAGCCATAGAGAAAAATTGTAATCTAATAGTAAGCTTCCACCCTATTATTTTTTCTGGTCTTAAAAAAATTAATGGTAATGATTATGTTGAACGTGTAGTGTTAAAGGCCATAAAAAATGATATTGCTATTTATGCTATTCATACTGCTTTAGATAATTCCGTTAAAGGAGTTTCAGCAAAAATGACTGAAGTTTTAGGGCTACAAAACGTTAAAATCTTATTACCAAAACAAGGATTGATTAAAAAACTAACTACTTATGTACCGAACAAAGCTGCGGACACCGTTAGAAGAGCACTATTTGAAGCTGGTGCGGGAGACATTGGCAACTATGAAAACTGTAGTTACAATATGCGTGGTATTGGCACTTATCTAGGCAATGAAAATTCTAATCCTACAATTGGCAAAAAAGGAAAATTACATCAAGAAAATGAAACCTTTATTAGTGTTGTATTCGAAAAGCATTTAGAAAATAGTATACTAAAAAGCCTCCACAAGGCTCATCCTTATGAAGAAGTTGCTTACGACGTTGTTACTACTGATAATATTCATCAAAACATTGGCATGGGTATGGTTGGTGAGTTAGAAAACGATTTATCAGAAAACGATTTTCTTTCCATGTTAAAGAATAGATTCCATTTAAAATATATTCGTCATTCTAAGCTCTTAAATAAGACTATTAAAAAAGTAGCAGTTTTAGGTGGTTCGGGCAGCTTTGCCATAGAAGCTGCTAAGGGCGCAAATGCAGATGTATATGTGTCTTCAGATTTTAAATATCATGAGTTTTATAAAGCTGAAAATAAAATTGTTTTAGCCGACATTGGTCATTACGAAAGTGAACAGTTCACAAAAAACCTTTTAGCTGATTATCTTACGGAAAAATTCCGTAATTTTGCAGTCGTTTTATCGGAAATCAATACAAATCCCATCAATTACATATAAAACATGGCAAAAAAGACTGAAATTACCGTAGAAGATAAATTGAGAGCTTTATACGATTTACAATTAATCGACTCAAGAATAGATGAAATAAAGAATACGCGCGGTGAATTACCTTTAGAAGTTCAAGATTTAGAGGATGAAATTGAAGGTTTAAATACTAGATTGACAAATTTTAATGGTGATGTTGAAAATTTAGAAGCAAGTATTAAGAGTAGAAAACAAACTATTGAAGAAGCGAATGCTCTAGTAAAAAAATATGCTACACAACAGAAAAATGTAAGAAACAATAGAGAATTTGATTCTTTATCTAAAGAGGTTGAATTTCAAGAATTAGAAATACAATTAGCAGAAAAGCATATTAAAGAATTTCAAGCTAAAATTGAGCAAAAAAATGAAATTATTTCTGCTGCCAAAGAAAAAATAAAAGAGCGTAAAGATCATCTAAAACATAAAAAAGATGAACTTGATGCCATTATCGCTGAAACGGATAAAGAAGAAAAACTATTGAATAAAAAATCTGAAGAATTCAGCAAACTAATAGATGAACGTTTACTTACCGCATATAAAAGAATTAGAGCTAAAGTTCGTAACGGATTGGCAGTAGTACCAATTAAAAGAGGTGCTTCTGGTGGCTCATTCTTTACAATTCCTCCTCAAAAGCAAATGGAAATTGCAAATCGTAAAAAAATTACGACAGATGAGCATAGCGGCAGAATTTTAGTAGACGCACAATTAGCTGAAGAAGAAAAACAAAAAATGGCTGAATTATTTAGTTAATAAATTTTCAACAAAACACATTATAAAAAGCCTTTCTAATTGAAAGGCTTTTTTATTGAATTGAAATGAGTAAATACCAAACTATTGGTAACGATTCTACAAAAAGCGCACTATAATATTTATGCTGATACTCCTTGGCTCTAACCAATAAAATCAACGCCAACAAAGCAACAATCAATTCAATACGAAGTATACCAATATTAAGGCCAGGTTTTAAGAAATTAAGTCCTAAAAAAAGCATTAAAAACAACAACCCTAACCGTTTAGATTTATCTAAACCTATCATTTGGGGTAACGTCATTAGTGAGTCAGCATCAAAATTTAAATCTCTTATATCGAATGGGATTGTAATTGCCAATACAAATAAAAATCGTTGGATAAAAGTGATAAAAACGTCCATATTAAAATGGACTTCATATTGAATCAATGGCAATAAAACTGTTACTCCTGCCCAACAAAACGCAATTAAGAATAATTTGAGTGTAGATATCATTCGTAACGATTTACCTCGACCAAATGGCAATACGTAAAAGAGTGTAGCTAATCCAAAAGGGATTAATGTCAACAAGGTGTTTTTAGTTAATCTTAATCCGTAAAAAATTATTCCGAATAAAGAAATTATAGAAATTATAATTAATATTTTTCGATGATTTGTAATCCAAATTGCAAACCAATCAGTTTTAATTTCAGTTCTACGATATAGGCGTATATAATTATAAGATAACACTGTTGAAAAAAACACAAACCATGCTATTTCATTTTGCTGAATACCATAAGTTTTTAAGGTAATTGTTGTAAAGTAAAATGTTGCTAACGCCACATGAATATTGCTAAAAACATAAAAATCTAGCAGTTGTTCTAATTTCGACATCTAACAAAAATAACCAAAAGAAAGTGGTTGAAAAATATTCATTTACCATCATTACAAATATGCAGTTTTTACTTACTTTTGATAAGCAAAAAATTATAGTTTCAAAATCGTAAAATGAAGACAGATTCTTTCGTATTAAGGCATTTAGGACCTCGTGAAAATGAGGTAAAGCAAATGCTATCAACCATAGGCGTATCCTCTTTAAAAGAACTTATTTATAATACTATACCAAGTCATATAGAATTAAAGAATGATCTTGATCTTCCGAAAGCTATGAGCGAATTTGAATTCAGTGATCATATTCAAAAATTAGCTGCAAAAAACAAACAATACAAGTCTTATATCGGTTTAGGCTATCATCCAACAATTTTACCAGCAGTTATACAACGTAATATTTTTGAAAACCCAAGTTGGTATACCTCATATACGCCTTATCAAGCTGAAATTTCTCAAGGCAGATTAGAAGCCTTGTTAAATTATCAAACTATGGTATCTGAGTTGACAGGTATGGAATTGGCAAACTCGTCTTTATTAGACGAAGGTACCGCTGCTGCGGAAGCTATGGCTATGCTTTTTGCAGCACGATCTAGATCACAAAAGAAAGAAGGTGCAAATCAATTTTTTGTTTCTGAGGATGTGTTGCCACAAACCATTTCTATTCTAAAAACAAGGGCTATTCCAATTGGGATTGAATTAGTTATTGGCAATCATCAAGAATTTGAATTTACCTCAAATGTATTCGGAGCAATAGTGCAATATCCTACAAAACATGGGCAAATTTATGATTATACCGACTTTATAGCTGCAGCTCATCAGAATGAATCTAAAGTTGTTGTAGCGGCTGACCTTTTAAGTTTGGCTATACTAAAGTCTCCTGGAGAAATGGGTGCCGATGTTGTTGTTGGCACATCTCAACGATTTGGAGTTCCTTTAGGGTATGGTGGACCTCATGCTGGATACTTCGCAACCAAAGAGGAGTATAAAAGGCTAATACCAGGTAGAATCATCGGCGTTACAAAAGATAATGATGGCAATCGCGCTCTTCGTATGGCATTACAAACGAGAGAGCAACATATCAAGCGCGAAAAAGCAACTTCTAATATCTGTACAGCACAAGTTTTATTGGCTGTTATGGCTGGCATGTATGGTGTTTATCATGGTGCAGATGGCTTAAAATATATTGCTGGTAAGATTATTCATTCTCAAGTTAATCTATTAAATGATGCTATTCTAAAATTAGGGCTAGATCAGATAAATACTATTGTTTTTGATACACTGCAAATTAAAGTCGCTTCCGCGGAAGCTGTAAAGAAAATAGCCGAAGCTCAAGAAGTAAATTTCTATTACCCCGATAATACTACTGTATGCATTTCTCTAAATGAAACTACCACTTTAGAAGACATTAATCAGATTATAAATATTTTAGCTAAAGCTGAAGGAAAGGATTCTATAACAGTATCAAATTATGTAGAAACTTTTTCGATACCAGAAAACCTAAAACGTACCACAACTTTTATGACTAATGAGGTTTTTGAAAATTATCATTCAGAAACCGAAATGATGCGTTACATCAAAAAATTAGAACGTAAAGATATATCGTTAACGGATTCTATGATCTCGCTGGGTTCATGTACGATGAAATTAAATGCAGCTTCAGAAATGCTACCATTAAGTTCTAGTTCGTGGAATAATATTCATCCCTTTGTACCTATAGATCAAGCGAAAGGTTATCAAGAAATGTTAAAAGGTCTTGAAGATTCATTAAATGTAATTACTGGTTTTCACTCTACCACTCTACAACCAAATTCTGGTGCACAAGGTGAATTTGCTGGTTTAATGGTCATTAGAGCTTATCATAAATCTAGAGGAGATTCGCATAGAAATATTTGTTTAATTCCTGCTTCGGCACATGGTACCAATCCTGCTTCAGCTGTCATGGCTGGTATGAAAGTGGTAGTTACAAAAACTACAGAAGAAGGAAATATTGACGTGAATGATTTACATGAAAAAGCTGAATTACACAAAGATAATCTTGCAGCTTTAATGGTTACCTATCCATCAACACATGGTGTTTTTGAAAGTTCAATTACAGAAATCACAAAAATCATTCATGATAATGGCGGTCAGGTATATATGGATGGTGCAAATATGAATGCTCAAGTTGGTTTAACCAACCCTGCTACTATTGGCGCAGATGTTTGTCATTTAAATTTACACAAGACTTTTGCCATCCCACATGGTGGTGGTGGTCCAGGTGTTGGTCCAATTTGTGTTGCCGAACACTTGGCAGAATTTCTACCAACGAATCCCATCATAAAAACTGGAGGTAAAAACGCCATTACCGCAATTTCTGCTGCTCCTTGGGGTTCATCTTTGGTTGATATTATTTCGTATGGATATATTAAAATGCTAGGAGCAGAAGGATTAAAATTAGCTACTATTTATGCCATTTTAAATGCTAATTATTTAAAATCTCGTTTAGAAGAACATTATAAAATATTATATATTGGTGAAAAAGGTTTTGCAGCACATGAAATGATTGTAGATTTTAGAGAATTTAAAGCTAAAGGAGTTGAAGTTGGTGATATTGCAAAACGTTTAATGGATTTTGGTTTCCACGCTCCTACTCTTTCGTTTCCTGTGGCAGGCACA
The DNA here is from genome assembly GCF_056591635.1 of Maritimimonas sp. 2304DJ26-3. Taxonomy (NCBI): domain Bacteria; kingdom Pseudomonadati; phylum Bacteroidota; class Flavobacteriia; order Flavobacteriales; family Flavobacteriaceae; genus Maritimimonas; species Maritimimonas sp. 2304DJ26-3. Next base: position 638,319 of record NZ_JBWQOK010000002.1, read on the forward strand.
TTAATGATTGAACCAACCGAAAGTGAAAACAAAAAAGAATTAGATCGTTTTTGTGATGCCATGATACAAATTAAAGCAGAAATTGATACATATGTAGATGGTAATGACTCTGTATTAAAAAATGCACCTCATACGCAATCAATGATCACTTCGGATAATTGGAACTATAATTATTCAAGACAAGAAGCCGCATTCCCATTAGCTTATGTTACTGAAAATAAATTCTGGCCACCTGTTAGACGTGTAGATGATGCCTACGGTGACCGTAATTTAATCTGCGATTGTAACCCAATTGAAGATTATATAGATGCCCAATAAAATTCAATCCCGCTTCTAGTGGGGTTTTTTGTTTCCCTAAATTAAACAACGTCTTTACTCAATTGTACTTTTTCATGGAAACTACAATTATTAATTTCAATCTATGAAAAAAATAAACTTCTTAATAATAGCCTTTACAATATTTTCTTGCGAAAAAAATGTACACCTCATTACTAAAACCCAAATTGGTAAATATAAATTAGGCTCAGAAATAAAAGCGGATATGAAAGACTCATTGTTTTATTTGCAAATTAATGAAGAAGGCAAGGTGTCGCGCATAATTACAATATCCAATCAATACAAAACTAAAGATGGTTTTGGTGTAAACTCCAATATTAAAGAAATAAAAGAGAAGTATCAAATAGAAAGCGACACAATGAAACTCAGAAAAAGTTCGGCTGTAATTGGAACAATTGGAGAATCAGTAAACCAAAATGGTATTATTTTCGTTGATGATGATATGGATAATAAAATAGATTTAGTTTGGATTCAAAATAATGAAAATAACTAAATCGATAGCGTAAAATAATTTTCTCAATTCTTCTCTTACAATTTCTAAAATAGTATTTTTGTAACTACGTTTTTACTAACTACATATAATCGTATGAAAAAAATCACTAAAGAAACCTACTTAAATTGGTATAAAGACATGTTGTTTTGGCGTAAGTTCGAAGACAAACTTGCCGCTGTTTACATACAACAAAAAGTAAGAGGTTTCTTACACTTATATAATGGTCAAGAAGCCGTGTTAGCTGGTGCTTTACATGCGATGGATCTAACTAAAGATAAAATGATTACCGCCTATCGTAATCATGTGCAGCCGATTGGTATGGGTGTTGACCCTAAACGTGTAATGGCCGAATTATATGGTAAAGGTACAGGTACTTCGCAAGGTTTAGGTGGCTCTATGCATATTTTCTCAAAAGAACATCGCTTTTATGGTGGTCACGGTATTGTAGGTGGTCAAATTCCATTAGGTGCTGGTCTCGCTTTCGCGGATAAATATAAAGGTTCAGATGCAGTTACATTGACCTATTTTGGTGACGGTGCTGCACGTCAAGGATCATTGCATGAAACTTTTAACATGGCGATGCTATGGAAACTACCTGTTGTGTTTATAGTAGAAAACAATGGATATGCCATGGGTACATCGGTTGAACGTACTGCAAATCATGAAGATATTTGGAAATTAGGTTTAGGTTACGAAATGCCCAGCAAACCTGTCGACGGTATGAATCCTGTAAAAGTAGCGGAAGCAGTTCATGAAGCTATTGAACATGCACGTACAGAAGGTCCATATTTCTTAGAAATGAAGACCTATCGTTATAGAGGACATTCTATGAGTGATGCACAGCATTATAGAACAAAAGATGAAGTAGCCGAGTACAAAAAAATAGATCCTATCACACAAGTGCTAGATGTAATAAAAGATAAGAAGTATGCTACCGAAGAAGAAATTGATGCTATCAATAAAGAGGTAAAAAGCATGGTTTCTGAATGTGAAAAATTTGCTGAAGAATCGGCTTTCCCAGAAAAGAATGTTATGTATGATGTCGTATACCAACAAGAGAATTATCCTTTTTTAAAACATAGATAAGTTATGGCAGAAATTATCAACATGCCTCGTTTAAGTGACACCATGGAAGAAGGTGTTGTTGCAAAATGGTTAAAACAAGTTGGCGATACTATTGAAGAAGGAGATATTTTAGCTGAAATAGAGACCGACAAGGCAACTATGGAGTTTGAATCTTTTCACGAAGGCACATTGCTTCATATCGGTATTAATGAAGGTGAATCGGCAAAAGTTGATACCTTACTAGCTATTATTGGTGAAAAAGGAGAAGATATTACCGCTTTGCTTACTCAAACTACCCAAGCAACTCCTGATAAAGTAGAAGAAGTAAGTAATGAAGCTCCTACAAAAAAAGAAGCTTCTGAGGAAGCTGGCAGTAATGGTGTTGATCTTCCAGATGGCGTTGAGATAATTACTATGCCTCGCTTAAGTGATACCATGACAGAAGGTACAGTGGCAACATGGTTAAAAAAGGTTGGTGACGATGTAAGTGAAGGTGATATTTTGGCCGAAATAGAAACTGATAAAGCCACTATGGAGTTCGAATCTTTCTATGAAGGCAATTTATTATATGTAGGTATTGATGAAGGTGGTTCTGCACCAGTAGATAGTGTATTAGCTGTTATTGGTAAAAAAGGAACTGACGTTTCTGCGGTAATAGAGGGAATAAAAAATGGTGCGTTTTCTAAAGTTGATGCAAAACCAGAAGTAAAAAAGGAAGAAACCGCGGTTAAAGTAGAAACTGTCAAAACAGAAGCACCGACTTTAGCATTTGAACCAGCTCCCACTGCTGTTACATCATCAAGTAATGGTCGTGTTGTTGCTTCTCCATTAGCTAAAAAAATAGCAAAAGAGAAAGGTATAGATCTTTCAAGAGTGCAAGGTACTGGTGAAAATGGTCGTGTAGTAAAACGAGATGTTGAAAATTACTCTCCGGCAGCAAGTGCAGCTTCTGCAATGCCTTTTACTCCGTCTGGTACCGAAAGTTCAGAGGAAATACCAAACTCTCAAATGCGTAAAGTAATTGCTCGCAGACTAGGTGAATCCAAATTTTCAGCTCCGCATTATTATTTAAATGTAGAGTTCAATATGGACAATGTCATTGCTTTTAGAAAACAATTCAACTCAATACCTGACACTAAAATATCTTTTAATGATATGATTGTAAAGGCAACGGCACTAGCATTAAAACAGCATCCGCAAGTAAATTCTCAATGGTTTGATGATAGAATCAAGAAAAATCATCATGTTCATATAGGTGTAGCTGTTGCTGTAGAAGATGGTTTAGTCGTACCTGTGGTTCGTTTTGCAGATGAGCAAACATTACCTCAAATCGGTGCTCAAGTAAAAGATTATGCTGGTAGAGCGCGTAATAAAAAATTGACTCCTCAAGAAATGGAGGGTAGTACATTTACTATTTCGAATTTAGGAATGTTTGGTATTACTGATTTTACATCAATTATCAATCAGCCAAACTCGGCTATTCTTTCTGTTGGTGCAATTGTACAAAAACCAATAGTTAAAGATGGTCAAATTGTAGTAGGAAATACTATGAAATTAACTATGGCTTGTGATCACAGGTCTGTTGACGGTGCAACTGGCGCTGAATTCTTACTAACTTTAAAAGGTTATATAGAAAATCCGGTAACTATGTTAGTATAAAAAAATTAAGGCATAATAAAAGAGCTCTCAATTTGAGAGTTCTTTTATTTTCTAATTCACTCTTCTACGTTCTTCGTCGGCTCCTGTCTTTCTATTTCTTGAAGATTTTACGCTACTATTACCAAAATTTCGAGTATAGGTTAGTGTAAACGTTCTATTCATGAAATCGAAAAGATTTCTAGTACTAAAGTTTTGATCTGGTAAATTGGTCCCTCCTGCAAATTCTACTGAATCAAACAAATCGTTAACTGCAAGTTTTAATGTGCCCCATTTATCACTAAATTTATGAGATATACCTAGATTTACACGATAAAATCCGTCATACTTTGCTGTTCCAAAAAAGCCCTCGCTTGTATAAAAGAATGAGGCTTCTCCAGAAGTTTTCTGTGATATTTTAAATGAATGTGTTGTATTAGCGGTAAGATTACCAAGGCTTAATTCAATTGGATCGCCTTCATATAATGCGCGAACTTTCTGATCGATATAGTTCAAATTATTTTGGGTTCTCCACCAACTAAACAACTTTAAAGGAAACCCAGCAGTAATAGAAAAAGTCTTAGTATAATCTAGATTAGACGCTTCAAAAATCAATCTACCCGTAGCTTCATCAATTCGCTCTTGAAAAATCGCGATAGACTCATCTTCATTAGTATATTGTAAAGAAAATATATAAGATTTATAATTGATATCGTATTTAATTGAATTGGAGGTGGCCGGTTGAAGCGCAGCATTACCTGATAAAAAAGTAGTTGGATCAAAAAATATTACAAAGGGTGCTAAATCATTAAATGTTGGTCTGGTTATACGTTTTGAATACGATAAATTCATACTTAGATTATCATTGAATTTATGATTTAAAAAAGCGCTAGGAAAAAAGATGCCATACTCTCTATCTACAACTGTGCCTTGCGTATCAACATCTAATTTAGTATCGGTAAATTCGTAGCGTAATCCCAGTTTTAAACTTGTTTTATCCGTTATACTATAATCTGAAGCAAGATAGGTAGCAAGAATTTTCTCATTGAGCACACTATTATTAGTAAGTTCAGTATCAAAAACCCAATTGTTACTAATAAAGTTTTCAACTGCAACATCATTGTTAAAGTCAGAAAAGGTTCCTTTTACTCCTATCTCAACTTTTGCTTTTTTAGATATCTGATTATTATAATCAAGCTTACCAACCCAAGTGTCTAAAACTGTTTTTTTTCCACTTCTCAACAATTCTTGATTCAAGAAAATTCTATCTTGATCAAAGAAAGTATTAGTATAATTTGTAGGGTTATCATTGTTATAATATAAATAATCAACATCAAAACTTATAAATTCATCATCTTTAAAATTATGTTTAATATTATAATTAGCACCAAAATGCTTCCATTGATTTACCTCATCATTAATTAAATCTACGAAAGACATTGCTACTCTATTTTCTGAGTCAAAACTCTCGTTAAAAGCATCCATAGACCATCGATTATCATAACCATTAAGTAGTACTCCCATTACTGTTTTCTTTGAAAGATTTACATCAACTCCCAGTCTAACATTATGATTTCTCTGAGTAGGTTCGCGATCTGTTTCTGTAAAAGTACCTAATAAGTCAGCATCTTGCAGAAACTCTCTACTGGTACTTATAATTTGATCTCGTTTATCAAGAGAAAAAGAATAACTACCAAAAAGATTAAATTTATCTTCTCTATAATTAAAATTAACATTGTCTGAGGTAGTCTCTCCTTTGCCATAACCTCCAGAAAATGAATATGATCCATTCAGCCCAATATCTGTTCGCTTCTTCAAGACAATATTTATAAACCCGGCATTGCCTTCGGCGTCAAAATTGGCAGGAGGAGTTGTTATTAATTCTATTGAAGAAATATTATCTGAACTCATACCTTCTAACATTTGTACTAATGATGCCACAGGCACATAGCTTCTTTTACCATTAATCATAATAACCACACCTTCTTTACCTACTATTGAAATAGAGTTACTTTGTTTATTCACTATAACTCCTGGTGAGCGTTCTAAAATTTCTAAAGCTGAACCGCCAGCAGACACAATACTATTTTCTACATTAATTACCATTCTATCAACCTTCTGTTGATATAAAGGTTTATCTGCTTTTACAATTACTTCATTTAAAGCCTCTCCGCTAGTTAAGGTAATATTTTCAACCCTATAATTCGAACTCAACGAAAATGGTTCAGAGTAAGTGGATTGATATCCCACCATACTAATCATAACTATATAATTACCAGATTGTACTCTCTCTAAATTATATGTACCACCTTCGTTAGTAACAGAACCTCTTACTAAAACAGAATCTTTAGAATTTAGCAATAGCACATTTGCAAATGGTAACGGATTACCATCTGATTCTTTAACAATACCAGATACATTATATCTGGATTGCCCATAAAAATTTAAAGAAACGAATAATGATAATAATAAAACGTAGGTTGGTTTAGGGAAATACATATAGTTTGTTGATAACCAAATATACAAAATTTACAAGGTAAACACTTAACATTTAGGTATTTATGATAAGTTTAACAATGAAACCCAAAAATTCGCTAAACAAACTTTCTAAAATAATAAAAGAGTGACCAAAATGATCACTCTTTTATTATCTGTTATTCAGATAATTCTATTCTACTTCTACCAAATTCAGTCCGTCATATTTTATTAAATAAACTCCGTTATTTACAAAGCTTCCCGATTTGTTCTTTTGGTATTGAAATTTTGTACATAATCGTTCTGACGAGCCAGCGTTTAAAGCATCGTTTATATCATTATAGCTAGCAAATCTAAGTAAACTATCATATGTCATATCAAACCCTTTAAAAGCATATTCAGTCGGTTCAACGTAATTAACTCTCTTATAAGAATTAATAAAATACTTAATTGAATCATTATCCCCATCAATAAAGCTATATGTAGGGTAATGAAAATTCACATGAGCTAGGCTGTTATTAACGTCATTTTGATTATCAAAATTCTTACCTTTTTCTAATGCAAAAAGTGTTGGTTTAAATTCTTTTGGCAACACACCAAGGTTATTAATAACATCTCTAGTTACCACAGCATCCTCAGTAACCAGCACCACCCAATTATCTTTATTTTCTATTAATTTTTCTCTAAAAATTTCAGGTTTAATATATCCTTTTTCTGGTTTAATAACTTCAATTTTATTAATGGAGTCAACTTCTTGCAAGTTGTTTACAATTGTATTTAGAAAAGGAATTGTCTCCTCTTTGTCATCAGCTATAACAACTAAATTTTGTTGTTTATAATTATCTTTAATATAGGAGGTCACTTTTTCTGATAGACCTTCTTTTGAAGGAATCTCCTGTATTAGATCTGCACTAAAAATTTTTGAATGATCTTTTTTAGACACCGGAGAAATAATTGGAATGCTTCTCCCTCTTAATAAACTTGACACATATTCTATATTATCGTAAAACATTGGACCAATAACCATATCAATATTAGAAACATCTAAGGCACTAAAAATCGTTTGTATTCTTTGTTTATTGTTTCTTGTATCAAAGACTTTTATGTTCACAGACAAACCTTGCTTTTTTAAAGAATCTAATGCCATTTGAGCTCCAAGATAAAAATCTGAAACAATATCAGTTGTTCTATTCTTTTCAAAATCTACGCTCGCCTTATTACTCATAAACGGTAATAATAATACGGCATTGATTTCTTTATTACCTTCAATAAATGGCACAAATAACTTTTCCTCACTAGAATCTATTTTAGGAATTTTAATTAACATTCCTTCTTTGAGTCCTTCTCTAATTTCAGGGTTAGCGCCAATTAATTCTTCTTCCGTAATATTAAATTTTTGCCCTAGACTAAAAATTGTTTCTTTTTTTTCAACTCGATGCGTCACAAAATCATCACTCTCATCTGGAATTTCCGCCGTATCAGGAACTAAGATAATAGTGCCTTCTTGCAATCCGTCTATCTTTATTTTTGGGTTTAATTCTTCTAACTTATCTATACTAATACCATATCGTCTAGAGATACTATATTTTGTTTCCTTTGGCTTTACTAAATAAGGTTTTGTGTTTCCAGAAATCATCTCAGAATTATCTTCATTAGGAAGTTGAAAATTACTTGAAACAGGAATCTTAATGATCTGACCAGCTTTTAAATCTTCTCTTCTTAAAATAGGATTATGCTTACGCAATAATCGCTTAGCGACACCATATGTTTGTTTAATTCTATAGAAATTTTCTTTAGGTAAAACTTTGTGAAATAAAAACCCATTTTCAACATAATCTTTATGCTCATCTTGAGCGTTAGCCTTAAAATTTTTATTTGGAATTATTAAAACCTTGATTCCTTCTAATCCATTTTTTAAATCAGGGTTTAGCTTTAATAAATCGTATGGAGTTAACGATAATTTTTGAGAGATACTTTGTATAGTTTCACCCTCCTGTACTAAGTACTTACTATATTTCTTCTCTTGCGAAAAAAGAGAGACAAAACTAAAAAGGAAAACAATTATTAAAAACTTTATCTTATTCATTGGTTGATTTTATACTATTCCCATTCAATAGTTGCAGGTGGTTTAGAACTAATGTCATACACTACTCTATTTACACCAGGCACATTATTAATTATTTTATTTGATGTTTCTTGCAAAAACTCATAAGGTAAATTTACCCAATCAGCTGTCATACCGTCTGTTGATGAAACAGCCCTGAGAGCCACTACCTTTTCATAAGTGCGCTCATCTCCCATAACTCCTACCGAATTTACCGGAAGTAACATGGCTCCGGCCTGCCATACCTCATTATACAAATTCCACTTTTTAAGACCATTAATAAAAATAGCATCTACTTCTTGAAGAATTCGAACTTTTTCAGCTGTAATGTCACCTAAAATACGAATGCCTAATCCTGGACCAGGAAAAGGATGTCTTCCCAACAAATCTGAGTTCATTCCTAAGGACTTCCCTACCCTTCTTACTTCATCTTTGAAGATCATTCTTAGTGGCTCAACAATCTTCAATTTCATAAAATCTGGTAATCCTCCAACATTGTGATGACTTTTAATCGTAGCAGATGGGCCTCCAGTAACAGAAACTGATTCTATTACATCAGGATAAATTGTTCCTTGTCCTAACCATTTAACATCTTCTATTCTATGAGCTTCATCATCAAAAACATCAATGAACGTATTACCGATCGCTTTACGTTTTTTCTCAGGATCGGTAATTCCTTGTAGGGCTTTCAAAAAACGTGCCGAAGCATCAACACCTTTTACATTCAAACCCATTCCTTTATACTGCTCAAGAACATTATCAAACTCATTCTTACGCAGTAAACCGTTATTAACGAAGATACAATATAAATTTTTACCGATTGCCTTATCAAGCAAAACCGCTGCAACACTTGAGTCTACCCCACCAGATAAACCTAAAACAACTTTATCATTACCCAACTTCTCTTTTAATGAATTTACGGTAGAGTCAACAAAAGAATCTGGTGTCCAACTTTGTTCTACTTGAGCAATATTCACTAAAAAATTTTCTAGTAATTGCTTACCATCTGTAGAATGGTATACTTCTGGATGAAATTGAATAGCATAGGTCTCTTCGCCTTCAATTTTATACGCTGCATATTCAACGTCGTGAGTGCTCGCTATTCGTTGGTAGTTCGAAGGTATTTTTAAAATAGTATCAGAATGGCTCATCCAGACCTGAGAACCGTCTTCAAGTCCTTTTAATAATTCACTTGTAGTGTCTATAGAAGTCAAGTTAGCACGGCCGTATTCTCTTGTATTTGATGCTCCTACTTCTCCTCCAAAAAAATGAACTAGATATTGAGCTCCATAACAAATTCCCAATAATGGTTTCTTCCCTTTTATTTTGGGCAAATCTGGTTTTGGGGCATTTTCACCTCTTACTGAATGAGGACTTCCTGATAAAATAACAGCTTTGTAATCCTCAGGATTTACCTTTTTACTATTAAAAGGATGAATTTCACAATAAATGTTCAGTTCTCTAATTCGGCGCGCAATCAGTTGTGTAAACTGTGAGCCAAAGTCTAAAATAAGTACCTTCTGTTGCATTTGCAAAAGTAAAATTAAATTGAGAAATCTTGAACCTCTTTCTATAAAAATATTTAGTACTTTGTTGTATTAATAAAATGTATTCTAATGAAAGCTATTTACTTATTTGTCACCTGCTTAATTATAGGAGTTTCAATTTCTACAGCTCAAAGTGAAGCCTATACCAAAAAGAAAAAAGAGAAAATCGAAAAAGGCTCAGTATTTACTAAAATTATAAACAGAAAATTACCAGCAACTATTGAATATGAAGATGATGACGTAATAGCTTTTGTTCCTTTACGCCTACAGGCCCCAGTACATTTGCTCATTGTGCCAAAAAAAGAAATTTACACCATTAATGATGCTACAGAAGAGGATACCAAAGTACTTGGTAAACTTTTTTTAATAGCGAAAAAACTAGCTAAAGAAAAAGGAATAGCAGAAACCGGTTACAGATTGTCTATGAACAATAATGAAGATTCTGGTCAATCAGTTTTTCATATTCATTTACACCTACTAGGTGGTAAAAAACTAGGACCTATGGTAACGCAAGACTATAAAGAAAATGTTGATTAACTTAGCAATCCTCTAACCTTAACATTATGAAAAAATATTTTACCCTACTTGCCTTTATTAGCTCAACACTCATTGGCTTCTCACAAAGCAACCAAGATTTTAGTGAAGGGCCATTCTCTCAACTTATCATTAGGGGTATTACACTTATAAATGGCAACGGAGCTCCACCAATAAGTCCGGTCGATATTGTAGTAGAAAATAATATTATTAAGGATATAAAAGTTGTTGGATACCCAGGAGTTAAGATAGACGAAAGTAAGCGACCTAAGTTAAAAGCTGGGGGAAAAGAATTAGATGCTAATGGTATGTATCTCTTACCAGGATTTGTTGATATGCATGGTCATATTGGCGGAAAAGCTCAAGGAGCAGAACCAGATTATGTTTTTAAGCTTTGGATGGCACACGGAATAACAACGGTTAAACAACCTAGTGGTCGTAATGCAATTGAGCTAAAACGTCAAAGTGCTGCTAACAAAATTATAGCTCCTAGAATTTTTGAATATACAGGCTTTGGCTCAGGGAGTGATAAACCTATTAGCACACCTGAAATGGCAAGAGCTTGGGTTAGACAAAATGCAAAAAATGGTGCTGATGGCATCAAATTTTTTGGTGCTGAACCTGATATTATGGCAGCGGCATTAGACGAAAACAAAAAATTAGGCCTTAGATCTACCGCTCACCATGCACAAATGAGTGTTGCTAGGTGGAATGTACTACATTCTGCTAGAGCAGGAATGACTTCAATGGAGCATTGGTACGGTCTACCTGAAGCCTTATTTGAAGATAGAACTGTTCAGCATTATCCGTTGGAATACAATTACAATAATGAGCAGCATCGTTTTGAAGAGGCTGGTAAATTATGGCAGCAAGCTGCAAAGCCTTATTCTGAACATTGGAATAACGTAATGAATGAATTGCTTGAACTAGATTTTACCCTAGATCCTACATTTAATATCTATGAAGCAAGTAGAGATCTTCAAAGAGCTAGAAGAGCAGAATGGCATGAAGACTACACTTTACCTTCTTTATGGAAGTTCTATCAACCAAGTAAAATATCGCATGGTTCCTACTGGCATTATTGGGGTACTGAACAAGAAATAGCATGGAAAAAGAATTACCAATTATGGATGACCTTTATTAATGAATATAAAAACAGAGGTGGTCGAGTGACTGCTGGTTCAGATTCTGGATTCATTTTTCAATTATATGGTTTTGCATATATACGAGAATTAGAATTACTACGTGAAGCTGGATTTCATCCCTTAGAAGTAATAAGAGCTGCTACTTTAAACGGTGCTGAAGCTTTAGGCTGGGACGATAAAATAGGTTCAGTAGAAATAGGCAAACTAGCAGATTTTGTCATTTTAGAGGAAAACCCATTATTAAACCTAAAAGCATTATATGGAACTGGTGCCATTAAACTAACTGAAGATAATGAAGTTGTTCGTGTTGGCGGTGTAAAATACACTATAAAAGATGGAATTATCTATGATGCAAAAAAAATATTAGTTGACGTTAAACGTATGGTCAACGAAGCTAAACAAAAAGAAAATTTTAAGATTACTCAGCCAGGTATTAAAAATTAATCTGTAATGATTTTTGTTTCTGTCGTCTAAAAAATCAGATTATAAAAATACTGAACCATGAAAAAATATTTTCCTTTAATTATTAGAATTGTTGTTGCTGTAATCTTGATTCAAACACTCTATTTTAAATTTGGTGGACATGAAGATAGCCTTTATATTTTTGAAAAAACGGGTTTAGGTGATGCTGGAAGAATAGGTTCTGGTGTTGTCGAATTAATTGCAGCTATATTGATTTTAATACCAAGAACTATTTGGCTCGGAGCACTAATAACTTTGGGAACTATTTCTGGAGCGGTATTTATGCATCTTACCAAACTAGGTATAGAAATCAATGGTGATGGTGGTACTTTATTTTTCATGGCCCTACTGGTTTTTGTATTATCACTTATTACTTTACTTATAAATAGAAAAAGCATACCAATTATTGGCGAAAAGCTGTAAATCGTTAATTTTTAATTTTTTAAATACTCCATTTTTATATATTTGGGTAGATCACTAATAAAGTAGTGATTTAAATTGCTATAAAAAGAGACCCATCTCTCCTTAAAATTTTGTTATAAAAACAACTAAAAGAGTATGTCTCACAACCCTACTATGCTATGAATATATTGAAGGAAGTTAAAGAAGAATTTTTTTATACCACTTACAATATTGATCAATTAATCTCTAAGTACTTAATAAAACGCTTAGGGGTAGACGATATTGAAACAATTAATGCTCTTGGTCTAAAAGGACGCATGACTTTTAAAACTAGATTAGATTTATTAATGCAAATACGGTCTGTGTCTGAAATCAATAAACAAAAGCTAGAAATATATTCGTTTTTGTACCAAACCTTAATGCTGAAAAAAGAGGCTTTCAGTGATATCGACAAAAAGCATTTCACTTTTTTAAATGATTATTATCCGCAGGATGAGGCGTTATCATCTGATAAAAAAGTTGGAAAAATACTAACAGATTTTGTAGTAGATGTAAAAAACATTATTGAAAAAATATCAAAAGTACCAACACTTAGAATTATCGATGAAACTAATGATAACGTAGAAAAAGTTATTCATCTTTCTGCCATTTAGCCGTTAATATTAGTTGTAAATTTGTGCTATGACGAAAGATACTTTCCGCATAGCAGTTCTTGCCATATTAGTAAATAAAGAAGGTAAAGTTTTAATTGGTTCATCACCACGTGACGGTGGTTACAAATTTCCACAAGGTGGTTTAGATCCTGATGAAAGTGCCTTAACTGGAATAAAAAGAGAACTAAATGAAGAATTAGGTATTTCAATTTCTAATAATGATATTGAAACCGTTTTTAAGGAAAAGATTCGTTATACATACCCTCCAGAAGATCCATATTATATCTATAAAGGACAAGAACTATCTGTCATAAAAATCAATTACAATACATCTTGGGAGCTAATACCACAAGATGATGAGTTTGAAAAATTGTATTGGATAAACCCAAAAGAATTACAAAATTTTGATGTACAATTTAGGTTAAAGGCATATACAAGGGCATTAGAATTATGCCAGTTATTGTAACCATTCTTTCTTTTCTTTTTCATTCAAAAACGTCCAAGCTACAATACGAGTAATTTTATTGCCTTGATGCATAGGGATTGTTTTAATAGTAGTTGCACCCAATTTTTCTAACGAAGCGTACATACTTTTTACATTTTCTTTTTTAGAAACTAAGGTTGTATACCAAAAACATTGCATTTTAAATAATGAACTTTCATATAAATAGGTATGCAAAAATGCTTTTTCTCCACCTTTAAAACTTAGTTCATCCTCAATACCAGCAAAATTTCTTTGGTCTGTCTTAATATTTAGACCTTTATTTTTTCTTGTATTTTGTTTCTTGGCATCCTCAATAGAATTATAAAAAGGAGGGTTACACATAGTAATTGAAAATTTATCTTCTTGATTTAGTATTCCTTTAAAAATATTGCTTTTATTTTCTTGAATACGTAATTCTATTACATTTTCTAATTTGTTGTTTATAATATTTTGACTAGCAAAATGCAATGATTTTTTATCAATATCTATTGCTACAAACTTCCATTCATATATTGCGTTTCCTAAAATAGGGTAGATACAACTGGCTCCTGTGCCAATATCTAAGATTATTGCATTTTTAATTTCTGATTCATTTATTAAATCTGCTATATGATGAATATAATCTACACGCCCAGGAATAGGAGGACATAAATTTACATCCGAAAATTCCCAATAAGATAAATTATAATATGCAAATAATAATGCTCTATTTAGTTTTTTAACAGCTTCAGGTGACGAAAAATCAATAGTAGTAGTATCATACTTATTTGTAAATACAAATTCTTTTAACGGATGGTAAGCATCACAAAGTTTAGAAAAATCATATCCCGAACGATGTATATTTCTAGGATGCAAACTTGGTTGCTTTTCCATGAAATTATAATTGTACTATTGAAAACTCTCCGATTAACGGATCTAAACTTTCTACTAATTTAGGAATTAGCTGGTCACCATATTCTAAATAATATTCAGAAAAATTACGTTGTCGTTCTTCTAAACTCTGGTTAGGAAACAATTCATTTTGAAGGTCCTTAATTCTATTAGTTATTTCTAAGTGTTTCCGTTTTTCAGCTTTTAATAGTCTTTTTTCAAGATTATCAAGCCCATTGAGTTGTTTTTTTGTTTGCGCTTTTACAGCACCAATAAAAGATTTATCGGTTTGTTCTGCAATCTTTTCAAGCTCATAAAATTGCTTTTTTAGTAACTCTTTTTGTGAAGAAAAATCAATTTTAAGTTCAGAAACCTCTTTAATTTTTTTATCTATTAAATCATTTTGTTTTAAGAAAATTTCTTCTTGAGAAATGTTCAATTTTTCCAATTTCTGAGTTTGTTTTTCTGATTGTAACAACACCGAATTACGAAGTAATAAAATTGGAAATGGAATTTTTATTGCTTCAAAATAAGATTTCAACTCAAACCAATAAGCAAGCTCTCCCCCTCCGCCTATATAACATAAGTTCGGTAGAATCACTTCCTGATATAGCGGCCTCAACAATGCATTGGGGCTAAACCGTTCTGGCATCTCATAGAGATGTTTGATTATCTCACCCTTGCTAAAAGAAATATCAGTATTATTTACTTTATAAGTTCCATCTTCTATAATGATTCGCTCCCGCAGTTCATCCGCTAAGTAAAATAGGTTGATCTCACGAGGATTGACCTGAATTTTATAATTCTTTTCAAGGGTAGCAATTGTTTCTGAAACCTCTTTATGGCTAGTCTGCTTTATTAATTCATCCTCTACAAAAGGGATGAATAGTTTTTTCAACCCCTTATCATCTCCGTCTACTATTACAAGCCCATATTTGGCAAACAATTCATTCGCAATGTATAGAGTGGCTTCTGTTAAACCATCATGTTCTAAATAGCCCTTTCTAAAAAGATCTTTCAAATAATTAGCATTTTCAGTATTACCAACTAATCTAGAAAATGCTCCGAATACCTCATCTAATCCTTTGGTAGACAGCCTTCCAACAGCGCCACTACTCCCTCTATTCCATGCTATTTTTTTTTCGTTAAGGTTAAAATAATTGATTTCATCAAAATCATGATCTTCACTAGCCATCCAGTAAATAGGGACAAAATTACTATTAGGAAATTCTTTCTTTAACCTTTCTGACAAATTGATTGTAGAAATGATTTTATATAAAAAATATAATGGGCCTGTAAATAAGTTTAACTGATGCCCGGTAGTTATTGTAAAGGTATTCTCTAGAGCTAAAGCTTCAATATTTTGTTTTGTACTATCGGAAGCAGGTATGCTTTTATATTGATTCTTAAGTGCCGATACCAAAACAGTTCTAAATTCTGGATTAAAAGATGACTGCTTTTCTTTTAGCTGCTTTTTAAATCCATTTAAATCTGGAAAATTGTTATAAAAAGTGTTTATATGCTCAGATCTATCTAAATAATCACATATAGTTTTAGAAAAATAACCAGTTTGCTTAAAGGGAATAGTTTGAGCTTTAACTTTACAATCTTCTTCGGTCATTTAAATGTATTTGATTGTGCTAAAATTACTAAAATTTAGCGCATCAGTTAGATAAGAATGTTATTACTAACATTTTTTTAACTAAACTGGAATACCATTTAAGTCAAAGTCACCTGCAGAAGTAATTTTCACATTTACAAATTGACCTATTTGTAGATAATGTTCGCGAGCATTTACTATCACGTCATTATCAACGTCTGGTGAGTCGAATTCTGTACGACCAAAGAAGTAATTACCTTCTTTTCTATCAAAAATACATTTATAGGTTTTGCCAATTTTTTCTTGATTCAATTCAAATGAAATTTGACTTTGAATTTCCATAATTTCTGAAACACGTTGCTCTTTAACCTTTTCTGGAACATCATCAACTAATGTTGCAGCATGCGTATTCTCTTCGTGTGAATAAGCGAAAGCACCTAAACGATCAAAACGAGTTTCAATTACCCATTGCTTTAATTCTTCAAAAATCTCATTTGTTTCGCCTGGATAACCAACAATTAATGTCGTACGAATAGCCATATCTGGAACAGCCGCTCTAAACTGAGTTAAAAGCTTATTTGTTTTTTCAAACGTAGTACCTCTTCGCATTGATTTTAAAATATCTGTATTGATATGCTGCAACGGAATGTCTAGATAATTGCAAACTTTTGGTTCATTTTTCATAACCTCAAGCACATCTAGTGGAAATCCTGTTGGAAAAGCGTAATGCAAACGAATCCATTCTATACCATCAATTTTAACCAATTCATTCAATAAATCTGCTAAAGCACGCTTCTTGTAGATATCCAGCCCATAATAGGTTAAATCTTGGGCAATTAAAATCAATTCTTTAATCCCTTTTTCTGCTAACTTAGTAGCTTCAATAACTAATTCTTCAATAGGAGTTGACTTATGTTTACCACGCATTAAAGGAATTGCGCAAAATGAACATGGTCGATCGCAACCTTCAGCTATTTTTAAATATGCATAGTGCTTAGGCGTAGTAGTTAAACGTTCACCTAATAATTCATGTTTATAATCAGCTTCTAGTACTTTTAATAAATTAGGTAAATCGTGTGTGCCAAAATACTGATCTACATCTGGTATTTCCTTTTCTAGATCTGGCTTATAACGCTCACTTAAACAGCCGGTAACGAATACTTTATCTACTTCGCCTTTTTCTTTTTTATGGGCATAATGTAAAATGGTATTGACTGATTCTTCTTTAGCTTGACCTATAAACCCACAGGTATTAATTACTACAATGTTACCATCATCTTGCTCGTCTTCGTGTACAACTTCCTTCCCATTTGCTTTTAATTGACCCATTAATACTTCGGAGTCATATATATTCTTTGAGCAACCTAAGGTTACCACATTAATCTTATTCTGTTTTGTAGATTTTGTACGCATCTTATCTTTTAATATTTAAATCTAGAGCACTATCACCAAGAATGAAATCGAACAGAAAAGGACCAAAAACAAAAACAGTAATTAATAGCACAGCTAAAACTAATAAAAGTGATTTGGAGAATCTTTTCTTTATCATTGCTCCTATAGACGTCAGTGCTATTACTAAATAAAAGAACGCAATTGTGTAAAATCCTTTAGAAAATCCTTCAACAATCTCTTTTGTGATTTTTGGGTCATCCAAGGTTTTTAAATTAAAAATCTGAATGATGTTTAATGTTACTCCAACAACAGAAAGGAAAGCAACTATGCCATATAAAACCATTAAGTTTCTAGTGGAATTTTCCATTATTTAAAAAAGGAATCTACAAACTCATTCTTGTTAAATACTTGAAGATCGTCAATGCCTTCACCTACTCCAATATATTTAACAGGAATCTGAAATTGATCTGAAATACCAATGACCACACCACCTTTTGCTGTTCCATCTAACTTAGTTACGGCTAAAGAAGTAACTTCTGTTGCTTTAGTAAAAGCCTTTGCTTGTTCAAATGCGTTTTGACCAGTAGAACCATCTAAAACCAATAATACATCATGAGGAGCATCTTCAATAGTTTTTTGCATTACCCGCTTTATCTTAGTTAACTCATTCATTAAATTAACTTTATTATGCAAACGACCTGCTGTATCAATTATCACCACATCGGCATCTTGATTTACAGCAGATTGTACTGTATCGAAAGCTACCGAAGCTGGGTCTGAACCCATCTTTTGCTTAACAATAGGCACATCTACTCTATCTGCCCACACTTGCAATTGATCAATTGCAGCCGCCCGGAAAGTATCACCAGCACCTAAAACTACTTTTAGTCCTTGCTTTTTAAATTGAGATGCCAATTTACCAATAGTTGTGGTCTTACCTACACCATTAACCCCAACCACCATAATAACATATGGCTTTTTATCCTTTGGAACAGAAAATTCTGTTTCGTTACCAATATTAGTTTCTGATAACAGGCCTGCAATTTCCTCACGAAGAATTTTATTCAATTCATCCGTCCCTAAATATTTATCTCGTGCCACACGCGCTTCGATACGCTCTATTACCTTTAAAGTAGTTGCTACCCCAACATCAGATGCTACTAACACCTCTTCTAAATTATCTAGAACATCGTCATCTACCTTAGATTTTCCAGCTACAGCTTTAGAAAGCTTACCAAAAAAAGATGCATTACTTTTTTCGAGACCTTTATCTAAAGTTTCCTTTTTATCTTTTGAAAATATATTTTTAAATAAGCTCATTTATTAATTCAAATTATTGTAACAAATATAAATAAGAAAAGCTACTTTCAACAGTCTGAAAGTAGCTCTTTATATATACGTTTTAAACGATTATTTCTTTAAGAAATCGTTTACTTTAGACGGATCCATAATAGCTTCAACAAAAGTGTATGCTCCAGTTTTTGGAGATTTTACCATTTTGATAGCCTTAGTTAACCTTTTAGAACCTGTTTGTAACGATGCTACTGCTTTCTTTGCCATGATTCAAATATTTTCTGAAATTATTTAATTTCTTTGTGAACAGTCATTTTCTTCATGATAGGATTGAATTTTTTTAATTCCATTCTATCTGGAGTATTCTTTTTACTCTTTGTTGTAATATATCTAGACGTACCAGGTAGACCACTATTTTTGTGCTCTGTACATTCTAAAATAACTTGAATTCTATTACCTTTCTTTGCCATTTGATATTATTTTTTTAAAAAGCCATTTGCTCTGGCTTCTTTAATTACAGCAGAAATTCCTTTTTTATTGATATTCTTTAAAGCAGAAGCAGAAACTTTTAAAGTGATCCACTTATCTTCTTCAGGAATATAAAAACGCTTCTTCATTAAGTTAGCGTCGAATTTTCTTTTCGTTTTATTCATGGCATGAGAAACATTGTTTCCTACCATTGCTTTTTTTCCTGTTAACTCACAAACTCTTGACATTTCTAAACTGTTTTAATGGTTGTTCTAAAACGAGGTGCAAAAATAATAACTTTTTAAAAAACACACAAACTATTTCAATTGTTTTTTAAAATAGAAATTTTCAACAATTCTAATGACTTTACAGAAGCCTTTTGTATCACCTTTTGGCGTGGTTGACCGAATTGATAATCCTTTACATAAACTCCTAATGGTGAGGCTATAGCAATATACACTTTTCCAACAGATTCGTCAGTGTTATCTTTAGTTGGACCAGCATTACCAGTAATGGCTATTGCATAATCAGAATTATACAATTTCTGTATACCTAGCACCATAACTTCTGCAACTTGAGCACTTACTACAGAATGTTCATCTATTATTTCTTTGGAAACGTTGAGAAATTCTTCTTTTATACGTTCATTATAACTTGTAATTGAACCAATAAAATATCTCGATGCTCCTGGTACAGAAGTAATCATTTTAGCCACATTACCACCGGTGCAACTTTCTGCAACAGCCAAGGTCTTATTTTTTTTAATTAATAGTTTACCAATCTCAGCCTCCAAACTCTCGTCTTCGTCATAACCTACAATGATATCATCAATTAATTGCGTGAGATTTGCGACCTCTTTTTCTAGAGATTGCTGTAAGCTTTTTTCATCATCTCCCTTTGCAGAAAGTCTTAATCGCAATCTACCATAATCAGGTAAATAAGCTAACTTGATAAATTGAGGTAAATTATCCTCCCATTCTTCTATTCGTTCAGCAACCTTACTTTCGCCCATACCATAAGTAAGAATGGTTTTATGAATAATATAAGGTAGGTCAAACGATTCTTGAAGTTTAGGCAATACTTTTCTAAGCATCAACCCTTTCATTTCATTAGGAACACCTGGCAATGAAATAAACACCTTTCCATTCTTCTCAAACCACATACCTGAAGCCGTACCCAAGTAATTCTTTAGAACCTTAGCCTTAACAGGAAGCAAAGCTTGCTGTTTATTCAATTCGGTAAATTCATATCCAATTTTTTCGAACATCGCTCTAATATGCTCAACAATTTCTTCGTTAAGTTCTAAACTACAGTTGAAATATTCCGCTATAGTATGTTTTGTAATATCATCTTTTGTAGGGCCTAATCCTCCAGTAAGAATTACAATATTAGCATTTGATTCAGCTTCAGAAATAGCCTTCAAAATATGTGATTTTTTATCTTGAATGGAGGTAATCTGGAAAACAGAAACTCCAATTTTATTCAACTCTTGGGCAATCCATTGTGAGTTGGTATCGGTAATTTGCCCAATTAAAATCTCATCACCAATGGTTATAATCTCCGCGTTCAAATCTCTTTTTTTATGAAAAAGCAAATTTAACGCTATTCTTAATAATTTTGTAACTTTAATTATTATTTCATCCTTAAATCTCTTCAAAATGTCAACTAAAAAATATATTAGATTATTTACTTTATTAGTTCTTTTTACAGGTTGTAAAAATGATACTAAAACCGAAGAGCAAAATACTACTAAAGCTAAGACAGAAATTATAAATGAGATAAAACCTCAACATACCTTAACTAAAGACCAAACACATAATAAATTTAGTAGCACAATCAAACCTGTTTTGACAGTTAAATCTGGAGCTGTTATAGAAGCATTTACAGAAGATGCTTTTGATGAGCAATTTGATATAAACTCCACTGTTGAAGATCTTAAAAATTTTAATTTAGATCTTGTACACCCTCTTACTGGACCTGTTTATGTCGAAGATGCTCGACCAGGAGATGTCTTAAAAGTTACTCTCCATGAAATTGAAGTTGGTGATTGGGGTTGGAATGCTATTCTTTCGGGATTTGGTTTTGTTGCAGATTCTATTGAAGGATCCTATTTTAGGACTTATGAATTAGGAAAAAATATAACTCATGTTAATTTTAACGACAATATAAAAATTGAATTAAACCCTTTTCCAGGTGTTATGGGGGTTGCTCCGGCCACTACCGAACTATTATCGACAATTCCGCCAAGAGCAAATGGTGGTAATATGGATGATCCAAACTTAACTAAAGGTACTACAGTTTATTTTCCTGTTTTTGTTGAAGGCGGCTTGTTTTCTTTAGGTGATGGTCATGCTGTGCAAGGTCATGGAGAAGTTTGTGGTACTGCAATTGAAGTTCCTCTTAGAGTTGTCTATCAAATAGAGTTGATTAAAGACAAAAGTATTAAAGAACCACAATACGAAACAGAAGATTATTATGCTACAACTGGGTTTGGCACTACTATAGATGAAGCTGCAAAAAAGGCTACATTATATATGATAGATTACTTAATGAAAGAACATAATCTTTCTAAATTAGAAGCTTATGCTTTATGTTCCCTGTCTGGTGATCTTAAAATTGCTGAAACTGTAGATGTTCCTCATATGTTAGTTACTATGCATATGGATAAAAAAGTACTGGGAATAGAATAACACAACCTATTGTTAAATTTTTGAAAATCATACTAGATTCAACTACCTTTAACGTCTTCTAAATTTTAATCATGAAAAAAATAATACTACCAATCATTTTATTATTGTCTATCTTATCAACAACAGGTCAAACGGACATAGAGAAAACAAAAGCTACTATTTCAAAAAATGATATCGAAGGCCATATCTATTTTTTAGCTTCTGATGAATTAAGAGGTAGAGAAACAGGGTCACCAGAAATTGATATCGCTGCTTCTTATTTAGCAAATACATTGAGAAGATATGGAGCAAAACCAGCAAATAATGGTAGTTATTATCAAAATGTTGAACTTGAAAATATATCTGCACCAAAAAAATTAGGTATTAGGTTAAATGATTTCTCTTCAGACAAATTAATGCAAATAAGAGGTTACAATACATTTTTTAATGGTCAAGCTATCTATCTTAGCTATGGCTTAGAAGATGACTACAAAGGAAAGGATGTTAAAGGAAAACTTATCATTGCTAAAGCTGGAACACCTGAAAATTCAAACCCTCAAGCTGCTTTTGGTGTAGGTAGAACTAAAAGAGAGTTAGTAGAAAAAAATGGAGCAATCGGGTTAATTGAACTAAGCAATGCTAATGATCAATTATGGGAACGCTTTGCACACTATTTTAATAATGATAAAATGGGATTAGCTAGCAATGAAACTAAAAAAGCTCTTCATTTGTGGTTGAAAGATACTGATAGTGCCATCTTAAATGAATTGTCATCTACAAAAAAGGTCAATGCCAACTTAAATATAGAAGGAATTACTAAAACTCCAGTAAAAGCAAAAAATGTTGTTGGTATGATTGAAGGATCTGACCCTAAGTTAAAAGATCAATTTGTTATTTATTCCGCACATTACGACCATGTAGGTGTAGGTAAACCTAACGCTGAAAAAGATTCTATTTATAATGGAGCAAGAGATAATGCAGTAGGTACCGTAACAGTGCTAAGTGCAGCAGAAAACATGGGTAAGTATCCAACTAAGCGATCTGCTCTTTTTATATTATTCACAGGTGAAGAGAAAGGATTATTAGGAAGTAAATGGTATGTTGAACATCCTGTTGTGCCACTAGATAAAATGGTTTATTGCTTTAATAGTGATAACGGAGGATATAACGATACTTCTTTAGCTACAATTATAGGCTTAGGTAGAACTACCGCAGACAAACATATTAAAAAAGCTGCTGAGGCTTTCGGATTGAAAGCAACAGATGATCCAGCTCCAGAGCAAGGATTATTTGATCGATCAGATAACGTACATTTTGCAGCAAAAGGTATTCCCGCTCCAACCTTCAGTTTAGGGTTTACTTCTTTTGATGCAGAAATTGGAAAATACTATCATCAACAAGCTGATAATCCAGAAAGTTTAGATTATGATTATTTAGAAAAGTTCTTCAAATCATATGTATTAGCATCTAGATTAATTGCTAACGATCCAGAAATTCCATTTTGGAAAGAAGGTGATAAGTATCATGACGCTGGGGTAAAACTCTATAATAGAACAGCAATCAAAAATTAATTTTATTTAATTTTAATTCGAAAGGCTTCGTTACCTTCTAGGATTCCAATTAGTAAATCATTTGATTCCACTTTACCTACTCCTGCTGGAGTTCCGGTAAAAATTATATCGCCTTTTTTGAGTATAAAAAATTGTGATACATAAGCTATTAGTTCATCTATTTTCCAAAGCATGGCATTGGTGTTTCCATCTTGAACTATTGAATCATTCTTTTTTAATTGAAACTTAAGATTGTTTAAATCAAATTCATGTTTGGGGTAGAAAGTAGTACTAACCACTGCACTTCCATCAAACGCCTTTGCTTTTTCCCATGGCAAGCCTTTTTCTTTACAACTCGATTGCACATCTCTTGCTGTAAAGTCAATTCCTAGCCCTATTTCGTCATAGTATTTGTGAGCAAATTTTTCCGATATATACTTACCAACTTTGTTTATTTTCACTAAAACTTCTACCTCATAATGAATATCAGTTGAAAATGGTGGAATAAAAAAAGGCGTTTTTTTTGGTAAAATTGCCGAATCTGGCTTTAAAAAAACAACAGGTTCTTCTGGTCTTTCATTAGCCAATTCCTCTATATGCTTGGCATAATTTCGACCTATACAAATAATCTTCATATCAATTTGGAAAGTAGTATTTTAAGGAATCCATTTTTTTTCAAAATTAGGTTTACGCTTTTCTAAAAATGCATTACGTCCTTCTTTAGCCTCATCAGTCATATAAGCTAAACGGGTAGCTTCACCAGCAAATACCTGCTGGCCCACCATACCATCATCAGTTAAATTCATAGCAAATTTTAACATTTTTATTGATGTAGGCGATTTTGCTAAAACCTCTTGAGCCCATTGATAAGCCGTGTCTTCCAATTCCGCATGAGGTATAACTGCATTCACCATACCCATTTCGTAAGCTTCTTGTGCAGAATAATTACGTCCTAAAAAGAAAATTTCTCTCGCTTTTTTTTGACCTACCATTTTAGCTAAATAAGCAGATCCATAGCCTCCGTCAAAACTAGTAACATCAGCGTCTGTCTGCTTAAAAATGGCGTGTTCTTTACTTGCTAATGTCATATCGCAAACTACATGCAAACTATGACCGCCACCAACAGCCCAGCCAGGAACAACGGCAATAACCACTTTAGGCATAAATCGAATTAAACGCTGAACTTCTAATATATTTAATCTATGATATCCATCTTCACCTACGTAGCCTTGGTGACCACGTGCTTTTTGATCTCCACCGCTACAAAATGAATAAACACCATCTTTGCTTGATGGCCCTTCGGCGGAAAGTAAAATAGCGCCTATATTAGTATCTTCTTGAGCATCATAAAATGCATCATATAATTCACTAGTAGTTTTAGGTCTAAATGCATTGCGTATATCTGGTCGGTTAAATGCTATTCTAGCTACTCCATTACACTTTTTGTAAGTGATGTCATCATATTTTTTAGCAACTTTCCAGTCAATCTGTATCATATTTTACAATTTAATTCGTTTGTAAAGATATGACTATGAAAAATACTAAAAAAATTAGCTTTTTATAACTTAAAAATACTTGAGATGAAAAAATTGTGCGCTAAACTATTTTTACTCTTTTTTACCATTTACGGATTTTCGCAAAACACTCATTTGGAGAAGTTTACTTCAATGGAAATGTCAGGCGAATTAAATAACGAACGTATCTTAAAAATTTACGTCCCGGATTCCTACAAAGAAGATTCAACTAGGGTTTATCCTTTAGCTATTGTATTGGATGCGGAGTACCTATTTGATATTTATGTTGCAAATTCAAAATTATTTGCTTCTAAAGATAAAGCTCCAGAACAAATAGTAGTAGGGGTTTATCAAAATCAGAGAAATGAGCGAAAATCAGATTGTGAAATTAGTATTGCAAATGGCTTATTGACTGAAACAAGTTCTAAATTCTATAAATTCATAAAAAATGAATTACTTAACCATATAGAAAGTAAGTATCGAATTTCACCTTTCAAGACTATTGTAGGTAATACGCTTACTGCCAATTTTATTAATTATTACTTGGTAGAGCAAAATCCACCTTTTACGGCCTATATTAATATTAATCCGTTATTTCCACCTGATGTAGCAGGTCTTTTTCAAGGGAAAGTTCCAAGTTTAGAAAATAACACCTATTTCTATATGAATACAGGGAAGTACAATGGTGTAAAGAAGGATAAAGCTATAGAAAAGATTCACTACATCTTAAATAATATTGAAAACGAGAACTTTATCTATAGATTTGATGAATTTGATAATTCTACAAAAATATCTTCTATAGGGCAAGCTATCCCTGGAGCGGTTGCACATATATTCGAAATGTATTCTTCTATTTCTAAACAAGAATTTGATAATCACATTGCTGACCTAAGTCCAGCTGAAGCTATTGAATACTTAGAAAGAAAATATGTAGAAATTCAGTACTTATTCGGATCAAACCTTAAAGTAAGGCAACGTGACATTTTTGCTATAGAGTCAATCGTTTTAGATAAAGAAAATGGTGATTACTTAGAAGAGTTCGGTAAAATGATTAATCGCCTATATCCAGAATCACCAATTGGAGATTATTATATTGGTCAATATTATGAAACAGGTAATGATCTTAAAAGAGCTTTAAAATACTATAAGAACGGATATGCCAAGATATCTTCTGATGACCCTAATGCAGATGGTTATTTTCAGAATGTTGAGCGTGTTTTAGCCAAAACTAAAAAGAAGAATGAGCCAATTGAGGAAGAAACTTTAGAAGAAGAATCTGTTGAAGAGGAAACTGAAGGAGGCAGATAAAATATTATTTCATATGATAAATAAGGACGAATTTTAAAAAATTCTCGTCCTTATTTACTTTAGAAGATATATACCATCTTCTTCTATTTTAATTTTCTTTTGCTTATACAGATTACCAATTGCCTTTTTAAAATTCTTTTTACTCATCTGTAATTGACTTTTAATCTCTTCTGGTGAGCTTTTATCTGTTAATTCTAAAACACCCTTATTTTCCTCTAAAGCATGTAGTAATCGATTAGATATATTTTCAATAGCATTCTTAAAACCTTGTGGAGACAAACTCACATCAATCTTATCATCTTCTCTAAGCTTTTTTATATACCCAGTAGTTCGTTGACCTTCTTCTATAGCTTGAAAAATTTCGTTCCTGTATAATAAACCTTCATATTCTTCATTGATTAATACAGAAAACCCCAATGGCGACTCTTTACCAATTATTAGATTTACCTTATCACCTTCTTTCATATTCTTTATAATTAAAAAAGCCTCGCTTTAGCAAGGCTTAAATTTATATATTTAAAATCAACAATTAATATTTTATTGCTTTTTTGCTCACTTCAGCGCCATTTTCTAATACTGCATTTAATATAAGAACAGTACCTTTAGAAATATTTTGAGTATTTAAGTAAAAGTCTAATTCATTTGGAGCTCTATCTATTAACAATCTACCCAACATATCATAAACTTTTAGTTCAGAAATCTGATTATTAGATCTAATTCTTAATGTATTATCTTCATTTACAACAATAAAATCATTGTTTAATTCTTCTCCATTTACACTCAACACAGATTTATTAAACTGCAACGTAAATCTATCTGAGAAGCTACCTTCTTCTGTAATCTCGAATTCATAATCAGATGTCTTAAGATCATGTACAATGTTTAATTCATTATCAACTAAATAGATTTCTTCATTGTCTAATACACCTTCTGTTCTATCTATAGAAATAACAAATTCTTCTTTTATATAAGAATCAAAACCAATAGATATCTTTTTATCTGCAGAAAAAGGTCCAAATCCTTGAATTGCATAACGATTCTCTCCCATATTAGAATACAAACTAACAAAGTTACCGCCATCAAATTTTAATCCGTCATACCCTCTATCAAACCCGTCACTAGCTTTTTCGAAAAAACCAACTAAAATTTGGTTAAAAGCGCCCCCCTCTTTACTAGTCACATTCAACCACATTCTATCTTTTTCATCTTGGTTTTTCGATTTTTTTGAACTACCTCTAAAAAATTGGTTATTACCACCTTCTAGCTGCATACTTGTATCAAAAAAAACATTAGCGCCTCCTGTAATTGCGTTTACCAAGAAACCTTGTCCTGAAGCTATATTACCATTGGGTGCTAAACTACCCGATGGCGATCCGGTGCCACTACCACTACCAACTGCTGTACCCCCTGCTAGATTATATGTTGCATAGTCATCAACAGTATAATCATTATCTTCACCTGGGTTATCTTGATAAGCAGTTGTATGCGTCCAAAACCATAAAGTACCATCTATTGCATTATTATCAAATATAACATTGTTCGGACCATCATTGTCAGTGAACTCAATAAAGATATCAGCATCTATCGCTGATGGGTAAGGATTACCCACTAAATTAAACCCATAACCTCCAGGCCAATCACTATCAAAACCTATACCTCTTGATAAAAAGCCATGATGCGGAGTTCCAGTAAAAGACACATTGTGTTGAGTCGAACCTGTGGGTGCCTCTGCTATATAACCCCTACCTTCTTCCATAGTCCCTGAGGCAACAGCCCAGTAACCTGGGTTACCAACCTGTGGTGTTTCCAAATAAAACACTCTTTGAACCCCACTAAAAACTGTAGCTATATCGGCATTCTCTACAGGAGAAGACCAATAAGTAAAATCTCTAAAATTGTTTAGCGGTGTTGAGCTTTCACGTTTCGTAATTGAACCAGAAATTGGATTCGAGCTAGAACTTGTTGTAATTAATGATTCTGTGTCACCAATAATAAAACTTCCATTTATATTTATATTTTCAGCAACTTTAACATAATTAGAAGTTCCGCCATCTAAGTTTATACTTCCATTAATTGTTAAATTACAAGCTTCAAAAGAACCTGCAGCCGCATTGTATGTGCCAGAAATAATTGCATCCTTCGTTTTATCCGGTATTCCGTTTGTCCATCCGCCACTATAAGTAGTGGAACCTACTGTTTGTGTTCCTAAATATAAATTTGTAGTAGGGTTTGCGTTATCTACTTCAGATAAATCAGAGATCTCAATATAGTCTAAAACTGTATTCGTTCCAGAATCATATAAAAAACTTGTAGATGGTATCTCGTTTGTACCACATCCTTTTATGAAAGATGTATTACTTCCCCAAGATGGTGGAGTTGCATTACCAACAACTCCCATAATATCTATTCTTGCAGCATAAGTTCCAGCATCATTTGTAGTAGAAATTAAAATAACATCATCTCCATCAAAAACTAATTGATCTGTTGGAGTTCCGTTACCAGAGGCTCCAATATTTCTCAGTAAAAAGACATCACCAGCACCTATAAAAGGAAGTTGAAAGTTTCTATCTGGAGCTTGAGAATTAATAATACCGTTAGTTGTTCTATTATTAAAGTAAATAGCCACAAAAAAATCTCCATTTTGAACATCATTAGCAGAAACATTCTTAATCTCTAAGTATTGTTCACTTCCGCCTCCTTCATAGTATTGAGTTATTAGTAATGGGCTACCTGGTGGCGGACCAGTACTAGCATCACCACTTATATCAAAAACATATTCTGCTCCAGCATTATTTGGAATATTAATTTCAGCTGTTTTTAATTCAGCTGGTGAATTTGGATCAAATGTCACTTGAAATGTTGTAAACTGCCCAGGTGTTAACGTTGTTAAACCAGGAGAAGATGTAACTGAGAAATTATTTTGAGCATCATCATCTATTCTAACTACGGGTATACCGTTCAATATTAAATCATAAGTCCCATTATTTGTAATTGTATATGTTCGTACGGAAGTTCCTCCATTTGTTTGTACATCACCAAAATAAGTGTCATTAGTTACACTAGGAATATTGGTGTCATTACCAGTAATAGGGTTACTGTTACCAGTTACTGCCATCACTGGTGAAGGAGCAGTTCCTGTACCAGTGATTTGAAAAATAAAATCAGTAGGGTCATTCGGAAACGGATCACCTGGTGGATTAGGAACAGTTTCTGTTTCTATACCAACAAAGTCATTATATGGAACATCACTAAGACCTGGTGCATCTGGGTCTTGTGGAGTAAAAACAATATTAAATGTTAAAGAACCTCCATTTGCGGCTACAGAAGCAGGTAAAGTTACCCCTTGTAATTCAAAGTCTTCTGTACTAGTTGAAGTAAATGTTGAAGCAAAAATAATATCATTTACATTTAACGCTCCCGTACCATTATTTACTATTGTATATTGTCTCGAAACCGATCCGAAGTTACCAACTACGGTACCAAAATTATCTGTAGTTCCCCCAGTTATTGGATTACCATCATTATTCAAAACCTCTATTTGAGGTGAAGATGCACCAACAGTTCCCGTAACCTGAAAGAAATAATCTGAAGGAGTTCCAAAACCACCAGTAGCCGCTCGAACTCTAACATAAATTGTTCTTACTTCACCAACTGTAGCACCTACTTCCGGCTGAAATGTGATATCAAAAAAAGATTGATCATCTAATTCTATTCCTGAACTTGGCACTGGTCCACCAACAACAAAAGATCCAGTATAATCTGGCCCCGTACTAGCCGGAAACTCAGTTGTTATCAATGTTCTTGTTCCAGCAACACCACTTGTAAATACAAACTCGTTAGTATTTAAATCACCTGCTGCTACAGAACCAAAATCGGTGCCTTCAGTAATGGTCACCGTATTAGAAGGAGGTGATGTACTTGTAGTCGAAATTTCTTGAAATGTACTTCCAGAGTCACTTCTTCCACTAACAGTATCCTGACCTTGGACCAGAATAACAGCAAATACAGTAAATAGAAAAGTGCATAGTAATTTTTTCATCATGAGTAGTATATTAAATTCCCTTTTTAATCTTTTTCTTAATTTACAAATATATAAATTCTATCCTGTTTTACAGGAGTTTTATCTTATTTATAACGGTTTTCTTTAAGTTTTCGTTCATTAATGTAATGATCTTATCTTTACCATAACTTAATTCTTCGCGTAAAGCAGAAGAAGAAAGCTTAACTTTAAGCTCTCTGTTGACAAGTTTTACTGAAAGTGTGTAACTCATAACCCCTTGACCCATAACCTCTAACCATGCCTCTTTCACCAAGATTTGGTCTATACCTTTTTGTAAATTGTTTTCATTAAGCATTTCTTTCATTGCCTCTAGCATAGACAGAAATTCATTATTACGCTTCGACATTACTTAACTTTTTTAACTCAAACATTTTATACGATTGCTCAGTCTTTTTAATAATTTCTTCTGTTCTATTAACATGAGTATCAGAAATAAACAATTGCCCAAAATTGTCATCATTCACTAAAGATATGAGTTTAGCTACTCTTGTCTTATCTAATTTATCAAAAATATCATCTAATAGTAATATTGGTGTTGTATTTGACTGTTCTTTGACCAGGTCAAATTGAGCCAATTTTAACGCTATTAAATATGATTTCTGTTGACCTTGTGAACCGAACTTTTTAACCAAATGATCATCTATAGTATATAACAAGTCATCTTTATGGATTCCTACTGAAGTATACTGCAATAACCGATCTCTTTCAAGATTAGTTTCAAGTAAATTTTCTAATGAATCAGATTCTAATTGAGATTTATAGGCCAAATCTGCCTTCTCTTCTGTTTGAGCGATTATCTGATAACGTTTTCTGAATAACGGAATAAAATCAGTCAAGAATTGTTTCCGTTTCTCGTAAATTTTATACCCAAAATCAACTAATTGCTCATTATAAATATTTAAATTTAGAACATCAAATGTATGATTTAAAGCAAAATACTTCAACAAAGAATTCCGTTGGGAAAGTACTTTATTATACGAAATTAAATTCTGTAAGTATATTTTATCTGACTGAGAGATAACGCTATCAATAAATTTTCTACGCACATCACTACCTTCTACAATCAGATTAGTGTCTGATGGTGAAATAATTACCAATGGTATTAAGCCTATATGATTAGATAATTTATCATATAACTTACCATTTCTCTTTACTGCTTTTTTTTGTCCTCGCTTTAAGCTACAACTAATTACCTCTTCACGACTTTCCTTTTCAAAAACACCTTCAATTAAAAAGAAATCTTCATCATGTTTAATATTTTGCAAGGCAATACTATTAAAATATCCTTTTGCGAAAGCCAAATGATAAATTGCATCTAACACGTTCGTTTTACCTACACCATTGTTACCGACAAAACAGTTTATTTTCTCATCAAAAATATAATCCGTTGAGGAGAAATTTTTATAATTTACTAATGCAATTTTTTTAAGATACATTCTAGTGGCTGTCTGACTACAAAAAAACAAAAATTACAGCAATTATACACCTTAGAATTCGATAAAAAATTATATTTTTGCGCATTCAAATTTTGAAACGAATGGCAACTTATAAGAAAAGAGGAAACAAAGCGAATAAAGAAGTAAAGCAAAATATTGAAGCAAATAGTACTACTGCAGAAGTGTTTAATACACTTGATGAGACCGCTTCAAAATCAGAGCAATGGGTAGAAAAAAATAGCAAGCCCTTATTTGCTGGTTTGGTGATTATTGCTACATTAATTTTAGCATATTTAGCATATAATAAATATGTAAAAGAACCTAGAGAACTAGAAGCTGCCGATGAACTAGCATATTCAAAAAGTTTCTTTGACCAAGCTCAAACCAATACTGTTGAAGCTGACTCATTATATAATTTAGCATTAAATGGTACAGACGGAAAGTATGGGTTATTAGATATTATAGACAATTATGGAAGTACCAATGCTGGAAATTTAGCTAAATATATGGCAGGTATTTCGTATTTAAAAAAGAAAGATTATCAAAATGCTATTTCTCAATTAGGTGATTTTTCAACAGATGATCAAATTTTAGGAGCGTTAGCTTTAGGTAATATTGGTGATGCTTTCGCAGAAATAAATCAACCCGAAGAAGCATTAGAATATTATGAAAAAGCCGCAGATTTTAAAAGCAACGAGTTTACCTCACCTATCTACCTAATGAAAGCAGGTAGAACAGCATTAGATTTAAAAGAATTTAAAAAAGCTGAAAATTTATTTAATAGAATAAAGGACAACTACTCTAAATCTGAAGAAGGTCAAGAAATAGATGTTTTTATACAAAGAGCTAAATTTGCACAACAGTAATTAGCTAACTATGGCAACTACTAATTTATCATATTATGATAAAGCTACAATCCCAAATGCGAAGGCTCTTCGATTTGGGATTGTTGTTTCTGAGTGGAACAATGCTATTACCAACAATCTTTTTATAGGAGCTAAGGAAACCCTTATTGACTGTGGTGCGTTACCTAAAAATATTTCTAGGTTAGATGTTCCAGGCAGTTATGAGTTAATATATGGTGCCAAGCATTTATTAAGAACAGCATCTTTTGATGCTATTATTACAATAGGTTGCGTTATTCAAGGTGAGACAAAGCATTTTGATTTTGTATGTGATGCCGTTTCACAAGGTATTAAAGACTTAAACATACAATACGACACACCTACTATCTTCTGTGTTCTTACAGATAATACAATGCAACAATCTATTGATAGGTCAGGCGGAAAATTAGGTAATAAAGGTGTAGAATGCGCTATTGCTGCCATAAAAATGGCAACTTTATGATAGATTTAACGCGCTTGTTATAAACAAAATTTGACCACTCTTTTTAATTTTGGTACTTTTGATTTACCATCAAAAATGGTAAGATTTTTGTGCTAAAATCTAAACAATATTTTTTGCCTTATGGGATTCTTTAAACGTAAACCTAAAAAATTTGAATATCAGCCTAGATATTATAAAGGAGAAGGAAATCCTTTTGAAATCAAACATAAGTTTGATGAGTTTAGAACTACCACAGGCAAGAATAAAAATCTAAAAGCTAAATTTATTGATGCAGTAGAAGAGCTTAAAAGTTCAGAGAATAAAGGTTCTAACAAAACAATTTTTATTATTGCCGCTATTCTAATTTTCATCTTCTTATACCTCATCAATTTTGACCTTTCAATCTTCCTATCAGAATAATGCCAGATATCATTCAGCTTTTACCAGATCATGTTGCTAATCAGATTGCAGCTGGCGAAGTAGTACAACGTCCTTCATCTGTCGTAAAAGAATTACTCGAAAATGCCATTGATGCCGATGCAACCGAAATTAAATTATTAATTAAAGATGCTGGCAAATCACTAATACAAGTAATCGATAATGGTATTGGCATGAGTGAAACTGATGCACGATTAGCATTTGAGCGTCATGCAACCTCAAAAATAAAATCGGCCGATGATCTTTTCAACCTAACCACCAAAGGATTTAGAGGTGAAGCTTTGGCTTCTATTGTTGCTATATCTCATGTAGAATTAAAAACTAGGTCAGATAATAACGAATTAGGCACACAAATAAAATTAGAGGGTAGCAAGATTATTTCGCAAAGTCTTATTTCTACACCTAAGGGAACGAGTATTGCTGTGAAACATTTATTCTATAATATACCTGCTCGACGTAATTTTTTAAAATCAAATAGTGTAGAAAGCAGACATATTATTGACGAATTTCAACGAGTAGCTTTAGCACATCCATCAGTTTCTTTCTCACTGTATCACAATGATGGTGAACTTTTTAATTTAAAGTCTGGTAATTTACGTCAGCGCATTGTATCAATTTTAGGGAGTAAAACAAATGAAAAGCTAGTTCCGATTAGCGAAGAAACGGATATAGTAAAAATTGAGGGATTTATTGCCAAACCAAATTTTGCTAAAAAGAAAAGAGGTGAGCAATTCTTTTTTGTGAACGATCGTTTTATTAAACATGGTTATTTGCATCATGCAGTAGTCAATGCCTTTGAAGGATTATTAGCGCATGGATATCATCCATCGTATTTTTTGTATTTAAAAGTACCTACTAATACCCTTGATATTAATATACACCCTACAAAAACTGAAGTAAAGTTTGATAATGAACATGCACTGTATGCTATATTGAGATCTACTATTAAACATAGTTTAGGGCAGTACAATGTTGCTCCAGTATTAGATTTTGAAAAGGATGCAACTCTTGATGTTCCATATGATTTTAAAGAAAAAAAAGCTACAACTCCTAAAGTAACTGTTGATCCCAGTTTTAATCCGTTTGAAACAGGAAAAAAATCATCACCAACTTTTAGAAAAGAACAAAATACCAGTTGGAGTTCTCTATATGTAAATGTTAAAGACGATGCTTTAGCAATAGAAAATATAGAGGTGGAATCACAAGAGGTTACTAAAGAACTTTTTGACCAACAGCAATCTACAAATAGAGCAGGAAAAACATTTCAGATACATCAAAAATATATTTTAAGTGTTATTAAGTCTGGTATTGTTATGATTGATCAGAACTTAGCGCACCAACGTATTTTATATGAAGAGTTTTTAACCATAATTACCATAGACGAAGCCGCTAGTCAACAATTATTATTTCCGATAGAATTAAGCTTTACTACTATCGAAATACAATTACTTAAAGAAATGAGAACTGATCTAGAAAGTATCGGATTTCAATTTGATAGCGTAGTATCTGAAAGTGTTGTAATTAAGGGAATACCAACCTTAATAAAAGAGAGTGAAATTCGTTCGATTCTTGAAGAGTTGTTAGAAAATGTTCGACATGAAATACCAGAAACTAGTTTTAGTCAAATAGACATTATTTCTAAAAGTTTAGCCAAAAGTTTGGCAATAAAAAACGGTGTGAAACTAAATATGATAGAGCAAGAAGAAATACTTGAAAAACTATTCTCTTGCAAAGAACCCAACCACTCTCCTTATGGCAAAAGTACATTTATCACATTGCCTTTAGAAGAAATTCAGTTGAAATTTGATAGTTAAGTTATGATGCGAATTACAGACACAGTAAAGCATTTAATTATTATTAATGTAATTTTCTTTGCAGCATCGTTTGTATTTAAAGAACCTTTCTATGATTTATTCGCATTCCATTTCCCTGAAAATAAATTATTTAAACCATGGCAATACATAACTCACATGTTTATGCATGGTTATGTTTTTGAGCCTGCTATGTTGCAGATGAGTATAATGCATATTGCGTTTAACATGTTTGGTTTATGGATGTTTGGAAGCTCGGTGGAACAAATGTTAGGAAAACAAAAGTTTTTATTCCTTTATTTTTCTGCAGGTATAGGCGCCGCTTTTTTTTCAACAGGTATTGATTATTTACAATTTAATCCAATCTATAATGAATTTATCCAATCTGGTTTAAATTCAACTCAAATAAGTACTTTTTTGGAAACTGGTTCAGTGAGTTCAAATTTTGATATAAATATTTCCCAATCTAATTTAAACAAATTTTATTCCGCATATAATAAAATAGCTGTTGGTGCATCTGGGGCTCTTTATGGAATAATGATATCGTTTGCAATGCTCCAACCCAAAGCTAAAATGGGCTTAATATTTCTTCCAATAATGATAGAAGCAAGAGTTTTTGTACCAATAATTTTATTTACAGATTTGTTTTTTGGTGTTTTTAGAATGCCGGGCGATAATGTTGGGAGATTTGCTCATTTAGGCGGTGCATTATTCGGTTTTATTATAATGTGGTACTGGAAAAAAAATCAATTTAAAAGGTGGTATTAACAATATATGGAAAGAGATTTAATAAATGATTTAGTTGAAGCTTTAAAGTATTCACCAAATAATATTCCTTTAAGGTTGAGACTAGGTAAATGCTATGAGAGGGTTTTTGAATTTGAAAATGCTGAAAAAGAATATACAACAATATTGAATATAGATCCAAAAAATTTACAAGCTAAAATAGCTCTAGCGAGTGTTTATTATTCTTTAGGTAAGTATTCTGTTTCACAAGTTATAATTGAAGAAATACTAGCTACAAACCAAAATAATATTGAAGTACAGGAATTGTATTGTAAAACACTTATTAAACAGGGGGAAATAAGTGGAGCTCAAGATGTTTTTAAATTAATGCTAGAACAAGTTCCTGGATATAGAAATGAAGAACTAGAAAGTTCATTAAAAATTAGTACCCACTCTAGTAGTAGTAATGGTATAGACGAAGATGCATTAAGTTTTATTGAAAAACCTAGCATTAGTTTTAAAGATGTTGGTGGAATGACAAATGTGAAATCGGAAATTTCTCTTAAGATAATTCAACCACTTCTTCACCCAGAATTATATAAAGCTTATGGCAAGAAAATAGGTGGCGGCATATTACTTTACGGCCCTCCAGGCTGTGGAAAAACTTATATTGCTAAAGCAACCGCTGGAGAAATCAATGCCAATTTTATTAGTGTTGGTATTAACGATATTCTAGATATGTGGATAGGAAATAGCGAAAGGAACTTACATGAAATTTTTGAAACAGCCCGTAGAAATATCCCTTGCGTAATTTTTATTGATGAAATTGATGCTTTAGGAGCAAATAGAAATGATATGTCTAAAAGCGGCGGACGAACTTTAATCAATCAATTTTTAGCAGAGTTAGACGGAATAAATTCTAATAATGACGGTATATTGATTTTAGGTGCTACAAATACTCCTTGGCATCTTGATCCAGCTTTTAGAAGACCTGGGAGATTTGATAGAATAATATTCATCTCTCCTCCTGATGTTGATGCCAGAGAGGAAATTTTCAAATTAAATCTAAAAGAAAAACCTACAAGTGAGATAGATACAGATAAACTTTCAAAAATATCTTCAGGTTTCTCAGGCGCAGACATAAATGCAGTTATAGATATTGCCATTGAAGAAAAACTACAAGAATCCTTTAAAACTGGTAAGCTTGAGCCTATATCCACTAAAGCTATTTCTAAAGCTATAAAAAAAACAAATCCTAGCACTAAAGAATGGTTTAATTCTGCAAAAAATTATGCTCTTTACTCCAATGATTCTGGTCTATATGACGAGATACTTGACTACCTAAACATTAAGAAATAATGGAATCATCATATTATTTAAGAGGTACTCAATTATTTAATTTGGGCCGATATCAAGATGCTATAAAAGCTTTTAAAGAAGAGTTATCTATTAACCCAAATGACGAATACACTAAATATTATCTTGTTCTTTGTTATCTTAATTTAGATAAATTTGATTCTGCAGAAAAACTTATCAAATCGATTTTATCTACAAATCCAAATTTCAGTAATGCTCACTACTTAAATTCAATTATTTTATTACAAAAAAACAAACATGATAAAGCATTAGAATCCATTAATTTAGCTATTAATATTGACCCTTATGATGCCGATTATTTCGGTCAAAAATCTTTAATATTTTTGACTTTGAAAAAATTTGATGATGCTCTTAACATGGCTAATCAAGGATTAAATATTGATGCCAAAAACTTAAACTGTCTTAACACCAGAACACAGGCACTAACTAAGCTAAAGAAAAAAGATGAAGCTTTTGAGACGTTACAAAATACACTTAGTGACAATCCTGAAGATGAATTTACACATTCGAATGCTGGCTGGACAAACTTAGAAATTGGAAATCATAAAGTTGCTAAAGAACACTTCAAAGAAGCCCTTCGAAAAGATCCAAATAATCAGTATGCCAGAGAGGGTATGGTAGAGGCTATTAAATCACAAAACTTTATATATAGATCTTTTCTAAAATATGCTTTTTGGATTCAAAATAAGTCTAAAAATCAGCAATGGTTTTTTATAATTGGAATTTATATCCTTTACAGATTCGCATATTCTTTTTTCAAAAATATCGGATTATCATATATAGCCCCTATTTTGGTTTTTGCTTATTTAGTTTTTGCCTTAGGCTCATGGTTGATAACTCCAACATCAAACGCCATTTTATTATTTAATAATTACGGAAAATATTTACTAAATAAAAGAGATAAAGAGTCTGGACTACTATTATTATCTTTTGGCTCAATTTCAATCATAACTATCTCTCTATTTTACACTCTTAATATAAGTTCTTTTTTAACCATATCTCTAACGTCTTTATTTACTATATTACCAATTACTCATTCAAGGCAATTTCCGAATAAAAATTCTAGACTGATAAGTCTAAGTTATAGTATTATAATGCTATTAATAGGAATATTTAATGCTATATTTTTTAATAATCAATTATATTTAACGGGTTCCGTATTTATAATGATGATTGCTTATACTTGGTTAAGTGGCTTATTAAAGGATTAAACAAACAGATTTATGAGTGTTTTTGCAGAATTAAAATCAAAGTACAATTTATCAGATATTTCAATAAAACTTATTTTCATTAATGTTGGAATATTTGCCATTATTGCTATTTATAATGCAATATTTTATTCCGTCAATGCCAATAATTCTTATTTTTTTACAGATTATCTAGCTCTACCAGATAATATTACAAGTCTTACCAGTATACCCTGGTCATTATTTACGTACAGTTTTTTGCACTATAGTTTTTTTCACCTATTGGGAAACATCATAGTCTTATATTTTACCGGTAGAATTTTTTTAAATTTCTTTAATGAAAAACAATTTCTATCTTACTATATATTAGGTATTATAGCTGGCGGTATTATATTTTTGTTAGCATATAATTTGTTGCCAGCATTTAAAAATGAATCAGCAGTTTTAATAGGGGCTTCAGCAGCTATTTTTTCGACATTAATTGGAATAACGGCTTACGTCCCAAATTACGAGGTTAATCTTTTTGGTTTAATTGTTGTCAAATTATGGGTAATATCAACATTATTAACTATTGGATTTATAGCGGGAATCCCAGGGAATAATTCTGGAGGGGAGTTCGCTCATTTAGGCGGAGCTTTAGTAGGTTATTTGAATACTCTGCAATTAAAGAAAGGTAATGATATAGGAAAATGGTTTTCTAATTTACTTACATCAAAGAAACAAAAGCCTCTAAAAACCGTTTACAAAAAAGAAAAGCCATCCAAAACATCATTAGATAAAAATATGCATCAGCGAAAAATTGACACCATATTAGATAAAATAAGTAAATCGGGTTATGACACACTAACGCAAGAAGAAAAAGATTTCTTATTTTCGGCTGGTAAAAAGTAAGCTAATCATACCCTACAAACCTTATGAAGAAGCTATCTTTTGTAAATAAAGTACTATTCTTTATCAATAATATATTTGCCATATTATTATTGTTATCTTTTTTTGTGCCTTATACCAAGCCTTCTTCATTTTCGCTAGCACCAATTATTGGCTTAGCAATTCCGGCACTCATTATCACTAATGTTATATTCGTTATATACTGGATTATTATCGGACTTAAAAAACAATTTGTACTATCTGCTTTTGTTTTGGTTTTAGGTTTTTTTGTATCAACTCCTATATATAAATTTTCATCAAAAGATGATATTGAAAGCGAAAATCAGCTTAAAATAATGAGTTATAACGTGCGAAAATTCAATCAAAGAAAATGGAAAGATGATGTAGCTATTCCCAATAAAATAAGCGAATTCATACAACAAGAGAATCCAGATATAGTAGCGTTACAAGAATTTGTAAATACAGAGGGTATAGCAATCAATTATCCACATATTTATAATCCTAAAATTGGAAGATATACTTCAGGTTTAATACTTTACTCAAAGTATCCAATAATAAATCAAGGTAGAGTTTTTTCCAAAAAACATGAAGATCGTATTATTTATGTTGATATACTTAAAAACAAGGATACATTACGTGTTTATAATTTTCATTTACAATCACTTGGATTAGTTCCTGAAGAAGAATATTTAGGTCAAAAGGATTCGGATAGATTGATAAGTCGCTTAAAAAAAGCATTTAAACTTCAAGAAGATCAACTTACTCCTTTACAAGAAGTCAGGAATAAATATTCAGGTAAAATAATTGCTGTTGGAGACCTCAACAATACGGCTTATTCTTGGGTGTATAAAAATTTGAAAGTAGAACTAAAAGATTCTTTTTTAAGAGCTGGTGAAGGCTTTGGCAAGACTTATGATTTTAAAGGTTTTCCCTTACGGATTGATTATATTTTAGTGGATAAAGGTTTAAAAATTTTAAATCATAAAAATTACGAAGTCAACTATTCTGATCATTATCCAATTATGGCTACTGTTTCGTTTTAGAAACGTGTTTTAAATTCAATAAATTAATGGGGTTAATACCCAATCCTTTTACTTTTTTTTGTGAAAATCGCACTACGGCATCATAATATAAAGGTACCACCGGTGCTTTGGCGATAATAATACTATCCATTTTTTGATAAAGAGCGTATCTCGTTTCATTATCTACCGTTACAAAGGCTTCTTCATATAACTTATCAAACTCATCACTCTTAAAATGCGTATAATTAGGTCCGTTAGGAGCAAAATTTTTACTATAAAAAAGTGATAGATAATTTTCAGCGTCTGGATAGTCTGCTATCCAGCTGGCTCTAAAAATCGGTAATTTTCCTGTAGCTTTTGATTGTCGCAAAGTGGAAGGAGGAACCACATCGACATTCACACCAAGTCCTACTTTTTCAAGTTCTCTCTGTATGTACTCACATAAATCTAAATATTGACTATTGGTAGTAATTGCAATTTCAGGATTATGATTCCCCGTTTCTTTTTTAAATTGATCTACTAATTCTTTTGCTTTAGCAGAATTATATTCATAGCCCTTTAATCCATTAAAAGAAGGTAAACCCTTAGGGATAAATCCATTTATAGCTGGCGTGCCTATACCATTACGCATATATAGTATCATTTTCTCGCGATCAAAACCATAATTAATAGCTTTTCTCAATAAATGACTTGAGGTTGGATATTCAGAATCAACATTCATCATTAAACCTAAATACTCTGTATTTAAATACGAACCAGTAATTAAACGCAGCTGATCTTTATATCTATCTTTTAGTTTTCCATCTGTTGTTAATGCATCATCTTTATAAGAAGCATCTAACCCAGAAAGAAAATCAATATTACCTTGTACTAATTGTAAAAATTCACTCTGCTTATCTGGCAAAAAAGTAATAGCTACAGCTTCAAGATATGGTAATTGTTTCCCCTGCTTATCTTTTTCATAATAATAGGGATTCTTACGATACACCAACTTTGTATTTTCAACCCACATTTTAAATTGAAACGGACCTGTACCAATTGGGTTCGATCTAAAATCATTGCCATAATACTCAACAATTTCTTTAGGGACAACTGAGCAGTATTTCATAGACAACAATCCTAAAAAAGGTGGAAAAGGTTTTTTTAAATTAATAATAAAAGTAGAATCATTTTCAGCTTTAAAACTTTCTACATTTTGTAAAACCCAACCTCCGGGAGATGCAACATTCTTATCTAAGAGTCTACTAAAACTATATTCAAAATCAGCTGCTTTTACTGTGCGCGAAGAATCCTTGCCAAATAACTGATGTTTATGAAATTGCACATCATCTCTTAGAGTAAATGAATATGTTTTCCCGTCTTCAGAAATAGTCCAGCTTTTAGTAATATCTGGCTTGACATGTAAACTATCATCCAATTGTACTAGTCCGTTATACAGCTGATTTACAGCCCAAATATCTGCTTGCTTTTTTGCAAATGCCGGATCTAATGAACTGATATTAGAATGTTCATTATACCTAAATACTCGAGAATCGTCAAAATTACTTTTAGGTTTTGTGCATGCTAATAGTAATATTCCGATAAAGAAATAAGAAAATTTACTTTCTAAATTCATAATCACGTTCAACTTTACAAATTCGAACTTTGAAATATTGATACCAAATACTTCTACCCTTTTCTCTAGCAATTGTATGCTCGGCATTCATTCTCCAGTTTTTAATAGCTTCTAAACTATCCCAGTAAGAAATTGTAATTCCAATCTCTTTACTGGCTTTTTCTACACCTAAATAACCTATTTGATTTGCTGCTAATTCAAACATTCTATTGGCCATATTGTTATAACCATTCTCCTCTTCGGATCTGATACTAGAAAAAATAACGGCATAGTATGGCGGTTGTGGTGTATTGGCAATCATAAATATAACTCAAATTTTTTCTCTCGTATTTGTAAATCTTCAGCAATAGAGTCTTTGATAAATTGAAATCCTAAATAATTTAAAATTTTAGCTGAAGCTATATTTTCGTCTGCAACACAGGCTATCAAACGTTTAAACCCAATTTGTTGTGCATACTTTATTAAACCTTTTGCAATTTCTTTGGCATATCCTTTTTCCCAATATTTTTCGAGCAAACGATATCCTATTTCACATTCATTGTCCTTAATATTAAGAACAGTAATATCATTCTCTCTTTTTTCCCCATGGTCTTCACTTTTTACAATTGCCACAGTTCCAATAAAAGCTTTATCTACCTTACTTTCTACAGCAAAGATCCAAAAATCATTATCTTGCTTATCATACGAGATAATCAATTTTTCCAACTCTTCTTTATCTTCTTCAAAAGTCATAGGTTTACCTCTTACAAACTGCATGACCTTAGCATTACCCTGCATTTCGTGAAATGGCTCAAAATCAGTTAATTTCAACCTCCTTGCAAGGAAACTTTCTGTTTCAAAAATTGGATTCATTGGCACTAAAATTGTACTTTTGCACACCTGTAAATGTACAGTAATGAATGCACAAAAAAAAGTTGCTTTTTATACTCTAGGTTGTAAGTTGAATTTCTCTGAAACCTCGACTATTGCACGTAATTTTACCAATGAAGGTTTTATGCGCGTTGGCTTTGAAGAGAAAGCGGATGTTTATGTTATTAACACCTGTTCAGTAACTGATAATGCTGATAAACGGTTTAAAACTGTTGTGAAATCAGCTTTAAAGCAAAATGAAGATGCTTTTTTAATTGCTGTAGGATGTTATGCCCAATTAAAACCTGAAGAATTAGCTGC
The DNA here is from genome assembly GCF_056591635.1 of Maritimimonas sp. 2304DJ26-3. Classification (NCBI taxonomy): domain Bacteria; kingdom Pseudomonadati; phylum Bacteroidota; class Flavobacteriia; order Flavobacteriales; family Flavobacteriaceae; genus Maritimimonas; species Maritimimonas sp. 2304DJ26-3. The sequence continues at coordinate 681,374 of NZ_JBWQOK010000002.1, forward strand.
AGTAGATGGTGTTGATTTGGTTTTAGGAGCTACAGAAAAATTTAATGTTACTAGCTATCTAAATGATTTGACTAAAAATGATGTTGGTGAAGTACATTCTTGCGAGATTTCTGAGGCCGATTTCTATATTGGCTCCTACTCTATTGGTGACAGAACACGTGCATTCTTAAAAGTACAGGATGGTTGCGATTATAAATGTACTTACTGTACAATTCCATTAGCTCGTGGAATTTCACGTAGTGACACGTTAGACAATGTTTTAAAAAATGCCAAAGAAATTTCTGAAAAAGGAATTAAGGAAATTGTTCTTACTGGAGTGAATATTGGTGATTATGGTAAAGGAGAGTTTGGCAATAAAAAACATGAGCATACTTTTTTTGAACTGGTGCAAGCTTTAGATAAAGTAACAGGTATACATAGATTACGTATCTCTTCCATCGAACCTAATCTTTTAAAAGATGAGACGATTGATTTTGTAGCTAACTCTAATAGTTTTGTGCCTCATTTTCATATTCCACTTCAAAGCGGAAGTGATGAATTACTCAAAAAAATGAAGCGTCGTTACTTGAGAAAAATATATACAGACCGAGTTACTAAAATTAGAGAAGTAATGCCAAACGCCTGTATTGGTGTTGATGTAATCGTTGGCTTTCCTGGAGAAACAGAAGAATTGTTTTTAGAAACTTATAATTATTTAAATGATCTAGACATTTCTTATTTGCACGTATTTACTTATTCTGAAAGACAAAATACAGAAGCTGTTTTAATGGATGGAGTTGTACCAAAAAACATAAGGCATAAACGTAGTAAAATGTTACGTGGCTTGTCTGCTAAAAAGCGACATGCTTTTTATGAAAGCCAGTTAGGAAATGAATTGACTGTTTTATTTGAAGGTGAAAATAAAGAAGGATATATTTATGGTTTTACAGAAAACTACGTAAAAGTAAAAACACCTTGGAATCCTGAATTGGTCAATACGCTCCATAAAGTTGAATTAACAGATATTGATATTGACGGACTGGTTCGTTTTAACTTTATACACGAGTCTATTTTTAGTTGATATGAGTAAGACTCCTATTTATTTTGTTCCAGGTTTAGGTGCCAATACACAGATTTTTGAGCATCTAGAATTTCCGCAAGATCAATTTGAAGTTCACTATTTAGATTGGCTCATTCCAGAATCACTTAACGAAACCATTGAACATTATGCTCAACGCATGTGTGATAGAATTCAACATGAAAATCCTGTTTTAGCGGGTGTTTCCTTTGGCGGTGTCATGGTACAGGAAATGAGCAAAATTGTTAACTCAAAGAAAACAATTATTATTTCTAGTGTAAAGTCAAAAAAAGAACTTCCTAAACGATTACGATTAGCAAGAGCAACTAAAGCATATAAGCTATTTCCAACAAAAACTGTAAGTAATATTGAGACTTATGAGAAGTATGCTTTTAGCGGATTTACAAAAAAACGTATTAAACTCTATAAAAAATACATGTCTATGAATGATGAGCTCTATTTACCATGGGCTATTCACAATGTATTACATTGGAGGCAAGAACGTCCTATTGAAAATGCTATTCACATTCACGGAAGTGCAGACGGTGTCTTTCCAATTAAACATATCAAAAATTGCATCACGATTGAAGGAGGCACTCATGTGATGATCTTAAACAAAGCGAAGAAAATTTCACAGATTTTGATAGAACATATTTAGTACCTTCGCAACATGAATATTGAAAAAACCTTTATTGACGGGTTGCTAGTTATTACTCCACAAGTTTTTGCTGATGAACGTGGGTATTTTTTAGAAAGTTATAATAAAAAAAAGCTCGAAGATATTTTAGATGTAGAGTTTGTACAGGATAATGAATCAGCTTCTCAAAAAGGTGTTTTAAGAGGCTTACATTTTCAAAATCCACCTTATGCTCAGGGCAAATTAGTACGCGTTATTAAAGGTAGTGTTTTAGACGTAGTCGTTGATCTAAGAAAAAACTCAGAAACTTACGGTAAACATTATAAGCATGTTCTATCCGGTGAACATAAAGAGCAGTTGTACATTCCTGAAGGATTTGCCCATGGTTTTCTGGTTCTTGAAGATGAAACAATTTTTAGTTATAAATGTACAGACTATTACAATAAAGACTCTGAAGTAGCAATACTTTGGTGTGATGAAACTTTAAATATTAACTGGCAAATTGAAAACCCAATTATTTCAGAAAAAGATATGATTGGAATGAAATTTGCTGATTTTTTATCACCATTTTAAATCTCCTCTAATGTTAAAATCACATAAAATTTTACTCTTATTAGCTTTAGTAATTATAAGCGGCATCTTAATAAATGCCACACAACAAGACCCTGATTATAAATCTAAAGAAAAAGAAGTATCCATAAAAAACACAAGTGATTCTTATAACATTAAAGCATTGAAAATTCCTACTAATTTATCTTTTGCAGGAGAGCGTGTTCCGTTAGAACGACATGATGTAAAAGAGCGTATTGATAGAGAACTATTAGTCAACACTTATTGGCAATCTAATGCATTGTTATGGTTTAAACGCATTCACAAATATTTTCCAACTATAGAACCAATATTAAAAGAAAAAGGTGTACCGGAAGATTTTAAATATTTAGCAGTTATTGAAAGTGATTTACGTAATGTAACTTCCCCTGCAGGCGCTAAAGGCATGTGGCAAATGCTTAGAAGTGCTGCTAGAGAAAATGGATTAGAAGTAAATTCTAATGTAGATGAACGTTACCACCTAGAAAAGGCAACAAGAGCTGCTTGTGATTACTTAATAAAAGCTAAAAAAAGGTTAGGTAGTTGGACATTAGCCGCCGGAGCATATCATGCAGGAAATCATGGTATTGACAAGCGAATGAATACACAAATGGTTGACAATTATTGGGATGTATTAGCTGGTGAAAACACAGAACGCTATGTGCCTAGAATAGTTGCAGCAAAAGAAATTCTATCGAATCCTAAAAAATATGGTTTTCAATTTGATAAAGAAGATCTATACGTATTACCTGACAGTTATCAAGTAAAAGTTGATACCCCAATTACTAACATTGCAGCTTTTGCTAAGAAATTTAGCACACACTATAAGGAACTGAAAATCCATAATCCTTGGTTACGCGAAAATCATTTAAACAATAAAAGTCGTAAAGCATATTATATTAGAATTCCTGAAAGGTAATCTAAAGGTTTTCTAATAACGTCATCGATTCTCTTTTAAAGATGCTAGCACTATCTTCAAAAGATTTCATTGTGATCTCTGGCTTGTTAAAAATGTAAACCTTTGCCTTATTTTTAGCGCTTATCTCAATTATTCTTTTAGCATTAAGATAACTATCAGATTTATTAAGAGCATTTACTAAAACTTCATCTGCGGTAAACTCAGCACCTTTAAAAGTTGCATTATCATTAGTATTTATAACCAATAAATCTGTTTTACCTGTAAATTCACTATTAGAGCTACCAAAATGATCAATAACTATTTTTTGAGTATTAAGATTTGACTTTAACCTAGCGGATTCTTTCATACTTAACTCAATACTATCGGTCTTTATAGTAAGCTCAGCTTTTGAGCGCTCATTTGATTCTAATCTTAAAAACTGAGTTTCTATATGAGCTTCTAAATCAGATTTATTATTTAAAACAACTTGAACATTAAAAAACTCTAACTTATCAATAGCTGTAACTTCACTATCATCATTTAATTCTATATAGTCTAAATCTTCAACATATAATATCAATTCAAATCGTTTAGAATTTGTAATTCTTTTATTTAAAGAAATTGACAAAGTACTATCATCAATATCAGTTTCAACAACATCATGTAAGTTTTCGTCAGCTTCTATTTCGAGTTTAGTTTGATTTCCTTGCCTCAAGGACAATTTTACTTTATCATTGACTTCTAATTTAGAGAAATAACCAAATGTACGTTCATTATTAACTACATTTTTATTTCCTTTAATCTTACTTTTTCGTTGTGCCGAAATAGTTACACAAAAAAATGATAAACAAATTAATAGTATTATTTTTTTCATAAGCTTGCTATTTGTTTTTTGATTTCTGAATATTCTGTAATTATATCTTTCAAAATCTGTGCCGCAGGTTTGATATCGTGAATCAATCCTGCAATTTGTCCAATTTCTAACTCACCTTCTACCAAATCACCTTCAAACATACCTCGTTTTGCGCGTGCTCTTCCTAGCAATTCTTTTAATTCATCTATAGTGGGTGACTTTTGATATAGTTCTTGGACATCATTGTAAAATTTATTTTTCATCATTCTTACTGGTGCCAATTGTTTTAAGGTCAACTGTGTATCGCCTTCTTTTGCTTTAACTACCTCTTCTTTAAAATTAATATGAGAAGAAGCTTCGTTACTAGCTACAAATCGACTACCTACCTGAACTCCATCAGCACCCAACACCATTGCGGCTAACATTCCTCTACCTGTAGCAATACCCCCAGCCGCAATAAGTGGAATATTTATTTCTTCTTTCACCATTGGAATCAATGTAAATGTAGTTGTTTCATCTCTACCGTTGTGCCCACCCGCTTCAAAACCTTCAGCTACAATAGCATCTACACCAGCAGCCTGTGCTTTTAAGGCAAACTTTACACTACTTACTACATGCACCACAGTAATACCTTTATCTTTTAAGAAAGATGTCCAAGTTTTTGGGTTACCAGCTGAAGTAAATACAATTTTGACGTCTTCGTCAACAATAATCTTTATAATTTCCTCTATGTTAGGATATAACATAGGAACATTTACTCCGAAAGGTTTATCCGTTGCTTTTTTACATTTTTGAATGTGTTCTAATAATACTTCAGGATACATAGAACCAGCACCTAAAAGGCCTAATCCACCCGAATTACTTACAGCTGAAGCCAATTTCCAGCCACTAGCCCAAATCATTCCTGCTTGAATTACAGGGTATTGAATATTAAAAAGTCGAGTAATTCGATTATTCATGGAGTTAAATTTAAGAAATAACTCCAGAACCTAATAATTCGTCATTGCTGTACCAAGCTACAAACTGTCCTTCTGTAATGGCAGATTGCTCGTTTTCAAAATCTACATACAAGCCTCCATCAACTTTGTATAATGTAGCTTTTTCTAAAGCTTGTCTATATCTTATTCTTGCCAATACATTTAATGATTCGCCATTCTTAAGTGCTAAATCTTCTCTCACCCAATGAACTTCTTCACTTTTAACAAATAATGTACTTCTAAATAGTCCTCTATGATCTTTACCTTCTCCAGCATAAATAACATTCTCATCGACATCTGTTTCTATAACAAATAAAGGTTCTTTGGTTCCACCTACGGCTAAACCTTTGCGTTGCCCTTTAGTGAAATAATGCGCTCCTTGGTGCTTGCCAACCTCTTTTCCATCAGCAATAGAATATTGATATTTCTCAGCTTTAAAAGCTAATTCATCTTCTTTGGTAATAAATTCTTTCGTGTTTATATTATACAACGAAGCGTCTCCAGGAATTTGAACAATTTTACCTTCTTTAGGTTCTAATTTCTGTTGCAAAAAATCAGGTAAACGTACCTTACCAATAAAACATAATCCTTGTGAATCTTTCTTCTCAGCTGTTATTAAGTCTTGTTTAGCAGCAATTTCTCGAACTTCCGGTTTTGTCAATTCACCAATAGGAAATAATGATTTTGCCAATTGTTCTTGCGACAGTTGGCATAGAAAATAAGATTGATCTTTATTAACGTCCTTACCAGCTTTCAATTGATAAATAATTTTATCGTTTATTTCAAGCTGATCTTTTCTACAATAATGTCCTGTAGCCACATAATCTGCACCCAAATCGAGTACAATCTTCATAAAAACATCAAACTTTATCTCACGATTACATAAGACATCAGGGTTTGGAGTTCTACCCATTTCGTACTCTCTGAACATATAATCCACAATGCGTTCTTTATATTGTTCACTTAAATCTACTACTTGAAACGGAATTCCTAATTTTTCAGCAACTAGCATAGCATCATTGCTATCTTCTAACCATGGGCATTCATTAGAAATGGTAACAGACTCATCATGCCAGTTTTTCATAAATAAGCCAATCACTTCATAGCCTTGCTTTTTTAACAAATAAGCAGTTACGCTAGAATCAACACCTCCAGAAAGTCCAACAATTACTCTTTTCATCTTTTAAATTGAGGTTGCAAAGATAGTCAGTTTGAGTGTTTTAACCTTAGAAATATTCAAAATCCATTTTGTTAAACTTTTATTAAAAAACATTAAACATAATTATATTGTTTAGTCTTTTATTATATTTGTTAAACAAAAATAACTGAAATGAAGAAATTAAAAAAAATCTCAAAATTCGTAATTATTACCTTGCTCTTAACATCTACTATATCATGTAGTAATGACGATGACGGAAATGCGTCTCAAGGTCCAATCGATATTGTAGGATTGGCCCAATCGAATCCTGACCTTAGCATTTTAGTAGATGCTGTGATTGAAGCTGGTTTAGCCGATGATCTAACGGGTACCGGCCCTTTTACCGTTTTTGCACCTACTAATGAAGCCTTTCAGGCAGTACTAGATGAAAATGGTTGGAGCAGTGCAGCTGATATTCCTGATGATCTACTGTTATCGACTTTACTTTTTCATGTAATTCCCGGTGAAGTTAAAGCCGCAGACTTAACAGATACTTATGTGAAAACTCTGGCCACAGGTCCAAATAATGAGGCTTTATCCCTGTTAATTAAAGTTACGGGAGGTGTAGAGTTTAATGATGAAGCCACTCCTGTTGCAACAGATGTAGAAGCCACAAACGGAGTAGTACATGTAATTAATAAAGTAATGGGTATACCCAACATTCTCTCTATTGCATCTGGCAACAGTAACTTTAGCATATTGGTAGATGCCTTAACTGACAATAGGCACACCACAGACTTTATCTCTGTATTGCAAGGTGATGGCCCATTTACTGTATTCGCACCTACAAATGATGCTTTTCAAGCCCTACTCGATAGTAACAATGACTGGAATTCTTTAGCTGATATCCCTATAGAAACATTAAATGCCGTCTTAAAATATCATGTAGTAAATGGCGCTAATGTGCAAGCAGATCAGCTTACAGATGATCAATCAATAGAAATGTTTGGAAGCGGTTCGGTTACTATTGATTTATCTAGTGGAGCAAAAATTGAAACTTCAAGTGGACAATCAGTAAATATATTAGTTGGAGAATCAACAAATGACGTACAAGGCACTAACGGTGTAATACATGCCATTGATACTGTATTACTACCGGCTTCTTAGAACATTGGTTGGATATTTAATTAGTTTGGTTTAATTGTAAAAGCTTCATAATAAAATATTATGAAGCTTTTACTCATAAAAAAACCATAGCCTTGGCTATGGTTGGGTTAGTTAAATGTTTAGCGCTAACTCAGTTAGTATTGAGGGTATTTTAATTCTCTTTAGTTTCAGTTTTCTTTTTTAAACGGGGTTTCTTTTTGTTAGGTTGTTCTGTACTCACTAATTCACCATCTACATAATTCTCCCAAGTACCAACGCGAACATCATTTATAAATTGTCCTTTGGTTGTGATTTCTCCAGTTTTTCTATTATAATAAACAGCTTTACCATTCAATTTACCTCCTTTATAAGTAAAATGCTGAAATAAGTGCCCTTTGATAGAATATTTTTTATAAGTACTATCTAATTTACCATCGTTATAATATGCAACTTCTGTAGGCTTACCAGTATTATAAAAGGTTTTATAGGAACCATGTAATTTTCCATCATTATAATTTTCTTCAGACATTACAGTTTTCCCATCGATATGAAAATACAACCATTTGCCAATCCTATTTTTACCAACCATCAATCCTTTACTTTCAATAATACCTTCTTTAGTAAAGAATTTTACACTTGCAGTATCGTTTTCAGAATTGTATTCTTTAATCACAACAGGAAAATCTGAACTTGCAGCTGAATAAAATTTGAATGTTCCTACTTCTTTTCCATGATTAAATTTTCCAACATAGCGCACTCGACCATTATTGTAATATTTTTTCCAAATACCATGACGCTTACCATTTTCATCAAACTTATTTGAAGTTTCTTGAGCACTAGAAAAATTAATGCTTAAAATAAAGGTAAAGAAGAAAATAACTATTTTACTTTGCATTTTCATACTGTTAATAACTCGATAAAATCTTTTTTGTTGTGTAAACAATATTCTTGCCATTTCGGCAAACCAATAACGCATATTTCTAAACTTTATTTTGAGATACTAAAAAAACTAACTTCAGATAAAAATAATAGGGCATATAATAAATGAGCAGAAAATGAGTTCTATTTATCCAGTACTTTTTTAAAATTTACTAACCCAATTTGCCAAAAAAAGAAATGGGAGCCATAACTAAAATGACAAAATATTCTTTAATTAAAGAATTAAATGCTATAAAAACTATGAGTAAATCTCATAGAGATAAGGTAAGTCGTGCTGTACTAAAAGACGAATCACTTTTTAAATCTCTTATAGAAATAGCATTTGATTATAATGACGAAACTTCCGTTAAAGCAGCTCTTATATTAGAAAATGCCTGTGAGCAACGATTAGATTGGATAGCTTATAACCTTTCTCACTTTACAGAAAATATAGCATATCTTAAAAATGAAAGTGCCATTAGACCCGCAGCAAAAATCTGTAGCTTGATAGCTCAAGAAGTAAATTCTAAATTCGACTCACCTATTAAAGTTATTGTTACCAAAGAACAAATTGAGCAGATTATAGAGACTTGTTTTGATTGGTTAGTTAAAGAAGACACCAAAGTGGCAAGCAAAGCTCATGCTATGGAGGCACTCTATTTTTTAGGAAAACAATTTCATTGGATACATTATGAGTTAGAAATGATCATAAAACGTGATCTTGAAGCTGAAAGCGCGGCATATTCTTCTCGAGGGTTAAAAATCTTAGATAGAATAGGTAAAAATAATGCTGCCTAAAATCTTCTATTTTTCATTTATCAACTTCTTTTAAATCATTATTTTTGCGTTTCTAACAACGCAACGAATGAATTTGACCAGCTTAAATGCTATTTCACCAATTGATGGACGCTACAGAGGTAAAGTTGAACAGTTGGCCGACTTTTTTTCTGAAGAAGCTCTTATAAAATATCGCGTAAAAATAGAGATCGAGTATTTTATCGCTCTTTGCGAAATTCCACTACCTCAACTTGATAACTTTGACAAATCCTTTTTCGAAAGTCTAAGAAAAATCTATCAAGATTTTTCTCCAGAAGATGCTTCGGCTATTAAAGAAATTGAAAAAGTTACAAATCACGATGTAAAGGCTGTTGAATATTTTATAAAAGAAAAGTTTGATGACCTAAGTCTTCAAGAATATAAGGAGTTCATTCATTTTGGATTAACATCTCAAGACATTAACAACACAGCTATTCCTTTATCTTTAAGAGATGCTATTGGGGATGTATATGTACCAGAATATTTTAATGTTCTAGAGAAATTAGAAGAACTAGTTCAAGAATGGTCAGCTATCTCTATGTTAGCACGTACACATGGCCAACCCGCATCACCTACTCGATTAGGTAAAGAAATAGAAGTTTTTGTAGTTCGCTTAAAAGAACAATTTAATTTATTGAACGATATACCAAGTGCAGCAAAATTTGGTGGTGCTACTGGTAATTTTAATGCTCATAAAGTTGCATATCCGTCTATTGATTGGAAAGGGTTTGGTGGTCAATTTGTTCAAAGTTTAGGATTACAACATTCGTTTCCAACTACTCAGATTGAACATTACGATCATATGGCAGCTTTGTTCGATAATTTAAAGAGAATAAATACCATACTGATTGATCTTGATAGAGATATATGGACCTATGTCTCAATGGATTATTTTAAACAAAAGATCAAAAAAGGTGAAGTTGGTTCTTCAGCAATGCCACATAAAGTAAATCCTATCGATTTTGAAAATTCTGAAGGAAATTTAGGTATCGCAAATGCTATTTTTGAATATCTATCAAGCAAATTACCCGTCTCTAGATTACAACGAGACTTAACGGATTCTACAGTATTACGTAACATTGGTGTGCCATTAGCACATACTATTATTGGGTTTAAGTCAACCCTAAAAGGATTAAATAAACTATTACTGAATAAAGAAAAGTTTGAGGAAGATCTAGAGAATAACTGGGCAGTTGTAGCTGAGGCTGTTCAAACAATTTTACGAAGAGAAAATTACCCTAATCCGTATGAAGCGTTAAAAGGATTAACACGAACGAATGAAAAAATCAATCAAAATTCTATTGCTAATTTTATTGATGATTTAGATGTGTCTGATACAATTAAAGTTGAATTAAAAGCTATTACACCAAGTAATTATACAGGTATTTAATGAAGCATGTTTTTTTAATCATAGTACTTTCTTTAATATTTTCATCCTGTGGCAGCGGTGAGGGTTTAGATGCTTCTAAACTTAGAACCGGAACTTTTGAAACACATTTAGACGAATCTGACGAAGTTTCTACGGCAGAAAGAAATGATTCCATACAAATAGAAACTTATAATAATAAAAAGGACACTTTTAATATAGAATGGAAATCGAACTTTGAGTATATTCTTACAAAAGTAAATCCTAAAAAAGGATTAGACAGTTTACCATTTTATGTAAAAATTACTGGAATAAAAGGAAACACCTATACCTTTAAAGCATACTATAAAGGTTCTAATTTTAAGCAAAAAGGAAAAGCAATAAAATTAAAAAAATAAGATTATGTTAGAAATGTTTACCGATCCAGGTATCTGGATGGCCTTATTAACACTTGTGTTTTTAGAAATTGTTTTAGGTATAGATAATATCTTATTTATATCGATTGCATCTAATAAACTACCACAGGAACATCAAAAAAAAGCCACCAATATCGGGCTTTTCTTAGCCATGCTTTTACGCGTGATTCTGCTTTTCGGAATTTCATACTTAACTGCAATGGACAAAATAATCTATCATTTAGATTGGTCTTGGTTAAAAGTTGGAGTGACAGGACAAAGTTTAATTATGCTTGCCGGTGGTATTTTTCTACTCTATAAAAGTGTTCAAGAAATTCATCATAAAGTTGAAGGTCATGAAGAGGATGGCTCAACATCTAAAGGTAAAGCAACCTTAAATAGCGTTATTTTTCAAATAACAATGATCAATATTGTCTTTTCTTTTGATTCTATTTTAACTGCTGTTGGTATGACTACCGGAATTGATAAAAAAGGTACCACTATTGATGAAGCGCTAATAGTTATGATCATCGCCGTGGTGCTTTCTATGATAATTATGATGTTATTTGCTAACCCGGTAAATAAATTTGTTAGTAAACATCCAACGGTACAAATGTTAGGTTTATCATTTTTAATATTGATAGGGTTCATTTTAATCTCAGAAGGTGCACATATGGCACATTTACAAATATTTAACACCGAAGTGGGTGTTATTCCTAAAGGATATTTGTATTTTACGATCGCATTTTCACTAGGAGTTGAAGCGTTAAATATGAAGCTTCGTAAAAGCACTAGTGTTTAATATTTATTAATGAAAGAAAGTTTGCGTTATAGAATTTTAGGCTTTATTCTAGCTGCTATTGTGCTATTTCCATATACAGCACAAGCATTTCATGCATTAGAGAATCATGAGCATAAAGTTTGTAATGCAAAAGATGTAAAGCATTTTCATAGTGAAAATCTAGATTGTAGTATTTATCATACACCTGTTGAAAATCATTCAGATGGTATTGACTTTACATTTAAAGTTGTTTTAAATAAGAAGTTTGATCATTATTTTGAAAATAAAGTTCAAGCTACTTCATACGGGTACTTATCATTAAAATCTTCTCGTGCTCCACCTTATTTTATTGTTAAAAATTCAGCTGTGAATAATTAGGCTTCTACTTACGTGGAAGAAAACAATAAAATACTTTAAAATGAAATTAAAATTATCTATCCTATTTTTAGGATTATCACTTATAACATATAGTCAAAATAGCTTGCGCGGAAAAATTACTGACGCCAATCAAAATCCATTATTCGGTGTAGAAATATACGCTCCAAAACTGCATAAGGGAGTTACCTCTAGTGAAGATGGTTCCTATGAATTTAAGAACCTACCTAAAGGCAATGTAGATATTGTCTTTGCTTATATCGGCTATCAATCAGTACTTAAATCAGTGTCATTTGATGATGCTGAACAAGAATTAAATATTGTTCTTGAAGAGTCTGTTTTTGAAATGGATGAAATAATAGTTTCTACTCCTTTTAACAAATTACAGAGTGAAAATGTGATGAAGGTTGAACATAAAACTATAGCACAAATTCAAAAAGCCGGAGCGCCAACTTTAATTCAAGGTTTGGCTACAATTCCTGGTGTTTCACAAATCTCTACTGGTACAAATATAGGTAAGCCGGTTATTAGAGGATTAAGTAGCAATCGGGTTTTGGTCTATACACAAGGTATTCGTTTAGAAAATCAACAATTTGGTGATGAACATGGTCTTGGTATTAATGAAGCTGGTATTGGTAGTGCCGAAGTGATTAAAGGCCCAGCATCACTACTGTATGGATCCGATGCTTTAGGCGGAGTACTATATCTAAACCCTGAAAAATTTGCAAATGCAAATTCTGTAAGTTCAACAATTGGTTCTAAATATTTCTCGAATACGGAAGGCACAAATACTACGTATGTTTTTAAAGCATCTGGCGAAAAATTACAATTTTTAGGTCGTGGTACTTATAATAGACATATCGACTATGAGACAGCTAATGGTGAGCGCGTTACCAACTCGCGTTTCGATGAGTATGATTTTAAAACTGCGATGGGTTTAGAGTTACAAAATTTTCGTTCTGAGCTTAGATATAATTATAACCTATCAAAAATTGGCATACCAGAAGAAATAGGTGAACAAAATACTCAAATATCTTTAGAAGCTCCGTTTCAGCGTATAGATAATCACATTTTAAGTATGCATAATCACATCTATTTTAAAAATTCTAACTTAGATATAAATGTGGGTTATATAGCTAACAATAGAAAAGAATTTGAAGAACACCATGAAGAAGAGGAAGAAGAACACGAAGATGAGGAAGAAGAACACGAAGATGAGGAAGAGCATGGCGAAGAAGAACCAGAGTTAGCTTTGCATATGAAGCTAAAAACGCTTACTTACGATGCTAAATATCACTTACCTAAATTTGGCAATCTAGAAACCATTGTCGGTATACAAGGGCTACATCAAGAAAATAAGAATTTTGGAGAAGAGCTCTTAATACCGAACGCTAAAGTAAATGACTTAGGTGCTTTTGGAACAATAGCATATAGTTGGGATAACAATTATCTACAGGGCGGGCTTCGTTTTGATAATAGAAACATTACTACCGAACGAATGGAAATTGAAGAACATGGGCACGAAGAAGAAGAACATGAAGATGAAGAAGAAGACCACGAGGAAGAAGAGCGTGTGTTTGAAGCAATTGATAGATCATTTAATAGCTTTACAGCTTCGTTGGGCTATAAAACGGAATTGTTTAAAGTCATTACAACCCGTCTAAATCTAGCTACGGGTTTTAGAGCACCTAATTTAGCTGAATTAACCTCAAATGGCGTACATCACGGTACTAACCGTTTTGAAATTGGCAACGCCAGTCTTGACAATGAACAAAACTACCAACTAGATTTAGCTCTAGAGTATAAAAATGAACATATAGAATTCTTCGTTAATGGATTCTACAATAAAATTAATGATTATATATTCTTACGCCCAACAGGTGAGTTAGAAGAAGGTAATCAGGTATTTGAATATGTACAAGATAATGCCAAATTGTATGGTGGCGAGGCAGGATTTCATTTTCACCCGCACCCACTAGATTGGTTACATATTGAAAGTAGTTTTGAAATGGTAGTAGGTAAACAAGATAATGGCGATTATTTACCATTAATACCTGCCAACCAATGGAATAATACCTTACGTACTGAATTTAAAGATACTAATTGGTTAAAAGACAGTTTTATTGCCCTGACTTTAGAAACTGCATTTAAGCAGAACAACGTGAGCCAGTTTGAAACAGAAACTGATGGGTATAGTTTGTTAAATTTTGGTTTTGGTGGAAACTTCTCTTTAGGTAAAACCAAATTTAATGCGAGTTTGAATGTGAACAATTTATTAGATAAAGAATATGTTGCCCATCTATCTCGCTTAAAGGCAGACGGTATACAAAACATGGGTAGAAATATTGTAGTTGGTTTACAATTCAATATTTAAACTTCAAAATAGCCGAAAGTAATTTAGTTTGATTCTTGAATTATTTTCGGCTAACTTCGCTTATCAGCCGATATAGTTCATTAAAACGCAACCATATCTAAACGTTGTATGCAATACTAACAAAACCGATCAATATGAAATTTTTGAAAACACTTTTTTTAATTGGATTAATTATTACCATTACATTTAGTTGTGGAAGCACTGGAGATTATTTTGGGAAGTCAAAATGTGGGATGACATTGATAAATCCTAAAAAGAATTATAAACAAACGGACTCCATAGTTAAAAGAGGTAGAATTGGACTTGGATTTTTAAATGTGCTGAAAAATGTAAGTAATGCAAAGGACAGCTCTGCTGTTTACGATTATTATAAGAAAACTATTAGGGAAACAGCTGAGTATACACCAAGAGAAGTTGTAGATGCTCTAAATTTTAGAATTGAAAGTTTTTGTTTCACACACAAACAATTAGATAAAGATAGAAGAGACAAAAATCTTCCCTTGCCTACTCAAAAAAAGGCAGACAGCTTGTTTTATGAAAACCTAAAGGCTATCGAAGTATTTAATAAATTACTTCAAGGGCAAATTTCAAACCCTATAGATTCAATTATAAAAAAAAAAGTGAATTAGAAATTGTAGATTCATTTCTATATTATGGGCAAAATGATTCAGAAAAATATGATGAAAAAAATTTAAATAACTATACAATTGACTTAAAATTTAGAAACATAGGTGATGATCTTATATTCATTAAAGAGGTAAGGATAAAAATTCGTAATATCTGGACTCTATATTTCGGAGATATTAATTGTATAGCTGATGAAAGTAAATTTGAACCAACTGGAGATTATGTCATAAGAATAGACCCAACTTCTAAGCAAAAAGAATATTCAAAAAGAATATCTCATACTATTAAAATTGATAATCCTGATAGATTCTTGATAAGAATACCCAGATTCCCAATTATTAATGAAAATGAGGATTTAAATTATGAATTAAATGATTCTAAAGCATATTTCGTCCAGTTTAATATTGAAATATTATTCAATAAAGATAACTTCGCCTCTACAGACAACTTTTTAATTAGGCTTGATAAGGATTTTTGTGACTATGGAAATTGCGAGAGAGGTTTTTTAGATTTATCAATAAACAGTATAGAATCTTTTAGAGATTATAATAATTTTTATAGTTGTGAATTATTCGATGGTGAAATTGGAGACATCAGAGAAAATGTAAAAAAACTCTATAAGCATAATTATAATAATTATCAGTTAATCAAAAATGGAAATAATAAGACAAATAAAGATTTATTTATGCTTAATAGAACAGAAAGTCGAATAAACAAAAATTCTTTTAAAATAATGCCTGATTCTATTTTAGTAAGAAATTAAATGAAAAAGTACTGCATACAACAACGTGTATAATTAATTGCTGCGGATTTTCACTTCGGAAAAGCACTCGCATTAATTATCTTAGCCCACAGCGGAATGTTTCTTGCGAACCATCCCGCAACTAATCATACACAAACCGATAAGCGAAACTTTAAAATCTCTACCTAAAAAGAATTGTTTTAATAAATATTAAAGCTTTATTCAATTCTGTATTTTTGCACCATGCGTATAGATATAATTTCGGTTTCGCCAGAATTGATTAAAAGCCCTTTTGAGTATTCTATTATTAAAAGAGGTATTGACAAAGGTTTTGTAGAAGTTCATTTTCATGACCTACGTAAATATGCCGTAAATAAATATGGCAAAATAGACGACTATCAATTTGGTGGAGGCGCTGGTATGGTTTTAATGATAGAACCTATAGATAAATGTATTTCTCAATTAAAATCAGAACGAGCCTACGATGAGGTTATCTATATGACACCAGATGCTGAAATTCTAGATCAGCAAATAGCTAACAGCTTATCCTTAAAAGAAAATATTATCATTCTTTGCGGTCATTATAAAGGTGTAGATCAGCGTGTGCGTGATCAATTTATTACTAAAGAAATCTCGATTGGAGATTATGTCTTAAGTGGTGGTGAATTAGGTGCTGCAGTTTTATGCGATAGTATTATTCGTTTAATCCCTGGTGTAATTGGCGATGAAACCTCTGCCCTTTCTGATTCTTTTCAAGACGGATTATTAGCTCCGCCAGTTTACACAAGACCATCTGATTATAAAGGAGATACTGTACCAGATGTTCTGCTATCTGGAAATTTTCCTAAAATAGATACCTGGCGACACGAAAAAGCTGTAGAAAGAACCGAGCAGATTAGACCAGAACTCCTTAAAAAGGAAAAAAAATAAACTTCAATTAAATTATTGAAATAAAAACTTTTAATTATCTTTGCACTCGCAAAATTAACCTCTGACGAAAATCGTGAATGTTGATTTTGGTTAACCATTAAAATAAAAACAATGGAATCGTTAGTAAAATTTGTACAAGACGAATTTGTAACAAAAAAAGAAAATCCTGAGTTTTCTGCAGGTGATACAATTACTGTATATTACGAAATTAAAGAAGGTAACAAAACCAGAACTCAGTTCTTTAGAGGTGTTGTAATTCAAAGAAGAGGTACTGGTACATCAGAGACGTTTACCATCAGAAAAATGTCTGGTACTGTTGGTGTTGAGCGTATCTTTCCAATTAACTTACCAGCTATTCAAAAGATAGAAGTAAATAAAAAAGGTAAAGTTAGAAGAGCTAGAATCTATTACTTTAGAAACCTTACGGGTAAAAAAGCAAGAATTAAAGAGCAACGCGCTTAATTCTAGTTTTAGAAAAAATAGTAAAGACCGTTTTGAAAATTCAAAACGGTCTTTTTACATTAACAATTGTTAATAAATATTTCTCATATCTTATTGAAAACTTATTAATAAGTCTAACCCTAATTTTCTTGACAAAATAAATTAACATACTATTTTAGCAATAGAATTTACAAAGGGTTAGAAGTAGAGAAATGATTTAGCCTTCGGATTAAATAATTTTGAAACTAATAAAACGTAAATTCTAAAAAGAACGTTCTTTTGTTTTTAATTTCTATAGAATAGAACCAAGTATTTAGCATGAATAATTGGAAATATTGAAGAGATTAAAAATTTGTTAATCGTTTTAAATACAATCTTTGGTTGTTTTTACAAACAAAAAGTATTAAAAAAGGGTTAACCGAAATATATTAACAGAGTGAACTGTTTTTATTAATAGTAAAGAGTAATTAAGCAATTAATTACAAACTCGTGTTAAATGTTTCAGCTCAAAGCCGGATATGATTCTCATGTTCGGCTTTAGTTTGTAATAATCACGCTTATTAACAATTGTTAATAACACTTGTTTGAAACTAGTTAACAAGTTGATTTACTGATAAGTGCATTATAGATTGATATTCATTTAAATTTACCCTTGAATCTAAATAAAATTAAATTACCCCTTTTTTAATTAAGCTATGAATAAGAATTACTATGAGCTATTTAGATTCAATTTAAAACGAGCAATCGTTTATGTTGTTTTTAGCATTTCTTAATTCAGTGTTTAGCGCACAATTTTTGATAAAAAATTATAAAAACAACAACCCAAAGCACCTTAACCGCATAATTAAGGTGCTTTTTATTTTATACACATTTTTTACATTTAGTGATCTTCATTTTATTAAAAATTAGCGCGATAAATAGTATATTTGCTTCGCTAAAATTTTAGCCTGATAAAAACTCTACTCGTTTTTAGCAGATCTAGAATATTAAAACATTAAACATGTCTGAAACTTCAAAGATAATTTATACTATAACCGACGAGGCGCCTGCACTAGCCACACGCTCATTTCTACCTATTATTAAAGCTTTTACCAAAACTTCTAATATCGAAATAGAAACCAAAGATATTTCTTTAGCAGGAAGAATATTAGCAAATTTTTCAGACTATTTAAATAATGACCAACGTGTAGAAGACGCACTAGCGCGGTTAGGAGAATTAGCAAAGAAGCCCGAAGCAAACATTATAAAACTACCTAACATTAGCGCTTCTGTTCCACAATTAAAAGCAGCAATAAAAGAACTACAAAGCTTAGGTTATGCGTTACCAGATTATCCTGAAGAAGTAGAAACCGAAGACGATAAAGCCGTTTTAGCTAGATATAATAAAGTAAAAGGTTCAGCAGTAAATCCTGTTTTACGTGAAGGTAACTCAGACAGACGTGCACCAAAGGCGGTTAAAAATTATGCCAGAAAGAATCCGCATTCTATGGGTACCTGGAGCTCAGGTTCAAAATCTCATGTTTCAACTATGTCTCATGGTGATTTTGCCCATAATGAAAAATCGGTAACTGTTTCTAATGCAACAGATGTACAGATTATACATACAAATACAAATGGCAACAAAACAGTTTTAAAAGAAAAAACATCCTTATTAGCTGGAGAAGTTATTGACTCTTCTGTAATGAGTAAAAAAGCTTTATTAGCCTTTTTAGACAAGCAAGTTAAAGACGCAAAAGATAAAGGCATTTTGTTCTCTTTACATATGAAAGCAACAATGATGAAGGTTTCTGACCCAATTATTTTTGGTCATGCCGTAAGAGTTTTCTTTAAAGATGTTTTTGAAAATCATGCTGAGACTTTTGAAGAAATTGGGGTTGATGTGAATAATGGTTTTGGAAATTTACTAAGCAATCTTGATGAATTATCTGAAAGCAAGAGAAATGAAATTTTAGCAGATATTGATATTGCTTTTGCAAATAACCCTGATGTTGCTATGGTAAATTCTGATAAAGGAATTACCAATTTACATGTGCCTTCTGATGTTATCATTGATGCTTCTATGCCTGCAATGATTCGTACTTCTGGTCAAATGTGGAACAAAGAAGGAAAACAACAAGATACTAAAGCTGTAATTCCAGATAGTTCTTATGCAAATTTATATGAAGCGACAATAGCTTTCTGTAAAAAGAACGGGGCTTTTGATCCAACTACCATGGGAACAGTTCCAAATGTAGGTCTAATGGCTCAAAAAGCTGAAGAATATGGCTCTCACGATAAAACATTCGAAATTGCTTCAGCAGGAAAAGTTCAGGTAATTGATACTAATGGAACTATTTTAATGGAACATAATGTTGAAGAAGGTGATATTTGGAGAATGTGTCAAACTAAAGATGCTCCAGTTGAAGATTGGGTAAAACTAGCTGTGACCAGAGCTAGAGCCACACAAACTCCTGCTGTTTTTTGGCTAGATAAAAACAGAGCTCATGATGCAGAAATCATTAAAAAGGTAGAAAAGTATTTAGGTAATCATGATACAACAGGGTTAGAAATATACATTATGTCTGTTGCAGACGCAACTACTTTTACGCTAGAAAGAGTTAGAGCAGGTAAAGATACCATTTCTGTAACAGGAAACGTATTACGTGATTATTTAACAGACCTCTTCCCTATTCTAGAATTAGGAACTTCAGCAAAAATGTTATCTATTGTTCCCTTAATGAATGGTGGTGGTTTATTCGAAACAGGTGCCGGTGGCTCTGCTCCAAAACATGTTCAGCAATTTGTAGAAGAAAATCACTTACGTTGGGATTCTTTAGGTGAATTTTTAGCTTTAGCTGTGTCATTAGAACATCTAGGCGAAACCAATAACAACAAAAAAGCATTAGTGCTTGCTCAGGCTTTAGATGATGCTACAGATAAATTTTTAGATACTAAAAAATCTCCTTCACGTAAAGTTGGTGAATTAGATAATAGAGGTAGTCATTTTTACTTGGCTATGTATTGGGCACAGGCTCTAGGAAATCAAGATAAAGATGCTGAATTGAAAGATCAGTTTTCTAGAATTGCAACGAAAATGCAAACCAATGAATCTAAAATTATTGATGAATTAAACGATATTCAAGGTAATACCGTAAACATTGGCGGTTATTATGAACCAAATGATGATCTAGCAAATGCTGCTATGAGGCCTAATACCACCCTTAACGATATTTTATCATCTATTTAAAGTGCTTAAATTAATAAAAAAAGGCAGGTGAAATTTCACCTGCCTTTTAAATTACCATCTTTTCCTTTTCTAATTCAAAGTAGTCAGAACTTAAAACACTTAATTAACTTTTTCCTTTTCATTAATTAAGACACATCTTTTTTCTAAAGGTCACATTTACTTACAAAAAATAGTCACATATTTCTTTTATGAGTATTTTTGAGGATGAGTTTTACCAAAACTACTGAACAAGATTCGCACTATAACCATCTTGAAAAGATGTCTATTTCTGAATTATTGACAAATATCAATAATGAAGATAAAACTGTACCTCATGCTATTGAAAAAGTAATCCCTCAAATAGAAAAATTAACTGCGCAAATAATTAATAAGTTAAAAGAAGGTGGTCGCTTATTTTATATTGGGGCTGGCACAAGTGGTAGATTAGGTATTGTAGACGCATCTGAATGCCCTCCTACTTTTGGTGTTTCACATGATTTAGTTATTGGATTGATGGCTGGAGGTGATGCTGCTATTAGAAAAGCGGTAGAATTTGCCGAAGATAGTACTGAACAAGGTTGGAAAGATTTACAAGAACACCAAGTTTCAGAAAAAGATGTAGTAGTTGGTATAGCTGCTTCTGGCACAACTCCATACGTAATTGGCGCATTAGAAACTTGTAATAAACAAGGTATTGTTACAGGATGTATTACTTGCAATATTGATAGCCCACTGGCCTTAACTGCTCAATTTCCAATTGTTGTTGTAGTTGGCCCTGAATTTGTCACTGGAAGCTCTCGAATGAAAGCAGGCACAGCTCAGAAGTTAGTACTTAATATGCTTTCTACTACTACTATGATACAACTCGGTAAAGTAAAAGGAAACAAAATGGTAGACATGCAGTTATCTAATAATAAATTAGTAGATAGAGGTACTAAAATGGTTATGAATGCCCTTAACATTTCTGAAAGTTTAGCTAATGAATTACTACTAAAATGTGGTAGTGTGCGAAATGCAATTAATAACTATAAAAAATGAGTGCAAAAAAAACACCTGTCTCTAAAGGATTAAAATATTTTGCCTTGGCATTACCATTACTTTTTGGAGCTCCCATTATAATAACTATGGGCTTTAAAGCATTAGCAAAAAACAATTCTTATATAATTTTAGTTATTGGCATTATATTAGCTCTTTTAGCAATAGTTGTTACCGCCAAAGCTGTAATAAGCATTATGAAGTCGATTTTTGAAAAGGATGAAGAATAAGGTTTTTTATACCAAACTCACCCAATGGGAGCATTGGCCAACATATATGTTTTATGTTCCTTTGATTCCATATTATATCTTCAAAGCAATAAAAGCCAGAAACTTAATTTTTTTCTCGGCTACCAATCCTGCGATAAAATATTCTGGAAATGGTACGGAGTCTAAATACAAAACAATACTGTTGATTCCTGAAAGTTTTCGCCCAAAAACAGTTTTAGTAGAAACCTATCAAGAATTTAACAAAACCAAAGAACAACTTAATGCAGCAAATATTACCTACCCATTAATTGCAAAACCAGATGTTGGTTTTAGAGGCTATCTTGTAAAAAAAATTGACTCAGAAAATGAGTTAAAAGAGTATCTAAAAAGAAATGATGTTGCTATTATTATCCAAGAGTTTGTAGACTATAAAAACGAATGTGGAATTTTCTATTCTAGAATGCCAGATCAAAAGCAAGGTGACATATCTTCAATCACCTTAAAGAAATTTTTAACCATTATAGGCGATGGTACTTCTACACTTTCTCAACTCATTTTAAACGATCAGAGAGCATATCTTTATTTCGATTTACTAAAAAACATCCATAAAAACACTATGGATAGTATTCTTAAGAAGGATGAAGAAAAAGTATTAACAGTTATCGGAAATCATTCTAAAGGAACTCAGTTTATAAATGGAAATCATTTGATTTGCAACGAACTGAGGAAAACAATCGACAATTTAAATAAACAAATAAATGGTTGGTTTTATGGTAGACTTGATATAAAATATGACACCTTTGAAAAACTAAAACAAGGTAAGGATTTTAAAATTTTAGAAATCAATGGTATCATTTCAGAACCTACTCATATTTATGACCCAAAAGGAACTACTTACTTAGATGCTTTAAAGAGTATTAAAAATCATTGGAAGATCATTAATAAAATAGCTCGAAAAAATCACGATATATTTAATGTTTCTTACCCAAAATTAATCCCTTATCTAAAGGATATTATTTGGCTTAGAAAATACTCCAAGAAAATTATAAGCTTAAACAGAGTAAATTAAGAACCTATTCTTCTTTCAAACTTTGGAGTAGTTGGGTTATAACCGAAATCAGCATCAGGTAATTCTATCCCTAATTCAGCAATAATATATCCTATACTTGCAAAATGATGAATAGCATGGCTATGTGCCTGAATTAAAATTGAATTCAGAGTATAGTTAGCGGTAACTTTACCCAAACCTAGATCATCTGTTACTTCTACTAATTGATCTAGATTTATGTTATTTATGGTTTTAACTTTTGTTAAAATTTCATCAAAATAAGCCAATCCAAAAGCAATTTTATTTTCGGCTAATTCATTACGCTTTCTTGCTGTAAGATCTATTTGTTTGGTTTCTAACCCATCAAAAATACAATCAAAAACATCTAAAATATGGCGCATATGCCTACCGATACTTGAGTAATAAGGTTTTACAGACTCATCACTGTATTGAATATCTGTTATATTATTCAATAATCTTACTCCTCTATTAAGATTGTGTTGAATAGCATTAATCATATTATTAGGGTTAAAATTTGACGGTTAGTCGCAAATATAATAATTAATTTACGCCATACTCTTTTTAGATATATCATTAATCAACTTATTATTAACAACTGTAATCTAAGAGAGTATTATTTATAATTAGTGTTATATTCTTTCTTCTGGTTACATCAAAAAATATTCATTTTTTTAATGAGCTGATTATCTAGCATTTAAATAGTAAAATTATGATCATTAATAGTAAACAAATTTTCTTTGGCACGCTCTTTGAAAATCCTAAAGAAAGTGGAAGCCGAAAAACTAAAGAGTAGGCATAATCCTTAAAACCATATATTATGAAAAAAGGACTACTATTAATTTTAGGAATGCTCATGATGGTTTCTACTGCTGAAGCCAACGAAGGCATTAAAACAAACAGTACTAAGGGTTATTTTAGCTACTATGGTACTAACCCAATTAAGTTTACCGAACGCGGTATTAAGTTTTTCGTGTTCCCGAATGGGGATGTAGATTTTAATACACGTTCTCGCAATTATAGAACGCAGTATTACTACAGAAATGGTAGGCGTTATTCTAAGCGAATTCTACATAGAGGCATAAAAATAGACAGAGACTATTTTGGTCGAGTTCGTAGAGTTGGCAATGTATTTATCAATTACAATAGATATGGTAATGTAACTAGAGTTGGTTCGGTGTTCATCGATTACAACAGAGGAAGAAGATTAAAGCGTATTGGTGGATTACACCTTAAATATGATCGTTTTGGAAGAGTACGCTACTTCGGTCAAGTAAAGCCACGTTTTGATTACGGAAGTCGCTTTGACGATTATTATTTTGATGACTTTATCTATGACTATAATGACAATTTCTTCTACAATGATGATTTTTATAATGACTATGAAGATTACGGAGAAGATGATGATTACTACTACTATAGATCAAAAAGTGATAAAAAAGGATATAGTAAAGGATTAAAGAAAGGTCATAAAAAAGGAAAGATCATTAAGCGTAAGAAATTGAAAAAGATAGATGATTTCGATGATGACTATAAAGAACGAAAAAGGAGAAGATAATTAGACGATGGCTGAAATCCCGTATCAATACTTTTGGTGCGGGATTTTTTATTTTATATAATTTTTAAACACCTCTTGAATATCACCAGATATTTTTAACCTAACCACTAAAAGTAGATAGATAGTTGAAATTAATAACGTCTTCAATAAGATATTCGCTATAGGATGAAACGGAAAATTCCAAAAATAGAATGTCACAAACATTATTAGTACTATTACGCCAATTTTTAAAGTAGCTACGGTAAAAGGCTGCATTTTTAATTTGAGTAAAATATAAACTACCTTGACACTACTAAAAACAAATACTACCAATAATGTAGCTAATGCAGCGCCATTAATACCCATTAAGCCTATTAGCCATCTATTCAGAAGTATAACGCTTATAGCCATTGCAACTGAAAAATAAAAGAAAACTTTATAATATTTAGAATTGGTCATTATAGCTCCGTTGGTACCAATAGCTGTCTTTATAATCTCTGATATTGAAATGATTAATACAATATAAATACCTACTGAAAATTCTGGTTTATTAATAAGTAAATAGAGGTCTTCTACATTTAAATTGATCAGTAAAAAAAGTAATCCGCCAGCTATAAGAAGATTTAGCGAACTCTTTTTATATAATGAACTCACCTCGTCTAAGTTATTATTGTTCAACTCTTGTGCAGTAAGTGGGTTTATTATTTGTTTCATTGCTCTTGATGGAATAGATATAACAGAAGCGATATATATACCCACAGAATAATAAGCTACTTTGGCTATTAATTCTTGCTGTGGAATCATAAACTTATCAATCTCTAATAAAATACCTGCAGCCGATCCTGCAAGAATTATATAAAAAGAATAACTTATAATTTCTTTTAAATTATCAGGGAATTTAAGTGTAAATGTTGGTTTATAAAGAGAAAAAGCATACACCATCATAATGATCATTCTTATAAAATAGACAATTACAATAGCGTAGATAAATTGTACTTCAGTAATCTTATCTAGAAAAACTAAAATCAATAAAATAGTTGCCGAAATACGTGCAAAAACCTCTTTTATAAAATTACCAAAAACTGATTGCAATTTGATTTTCGTCCAAGAGTAAAAGACTTCAAAATAGCCCATAAAAATAGCCACAAGAAAAATAAGATATGTATAGGGCTTTATTATAGCATTTTTATTTGATAGCCAATATGCTATAGTTTCATAGGTCAATGCACCAATTACTCCTAAAGGAATAATAATCAATAATGGCAATATTAAAGAAATAGTTAAGAATTGATCTTGCTCTCGTTTTGTTTTATAAGCACTAAAGAATTTTATAATTGTATGCTGCATACCAAAAACAAGTAATGGCAAAATGATATTTGCAGCAGAAAGCAAAAAAACTGTTAACCCATAATAATCTTCGTTTAAAAACCATACGTAAAGAAATAATGTGTTAATTCCGCCAATAGCGAAACCTAAAAAAATAATGATGGTGTTTTTAAAAGATTGTTTTAAAACGATACCCATATTAATGTTCCTGAGCTATCAATTTTTTAGTGAGATAATTAAATCGAATATACAACATAATTGCAGAAGCAGTTAAGCCTGCTAATAGACCGATCCAGATACCTACACTTCCATAAACATCCTC
This sequence comes from Maritimimonas sp. 2304DJ26-3, assembly GCF_056591635.1. Lineage (NCBI taxonomy): Bacteria > Pseudomonadati > Bacteroidota > Flavobacteriia > Flavobacteriales > Flavobacteriaceae > Maritimimonas > Maritimimonas sp. 2304DJ26-3. The sequence continues at coordinate 707,133 of NZ_JBWQOK010000002.1, forward strand.
TTTTCCTAAAAAATAACTAATCGGAAAGCCAATAACCCAATAAGCTACAAATGTTATAAAAGTAGGAATTTTTACATCTTGCAATCCGCGCAAAGCGCCTAAAACTACTACTTGAACTCCGTCAGAAATCTGAAATACCGCGGCAACTAATAATAATTTAGCAGCAATACCGATCACTGCCATATTATCTACCTGATTACTTAAATCATTGTGATCGAGATATAACAATGGTAAATCTTGATTAAAGATCATAAAGATCAATGCAAAGACAATATTAAGAATAACTACCAAAAAGAAAATAGAAATAGCTATCCTTCGTAATTCTTTAAAATTTTTCAATCCCTTTTGATTTCCAACACGTATCATAGCAGCAACACTTAAACCCATGGCAATCATAAATGTCATTGAAGATAGATTTAATGCAATTTGATTAGCCGCTTGCGGGTTTTTACCTAAAGCTCCAGAAAGCCAAATAGCAGCAGTAAAAATAGCAACTTCAAAAAGCATTTGTAATGCAGATGGAAACCCTAAATCAATTATTTTTTTAAGAATAACTTTCTTTATATTCTTAAAGCTAAACCGTTCTATATATGGCTTGAATTTTTCTTTTTGTTTTAGTAAAATCCAAATAAAAATTAGCATAATAATCCTAGAGACTAGTGTTCCTATAGCCGCACCTATAATTCCTAACTCAGGAAATCCGAACTTTCCAAAAATCAATAAATAATTTAAGATCACATTAATCACATTGGCCAAAATTGTTGCCCACATGGCATATTTTGTTTGCGAAAGCCCATCTGCAAATTGCTTAAAAGCTTGAAACATTATAAGTGGTACAAGAGAAAAAGCCACTAGGTTTAAATATGGCATGGCATACTCAACAACTTCAACTGGCTGATCCATGTGATACATTAACGGTTTAATAAGTAGTATCACAAAAAATAATGAAATACCTAATATGGTACATAGAAACAACCCGTGATTAAAAGCTTGCTTACCTTTTTCTATATTATTTTCACCATCAGCCTCCGCAACCAAAGGAGTTATAGCTGTAGAAAAACCAATACCTAAACTCATTGCAATAAAAATAAAGCTGTTTCCTAACGATACAGCCGCTAGCTCCGCCGTTCCTAACTGACCTACCATGATATTGTCAATAAAACTGACCAATGTATGGCCAATCATACCCAACATTACAGGGTATGCCAGTTTTAAGTTATAGCGAAACTCAGAAGTGTAGTTACTTAAGTTCAAGGTTTGATTTTTCAGCTGATAAAGGTACTAGATTTCATTAGAGTTTGTATAATAAAATATTCAACTAAAAAATCATTACTATAATAATGCTTGATCAATACTAAATCTCTTTATAATAAGTTATATATCTAAATTCCTTTAATATGAGTAGAAAGATAAAAATCTTGATACTCCCCTTATTATTTATCGTATTGTCCTGTTCTCGAGACGAAGAAATTATTTCTCTTGAAGAAGAAATTATCGCTGAGGCCGAACTAACTATAGAAGAAGAAATCCTATTATTAGTAAATGAGCATCGTAAAAGCATTGGTAAATCTGAGCTTCAGCGTAATACAATTGCTGATAATTTAGCTAAAGAACATACTAATTACATGATTAATCAAGGTGAAATTAGTCATGATTATTTTAGCGATAGATTCAATGAATTGCAGCAAAAAGTAAATGCAAAGAGCGCTGGAGAGAATGTTGCTGCTGGATATTCTTCTGCAAAAAGCGTAATGAATGGATGGTTAAATAGTAGCGGTCATAAAGCAAATATTGAAGGTAATTTTACACATATTGGTATAGCCGCAATTAAAGACAATCAAGGTAAATATTACTATACACAGTTATTCTATCGAAATTAGTTAAGTAAAGAAATATACTAAATCCTTAAAAACTGAGTTATATAAACTAGCTAAACAACTTATAATTATCATGAATAGAAAATTATTATTATGGGTAATCCCTGTCGCTTTATTATTATTGTCTTGGTCTGATGACAAATTAGATCATAACCCAAACGTTGCTGATGAATTTACCGTTGCTAATGAACTTATAGTATTAGTAAATAATCATCGTGCTAGTATTGGCAAAACTCTTTTAAAGAGAAATGCAACTGCAGATAAATTAGCTGCTCAACATGCCGAATATATGGTTACTAAAAAAGGAGTTAGCCATGACAACTACGACGTTAGGTGGGAAATTCTAGAAGAAAAAGAGAGTGCAGAAGAAGTTACTGAAAACATTGGTTTTGATGTTAGTGCTGAAAAAGCTCTATTGGCTTGTTTACAAAACGCTTGGTTAAAAGCAAATGTAGAAGGTGATTTTACACACACAGGTATTGCTGTAAAAAAAGACAGCAAGGGTAGGTATTTCTATACCCAGATATTCTTTAAATAAAAATTTAAAAAAGTATATTATTGTACATTAGCTATACTTAACTGTATGGCTAATGTATATTGATATTTATCAGATTGATGCTTTTACTGATACACTCTTTGGCGGAAACCCTGCTGCAGTATGTCCCCTTAAAAAGTGGCTACCTGATGATTTACTTTTAAAAATTGCGCAAGAAAATAATCTTGCTGAAACTGCTTATTTTGTAAAATTAGATAGCGGTAACTATCACTTACGTTGGTTTACACCAGAAATAGAAATGGATTTGTGCGGACATGCTACACTAGCCTCTGCTTTTGTTCTATTTGAATATTTAAATTATAATGCAAACATTATCTCTTTTAAAACTCAAAGCGGTATTTTAAAAGTAAAAAAAGTAGGCGACTTTCTAGAAATGGACTTCCCCTCTCGCCCACCTATAGAAGTAGAATTACCAAAAATCATAGCTGATTCATTTAATATTCAACCAAAAGAGGTCTATAAGGCTAGAGATTACTTATTGATGTATAATGATGAAGCTGAAATCAAAAATTTAAAACCTGACCAAGCCCTATTGAACCAAATAAATATAGACCCTGGTGGCATCATAGTAACTGCAAAAGGAGAAAAAGTAGATTTTGTTTCACGTTTCTTTACACCTCAAGCAACTCTTTTTGAAGATCCTGTAACAGGTTCAGCACATTGTACTTTAACTCCTTTCTGGTCTAAAAATTTAAGCAAAAAAGAGTTACATGCTTTACAAATTTCTGATCGCGTTGGTGAACTATTTTGCAGATTAGAAAATGACAGAGTTTTTATAAAAGGTAAAGCCGTAAAGTATTTACAAGGTAAAATTGAAATTTAATTAATTTCTAGTCTTATAAAAAGGAATACTTCTTTTAAAAGTAACATCATCAACACTATAAGCGCTTTCTATCTGAATAGAATGATTTCCTATAGGAAGACTATCAATATTTATAAATACTTGGTAGCCTTCTCTATCATTATAAAGATTTCTTCTGTATTGGTAATCCACTTCTTTTACGAGTTTATTATCTATTGAAATTGAATAATAATTATTAGCACATTCTACTTTAAAATCATTTCTCAACTCACGGTTTTTTTGAATAGATATATTATCATCCCATTTAAATTCTCCACAAATATTTTTAATAAGTGGTTGTTCACGTTTGTATTTAGGAATATATAATTGTAAATAGTTATCCTTAACTATTTCACTCTGTATAACGGGTTCTAAAATTCTTTTGGCTTCAAGCTTATCTAAATAACTATTCTGAATCACATACGATTCGTGTGAATTTAATTTTACAAAAATATCTGACTTATAATAAGGCACAATATTTCTAAATCTAGGCAATGCCATAAACATACTTATTATAATAATAGCAAACATTCCCACAAAAAATAACTTAGAAGTTACATTTGTTCTAATGGTTTGAATAATATAATTAAATGGCTTATAGGCAATAAAGTAAATAGCCTTACTAAAAAATTGATTCATCTTATAAGAATATTTTTTAGCAAAAGAAGTATTTTTTAATACTCCCGCTGATGTCAAACCACTAATAATCGCTACTAGAAAAAATAATATTACAAATCCGTAACCAATATAATTAACAGTCTCTACTGGTAAAAATTTAATCAATAGTTCACTGAGGCCTATATATATAAAGAGCCAAATTGATATACTAATTAGTACCATAATCATAGCACAAAGTATTGAGAATATTAAGCTACATAGCTTATCTAATTCTAATGAATATTGCGATAGATCCGGAAACTCTTTTTTTAGTTTTTCCTTAAAATGTTCTGGATACGCCTTACTCTCCATATTTATCCCACCAGGAAATACAGAACTTAGTCCTAAAATACCTGCCCATAAAATACGAAGTACTAAATGTGTTATAAAACTAACAACCAAAACCGCATGTGCTGTATAAATGTATAGTAACATGAAATACAAAATATTTAAAATACGGTCACTAAATCGCAAAACAGCCCATTCAGCAAAACTATCAAGATAAACCCCCATAGATAGAGATCCATAGATGGCTAAACCAGAAGCTATTAATTCAGCTTGCCAAGATTGCGCTTCTAAAGCTTGTAACCATTCGGGTTTATTATTGGTCATAGGTTAAGATTTGGTATAGCCAAGATAGATATTCTTATGTGTAATGGCAAAAATTAAAAAACCCGCTCAGCTGAGCGGGTTTTTTTATACTAAATGTAGTCTTAGACTACTCTTCTTTCACTTCCTCGAAGTCTACATCTTGTACATCATCGCCTTCTGTAGCAGCACCGTTGGCTCCGGCATCAGGACCAGCAGCTCCTCCAGCTTGCGCTTCTTGCTGTGCTTTGTACATTTCTTCTGAGGCTACTTTCCAAGCTTCATTAATCTTTTCCATAGCAGTATCTATTTGCGCTAAATCTTTAGATTCGTGTGCTTTTTTCAATTCTTCTAAAGCAGCTTCAATTGGTGCTTTTTTATCATCAGATAATTTATCACCAAATTCACTTAGTTGCTTTTCTGTTTGGAAAATCATAGAATCAGCTCCATTGATCTTATCAGCTGTTTCTTTCGCTAATTTATCCGCTTCAGCGTTAGCTTCAGCATCAGCTTTCATCTTTTCGATTTCCTCATCTGTTAATCCAGAAGAAGCTTCAATTCTAATATTATGTTCTTTACCAGTACCTTTATCTTTTGCAGATACATTGATAATACCATTTGCATCAATATCGAATGTCACTTCAATTTGAGGCACTCCTCTTGGCGCTGGTGGAATTCCATCTAAATGGAAACGACCAATTGTTTTATTATCACCTGCCATAGCACGCTCACCTTGCAACACGTGAATCTCTACAGATGGTTGATTATCTGCTGCAGTTGAGAATACTTGTGATTTCTTTGTAGGAATCGTAGTATTTGCCTCAATCAACTTTGTCATTACGTTACCCATAGTTTCTATACCTAGTGATAATGGAGTTACATCTAATAACAATACATCTTTTACGTCTCCTGTTAATACACCACCTTGAATAGCGGCACCTACAGCCACAACCTCATCAGGATTAACACCCTTAGACGGCTTCTTACCAAAAAATTTCTCTACAGCTTCTTGTACCGCAGGGATACGAGTAGAACCACCAACTAAAATGATTTCGTCGATATCTCCAGTTGATAAATCTGCATTCTTTAAAGCAGTTTTACATGGTTCAACTGTTCTTTTAATTAGATCATCAATTAATTTTTCGAAATGAGACCTCGTTAACGTTCTTACCAAGTGCTTTGGTCCGCTAGCAGTAGCAGTTACATAAGGTAAATTGATTTCTGTTTGTGCAGAAGATGATAATTCAATTTTCGCTTTTTCAGCAGCTTCTTTTAAACGCTGCAACGCCATCGGGTCTTCACGAAGATCCATATTTTCATCATTCTTAAACTCCTCAGCTAACCAATTGATTATTTTTTGATCAACATCATCACCACCTAAATGTGTATCGCCATCAGTAGATAATACTTCAAAAACGCCATCACCTAATTCTAAGATAGATACATCATGTGTACCTCCACCAAAGTCAAAAACAACAATTTTTTTGTCTTCATTCTTTTTATCCATACCATAAGCCAAAGCAGCGGCAGTAGGCTCATTAATGATACGTTCTACTTTTAATCCAGCAATTTCACCAGCTTCTTTAGTAGCTTGACGTTGAGCATCATTAAAATATGCTGGTACAGTAATTACCGCTTGAGTTACCGAAGTGCCTAAGTAATCTTCAGCCGTTTTTTTCATTTTCTGTAATACCATAGCCGATAATTCTTGTGGTGTATATAAACGACCATCTATATCAACTCTTGGTGTATTATTATCGCCTTTTACAACTTTGTAAGGCACTCTTTCAGCTTCTTTTTGAGACTCAGAGTATTTATTACCCATAAATCTTTTAATAGAATAAACTGTTTTTGTTGGGTTCGTAACCGCTTGACGCTTTGCAGGATCACCAACTTTTATCTCACCTCCCTCAACGAAAGCAATTACAGATGGTGTAGTTCTTTTTCCTTCAGCATTAGGAATTACAACCGGTTCATTACCTTCCATTACAGAAACACATGAGTTGGTTGTTCCTAAATCAATTCCTATAATTTTACTCATAATATATTTTAATTGTTATTTTGATTTTATTTACTAATTCGGTTAGCTAATGTCAATCTTTATGCCAGTAGCCATTTTTAAAGGTTTTGACAGAAAAGTTTTGATAAAAATGACATAGTGTCATAAAATTTGAAGTAAACAAAATATTTAATGAATAAAAGCTGCCTCAATTAAACCTTTTTTTACTTTAGCTGAAATTTATTATTAGAATGGAAAGCATTAGTGTTTTTGATATGTTAAAGATTGGTGTTGGACCTTCAAGTTCCCATACATTAGGACCTTGGCGTGCTGCAGAACGATGGATTAAAGAACTAAAAGATGCTAAATTTTTTGATAAAATTGATAATATCAAAGTCGATTTATACGGTTCATTATCCTTAACGGGAAAAGGGCATGCAACAGATTTGGCTATTTTATTGGGATTGTCTGGAGCTGACCCTGAAACTGTTCCTGTTGAAGATATTTCTAAGATAATTGATAAAATAAAAAGTACCAAAATCTTGAATTTAAATAATCAATTAGAGGTTCCATTTAACATTAAAGATTCTATCGTTTTTAATCGTGAATTCTTACCTTTTCATGCTAACGGATTAACCTTTACAACTCATGCAAAAGAAAATAGCATCTCTTCTACCTTCTACTCCATTGGTGGTGGGTTTGTAGTAAAAGAGGAATTAGTAAATTCAAAGAAGCAAGAAGAAATCTTTAATACAGTTTTTCCTCATCCTATTCAAAAAGCTAGTGAATTGCTAGAATATTGTAATGACCTTAACAAATCAATTTCTGAAGTTGTTCTAGAAAATGAAAAATCAATTCATTCTAATGAAAAAATCGATTTTGAAATGCAGCGTATTTGGAACACAATGTTAGAATGCATGTATATAGGTTGTCATACGGAAGGAAATTTACCTGGTGGTCTCAATGTTCGCCGTCGTGCATTTGATACACATCAAAAGTTAAAAGGTAATTTACAGTATAATTCCCCTCAAGAATGGCTAGAAACTATTCGTAAAACCGAAGTAAAATTCAGACAAATATTAAAATGGGTAAGTTGTTTTGCCTTAAGTGTAAATGAAGTAAATGCCTCATTAGGAAGAGTGGTTACCGCACCAACTAATGGAAGTGCCGGTGTGATTCCTGCTGTATTAATGTACTATCTAGTGATTGAAAATCATGAAGCTAATTTTAAACATATTAAGCAATTTTTATTAGTAGCTGGCGAAATAGGCAGTATCTTTAAAAAAGGTGCAACAATTTCTGCTGCCATGGGAGGCTGTCAAGCGGAGATAGGAGTTTCTTCTGCAATGGCATCTGCTGCTTTATGCGAATTATTAGGTGGTAGTCCTGAACAAGTAATGATTGCCGCCGAAATAGCTATGGAGCATCATTTAGGTCTAACATGTGACCCTATTGGCGGCTTGGTACAGGTGCCTTGTATAGAACGAAATTCTATGGGTGCAATTAAAGCTATTCATGCGGCAGAATTAGCTTTAGAAACTGATCCTAAAAATGTAAAAGTACCACTAGACAAAGTGGTAGATACCATGTGGGAAACAGCAAAAGATATGAATAACAAATACAAGGAAACTTCAGAAGGTGGCTTGGCCGTAAAAGTTAGCTTATCTGACTGTTAACGTGTAAAAACTAATTCAGTTTCAGTAGACATATTTGCATCAAAGGCATAACCTTCTCTATCAAATCCTTTTAAACCTTCAATGTCTTCAATATTATTATCAACTATATAACGCACCATATAACCTCTTGCTAATTTAGCAAAGGTCATAATCGTTTTATATTGTCCATTTTTAAAATCCTTAAAAATTGGTGTGACAATAGGCACTTTTAATACTTTAGGTTTAATTGCTTTAAAGTATTCTGCACTAGCCAAGTTTACAAATAATTCATCATCTTTTAATTCATCATTTAAAGCTTGAGTAATAGAATTATCCCAAAACTGATATAGGTTGTCTTTTCTACCAACCTTCAATCGTGTACCCATTTCTAAACGATAAGGTTGCATTAAATCTAACGGTTTTAGTAAACCATACTGACCTGATAAAATTCGTAACTTATTTTGTAATTGGTCTAGTTTATCTTCCGGCAGCGTTGCCATATCTAAGCCACGATATACATCGCCTTTAAATGTATAAATAGCTTGTCTCGCATTATCGGTAGTAAATGGCAAAGACCAATTTTGATTACGTTCATAATTTAATTGTCCAAGATTATCAGAAATGCTCATCAATTTTGATAATTGCTTAACACTTTTCTTTTTTAAAACATTTGACAGTTTTTCTGATTGTTCCAAAAAAGCGGGTTCTGTATATTTATTAGTTGGTATTTGTGTTTCGCAATCGAGAGATTTTGCCGGTGAGATTACTATTTTCATTTCTACTTTTATTTATGATATAAAAATACAATTCAAAACGGCAATCATCAAACTTTTAGTACTTTTAAAACCAATACATGTATTACCAAAATTTATGAGTGCTCTTTTAACTTAAAGGATTTATATGAATACTATAGCAAAGAAACCTAAAGACATTCCACTTCTATTTATTCGTTTCTGGAATAATAGAGATGCTAAAGGTATAGCTAGCCTTTTTGTCGAAGATGCTGAGTTTATAAATGTAGTTGGGTTATGGTGGCATAACCGTGATTCAATTTTTAGAGCTCATGATTATGGTTTAAAGCGAATATTCAATAAATCGATAGCTGAATTACGCAAGACAAGAGTGACGTTTTTACGAGATAATATTGCTATTGTTCATGCCCGAATGAAACTAAGCAATCAAACGGGAACAAATCAAATAAATAACCCACTTGATAGAAAGAATATATTCACATTTGTAGTTCAAAAAAAAGAAAACAGATGGTTATGTGTTGCTGCTCACAACACCGATATTGTACCTGGTAAAGAAACTCATATTATTAATGAAGAAGGTAAAATTACTGCCGTTGATTATAGGAAAAACAAAACCTAATCTTTTTGATTCACAGTATAATTCCTCCACTTTTCTAAAGCTAACTGCATATCTTGAGGAATTTGAGAATCAAACTGCATCCATTTTTTTGTAGTTGGATGTTCAAAACCGAGAGTTTTGGCATGCAATGCCTGACGAGGCAAAACCTTTAAGCAATTATCTACAAACTGTTTGTATTTAGTAAAGGTTGTTCCTTTTAATATCTTTTCTCCTCCATAGCGCTCATCATTAAACAAGGTATGCCCAATATGTTTAAAGTGCGCCCTAATTTGATGTGTTCTACCGGTTTCTAGCTTGCATTCGACCAACGTTACATAACTAAATCGCTCAATAACTTTAAAATGTGTTATTGCGTGCTTACCATGTTCTCCATCAGGAAAAACATCCATTTGCAACCGATTTTTAAAGCTACGTCCAACATTTCCGGTAATGGTGCCTTCATCTTCATCAATATTTCCCCAGACCAAAGCATAATACAATCTATCAGTAGTGCGATCAAAAAATTGCTTTGCCAAATTTGCCATAGCAAATTCTGTTTTAGCAACTACCAATAAGCCACTGGTGTCTTTATCAATTCTATGCACTAAACCTGGGCGTTCATTAGAATTTTTTGGCAAGTTTTCTATATGATGTATGAGTCCGTTAACTAATGTGCCAGTATAATTACCATGACCAGGATGTACAACCATACCTGCTGGCTTATTCACTACAATTACATCATCATCCTCATAAGTGATATCAATTGGGATATCTTCGGCCACTAATAAATTTTCGTGTGGCGGATGAGCCAACACTACTCTAACAACGTCGTTAGGCTTTACTTTATGGTTAGCCTTTACAATTGCATCATTTACCAAAACGTTACCTGCTTTTACCGCTTGTTGAATCTTATTACGTGTAGCATTTTCTATAAAATTCATTAGAAATTTATCAACACGTAAAGGCTCTTGCCCTTCACTTGCGGTAAACTTATAATGCTCGTAAAGATCGTCTTGTTCTATTTCGGCAGGTTGCTCACTCATTAATTTTCATCTTCATCAATATCACTCGTGTTGCCCAAATTTCCATCACCTAAGACCATATCAATTTTAGAGTTTTTAGCCACAAGATCGCCTGCTTTGAGTTCTTTACCGTTAAAATTAAGCTTACGAACCACATCACGACCAATATCAGGTATATAACTCGAGTTTCCAATTCTAAAGCCTATAGATGTTAAATGAGTTACCACTTGACGTTTTGTTTTTCCTAAAATATCTGGAACAGCTACTTTACGGTAATTAGAAGCATTTAGTGTTAAATAAATTTTGCGCCCCTCTTTTACAAAGTCGCCAGCTCCAGGGTTTTGTTCTAATACCGACTTTGGTGGATACTCTGCATTAAAACTTGCAGAATCTATAACAATAAATGCTAGGTTAGCATCCTTTAACTTTTTATCAGCCTCATCCAACGAAAGCTTAGCCAAATCTGGTACTGGTATTTTTTGATTGTGATTGGTTCTATAACTTAAAAATCTATTCAATAAAAAAATAACAATTACAACACTTAATAATATGGTAATAATGGTCCGTAAAAATTGCTTACTTTTTAAATACTGTATTAGCTGCATTTTGGTTTTATTTAGCAATCACAAACTTACTCAAAAAAGTAGTATTTTTAACAGCAAGAATCAATACTTTTGTTCTAATAACCATTTCTAAATAGGCTACGTGAAAAAAAATATTGCCATTATTATGGGAGGCTACTCATCTGAAGTCGAAATTTCGATAATGAGCGGTAATGTAGTTTATAAACACTTAAATAAACAAATATACAACGCTTATAAAGTCCATATTTTAAAGGAAAAATGGGTAGTTTTTATAGATAATAAAGAATACAATATCGATAAAGGAGATTTTTCTTTTTTACTAAATGGAAACAAGATTTCCTTCGATTGTGTTTTTAATGCAATTCATGGGCATCCTGGTGAAGACGGTACTATACTGGCTTATTTTAATCTTTTAGGAATAAAACACACGTCTGCTCCATTTTATCAAATGGCATTAACATTTAATAAACGAGATACACTAAGTGTAGTTAGGCATTATGGTATAAAGGCAGCTACTTCTGTTTATTTGGATAATGGTGATGTAATTAATGAAGAAGAAATTATAAAAACTGTAGGTTTACCATGCTTTGTAAAACCAAACAATGCAGGTTCTAGCTTTGGCATCAGTAAAGTAACACAACAGAAAAATTTAAAAGAAGCCATTAATTATGCTTTCGCGGAAGATAACGAGATCTTAATAGAATCTTTTTTAGATGGTATTGAAGTTTCTATTGGAGTTATAAACTACAAAGGGAAAACTAAAGTGCTACCAGCGACGGAAATCGTTTCTGAAAATGATTTCTTTGATTATGAAGCTAAATATCTGGGAGCCTCCAAAGAAATTACGCCAGCTAGAATTTCTAAAAAACAATTACAACGACTCAATTCAGTTGCTAAAGAAGTTTATGAAATACTAAACTTAAATGGATTTTCGCGTGCAGAATATATTTTTATAGGTGATGAACCTTATTTTTTAGAGATCAATACAGTACCTGGATTAACTGAAGCTAGTTTATTACCTCAACAAGCAGAAGCTGCAGGTATAAGTTTAGAAACATTATTTGTTAATGCTATTGAAACCGCTTTAAACTAATGATTATGAAAAAAGCATTATTTCCTGGATCTTTTGACCCCATTACTTTAGGTCATTATGATATTATAAAACGTGGTGTACAATTGTTTGATGAAGTAATTGTAGCAATTGGTGTTAATGCAGATAAAAAATATATGTTCTCCCTAGAGGAACGTAAACAATTTATTGAAGACTCTTTTAAAGATGAACCCAAGGTAAAGGTAGTTACTTACAAAGGACTAACCGTTGATTTTTGTAAAGAGATAGGTGTTGAATTTATTTTGCGTGGACTCAGAAATCCAGCCGATTTTGAGTTTGAAAAAGCGATTGCGCATACTAATCGTGATTTAGCTCCTATTGAAACAGTTTTTCTTTTAACCGCTGCTAGCACTTCGTATATTTCTTCATCTATAGTTCGAGACGTAATCCGTAATAATGGTGATTATACTAAACTCGTTCCAGATAGTGTGAAAGTAAAGTAATTAATCCATCACTTTAGCCATCACGTGATAACGAGGATCGTCTATGGCTTTTTCAATTACACTAGCTAAACGTGGAGAAGCTTTTACCATTAATCTTTGACAAGCTGGGCTCAAATGCTTGATCTTAATTTGCTTACCAGCTTCTTCATATTTACCAATTAAGTTGAATAAAGCTTCTAAAGCAGAATGATCTGAAACACGTGATTCCATAAAATCAATTTCTATTTGTTTTGGATCATTTTTTACATCAAACTTACCATTAAATGCCTGTATACTACCAAAAAATAATGGTCCCCAAATTTCATAAACTTTAGTACCATCTTCTTTTTCATATTTTTTAGCGCGAATACGTTTGGCATTTTCCCAAGAAAAAACCAATGCAGATATTATAACACCAGCTATTACAGCAATTGCTAAATCAAAAACTACTGTTAATGCAGAAACAGCCACTAAAACAATTACATCACTTATTGGTATTTTATTCAAAATTCTAAAACTAGACCATGCAAACGTACCTACTACTACCATAAACATTACGCCTACCAAAGCCGCGATTGGAACTTGTTCTATTAAACCAGAAGCAAATAATATAAACGCTAGTAAGGCTAAAGCAGCCACAATACCCGATAAGCGACCTCTACCTCCACCTTTTATATTGATAATTGATTGACCAATCATGGCACAACCGCCCATACCTCCAAACAGCCCTGTAACAATATTAGCACCACCTTGTGCTAAACATTCTCTGTTAGAGTTTCCGCGAGTTTCAGTCAATTCATCAACTAAATTCAAAGTCATTAATGATTCTATCAACCCAATAGCTGCTAAGATCAATGCGTATGGAAATATGAACTTAAACGTTTCAAGATTTAAAGGAACCTTATCAAATATTTCAGACTGAAAAACAGGTAACCCTCCTTTTAAGCCTTCGCCACCACCCTCTCTAATAAAACTACCAACAGTAGCTACGTCTAAACCTCCAAAAATTACAATTGCAGAAACTACAAGAATAGCAATTAGGGCTTCAGGTAATTTTTTATTAAGTTTAGGCAAACCAAACATAATCCCCATGGTTAAGGCTACCAATCCTGCCATAATCCATAAAGTAGCTCCTTGCATCCAAACTTTTTCTCCATTGACTACTTCTTTAAACATCCCTAATTGGGATAAGAATATTACAATTGCTAACCCATTTACAAAGCCCATCATTACTGGATGCGGAATTAAACGCACAAACTTTCCTAGTTTAAAAACACCAGCTAACATCTGTATAATTCCCATTAAAATAACCGTAGCAAAAAGATAATACAGTCCAAGATTTTCTCCTTCCGCACCAAGTGCATTACCTTCGGCAACTAAACTTACCATTACTACAGCCAAAGCTCCAGTAGCACCGGATATCATACCTGGTCTACCACCAAAAATAGCTGTAATTAAGCCGATCATAAATGCAGCATACAATCCAACCAATGGGTCTACACCAGCCACAAAAGCAAAAGCTACTGCTTCTGGCACCAATGCCAATGCCACTGTTAAACCTGATAAAACATCGTTTTTTACATTGGCTGTACGCTTTCTGATAAATTCAGTCATGATCTTAAAATTTTAAGGCGGCAAAGATAGGCTATTTTATAAAGTAAACAACTGTTATCTAGCGCATAAAAAAAGCTCCGCAAAACGCAGAGCTTATATTTTTTTTATATAATTTTCTTATTCTTTAACTACTTTAAAAGAACCTACTTTGTCATTTACTCTGGCTCTTACCATATAGGTACCCGCCGAAAGTGATGTTAAGTCTAAACTTGCATTTAATTGTGAGGTCTTCATAGACTTTACTTGCTGGCCCAAAACATTATAAACTTCGACGCTTGAGATTTCCTCTTTAGCAATCATATTTAAACTCTCTTTTACCGGATTCGGGTAATAACTAAAACTTACTAAGTCTAAATCACCTGTACTAGCAGTTGAACCATTACCATTCACATTAACTACCATATGAATATCTGGTCTACCTTGGTCTTCGAAATCGGTTGGCATATTTAGATTACAAGCATCTGCTGAAAAATATGATGGATCATTTTGACCATCGTTATTTGAGCCTATATCAAATTTAACCTGACCAGCACCTCCATCGTCTGGATCGTCTGAAGGTACAGAAATTGCTACTACAAATTCTGCATTTGCAGCAATAGTAGCAGTAATTGGCACATTAACAATTGTTTGAGATTGATCTTGTAAATTTTGAGTAACTTCAGTAATTAGTGTTAAGCTTCCGTTTGGAAAAATGCCATTTACTGAATAAACACCTACAGTAACCGGGAATCCTCCAGCAGGAGCATCAGACAATGATTCTATTCCATAATCAATAGATGTAATATCATAATCACTAATAATACCAAAATCGTTGAGGTCAAAAGCTCTATAGTAAGTAGTAGCTTGAACAAAAATAACATTACCATCTCCGTCTTTGGTGTTACAACCTAATGAATTACCATCAACAATATTTTGACTGGTAGAATGTGTTAATGTTTGCGCAAAAATACTTTGCAAACTTATAATAGCAATAATAACTAGGGGAGTAATTTTTTTCATAAGCAATTCTAATTAATTGGCTTGTTTATTTTATTTAATACACTTATCTAATGTATAACAACTAGGGTCCGTTTTTTCCTACTTTTTCTTAACGGATTGCAAATTTACATAATAAATCTATATTTCTATATGTGTTTTTTAAGACTTCGTTAAGCTTTTCAGCTCCTACCCATTCTACCTTGGTAATACCTTCTTCCAATTGAGGAGTTAGCTTTTGGTCGAGAGTAGAAGTCATTTTAAACCAATATGTAACCTTTAATATTCTTTTGTTTTTATACTTATATACGTGATAAGTCTTAGTTATAAGACCCAATAATTTTAGATTGGTCACACCACATTCCTCTTCTACTTCTCGTAAAGCTGCTTCTTCAATATTTTCACCCGCTTCAATTTTTCCCTTTGGCAGATCCCATTTACCATTTCTGAATATCCATAAACTATCATTAGTTTCATTAAACACCACGCCACCAGCCGCCTTAATAATTTTAAACTTATCTTGAAAACCTTCCCAAAGTTCTTTGAGATTATGATGATAAATGTGGATAGATTTCAATTCATCATTTTCTAGTTGAAGGATGATCTCATTAAGTTCTATATTTTCAAAACTATGAGAAGGAATGTCAGGATTATTAGTAGGCTTTTGGTCCAAAAAAATAACATTTTCATTTACAAAAATTGTATACATTTGCGATATGATTTTAGACAAAAATACAGCAAAAAAAACTGCTGAATTACTTTTACAAATCAAAGCCATAAAACTACAACCCAATGAACCTTTTACTTGGGCTTCAGGCTGGAAATCACCAATTTATTGCGATAACAGAACTACATTATCTTTTGTAAAGGTTCGTAATTTTTTAAGTGAAAATTTAGCTAAAATAGTAAAAGAAAAGTATGGCAAACCAGATGTAATTGCTGGTGTTGCAACTGGTGCGATAGCAATTGGGGTTTTAGTTGCTGAAAAATTAGGCATACCTTTTGTATATGTTCGACCAGAGCCAAAAAAACATGGTCGACAAAATCAGATAGAAGGTCATTTAGAAAGTGGACAAGAAGCAGTTGTTATTGAAGATTTAATAAGCACCGGGAAAAGTAGTTTAAATGCTGTAAAAGCATTAAAAAGTTCAGGGGCTATTGTTAAGGGTATGGTCGCTATCTTTTCTTATGGATTTGATTTTGCAAAAGAAAATTTTAGAAATTCTGAAGTAGAACTCTTAACTTTGAGTGATTACAATCATTTATTAGATCAAGCTACAGAATCAAATTATATAAATAATAACGAATTAAAAACGCTACAAGAGTGGAGAAAACATCCAGACAGGTGGCAATAATTATAAAAACATGAATTTAGAAAGCCCAAGCGTAACAGCACAAAAGTCTAGCAAAGACATGTATGAGTTTTTAGCAGATCCTGCAAATTTTGAAAAGATTATGCCAGAGAGTATAGACAAATTTGAAACTAGAGAAAACGGTTTTGTATTCGCTTTAAAGGGTATGCCAGAAATTAAACTAAAAATTAAAGAATTAGTACCTAATGAAAAAGTTGTACTTGGAGCTGCAAGTGATAAACTTCCTTTTACTTTAACAGGAAATATTTATGAGATAGATGATGAAAGTAGTGAGGTACAATTAGTCTTTGATGGCAAATTTAATCCTATGATGGCAATGATGGTGAAAAGTCCGTTAAAAAAATTCATCAATACTCTAAGCGAAAATATAGAGCAGCTTTAAATAAATCGAATTTCTTTTAAGTCATAAGCTTCAATTGATTCGTTTTCATGTTCAATTAATAATTTTCCAAAATCATCAATACCAAGTATTTTACCCATAAATTGGTTTTCTTGGATATTTTCATACATAGCTGGTGTATTCATTCTAAACAAATGGCTTTCATAAGCTGTTTTAATTCCTTTAAAATAATGATTCTCAATCAATACTGATTGTTTTTTAATTTCATTCACTAGGTTTTTCAGTAAAACATCCCTATTAAATTCTTTATTGGTAATTAATTTTAAAGATGTTGCATTTGGGAGACCTTCAAAATTAATCTGATTTACATTAAGACCAACTCCAATAATTGATCTTATAATTCTATCATTACTGACAGTATTTTCAATTAGAATTCCGCATAATTTTTTAGCATATGACAAAATGTCGTTAGGCCATTTAATTTTTAATTTTTCAGGTATATAATCTTGTAAAACATTAAAAATTGCCAATGAAATTATACAATTCAAATAGAAAGCATATTGAACTTTAAAATTTTCCAATTCACACAATATACTAAAGGTGAGGTTTTTACCAGGATCAGAGTGCCATTTATTTTGTAGCTGTCCTTTACCAGCTGTTTGCTCCTCTGTTACAACAATTGTCCAATTTTCTACGTTAGAATTTTTAACCAAATCTTTTAAAAAAGTATTGGTTGAATTAATGGCATTAAGTTTGACTATTTTCATTATGGAATATTACAAATATAACATTTCATTAACGATAAAATATAATACCTTTGCGGTAATCTTAAAGAATTTTAATGACGAGGACCAAAGCGAGCTCAGATCAGTTAATTACTGAAATTATAAAGGGAATAGAGAAGGTTAAAGGCGAGAAAGTAAGCATTTTAGATCTTAGAGAAATAGAAAATACAGTATGTGATTATTTTATTATTTGCGAAGGTAATTCTAATACTCAAGTAAATGCAATTGCAGGTTCTGTACAAAAAGTGGTTGGTAAGTCTTTAAAAGATAAACCATGGCATGTAGAGGGTGAAGCAAATGCAGAATGGATATTGATCGATTATGTAAATGTTGTAGTGCATATTTTTCAAAAGCAGGTTCGAGAATTCTATGACATAGAAAGTCTTTGGGGCGATGCAAAAATTACTTCGATCGAAGCTGCCTACTAATTTTAATTTTTAGAACAATTACATGAGTCAAGATAAAAAAAATAATAAGCCTTTTAAAGAGTTTAAATTTAAATTCAATTTTTATTGGGTATATGGTATCCTTTTCGCACTTATTTTAGGGTATCAATTCTTTAACAGTTCTGACCTAAGCACTGATAAATTATCTGATAATGAGTTTAAAACCATCCTTAAGGATAATGATATTAGCAAAATAGTTATTGTAAATGACGATTTCGCTCAAGTTTTCATTAAAGAAGATGCTTTAAGTAAAGAAAAGCACAGTGCTAAAACTAAGAGTCCTTTTTTCAGTAAAGGTAACCCAATGTATATTTTTGATTTTGGAGATCTTCAAAATTTCGAAAATGAGTTAAATACTGAGAAAACTGAATATAACTTAGATTTTGATAGAGATAATGCCAAACAAACTAATATTTGGGATGGCATTTTTATGTGGTTGCCGTTTATCTTTATTATTGCAATTTGGATATTTATTATGCGTCGGATGTCTGGTGCTGGTGGTGGTGGTGGTCCAGGTGGGCAAATCTTTAACATTGGTAAATCTAAAGCAAAGCTTTTTGACCAAGATCAAAAAGTACAAACTTCGTTTAAAGATGTTGCAGGCTTAGAAGGTGCAAAAGAAGAAGTTCAAGAAATTGTAGACTTCTTAAAGAATCCTGAAAAATATACTAGACTTGGTGGTAAAATTCCAAAAG
Source organism: Maritimimonas sp. 2304DJ26-3 (assembly GCF_056591635.1). Taxonomy (NCBI): domain Bacteria; kingdom Pseudomonadati; phylum Bacteroidota; class Flavobacteriia; order Flavobacteriales; family Flavobacteriaceae; genus Maritimimonas; species Maritimimonas sp. 2304DJ26-3. Next base: position 726,023 of record NZ_JBWQOK010000002.1, read on the forward strand.
GAGCCTTATTAGTAGGCCCTCCTGGCACAGGTAAAACCTTATTAGCAAAAGCAGTAGCTGGTGAAGCTAAAGTTCCTTTCTTTTCATTATCTGGTTCTGATTTTGTGGAAATGTTTGTGGGTGTTGGTGCTTCACGTGTTCGTGATTTGTTTAAACAAGCTGCACAAAAATCGCCATCGATTATTTTTATAGATGAAATTGATGCTATAGGTAGAGCTAGAGGTAGAAATAATATTACTGGTGGTAATGATGAACGTGAAAATACATTAAATCAGCTATTAACAGAAATGGATGGTTTTGGTACTGATACTAATGTAATTGTATTAGCTGCTACTAACCGTGCAGATGTTTTAGATAAAGCTTTAATGCGTGCAGGACGATTTGATAGACAAATTTATGTTGATTTGCCAGACATGAATGAGCGTAAAGAGATTTTTGAAGTTCATGTTAAACCTTTGAAGCTAGATAAAAATGCAGATGTGGAATTTTTAGCTAAGCAAACACCAGGTTTTTCCGGAGCTGATATTGCTAATGTTTGTAACGAGGCTGCATTAGTCGCAGCTAGAAAGGGCCATAAAGCGGTAGAGCATCAAGATTTTTTGGATGCTGTAGATAGAATTGTTGGAGGGTTAGAAAAGAAGAATAAAATCATCACTCAGAAAGAAAAGGAAACCATTGCTTACCATGAAGCTGGTCATGCAACAGTTAGCTGGATGTTGGAACATGCTGCTCCATTAGTAAAAGTAACAATTGTTCCTCGTGGGCAATCATTAGGAGCGGCTTGGTATTTACCAGAAGAACGCATGATTGTTAGAACAGAACAAATGCTTGATGAAATGTGTGCCACTTTAGGTGGTCGTGCAGCTGAAAAGATTGTTTTCGATAAAATTTCTACTGGGGCTTTAAGTGATCTTGAAAAAATTACCAAGCAAGCTAGAGCTATGGTAGCTGTATATGGTTTAAGCGAAAAACTTGGCAATATTACTTATTATGATTCTAGTGGTCAATCTGACTATAATTTCTCAAAACCGTATAGTGAAGAAACAGCTCAATTGATTGATGAAGAAATTTCTAAATTAATTGAAAACCAATATGAACGAGCTCAGCAAATTTTGATCAAACATAAAAAGGAGTTGACTGAATTAGCAGAATTATTGTTAGAAAAAGAGGTTATTTTCAGCGATGATCTGGAGAGAATATTTGGAAAGAGACCATTTAAAAAAGAGCCTTTAGCTAGCCCTAAAGCTGTGGAAGAAGTTGCTTCAGAAGAAGGTACAGTAAAGAAAACAAAAGACAATCCTATTAAAGATGTGAACAATGAAGGCGAGATTTCAACAGAATTCGCCTAATTTTTAACATTTTATTACTTTTGAGTAGCTCACTAGTTTTACTATGAATCTATTAAAAAAGTTATTCAACCAAAATAAAGACATTTCCGCTTCAAGCGAACAAGGATCTGCCATAGACACGGCAGATCTTTCTTTAGATGATATATTTGTTCATAATTTCATTAAAAAAGGAGGTAAATTCTTATACTGTTCTAATTTAGAAGAAGTTAATCAAAATTTACTCAACATCATTGAAGAAAATCAATGGGAAGAAACTGTTTGTATTGACCGCGATTTAGTCAAATTATTGACAATTATCAATAAGAGTTGTACTCAGAATATATCCTTAAATGCTCCATTCTTTTCATTATGTGAACACTTAATCTCTGATAATGGTAGTGTGATGTTTTCATCAAATCAAGTACAACAATATAAACTATCTAAGTTACCCAACCACTTTATTGTATTAGCAAGAACGAGTCAACTAGTTAGAACGACTAGTGAAGGATTAATGGCAATACGAAAAAATTATGTTCATGATTTTCCTACCAATATTAGTTCAATCAAAAGCTATATGCCTGGAAAAGCAAAAGATGATTTTTTGAATTATGGTAATACAAATGCAAAAAATCTTTATTTGCTTTTACTAGAAGATTTATAAGATGAAAGAATTGCTTACAAGGGCACTCTCGGGCATAGTATATGTCGCTATTATAGTAGGTGCAACCTTATATTCAAAAGAGTCCTTTTATGCCTTATTTTTCATCTTAATGATGTTGTGCTTATATGAATTTAAACGACTCATTAATTTAAAATATAACTGGGCATATATAGTTGCCATCCTAATCTATTTACGTTTTTCTGAGTTATCAATTTTCAGTTCAAAATACTTTCATTTTTTTCTAATCATTTCATTATTCATACCCTTTATTTATCAATTATTTATTACAAAGATTAGTATTACTTCAAGTAAAATGGGGCATTTTTTATTGGCTGTAGCCTATATAGCTTTGCCTTTTAGTTTTATGACAAGTATTCCTTTTATAAATGGTGAGTATCATCCTAAGACCATCATTAGTATTTTTGCACTAATATGGGCTAATGATAGTTTTGCTTACTTAATTGGCACTACATTAGGGCGTACAAAACTCTATGAGAAAATTTCACCAAATAAAACTGTTGAAGGAGCTCTTGGTGGGTTAGTTGCAAGCCTTATCGCTGCATATTTCTTAGCTCAGTACGTCCCAATTTTAACCTTAGTAAGTTGGATGATCATCGCTGTTCTGATTGTTATTTTTGGTTTATTAGGCGATTTGATTGAATCAAAATTTAAAAGAGAAGCTCAGGTAAAAGATAGCAGCAACCTTATTCCCGGACATGGTGGATTTCTGGATAGACTAGACAGTATTATCTTTGCTGCCCCCTTTGTTTATGTATATTTGCATTTATTTTATTAGACTATGTTTCATAAAGAAGGTTATAAAATTATCACAATAACTATTGTTATTTTAACGGTACTCTTTTTGCTTATAGATAAGTTTATTGCTAATTATTGGCTCAATAAATCACTAATGGTAGTTCTATTATTGATATTAATTTTGATTCTTCAGTTTTTTAGAAACCCCAAACGAATAGCAGTTGAAAACTTAAATCAAATTATTGCTCCCGTAGATGGTAAAGTAGTGGTCATTGAAGAAGTTCAAGAAAACGAATATTTTAAAGATAAACGTAGACAAGTATCTATTTTCATGTCTCCGTTAAATGTACATGTCACAAGATATCCAATTAGTGGAAAAGTAAATTTCAGCAAGTACCATCCAGGCAAATACTTGGTTGCTTGGCATCCAAAATCTTCAGAAGAAAATGAACGTACCACCATTGTTGTAGAAAATAATAACGTTGGCGAAATTCTATATAGACAGATAGCTGGCGCTTTGGCAAGACGTATTGTAAACTATGCTAAAAAAGATGAAACTGTAAAACAAGGTACAGATGCCGGATTTATAAAATTTGGTTCTAGAGTAGATATTTTTTTACCTTTAGATATGAAAATAAATGTTTCTTTAAATCAAAAAGCGATTGGTGCTAAAACAGTAATTGCCGAACGCGTTTAATCTCCTGTTAAAGTAAAAACAAGCATGGAAGATATTAATAGAAAATTTGAGAAAGCCTATGAAATATCTTCTTCTATGAAAGAAAAGTTACCACCTGATACTATGCTTAAGTTATATGCTTATTATAAGCAAGCTACTAAAGGAAATAACTATTCAACACCATCGGGTCATGACGCAATTCGAAATGCTTTTAAATTGAATGCTTGGTTTCAGATCAATGAAATTTCTGAAGACATGGCAAAACAACAATATATTGAACTTGTAGAAAAAATTACACAACAAAAAATAGATTAAAACCATGAAAAAAATCGTTTTTTTATCAGTAGCAATTATACTATCCTTTACTATCGTTTCATGTAAAAAACAAGTAAAGAAAGAACCAGCAAAATTCTCAGTAGTTGCAGAAACTATTACTGTAAATTGGACAGGTTATAAAACTACCTCAAAAATTCCTGTGAAAGGACAATTTAAAACTGTTGAAATTTCGAATACACAAGAGGCAACAACAGCTTTAGAGGCCTTGAATGGGGCTGAATTCAATTTACCTGTAAGTAGCCTTTTTTCTGGTGATGATGAACGTGATGGGAAGCTTAAAGAACTTTTCTTTGGAGTAATGGATGCAACCGTTTCTTTAACAGGAATATTAAATTTAAATAATGATGGAAAAGGTACAGTAAACCTAAAAATGAATAATGTTAGTAAAGAAATACCTATTACTTATATTATTAGTGGGCAATTAGTTGAGTTGACAGGCACATTAGATATTGTAAATGACTTTAATGCTCAAGCAGCTTTAGACTCACTAAGTAAAGCCTGTTTTGAATTACATAAAGGGCCTGACTTAGTTAGTAAAACTTGGAGCGAGGTAGCTATCGATGCAATTATTTATTTAAAGAAAAAGTAAATTTCAGTGAGTCAGTCAGTTCTGCTTGCCAATAGATTTCGAGAAGTTTTATTCAACGGAAAGTGGATTGCAAATACCAATCTTAAAGAACAATTGGCTGATATTACTTGGCAAGAAGCCACTACTAAAGTTGGTTCTTTAAATACCATCGCTTTATTAACTTTTCATATTAACTACTACATCTCCGGACTTAATAATTTTTTCGAAAAAGGCAAATTAGAAATTAGAGATAAATACAGTTTTGATATGCCTCCAACTAAATCTGAAAAAGAGTGGCAACAATTAGTAACTTCACTTTTAGCTAATGCTGAAAAGTTTGCAAATTTTATTGAAAAAATGTCTGATGAGAAACTAGATAATGTATTCATAGAAGAAAAGTATGGTACTTATAAAAGAAATATAGAAGGAATGATAGAACATGCCTACTATCATTTTGGGCAAATTTCTCTTCTAAAAAAATTAATTAAAGGGTAAAGTGATTATCCCAAACTTGCCAAGCTTGCCTTAATAGTTTCTATTCTAGCCAAGGCATCTGCCTCCTTTTTCTTTTCGTTATCAACTACTTGTTCTGGAGCGCCAGAAACAAAACGTTCGTTTGCTAATTTCTTTTGAACAGATTTTAAAAAGCCTTCTGTATAATTTAATTCTTCTGTTAATTTTTTTATTTCCTCATCTATACTAATATTATCTGACGAGATAGGGATAAAATACTCATTCGATTTAACCCTGAAGCTTAAAGCTCCATCTATCTTTTCTGGCGTATAATTCAATGTATCTACATTACCTAATTTCTTTATTACAACATCAAATCTATCAGAAGTCGTCTCATTATTAAGAATTGACAAATCAATTTTATTCTTAAACGTAATACTTTTATCCTTACGGATAGTTCTAATACTAGAGATCACCTCCGTAGCAAAGTCAAATTCTTTGATTAAGCTCTCATCTATCTTTTCAACACTCGGATAGTTAGCAACTATTAAAGCTTCTTCTGGAGTTCTTTCAGCAATGAATTGCCAAATCTCTTCAGTCAAGAACGGCATAAAAGGATGTAATATTTTTAAGTTATTCTCAAGAATAGCTATAACAGCCAAATGGGTCTTTTCATCAATTGGCTGTTCATAACCTGGTTTTACAATCTCTAAAAGCCAAGAAGCAAAATCATCCCATATCAACTTATAAATAGACATTAAAGCGTCAGATAAACGATATTTACTATAATGATCTTCAATCTCAGTTAAAGTCTTATTGAATTTACTTTTATACCATTCAATAGCAATATTAGAAGACGCCGGTTGCTCAATTGAACTACTTACTTGCCAACCTTTAATTAATCGAAAAGCATTCCATATTTTATTGGCAAATTGTTTTCCTTGTTGACATAAAGCTTCATCAAACATTAAATCGTTACCAGCTGCGCTACTTAACAATAAACCTACACGAACTCCATCGGCACCATAATCTTCCATTAATTTTAGTGCATCTGGCGAATTTCCGAGAGATTTACTCATCTTACGACGTTGTTTATCACGGACCAGTCCAGTTAAATATACATTTTCAAATGGTCGCTCACCCCTATACTCATAACCTGTAATAATCATACGTGCAACCCAAAAGAATAAAATATCAGGGCCTGTAACTAGATCATTTGTTGGATAATAGTAATTAATTTCCTCATTATCAGGATTTCGAATACCGTCAAATACACTCATTGGCCAAATACCAGATGAAAACCAAGTATCTAAAACATCAGGGTCTTGAGTTAAATCGTTAGAGGTCAATTCTTGATTATTCGTTCTTATTTTCGCAAGCTCAATTGCTTCATTAATATTTTCGGCTACAACAAAATCTTCTTTACCATCTCCATAAAAGTAAGCTGGTATTTGCTGTCCCCACCATAATTGACGCGATATATTCCAATCACGAATATTTTCTACCCAATGACGGTATGTATTATTAAACTTCTTAGGAAAAAGCTTTACCTCTTCTGTTTCAAGCACCGCTTTAATTGCTGGTTTTATCAGCTCTTCCATTTTTAAAAACCATTGATCAGATAGTCTTGGCTCAATCACAGCTTTTGTGCGCTCCGAAGTTCCTACATTATGGGTGATATCTTCAATCTTAACTAATAAACCTAATTCTTCTAGTTCTTTGGCAACATCTTTTCTTGCTACTACTCTATCTTTCCCTTGATGATGAAGACCAAAACTATTCATACTACCATCAGCATTCAAAACATCTACAACTTCTAAGTTATGACGATCACCAATTTCTTTATCATTTACATCATGTGCTGGCGTTACTTTTAAACAGCCGGTACCAAACTCTATATCTACATAATCATCTTCTATTATAGATATCACTCTATTACAAATAGGTACAATTACTTTTTTGCCTTTTAAGTGCGTATAACGATCATCATTAGGGTTTATACAAACTGCAGTATCTCCTAAAATAGTTTCGGGCCTAGTTGTTGCAATAGTTACAAATTCACTCTCACCTTCTATTTGGTACTTTACATAGTATAGTTTATCCGTTCGTTCTTGGTAAATAACCTCTTCATCAGACAATGTGGTTTGGGCTTCTGGATCCCAATTCACCATACGATAACCTCGATAAATATTTCCTTTGTTGTATTGATCTACAAATACCTTAATTACAGCTTCACTCATATCATCATCCATGGTGAACTTTTTACGAGACCAATCACAAGAACATCCTAATTTTTTTAATTGCTCTAAAATTACTCCTCCATATTCATGAGTCCAATCCCAAGCATGCTTTAAAAATTCTTCACGAGTGATATTATTTTTATCTATACCTTGTTCCTTAAGTTTAGCAACTACTTTAGCTTCGGTAGCTATAGAGGCATGATCCATACCAGGCACCCAACAAGCATTTTTACCCAACAAACGAGCACGACGTATCAATACGTCTTGAATAGTATTATTCAGCATGTGCCCCATATGTAAAACTCCGGTTACATTAGGTGGTGGAATCACTATACTATAAGGTTCTCTTTCATCCGGTGTAGACCGAAAAAAATCGTTTTCCATCCAATGGTTATACCACTTCTCTTCTACTTTATTTGAACTATAAGTTGCTGGAATTTTCATTTGGCGTACTTCTTGATAAAAATGAAGTGCAAAGTTACAATTATCAACAATATGTTAAAACTTTAGCCGTTACAATTTTAAGATAAAAAATAAGTATCTTTACCCTATTAAAAGCATATCATAAAATGAAAAAATTAGCCTTATTATTCGTTATTGGTTTGATAAGTTTTTCTGTCAATGCGCAGGGAACTTCTGAGGAAAAAAAAGCAGACCCGAATGCTCCAATATTTGAGTTTGAAAAAGAAATTATTGATTATGGAACTGTAGAAAAGGGTTCAGATGGAAAACGTGTTTTTAAATTTAAGAATGTAGGAAAGTCGCCACTTATTATTTCTAATGTTAAAACAAGCTGTGGCTGTACAGTGCCAACTGTGCCAAAAGAGCCTATTATGCCTGGAGCAACTGCTGAACTAGAAGTAAAATATGACACCAATAGAGTTTCCCCTTTTAATAAAGCAATTACAATTTTTTCTAATGCTTCTGAAGCTAAAAAAGTAATCTATATTAAGGGACGTGTAAAAAAAGAAAGCGCCTTATCTATACTTGAACGGAAAGAAAAAAGTGTAGTAGAAAATAACAACTAAATAATAAAAAAGCGACTCAATAGGGTCGCTTTTTTATTTTAGCATATCTTTTAATCTAAAAGAGTAAAAAAGTTTTTTACCATTTCTTTCGATTAATAGCTTTATAAGTTTTCCTTCTTTTGTTGAGAACAAATGAATTATTTCTTCCATCTTATAAGTATAAGCAGGCTTACTATTAACTTCTAAAATAATATCGTTAGCTAATAAACCTGTTTTCTCTGCAGGTGAATTTGGTCTAATGAATGAAATAGTATACAATGGCTTAAAGTTGTAAACCATTTCAAAGATAACTTGCACAATTCCTCGACTTTCTCCTCTTCCTCCAAAATTAAGGCCTGATGAATCCTTTTTATCTTTAATGAGCATTGTGCCATTATGAATCAATTCAATACCGCTCATGTTGTACAAAAAAGGGTCGTTGTAATAAGATGATTTTTTCTTTAATACCAATTTTTTATCTCTATAATCAATAAGCATTCTAAATCGTTTTAAAATTCCTGCTCCTAAGCTTCCATTTCGTTCTTTAAATCTATAAGCTGTAGCGATAGATGTCGAATCAGGGTACGACACATTTGCATTCTTAAAGCTATATTGCCCTAAGATTATTTCATCTATTTTGCTCTGTCTACCATAAATGTTACCGCTTAATCCTTTACCCAAAAAATCATCGAAATATTTTTCGGGCAACTTAATATTATCACTCGATTTATCAAACAACCAAACTGTTTTACTACCACCAGTATCAATTAACAATTTTGTGTCTATGATTTTATCATCTGATCTAACCTTAATATCAACATATGGCTTATTTCTATTAAAAGTGAGGTCAAATGTTTCACATTTCTTACACTCTTTATATTTGTAGGAATTTGGGTTGTAAAACTTAACCCTTTTCGTGGTATAGTTAATATCAATAACAAAATCTCTAAAAATATCACCACCAATAATTCCATTAATATCCATACCCATTCTGGCCGAGAGATCAAATTCTCTACCTGGTATTAAATAGATCATATGTTGTCCATTTAAAATATTTCCAATTTTAAATAGATTATTTTTAGATTGAATTGCGTTTATATAACTTCCTTCGCCTAAACCTCTTATTCTAATTTTCTGTGTATTTTTTAATTTGGTTGAATCTTCTAAACTTAAGTTGAACATTATGGTATTATTTACACCAGTATCTAGTAGAAAATTAAGCTTTGAACCATTTACTTCTATAGGTAAAACAATCAAATTATTTACCATCTTAAAACTCATAGCATAGCTTTTACCATTGTTCTTAATATAGAATCTATCTTGGGCGGTAAGTTTAGATACGCATAAATAAAGAAAGAAAAAAGATAGCAATTTTATGCGGTAGTTCATAGAGTTAGTTTACTTTCTTAAAACTACAAAAACTCAAATAGCTACTAAAACTTTTAGCATAATTTTAACGGAATAAAATCTTTAGAAAAGTTGTACTAATTTTCGATATAATTTTCTGAAATTTGTAGAATATCTAACTATAAAATAGAAATGCCTAAAATATCTGCTAAAGGGCAGCAAATGCCTGAGTCTCCAATCCGAAAATTAGTGCCGTTTGCTGAAGATGCAAAAAAGCGAGGAACTAAAGTTTATCATTTAAATATAGGACAACCAGATATTAAAACACCAAAAGTTGCTTTAGATGCTGTTAAGAATGCTGATTTAGAAGTATTAGAATATGCTCGTTCAGAAGGTTCGGAAGCTTACAGACAAAAGCTATCAACATATTATGCCAAAAATGATATTAGCATTGAGACCAATGATATTATTGTAACTACTGGAGGTAGCGAGGCCTTGCTCTTTACATTTGGCAGTATTATGGATACTAATGATGAAGTAATCATTCCAGAGCCTTTTTATGCCAACTACAATGGTTTTTCTACAGCATCTGGTGTAAAAGTTGTACCGGTAATTTCTAAAATAGAAGATAATTTTGCCTTGCCTCCTATTGAAGAGTTTGAAAAATTAATTACACCTAAATCCAAAGCAATATTAATTTGTAACCCAGGTAATCCTACAGGTTATTTATACAGCAAAGAAGAAATACAAAAGTTAGCATCAATCGTCAAAAAGTACGATCTATTTTTAATTGCTGATGAAGTCTATCGTGAATTTGCTTATGACGGTGCAACTCATTATTCTGTTTTGCAAGAAGAAAGTATAAATGATAATACAATTGTTATAGATTCAGTATCCAAACGTTATAGCATGTGCGGTGCGAGAATTGGATGTATTGTTTCTAAAAATAAACAAGTTATACAAACTGCTTTAAAATTTGCTCAGGCACGCTTGAGTCCTCCTACTTATGCTCTAATAGCTAGTGAAGCTGCTTTAGATACACCACAGCGCTATTTTGATAATGTTATTGAAGAATATGTAGACAGACGTAATACATTGATTACTGAGCTTCAAAAAATAGACGGCGTTAAAGTAGCGAAGCCTAATGGCGCTTTTTATTGTATCGCTGAGTTACCAGTTAAAAATTCTGACGATTTTGCGCAATGGCTTTTAGAAAAATTTCATTTAAATAATGAAACTATTATGGTGGCCCCAGCTGCAGGGTTTTACTCTACAAAAGGATTAGGCTTAAACCAGGTACGTATTGCATATGTCCTAAATAAAGAGGATATGATCCGTTCTGTAAAAATCTTAAAGGCAGCTTTAGAAGCTTATAATTCTTAATGCAGATTCAACAAAACATATCTTTAAAACCCTACAATACATTTGGTATAGACGTTAAAGCCAAAAAATTTGTGAATGCCAGATCAATTCTAGATTTAGAAGAAATTTTAAAAAATCATGAAGATTTCTTTATACTTAGCGGAGGAAGCAACCTGTTACTCACTAAAGACTTTGAAAAGCTTGTAATACATCTAAATTTAAAAGGAAAAGAGATTCTAAAGGAAGACAAAGAGGATGTATTTGTAAAAGTACAAGCTGGCGAAAATTGGCATGAATTTGTTTTATGGTGTTTAGAAAATGACTATGGAGGTGTTGAAAACCTATCTTTAATTCCTGGTAATGTGGGTACTGCTCCTATTCAAAATATTGGTGCTTACGGAGTTGAATTAAAAGACTTTATGCATGAACTAGAAGCTCTAGAAATTAAATCAGGGAATTTAGTAAAGTTTAAAAATGTGGATTGTGAGTTTGGTTACAGAGATTCTATTTTTAAACGTCATGTTAAAGGAAAGTATATAATTACCTCTGTTCTTTTCAAACTTTCAAAAAATAAACATCAGCTAAATACTTCTTATGGTGCAATCCAATCTGAGTTAGGAAGTAATGCTATTGAAAAGCCTACCATAAAAGATGTATCTAATGCGGTAATTACTATTAGGCAAAGTAAATTACCAGACCCAAAAGAAATAGGTAACAGTGGTAGTTTTTTTAAAAACCCTGTTATTTCTAAACATCAGTTTAGACAATTACAACATAAACATCCTGAAGTGCCTTATTATAAAGTTTCTGAAACAAAAATTAAAGTACCAGCTGGTTGGTTGGTGGAACAATGTGGATTTAAAGGGCAACGCTTTGGTGACGCTGGTGTTCATAAAAAACAAGCACTAGTGCTCGTAAATTATGGTAATGCAACCGGGCAAGAAATCTTTGAGCTTTCAAAAAAAATTCAACAAACTGTTAAAGAAAAGTTTGAAATTGACTTAGAAGCTGAAGTAAATATTATCTAAGCTTCTACTATAATTTAGTTTGATTCTTGAATTATTTTCGGCTAACTTCGCTTATCGACCGATATAGTTCATTAAAACAGAACCATATCTAAACAATAAGCAAACTTTAGAAAAAATAAAAAACCTCACTGCAGTGAGGTTTTTTTTATAAACATTATTTTACACTTCTAATCATCAGCTGGTTTAATTACTTTCCAAAGTAAAGCACCAATTATTCCACCAATGAGCGGAGCTACTATAAATAGCCATAATTGTGATAATGCTTCACCTCCTACAAACAAAGCAGGACCAATACTACGAGCAGGATTTACAGAAACACCCGTTACAGGAATTCCAACAATATGAATCATCGTTAAAGCCAAACCTATAGCAATACCTGCAAACTTACCATTTGCATTTTTATGCGTGGCACCAAAAATAACCAGCAAGAAAATAGCCGTTAGTACAACCTCAGCTATAAAACCTGCTTGCATACCATATCCTTTTGGGGAACCTGTTCCATATCCATTTTGTCCTAATCCATTAACAGCAATGTCATAACCTGGCAATCCTTGAGCAATAAACCATAATACTCCGGCACCTAAAATGGCACCAATAATTTGAAATACAATATAACCACCAGCATCTTTAGCATCAATTTTGCCCGAAAAGAGCATTGCCACTGTAATTGCAGGATTTATATGACATCCTGAAATAGATCCAATAGCATATACCATTGCCAAAACAGCAATACCAAATGCAAATGCAATTCCTAAAAACCCTACATCACCACCAGCAATAACTGCGCTACCACAGCCAATAAAAACAAGAACAAATGTTCCGAGCATTTCTGCTAGATATTTTTTCATAATAGTTAAGATTAAATTAATTGATTATTATTGAGACACTTATAATCAAATAAGGTCACAATACATCAAATATACAATAATCTTTTTATGCTTTTTTAATAGCGCATTTTGTATCTTTGCAGAAAGATTTTTAGCATGAAACTATTTCTAATCACACTTGCTTTATTAGCGTTTGCATTTGCAGGCATTGCTATAAAAATTTGGGCAAAAAAAGATGGAGAATTTGCAGGCACATGTGCTAGTCAAAACCCTATGCTAAATAAAGATGGTGAATCTTGTGGTTTTTGTGGTAAAACACCTGACCAATTTGATACCTGTGCCGAACCTCAACATAAATAAGTAAGTTTGTAGCGTATGCTACTGGCCATTCTATTTTATATTTTTGTTGCTACTGTATTTATTCAAGTTTTGTATTGGATTTTCCTTTTTGGGAAGTTTGCTTTCGCGGAAGAGTATAATTCAGAAAAGAAATCATTACCCATTTCTGTAATCATTGCGGCGAAAAACGAAGCTCATAATCTTAAAAACTTCTTGCCTAAAATTCTTAATCAAGACTTTGAAAGTTTTGAAGTTGTACTCGTAAATGATGCTTCAACTGATGATACTGAACTAGTCAGCAAGGATTTTCAAAAGGATCATAAAAATCTAAAGTACATTTATTTAGAAGCTACAGATCAATATTTTGGAAATAAAAAAAATGCCATCACCAAAGGAATAGCTGTTGCATCTAATAATTATTTATTATTTACAGATGCTGATTGCGAACCAGTTTCTCAAAATTGGATTTCGCAAATAACTTCTAAATTTGATAAGAATAAAGAAGTAATCCTTGGTTATGGAGCATACAAAAAGCTACCAACGTTTATTAATCGGCTAATTCGTTACGAAACTTTATTAACTGCAATGCAGTATTTTTCCTATGCTAAATTGGGATTCTCTTATATGGGCGTTGGTAGAAATTTATCCTATAAGAAAGAACTATTCTCCCATGTAAATGGATTTGAAACTCATCTATCTATAAAATCTGGAGATGATGATTTATTTATTAATCAAATAGCAACTAAAGAAAATACTGCTATTTGCTTTACTAAAGATAGTTTTACAATTTCAGAGCCAAAAAAAACATTCTCATCTTGGTTCAAACAAAAGCGAAGACATATTTCAACAGCTAATTATTACAAGCCTATCCATAAATTCTTGCTGGGTCTATTTTATTTTTCACAACTGGCGTTCTGGTTATTAGCAATAATACTCTTATTATTTTCGTTTAATTGGCAACTTGTAACTATCTTAGTAATAATTCGTCTAATTTCTCAATATATCGCTATTTATAAGTCCTCTTTAAAATTGAATGAAAAAGATATAGTCATATTATCGCCAATATTAGATTTTATATTGGTCTTTTCTCAATTAGGGTTATTCTTTAGTAATATATTCAGCAAACCAAAACATTGGTAATAAGTAATGGGCGAAAAAGGTAAAATAATAGAAGCCATACAAAGTGCCAAGAAGGGCGAAGAGATAGCCTATACCCTACTCTTAAATACTTTCTGGAAAGATGTTTATCGATTTTTAGATAGCAAAACTAATGATGAAAACGAGGCCGAAGACATTACGATTAGAACTTTTGCTCGTGCTTTTGACAAGATCGATTCTTTTGATGAAAAGTATAAATTCAAAACATGGCTGTTGACAATCGCAAACAACCTGTTGATAGATCAATTACGTAAACAAAAAACAGAAACTGTTTCTATCGACAAAGAGGATTCAGAAATCTATGATGTAAAAGATGAAGAGCCTACACCTGTTGACAAATTAATTATAGAGCAAAATCTTGCGCAATTATTGGCTTACATCAAGCAATTAAAACCACATTATCAAGAGATTATTAATCTACGCTTCTTTCAAGAAATGAGCTATAAAGAAATAGCTAAAGAAACAGACGAACCTATGAATAATGTAAAGGTTAAATTACTACGTGCTAAAAAACTATTAGCTGAGATTATTAAAAAATCTGATTCTTAAAATTTTAGTACTTTCACTTCATTTAATTTTTGAATGAAGAAGCTATTACAATCCCTTGGTCCAGGTTTATTATTTGCTGGTGCCGCAATAGGTGTATCGCATTTAGTACAATCAACAAGAGCTGGTGCAGATTTTGGTTTTGGTTTACTATGGGCTTTACTTTTAGTGAATCTATTTAAATATCCTTTTTTTCAATATGGTCCTCGATATGCGTCTGCTACTGGCGAAAGTTTAATAGATGGCTATAAAAAATTAGGTAAAAGTGTATTAATATCATATTACATCCTCACATTCGCCACAATGTTTACCATACAAGCTGCGGTAACTATTGTTACTGCTGGTCTAGCTTCTAATCTATTTGGCATCACTCCAAATTTAACTACGTGGAGCATAATTATCACTATTATTTGTTTATTAATTTTAATGATAGGTAAATACAAATTCTTAGATAATTTTATTAAGATTATTATCATCACATTAACCGTAAGCACAATAGTTGCGTTAGTAATGGCAGTTTTTAATTCAGATGCTTCATTTGATTTTAGTCAGATAATCCCTAAAGGAACTTTAGAGATTACATTTTTAATAGCTTTTTTAGGATGGATGCCCGCACCATTGGATATTTCTGCTTGGCATTCACTTTGGGCATTAGAAAAACAAAAAGCCACTGCTGAAGATTTTACTCCGAAAAAAGCACTTTTCGATTTTAATATTGGTTATATAGGTACAGTATTTCTTGGCACTTGTTTTATCACTTTGGGCGCATTGGTTATGTTTGGTTCTGGAGAACAATTTAGCAGTTCGGCAGGTAAGTTTGCTCAACAACTCATTAGTCTTTACACAGAAAATTTAGGTAAAGAAACTTCAATTTTTATTGCAATAGCAGCTTTTACAACTATGTTTAGCACTACATTAACAACACTAGACGCTTCACCTAGAGCTATGGCTAGATCAACTGAATTATTATTCAGCAAAGAATTTAAATCAAATTACTTAGTTTGGATACTACTTTTATCTCTAGGCACCATTATCATCTTATCATTCTTTATTTCTAATATGATTACCATGGTTAAGATTGCTACAATTTTATCCTTTTTAACTGCGCCATTTTATGCCATTGCCAACTTTAAATTAATTTCTAGTAAGCATACACCTAAAGAATGGCACCCATCTATATTAATGAAAATTTTAAGTTATTTGGGTATTATTTTCCTTATCGGTTTTGGTATATGGTACCTAATGAATTTGTAACTTTGCCTTTCGATTTTAACCTATGTCTGTAACACCTGTAATACAACCTGTAAAAAAGCCAAAGTGGTTACGTGTAAAGCTACCTGTAGGGAAAAAATATACAGAGCTACGTGGATTAGTAGATAAGTATAATTTACATACTATTTGTACTAGTGGAAGTTGTCCAAACATGGGTGAATGTTGGGGAGAAGGAACGGCAACTTTTATGATTTTAGGTAATGTTTGCACGCGTTCATGTGGCTTTTGCGGTGTAAAAACTGGTAGACCAGAAACTGTTGATTGGGAAGAGCCTGAAAAAGTAGCCCGTTCTATAAAAATCATGCAGATTAAACATGCTGTAGTAACTTCTGTAGATCGTGATGATTTAAAAGATGGAGGTTCTATTATCTGGGCAGAAACAGTAAAAGCTATTAGAAGAGCGAATCCAGAAACTACGTTAGAAACATTAATTCCAGATTTTCAATTAATTCACAAAAATTTAGATAGAATTATAGAAGTTTCGCCAGAAGTTGTTTCTCATAATATGGAAACAGTTCGTCGTTTAACTCGCGAAGTGCGTATACAAGCAAAATATGATCGTAGTTTGGCTGTTTTAAAATACTTAAAAAATCAAGGTATTAATAGAACAAAATCTGGTATTATGCTAGGTTTAGGTGAAAAAGAAGAAGAAGTCATTCAAACTATGGAAGATTTACGTTCAAATAATGTAGACGTAGTTACTATTGGTCAATATTTACAACCTAGTAAAAAACATCTTCCTGTAAAGGAGTTTATTGCCCCAGAGCAATTTAAAAAATACGAAAAGATAGGTTTAGAGATGGGCTTTAGGCATGTAGAAAGTGGTGCATTGGTAAGATCTTCTTATAAAGCTCAAAAGCATATTTTATAAAACCTTAACAGTTCTATAACAACTGTTTAACTGTTCATTAACTCAAAAAAGACAATTTTAGCCGCAACTTTGCGTTATATAATTGAATACAATCTGATAAAGTTTGTTTTCATTGTATAAATTATTTGAGTTAGTTAAAAGAAAACGCCTTCGATCGAAGGCGTTTTTTTATTGAATTTAACTTTAAATTATAGTTTGGCACGAGAGTTGATATATACTAAGTGAAGCAAATATCTTAATTTGTTTTCATTGTATGAATTATTTGAGTTAGTTAAGAAATGCGCCCTCTTCTGAGGGCGTTTTTTATTTGCAATGTTTTAAGTTTAATTAATATCTTTAAACTCAGAAACAGAAAAATTTAATGGAATATAGCAGAGAACTTTTATTTTTTTTTAGCGCCTTAGGTGCTTTTAATGGGTTAGTTCTAAGTCTCTATTTTTTGCTTTATGCTAAACCTAAACATATTTCGAATAAATTTTTAGGAGCTTTTTTACTAATGGTTAGTATACGAGTTGGTAAATCCGTTTTCTTTCATTTTAATCCGGACCTTTCTTTTCACTACTTGCAATTTGGCCTCACTGCTTGTTTCTTTATAGGTCCTTTTTTATACTTCTATATAAACTCTGCAGTTGACCCTAAAAGTAATATTAAAATTACTTGGAGATATCATATTTCCATATTACTACCTATTGCGGTTGTATTCGGTTATATATATCCATTTAAGCACAATGTATCACTTTGGAGACCATATATAATAAAAGCTATATACATTCAATGGTTTCTATATATTTTAGCTTCAATACATGTTATGAAGCCCATCATAAATAAAGTTTTTAGTGAAAAAAATAGGCTAGAAAAATTAGATATTTGGCTACTAAGTATTATAGTTGGTAATTTATTAATACTGGCTTCGTATTATTTTGGAAGCTTCATAAATTATATTTCTGGTGCTCTTGCTTTTTCATTTCTTTTATATTTGCTAATTTTATTCTTATTCTTTGGGAAGAATAGGAATACGATTTTACTTAATTCGATTAATAAATATGGAGATAAAAAGATTGATTCATCTAAAGCAAATGAATTAGTTCAAAAACTAGAACAAGTGATAACAGAAGAAGAATTATTTAAAAATTCTAACTTAAAATCTTCTGATGTTGCAAAAAAAATCCACCTTACTACTCATCAATTTTCTCAATTATTAAACGATAATTTAGGTAAAAACTTTTCTGTCTTTATTAATGAATATCGCATTGAAGCGGCCAAAAATATGCTTGGTAATAATGACAACCTAACACTTGAAGCTATAGGATATGAATGTGGTTTTAATTCTAAATCGACTTTCTTTACTACTTTTAAAAAACTAGCTGGCACTACTCCATCTCAATTTAAGAATAGTTCCAATTTATAAATCCGAACTTCTAATTTATAAGTTAAAAATCATTTTTACTTCTTTAGAACCATATTAGCTAAAATTTAAAAAATTAGCAATGCGGTATTTAATCAATCTATTTATAACAGTGTTATTAGTTGGTTGTTCAAACACATCAAAAGAAAACGAAAATGATATTTCAAAAGGTAACATTTTGTTTATTGTTTCGAATCAAGATACTTATGGGGAAACAGATATGAATGCAGCCAATCATTTTGCAGAAATAGTATTTGCATATGATGTTTTGGTGAAAAAAGGTTATAAAGTAGATTTTGTCAGCCCAAGTGGTGGTGCCATACCAATAGGGTACCTACAAACTTCAGATGCTCTTCAAAAGCAGTATTTATATGATGTAAACTTT
This sequence comes from Maritimimonas sp. 2304DJ26-3, assembly GCF_056591635.1. Taxonomy (NCBI): domain Bacteria; kingdom Pseudomonadati; phylum Bacteroidota; class Flavobacteriia; order Flavobacteriales; family Flavobacteriaceae; genus Maritimimonas; species Maritimimonas sp. 2304DJ26-3. Next base: position 744,588 of record NZ_JBWQOK010000002.1, read on the forward strand.
ATGAATAAACTCAAAACTACATTTAAAGCATCAGATATTGACCCTAATGATTATAAAGCAGTGTATTATGGAGGTGGCGGTTCGGCAATGTTTGGAGTTCCAGAAAATGAAACTATTCAAAATATTACTACTTCTATATACAGCAATAATGGGGTTGTTTCTGCTATTTGCCACGGTACCGCCGGTCTTGCAAACGTAAAAGATACAGATGGTAATTATTTATATGCTGGTAAAGAAGTTAATGGATTTCCTGACCTTTTCGAAAATAAAAAAGCAGCATATTATAAAACCTTTCCTTTTTCAATAGAAGAAATAATTAAGGAACGTGGTGGTAACTTTTCGTATTCAGACAAAGGTTGGGATAGTTACTATAAAGTAGATGGTAGACTCATTACTGGCCAAGATCCAACCGCTGCAACTTCTGTAGCTCAAGAAATAGTAAAAGTATTAGAACAATAAAAACCTCTTTATAAATGAAAAATCTAATCACATCATTTTTATTCTTTATATGTATTGTTTCTTTTTCACAAGAGATTCAAAAAAGAAAAGTCACAGCATCTCAGATAGATGCAGTTTTTTCTCAATGGAATACTCAAAATAATCCTGGTATAGCAGTAGGCATTCTGAACGATGGCAAAATAGTACACACCAAAGGTTATGGCCTAGCTAATTTAGAACATCAAATTCCAATTACGCCAGAAACTAAGTTCCATATAGGCGACCTAGGTAAGGAATTCACAGTGTATGCACTATTGTTATTGGAACAACGGGGTAAACTTTCTTTACAAGATGATATTCGAAAATACTTACCTAAACTTACATTTCCATCTGCTGTTACTATACAACAATTGATACATCATACTGGTGGATTAAATAATGATGAAGTTTCCAAGGTTCTTGCTGGTTGGAAAACGGAAGATCTTTTTACCAAAGATCAGGCATATAGTCAAATTCGGAATCAAGCAGAATCCGCGCCCAAAAGTGGAAGTGTGCAACGTCATTCAGATGCTGGGTTTATGATTCTTGAAGATCTCATTGCTAAGGTTAGTAAAATGTCATACCCTGATTTTATTACTAAAGAAATTTTTGAATCTTTAGGAATGACAAATTCTGCATTCGATACTAATAGAACCATAATAGCCAACAAAGCCCAGGGATATTTTGCACATAATGATGGGTTTACCAGTTCAACCATGAATAATGGTCATACTATAGTATCTGATGTATACACTACCGTTGGAGATATGTGTCTTTGGCTAAAAGAACTCGAAAGCCCAAAAATTGGCACGAATAAAATGATGGAAAAATTCGACAATCTTTCTATTGTTAACGGACAAAATGTAAACGAAATTAATACGGCATTATACACCGGTGGCCATCGTTTTTGGGATTTCAGAGGAGCTAAAAAATTATATCATATCGAAGTTGCAGGAGGGTATGCTAGTAAATTGATTCGTTATCCTGATCATGACCTCGCCGTCGTTGTTCTAGGAAATGATGGCGCCTATAATGGATATGCAGCCACTGGGGTTAGTGAACTTTACATTACGGATTTCCTAAATCCTATATCAGCTGTTGAACCCACTAAAATTACCTCTAAAAAATTATCAAAAAAACAGCTTTCAGCATTTGAAGGATATTATTGGGATAATAGCAATCATACAAGCCGAAAAATTCATATGGTCAATGATACCTTAAGATATTTTAGAGGTCAAGGCAATGAAAGTTCACTTGTACCTCTGACCAAAAATTCTTTTAAAATGATCACTAGTAGTGAGGTAATAGTAAATTTCGATGCTAAAGCAATTCCCAAAACCATGTCAGTCATCGTAGGAGATGATACTTTTAATATGATTGCATATGATGTTAGTGCAAACTGGACTAAAGACCTAAGCTCATTTACTGGAAAATATTATGCGACTACTCTGAATACGACTTACTCACTTATTGTTAATCAAGGAAAACTTGTACTTATGCATAAAAGATTAGATCCTGTCCAATTAGACCCAAGAACGCCTGACCAATTCACAGGAAATCAAAGACACTTTACTTCTTTTACATTCAAAAGAGATGCAAATGGTAGCATTACAGGGTTTCAATTATCCACTCGTGGTGTCGCTGACATCTGGTTCCAAAAGGAGACAAGCTCAGTTAAGGATGTAGCAAAAATCAAATAGACTGGCTAACGAAAAATTATAAAGAATGAAAAAAATCATCTTCACTATATTTTTAATATCTGGCTTTATAAATGTCAATGCTCAATTAGAAATAGAAAAAATAAACCGCGTATTGTATGATTATATTGAAGGTACAGCCAATGGTGATCCAGATCGTTTACGCAAAGCCTTCCACGAAGACTTCAATCTTTATTTCACATCAAACGATACATTAAGAGTTTGGTCTGGCAAACAATATATTAATAACGTTAAGGAAGGAATAAAAAGCAACCGCATAGGGAAAGTTATTTCAATTGACTATAAAGGTAATGCTGCCATGGCTAAAATAGAAATTCTAATGCCAACCAGAAAACGCATTTACACAGATTATATGTTACTCTTAAAAGTAGAAGGGAAATGGAAAATTATTCACAAATCATTCACTTTTAAAAATTATCCTGAATAAATAAAAAGTTTATTTCATCGTTTCTTTTCTCATTTTCTACGACCCTTTTAAATAATTATCTCTTTATATTAATTGATTAACTTTATAAAATAATTCATTTATCATGAAAAGGTTTGGTTCATTTTGGAAAATATTCCTTGTCTTTTTCTTTATGTCTTGTGGAGAAAAGAATAGTATTACCGAATGGAATGTCATCTATAAAAACGATAAGACAGGCAACACACTTTTGGGATCAAAAGCCAATGTTATGGATGCCATAAGAAACGGAGCGGGTATAAAAATTGGTTGGGGAAGTAGAGGGAAAAATCATAGTATTGAACATTTGAGTGAGCCGATATGGCTGGCAGTTTTAGATGGAGAAGAGGTAATAGCACATCTTGATCCTCAGGTTTTATCTTCTATTGACTGGGAAAACCTATCCGCTAATTATGTTAATCCATCTAAGTTGAAAGAAGAATGGAGAGTGGTTATTACAACCAAAGGTGAGTTCGATGCTATTTGGTATGATAGACGAAATGACACTCTTATTAAAAGAATTCCTCAAAATCATATTGTGACTTGGTTCTCTAATAGTTCAAATAAAAGTTTAAAGCCTCTATATTCAGAATAAAACTACTATCATGAAGAAAATATGTTTTTTACTTCTTTTAATTTCATTGTATTTCTCTTGCAATACAAAACAAACAAATACTTTTGATTTTAATTCTGGATGGCAAAAAGTATTTCAAAATGATGCATCTGGAAAGGCAATTTTTGGTGATAAATCTAAGCTAATAGATGCGGTTAGATTAGGATATCCCGTAAGAATCGGTTGGGGAGGTAACAGAGTCGAGCATGTAGCAAATGCAGATTTTTTAACAATTTTTGAAGGAAATGAGGTTTTTGCTCAAATCAAAACCATAATAGGTCAAGCACCTGTTATTGAGAATGATTCATTGAAAATTAGATTTAGAACACAAAATAATTGGACCAAAATGGCTGGCACTAATGGATATACTATGGGGTTTATGACAAATTATTTTAAAGATACTATTGCGGGTGGTGGCATAGATAGATATACAGCTACTACTTGGTATGTTATGTACCCAAATAATCAACTAGATATTGAAGCCATACCGCTTTGGAAAAAAGAATCTCCTAATTGGGAAAAGTGGGGAAAAGAGAAATAGTAAAGTAACTTAGTTTTCAGCTATACGTTTTCAATATGCTTTTTAATCAACCCATTAAAATCACCTCCATGCTCTAAAAACTCAGTCTTAATTGGCAGATAGTATATATTCTCTTTATTAGAAAACGCCCGAACATAATCTTTTTCTGTGGTAAGAATGATTTTCTTTTCAGGTTTTAATTTATCGAAACTATTTTCAATTTTCTTAAAATCTTTATCCGAAAAGTTATAATGGTCTTTAAATTCTAAGTGTTCAAAATTAATTTCTTGTTGCTTTAAAAAATCTGTAAGTGGTTTTGTTTTGGCAATTCCAGTAACTAGTAAAACTTTACAACCTTTTAAGTCTTTAACAGGAATTTCATCACTATTTCCAATTACAGTATTATTGTAACCTATTTTACTAAAAAAAACTGTTTGCTTTAATTCTATATTTAATTTTTTAGTGATCTCAAATTGTTCTTCTTCAGTTAGTTTTTCAGGGCATTTAGTAACAATAATGACCTGCGCCCTACTTGCACCTTTAGTTTTTTCACGTAAATCACCAGTAGGCAGCATAACATCATCTACATATAAATTATCATATGGTGTTAGTAAAATATTAAAACCAGCTTCTACTTTTCTATGCTGAAACGCATCGTCTAATAAAATTAGATCAGGATTAAATTGTTCTCTTAATTGATTAATTCCATTTACCCGGTCGGCATCTACAGCTATTATTACCTCATCTTTAAACTTTGTGTAGAACTGCATTGGTTCATCACCGATACTTTCCGCAGAAGCGTTATAGTCTGCAACCACAAATCCTTTTGAAGCTCGCTTATAACCACGACTTAAAACAGCTACTTTATAGCCACTTTTAAGCAACCTGATCAAATATTCTATTTGCGGAGATTTACCAGTACCACCAACACTTAAATTACCAACAACAATTACCGGAATATCAAAATTAGTAGATTTTAGTACGCCCTTATCATACATTTTATTACGTGTAGCTGTAATTTCGCCATATAACAAAGAAAACGGATATAGTATTTTACGAAGTATACTCACAACAACGAAAATACAAAATGAAAAAGATTAATAAGCTACATTCTCTACGATCTCTAGACCGTAACCAATAATGCCAACACGTTTTTTAATATACTTACCATTGGTAATTAAACGAAGCTTGCTAATATTTAAATCATGAAGGATTTGAGCTCCGATACCAAAATCTTTTTCATCAAGTTTCATTTTTGGTACTTGAGTTTCGTTCTCAGATTGTAGCTCTTTGATTAACCCTAAACGATTAACTAAATTAAAAGATTGATTTTCTTGATTGATAAATACAATGGCTCCAGATCCTTGATCATTTATGATCTTGAACATTCTACTAAAACTATCGTCTGGCTTGGTAGTTAGCAATCGAATAATGTCATTATTGATTAATGTAGAGTTTACACGAACCAACACTGGATCATCTTCTTGCCAATCACCTTTAGTTAAAGCAATATGCACTTGATTATTGGTAGTTTGTTGGTACGCTCTAAGTCTAAATTCGCCGAAACGTGTCTGTAAATTAAAATCTTCTACCTTTTCAATTAACGAATCATGATGCATGCGATACGCCACCAAATCTTCAATAGATATAACTTTTAGATCATGCTTTTTAGCAACTTCCATTAACTGAGGAAGTCTCGCCATAGAACCATCTTCGTTTAAAATTTCAACCAAAATACCTGCAGGTTTAAATCCTGCTAGTCGAGCTAAATCTATTGCTGCTTCGGTATGACCTGTTCTACGTAGAACTCCTCCTTTTTTTGCTTTTAAAGGAAAAATATGTCCCGGTCTTCCTAAGTCGAAAGGCTTTGTAGTATCATCTACCAATGCCTTAATCGTTTTTGCTCTATCATGAGCCGAAATACCTGTAGTACATCCATGCCCAATTAGATCTACCGAAACAGTAAACTGCGTATGATGTAGTACGGTATTATTTTGTACCATCATGGTTAGATCTAACTCTTCACATCTATCTTCTGTTAATGGCGCACATATTAAACCACGACCATGCATCGACATAAAGTTGATCATCTCTGGCGTTACCGCCTCCGCAGCAGCGATAAAATCACCTTCATTCTCTCTATCCTCATCATCTACCACAATAACAAGTTTACCATTTTTAATGTCACTAATGGCTTCTTTTATAGTGTTTAACTTTAATGTTTCTGGCACAGTACTAATCATTTTTAGTTCTTTTCTTAAATCTAAATAGCTTGCTGAAAAAATCAGTTATAGGTTGTAAAAATACATCAATATTAAATATTCCTTTGTCTTGGGTCGCTCTTTTCATTAATAACAAACCAAAAGGCAATAAAATTAAAGTGGCAAGCCAGCCTCCAAAAACGGAAGTTATAGTGCTAGAATGTGCCATGTTTTTACCCAATGTTGATACAAAGAAATAAATAACAAATATTGTAATTGCTAAAATCATTGGTACACCAAAACCACCTTTTCGTATAATTGACCCTAATGGTGCTCCAATAAAAAATAATACCAAACAAGACAATGAAAATGCTAATCTTCTATGGTATTCTGTATTATAAACATTTAGAAATTTTTGTTTATTCTTAAATGTTTTTTTGTACGATTCTATATCTTTTAAAGTTCTATCTACATTGGCAATGGCATTGTCTAAAATTGTTACTTTATTTATTGAATCAAAATTTTCTAAAACTACAGGTTCTAAACCTTTTTTGAATAAGGAATCTGTGTACATTTCTTTTACACCAGCTCTTATAAAAAAGTTTTCAGCTTTATTAGTAACAAAATCATCATAAGGTTGCTTTAAAGAATCGGTATAATAACTTAATTGATTTAAACTAAGCATTTCTCTATCCTTTTTATATTCTGCAGCATCTAAATCACTCAACTTAGAAATATCTATATTGACCACATACTCCTTAAAAGTAGACTTTGTAAAAGGCATGCTTTTGGTTTTTTGATATGTTCTCTTTTTTGGAATAATATCTTCATAATGATATCCATTTCCAAGAACTAAGGTCATGTATTTACTACCTTCTTCAGTAGTTATTGCCCCTCTTTCTGCCTTTATAACCTTAGTATTAGATTTTCCTTTATCAAGGTCATAATAAATATGTACATCCTTCAATAAGTTATCATCTTCACCATATTTCTCGGCAAATTTAATACTATAACCAGGAATTTCTGTATTGAATGTGCCTGGGACTAATGCTAAAGCTGGTTTGGTTTTTTGCATATCTAAGAGCAAATTTTTAAATTTAAATGCCGCTCTTGGAAACGCATAATTTAAAAACAAAAAATTTAAGCCACTTAACAGAATCATTAATAAAACTAGTGGTCTAATAAATTTTTGCAAAGAAATACCTGCCGATTTAATAGCGGCAAATTCATAGTTTTCAGACAGACTCCCTAAGGCCATAATAGAAGATAACAATATGGCTATAGGCAAAGCAGTAGGAGTCATCATTTGTGCTATATAGCCAAGAAACTTTAGAATTAACGCAATGCTAATTCCTTTACCTGCTATTTTATCAAACTGAAGCCATAATGTTTGCATAACTAATACAAAAAGAATGACTAGAAAGGTAGCTAGAAAAGGAACTAGAAAGCTCTTGAGTATGTATTTATTTAAAATCTTCAAATCTAGATTTTGACATGTCAAAACTAAACAAAAAATAAGTACTCTCTTGTTAGAGAATACTTAATTTTAAAAATGTGGTTGACTTCTTTTTAAAGCCTATTTATAAGATATCCTTTCGATTTATATTTAGCTTCATCAAAAGAAAAAAGATTGCCAGACAATGATTGATCTGTTTTAAACTTGGTAACTGTTAATGTAGTTACAGTTGTATTTTTACCAGTTTCAATTAAATTATAAATATGCTTAGTATTCACATCTATACCTAACATTACCTTTTCTATTGCTGAATCGCTATCAATCGGATTTAATTTTACATATTGTATCTTTCTACCATTGATGCTTTTAAGTTCAGCCCAATCATAGGTAAATCCAGTTTTATAGAACGAAAAGAACTTAGATGGTGTTAATGTATTATCATCTTCGGCATCTGCAGCTGTAATATTAACCTCTTCGTCTTCAGGGTTAATAGTATAAACTCTCTTGCCGTCAAATAATTGATTTATTCCTAAGAAATTTACATTGTATAAATCTCCTTTCATGGTCGCATTACCTCTTGTTTCTTGATGTGTATCCGTTTCTTTATTGTCTAAAACGTACTTAAACTCAACATACATGTTTTTGTAAGTATTCATTTTAGCCGACACTTCATCCAGTAATTTCTTGGCTTTTTCTGTATTTTGAGCGTTAGTAAAGCTAACTGCTACAACCAAAAATAATAGTGTAAAAATTCTTTTCATTTTAATTGATTTTCTCATTTTTTAAATACTCTTCAAGAGCTATAACATCACTTATCAAAACTTGTCTGGCCTTGCTTCCCTCAAAAGGACCAACAATTCCTGCGGCTTCTAATTGATCAATTATGCGCCCTGCTCTATTATATCCTAACTTTAATTTTCGTTGTAATAGAGATGCCGAACCTTGCTGAGCATTTACAATAACATATGCTGCCTCTTCGAACAATTTATCTCTATCCGCGATATCTATATCAAGACTTGTGCCACTCTCTTCACCAACATATTCTGGCAATAAATGTGCATCTGGATATGCTCTTTGTGAGCCTATAAAATCGGTGATTTTATCTACCTCTGGAGTATCAACAAAGGCGCATTGCAGACGAACCAAATCACTACCCGTTGAGATCAACATATCTCCTTTACCTATTAATTGATCAGCACCCTGTGCATCTAATATAGTTCTTGAATCTATTTTAGAAGTTACCCTGAATGCTACCCTTGTCGGGAAGTTTGCCTTAATTAAACCGGTAATCACATTAACCGACGGTCTTTGGGTTGCTACAATTAAGTGAATACCTATTGCTCGTGCCAATTGTGCTAAGCGAGCTATTGGTGTTTCTATTTCTTTACCAGCTGTCATAATTAAATCGGCAAACTCATCAATTACTAAAACTATATACGGTAGAAACTTATGACCATTTTCAGGATTTAATTTTCGTGCTTTAAACTTTTCGTTGTATTCTTTAATATTTCGAACATAAGCATCTTTTAAAAGATTATAACGGTCATCCATTTCAATACACAATGAATTCAACGTGTGTACCACTTTCGTTGTATCGGTTATAATTGCTTCTTCAGAATCCGGTAGCTTGGCCAAATAATGTCTTTCAATCTTATTAAATAAAGTTAATTCAACTTTTTTAGGATCTACCAACACAAACTTTACTTCTGCAGGATGTTTTTTATACAACAGAGAAGTAAGTACAGCATTTAATCCTACAGATTTTCCTTGACCGGTTGCTCCAGCCATTAATAAATGTGGCATTTTGGCAAGATCTACAACATAAGTTTCGTTAGAAATGGTTTTTCCTAAAGCCAATGGCAATTCCATTTTTGCCTTTTGAAATTTCTGTGTTGACAACACAGACTTCATTGAAACTATGGTAGAATTTTTATTTGGTACTTCGATCCCAATAGTTCCTCTTCCAGGAATAGGAGCAATAATACGTATACCTAAAGCTGATAGCGACAAAGCAATATCATCTTCTAAATTCTTAATCTTAGAAATACGCACTCCTTTATCAGGGACTATTTCATATAAAGTAACTGTTGGACCAATTGTAGCTTTGATACTTGCGATACCAATTTTGTAATTTCGTAATGTGTCTACAATTCTATTTTTATTGAGTTCTAATTCTTCTTGATCTATTGTGATATTTTCGTTACCATAATCACGTAAAAGATCTAAGGTTGGAAATTTATAATCAGATAATTCTAAAGTAGGATCAAACTCTCCAAAATCTTCAACCAATTTATTAGATAGATTTTCAACTAATTGATCTTCTTCAAAAGTTTTAGCTACTTCTATAGCTACTTCTTCTTTTGACTCTACAATTTCAATTGGTTTTTCTTCAATCCTTGGTTTTACATCTATTTCCTTTTCTTCGACTGCAAATTCAATTTCTGAAGTTGGCTCTTCATGAATAGCTTGGGCAATATAACCTTCATCAGTTACATCTTCTAACGCGGCAGAAGTTAAATCTTTTGTTTTTTTCTTTGGAATTTTTTCTTTAATTAAATCTGGTGTTATCTTAAATCGTGAAATCAAATAAGCCAATAAACTAAAAAGTAATATTAAAAAGACACCTGTTCTACCAATATAATCATTTAAAAACTGATTTAGTTCAAACCCAATGACACCTCCGAATAAAGGTTTTTCTGGCAAAAAGAATCCTAATGTTAATGAAAGCCAAACTGCAAGAGTCAATCCCCAAAACCATACTTTTCTAAGTAATTTTAATTGGAGGTTAAATGCTGCTACCAATCCTGTAAAAAATAACAATATGGGTAAAATAAAAGATGATATACCAAACCCTTTATAAATAAAAAAGTGACTTATTTGAGCTCCTAATTTTCCTAAAAGGTTTTTAGCTTGTTCATTGCGTTCAGCAAATTGTGATAATTGACTTTGATCTACTTGCCAATTTGAAAAGAATGAAAAGAATGAAAAGAATGAAAAAATGCTAAGCAGCATTAAAAACACACCAAATATAAGGTGTGTTTGTTTATTTTTAAAAAAACTTATGATACCGTTACTCTTTTTCTTTTTAGAGGTCGATCTTTTCTTCTTAGCCATTAATACATCAATATCACGCAAAAATACATAAAAATATAAGCTATTAATAAAATTTAGGGATATAGATTATACATGCAATTATTATAGCAATTATAGCTGCAAAGGCAGGGGCTCCAGCCGCAATATCTTTTATAAATCCAATATCTTTATGATAATCTCTATGCACAAAATCTGACAGTTTTTCTATAGCAGTATTTGCAGATTCAGCAACTAAAACTAGGCCTATTGTTAGAAATTGTAATACCCATTCGGTAGAAGATAATCCTATTAAATAACCTACTATAGTCATTACAATGGCAATAAAAAACTGAACCATAACACTGTGCTCAGTAGTAATTAATAACCAAACTCCTTTTAATGCATACTTTATACTTTTTAATCTGCCGATAAAAAAATTATCATTTTTATTCATTAAATATCCTAGTTGTACAATGTCTCTAACGCAGCTTTATAATTAGGCTCGTTACCTACTTCTGGAACCTGTTCTGTATAAAGCACTTTTCCGTCTTCATCTAACACCATTACCACCCTAGAATGCAAATTATTGAAAGGACCTTCTATGATTTCTACACCATAATCTTTACCAAATGAACCATTATCAAAATCTGATAAACACTCTACATTTTCGATTCCTTCAGCTCCACAAAAACGACTTTGCGCAAATGGTAGATCTCTAGAAATACAAAGAACTTTTGTATTCTCTAACTCAGCAGCTTCTTGATTAAATTGTCTCACCGATGCTGCACAGGTACCGGTATCAACACTTGGGAAAATATTTAACACCACTTTCGATCCGCTATAATCTGACAATGAACTGATAGATAAATCTGTCTTTCTTAATTTAAAATCTGGTGCATTAGAACCTATACTTGGCAAATCGCCTATTGTCTGTGTAGGGTTGCCACCTAATGTTATTAAAGCCATAATTAGTTTCTGTTTTAGTTAAATTCAAAAATACATAAAAAAACTCCCAAATAACTTTGGGAGTTTTGATCAATAAAAGTAAACTAATATTTTAATTGTAATTTACTTGAAAATATTCGGCCACACCTTCGTGTGTTGCTTTTAAGCCTTCTTTTTCTGAATTCCAATTTGCAGGGCATGCTTCTCCATGTTCTTCGTTAAATTGTAAAGCATCTATCATTCTAATTGCTTCGTCTACATTTCTTCCTAAAGGTAGATCGTTTACAATTTGATGACGAACTACACCTGCTTTATCTATTAAAAATAATCCGCGATAAGCAACCAACTCACCTGTAGCTTGTAAATTATCATTTTCATCATAAAAATAATCACCAGCTAAGACATCGTAATTTTTTGATATTGTTTTATTCGTATCAGCTACTAATGGATACGTGACACCCTTGATACCTCCTTGGTCTTTAGCCAACTGTAACCAACCCCAATGCGATTGTTCAGTATCTGTAGATACCGCAACAACAGCAGTATTTCTTTTTTCAAATTCTGCTAATTTTTCTTGAAAAGCATGTAGTTCTGTTGGACATACAAATGTGAAATCTTTAGGATAGAAAAATAACACTACATATTTATTACCAATATATTGATTTAGTGAAAAATTTTCTTCAAATACACCTCCGCTTATTACAGCTTGAGCTGAAAATTCTGGAGCTTTTTTACCTACTAATACAGCCATTTATTTTTTTGATTTTTAAAATTTAAGCGGCAAATATACAAAGTGGGTAGTGAGTAGAGATACTATTTTATAGCATTTTTTTATTAGAGAATAGCTTTCTTTTATACACTACCATAATTATTTTTTAACAAACTTATTTTGAATTAATTATAAAAAATGTTAACGATTCATCCTAGTCTTATTCTTAGTGTTTACAGTGTTTAGAGAGTAATTTACACTCTCCTATGAGGCTCTAGTAATTTACAAGGTTATTAGATTTATAAACAGTTAATGTCATGATTCTTAACATTTAAAAATTTGTGTTTTAAAGATTTTAGTCTAAATTCGCTAAGCTATTGTAAAAGTTTAAGTTTCTTAAACTACCAACTATGACTGAAAAACATCATCTTCTAACCAACGATGAGTTTGAAAAACAATGTGAAAACAGCACCCTACCTGAATGCTATTTCACTCACGAAGCCCATTTGCGACTAGCCTATATTCACATTAAAAAATTCGGAGTTAAACAAGCCATTAAGAATGTTAGTAGGCAGATTATTAATTTTGATGAAAAGCATGGTGACGGAACTAAGTTTAATAAACGAATAACCATCGCTTCGGCTAAAGTTCTGGAGTATTTTATGAATAAAACAACTGCTCAGGATTTTAAAGGAATGCTACTTGAATTCCCAAAACTTAGAAGTAATTTTTGTGACATCTTAAAGAGTCATTATAAATTAGATTTCTTTATTAAAGAAAAAGAGGAAGATTATTTAGAACCAGAACTAGCCATTTCTTAAACCCCAAAAGCAGTAATAACCAACTTTCTTGAGCCTCCATGATCTCTATGTTCGCATAGATAAATGCCTTGCCATGTGCCTAGATTTAACCTTCCATTTGTTATAGGTATTTGAATAGAAGTACCCATAAGCGAAGCTTTTATATGTGCCGGCATATCATCAGAGCCTTCAAAAGTATGTTTGTAGTAGGATGCATTTTCGGGCACCATTATATTTATATGACTTTCAAAATCTTGTCGAACGGTCGGGTCTGCATTTTCATTAATGGTTAAACTAGCAGAAGTATGCTTTATAAAAACCTGCAACATACCTTTATTGATTTGATTTAACTCTGGTATTTGTTCTAAAATCAAATTGGTAATTAAATGATAACCTCTACTAAAAGGGGGCAATCGAAATTCTTTTTGAAAAAATTTCATTTTATTTTAATTTCTATTTACAATATATCAAATTTCTATTTTAAAACAGGTAAATTAGTAACGATACCTTTTTAAAGTATATAAGTATGAAATCAATATGGCAAAGAATAAGTATTGCGCTGGCAAAACGAAAATTTAAAAAAGAAAGAGACCTCAGCGCTAATAGAAAGTTAGCACAAGAAGCCAAACTATTACGTGTTAATATATGGCATAAGGCACATGATGGTTTCTTTATATTACTAAGCATACTTTCTGCAGGCTTCGGATTGAAAGGTTTTTTATTACCTAATAATTTTATTGACGGAGGCGCTATGGGTATTTCTCTACTAATTTCAGAGACAACTACATTGTCACTTTCATTATTGGTTGTAATTGTCAACCTACCGTTTGTTGTCTTAGGTTATTTTAACATAGGGCGCCGTTTTGCCATAAAAAGTATTTTGGCCATTTTAGGATTAGCACTTATTCTATATATAGTACCCTACCCAATCATTACATCAGATAAATTGTTGATTGCCGTTTTTGGTGGCTTCTTTTTAGGGGCTGGTATTGGTATGGCCATTCGTGGGGGTGCAGTAATTGATGGTACTGAAGTATTAGCCATCTACCTAAGTAAAAAGACAGGATTAACCATAGGTGATATTATTTTCATTTTTAACATCATTATATTTTTGGTAGGTGCTTATGTACTATCTATTGAAGTTGCTTTGTATGCCATGCTTACCTATTTTGCTGCTTCAAGAACTGTAGATTTTGTGATTGAAGGTGTTGAAGAATATACTGGTATTACCATTATTTCTAAAGAAAGTGAACAGTTACGTTTGATGATTACAGAAAATTTAGGACGAGGAGTTACCATCTATAAAGGTGAAGGCGGCTATGGCAAAGAAGGTGAAGAGCGTCGTGATCTCGATATATTATATACTATTGTTACCCGATTAGAAATAGCCAGATTACAAACAGAAATTGATAAAATAGATTCAAAAGCCTTTGTTTTTAAACAAAGTATTAAAGACACCAAAGGTGGTATGATCAAAAAAAGAGTTTTTGTAAAATAGCTCTTTAGAGCGTAACAATAGTAGACAATCTACTACTAACAAGCATAACTAACTTAAATTCTTTATTATGCAGATTACCAAAAATACTGGTCGTGTTGTAGGTATGCTTTTTCTATTAACAGTAATAACTGGGGCTTGGGGCACAGCCACAAGAGGATTATCGGGTGCAAGAGATAACATCATAAATTTTTTAAATAGGTTGACTGAAAATGCTGATCAAATGAAATTAGCAATTGGTCTAGATGTTTTAGGCAGTGCCATAGCTGTGCTTATTGCTATTTACCTTTACCCTATTGTAAAAAAATATAGCCAGCGCTTGGCTATAGCCTACTTTGGTATTGGTATAATAAACTTTAGTATAGTAATTATTAGTAATATTATTCATTGGTCATTATTAACTGTAGGTAAAGAATACGCGGTAAATACTGTAACAGATGCGCAACATTTTACAACGCTAGCAACTATGCACCATGAGGCTTATTACTTTGCTCACTTTTTAATATTAATGTTGTATGCTATTGGTGGTATTATCTTATATTATTTCTTATTAAGAACTAGTTTAGTACCGAAATGGTTAGCGATTTGGGGTATACTGGCTTCTGTAATAGTTTTTGTTGGTGCCATTTTATCGATATTAGAAATACTCGTTTCTTTCTATCTCTTTATACAAAATGGTGTTTTTATACTGAGCTTTATCCTGTTTTTACTCATAATGGGTTTTAGAACTGAAAAATACAACGAATTAAATTGACTTTCTAAAATAAAAAAGAACTTTGCTTAATGATTGCTAAGATGAAATAAAAGCACATCTTATCGAAGAATTTTGTAATACATTAGAATACTTCAAAAGAGTAACAATTACATGAGTTAATCGTCTTAAAAATTATCAATCTAATAACATTAAGACAATGAATTCTTTAAAAACCTTCAAATACTCTTTACTTTTTTTTATTTTATTTTCTAACCAGCTTTTTTCACAAAGCAAGGATAACTTGAAATCCGAAAAAATTTTAGACAATGAAATTATAAAAATGGACAGTTTGCTATTTAATGTAGCATTTAACAAGTGTGATTTAGATCTTTATAAAAAAATAATGTCTCCGGATTTAGAGTTTTATGATGATCGTTCTGGGTTAAATACCTCTTTTGAAAGAGAAATAGCCTCATTTAAGGACAGATGTTCCAAACCTGTCTCAATTATTCGCAAATTGGTGAGCTCAGTATCTCATGTTTTAGGAAGTTACGGAGCAGTGCAAATTGGTGAACATGAATTCTATGTTGATGGTAAAAAAGTAGAAAAAGCCAAATTTATCACGGTATGGGAAAGAAAAGATAATTCTTGGATTGTTAAACGAGCTATAAGTTTTACTCACGAGGCTGTATCAAATTAAAATAACGTTGCTCAACAATATCTATAATTCGTTGTTTGTTCCTAGCCCACTTTCGAAAATTCTTGCGAATATTCAATTTCGTTGTATTTGTAATATTAAGTACTTAATACACAATTAATCTACACAAACAGTTAAACGAAAATCAAAAAAAAGCCAAAGTTTTCATTTTGGCTTTTTAATATTTTAAATAGTAGTTTTTATAAATGTATCACCTCATCATAAGCATCAGCTACAGCTTCCATCACCGCCTCACTCATAGTTGGGTGTGGGTGTACTGCTTTTAAAACTTCATGACCTGTAGTTTCTAGTTTTCTACCTAACACAGCTTCGGCTATCATATCCGTTACGCCAGCACCTATCATATGACAACCTAACCACTCACCATACTTGGCATCAAAGATCACTTTTACAAAACCATCTTTGTTACCACCAGCACTTGCTTTACCAGATGCCGAGAACGGAAATTTTCCTACTTTTAGATCGTATCCTTGTTCCTTAGCCTGTGCTTCTGTTAATCCTACCGAAGCAATCTCAGGTGTACAATAGGTACAACCTGGTATGTTACCATAGTCTAAAGCTTCTACATGTTGTCCTGCAATTTTTTCCACACATAAAATTCCTTCCGCGGAAGCGACATGTGCCAATGCTTGACCAGGAGTAACATCTCCAATAGCATAATAACCAGGTATATTAGTTTGGTAGTAATCATTTACCAAAATCTTATCTCTGTCTACCACAATACCTACATCTTCTAAACCAATATTCTCTATGTTGGTTTTAATACCTACAGCAGAAAGTACAATATCAGCCTCTAAAACTTCCTCTCCTTTTTTGGTCTTAACAGTAGCTTTTACGCCTTTACCAGAAGTATCTACAGACGTAACCTCAGCAGAAGTCATAATCTTAATACCGTTCTTTTTAAAGCTTCGTTCTAATTGCTTAGAAACATCAACATCTTCTACAGGTACTACACTTGGCATAAACTCAACAATAGTAACCTCTGTACCCATAGAATTATAGAAATAGGCAAACTCAACACCAATAGCACCAGAACCAACAACGATCATCTTTTTAGGTTGCTCTGGCAATACCATTGCTTCTCTATAACCAATTACTTTTTTACCATCTTGCGGTAAGCTAGGTAATTCGCGAGAGCGAGCACCAGTTGCAATAATTATATGATCTGCACTATATTCTTTACCATCTACATCTATCTTTTTACCTGGCTTTAGCTTACCAAAACCCTCTAATACATCTATCTTATTTTTCTTCAATAAAAACTGTACGCCTTTGCTCATTCCGTCTGCAACACCACGACTACGTTTTACAACAGCATCAAAATCTTTATCGGCATCTTTTACTGACAATCCGTAATCTTCAGCATGTTTTAAATATTCAAAAACCTGAGCAGATTTTAATAAGGCTTTTGTAGGTATACAACCCCAGTTTAAGCAAACACCACCTAAGCTTTCTTTTTCTACAACTGCAGTTTTAAAACCTAATTGCGAAGCTCTAATAGCAGCTACATATCCGCCTGGGCCACTTCCTAAGACTATAATATCGTATTTCATCTGTTCTTTTTTATTGTTTTTTATTTGTCAGATGGAACCTCAAAATTATTATATAATTTCTAAGGTTTCATTTTCTAAAATTTATTCTTTTTAAGAGTTATTTATTGTGTTGATTTTAAGAAGCACAAATTTAGGGAAATTTTGTGGGTTTTGTATTTTGTTTTTTTGTCATTTCGAAATGACATCTAGTTTGGGGTTGTCAGTTCTAGCGCAGTCGAGAACTAATCAAATTTTATGGCTTTAACAGGACTTATTTTACTAACAATATAAGACGGAATTAACAGCATAATCAAGCACAATACAAGTGTGCCTATATTGAGCAACAATATATACCCGAAATCTAAATAAACAGGTGCTTGATTTACATAATAAGTTTCTGGATTTAACTTAATAACACCAAAATATTTTTGAACTAGTAAAATACCAATGCCTATTACATTACCCCAAAACAAACCTACAGCAATTAGATAAGCTGCATTGTATAAAAATATTTTACGAATGCTCCAATTAGAATTACCTAAAGCTTTAAGGATACCAATCATCTGTGTTCGCTCTAAAATGAGTACCAGTAAAGCGGTTATCATATTAATACCAGCTATCAATATCATGATGCCTAGTATTACATAAATATTAGTATCAAAAAGATCTAGCCATTCAAAGATTGCTGGGTACTTTTCACTAATTGTTTGAGCATTTAAAGTTGAGCCAATGTTTGCATAGATTTCACCACCTTTATTTTTTAACTGGTCGAAATTATCTAGTAGAACTTCGAATCCACCTACTTGATCTTTATTCCATTTATTTAAGCGCTGTATTTGCTTGATATCACCAATCACATAATTTTCATCGAATTCTTGAAAGCCAGAATTGTAAATTCCTGCAATTATAAACACACGAACATTAGGCGCTTTGTTTGGATCATTCTTAACAAAAAAAGTGTTGAATTTATCACCAACTTTAAAACCTAACCGATCTGCTGTAGTTCTAGAAATTAATACATCAAAAGACATTTCATTAGTAAGCTCTAGTAGTTTGCCATCTACTAAATAATCCTTAAAAAAAGACCAATCATAATCTTGTGAAACACCTTTTAAAATGACACCTTCAAAGTCAGTTTCTGTTCTAATTACACCACCTTTAGCAGCATAGGTTTGTACATTTGCTACACCATCTACCGAAGCAAATTCAGGATAAAAATCTTGTTTAGTTGAAACAGGATTTATAGTAATTTGTGAGTTATTATCTTCGTAATTAGCAATCTGTACATGGCCATTAAAACCAGAAATTTTTTCTTTGATCTTACGTTGTAATCCTAAGCCTGTAGCAATAGAAATCATCATAATTATTATACCCAATGCAATAGCAGCAATTGCTATTTTTATTATTGGCGATGAAATACTACTTTTATACTGTTTAGCAGCAATAATTCGTTTAGCTATAAATAACTCGTAATTCAATGTAGATGATTAAAATGTCGTTCAAAAGTACATATTTCTTTTTGGTTTTAATTTCCCTTTCGGGGATGATTTCTTGTAAATCTCAAACGTCTAAAAACACTTCAAAAATTGAGTCTGAAAAGCCTGTGAAAAAGGAAGTAATTGTTGGTGCAAATAACACAGAAAAATACTTATCTCTTTTAAAGGATAAAAAAATAGCTGTAGTTGCCAATCAAACTTCTGTTATTTTTAAAAGAGACAGCTCATATACTCACTTAGTAGACAGTTTGATTACCAACGGAATTAAGGTTCAAAAAGTGTTTGCACCTGAACATGGTTTTCGCGGAAAAGCAGATGCCGGCGAACATGTTGAAGATGGTAAAGATGCTAAAACCGGATTACCTATTATTTCTCTACATGGTAAGAGTAAAAAGCCATCACAAGAAAGCCTAAAGGGGATAGATCTAGTTATTTTTGACATACAAGATGTGGGTGTTCGTTTTTACACATATATTGCTACATTACAATATGTAATGGAAGCTTGTGTAGAAGCGAATATCCCTGTAATCGTTTTTGATCACCCTAACCCAAATGGACATTATGTTGATGGCCCTACTTTAGAACTCGAACATAAAAGTTTTTTAGGGTTAAATGAAATTCCCTTAGTGTATGGAATGACTATTGGCGAATATGCCAACATGATCAATGAGGAAGGTTGGTTAAAGAATGGAATAAAGTGTGATTTAATAGTAATTCCTTTACAGAATTATACACATCAAACTCCATATAGTTTAGCCATAAGACCTTCACCTAATTTACCTAATGATAAAGCAATAAATTTATACCCTAGCCTTGGTCTTTTTGAAGGCACAACTATTAATGCCGGACGTGGTACCGAAATGCAATTTCAAATTTATGGAGCCCCATTCTTTGAAAAAACAGGTTTTAGCTATACTCCTCAAGCAAATTTTGGCGCAAAGTACCCAAAACATAAAAGCGAGCTTTGTAACGGTGTTGATTTAAGAAATAAAAATCGTTTAAGTAAAGTTGATTTACAATGGATCATAGATGCTTATAACAAAACGCCTAAAACTGAAAGGTTCTTTGGAGAAACCTTTACTGTTCATGCAGGTAATACTAAAATACAAGAACAAATTAAACAAGGTTTATCGGCTGAAGAAATTAGAAGAACCTGGCAAGCAGACCTAGAAAAGTTTAAGAAGATTAGAAGTAAATATTTGATATACTCTAATTGACTACTTTAATTTGTGATTAACGGAAAGCTAAAATCAGAATAACTATAAGCAATCTCATCATCTGCAACTTGAAAATCGTAATCTACACTAATTAAAGTCGGAAATCCATATTCACTATCATACTCAACTACTAAAGAAGCTGGGTTCTGATCCATTATAGTTTTAATAAGATCAAATGCCTCTTCTACACTATTAGTGTCATTTAAAATATCTTCTGCAGTTTGAGTTGGGGGCAAACGAGATTCATCAAACTCAACACTATTCTTGACATTTCCGATTACTAATAACTTCCGCTCTAATACACCACCACAAAAACAACTTATATTCTCTGTCCATACATATGTATCTACTTGAGAGGACTCCCATAATTGAAGATTTTTCAATAACTCTGTAAACTCACCTCCATCGTCATCAGAATCACATGAAATTAAAATTGCAAGTACAAATAAAAGAGATAAAATTTTCTTCATCTGATAGTTATTTTGAATTAAGATGAAAGTTTAAAGTATTGGTTGCTTAGTTACAATGGTAATTTTTTTTTGAGTTCCTCAACTATATTAAATACAGCAGGACAAACTTCTGTGTTTTTTAAGGTCAAATTTGTAAGTTGAATAAATTTCTTTCTATTAGTATGCGGATATTCTGAACATGCTTTTGGGCGAACATCATAAATAAAGCAGGTATTATCGGTTTCGTCTAAAAAAGTACAAGGAGCTGTTTTTAATACCATAAAATCATCTTCATCTCTTTGTAAATATTGACCAATAAATTTACTTTCTTTCATACGAAGATGCTTAGAGATTCTACTTACATCTTTATCAGTAAAAATCGGACTTGTAGTTTTACAGCAATTTGCACAGGTTAAGCAGTCTGTTCTTTCAAATTCTTCGTTATGCAATTCTTGCATTAATAAATCCAATCGTTTTGGATTCTTCTTTTTAAGTTTGGCAAAATATTTTTTGGTTTCTGTATGTTTTTCTTTGGATTCTTTTGGTAAATTTTCAAGTTGTTCTTCCATTTTTTAGTCGAACCAAAGGGTGAAGTATTTTATTTTAGCCAAATCTGGTATTTGATCTAAACGTACCTTTTGAACACCAAAATCATTTATACCTATATCTTTTTTATCTATTGCAATTGTTACATCTATTTGGTCAATAAACAATACCGCCGACGAAAAAGTAGACTCTACTTTATTTACAGTATAATTATCAATAATATCCTTAAAAGTAGATCCAAGGTTTAATCCTTTTACTGTTTTATATCTTTTATCAAATATCTGTATGCTTTCTATAGTAGAAGTTGAGTCGTGCTGCTCTTTTGGTATTAGGGTTAGCAATTGTTTTCCTCCTTTTTCGAAAACTCGATATTCATCATATGCCGCATTGGCAAAATCACCTTCACCTAAATTAGACACCAAAGAATCTTTTGCAAAAATTTCTTTAAGTTCTTGCACTTGCGTTATAGATGTTAGTTTACCTAACTGACCTTTAGCAATTGTATAATTATCTTCTTTTTTACACTGTGTAAATAGCATAGCTACCAACACAAAACCTAATATTTTTCTCATCTTTATCGCATTACCTTCTTTAATACTCCTAAAACTCCTCTAATAAAAGTTGCACTCGTTACCACTTTTAAAATTGGGTTCATTCGAGTACTTTTTCTTGTTGAAGTTCTTCTTTTAGTTTTTGCAGCTTCTTTAGCCTTACGTTCTTTTTCTTCCTCTTTGTTGATACGGTCTATTTTACCATTAAGCATTTCGTAGGCACTTTCACGGTCTACTTCTTCATTATACTTTTTTGCAATTTTAGAACTTGTAATTTGTTCCTTTAATTCATCAGAAGTTAAAACATCCATTCTACTCATTGGTGCGCGCAACATAGTTCTTGCCAATGGTGTTGGAATTCCCTTTTCGTTTAATGCAGAAACCAAAGCTTCACCGATACCTAAACTGGTTAATACTTCTTTGGTATCGTAATATTCTGAATCAGGATAATTCTCTGCCGTTAATTTTATTGCTTTTCTATCTTTTGCTGTAAAAGCACGTAAAGCATGTTGTATCTTAAGACCTAATTGTGCCAACACATCTTCTGGCACATCTTTAGGGTTTTGTGTTACAAAATACACACCTACTCCCTTAGAGCGAATTAACTTTACAATGCTTTCAATCTGATTTAATAACGCTTTGGAAGCTTCTTCAAAAACTAAATGCGCCTCATCAATAAATAGTACTAATTCTGGTCTGCCAGAATCACCTTGCTCTGGGAAAGTACTATAAATTTCAGCTAAAAGCTGCAACATAAATGTTGAAAACAACTTAGGCTTATCTTGTATATCTGTTAAACGTAATACCGAAATTACTCCTCTTCCATTTTCATCAATTCTGGTTAAATCATTCACTTCAAAAGAACGTTCTCCAAAGAAAAGGTCACCTCCCTGCTGTTCAATTTCTACAATTTTACGGAGTATTGCTCCAGTTGAAGCTGTGGAAATACGACCATATTCACTTTGCAACTCTTCTTTACCTTCATCTGTAGCAAACTGAAGTACCTTTTTAAAATCTTTTAAATCTAGCAATGGTAGTTTCTTGTCATCGCAATACTTAAAAAGAATAGCAACAATACCACTTTGTGTTTCTGTAAGATCTAGAATCCTTGAAAGTAATACTGGACCAAATTCTGATACTGTAGCTCGTAAACGAGTACCGTCTTGTTCAGAAATTGTTAAGATTTCAACTGGAAAAGGTTTTGCTTCAAAGGGTAATCCTATTTTTTCATGACGTTCATCAATTTTTGGATGCCCTGGGCTGGGTTGAGCCAATCCACTCAAATCTCCTTTAACATCCATCAATAATACTGGAATTCCTTTATCTGATAAGTTCTCAGACAAAACCTGCAAAGTTTTAGTTTTACCTGTACCTGTAGCTCCAGCAATTAATCCATGACGGTTCAATGTTTTTAAAGGCACCTTAACAAATGCATTTGTTACGGTTTCTTCGCCTAACATGGCAGCTCCTAAAGTGATAAAATCTCCCTTGGTCTTATAACCTTCATTTATATAATTAAAGAATTCCTCTTTTTTACTCATTTAGAATAATCGGTTTGATTGAAGTCATAAAAATAAGACTTATAATTCCAAATCAAAAATTAACACACTATTTAAAATACGCTTATTTTGTATCTTCGTTACAACTAACTACATAATTATGAAAAAACTATCCTTTTTACCAATTGTAGCTTTATTATTCATGTTTTTCGGATGTAATAGTCCTGTAAAAGAGAATAAAGAAACAGAAGCACAAGAAATCGTTGAAGTAACAAAGTCTAAAATTGAATTTTTAGAATCAAAAATCGAACGAAGAAAGAGTGCTCCTTATTCAGACGCAGTGCGTATTGGTGATATTTTATTCTTAACAGGTCAAGTTGGTTTTAATAATGATTCGTTAAGGATCGCTCACGGCGGAATCAAGGCTGAGGCAACTCAAGCTTTAGAAAATATAAAGGCAGTATTAGGAGCAAATGGCTCTGATCTAGAGCATGTAGCTAAGTGTACAGTAATCTTAACAGATAAAAATGATTTTTCAGATTTTAATGAAGTTTTTCGTCAATATTTCCCTAAAAATAAACCTGCAAGAACTACCTTTGTCGCCGATTTAGTAATAGATGCAAAGATTGAGATCGATGTGATCGCGGCGGTAAAATAATGGATAAAAAAACAAAAGATTTAGTTGATAAAGGAGAAATGCTTCCGTTAATGGAAGAGTTTTATACCATTCAAGGTGAAGGATATCATACGGGTACAGCTGCCTATTTTATTAGAATTGGTGGTTGCGATGTTGGATGTCATTGGTGTGATGTAAAAGAAAGTTGGAATGCCAATTTGCACCCACCAACGCATGCTGATGAAATCACAGTTAATGCTAAAAAATATTCTGATACTGTTGTCATTACCGGTGGCGAACCACTAATGTGGGATATGTCTTATCTAACTAAAAATTTGCAACAGAAAAATATAAAAACACATATAGAAACTTCTGGTGCCTATCGGTTATCTGGAAAATGGGATTGGATTTGTCTTTCGCCAAAAAAGAATAAACTACCTCTTGAAAAAATTTATGAAGAAGCTCACGAGTTGAAAATGATAATTCATAATAAAAATGATTTTCAATTCGCTGAAGAGCAAGCGGCAAAAGTCAATAAAGATTGTGTGCTGTTTTTACAACCAGAATGGAGCAAACAAGAAAAAATGACGCCTTTATTAGTAGATTATGTGATGGAACACCCTGAATGGAAAATCTCATTGCAAACTCATAAATATTTGAATATACCGTAGTATAATTTAGCTTGTTCTTACATTTTTTTTCAGGTAACTTCGTTTGTTGTCAGATATGAATCATTAAAATGAATTTATATCCTTATAGTAGTCTTTAATTTAAATGATTTACTAAAAGTAAACGTAATGAGTTACTTTTATTATTTTTTGTAAACTTTTATGTTGACATTTTATTATATTTGTAAATGCTATTGTTTACATTAATTTAACCATGTAAACTTAAAAAGTTACAACAAATGAGAAATAAGCGAAAACTTCTAATAGAACAATTGGACCAAAAACTTCAACCATTTTCTAAAACTGATAAGGTCCTAGTCCCAGAACGTGGCTGGATAAATACAGTAAGGACCACATTGAATATGACTATGGCCCAACTTGGGACCAAATTAAGCATAACAAGGCAAGGTGTTAAAAGAATTGAGGAAAGTGAGGCTAACGGTACCATAACACTGAATTCTTTAAAAGATGTAGCCAACGTAATGGACTTAAAATTAGTTTATGCGTTGATACCAAAAGATGGAACGATTAACAATTTAATACAGCAAAAAGCTGAAAAGCTGGCCAAAAAAATAGTTTTAAGGACCAACCAAAATATGAAATTGGAGGACCAAGGTATTGGCGACGAAAAAATAGCTAAAACCATAAAAGAACTTGCTACTGAAATAAAACGAGAAACGAGAAAGTCATTATGGGATTAGAACTCGACTATAAAGATGGACAAACACCTTTAGACGAAGATGAAAAGGAAGGTCTAAAAATAAAGTCAATTACTACTCAAGGCGAACTCGACGAATTTGAGCAATTGAATATTGAAAAAGCAGTCGAATGGACTATTCATACAAAATTCAAACCTGAAAAAATTTTGACAGAAAAGTTTGTGAAAAACTTACATAAGAGAATGTACGGCGATGTCTGGAAATGGGCAGGAGAATTTAGAAAAACTGAAAAAAATATTGGAATTCCCTGGATACAAATTGGAATTGAATTAAAAAATTTACTCGACGACACTAAATATTGGATTAAAAACAAAACTTATTCATCTGAAGAAACTACTATAAGGTTTAAGCATCGAATAGTATCAATTCATTGTTTTCCAAATGGAAATGGAAGGCACTCTAGAATGATTGCCGACATTATTATGGAGTCAATATTTAAAGAGGAAATATTTTCTTGGCATCAATCAAATATGGTAAAATCTGATTATGTAAGAAAAGAATACATTAATGCTTTAAGAAAAGCTGATAGTGGAAATATAATCCCATTAATTCAATTTGCAAAAAGCTAAAATCAACAAAACACTTTCGCCAAAGGTAAACTTTTTAAAACTTAAAAAATAGGTTCAATTTTATTAGTTGTTTTTCTCTTTAATTCTTATCAAAGCTAGACTATACACACGCTCAAACTGCTCGCGTAAACCCATATCACTATTATCAAATTCAACGGCGTCCTTAGCTTTTCTTAATGGAGAGTCTTCTCTTGTGGAATCTATTCGATCACGTTGTTGTACGTTTTCTAGCACTTCATCATAATCAACTTTATGGCCTTTATCTAATAATTCTTTATAACGTCTATTGGCTCTTTTTTCTGGTGAAGCCGTCATAAACAACTTCAGTTCTGCTTTTGGAAAAACCACTGTACCAATATCTCTACCATCCATCACCAGACCTTTCTTCTCTCCCATCTTTTGCTGCTGTTCAACAAGTTTTTTACGAACTTCTGAAATTTCTGAAACTAAACTTACAAACTTAGAAACCTCTATTGTTCTTATTTCACGCTCTACATTCTTCCCGTTAAGGTACATTTCAGAAAATTTAGAATCTCCGCTATACTTAAACTCTAATTTTATTTTTTTTAGATCGGCTATTAGCCTTTTAGCATCAAAATAATTAGAAGTTACATAATCATGTTGCATTGCGTAATAAGTTACCGCTCTATACATAGCACCAGTATCTACGTATAAATAGTTTAGCTCTTTAGCCAGGTGTTTGGCGATAGTACTTTTTCCTGTAGATGAAAAGCCATCGATAGCAATAATTATTTTGTTTTCTTCTTTCAATTTAATGTCGTTTAAATCCTTCTCTAGCGAGATCTATATTTAATGAAAATGTATTCGTATTAGAAACAGGGTGAAATTTACTAAATGCATAATTCAGTTTAAATCTACCCATTTTTAAACCAAAGCCAGCTGTAAAGCCTGCAAAAGTTCTACTTTCTGTCAAACGCAATTCTCTACCACGCCTAAAATTATAACCTAGTCTAAGGTTAAATCCTTTATCAGGAAAAAATTCTGCACCAACATTAACATGACGAATTGCATTTCCTAAAAAAGTAATATCATCGTTTGTTGTTTCGCCTCCAATATTAGTTTGGCTATCTGAAGGGTTTGGTACGCCCAACTTCCATTGTTGTAAATTACTTAAGGTTAAGTGCCATCTTAAAGGGATATGCTCTAGTTTATACGATGCTCCAACTGCAACTTCTAAAGGCAATTCTTCTCTTGTCTCATCAAAAACAGATATCTGATAACCTATATTTCTAATAACAGCTGTAAACATATAAGGTTTAAACTCATTGTAATATGATATAGCGAAGTCTGCAGCCAAACCACTTGAGCTAAAATTTTCTATCTGAGAGCTAATTACTTTAATATTTGCTCCTACCGAAAAACCATCCCATGGCAATTGATACGCGTAACCAATTTGAAAAGCCAAGTCTCTTGCTTTAAAAGTACCTGTTTCATTTCCTTGTTCATCTGCAGCTATAAACTTACCATAATCGACAAAGGTAATACCTGCATGAAATGTACCTATACGTCTGGTAAATAAGTGTGCAAAAGATAATGAGCCGTAACTAACATCTGCTAAAAAGTCTACATAGCTCAGTCCGACTTGATTGTCAATTTCATTCGTAATAATAGACGGATTCCATAAAGGCTGATTAACATCTTTTGTTAAAGTTAATGCTTCACCACCTAAAGATGCTTGTCTTGCTGAAGTTGTAACGTTTAAAAAATTGAATATACGTTCTCCCCCGACTTGAGTAAAAGAACTCAAACAAGTGAATAAAAATAGAAACAAAACAACAATTCTCATACGTCGCACAAAGAAAAGAGAAATATAAAATATAACGTAATTAATCAAGTATAATTTTACATATTCAAAACTACTTACCTAACCTCTTTTTTAAAGATGTTACATAATTTATATGCATTGTTACATATGTAGCATTTAGCTTGGCTTACATAGCATAATTTTACAAAGTTAGATTCTAAATCTAACAATGTAATTACTTAAAAAGGCAATAGAGCCAATTTAAAATTCAATTATGAAACTAAAGTTAATAATTCTCGCATTTAGCCTCACATGTTTAGGCTATACTAATGCAGAAGCACAATTTCTTAAAAAACTTAAGGAGAAAATATCTAAGGTTGCAAAAAAAGATAGTGTATCTCAAAATTCTTCAGAAAAAAGTTCTGTTAAAAAGAAAAGGAAAAAAGGTGGTCTTTTTGGCAATGTATTTAATACGAATGAAACAAATAAAAGCAAGAGATCAAATTCATCTATGGAGATGATGGGCGAGCTTCAGCCTGCGCCGCCAGATAATAACATAAAGCTTCCTAGTGATTATAAATTTTCATATGGAGCAGTTATGGAAGTAAAAAATAACAACGGTAGCAAAAAAACCCAATATTACCTACAACCTGGTAAAACATATTATGCCAAAAAGCAAACTAATAAAAACTTAACCGAACATATTATTTACGATAGCCAACGTAATGTAGAAGTTTATTACACCAAAATAAACAGTAAAAAAAGAAGAGCTCACAAAAAAATGAATATTCTTACCAAAGCTAAACTTATTGGTGCATATAAAGATGGTCCTGATAAAAAAGTAAAATCTATTGGCGAAAAAGCAATACTAGGCTACAACTGCAAGGGCTATGAAATATCTTCTCAAATTGGTACAACGAAGCTTTGGGTTACTAATGAAGCACCTGCAACCTTATTTGGAACTATGTTTTCAAGGCGCACCGATGAAGCTAATTCGCCTTTTAGTAAAAACACCATGATTATGGAAGTCTCTTTTACATCGGTTGAATCTTCTTCCAAAAATTACCAAATGCGCTGCATAGAGCTACAGCCCGAAACATTAACATTTAACAATAATGAATATTTAGAATAAAAATAAAATCTAATGAAAACGAAATATATACTTATAGCTATTGTATTATTGATAAACACTACTACAAAAGCACAAACACAGACATCATCCGAACTTAGTGATATATGGGATGGTATACAAAATTCTCTAAATAATTTTGTTGAAAGTTTGCCCGAATTAGATGAAGTCATCCGACAAATAATGCTGCGACAAGGCGATATAAGGCTTACTATGAATGCGACTTTTGAAGAGGTAAATGGGGGGCTTAGTATTTATGGTAATGGTATCTATTATAATGAAGGTGAATCAAAAGGGTCTCTTTATGCTGAGTTCGACTGGGATAATAAAGCTTTATCAATGCGTGCAAAAGATTCCAAAAAAACATCAATGATTGGAATAACATTACCTGAGATAAATTTAAATGAAAGTAATACCCAAGAAGCTGTAGATATTATGCAATATGTAGATAAAGATGGTTACTGGTATACCCCTGTTAAAATGCAAGGCTCAACTGTTTATACCAGGTTTAAAATGGAAGGAATTACAAATCTTGGTTTAGATGCAATAGATCGAGTACAAGATGCTGGTCTAATTAACAGATACATAGACATACTAAATATGATGAATCTTCAAAGTTTTAGTAATACCAATTCAAGTAATTATTTCGATGAGCTTGAAAATTTTCTTGAAAATCTTTCTGATATAGATACTGAAGCATTAAGAAGAAAGATTAGGCAATCATTTGATAGATTACAATCTCAAATAGGTGGGTTTCCTATTTTTATACATTGGGCTTTTTTATACTCACCCGATTATATTAAAACAAAATATGCTAGTGACAATATAATTGAAACACCACAAACTTGCCCAGATGGTGTTACGCAAAGTTGTGTAAAGCTAACTGCTGGCTCAGGCTCAGAACGAGGTAAATCTATGATTTTTGATCAATACAACAGGCTTATATTTATAGATTCTGGAAAAGACGGTACTGCCTCTTTCGAATATGATAGAGATGTAACAGTAAATTTACCTGCTTATCGTGAGTTACCACCAATAATGCAAAGACTAATTAATCGTAACTAATTCACGCTAAAC